>CBFIJB010000004.1:94953-215543 GCA_965662805.1 Candidatus Azotimanducaceae bacterium | reverse complement strand
GGACGAAGCTGTCCTGTGCTAAATTCGCGCAGAAGTGGTGGAATTCTGTGAGAGCTTCCCTGTACCCGGCATTTAGTAGACGGAGAACAAAAAATGCGTATAGGAACAATGATGGGTGCCACAGGCACCACCACCCTGGATGACCTGATTGAATCAGCGAAACGGGTTGAAGCTGCGGGCCTGGACAATGTCTGGCTGGCAAATATTTTCAGCTTTGATGCGATTTCCACACTGGCCCTGATTGGCAGGGAGGTGCCTCGCATCGGTCTGGGTACAGCGGTGACGCCGACCTATCCACGTCATCCTACTGCGATTGCACAGCAGGCTTTGACCACTGCGGCTGCAACAGATAACCGCTTTACGCTGGGTATTGGTCTGTCGCACCAGATCGTGATCGAAAACATGCTCGGCTTTTCCTACGAGAAACCGGCAAAGCATATGCGTGAGTACCTGGGAGTGCTCATGCCTCTGGCGCGAGGCGAAACGGCCAACTTCAATGGCGAACAATATCGGGTTAATGGTGTGTCGATTGATATTCCCGGCGCGGACCGAATGCCCGTCGTGGTTGCCGCTTTGGGTCCCGTCATGCTGAAAATTGCAGGTGAGCTTGCCGATGGCACGAACACCTGGATGGTCGGTCCGAACACCATGGCTAAACACATTGCTCCAGGCCTGGGACGCAGCGATGCAACCATTGTTGGTGGTGTCCCGGTGGTGTTGACCACTAATATTGATCAGGCTCGGGAAAAGATTGCCAAGGATCTTGTGATCTACGGACAGCTTCCGAGCTACCGGGCAATGCTGGATCGCGAGGGTGTTGAGGGACCGGCGGATATCGCCATCGTAGGTGACGAAAACACACTTCGGGGTGAGATCAAGCGATTTGAGGATGCCGGTGTGACGGACTTTAACGCTGCCATTATGGATGTCGAAGACGGTGCTTATGACCGAACTCTTGAGTTTCTCAGCTCCCTGAAGTAATCCATTGGCTGGTGACACGCGCCGCTTCGGTATAAACATCTTCCGTCGAGGAGCGTGTGCGCTTCAGAATTTTGAAACTATGATCGGCTGTTTCAATCCAGTGCAGGGTCGCATTGGAAAGTTGTTCAGTCACACCCTTCAAGAGCTCAGGCTCCGCAAGGGCATCTCTAGTACCTGAAAGGAACAGCATTGGTAGCGGGATGCCTGGCAGGTGATCCGCTCGTTTTGTCGCAGGTTTTTTTGCCACGTGCAGAGGGAACGAGAAGAGAATCAATCCGGCGACTTCGGCGATGTCTCGTTCTACCGCATAGTGCGTCGACATACGACCACCAAATGAATGACCGCCGAGATAGAGTGTCGCCTCGGGTTGCAGGGCTCTGGCTTTGTTCAGTATTTGCTCGAAAGTATCCAGACACACGTCGGTTTTATCCACTCGCCGTCTGTTTTCCTCCATAAAGGGGAAGTTGAAACGCAGGGTGCCAATATCGGCAGCCTCCAGTGATCTGGCGATGGATTCCATGTGCGGATGAACGCAGGGCGCGCCGGCGCCATGGGCGAGAATCAGCAGACGCTTGCCGGAAGCTGGCAGATAAAGGGTTTTTGTCATCAGGACACTCAACCAGAAGTGAGTGGTCTACTCAATACCTGGGCAAAATGGGAAGATGCCGGAGAAAGGTTCGCGCCATCATGGTTCAGTACCGCCAGGCTGCGATGGTCCACCTTAACGATCTGACCCGCCCAGTCATTATTGGTAAAAGACCGTTCAATGACGGAGCGCTGGGGTATCACGAAAACGACAAACTGCTCACCACTTCGTTCCATAAGCAGATGAGCCATGGTCTTGCCATCTACAATACAGGTGGTCGCGGCGATAATGCTGCCGCTTTCTGAGGGCAATGCCGTATCCACGACCCTCAAGACAGACGCTATTTCTTCAGGCTCTGCTACGTGAATATGATTGGCGTTTGCCAGCATGTCATGCTTGTTCATGTGGGCAATCAGTTCGTTCTCAAAAGGACGGTATACCGTGGTATCGATAACCATCGGACCCAGCACAATGGCCAGCAAGACGGTTGCTGCCAGACTTAACCAATATCGACGTGCAGGTCGTCGCGGAGTAGATTGTAAGGATTGATTCAGTAAGATTCTGGCGGCAAAGCCATCGGGAAGACCAACCTGTGTCGCCTCTCTGATCAGGTCATCCTGTCGGAGAAGCTGGTCTGCGAACGCACCACAACCATCACAGGTCTCCAGGTGACGGAGCCTTACCGGGTTGTTATCCAAGGGATTGATCAGGGTCAGTCTTCTGCACTCAAGACAGTTCATGGCTGATTCCTTCCTTTATCGGCCTTTTCGGTCATGTCGCCGCTTTCCAGTTGTTGCTTCAGTTTCTGCCGCGCCCGATGCAAGCGGGTGGCAACTGTGTTTCTCGGCAGTGACATGATTTCCGCGATGTCCTCCAGTGTGTAGCCCTCAATCACCTGCAGTATGAGCGGTTCCCGGTAACTGGCCGGTAGTTTCTTCAATGCAATACGCAGTGCTACAACTTCCGGTCTGGCATCAAAATCACTCTGAGTCGCTGGCAGGGTGTCTGTATCAACGTCGCTGTATTCCAGCTGTTTGCGTTCAAACCGGCGGGCATTTTCACGCCTGACAATGGTCGTTAGCCAGCTTTTAGCCGCCGACTCTTCTTTCAGTGAATCCAGAAAGCGCCAGGCTCGCAGAAAGGTTTCCTGCACGAGATCTTCGGATACCGTGCGATCTCCGGATATCCAGTATGCATAGCGAAAAAGCCAGCCGCTGTAAGCGTGCACCAGATTCTCGTATTTCTTCTGCCTGTCATATTGAGACATACACTATGGACCTGTTCAGGCGCCGAAATGTTTCAGCCAGGAAATCCTTTTTTCCACTGCGGGTAGTCTGTGGGGTTGATGTCGCGCCAGGCGACGATTGGTGGTCGCGCATCAGTGAAAACAGCCTGCTGAACCGTCATGTCTGTGGTGGCTAACAGCTGGCTGACATCATCAGCGCCGGACAAGAGTGCGTCCGTTTCACTCTGTTTCCTTGTCAGATCGCAGTAGTCGCTTGAGATATTGCGGAGGTAAATGGTGGCTGCTTGCCGGGGCACCATTCTCAGCGCAAAAATTCGATTCCTCAATTCTGGTGCCTCCCATGCGACCAGGTAAATGAGCCCATAAAGCTCGCACTCGGCGCATCGGAGCAGACCCATTACCGGCCCCATCCAGTCATCCATGACCACAACCGGTTTGATCGTCGTGCCTGATGTGGCCCAGCTGTGTTGATGGTTGCTCATACTGCTATATTGGCTGATTCCGGTAGAAGAGGGGAATATTCATGAAAATTGGCTGCCAGATGGCTTTCAACGAGCACACCAGTCCGTCCTACATCGCGGAAGCTGCCCAGCACGTGGAAGAGGTGGGTTTCTACGGTTTCTGGGTTCCTGAGCATGTACTCTTTTTTCCCGAATATGACTCCAGGTATCCCTATGCGGAGGATGGCCGTATTGCCGGTGATCCGAGAAGTCTGCTCGATCCCTTCAGTGCGCTGACCTATGTGGCGGCATATACGTCGACAATCAGGCTTGCCACGGGTATCTGCCTCGTTCCTCAAAGAAACCCGGTTTACACGGCGAAGGTCGTGGCAGATCTGGATTATCTTTCGGGAGGGCGGTTTGAACTGGGCGTCGGTATCGGCTGGTTGCGGGAGGAGTTTGATGCGCTGGGGGTTCCCTGGGAAGACCGTGCTGGTAGAACCCTTGAGTGCCTGGGTGTCATGAGATCACTCTGGTGTGATGAGGTCTCCAGCTATGATGGTGATTATTACTCCATCAAAGCGGCATACCAGAATCCCAAGCCCGTCCAGCAACCCCACCCGCCGATTATCTTCGGTGGTGAAAGCGATGCCGCGCTGCGCCGGGTCGCATCTGTAGGTCAGGGCTGGTACGGCTTTAATCTGACGGCGGATGCCCTGGAAGCTCGCCTCGAGTTTCTCAATGATTGTCTGCATGAAACTGAACGCAATCTGGATGATCTGTTGATATATGCAAGTCCGCATCCCAGTGTCCGTGATCTGTCAGAGATGCAGCGCTTCGAAGCCCTCGGGGTGAAGCAGATGATCCTGCCCGTGATGGCTGCGAAGCTCGACAATCTCAAAGAACGGTCGGCTAGAGCGATGGCCAGGGTCTATGGCTGAACGTTAAACAGCTATTACCTTGAAAAAGCAGGGGTTTCAGGTTTAACCTTGGTCCTCTTTGCAATTTACCAATAGAGGGAATCATGTCAGAAGAAGCAGCCGCTACAGGACCATTGCCTGTCGTTGATTGGCTGAAAGGTGCCGGAACAGACGATCCGTACCTGGAAGGTCACAAGTGTGGAGAGTGTGGTTCCGTATTTTTGGGAGAACGCGATAACTGTTCCAACTGCGGCGCTCGCGGCAAGATGAATGCGACTCGACTGTCCAGCAAGGGCAAACTCTACTCATACAGTATCGTTTACCGAAGCTTCCCCGGTATAGAGGTGCCTTATATCTCTGCCATTGTCGACCTTGAAGATGGCGGCACGGTGAAAGGCAATCTGATCAACGTTGAGCCTGATCCCGCCAACATCGAATTTGATATGCCCGTTGATGTGGTCTTTGATGATGCGCTTGGTCGCAAGGACAGGGACGGCAACAGCTACATCAGTTATTTCTTTCAACCCGCAGCATAAGCGCATACCTATTTTAAGGAGCTACCTATGAGTGATGTATACATTATGGGAGTCGACATGATTAAGTTCGGTCGTTTCCCCGAGAAAACCGTCCCACAGCTTGGCGCGACTGCTGCGTTGATGGCGCTGGATGATGCCGGTCTTAAAATCCAGGATATGCAGGCTTTGTATTGCGGCAATCTGGGCCAGGCAAGTGCCATGGTCGGTCAGCGCATTCTCCAGGAGATTGGTCAGACGGGTATCGGTGTCGTGAACTGTGCTAACGCCTGCGCCACAGGTGCCACGGCTTTCCGTGAGGCCTGGATGTCTGTGAAGGCAGGCGTTAATGATGTTGTTCTGGCAGTCGGTGTAGAACAGATGGGTAAAGGTCTGCTCGGTGGTGCCGGTGGCGGTACAGGTATCCCGAAGGAAGGTCTGCTTGGCTCAGGCACCATGCCTGCCGTGTTTGCTGAAGCTGGCATGGAGCATTCCCGTAATTACGGTACAACCTTTGAACAATTCGCCAAGGTCTCTGTCAAAAACCATCACCACTCCACTCTGAACCCGAAGGCGATGTATCAGATTGAAACACCGCTGGAAACTGTGATGAATGCGGAGATGATTTCTTACCCGAATACCAAGCTGATGTGTTCGGTAAACGTTGACGGCGCTGCGGCAGCGGTTCTGGTTTCCGAGAAGAAGGCGAAAGAGCTGGGTATGGAGCGAGCGGTTAAGGTCAAAGCCTCCGTGCTGACCAGTGATCCTTATTCTGATCGTGACCTTGTCATGCCGAATGTGAACGATGTCACTCGTCGTGCAGCAGCGCAGGCCTATGAAATGGCTGGTTGTGGTCCTGAAGATATCGACCTTGTGGAACTGCATGATTGTTTTGCCACGGCAGAAATCCTGCACTACGAAAATCTTGGTCTGTGTAAAGACGGTGAAGCGGGTCGCATGATCGATGAAGGGGAGACAGCCCTTGGCGGTCGTATTCCGGTCAACGTTTCCGGTGGACTCCTGTCAAAAGGTCATCCGCTGGGAGCCACAGGCATTGCTAACATCTACGAGGTTGCGACGCATCTTCGCGGTGAAGCAGACAAGCGTCAGGTGGAAGGCGCGCGCCTGGGTATGACGCACGTCATTGGCCTTGGTTCAGCCTGCGGCATCCATATTCTGGAAAAAGTCGCTTAAAAACTCTGGGTTAATAGAATAGGCCGGGTTAACCCCGGCCTTTTTTATTGTAATGAGACGCCGTGTGAAGAGCCCTCAGCGTTGCGGTGTGAAGAGCCCTCAGCGTTGCGGTGTGAAGAGCCCTCAGCGTTGCGGTGTGAAGAGCCCTCAGCGCTGCGGTGTAAAGAGCCCTCAGCGTTGGTTGGTTGGTACAATCATGTGGGACGTGTCACAGGTTCGCGGGTAAGGCTGCATAGTAGACGTCAATGAAAATAGGCATCGTGAGTGACACTCACAACAACCTTAAAAACTGTAACCGAATCGTTGAGCTGTTTAACGATGCGGGGATAGAACGTGTTATCCACACCGGCGATATTACCCAGGCGAAAACGCTGGAGATTTTTTCCAATCTGACAATGCCCATGTGGGGCGTTTACGGCAACAACGACGTTGGTGAAATGGATTCTCTGGTGAGCGCTGCAGCCCAGTTCGCGTTTGATATCCTGGAGCCGCCGATGACATTGCATTGGGTCGAGAAGCGTATCGTCGTCGTGCATGACCCGCTCGAGTTGGCGATGGTTAACCCGGATGACTATGACGTTATATTGCATGGCCACACTCACCGTCAGACCATCGAGTATGATGGCGATCAGCTGACTTTTAATCCCGGGGAATGTGCCGGACATATGTCGGGTTTTAATGCCATTGGCATCCTTGATCTGGTCGATCTGCAGGTGGAGATTCTGAATTTCTAATGATGACGCGCTTCATATCATTTATCGTGTTTCTGCATATCTCGGTTGCCGCAGTTGCCAGGCCGAATATTCTGATCATCTATGTAGATGACCTGGGGTACGGGGATACCGGCGTCTATGGTCACCCGGTTGTGAAAACACCCAATATAGACCGACTTGCGGCGGAGGGTGTCCGGTTTACCCAGTTCTACGCACCCTCGGCGCTGTGTTCTCCTTCACGAGCAGGTCTGCTGACCGGAAGAACACCCTACAGAACGGGCGTACAGTCCTGGATACCTGACAATAGTGCCGTTGCACTTGATCGGAACGAGTTTACGATCGCTGAAATGGCCAGGTCACACGGTTATCGAACGGCAGTGATTGGCAAGTGGCATCTTAATGGTGGTCTGCATATGACAGACGCACCGCAACCCAGGGATTTTGGCTTTGACTATCAGTATGGGCTTGCTGCGTGGGTCAAGAATGAGAAGGCGGAGAAAGCCGGTCAAGGTCCTCTGTATCCGGACAACATGTACCGGAACAATCAACCAGTCGGAGAAACCGACGCCTACTCAGCTGAACTGGTAACTGACGAGGCGATCCAGTGGCTGGGCGGGGATGATGAACCTTTCCTGCTTTTTCTCACATACAGCGAAGTCCATACACCGGCCGCGTCGCCCGCCTCACACTTGGCGGTGTATGACGCCTATCTGACCGATGAATCCCGACAGTATCCTTTGCGTTACTACATGAACTGGGCTGACCGGCCTTACCGCGGCAAAGGGGAATATTATGCCAATGTATCCTTTCTGGATTTGCAGATGGGCCGGGTGCTGGATTATCTGCGCGCCCGGAATCTGATGGATGAGACACTGATTATCTTCAGCAGTGATAATGGTCCCATTACCACCAATGCTGAGACCCCCTGGGAACTTGGCATGGCCGGAGAGACGGGAGGGCTGCGAGGCAAGAAGCGGTACCTGTTTGAGGGTGGTATCCGTGTACCTGGGATCGTGCGCTGGCCCGAAACAGTTCCGGCAGGTTCTGTCGTTGAGGCGCCCGCCTTAGCGCTGGATGTGCTGCCGACCCTGGCAGAAGTCCTGAATCATGACGTGTCGGATCTGACGCTGGATGGTGAATCCATGCTGCCGCTTATTGATGGCGATCCCGATACAGGCCTCACTCGCAAGAAAGCATTCTACTGGTCAATTCCTACGCCGGATGGCATGGAATACGCTTACAGAGAAAATGACTGGAAGATGATTCTTGACCCGGATGGCACTCCTGTCTACCTGTTCAATCTGGCGAACGATCGATACGAGGTGCATAACCTGCTGACGCAGCAGAAAGAACTCGCGAACCAGATGCACGCCAGGTTTCTCGACTACCGAGCAGACGTCGAGAAGAAGTGAACCGTTGAGTCAGCGCGCGAATTCGTAACGGGCTTCCCTTTCGAGAAGGTAAGGTGCGACCGTGTCGCGCCAGATGTCGTACCCGGCCTGGTTCATGTGAAGTCCATCCTCGACAAACAGGGATTCGTCCACTGAACCATCAGTGTTCAGCATGGGGCCTGCGACATCGATGTAGTGAATGCGTTCGTCGTTTCCGGCGAGTTGCTTCAGTCCGGCGTTGACCTCCAGCATTGTATTCCACATGGCCGCCCGAAGAATGCTTGGTTTAACCGCCAGCAGGTAGACACGGATATTCTGATCATGTTCGTGCATCTGGCTAATTGCATTTCTGTAGGTGCTGATAATTTTTTCTACAGGTACTTCCTGCGAGACATCATTGTCTCCCTCATAGATCATGACTGCCCTTGGGTTGTGCTTAAGCACCAGTGTCTCAAGATAAGTGAGCACATCATTCATGTTGCTGCCGCCAAATCCCCGGGAGATGATCGTCAGGGGTCTCAGATCCTCGTGGATTCGATGATCCCAGAAACGCATGCTGGAGCTGCCGGTTGCGACAATGGCGCCACCAGGTTTCGGGTTGATTTCGTCTTCAAGCTGGAACCCGCCAATGGTGTATTCCCAGCGATCCGCAGGCGGATACTCCTTGGCAGATACCATGCATGGCAGGGCAATTAACAGAACATTCAATAGTGTTTGGCGAATCATGTAACGGGCTCCGTTCTTTCCTGGCCGCGACGAACGAACCAGATAACAAAGTAGACAAAGGGTGTGTCTATTAAAGCGATGACGATCTTAAGCAGATAAGTGGCGATGATCAGCTTCACTAATTCATCGACAGGTATGACACCATAAAAGGCAATGCCATAAAAGATCACCGTATCCAGACCCTGACTCCCGATGGTTGAACCGTTGTTCCTCAGCCAGAGTTTGCCTTCACCGGTCCTTTGTTTGATGTGATGAAATGCCCAGACATCAAAGGTCTGGCTGACGATGTAACTGATCAGTGACGCGATGGTGACACGACCAGCGAAGTTCATGACAGTTTCGAATGATGCCTGGTTCACGTAGAGCTGACTTGGATCCCAGTGGATGGAGAACTGGGTTGCAATAAGGACAATGGGGTAACAGAGTGCCGTTCCAACAACGGCCTGATGCGCAAACTTCCGGCCATAGAGTTCTGACATAACGTCTGTGATCAGGAAGGTGCTCGAGTAAATCAGGATCGAGCCTGAGATTGAGATGACCCCGACCATGGGCATGCTGATATCGCCGAGCTTCTCTGCGATAAAAATACTGGTGACAACAGAGCCTGCGAGAAGGGGTGGCAGAATGTTCGGGCCAAGGTATCTGGCAGAGCATGTGATCGAGGCAGCGGTGGCAACGGTCAGCAGCAGAGCAGCGAGTTCGTACAATCGATATCCAAAAAAGGTTTATCTGAAGCAAAAGAGTATACATGCTGGCTGCAGATTAAGCGGGTAAACTAGTTCCATGCCAAACAGTAATCAGAAACAGAGCAAGTCTAACCTTCGTCCTATCAGCACACTCAACCTGTTATCGAATAGAGAGATTCAGGGGTTGATGTCCTCGAAAGAGGAGGTACGCACACTCTTTCGAGAGTGCGCACTGGCTATTCTCAATACGGGAAATGATCAGGATGATGTGAGGCAGCTGCTCGCGGAGTATCAGGATTTCGAAATAGAGGTGGTGCCTGAAGCTCGTGGTCCCAAGCTCGCTGTGAAGAATGCTCCGGGTACAGCGTTTGTCGACGGCAATATGATTCGGGGTATTCAGGATCACCTGTTCTCTGTTCTGAGAGATATTGTTTACGTAAATCACATTCTTTCCCGTGATGGCCTGCATGAGCTCGATACCAGTGATGGTATTACCGAGGTTGTTTTCGACATCCTTCGCAATGCCAACATTGTGCAGCCCAATCTTCGTCCGGACCTCGTTGTCTGCTGGGGTGGTCATTCCATAGACCGGGTCGAGTATGAGTACACAAAAGAGGTGGGATACCAGTTGGGTTTGCGTGCGCTCAATATTGCGACGGGATGTGGTCCCGGTGCTATGAAGGGTCCTATGAAAGGTGCGGCCATCGGTCATGCCAAACAGCAGGTGGAAAAGCGGCGCTATATTGGCATCTCAGAGCCAGGCATCATTGCGGCAGAGGCGCCCAACCCCATCGTTAACGAGCTGGTCATCATGCCGGATATCGAGAAGCGACTTGAGGCCTTTGTCAGGGTGTCGCATTCCGTTGTCGTATTTCCGGGTGGCGCAGGGACGGCAGAAGAAGTGCTCTATCTGCTCAGTGTTCTGATGAATCCGGCTAATGAGGGACACCCTTTTTCCTTGATACTGACAGCACCGGAAGAACGCCGTGCATACTTCGAGGCGCTGGATCGTTTCATTCAGGCCACACTGGGTGAGGAGGCCGCACGACACTATCAGATCATCGTCGGTAACCCGGAGCGGGTAGCCAAGGCCGTACGCAAGGGGGTTGAACGCGTACGCAAGCATCGTCTCAAGACCCAGGATGCCTATGGGTTTAACTGGGATCTGACGATACCCCACAGTATGCAGCTACCTTTTGAGCCGACCCATGAAAATATGGCATCGCTCCAACTGACTCGTGATCGAAAACCAGCGGACCTTGCCTCGGATCTGCGATGTGCCTTTTCCGGGATTGTTGCTGGAAACGTCAAGGCGTTTGGTATCGAACAGATAGAGGCTCATGGGCCGTATCAGCTTCATGGGGATGCTGAGATCCTGAATGAGCTGGGTAGTTTGCTGGAACAGTTTATTCAGCAGAAACGTATGAAAATCAACGTCGAAAACTATCAACCCTGTTGGAGGCTGGCCTCCTGATTTGCAGCTTGTTGTTTGCTCTGTTGTGACCGTTGCTGGTGTTTGCAGAGATGTCTCCCTGTCTGCGAGCACCTGCTAGCACGGCGTCTGCATGGACTGCAGGGTCAGGCGTCCCACAGACGTTGGGCGGCGCTCAGGTGCTCTGCCTTAACCCGGGCCAGATCCATATCGAGTAACTCTCCACTTTTGACTTTCCATTGTCCGTTAACCATCACGGCACTGGCCCGGTGAGCGCCGCATAGCACAAGCGCAGCGACCGGGTCACCGGCGCCGGTGAACCGAAGCTCATTCAGATCGAACAGGGCCACGTCCGCAAGTTTTCCGGGTGCCAGTTGTCCAATCTGCTCTCTCTTAAACAATGCTGCGCCACCTCGAGTTGCCATCTGCAGCGCGTCTTCATGACCGAAAGCGGATGCACCGTGGGCAAGTCGTTGTATCAGAAAGGCCTGTCGAAGTTCCTGCATCATATTTGAACAATCATTTGAAGCGCTGCCATCTACGCCGAGACCCACTGGTGATCCGGCTTCTGATAGCGCGGGAACCGGACACGTGCCGGAGGCGAGAATCATGTTGGAAGAAGGGCAGTGTGATATCGAAACACCGGCGCTGCCGAGTCGATGGATTTCCTCGTTGTTGAAATGGATGCCGTGGGCGAGCCATACATCATCTGCCAGCCAGCCAACCTGCTCGAGATAATCCACCGGACGTTTACCGAACATCTCCAGGCAGAATTCATTTTCGTCCAGTGTTTCTGCCAGATGAGTATGCAGCAGCACTTTGTGTTCCCTGGCGAGAATAGCGCTGTCGCGCATCAGTTCGGTTGTGACAGAGAACGGCGAGCAGGGTGCGAGGGCGATCTGCAGCATGGCATCCGGTGAAGCATCATGAAACCTGGCTATCAGGCGTTCACTGTCCTTGAGGATATCGTCCGGTGACTGGACAACCTTGTCCGGGGGAAGTCCGCCGTTGCTCTTGCCCAGGCTCATGGAGCCGCGTGTCAGTATCGCGCGAATTCCCAGTGTCTTCGCAACGTCAGCCTGGACATCAATCGCCTGTCCTGTGGTTTCGGAAAACACATAATGGTGATCGGTTGTTGTCGTGCAGCCTGACAACAGCAGTTCGCAGAGCGCCGTCGTAGTCGATGCTCTGATCGCCTGCTCGTCGAGGTTTGCCCAGACCGGGTAGAGGCTGACCAGCCATTCGAACAGCTCCTTGTCCAGTGCATCTGGAAATGCGCGGGTCAATGTCTGGTAGAAGTGATGGTGGCAGTTGATCAGGCCCGGTAACAGCACCAGACCCTCGGCGTCGAAGACTTCATCGACGGTGCCGGCTGGCTCAGTATCCACCAGTTCGATAATTGAATTGCCTTCAATCACGATGCCACGACGGGCAGTATGTTCATTGCCGGTCCATACGGCGGTGGGATCCTTGATCCAGGTTTTCAACACGATCTCCTCAGGTGGTTCTGGTTGGTGGTTCCAGACCACAGCCTTTCAGTATGGTTGTCGCAACAAAATCCGCGATGCGGTTAATCTGATCTTCATCATACTCGGCCTTGTCCAGCACAATCTGCACCTGCACCTGAAAATCTGCATAGTGTTGCGTTGCTGCCCAGATCATGAATATCAGCAGTACGGGATCTGTTGCGGGCATCTTGCCGGCATCTACCCAGCTCTTGATGATTTCTGCTCGTTCAGCTACCCAGGGTCTCATGACATTCTGCAGGTAATCCGAAAGATAAGGAGCGCCCTGAATAATCTCGTTGGCGAAAAGCCTGGACGCCGTAGGGTCCTCAAATGACAGGCGTACTTTCTGGCGGATAAACGTATCCAGCGATAGCGCAGGATCATCTTCGACGCTGACGTCGTTAAAGAAGTCATTCCAGGATTTCAGGATGCGATCCAGTACGGCGAGGTACAGGCTGCTCTTGTTCTTGAAGTAATAATGCACATTGGCCTTGGGTAATCCTGCACGGTCGGCAATGGCCTGCATGCGAGCGCCCTTGAATCCGTGTGCTGCGAATTCTTCCTGGGCAGCGCTCAAAATGCTGCCGTAGTGTTTATCCCGTGGCCGCCTGGTCTCGTTGTCGGACGGGTCTGCCGCCGTGGCTATTTCTCCCTGCATACGATAAATTATCATGAAAACCTGTCCAAATGGTCAAGAAGTGAAATTCGTTATTAATACTCAGGTCGTGGAGCTTGAGGCTTCGGCAGACAAGACGATTCTCGAAACGGTTCGTGAGTTCGGCTACACGGGTACAAAAGAAGGTTGCGCATCTGGTGATTGCGGCGCCTGTACGGTGATGGTCGGTGAGATCACCAATGGTGATATGCAGTATCGAACCGTGAATGCCTGCATCGCTCCGATCGGCCAGCAATCGGGCCGCCATATTGTCACCGTCGAAGGTCTTGAATCCCATGAAGCACTGCATCCAGCGCAGAGTGAAATGGTTAACTGTCATGGTTCACAGTGTGGCTTCTGTACGCCGGGCTTTGTTGTGTCTCTCGCCGCTCTGGTAGAACAGGGCGTCAGGGCAGAAAGAGATCACGTCCTACAGGGTATCTCAGGAAATCTCTGCCGTTGCACCGGTTATCGTCCTATCGTGGATGCAGGCATGGCAGCGCTGCGCACAGGCTCACGACATGATATCCAGGGCCAGGATCTGGTCGCTCATCTGGAGGATTCCGTGACAGGCAGTGTTCTACAGCCAACCACTGAATCAGCGTTGCAGCAGGCCATGGCTGAGCACCCTGATGCAAGACTTATTGCTGGCGGCACCGATCTGATGCTGGACGTCACTCAAAGATATGACGCCTTACCTCGCCTGATTGATGTGACACGTGTGCAGGAAATGAAGCAGTCACAGGAGAAGGAGGGGCATCTCATCATAGGCTCGGCGGTACCCTATACAGAACTCGAAACCCTGTTCGCTGACAAATCAGAACCTTTTTTGAAACTGCTCTATCGTCTGGGTTCTCGACAGATTCGGAACAGCGGGACTCTGGGTGGGAACCTTGCCAATGGTTCTCCTATTGCTGACACGCCGCCGGTACTCATATCCTGGGATGCGCTTGTGGAACTGGCTGACACTAAAGGCGCCTCTAGGACATTGTCAGTAACAGATTTTTACCGTGGTTACCGCGACACCGAGCTTGACAGTAATCAGTACATCGCAAGGGTGCACATCCCTCTGGCATCGTTGGACAGTTTTCATCGGATCTATAAGTCATCAAAACGTCTGGAAGACGATATTTCCTCTGTCCTGGGTGCTTTCCGGTTCACCGGCACTGCGGACAGAGTGACCGACGCGCGTATCGCTTATGGTGGTATGGCGGCGACGCCGGTGCGACTTCAGGAGGTAGAGACCCTGTTGTGTTCTGCCGAGCTGAATGATGTGTTGATTCAGAGGGCTGTTGAGTTAATGGCATCCATGATGTCACCGCTGACAGATGTGCGTGCATCTGCGGAGTACCGGTCAGCTATGGCCGCAACTATGTTGGAGAGAGCGCTCGCCGAGTACATGGGCAGTCACCAGCCAGTGATCACGGAGGTGGCTTTTAATGCGTAAGCTGACGAATGGTTCTGCTGGTAGCGGAATCGCAAGGCTGCAACCCGCAGTCGGGGCTGAACTCGCTCATGAATCAGCGATCAAGCATGTAACCGGTCGTGCAACCTACGTGGACGACATCAGTGAACCCACTGATTTGTTGCACGTGGCGACGGGACAGAGCCCGGTCCCCCATGGGCGGATCAAGTCTCTAGACCTTGACGATGTCAGGATGGCTGACGGTGTCGTGGATGTCATTGTTTATGAGGATATTCCAGGAGACCCGGACATTTCACCGGTTTACACAGGTGACCAGCTCCTGGCGAACAATCTGGTTGAATATGTGGGGCAGCCGTTGTTCGCGGTGGCTGCAACATCGCTGGCGGCTGCAAAAAGAGCCTGCCAACTTGCGAAACTGGACATCGAAGCGCTTCCGGCAATTCTGACGCCTCAGCAGGCTTTGCAGGCATCCGAGTTCGTTTTGCCCACCAGAACCTTCAGAGTGGGCGATGCCTCAGCGGCGATCAGCGAAGCGGAACATCGGATCGAAGGTGAATTGACGGTGCGTGGTCAGGAACACTTTTACCTGGAAGGGCAGGTGAGCCTGGTACAGCCAACTGAAGACGGCGGCGTGCATGTCATTTCCTCATCCCAGCATCCCTCGGAAGTTCAAAAGCTGGTTGCCTCCGTGCTGGGTGTCAATATTCATCAGGTTCAGGCTGAAGTCCGACGCATGGGTGGCGGTTTCGGTGGCAAAGAATCGCAGGCAGCGGCGTTAGCCTGTATGGCCGCGGTGTTTGCTGTCCGTACCGGCAGGCCTGTGAAGTACCGAATGCCCCGACAGGATGACATGGTGCAGACCGGCAAGCGTCATGATTTCTGGAATCGATATCGTGCAGGGGTCGATTCGAAGGGTGTACTGCAAGGCGTTGAAATGGAGCTGGCCGGGCTTTGTGGATGTACTGCTGACTTGTCAGAAGGCATTGTTGATCGCGCCATGTTTCATGCTGACAACGCTTATTATTATCCTGCGGCGACGATCAACGGTTACCGATGCAAGACACACACGGTATCCAATACGGCATTTCGAGGATTCGGCGGTCCTAAGGGCATGATTGCTGCAGAGTCTCTTATGGACGATATCGCGCGGAAGGTTCAGCGAGACCCATTGGATGTACGGCTGGATAATCTATACGCACCCGGTCGTGATGAGACGCCCTATGGTCAGAAGATTGAACAGCACCTGCTATCAGATATGTTGCAGAAACTTGCTCTGGATGCTGACTACTATGAACGCCGGCAGGCGATTACCAGATTTAATCAAGGTAGTGATCAGCTCCGTAAAGGGCTGGCTTTAACGCCGGTCAAGTTTGGAATTTCTTTCACCGCTACTCATTTGAATCAGGCAGGAGCGCTACTCCATGTCTATACCGATGGCAGTATCTCCATCAATCATGGCGGGACAGAGATGGGGCAGGGGCTCTACACCAAAATAGCCCAGATCGTAGCCACGACAATGGGTGTGTCCTACGAAAGGGTCATGGTGACCTCTACTCGCACTGACAAGGTGCCAAACACATCCCCCACCGCAGCAAGTTCAGGCACAGATATTAACGGTATGGCGGCAAAGCAGGCCGCAGAAAAGATTCGCTTCAGGCTGCTCGATTTTGTCGCTGAACAGCACGGCGTCAGTTCGCAGGATGTGCAGCTGGCTGACGATGTATTTGACGTGGCTGGGCAGCAGCTCACCTTCGATGAAGTCGTCAAGTCAGCCTATCTGGCTAGAGTGCAACTATCGGCGACCGGTTTCTACAAAACGCCAAAAGTTCATTTCGACAAAGAAACCGGGCGGGGTCACCCTTTCTTTTACTTTGCTAATGGATGTGCCGCTGCCGAAGTCATTGTTGACGGTGCGACCGGCGAGTACCGGGTTGCAAGAGTGGATATTCTGCATGATGTGGGGCATTCGATTAATCCGGCACTGGATATTGGGCAGATCGAGGGCGCATTTATTCAGGGTATGGGCTGGCTGACAACTGAGGAACTGCTATGGGATGAACAGGGCCGGGTGATCTCCAACAGTCCGGCTAACTATAAGATCCCCACTGCCTATGATCTGCCTGAAGCTTTCACAGTCAATCTATATGATCAGCCGAACAATGAAGACACGGTCTATCGTTCAAAGGCCGTTGGTGAGCCTCCTTTGATGCTGGGACTTTCCGTCTGGTGCGCGTTGCGGGATGCAGCGGCAAGCTTTGCTGACTATCAGATCAATCCGCCAATGGATGCGCCGGCAACCTCTGAGCAGGTTTATCACGCGATTCAGGCAGCGAAAGCATACGGGGGAGCAGCATGAACTGGCAGCAGGCGATCAGTTGGTGTCACCATCGAGCGGATCCTTTTGCAGTAGTGACCGTGATTGGAACCACGGGCTCGACACCCAGGGAAGCTGCCAAGATGGTGGTGACTGCAGCAGAAACTTACGACACCATCGGCGGCGGGCAGCTGGAGTATAAGGTCACGGAGGCGGCAAGGAAGATGCTGGCCAGTCGTGCGCCAACCCAGAAGATCGACCATTTTCCCCTGGCGACAAAAGCTGATCAGTGTTGTGGTGGCAGCGTGACCATCCTGATTGAATCCTTTCCGATTACGGCGATGCGGTTGGCGGTTTTTGGTGCCGGTCACGTAGCCACTGCTCTGATGCAGGTGCTTGCACAGTGCGATGCCCGTATCGAGTGGATTGATTCAAGAGAAGGCGTTTTTCCAGATTCAGTTTCTTCGAACGTGCAGTTAATCATGCGCGATGATCCTGTGAGTTATGTGGATGAATTGTCAGATGCCCATCGCTGTATTGTTATTACCCATGATCACGCCCTGGACTATCGTCTCGTCCAGTCGGCTCTGACAAAAACTGAGATTGATTACATTGGCCTGATTGGTTCGGATACCAAGGCGAAACGTTTCTTCCAACATCTTGAGAAGGATGGCATCAGTCCGGAAGATCAACGCCGTTGTCATTGCCCGATTGGTCTGCCTCAGGTAAAAGGCAAGCTGCCTATGGAGATTGCCGTTTCCATCGCGGCCCAGGTGCTTTCTCTGGACCCGGTAAAGGCTTCGCAGATTAAACCCGAACTCAGCTGGAAGGAAATCCGCCAGGCTTTTCCACCTCTGGAACTGGCTAAAGATTGAACCCGGTATGAATAAGGAATCGATGAGATGACACTTGAAGAGTTCAACGACCTGGGCCGTCAATGGCAATACGAGGCCCTGTTGTCCTGTTGTACGTGTGAAGCCTGGGCGGCACGTGTCCCGGACGGTGCGCCCTTCGATTCGGTAGACGCCCTGATAGAGTGCGCACGCGAGAAATGGTCAAAGGTGACAGAGCCGGACATCCTCGAAGCGTTTTCCGGTCATCCCCGGATTGGAGACCTTGAAGCTCTACGCAACAAGTACGCGGATACAGCCAGTGCAGAGCAGGGACAGGTAGCCGATGCTGATGAGCAGGTATTGATCAGGCTGCGTGATCAGAATCAGGCTTATCTTGATAAGTTTGGCTTCATTTTTATTGTCTGCGCCACAGGGAAAAGTGCAGAACAGATGCTGGCTTTGCTTGATGCTCGCATTGTAAACACTCGCGCCGAAGAGTTGATCAACGGCGCCAGAGAGCAGATGGCCATCACAGAGATCAGGCTGCGCAACCTGGTTGAAACATAAAAGTCTGGAGAACGAATCATGCGAGCCCCCGTAACAACACATATCCTTGATCTGGTACGCGGCAAACCTGCGGCTGGTGTCGCTGTGCAGCTGTTTTATGGCAGCGAGCTGCTTTCCGAAGGCGTGACCGATGAAGATGGTCGTGTTGAGGCTTGGCGTCAGGCGGTCTCCCTGTCTCCGGGAAAGTATCGTCTGGAGTTCGCCGTTGAACCCTGGTTTGCCGAACGGGGGGAGACAAGCTTTTATGAAGATGTGCACATCTCCTTCAGGGTTGAAGATGTCAGTGAGCATTATCACGTTCCTCTGCTGCTCAGTCCCTTTGGCTATTCAACCTACCGGGGCAGTTAGATACTCATATGAATAACAATGGGGCCTATCGAGGTCGAATATTACATGCGGTTTCGACGGATCCATTAAAGGTCGAATACTTTGATGATGGTGTGCTGCTGGTGGAGAACGGCAAGGTCGTCGATCTTGGTCCGGCAGAGCAGTTCGAGCGCGCAGGCTTTGCGCTGGCTCGATGCCTGCATGAACCAGACTATCTGATCGTGCCGGGATTCATTGATACCCATGTGCATTCTCCGCAACTCGATGTGATTGCCTCTTATGGCGAACAGTTGCTCGACTGGCTGGACAAGTTCACGTTTCCAGCGGAAGCGCGATATGCAGATGAAACCTATGCGGCTACCTCGGCCGTCGCATTTCTTAATGGTCTGCTTGAAGCTGGTACTACGACAGCCATGGTATTTGCGACAAGTCATCACAGAGCGACAGACCTGCTGTTTGAAGCGGCACATGAAAAGAACATGAGGCTGGTTGGTGGCAAAGTGTTGATGGACCAGAATGCGAGGCATGACCTCCACGACACAGCGCAGGGTGGGGTGCGAGACAGTGAAACGCTGATTAACAAATGGCACGGTACGGGACGCCTGGGTTACGCGATCACGCCTCGGTTTGCCGGTACTTCCAGTATTGAGCAACTGACGCTCGCCGGGCAGTTACATGAGCGATATCCGGATACCTGGATCCAGTCGCACATCTCTGAGAATCTGGATGAGATCCAGTGGGTAACAGAGGTGCATCCTCACACCGACGATTACCTGGATGCCTACGAGCGCTATGGTCTTGTGAATGACCGATCTGTATTTGCGCACTGCATACACCTGACAGAATCGGAGAGGCGCCGTTTTTCTGACAAGGGCGCGAAAGTGGCTTTTTGTCCTTCTTCCAATCTGTTTCTGGGTAGCGGGCTTCTGGATCTTGCCCAGTTAAAGGGTGACCGTATCGATGTATCCCTGGCGTCGGACGTCGGTGGTGGTACCAGTCTGTCAATGTTGAGAACGCTTGCCGATGCCTACAAGGTATGCCAGATGAAAGGCTACTCTTTGAGCGCCATGGAAGCACTTGCCATGGTGACGCTCGGCAATGCGCAGGCGCTGCACCTGGATCAGTACATCGGCAATTTTGAGAAGGGGAAAGAAGCAGACTTTGTTATGTTGAATCCGGATTCGACGGGTGTGATGTCAAGACGCGTCGGATTTTCGCGCACCATCGAGGATGAGTTTTTTGTGATGATGACCCTCGGTGACGAAAGAACAATAGCCGCGACCTACGTGGGCGGCGAGAAAGTGGGTTATTAGGGGGTATTTTGGAAGCCTATCTGGTTGACTGGTTCAGTGTCATTGTCAGGTGGTTGCACCTGATCACGGGCATTGCGTGGATCGGAGCGTCCCTGCATTTCGTCTGGCTGGATAACAGCCTTGAAGACCCCGGTGAAGACAAAAAAGCCCAGGGCATTAAGGGCGAGCTCTGGTCCATTCATGGTGGCGGTATATATAACTTTAACAAGTATCACCTGGCACCACCCAGCTGGCCTGCCGCCCTGCACTGGTCAAAGTGGGAGGCCTATACAACCTGGATCACCGGTACGCTACTGATGATTGCGGTCTATTACCTGCAGGCACAGTCTTACCTTGTAGGTTCGGGGAAATGGATAACAGAGCCCGGTGTTGCCGTGGTTGCCAGTGTCGGTTATCTGTTGTCCGGGATGCTCGTTTACGAGGCGCTGGTACGCTCACCGTTGCGGCACCGTGCTGCGGTTTTCGTGGTTCTCCTGGCCGCTTTCATTGGCCTGCAATGCTGGCTGGCAACGCAGTTGTTCTCAGACCGGGCTGCATTTCTTCATGTCGGCGCGCTGATGGGCACCATCATGGCGGGTAATGTTTTTCTCGGCATTATCCCCGCTCAGAAAAAGTTCGTGGCTGCGATCCAGGCCGGTGAAGAGCCTGATCCCGCCCCGGCTGCTTTTGCTAAACAGCGGTCAACCCATAACAACTATTTTACGCTGCCTGTCCTGTTCTGCATGATCAGTAATCACTATCCTTTTCTGTACGGGCATACTTTCAACTGGCTGATTCTGATCGCAATTATTGCAATCACGGCCTACGCCCGGCACTTTTTTAACCTGAGGCACCGGGGTGTCGTTAACTACTGGATTCTTATTCAGGCATTCACGGCATTTCTGCTGCTGGCAGGTTGGCTTGGCGTCGAACGCTACCAGCAGGACCAGGCAATTCTTGCGCTCAAAGTAGCCGATGAAGCCGCCTTTGCCCTGATCGATAAGCATTGCACCGTCTGCCACGCGGAGCGGCCAACCCAGCCCGGTTTTGTAGCTCCACCGGCCGGTGTTCTGATGGAGGACCGTGCTGCTGTGCTTCGTTCTGCAACCCAGATGGCAACGGCACTTAAAACAGACTACATGCCTCTGGGTAATCTGACGGGGATGTCAGCACAGGAACGCGCGGAACTGGTTTCCTGGCTGGAGCAAAACAAAGAGACTGAGCAAGGAGGAGATTAACGATGGTTTACATACCAACGATTGATTTTGCTTCATATGATGAGAGCGATGAGCGAGCTATCGCAGCACTTGCCGAGGCTGTGAGGGATGCACTGTCAAACTCAGGCTTCATGAAAATTCGCAATCTCGGAATCGACGATGACGCGGTCGCCGCAGCGTTTGATATGTCTGCATGGTTCTTTGCGCGTACGGAAGAAGACAAGGCGACTTCAGCATACGCCAGTGCGGATGAGAATTTCGGCTATCAGGGGATGGAAGTCGAGCACCTGGACCCCTCGAAACCCGCTGATCTTAAACAGACTTTTACCATGCGTGATCTTCTGCGTCATGATCCGGAAGACCCGCGATGGCCGAGTGCGGAATTTCGGAACACAGCGACGGGTTTCTTCCAGCAGTGCCTGCATGGCGCTTATAGAATTCAAAGAGTTTTGTCGCATGCTTTGAACCAGGAAGATGACTTCTTTGTTCAATACCACACCGGTGAAAACGTCACGCTGCGTTTTCTATACTACCCGCCAGTTGGTGCCTCCAGGATTGAGGATGAGCAGCTCGGTGCTGGCGAACACACGGACTACGGGATGATAACGCTGCTTTTTCAGCACGGTGTCGGTGGTCTGGAAGTTCAGGACGCGCAGGGCGAATGGCATGCGGTAGAACCGGAGGAGGGTACGATCGTCATCAATACTGGCGATCTGATGGAGCGATGGACCAATGGTCGTTATCGTTCTACACCGCACCGGGTACAGCCGAGGACCGGATCAAAAGAGCGGTTTTCGATTGCTATGTTTGTTGACCCGGATACTCAGACGCCGGTAAAAGTTCTGGATTCCTGCCTTGAGCCCGGTGAGTCGCCGCGCTATCCGGAAGTCACTGCAGGTGAGCATATCCAGGAGCGTATTCTGGCAAGTCACGGCTGAACAGCGGCTTCAAGGGTGGTTCAGTAGTAGCTCGATACGCGCCTGGCGTAGTCTTCCAGCATGGCATCTGAATTGACAGACATGCACACTTTGTGTGGGCCAGAACCGTCCTCTTTAAAGACCGTCCTGCCACGCTGGTCACCTTCGAGCACACAGGAAAGATAACCCGTAACACCACCGAACAGTTCTGGGCGGGCGGTAAAGGCGATCGCTGACGAATCGTGGACTGGAAAATCGTGACGGTTTTCCGTGCGCACGTGGTAGTCCGCATAGGTGCGATTGATCTGCAGAATGAACTGCCCGAATGGCAGCCCGTTTGCGATGGGTTCAAGGTACTCGTGTGACATCCTGGTCTGTGTGGTGACATCCAGACCGACCATAGTCAGCGGGGCTTCAGACCGAAAGACCATCTCCGCGGCCTCGGGATCGCCGATAATATTGGCTTCAGCCCAGGGCGTGACGTTCCCGGGGTGCTCGTGTGTGCCACCCATGATAATGATTTCCTTGAGTCTTCCGGTAAACGCCTCATCCTGCTGGATCGCCAGGGCCACATTGGTGAGTCGACCGACGGCCAGCAAGGTGAGTTCTCCGGAATACTCTTTGCTGAGATTAATCAGTGCAGTTACCGCATCTTCGTCTTCAACCTGACTTCGTACTGGTGGCAGTCCGACATCACCCAGGCCATCAGTGCCGTGTACAAAATCCGGATAGTCATCTGGCAGGGAGCCATTAATGTGACGGGCCGAACCTTGGTATACCGGCGCATCTACATCGAACATATCCCTGAGAATAAGAGCGTTACGCGTACACTGTTCAATGTCGGCGTTGCCAAGAATGGTCGTGATGCCGACCAGGTCAATATTTTCGCAGGCGTTCAGGTATAGCAGCGCCATGGCATCATCGATACCGGGGTCTGTGTCGAAAACAACGTGTTTCTGGGTCATTGCGATTTGTCAGTCAGGCTTCAGTTCATCTGGACTGATTTCGTTCAGCCGCTCGCGAAGATAGCTGGCGGCTGTATAGCGTTCTGACAACACCATGTCAGGATAAGGATGACAGAAGATGGGTGCTGTCAGCCTGGCCTTAGTGGCATCGTCGCCGGTTGGATTCACGACACGATGGCTGGTGGAAGGCAGTGCGCCTACGGTCAGTTCCTGCAGCATATCGCCAATGTTAATCACAATGGACCCTGGCGGAGATTCGACGGGAAACCACTCATTCATGCCCTTGGGTTGTATCTCAAGACCTGACTGACTGGCCGCCGGTAGCATGGTGATCAGATTGATGTCCTCATGGGCGCCGGCGCGTATGGCATCCGGTGGTTCATTACCGGTCAGTGGTGGATAGCGCAAAATACGCAGCAGTGTCTGTTGGCGCGAAAGGTACTCCGCAAAGGGTTTATCGATGGCACGCCACAGGCTGCCTGAGGTGTTTTCCTGGAGCCAGGTCATCACTGTTGCGCCCAGAGCAAAGATTTCGTCGTAGTAGTGCATGGTGATGTCATGCACTTGCGCTGGCAGTTCGCCACCGGGCCAGAACTGGAAGTATTCCTTCAGATCCTGAGCTTCATGGCCCTTGGCAGTTTCCGCCAGATCTGGCGGGAAATAGCCAGCCTGTGATGCGGCATCCGTGACATAGGCGCGCGGATCGCCGTTCAGGAAAAAGTCATCCCAGGTTTCATAGAACAGGTCCAGTTCGCTGGCAGGGATCGGATGGTTTTCAACGACCGCAAAACCGGATTCTATCAATGATTCCGTGACCAGCTGGGCCGCGTTGTCCTGTTTAAGGTCGACAATTCTGACTTTCATTTATCGTTTCCTGTCTTGTCGGGCAGGTTCGACAGGACTGCCGCAATATTTGGCTTTGCCTGTCTGATTTCATCAGGCGTGAGTCCAGAAAGTTCGTGTGGAAATACCAGCCATCGATCAGTCTCGTGAATGAAAAAGTCCGGAGTCAGGTGAGTGGCGTTCCGCTCGGGTTTATACCACGGCGTTGCTACCTTGATGGTTCTTGGCAGATTCGCCCGGGCCTTGATCTTAAGTTCGTCAAGTATGGCGACAATGCTTCGGCCTGAATCAAAGACATCATCGACGAGTAGAAGCTCATCATCTGCATTTACGTTGTCGATGATGTAGTTGAGGCCATGCACTCGAACCTCTTTATCCTGTTGTCCGATGTCGTAATACGACGATGTCCGGATGGCAATGTGATCCGTTTCTACTCCCATGTAGTCGAGGTATTCCTGCACGGCAATACCTACTGGTGCACCACCACGCCAGACACCCACAATAAAGTGTGGCCGAAAGCCACTCTGGTATATCTGGTCGGCGAGTTTGAATGAATCGATCAGTAAATCTTCAGCAGTGATGAATAGTTTTTCCATCGCGCGAGAGTAGCATTGGGAAGCTCTATTTGTCATTGTAGTCAACACGAAAAGTGTATGGGGACGATCTTGCAGGCATTTCTCGAAAGGTTATTCGGGCTTACCGCTCATGGCACCAATGTGCGAACAGAGTTGTTAGCCGGTATAACAACCTTCCTGGCGATGGCTTACATCACAGTGGTTAATCCAGCCATTCTCTCTGAGGCAGGTATGGATTTTGGTGCCGTGTTCGTGGCGACCTGTATTGCGGCGGCGTTTGGTTCCCTGATTATGGGTATATGGGCGAACTATCCGATCGCCCAGGCACCCGGCATGGGTCAGAACGCTTTCTTTACTTATGGTGTTGTTCTGGGTCTGGGTCATACCTGGGAGGCCGCGCTGGGCGCCGTGCTGGTTTCCGGTGTTATCTTTATCGTCCTATCAATATTGCCAGTACGGGAATGGCTCATAAATGCTATTCCGAAGAACCTTAAACTCGGTATCTCAGCCGGCATTGGGCTATTTCTTGGATTCATTGCCATGAAGAATGCCGGAATTGTCGTGGATAATCCGGCAACTCTCGTGTCCTTTGGTGATCTCTCCCAGGCGGCGCCATTGATTTGTCTCGGGGCTTTTGCCCTGATCGCGGCGCTTTCCGCCCGGGGTATTACGGGTGCCGTGATTATCGGGATGTTACTCGCTACGGTTTTGGGTCTTGTTGTCGGCGATGCAGAATACAAAGGCCTCATTTCCACGCCGCCATCTATTGAACCGGTGCTGTTCAAGTTTGACCTGGTGGCTGCCCTGGATGTTTCTATGGTGACTGTCATCATTACCATGCTGCTGGTAGACGTGTTTGACACCGCGGGTACGCTCGTCGGGGTATCCAACAGAGCCGGGTTGACGGATGAAGACGGCAAACTGCCACGGCTGGGCAGAGCCCTGATTTCCGATTCGACAGCAACAGTTGTCGGAGCTGTTGCCGGTACCTCTTCAACGACTTCCTATATTGAAAGTGCCGCCGGCGTTGAATCGGGTGGTCGTACGGGTCTGGTTGCAGTGACTGTTGCCGGTCTGTTTCTACTCTGCATGTTTTTCGCGCCTCTGGCGCAGACCATACCTGCCTATGCGACTGCAGCAGCGTTGCTTTTTGTCGCCTGTATTATGGCGAGAAGTCTTGCGGATCTGGAGTGGGAAGATCTGACAGAGAGCACACCTGCGATCGTTTGTGCGCTGGCTATGCCACTGTCCTTTTCTATTGCCGATGGTATCGGCATGGGATTCATTACCTATGTAGCGATTAAACTGATGGCCGGAAAGGCGGCTGAATGTCCGGTGGTCGTGTATGTCATCGCAGCGATCTTCCTCGGTAAGTTTCTGCTGCTTTAGATCTGACATTAGAAAGAATAAGACCAAAAACAGGAATAAGAATAAGAAAAAAAGGGAGTGAGGATATGAACAGGTACAACCTGACTGGTGTGCTTCTTCTGCTGCTGAGCGTCGGTGTTTCAGCAGCTGACAAACCCAATATCGTTGTCATCTGGGGTGATGACATCGGGATCTGGAATATCAGCCGGTACAGCATGGGTCAGATGGGATACCAGACGCCTAATATCGATCGTATCGCCAATGAAGGCATGATCTTCACTGACTACTATGGAGAACAAAGCTGTACAGCAGGACGATCGGCATTTATCACAGGGCAGCATCCGATTCGTACCGGCCTGACAAAAGTAGGGACCCCCGGTGCCGCCATCGGCATTCAACCAGAAGATCCAACCCTGGCAGAACTTCTGAAGCCCTACGGTTACACGAGCGGACAGTTCGGCAAAAACCATCTGGGCGATCGGGATGAGTTTCTGCCGACCAATCATGGTTTCGATGCCTTCTTCGGTAACCTTTATCATCTGAATGCCGAGGAAACACCTGAAGATCCGGACTATCCGAAGAACCCGGCTTTCCGCAAACAGTTCGGGCCCCGCGGTGTGATCAAGAGCAGTGCTGACGGTGAAATAGAAGACAGTGGGCCCTTGACCCGGAAAAGAATGGAAACCATTGATGAGGAGTTTTTGTCGGCGTCGCTGGATTTTATGGGGCAGGCGGTGAAGCAGGAAAAACCCTTTTTCCTCTGGTTTAACTCGACCCGAATGCACTACTACACGTATGTGAAAGAAGAACAGCTGGGTGCATCCGGGCAGGGCTTCTACAACGACGGCATGATTGAGCATGACGACCATGTCGGTCAGATCCTGAAAAAGCTCGATGACCTGGGAATCGCTGACAATACCATTGTGGTTTACTCAACGGACAATGGGCCCCATTACAACCAGTGGCCGGATGCAGCAATCACGCCTTTCCGTGGCGAAAAGAACACCAACTGGGAGGGTGGATTCAGAGTGCCTGCGATGGTTCGTTGGCCCGGGAAAATCAAAGCTGGGACTATTAGCAATCAGGTGATGTCGCATCTTGATTGGGTGCCGACATTGATGGCTGCCGTAGGGGATGATGAGATCGTAGAATCATTGAAGCAGGGTAAGCAGTTTGGTGACAAGCAGTTCAAGGTGCATCTGGATGGCTACAACTTCCTGCCACATCTGACTGGAGAGAAGTCGAAGGGACCGAGAAGGGAATTCTTTTATTTCAGTGATGACGGTCAGCTGGTCTCAGCCAGAGTTGACGACTGGAAACTGGTGTTTGCCGAGCAGAGAGCCCGCGAATTTGATGTCTGGCGCGATCCTTTTGTGACTCTGCGAATTCCCAAAGTATTCCACCTGCGTCGTGACCCTTTCGAGCGAGCGGATACTGATTCAAACAGTTACAACGTCTGGTGGGATCACAAGATATCGATTGCCGGCGTCATGGGGTCGGCCGCGGTTCGAAAGTTTGTCCAGTCGCTGCACCAGTTTCCGCCACGACAGCGACCAGCCAGTTTCACGATTGATCAGATCATGGAATCTCTGCAGCCGAAACGTCAGGCGGTCGACTGAGCATATTGCTCCAGTTGTGCGACATAATACGATCGCCTGTCTTCAGCTAGCCAGGCGATATCAAATGCATTGCGGGACAGCTGGAGTATTTCTGCCCGGCTGAAGTTGCCCTCTTCAGCAAGCTCCAGGAAGTTCTCGTTCATATAGGCACGAAAGTAGGCGGGATCATCAGAGTTCACCGTAGCCTTGATCCCTTTTTCAAGCATCGTGCGTATTTCAGCGCTGGTCAGAGACTGAACAACAAATCGGTTTGAAACAGGGCAGACCGTCAATCCTAAGCCGCGGTCCACGATGTCTCTGATGAGTTGTTCGTCTTCGAGGGCGTTGACACCATGGTCAATGCGGTCGACCTGAATCAGGTCAAGGCATTCGCGGATATGATCATTTATGTCTTTTTGATTAACGTCGCAGTGAATGGTCAGCTTGTAACCCGTCTGGCGAGCCTGTGCGAACACTTCCTGGAACTTGCTGGGTGGATTGTCTTTTTCATCTGAATCCAGTCCAACCCCGATAATCCACTCCCGGAATGGCAGGCTCATCTCCAGGTGTTCCATGGCGGAGTCCGCGCTCATGTCGCGCAGAAAACACATGATCAGGTTTGATTCCACACCCAGCTGTTGTGCTGCATCTTCCTGGGCCCGCCGAATACCGGTAATGACGGTTTGAAAGTCTACGCCTCTTGAAGTGTGCGCCTGTGGGTCAAAGAATGGCTCGCAGTAAACGACGTTCTCTGCTGCGGCCTTCTCGAAATACTGATACGCCAGTTCATAGAAGTCGACTTCTTCGCGCAAGACATCCATAGCTGCGTAATAGATTTTTAAGAATGAAGGCAGGTCATGAAAATCATAGGCCGCGACCACTTCCTCCGGTGTCTTGTATTCAAGTTTGATGTTGTTGCGCTGTGCCAGAGCAAAGATATGTTCAGGCTCAAGTGTACCTTCCAGGTGTACGTGAAGTTCTGCCTTGGGCATGCCCTCTATGAAGTCTTTCATTTCTTCCTCGTTCGCCATTCGGTTCTGAAAACAATTGGAGTTTACGCCGTCAACTGGAATGCTGTTAGAGTATTCTCATGGCTGATACTCTCAAACCGATTCTGCCGTTCAAGCTTGATGATAAGCCTCCATTCACTGGTTCGACACTTGTCGGATTTCAGCATCTGTTTGCCATCATTGGCGGCATCCTTACCGCGCCCTATCTTGTCGCGCTGGGCATGGGGCTCAATGCTGAGGATACCGCTTATGTGATCAGCGCTGCGCTTGTTGTTTCCGGTCTGGGAACGCTGCTGCAGATAAACCGTATTGGCGCCCTCGGAACGGGTCTTCTCAGTATCCAGGGCACCAGTTTTGCGTTTATCGGCAGTCTGATTTTTGCACATCTTCAGCTGTCGCAGGACATGTCCGCACAGGAGGCACTCGGCGTGATCTTTGGGTCTTCGGCGGTCTGTGCACTTATCATGGGTGTGCTGTCGTTGTTTGTCCGTCAGTTGAAAGATGTCATTACGACCAATGTCGCCGGTGCGACGATCATTCTGATCGGGCTTTCCCTGATTCAGTCGACCCTGCAGAACCTGCAACGCAGTTTCCAGGATAGTGGAGGCTTGGAGGGTGATGGATTAACCAGAGTAGGGCTGGCAGCCGTTGTGTTTACCCTTATCGTCATCATCGCGAACCTGAAACATGTCTGGTTGCGTCTCAGCGCCATCACCATTGGCCTGCTGGTTGGCGTGGCAATTGGTATGTTCATGGGTATCGCGGATTTCTCCGGTGTCGCTGAGGCGGGTTGGATTTTCATTCCGGAACCAGCACGCTATCCACTGGCTGTGGATCCCGCCATTGTTGCCCTGATTCTTCCCATCTTCCTGGTCTCTGCCATGGAGAGTATTGGGGACATCACCGCGACCAACAATTTGTCAGGTCTTGAGACAGGCACTTTTGATTACTGGTTGCGTATCCGGGGCGGGATTCTTGCCACCGCCGTGAATTCACTGATAGCGGCAGTGATCTGCACCTTCCCGAGCACGACGTTCAGCCAGAATAATGGAGTGATTCGACTGACCGGCGTCTGCAGCCGACATATTGGGAATTATGTCGGTGTCTTTCTGGTGATTCTTGGTTGCACACCGGTGGTTACAGCTGTTTTTCAGGGGATTCCTTCGGAAGTTATTTTCGGGGCTACACTGCTGATGTTCATCCTGGTTGCCCTGTCGGGCTTCCGGGTCGTTGAAATGTCGGATCCGGTGAAGCGAGACTGGGTCGTGGTGACTCTGGCCATTGCCCTGGGCTATCTCGGATCCTACTTTGTGAGTGACATTCCCGGTCTTTCAGATGAAGTGATCATGGTGCTGGAGTTCCCGGTTTCCACCGGGGCTCTGTGCGCGATTGTTTTGGAGTTTATTGTCCCGGGTCGTTTGACGCGCCGGGGGCATGTTCACGGTACCAGTGATTAGCGATATCGATTCGTCTGCAAACCCATACATCCGGTTTTGTCGCGACGTACTCAAGGAATCGTGCCAGTGACGCTGCCCGACCCGGTTTACCAACAATTCTGCAGTGCAGGCCGACATTCATCATTCTTCCGCCTTCCTCATACAAGGTGTCAAAAGAATCCTTAAGATACTGGTAAAACTGCTCTCCTGAGTTGAATCCCTGGGGTGCCGCGAAACGCATGTCGTTGATATCGAGTGTGTAGGGGATAACCAGGTGATGCCTGTCGCCATGCTGATGCCAGTAGGGCAGGTCGTCGGCGTAGGAATCGCTGTCGTACAGGAAGTGGCCCTGCTCCAGAACCAGCTTGCGCGTGTTCGGGCTGTCCCGCCCCGTATACCAGCCAAGTGGTTTAGCCCCGGTGAGTCGTTCATGGATCTCAATGGCCCGCTGCATATGATCGCGCTCAATGTCTTCCGGTATGAGCTGATAGTTGATCCAGCGATAGCCGTGGGAGGCAATTTCCCAATCGGCTTGCAGCATCGCGTCAACAACCTGCGGATTGCGCTCCATCGCCATGGCAACGCCGTAGACGGTGACTGGATAGCCGAAGCGCTGAAAAATTCGAAACAGTCTCCAGAATCCGGCGCGGCTGCCATATTCATACAATGACTCCATACTCATGTGTCTGGCTTCGAACGACGTTGCGCCGATGAGTTCCGAAAGAAAAGTTTCCGAAGCCGGGTCACCGTGCAGGACGTTGTTTTCCCCACCTTCTTCGTAGTTGATCACAAACTGCAGGGCGAGGCGGGCTCCACCGGGCCACTTTGCATCGGGTGGTTCGGCACCATAGCCGAGCATGTTCCTGGGATAGTCTGTTGGATAATCTTTCATGTCAGGAATTGTACGCTGTTGGAACGATCGAATAGAATCGAAACTTTTGCGAGTAAGCCTGTGCTGAGATTTCTCTTCGCGACCCTTCTGTTGTTCACCTTCAACGCACCGGTATTTGCCGACTGGTTCGAGGACTTTAAGGCAAGTGCCACTGATGAGCAGTTGTTGCAACTGCTTTACGAGATGCCTAAGGGTGGCGATCTGCACCACCATATGTCCGGTTCAGGATTTTCAGAATGGTGGTACGAGCTTGGCGTTGCCGCCGAGAAACGTGGCTACCGCTTTTACACGAAAGTAAAATTGAACAATTGCCGGGATTATGGGTGGCAGGGTTTTGACACGACGCCTTACCACCTGATGTTTCAGACGATTCTGGAGGCAAAGTGGCGAAAACTTCCAGAATGTGAGCAGGCTGAATACCTGCCTTTGTCCGAACTTGATGAGCGCCAGAAGGAGGGTTTCCTAAATTCAATTGTGCTGGATAAGCCCTACGAGGGGCGTGAGGAGTTTTTTGAAGCTCACTGGCAGCGTCTTGGAGATCTGACCTCTGATCCATACCTGAGAGGTGATCTGATCGCACGGCATTTCCAGGCCTTTGCCGACGAAGGGCTGATCTACGTGGAGCCGATGGTCACGGCATTCGGTTACCAGACGCCCGATGGTTCTCCGATCCCTGCAGATCACGTCGCAGTGATTTTTCGTGAGCGCCTCAGCCAGAAAGATATTGTTGATACAGAACTCACCTACCGGTTCCAGCAGGCGATTCTTCGATTTACACCTGGTGCTGAGGCGTCGCTGAGACGTGCTTATGAGTTCGTGGCGAACAATGAACCCTACGTGGCGGTTAACATGGTTGGCAGAGAGGACGATGACAAGGGGCACCCGCTTCGCTTTCTGCCGACATTGCGGGAGCTGCGTCACGAGTTCAATAACGTTCGCCTGTCCATTCATGCAGGCGAGGTGGATGAACCTAACGACCACGTTCGCGACACGGTTCTGCTGGGAGCGGACCGCATCGGTCACGGTCTCAACCTGATTACCGATCCGGACATGATGCGTCAGTTTCGCCATGGTCCTTACCTGGTGGAGATTAATCTGATCAGTAACTTGCTTCTGCAGTATTACGATGACTACAGCCAGCACCCTTTTCCCGAATACCTGAGAATAGGAATTCCCGTTGCGCTGTCCACCGATGATCGCGGTATGTGGGATTCCACGATGAGTGATGAGTTTTTCGTCGGGGTAAAGGAATTTGACCTTTCCTGGGCAGAGGTGAAACGCCTGAGTGAAAACTCCCTGAAGTATGCCTTTGTAGACCCAGAGACGCGTGAAGAGCTTCTGGATACCTATCGTTCACGGATCGCCAGGTTTGAATCCCGCATGGCAAGAAAGGGCATTTCCGGTCTCAAAAAGCAGGATGCCCCAAAACGGGGATTTATCTGTCGACATTACGAGATTTGTGCCCCTTGAGGGTGCACAAAACACTGACAATCTGAGAAGATACGGCTGCTTTATCAGCGGTCACGCCCTCCAACTCAAGCGAGCCGGGAACTCGAGTTTCGCGGCATGACAATTGCAGTGCAGAACTCTGTGTTTGGTGCAGTGCGTCAGACAGAGATATGCTTAATAAAACAGAGATCTGCTTAACAAAAAAGATATTCAATCAACGTCGGGGAGACATTTGAATGAAGCTTAAAAAAACGGGCTTTGCAAAAAGTCTAATTGCTTCCGCTGTCCTGTCGGTTGGCCTGTCAGGTCAGGCTTACGGGGCGGAAATGGAAGAAATCGTCGTCAAGGGTGACCTTGGCAGTTTGCCTGGAGAGAACGTGCAGTCCGTTTTCGGGTTCAACAAATCCGTTCTGGAAACACCGCGATCTGTATCCACCATCTCGGAAGAGATGATGGAGCGATTCAATATGTACGATATTGATGAACTGATAGCGGTTGCACCAGGTAGTTTCACACAGTCCTTCTTTGGCGTAGCCGGTGGTCTGGACGTTCGGGGTACACCCGGCGAAACCTACTTCCGTGGTGTTCGTCGTCTGGATAACCCTGGTAACTATCCAACACCGATCGGTGCATCCGACCGGGTTGATATTGTTCGAGGCCCGGCGTCACCAATTTATGGCCCGTCAAAGATTGGCGGTTATATGAACTTCAACCCCAAGTCTGCACGAATCGAGGAAACCGGTGGTTTTATTGCTGAGCCGACCGGAGCCATGTCTTTCACGACAGGCAACTGGGATAAGTCTGTGATCACTGCCGAAGTCGGTGGACCTGGACGAATTGGCGATCAGGACTTTGGTTACTACGTTTACGGTGAAATCGAAGATTCCGGCAGCTATTACAAGAATTCCGGTGTTGAGCAGAACCTGTTCCAGGCTTCTTTCGATATGGATATCAGCGACCAGCTGCGTCTTCAGTTTGGCGGTATGTGGCATGAATATACCGGTAACCAGGTTGCGGGCTGGAACCGACTGACGCAGGATCTGATTGATCACGGTATATACGTAACCGGTGATCCTCTGCCGCTGGATGCCAACGGCGACGGTCGAATCTCTCACCAGGAGTTCGATACGAGCGGTGACGGTTTCACAGATTACAACCCGTTCCGTTTTGACTTCCTGAGTGGTGCTCCAGGTGGTGCGCTGACTCCGGGAAGCCCTGAGACCATTGATGAGCTGGAAATTCTGGTTGGTGATCTTTCTCACCTGGCTCTGCAGAATCCCGGCACCGCCAAGATCGACGGCAGTAACGTTCTGGTAGCACCGGAAGACGGCCTCTGGAACGAAGTGACAACACTTTATTTTGATGTCATTTACACCACGGAAGGCGAATGGGAAATCAAGAACCAGCTGTTCTACGAGGAGTACCAGAATGACAACGAGAATGCCTATGGCTTCTCACAGTTCCACGACTCCTGGGTGGTAGAAGACAAGATCGTGATATCGAAAACCTTCGAAATGGACAACATGACGGCGGCGATACAGATATCACCTTCTTTCCGACACACAGACTTCGAGCATGCGGATGACTATACGAACGAGTATTTTGATCGTCGTGATCTGACCAAGGCTTCCAGTCCGCTGGACAAGCGTCTGCTGTCAACATCCATCGATGATGACTACACCGAGTACTACATCGGTGAGTACACCAACTGGGGATTTGCTGTCATGGGTGACTTCACCTGGGATAACGGCTTCTCGGCATTGTTAGGTGTTCGTTACGATACGATTGATATCGAAAGCAGGCAGCCTTCAAGTCAGCTTCTGTTCGCTTCGTCTAACAACTTCTGCCCGCCACCGGGTGGCTGTGAAAATGCAGCGGCTGAAGACGATGTCGATGGTACATCCTGGACAGTGAGTCTCAGCTATGAGTTTGATAACGGTCTGATTCCTTACATCACTGCTTCAGAGCAGGCGACGATGATCGTAGGGCAGGGCGCAGAAGCTGTAACCAGCAATATCTCAGGTGGCGGTATCTTTGATGATTCCGAACTGCTCGAAGCCGGTATCAAGGGCAGCCTGTTGGATAACAGCCTGTATTTCGCGATATCTGTTTATCAGCAGGAACGTACAGACTTCTCAGCGCAGTCTATTGTGACTAACCAGTCCACAGAGACAGAGGGTGCTGAAGTTGAGGTTCGTTGGGTTGTTAATGAAAACCTGCTTTTGACCTTCGGCTACTCGAATATTGAAGTCACCAACCTCAATACTGAGGATGCCGGGTATCGTTTCAGTTTCATCGGTTGTGATGATCTGCCAAATATCCCATGTCATCTGCTTTACGGCGGTACGCTGGGTGGTAATGTCAGTTCACAGGGTGATGCTTCCCGCGCTGGTATGCCGGAAGACATTTACACGCTCACCGGCACCTATGACTTTGGTAATGGCTGGACTGTTAACGGTAGTATCATTGACGTAGATGAAGTGGATTCAGGCTTCTCTCGAAGTGTCCAGTTGCCTGCGTACACGCTGGTTAACCTTGGTGTTTCTTACGAAACTGACAACTGGCTGTTCAGCGTCAGCGGCAAGAACCTGACGGATGAGGAGTACTTCCGTGCTAATTTCCCGAACCTGTTCGGTGGCACGATCGTTCTGCCTGAACTGCCGCGTCACTACAACGCGCGTATTCAGTACCGGTTCTAAAAGTCCCTGGTTTATATCTGCTATAAAGAAAGGCGGCCACTTGGTCGCCTTTTTTGTTTCTCTTTGGCCGTCTAGGAACGTTTACATCCCATTAATCATAAACAGGTCCCACTACCGATGAACCAAGTCACGCTGAAGGCTCTTAACCAAGTCACGCTGAAGGCTCTTAACCAAGTCACGCTGAAGGCTCTTAACAAAGTCACGCTGAAGGCTCTTAACAAAGTCACGCTGAAGGCTCTTAACAAAGGTACGCTGAAGGCTCTTAACAAAGGTACGCTGAAGGCTCTACTCATTCCCCTGATCATGTCATTGTTGTCCTGCGATGCTGATGTCAATGTTGAAGTTGATACCGGCGAACAGCCACGCCCGGTGAAGGTTGTGGTCGTTGCGTTGTTCGAAATCGGCGAAGACACGGGCGACCGTCCTGGTGAGTTCCAGCTCTGGAAAGAGCGTCGGGAATTCACAGAGATTCTGCCTTTCCAGGGCTACAAAGACCTGCACTACAACGAGGATGATGATTTTCTGGTGATGGTCACTGGCATTGGCACCGCACGTGCCGCTGCAGCAACCATGGCGCTCGGTATGGACCCGCGGTTTGATCTATCAAAAGCCTACTGGCTGACGGTGGGCATCGCCGGCATTGATCCGGAAGATGCAACGGTCGGCTCCGCGGCCTGGGCCGAATATCTGGTGGATGGCGACCTTGGGCATCATATTGACGCGCGTGAGATTCCAGATGACTGGCCATTCGGTTACTTCCCAAGATACACAACGCGGCCCTTTGATCCTGATCGACCACCGCCGACTGGCGAGATGTACCAGCTGAACCCCGAGCTGACCGAATGGGCCTACCAGTTAACCAAAGATATCGAGTTACCTGACGATCCTTCAGTGCAGAAAGAGCGCGACCTTTATACGGAACATCCCAATGCGCAGGGTAAACCCATCGTCATGAAGGGCGATCATATTGCGGCGCTGACCTTCTGGCACGGTGAGTTGTTGAACGACTGGGCCAACCAGCTGGTTTCCTACTGGACCGATGGTAAGGGCAATATGGTGACTTCAGCCATGGAAGATACGGGCAGTTACCTGTCTCTGTCATGGCTCGAAAAAATTGGCCGGGCAGATAAGGACCGCGTGATGGTATTGCGTATGGGCAGTAATTTTACGATGCAGCCTCCCAGTCGTACGGCAGCCGAGAATCTGCTGAAGGAAACCAAGGGTTACAAGTATGCAGGGCTGGAAATCGCCGTTGAGTCAGGCTACCTCGTCGGCTCCCGTGTCGTGGATGAGATTGTGAACAACTGGGATAAATATGAGCATCAGACACCGGTCCCGGAATAGCCGATGAAAGAATTTCTCGACTCAGTAAGAGCTCTGCCGAAAGCGGAGCTCCATTTGCATATTGAAGGCACACTTGAGCCTGTGATGTTGATGCGGCTGGCAGCGAAACACGGCGTTTCTCTGCCTTACAGGAATGAGGCGGAAGTTCACGCCGCATACAATTTCAGTGATCTGCAGAGCTTTCTCGACATCTATTACCTGGGTGCCGGTGTGCTTATCGATACGCAGGATTTTTTCGACCTGATGTTTGCCTATCTGACCCGCTGCCGGGATGAAGGGATTGTTCACGCGGAGATTATGTTCGATCCGCAGACACACACTGAGCGTGGTGTCGCTTTTGGCACCATCATGGATGGTTTTTTAGGTGCGATGGCACAGGCGAGAGAAGAGTGGGGGCAGTCTTCCGCTTTGATCATGTCCTTTCTGCGTCATCTGGATGAGGACAGTGCCTTTGTCACGCTGCGATCCGCGGAAGCTTACCGTCAACATATTCAGAGTATTGGGCTGGACAGTTCCGAGATGGGTCATCCGCCGGAAAAGTTTGCGCGGGTTTATACTGAAGCAAAATCTCAAGGTTATCGACTGGTAGCTCACGCTGGTGAGGAGGGACCTCCGGAATATATCTGGCAGGCTCTGAATTTGCTCGAAGTTGAGCGTGTTGATCACGGCGTACGAAGTCTTGAGGATGACTCTCTGGTTGCGCATCTGGTTGCTCGACAGGTACCGCTAACTGTCTGTCCGCTCTCCAATATTCGACTGTGTGTATATCCTGAGATGTCCAGTCATCCGTTGTTGCACATGCTTGAATTGGGTCTCAATGTCACGGTTAACTCGGACGATCCGCCATATTTTGGTGGTTATCTTCTGGATAATTTTGCCGCGCTGCATGAGCATCTGGGTCTTGATCTGGCGCAGGCCAAAAGACTGGCGGCTAACAGTATTCGCGCGAGTTTCCTGCCTGAATCACAAAAGACTGCCTGGCTGGATCAGATCTCTTCCCCGTAGAGTTTCAGACCGTGAATGCCGCCATTCGGGTAGTGCATATACAAAACATGGGTTACCGGTTCAGTGGATTCTATGTCACGGAACCGGTGCCAGGTATCTGCGCGCAAATGTCCAAAGGAGACCAGCGGCAACCAACGCTCATCCTTTCTGTGTAGTCTTACATTGAACACTTCAGGTTCTGCTGTCGGTTCTTCTAAAAACCGCTTTTCCTGCATATAGCTTGTGAAATTTTCCGGGAAAACGCTGATACCATCATCGAACTCAATGGCCCAGCAGGGGCGACTTTGCCAGAGATCGTCGAGATCCATCCCATCCTGAATCCGCAATCCGAAGACGTGGCAACTGAGTGGCGGATTGAGACGATGCAGATAAGTGTCGACAATCAGCTCAGAGATCCGGGCAGGTGATCTCAAATGGAACAGAGCATGTTCTCCGAAGCCTGTTCTAGCTGACTCCCAGCCAAGCATATAGTCGACTCCTCTTTCGCCGGCAACTGCATCCTGAGGCTTGCCATAGTGTTCATTGGAAACGTGCGAAATTATGGCGTGAGTCAGAAGGTTCTCCGGTCTCGGCTCGTCATCCAGAGGTTCACCTTCCAGAGTCACTCGTGCAATACCGCCTTCGTGATAGCACCGTATCAGACATTCTGAAGCAATGGTTTCTGGAATCGTAAAGGCGTGGTCCTGGTCTGGCATTAGCGGAACACGGGTAAGTACTTCTTTTGTTGATTGACCGTCAATCAGTTCAATAGAAACTTCGGGTACCTGATTACCTGTAAACCAGCGGGTACTGATGTTGATTCTGGAGATGCTGGCTCTCTGTTTCAGACCGAGTCGCAGCCAGTTATGCGCATTGTGGTCAAAGCGAAATCCCTGGCCATCTTCCAGTAGACAGGTTGCCCTGTGTCGAACAGTCTCAAAGCCCCAATACTTGGCTCCCATGTGTGTGAAATTGCCCGTGCATTCTGGTGGTTCGTCGAACCGGGCGACTTCATGTGGATTCGTAAACGAAGAGTCACTGTAGGAAACAACGAACGCTGAGAGTTTCATCCGATATCCCCGATGATCAGTTGCTCCTCGTCGCCAAGTATCTCCTCATCACAATTCTCGTCGTCGGCCTCGTTCTTGGCCAGGCGATCAATAACAAGAAAGTCCGAGACCTTCCGGGTTGCCAGACTGTAGTGGTGCCAGGTGCCCCTGTGATAGTTCACGCCCTGGTTACTGCTGGCGAGGAACACTTCGATCTTTGCAGGATCCAGATCGCCTGACGGAGCCACAACAACCAGGTAGGGATCGCCACCAAGAGGGAAAAACGCCTGGCTGGATTTAGGGTGTCGTTCCATGATCTTGATGACGATGGGTAGCTCAAGTGGCTCTGATCGAAAGATATTGACTGATGCGCGACCCTCGTCCTCGGTAAGATCCAGATTCGCGAGATTGTGAAAACGCTGCGTATGACCCTCGTTGATTCTGCGAACATCATCGCCGCCCGTATCGATGACATCGCCATAAGGCGCAAATGCATCGTGCGTCAGTGGTTTTGGTGTGACAGTTCTGGCCATCTGTTGTGATATTTCTGCTGGGATTGGCATAGGTGATTTTCTATAGTGTAGCTGTGAGCAGCCAACTAATAAATGCACCTCAGGCAACCGCGTCAAGTGAGAGAAGCTGGCAGGCGAATCTCGACCTTGTTACCGAAATCCGTGATGGTGTCACCCGTCTTACTGAAGCCAGGCACAAGGGCCCTTTAAGGGTGCAGCGACCGTTTGTGCAAAATGATGGAAGTTGCCACATCTATCTGCTGCATCCTCCCGGTGGTCTGGTTGGCGGTGATAGTCTGAACATCAATATTGACGCGGGACCGGGTACCCATACGGTACTTACTACGCCCGCAGCCGGGAAACATTATGGTTGTCTGCCTGACATGCAGCAGCAAATAGTGCGCCAAAGCATATCCGTTGGTGCCGATGCTCTTGTCGAATGGGTGCCTCAGGAGAGTATTTTCTTTAACCGGACCAACGCCCGAGTCTGCCAACAGGTTAATCTCGAAGAATCCGGCGGTTACCTTGGCTGGGAAATTGTCACGCTGGGACGGCGTGCTTTTGGTGAGGACTTCTCTGGCGGCAATCTTTCGCAATCTCTTGAAATCCGTTCCGGAGGCAGGCTCGCTCACAGGGAACATCTCTCTGTCAGTGAACTTCTGCAGACTTCCTCCTGGGGCCTGAATGGCTGCAGTGTCCTTGGCACATTGATTGCTTTTAATGTGCTGGAAACAGCGACAGACAGTCGTGATGTGGAGAAGGACACTGTTCTTAGCCTACGCGCCTCCCTGCGTGATCCAGAATGGGGAGTCACGATGAAAGGGCGCACACTGTTGGTGCGATATCTGGGTGATTCCGCGGAAGCTTGTCGGGAAGGCTTTTTCGTTGTTCGCGATCTTTTATCAGGATCTGAACGACCTCGTATCTGGAAGACCTAGTATCCCATAACCAGGAAACAGGAAATCAAGCATCAAGAAATCAAGCATCAAGAAACCAAGCATCACGAAATGAAAAAACAAGAAATGCGTGTAAATGTGGGGGACCTATTATGGAACTGAGCCCAAGGGAAAAAGACAAACTGCTGATTTTTACCGCTGCACTTGTGGCGGAGCGACGACGGGCCCGCGGTGTGAAACTGAATTATCCCGAGGCGGTTGCTCTGATTTCTGCTGAGGTCATGGAAGGCGCACGTGATGGCCGTTCAGTTGCTGAGCTTATGGCTCATGGCAAGAACATACTCACCGCAGACGACGTGATGGATGGCATTCCGGAGATGTTGCATGAGATTCAGGTAGAGGCAACGTTTCCCGACGGTACCAAACTGGTGACCGTTCATGAACCGATCGTCTAGGAGGCATGATGAAACCAGGTGAATACATACTCGCTGACGGTGATATAGAACTTAACCAGGGGCGGGGAACACTGGAAGTAGTCGTCTCCAATACCGGTGATAGACCAGTTCAGGTCGGCTCTCATTATCACTTCGCTGAAGCGAATCCGGCCCTTTCATTCGACAGGGAAAAAGCCACGGGTTTTCGTCTCAACATTCCGGCCGGTACCGCCGTACGATTTGAACCTGGCGCTTCAAGAACCGTGGAGCTGGTTGCTTACGCGGGGTTAATAAGAATCTATGGCTTTCGCGGTGAAGTCATGGGCGAACTGGAGCAGAACTGATGGGCACAATATCGCGCAAGGCCTATACCGATATGTTCGGGCCCACGACCGGTGACAAGGTCAGGCTCGCTGATACTGAACTCCTGATTGAAGTCGAACAGGATCTCACGATCTATGGTGATGAGGTGAAGTTCGGCGGCGGCAAGGTTATTCGAGATGGCATGGGCCAAAGTCAGGCACCAGGCGCAGAAGTGGTAGATACGGTGATTACCAATGCCTTGATTCTCGATCACTGGGGCATCGTCAAGGCCGATGTCGGAATCAAGGAAGGTCGGATTCTGCGTGTTGGTAAGGCCGGTAATCCGGATACTCAGCCCGGTGTTGATATAGTCATCGGGCCGGGCACAGAAGCGATAGCCGGTGAAGGGATGATTCTTACTGCCGGCGGCATAGATGCTCATATACACTTTATATGTCCGCAGCAGATTGAAGAAGCCTTGATGAGTGGGGTGACGACTATGCTGGGGGGCGGTACAGGACCGGCAACCGGCACCAACGCAACCACCTGTACACCGGGCGCATGGCACATCGGTAAAATGTTGCAGGCAGCCGACGAGTTCCCGATGAACCTGGGTTTTATGGGCAAAGGCAATGCGAGCCTGCCGTTACCTCTCGATGAGCAGATTGTTGCCGGCGCAATGGGTCTTAAGCTGCACGAGGACTGGGGGACAACGCCAGCTGCCATAGATAACTGTCTGGATGCTGCAGAGCGGTTCGATATTCAGGTCGCCATTCACACAGACACACTGAATGAGTCAGGGTTTGTCGAAGACACAATTGCTGCGTTCAAGGGCAGAACAATTCACACTTTCCATACGGAAGGGGCCGGGGGAGGTCATGCGCCGGACATTATTCGTGCCTGTGGACTGCCCAATGTCCTGCCTTCGTCGACAAACCCGACCCGACCCTACACCGTGAATACGGTGGATGAACACCTCGATATGCTGATGGTCTGTCATCATCTGGATCCTAATATACCTGAAGATGTCGCTTTTGCGGATTCAAGGATCCGCCGGGAGACCATCGCTGCAGAAGACATTTTGCACGACCTGGGCGCCTTCTCCATGATTGCCTCTGATTCCCAGGCCATGGGCAGAGTGGGTGAAGTGATTTGCCGTACCTGGCAGACAGCACACAAGATGAAGGTTCAAAGGGGGTTTCTCCCCGAGGACTCCGGTGCTGATAATTTCAGGGCGAAGCGCTATATCGCCAAGTACACGATAAACCCGGCGATATCCCACGGCATTGCGCATGAGGTTGGCTCTATTGAGGCAGGGAAGCTCGCTGATCTTGTCCTATGGAAACCAGCATTCTTTGGTATCAAGCCGGCGATGATTATCAAAGGTGGCATGATTGCGGCCGCGCCTATGGGGGATCCTAACGCCTCTATCCCGACACCACAGCCAGTGCATTATCGTCCGATGTTCGGTGCTTTTGGTCGCGCCCGCGAAACCACCTCACTGACTTTTGTCAGTCAGGCTTTCCTGGAGGCAGGCAATGATCTTGGCCTGGCAAAGAAGACAGCCGCTGTAAAAGCCTGTCGGACCGTGACAAAAGCAGACATGATTCACAATACCTATCAGCCGGAAATGCAGGTAGACCCGGAGAGTTATGAGGTGAGAGCCGACGGCGAGTTGCTTACCTGTGAACCTGCAGAGGTACTGCCGTTGGCGCAAAGGTATTCACTTTTCTGATATGCGCGTTGAATGTTTTTCCAAAGCTGATGGTCAGGCTCCTGATGCTTCAATGATTGCACTGGACTTCGAGTCCAGGACTCGCAGCCGAGGTAAAGCGGTTGCGAGTAATGGCCATGAGGTTGCCTGGTTCTTTGAGCAGGGAGAATTTCTCAGAGACGGTGACTGTCTGCTTTCAAAGGATGGCCAGAAGTATCTTGTGCAGGCAGCGCCGGAAGCGGTGTCAAAGGTGACGGCAGATGATGCCTGGCTTTTGATGCGAGTTGCCTATCACCTCGGTAATCGTCATGTGGCGCTCTGTGTAAAGAAGGATGAGTTGTTGTATCAACCTGATTATGTGCTTGACGATATGGTGAAAAGGCTAGGCGCAACGGTCAGTCATTGCGATATGCCGTTCCAGCCTGAAGACGGTGCTTATTCAGGTGCCCACAGTCATACAGGTGCCCACAGCCAAACAAGTGCCCACAGCCATGAAGGTGCCCACAGCCAAACAAGTGCCCACAGCCAAACAAGTGCCCACAGCCATGAAGGTGCCCACAGCCAACAAGGTGCCCACAGCCAACAAGGTGCCCACAGTCACAACCATGAATAGTCTGCCACGGCTTCTCCAGTTATGTTCCCAGGCTCTGCCAGTGGGCGCCTATGCCTACTCAGGAGGTCTTGAGTCAGCGATTTCAAAGGGGTTTGTTCATGACAGTGCGTCAGCGGCCTCCTGGATATCCGGTATGCTGCATATGAATATCAGCCAGCTTGATCTGCCTGCGTTATTCATCGCGGAACGAGTTTGGCGTGAACGTGATCTTGTCACGCTGGAACAACTCAATGAGTATCTCCAGGCTAGCAGGGAATCGGGTGAGTTACTGCTGGAAGACGTGGATATGGGGCGTTCTCTGCAGAGATTGCTGGGGGACCTGGGAGAAGAGCATCCAGGTTGCCGAACGCCCAGTTTCGTCGTGTTGTTTGCGGTGGCCGGATGCAACTGGAATATTCGAGCTGAAGATATGGCTGCGGGCTATTGCTACAGCTGGCTGGAGAACCAGGTAGCGGCAGCCACAAAGTCGGTTCCACTGGGGCAAACAGAGGCTCAACGGATACTCGGTGAGTTATTGGAACCTATTGATCAATGCGTTGCCGGAGCCAGAACTTTGGCTGATAACGAGTCGCAGGGAACCTGGAACTTCGGGCTTTCTCTACCGATGCTTGGACTCTTGTCTGCACAGCATGAGGTGCTGGACGCCAGACTTTATCGATCATGAGGAAAAAGACATGACAGAAACGAAAAAGCCACCACTTAGACTGGGTATCGGTGGACCGGTGGGATCAGGTAAAACAGCTCTCGTACGCGCCATGTGTATGGAGTTGAGAAACCGTTTCAATCTCGCCGTTATTACCAACGATATTTATACGAGAGAGGATGCTGAGTTTCTGCTTCGTCATGAAGCACTGACCCCGGATCGGATCGTGGGGGTGGAAACGGGGGGTTGCCCGCACACGGCCATTCGCGAAGATGCGTCAATGAATCTGAATGCTGTTGAAGATCTGCGGACGCGCTTTCCTGATCTGGACATGATCATGATAGAGAGTGGTGGTGACAACCTGGCAGCAACTTTCAGTCCTGAACTGTCTGACCTGACACTCTACGTGATTGATGTCTCCGCGGGAGACAAAATCCCACGAAAGGGTGGTCCTGGTATCACCAAATCGGATCTCCTTATTATCAACAAAACCGATCTTGCACCTATCGTCGGTGCTGACCTCAGTGTCATGGATCGGGATGCGAAAAAAATGCGTGGCGACAAACCGTTTCTGTTCACCAACCTCAAATCAGCTGATGGTCTGGCGCAGGTAGTGGATTTTGTGGTTGCCGAAGGGATGCTTGCGGCGTAACTTGAGCCCGGACTTTATAATCTGTCCATAGCTGTCTATCTTATGACTAAGTCGGCGTGCGTTAAGCTCCAGGCTTGCTGTTTAAAGAGGCACAACTATGCAGGATCTCCCATACTCTCTGATGTCTGAACTGGACAAGGTTCCCGATAACGGTAAGCAACTGCCTCCCGTGCACCTTTGGCATCCGGATACCGAGAAAGATATCGATCTGGTCATCGAGAAAGATGGCACCTGGCAATATGGCGGTACAGCGATCAAACGACCTCGTCTGATCAAGTTGTTTGCGTCTGTGCTTCGACGCGATGGTGAAGACTATTTCCTGGTCACCCCGGTTGAAAAATGCCGTATTCAGGTCGAAGACGTGCCGTTTCAGGGCATACTCATGGAAGTGCAGGGTGACGGGCCTCAGCAGGTCCTGACGATCACAACCGACATGGGGGAAAAAGTGACTGTCGATGATGAGCATCCACTGCGTATAGAGCAATCCGGTGAACAATGGATTCCTTACGTCATGGTGCGCAGCGGGCTTGAAGCACGTCTTAATCGAAATGTTTACTATCAGCTGGCTGATTTGCTGGTAGAGCATCCTCATTCGGACACGGGCGAATCCTGGCTCAGTATCTGGTCTGGCGGCAAGGTGTTTCCCATGATGGCAGCCTGATGCTGCTTGTCGAAGCGCCTGATCAGAAACAACTGCTCGATGTTGTCGAGAGGTTAATCGAGGGTTCGCTTGCAAGGGAAGAAGTTGCCAGCTGGCAGAAGGCTGTTTTCAACCAGAATTCCTGGGACATACCTATCCCTGAAACCGAAGGATACTGGTATTTTTATAGTCTCTCTTTCATCGAACTGCCGTTCCCCGGTGGCTATTTTTTAAGGGAGCGAGATCTGGTCGAGTATGTGGCAGACATGATGCAGGTGCCAGGTGAGGCTTTATCGCAAGACCTGTTTTATCGCCGTTCGTGGCAGCTTGATCAAGAACGTGTGCGATGGCCTCTGGCGATTATCAGGGATGACCTGGATATCATGTCCCGCATGCCCGGTTGTCGCGGCACCTTTGAGAAACGCATGGATATGGTGGAGCATTGCCATCTGGGACTTGATGGTGATGATTACCTGCTGGTCAAACAGTTTGACGAGCGGGCCAGTCAGGTTTTATTGCTGGGTAGCAGTCGAGACAGAAAAAAGGCTGAGCACCTGGTTAAAGGGCTCAGCCTTGACAGCCTGGCAGTGAACTACCTGTAGGCTGTGGCCTACATGGCGCCGTAGTTAGGACCGCCGGTACCTTCAGGAACAACCCAGTTGATGTTCTGGGCAGGATCCTTGATGTCACAGGTTTTACAGTGAATGCAGTTCTGCGCATTGATCTGGAATTTCTTTGAACCGCCTTCCTCTTCAACGATCTCGTAGACCCCGGCGGGGCAGTAACGCTGTGCCGGCTCGTCGTAGAGAGGGTAGTTACTGTTCATCGGGATTCCGTCATCCGCCAGCTGCAGATGGCAGGGCTGATCTTCCTCATGATTGGTGGCCGTCAGGAATACGGACGACAACTTGTCAAAGGAAAGTACGCCGTCCGGTTTCGGGTAGTCCGGTTTGCGTGCCTTGCTCGCCAGTTTCAGTTTGCTGTGATCCGGTGCAGGGTCTTTCAGCGTGAAAGGCAGATGGCCGCGGAAGATGTACTGATCTACCCAGGCCGCTGCTGCTCCCATGAAAAGACCGAGCTTATGCTGCAACGGCATGATGTTGCGTGCGGTATAGAGTTCATCGTGCAACCAGGAATCCTTGTAGGCCTCCACATAGCTGTGCAGTTCTTCGCCGCCCGTGGATCCTGATTTAACAGAGTTGTAGATTGCTTCCGCAGCTAGCATGCCGGACTTCATGGCGGTGTGTGAACCTTTCTGTTTCAGGTTGTTCAGGAAGCCAGCGTCGTCACCCACCAGCAGACCGCCAGGCATCGTCAGCTTGGGGAGTGCCTGATAGCCACCTTTGACCACGGCACGTGCGCCATAAGAGATTCGTTTCCCGCCCTCAAGAAACTGGCGAATTGTCTTTTGATGTTTCCAGCGCTGGAATTCGTCAAACGGACTGAGATGTGGGTTCTTGTAGCCAAGGTCAATAATCAGGCCAAGCGCGACCTGGTTATCTTCCATGTGATAGAGGTAAGATCCCCCAAGGGTCTCACCCGGGAAATGGCCCAGTGGCCAGCCTACTGTGTGCATGACCTTGCCCGGGACATGTTTCTCGGGATCGATTTCCCAGACTTCCTTGAAACCAATTCCATAGTGCTGTGTGTCTGAGTCCGCCTGGAGATCAAACTTCTGCATCAGCTGCTTGCCGAGGTGGCCTCGACAGCCCTCTGCAAACACCGTGTACTTGGCGTGGAGTTCATAGCCGGGCTGGAAAGTGGTTTTCTGTTCGCCGGAGGCACTGATGCCCATATCACCGGTTGCGACACCTTTGATTGAACCATCTTCGTTATAAAGCACTTCACTGGCCGCGAATCCCGGGAACAGCATCACGCCCAGTTCTTCAGCTTTTTCTCCCAGCCAGCGGCAGAGATTACCCAGACTGATCGCGTGACTGGTAGACGGGTTGTGCAGTGCGGGTGGAATAAAGATGCCGGGCATTTTCATACCCTGTTCCTGGTCCACCAGGTAATAAACGTCATCCTCTGTAACCGGGTTGTTCACTGGTGCACCCTGTTCTTGCCAGTCCGGAATCAGTTCATCCAGTGCGCGGGGTTCAAATACAGCACCGGACAATATATGCGCACCAATTTCGGAACCTTTTTCTACCAGACAGACAGTAAACTCGTCGCCGGCTTCGGCTGCCATCTGTGCAAATCGTATGGCGGTAGATAATCCAGATGGTCCGCCGCCGACGACGACCATATCGAATTCCATGGATTCTCTTTCCATGTGGGTGCTCCTTAAAAGGTGGTTATCGCAAAGAATCCGCTATTCTAAGGAAAGCGGCGTGCCAATCAAATATCCCTCAATATTCTCTGGATTTATCTGGACAGTTAAGCTCCTGATTTTACACAAATTTCAAAGGTTTTGTGCAATGCACACTATTGATTCCATCGATGAATACCGGCAGAATACGCGCCTTTGACCTTGCCGAACCGGCTCAGACGAGCCCTCTCAGCATTCCCAGATTTTTGTAAACAGTTTTAAATCTAACGCGAAACGAGGAATTACATGAAAGTTCTTGTAACAGCCAAGCGTGTTGTCGATTACAACGTGAACATACGTGTTCTGTCTGACAACTCCGGCGTCGACCTGAATAACGTGAAGATGTCCGTCAACCCATTCGATGAAATTGCCATCGAAGAGGCGGTACGTCTCAAGGAAGCCGGTAAGGCGGACGAAGTAGTCGTAGTCTCCATTGGCCCCAGCACTGCGCAGGAGCAGATTCGAACTGCTTTAGCTCTGGGTGCGGACCGAGGCATCCTGGTAGAGACAGATGTTGATGTTCAGCCACTGGGTATTGCCAAGGCACTGAAGGCGATTGTCGACAAAGAAGAGCCAGGTCTGATCATTACAGGCAAGCAGGCAATTGACGGTGATAACAACCAGACCGGTCAGATGCTGGCTGCTTTGTGTGGAATCTCCCAGGCGACCTTCGCCTCTGAACTGGAGATTGGTGACGGAACGGCCAGTGTTACCCGTGAAGTTGACGGTGGTCTTGAGACTCTCAGCGTTAAGCTGCCGGCTGTTGTTACAACTGACCTTCGATTGAATGAACCCCGTTATGCTTCTCTGCCAAACATCATGAAAGCAAAGAAGAAGCCGATTGATACGTACACGCCAGAAGATCTGGGTGTTGATGTAACGCCTCGTGTTACGACCTTGAAGGTGACGCCTCCGGCGGAAAGGCAGGCTGGCATCATGGTTGAGACCGTTGAGGAACTGGTCGACAAACTCAAGAACGAAGCGAAGGTGATCTCATGAGCATTCTAGTAATAGCAGAACACGACAACGAAACAATCAAAGCGCCAACGCTGGTCACTGTTGCTGCCGCCCAGGCGATTGGCGGTGACATTGAAGTCCTCGTTGCAGGGGCTAACTGTGGCGCAGCAGGGCAGGCGGCCGCTGCAATTGCCGGCGTCAGTAAAGTGCTGGTTGCTGACAACGCGGTCTACGATCACGCCGTCGCTGAAAATGTTGCTGCACTGATTGCGGAAATCGGTGGAAACTACACTCATATCCTTTCGCCAACAACCAGCTCTGGTAAGAACTTCATGCCACGTGCTGCCGCCCTGCTCGATGTTGCGCAGATCTCAGATATCTCCGGTGTTGTGAGCGAAGATAGTTTCGAGCGACCAATTTATGCCGGTAACGCGATCGCAACGGTACAGTCCAGCGACGCGATCAAGGTTATTACGGTGCGAGGCACAGCATTTGACGGTGTCGCGGCTGAAGGTGGTAGCGCGACTGTTGAAAACCTGGTCATCGTTCAGGATACAGGTCTGACCACCTGGGAAAAGGAAGAGATCGTCAAACTGGATCGTCCGGAACTGACAGCCGCTTCCATCATTATTTCCGGTGGCCGCGGTATGCAGAATGGCGAGAACTTCTCTCTGCTTGAAACTGTTGCCGATAAGCTGGGGGCAGCGATTGGTGCATCAAGGGCAGCGGTTGACGCCGGTTTTGTTCCCAATGACATGCAGGTTGGCCAGACAGGCAAGATCGTTGCACCTGACCTGTATATTGCCGTTGGTATCAGTGGTGCGATCCAGCATCTGGCTGGTATGAAAGACAGTAAGGTCATTGTGGCGATCAATAAGGACGAGGATGCACCGATTTTTCAGGTCGCAGACTATGGACTTGTCGCTGACCTGTTTAAAGCAGTCCCCGAACTGGACTCCATGCTTTAGTTTACCAACGTCTACCAGGCGGCTTTCCCCGGGAACCTCTGATTGGTTCCACGAAGCACTGTCAGGTAACGCTGAAGACTCTTAAGCCCCAAAAAAGCCCGCTTTACGCGGGCTTTTTTGTGTGGGTCAGAAAAGCGTGAACCAGGGTTTCGGGACAAGCGTGTTCAGGGATCATCACATAGGAGCCATTCTCGAGCTTGATAAACACGTAGCCCGCGATTTGTGTCAGCTTCCTGATCTGATCCCAGGCGATCAGTGTTGCCTGTTCGGCTATCCTGATGGATATACCTGAATCATCAACTTTCAACTCACGCCGTGCTCTGGCTTTGTCCGAGAACAATACCGGTATCGTCGCACCGGTCAGTCCTATCAGCGCGCAGCCCATGGTAGGTCCCAGTGCGAACAGCAGGGCGCTTGCGGACGCTTCCTGTTTGGCAAAGAAGAGCGCGAAGAGAATATATATCAGCCCGAGGAACGTCAGAAAAAAGGGCGTTCTCGGAATCGTGTACAGATGCATGATGAGGATGTCCTGTACACGATAACGGAACTCTGATGTCTGCGTATCCAGAGTGACTCTGTCCAGAGCTTTACTATTCAGAGCCTAAAGGGTTGCCAGCCACTCATCGTCAGATTCTTCGGAGATGCCTTCGAACAAGGGGGAGGAGAGATATCGTTCACCGGTATCAGGTAGCATCACGCAAAAAGTACTGTTGTCCGGTGCGTGTTCCGCAACTTTCAACGCTGCTGTTAATGTGGCACCTGCAGAGATACCAACAAAGATGCCTTCTTCCCTTGCCAGTCGGTGAGAGGTGGCCATGGATTCGTCGTCGCCAACTGGAACAATCTCGTCGGCAATGTCCTTGTTAAGTACGCCGGGTATAAAGTCTGGCGTCCATCCCTGTATTTTGTGCGGGGACCATTCACCACCTGACAGCATGGTTGCGTTTTCGGGCTCGGTGACAATGATCTTTGTTTCGGGTCTTGCCATCTTGATCATTTCACCGGCACCGGTCATGGTGCCTCCGGTTCCCCAGCCACTGACAAAGTAATCCAGACCCCGGCCGGCGAAATCCCGGAGAATTTCGGGCCCGGTGGTGTTGCGGTGATACGCAGGGTTTGCCTCGTTTTCAAACTGCCGAGCCAGGAACCAGCCATGCTGGTCTGCCAGTTCCTGTGCACGCCGGACCATACCGGATCCTCGTTCGGCGGCAGGCGTCAAAATGACCCTGGCACCGAGTGCTTTCATGATCTTGCGACGTTCGATGGAAAAGGTTTCGACCATCGTCGCAACAAATGGATAACCCTTGGCTGCACAGACCATGGCGAGGGCTATACCTGTGTTGCCTGATGTCGCCTCGATAACAGTCTGGCCGGGTTTCAGTTCACCCCGACGTTCCGCGTCTTCAATGATAGCGATGGCAAGTCGGTCTTTAACGGAGGCCAGCGGGTTGAAGGATTCCACTTTGACATAGATGTTCTGGTTTGGAGGTGCGATTCGGTTCAGCCTTACAACGGGTGTATTGCCGATGGTGTCCAGAATACTGTCATAAATCATATTGGCTCCTGCAATTTGGTCCGGAATGAGTATTGCGAGCAGGATAGGGTAACGCGGGTGTCGGGTCTAGTTCCTGAATCTACCTGCGGTGTACCAGGTTGTTTCCCTGGCCGTGTCTTCGACTTTATCAGCCACGTTAAGAATAAGGGCGAACAGCGCCATCCGTATCACAACGCCATTATCTGTCTGTCGGAATATGGCGAGGTTCGGGTTTTCATTCAGGTCGTCATCCAGTTCCCTGGCATCACCGCGACTGTCGCGTGGCAGGGGGTGCATGATCACCGTGTTGGGTTGGCAGTACTCTGTATAGATCGACTGATTCAGTCTGAACAGGCCCTTGTAACGATCGGCTTCTTCCTGCGATGGAAAACGTTCTTCCTGGGTGCGGGTGACATAAAGAATATCGGCCTGTGCGATACCACTTTGCAGATCTTCGGATTCGATAACGGCATGACCGAGCCCCCTGATCTCATTCACATAGTTTTCCGGCAGCCTAAGCTCCTGAGGGCTGATAAGTGTAAAATGAATGTTCTTGTACAGAGACAGCAGCTTGCATAGGCTGTGTACGGCTCTGCCGTAGCGCAGATCACCGATCAGGGCAATACGCAGGTTATCAACCTGTTTGCCCTGTCCTTCCATTTCCTTGTGGATCGTATAGAGATCGAGCAAAGCCTGGCTTGGATGTTCGTTGGAACCATCGCCGCCGTTAATCACAGGTACCCGGCTTGCCGCCGCGAACTCGTCAACAGATCCTTCCAGTTGGTGCCGCATGACAATGACATCGCTGTACCCTGACAGCACCCGGGCGGTATCGTAAAACGATTCACCCTTGGCGATGGCCGAAGCTTTGACCTCTGACGTTTCCCGAACGTCACCACCCAGCAGATTCCAGGCACAACCGAAACTTACCCTGGTACGTGTACTGGGTTCGAAAAACATGTTTCCGAGGATGGCGCCTTCGAGAACACGGGTCACGCGCTCTCGATTGGCATAGGGGGTCATTGTGTCAGCAACATTGAAAACGGTTTCAATATCATCGCGGTTAAACTGCGATACAGAGAGAATATGTGAACCGATGAAATCCATGCAGAGCGAATTCTACCGCCGCGTCATTCTGTTTTATAGCCGTTGATGATCAATTGGCGCATCCACGAATTAGCCTGGTCGCTGTCCGTACTTTCGTGCCAGTAGAGGAACGATTCCAGATGTGGCACTTCAAAGGGTAGCTCGAGGTATTTTGTTGGTGAAGCTACCGCCAGAAATTCAGCGAAGATCTTTGGTACGGTCAGCGCAAAATTGGAATTGGAAACCAGTTGAGGCGTCGAGAGATAGTGCTGGGTGCGTAGAACAACATCCCGCTTTTTCCCCATTTTTCCGAGCGTCAGATCAACATGGCCCAGACCGCCGCGCCTGGAGGAAATATGAATGTGTTGCAGCTTCAGGTAGGTGTCCAGATCCAGCTTGTCACCGACCAGCTCATTGTCCTTGTTGACCACACATACGTAGGGGTGTGAGTACAGGGAAGCCTGCTTGATCTGCGGGTCAGGTGTCAGTGGTATATCAATCGCCAGGTCCAGATTTCCGCTGGCCAGTTCAATATTCATGTCCCTGCGGTGAACCTGATAGCAGTCGACGGATACCATTGGCGCTTCTTTTTTCATGACCGTGAAAAGGGTCGGCAGGACAATGGCCTGGTTCAGGTCGGTCATACTGACGCGGAATCTTTTGTCTGAGACTTTTGGGTCGAATGACTCACTTTCCTGTACGCTGGAGCGAATCAATGCCAGGGATTGTCGAACAGAACCAATGATGTTTTGTGCCACGGGAGTCGGTACCATGCCCTCCGCAGTGCGCACAAACAAGGGATCATCGAAAAGGTTTCGTAATCGGGAAAGTGAATTAGAGACTGCCGGCTGGGTGATGCCTATAATTTCACCCGCACGGGTCAGGTTACCTTCAGTATAGATGGCGTCAAATACTACAAACAGGTTGAGATCAATATCGCTGAGTTTCATGATTAACGTTGCATCACCAGACTGAATCAAATTAATAAAATCAGATAAGTATCGCTTATAGTATGCTCCTTTGCTCCAAGTTTGAACCCCAAACAGAACGCTTATGACAGACGCATCCGAACAGGAAATTCAAGCTATCCAGGACGTTGACGACAGTGTGATGTCTGAAGCCGAAAAACCGGCCATACCTGGCGCCCGAGTGCTGCCATTTGGTTTTGCGAAGCGGCACGGCGTTTGTATTCTGCCGTCCGATGGCGGCTCCTCATCGGCTGAGGTGATTTACCGTCATGGGCTCACCAGCAATATTCTTGCCGAGGTCAGGCGCGTCAGCAGTTGCGATCTTGCGCTCCGACTTGTGGATGATTCGACCTTTGATCGCTGTCTGTCGGAAACCTACCAGAATGATTCCGGTGCGGCCATGCAGATGATTGAGGATCTGGGTGATGAGGTGGACCTCTCCAGTCTGGCAGAGGCTATTCCTGAGACCGGTGATCTGCTTGACCAGGATGATGATGCACCTGTGATCAGGCTGATTAACTCGCTTCTGGCGGAGGCGGTCAAAGTCTCGGCTTCAGATATTCATGTTGAGACCTACGAGACACGGCTGGTCGTCCGTTTTCGGGTGGATGGTGTGCTGCGTGAAATTGTGTCCCCCCGACGTGCACTGGCTCCTTTGCTTGTCTCCAGAATCAAGGTCATGGCCAAACTGGATATCGCGGAGAAAAGATTGCCTCAGGATGGCCGAATCTCAGTCCGGGTTGGTGGTAAGGAAGTTGATGTACGGGTTTCAACCATTCCTGCCAGTAACGGTGAGCGTGTTGTGATGCGATTGCTGGATAAACAGGAGGGCCGTCGTGACCTGGGTCACCTGGGTATGAGCAAGAAAGACATGAGCATCATGACGACCCTTGTTGAAAGACCTCACGGTATTCTGCTGGTGACCGGTCCTACCGGGTCGGGTAAATCGACAACCCTTTATGCCTGCCTGGATCAGCTCAATGATCGATCAAGAAATATTCTTACCGTTGAAGATCCGATCGAATACGACATTGAGGGTATCGGACAGACCCAGGTAAACAGCAAGGCCGATATGACCTTTGCCAAGGGGCTGCGCGCCATTCTTCGCCAGGACCCTGATGTAGTGATGGTGGGTGAGATTCGTGACTATGAGACTGCGGATATCTCGGTACAGGCCAGTCTGACAGGGCATCTGGTCCTATCAACACTGCACACAAATACCGCCATTGGCGCGGTGACCCGGTTGGCAAACATGGGTGTGCAACCTTATCTTCTCAGTAACTCGCTGATTGGGCTGGTGGCGCAACGACTGGTGCGGGTTCTGTGTGCAGATTGTCGTGAAGCCTATACAGCGGATGATTACGAGTGTGAGTTTCTCAAGGTTGATGCTGCCAGCCCGCCAACGCTTTATCGTCCGGTGGGTTGTGATACCTGTGCCGGTGAAGGGTATCGCGGTCGAATGGGTATCTATGAGGTTGTTGCCGTCGATGATGATCTTCGTCGCATGATTCACAGCGGTGCTTCTGAGCTGGATATGGAGCAGCATGTCCGACAACAGACCACGGGTATTCGAGATGACGGCCGTGCCAGGATATTGGCGGGCACGACAACCATCGATGAGGTACTCCGGGTCACGATGGAAGACTGAGTCCTTTGGAGATCTTGATTGGCTGCCTTTGAATACAGCGCGCTGAACGCACGTGGTCGAGAAGAGAAGGGTGTTCTCGAAGCAGACAGCGTGCGCCAGGTCAGGCAGATTCTTCGTGACAAGGGGCTGACGCCGCTTGGGGTAAACCCCACCCGCAAGAAAGACGCAGCCGGAGGTTCGGGTTTTCTTTCGGAACTGTTCAAACCCTCCCTGTCCGTATCCGAACGGGCCCTGGTAACCAGGCAGCTTTCCACGCTGATTGCAGCGGGGTTGCCGGTCGAAGAGGCTTTGCTGGCTGTATCGAAACAGAGCGAGAAATCTGCGACAAACAGTATGTTGATCACCGTTCGTGCGAAGGTCATGGAGGGTTTTTCCCTGGCTAACGCGCTTGCTGAGTACCCGAAGGCGTTCCCGTCTTTACATCGCGCGACGGTGGCGGCAGGTGAGTCAGCGGGTCATCTGGATCTGGTGCTGAACAGGCTTGCGGACTTTACCGAGTCGCAACAGGAATCTTCCTCTCGAGTAAAGCAGGCACTGGTCTATCCCGTCATACTCTTTGTTCTCACCGTTCTGATTCTTGCGGGGCTTCTCGGTTATGTGGTGCCCGATATTGTTAAGGTGTTTGCGGAATCTGACCAGGCGCTTCCCTGGCTGACTACTGCGGTGATTGGCGCAAGCGACTTTGTCGTTAACTACGGGTTCGTTATTCTTATTCTTGCAGCGGCACTGGTTTGGGGGATTAATCGATTGCTCAAGGTGCCCTCAATCCGGCTGGCGTGGCATCGCTGGATTCTTGGTTTACCTATTGCCGGAAAGCTCTCCCGGGGAACCAACACTGCTCAATTCGCCAGTACGCTCAGTATTCTCTCATCAAGTGGTGTGCCTCTGGTCGATGCCATGCGTATTGCGGGGGAAGTACTGTCCAATACCTGGCTGCGTCAGAATGTCAGCGAAGCGACGGTGCGGGTGAGTGAGGGGTCCAGCCTCTCCAAGGCACTTGAAGTCAGTGGCTATTTCCCTCCGATGATGCTGCACATGATTTCTTCGGGTGAGAGTAGTGGAGAACTGGACGATATGTTGGCACGAGTTGCGAAACACCAGCAGCAGGATGCTGAGCTTTTAATGAGTATGTTGCTCAGCCTTTTCGGTCCGGTCATGCTTATTGTCATGGGCGGGGCTGTGTTCACTATTGTGATGGCAATCCTGCTCCCTATCATTAACCTTAATCAACTGGTCGTCTGATGGGTTCATCAGCGGTTCATTGATTCGCAGTAAACTTTTTGGCCAGGGAGTCTTGGATGAAGAAAACAGCAGCGATGGCAAACATGAAAGGCTTTACCCTCATTGAGATCATGGTCGTGGTTGTCATTTTGGGGGTGCTGTCTGCTCTGATAGTGCCGAACATTATCGGCATGCCTGACGAAGCCAGGGTCGCCGCGGCAAAGCTGGGGGTCCAGGAAGTTGGCAAAGCACTCGAGTTCTATCGTCTGGACAACGGTGTGTATCCAAGTACTGATCAGGGGTTGGAAGCTCTCGTCAGCGAGCCATCCGGTTTTCCTGAACCTAGAAACTGGAACCCGGAAGGTTATCTTAAATCCATACCGGAAGATCCCTGGGGTGAACCCTACCTCTACTATAATGAAGATCGATCTATTGAGGTCTACTCCTTTGGCGCGGATCGGCAGGAAGGCGGCGAAGGTGTAGATGCGGATATCCTCCTGTCAGAACTCTAGCTATCCCAATCAGGGTTTCACCCTGATTGAAATACTCGTCGTCCTGTTCATCGTAACGATACTGGCAGGCCTCACGGTTGCCAGTCTTCCGGGTTTTGTTCAGAACGCAGACTTTGATACAGAAACCAGGCGACTGGAGTTGCTTTTCGATATGGCGCGCAATGAAGCCATGATGGACTCCAGTGAATATGGTTTTCGTCGCACCGATAAGGGCTATGAATTTCTTCGTTTCGACGACGGCAGTCAGCAATGGGAAAAGGCATCGTCACCATTTCATGAACGCACCCTTTCTGATGATCTCAGGATGACTGTTCGCGTAAGGGAAGGTGGCTTCCGCCTGCTGGGTGAAAACCTGCCGCCGGTGCTGATTCTCTCGAGTGGTGAGACGACGCCTTTTGAAATCATCCTCGAGACCCGTAACGATGATGTCGGGTATACCTTCGTGTCGGATGGTTATGGTGATTTTCACTGGGAACATGAGCGAAACGAATCTGATGAAGACTGATCGCGGCTTTACCCTGGTCGAAGTGATGGTAGCGCTGGCTGTTTTCGCCGTGGTGTCTGTTGCTCTGGTGCGCAACACCACCCAGAGCCTTCGACAGGCCGGTATGATTCAGGAAAAAACAATTGCCTGGTGGCTCGCCGAGGACCAGATGGCGGGGCTTCGAATGCTGGAGCGCAGTGATACGAATTATCCTTCCGTGGGCGTATCCCGGGAGGTCGTGGAGACGGGTGACACCAGCTGGGAAGTGGAGACCAGAATTGAGGCAACGGAAAATGAGTTCGTCCGTCGGGTTGTCATCAGTGTTCACAAGGAGTCTCTCGATGTTTCCAGCGCCGAGCTCGTCGGTTTTCTGGGAAGGTACTGATATGTATCAGTTACGTGGTTTCACTCTGCTTGAGCTGTTGGTATCTATTTCAATTTTTTCCATTCTGGGACTCAGTGCCTATCAAATGCTGCAGACAGTGATTGATAGTAATGACCGTGTCCGGCAGGCCAGCGAAAGCGCAACGAGTCTGAATCTGGCTTTCTCGATTATTCAGCGTGATTTTAATCAGTTTGTACCAAGACAGATTCGGGACCAGTATGGAGATCCGATGGCACCGCTTGTCTTCGAGAACGAGGACTATGTTGTTGAGTTTACTCGCGGTGGCTGGAGCAACCCTGCGGGCAGAAGCCGCAGCCGACTTCAGAGAGTCGCCTACAGTATTGATTATGATGAAGAGACATTGAGCAGGCATTTCTGGGAGGTGCTTGATCGAGCAGAGGATTCTGAGCCCATCAGCCAGCTTCTGCTTGAAGGGGTTACAGACTTTCGGGTCACAGGATTCACCGACAACTCCACTTCTTCGCTGGAGTCTGAGTTTGAACTTGAGGAAGATCAGAATCTGGCACCTATAGGCGTTGAAGTCGTTATTTCTGTTAACGACATGGGCGAAGTCGAGCGGTTGTTTCAGCTGGTGGATTCTTTCAATGCACAGGACATTCAGGGTCGTGATGAATCCGGAGATCTCAATGACGGTGCGGATGAGAGTCTCGATGAAGATCAATCCCCGTTGAGTCCTGATTCGACGAATCCAGATCCGGCGAGTCCGCAAGAAGATGAATAAGCAGAAGGGTGTTGCGCTCGTGGCGATCCTGCTTGTGGTTGCACTTGGAACTGTGATGGCTGCATCCATGGTGGTGGAGCAGCGCGCTTCGATCCAGGCAACCCGAGGTTTTCTTGATCGGGGTCAGGCGCTTCAGTATGCGCTGGGGGGTGAAGAGCTGGCACGACAAATTCTCTACGAGGACTTCACCGAAGATGAGGACACGGATCATCTGCTTGAGGATTGGGCGAGCAGTGAACTCAGTTATGAGTTTGAGAACGGTGAAGTGCTGTTGCAGATCACGGATCTTCAGGGGCTGTTTAATCTGAACCTGTTGTCCCAGAGAAACCCGAAGCAGGCTGTATCCAGACAACGTCTGATCAACCTCATTAATGCCGCAGGTCTGGACCCGGCTGTTGCTGATCGAGTACAGGACTGGGTCGACGAAGATACGAGCGCAAGGCCAGCCGGAGCCGAGGACTATGAGTATCTGGTGTTTGACCCGCCTTATCGAACCGCTAATGTCCTGATGGCAGACCCATCAGAAATGGCGCTGCTCGGCATGGAGCCGGAGTGGTATCAGCAGCTGATGCCTTATTTGACGGCACTGCCAGACGAGCGCGCTGCACTCAATGTCAATACGGCATCGCCTGCGGTGTTGCAGTCGCTGGCACCCGGACTTGCTTACGAGGCCGCGGAGACTCTGGCGCAGCGACGAGATGAGGAGGAGGGCTTTAAAACCGTGCAGGAGTTTCTCCAGACGCCAGAACTGGCAGGCCTTGGGGTTCAGGAGGGTGGTCTTGGTGTACAATCTGAGTTTTTCGAGATCCGAATCATTGCAAGGTTTCAGGATCGTTTCAGTTATCTGACCAGTATTCTTCATCGCAATTCACTAGACGGCAGCATGCGAATTCTCTACCGGGACCTTTCCAAAACATTTCGGACTAAACCTGCACCCGTCTCGGAGGCAGAGGATGTCTGAAACTTTGTTTTTCCGTGAGTCCAGCCAGGGATTGCATTGGCTCCTGTTCGACCAGTTTGGTAACAGGAAGGAAGTGGGCGACAGTCAAACTGATGAGTTTAATGAACGGTTTGGCACTGATTTTGATGGGCGGGCCGTTTTTGTCGTGCCCGGTGAAGATGTCCTGATGACCGTTGCCAATGTGCCGAGTCGACAATATCGGCAGATTGTTCAGGCAGTGCCCTACGTCGTTGAGGAGCAACTGGCATCGGACGTCGAAGACTGCTTCTTCGCACTTGGTGACCGTAATGGGCAGGGCGAAATCCTGGTCAGTGTCTGCGACATTGCTCAGATGGATCGTTGGACCGATTTCCTGTCTGGATTGCAACTCACTGTGGAGACGATGATTTCCGAAACGAGCCTGGTCCCTGCCAGGGGTGTTTCTGGCGTGGTGGATGGCAGTCGGGTTCACCTTCGTTGGGAAAACGGAGCCGGGCTCAGCTTGCCTGGTGATCAGCTTCCTCTTGCGTTATCGACAGATTCGGAAGAGTTTCCGCTGACACTTTCCTCGAATGAGTCCGGGCTGGAGCATTTGAGTATTCAGTTGAATGAGCTGGAGGCAGTGCAGCGGGATGTGACGCGCACGTCTGTTGAAGAAGACGGTTTTTATCTGCTCTGCTGCCAGTTTGACGGGACTCAGACCAACCTGCTGCAGGGTCCTTATAAGGTTGAGGTAAAGCGTGGCAACGGCCAGATGATCTGGCGATCTGTGGCAATTCTCACGGGATTCGCGGTTCTGCTGCATTTGCTGCTGCTGGCGGGGCAGGGCATCTTTATGTCGCGCAAAGCGGATGAATATCAGGCGGCGACGATGGAACTTTACCAGAGTGTCTTCCCCGGTGATCGCAATGTCCGCGACGTGCGTCGCAGATGGAACTCGCACCTTGGGCGCTCGGACGCCACTGGTGGGGGCGAGTTTATTGCCTTGTTTGCCCAGGCGACTCAGGGACTGCCAGGAACCGGGCTGACGCTGCAGAATGTCAATTTTAACGAGAGTCGCGGCGACCTGATTCTTCAGGTTCTGGGTGATCGATCTGAAACACTGGTCCAGTACACGCAGCGATTGACTACCAATGGTCTGAAGGCTGAAATTGGCACCATTAGCCAGGAAGGTGACAGTGTTCGAGGCAGTATTAAGATCCGTGCTACCGGAGGTGCTTCTTGAACCCTTACTATGCAGAGTTGAAGGAACGCTTCGATTCCCTGGAAAGTCGTGAGCAGTCGGCGTTGGTTCTGCTTGTCGGCTTCCTGCTTTTACTGGTGTTTTACCTCGCAGTCTGGTCGCCTGTTAATGAATACTTTGAAGACGCTCAAAGGGACCATGATCGCCGACTGGAGTTGCTGACCTATCTGCAGTCAACTGAAGCGGAAGCAAGGGCAGCGTCAAGTGGTAGCAGCAGGCCTTCCGGCGGGCGTAACCTGCTGACTTCCGTTTCTCGAACGGCCCAGACGATCGGGATCAATCCCAGCAGGATGCAACCGGAAGGCAGTGGCGCCGTCAGCGTCTGGTTTGAGGGTGTTCCCTTTACACAACTGATGCTCTGGCTGGAACGACTTGAATCGCAGCAGGGTATTGTTGTCAGGCAAATCTCCATTGATCAGCGTGATGTGCCCGGACAGGTGTCCGCCAGACTGGTCCTGCGTAGCTAGACTTCCCGGCAGCTTCAGATGATGAGAAGCCAGAGCAGTGCGCCGGCCACGATGCCCATGTTTCTTGGCGTACTGCCGGTTTCCCGTTTACGGTTATCAACAGTCTCAGCAGGATCGGCACCATACATGACCTGATTGATGATCGGGAACTCGAATATCGACACGCTGACAGCGATGGCGAATGTGGTCGCAAGAAACAGAGTCTGGGACCAGGTGTCGAGGGGCAGCATCAGATAAAGCAGAAATACAAGGGCCCAGTTCGCAATGGGTCCGCCGCAGCTCATGGCAATGAACTGCCCCTGTGTATTGAGTTCATTCTTAAAGGTGAACATAAAAAATGATACTGGTTCCTTTGCCACCGGCGATACCGCACCGGAAACTCTGGCACCAGCGAAATGGCCCCATTCGTGGAACAGGTAAGCGATCGCCGTTCCGGCAAAAACAGCGTTCAGAAGCGATATCGTTTCGGCAAGAATCCAGCCACTGGCGTTTGCCCAGGCGTCAGCCGCACCCCACAGGGTAAATGCCGCGAGCACCAAAGCACCGTGTCGTATGGCAACCGTGCGCAGTCTCTTTCTGTCACGCTGCCGGCGTTTCTGAGCACTGTCTTTTTCGGTGTCCTGTTGACTGTCCTGTTGGCTGTCCTGTGGTATGTCACTCATGATGACTCCTCGCCGGTTTCTATAGTTTCTATATTAGCCTGAAGACGACGCATTCCGTTCAACCATCTGTCGATATTGCCGGTTTTACGTTCCATCCATGTCTGTGCTATCGGGTCTGTGAGGATCAGGAAGTCTTCGTTGCGAAACCCCTGGACCACCATGTCCGCGACCTCTGTGGCTTCCTTGATGGGTCCTGCAGCAGATACAGCCCAGGCGGAAGATGTGTCGCTGACAATGACCTTAGCGCCTGCAGCTGCGAAAGCTCTGCAGGTCGCTGCGCCGATTCCACTTGCGCCTCCTGTAACGACACAAACCCTGCCTTTCAGCTCCATAACGGTTTCCTTTAGTGAAATGAGAAGCCGCGATATCCATCTGCTTTTACAGCATCGCAGATCTCCCGGTAGGCGCCGACGCCTCCAGCATAAGGCATGAAGATTCTTGGCTTACCTTTGACATTCGCGCCCAGATACCAGGAACCGCCTTTCGGGAACAGGGTCATGTTGGCCACGTCATTCACATGTTCGACCCACTTGTCCTGAGCTGTCTCTTCGGCGTCAAATACCGTGAGTCCCTCATTTTTCATGTGAGTGATGCAGTCGATGATCCAGTCCACGTGCTGCTCAATGGAAACCAGCATATTGCTTAAAACAGAAGGGCTGCCGGGGCCGGTAATGGTAAAGAGGTTCGGAAAACCTGCGACGGCAAGACCGAGATACGACCTTGGCCCCGCATGCCACTTGTCAGCGAGTTTGATCCCGTCAGACCCCTGGATATCAATTCGCAATAGCGCACCCGTCATGGCATCGAACCCTGTTGCCAGGACAAGTGTATCCAGATCGTAAACCTGGCCGTTAATCTGTACGCCCGATTCCGTGATCTTCTCGATAGGATGATCCTTGACGGAGACAAGGCTGACATTGTCACGGTTATAAGTCGCGTAATAGTTAATATCGACACAGATGCGGCGAGAACCGATAGGGTGATTTGTGGGGCACAGCAGTTCCGCTGTTTCCGGATCATTTACGGTTTCATGAATTTTTTGATAAACAAACTCGCGGGCAAACCGATTGGCCTCTTCATTCATGAGTTGATCGCCGATTGCAGACATGAACTTGGCGCCGCCTGACGCCCAGGCATCTTCGAGAAGGGCATAGGCTTCTTCATCATTGACCTGGTCTCGCAGGATCGGTTCTTTCATTTCGGTTCTAGGTTCTATCTGAAGATCACCGAATCCTGAGCCATTGCCAATCCTGTGATTATGTCGATGAGCCCGATAGTTCTTCTTGAACTCGGCCACCCAGTCCCTGTCCAGCGGGCTGTTCGCTGCAGGAACGCTGAAGTTTGGTGTACGCTGAAATACGTAGAGGTGTTCTGCCTCCTCGGCGATGACGGGGATCGCCTGTATGCCGCTGGAGCCGGTACCAATGATGCCCGTTGTCTGTCCCTTGAAGCTCACAGGTTCATGAGGCCATTTGCTCGCCTGGTAGAGATTTCCTTTGAAGTTTTCAACGCCGGGTATGTCAGGTAACTGGGGTACAGACAGGCAACCCGTTGCCATAATGCAGTATCTGGCCACGGCCCGGTTTCCCTGATCGGTTTCAATCAACCAGTCTTCAGATTCTTCTCGATAGTGTGCGCTGATGACGCGGGTTTCGAATTGGATATCTTTACGCAGGTCAAATCGTCGGCTTACATGCCGGGCATACTCCAGTATTTCGGGTTGCGGTGCGTAGCGCTCTGACCATTCCCATTCCTGCTCCAGTTCCGGCGAAAAAGAGAAGGAGTAAGCCAGACTTTCGGCATCGCATCGCGCACCCGGGTAGCGGTTCCAGTACCAGGTGCCTCCGACATCATCTCCGGCTTCGAATATCCGGGTGTTGAGTTTGAGTTCTCTCAGCCGATGCAGCAGGTACATGCCCGCGAAACCGGCGCCGACAATAACGACATCATATTCTTCGGTGGCGCTCGACATATACGATCCTGAATCTATAACGGAACGATAGTGTCTCTGTCTTGTGGAATCAGGTCAAACCAGGTCGCGGAGGAATGATTCGCCATTCTTCAGAGGCGGGACGCCAAAGTAGTCCGCCAGCGACTGCCCTATGTCCGCAAAAGTCTTGCGAACACCCAGATCAACAGCGCCCATTCCCCGACGCCAGGCAAGTACGGGGACATACTCCCGGGTGTGGTCGCTGCCTTCCCAGGTGGGATCGCAACCGTGATCAGCCGTGATCAGCAGAAGGTCATCATCGGACATGGCAGATTGGATCTCCGGCAGTCGTCTGTCGAAGTACTGTAGTGCCTCGGCATATCCTGCCGGATCCCTGCGGTGCCCGAAATCCTGGTCAAAGTTAACAAGATTGGTAAAGATCAACGTGTTGTCCGGTTCGCTTCGGATCTTTTCCAGCGTTGTATTGATCAGTGCATTGAGGCCGGTGGCTTTGGTACTGCTGCTGATGCCCCGATGAGCGAATATATCGGAAATCTTGCCGATGGCTGCCACTCTGCGACCCTGCGCGACGAGAATATCTAGCAGCGTCTCCTCCGGTGGTTCAACGGAATAATCCCGGCGATTACCCGTGCGAGTGTAGGACGTTGCACTGTCTCCAACAAAAGGTCGGGCGATCACTCGTCCGATATTGTCTTCGTAAAGCAGCTCGCGCGCTGTCTCACAGAAGGCATAAAGATTATCCAGGCCAAAGCTTTCTTCATGGGCAGCAACCTGAAATACACTGTCTGCTGAGGTGTAGCAGATGGGTTTCCCCGTTCGCTGATGTTCTTCACCAAGTTCATGAATGATGTCGGTGCCGGAGGCATGAATGCATCCAATCACACCAGGAACACCCGTTTTCTCGATGAGCGTATTGAGAAAGGCGGCGGGGAAACAATCTGGCTGACGAGGGTAGTAACCCCAGTCAAACATCACGGGCACTCCTGTCATTTCCCAGTGACCGCTGGGTGTGTCCTTGCCTCGACTGAGCTCGGCAGCGGCGCAATAGCCACCGGAAACAGGCCTGGAAGCCGGGGCCTTGAGTTCCTCGGAGGAGACGGCGCGCGTGGCCGCACTGAGCCCCATGGCATTCAGGTTATCCAGTGACAGTAGCGTACCCGTGCGGTTCACATAATCTCTGGCTATGTGCGCGTAGGTGTTCGCACCGGCATCACCAAAACTTTCTGCATCGGGCGTGCAGCCGATACCGAAACTGTCGGCAACGAGAATGATTGCTCGTCCCATCGCTATGTTGTCCCTTTTTTCGTGTGCAAAGTTTTGCGCAGCCCGTTTCCAGAACGGCAATTATATCGCGAATGGTGTACTCTGCGGGTTTGCTTCCACAAAGGCGCCAGGCGCACCAGTAGTATGTTAGAAATCGGACAGAGCCTCCTCGGCATGGTGTGTATTTTCGGTGTTGGCTACCTGCTTTGTTCAGATAGATCCCGGATAAGCTGGCGAGTCGTTGGCGGCGCTTTTGCCATTCAGTTGAGTGTTGCCGCGCTTGTTCTTTACGTTCCTGCGGGCAAGCAGGCCCTTGAAGCGGTGGCCGGTGTGGTTATCAGCGTCCTGGGTTATGCCCAGGCGGGTATGGATTTCATGTTCGGAGATCTGGCCTCCGACGGCTATGGCTTCGTTTTCGCGTTGCAGGTATTACCGATCATCGTATTTTTCGCTTCGCTGGTATCGATTCTATATCACCTTGGCATTATGGAGCGTCTGGTCAGCCTGATCGGCGGATTTATCCAGATGGCGCTGGGTACGACAAAAGCTGAGTCCATGGCTGCCGCAACGAACATTTTTATTGGTCAGTCTGAATCACCGATTGCCGTTAAGCCTTACCTGGCGAGGATGTCGACCTCTGAGATTTTTGCGGTCATGGTGGGTGGTATGGCAACTGTCGCGGGTTCGGTGCTCGGCGGTTATGCGGCGGCCGGTGTGGAGATGCGTTATCTGATCGCGGCCAGTTTCATGGCGGCACCAGCCGCGCTGATGATGGCAAAGCTGATACGCCCGGAAATCGATGACAGAAACTCGGATCATGCGGATGTCCACGAGGATATTCTGGAACACCGTGCGGTGAACGTTATTGATGCCGCTGCCACGGGTGCGCTGCAGGGTATGCAACTGGCATTTGCCATTGGTGCTCTGCTGCTGGCGTTCATCGCGCTGATCGCTATGCTCAATGGCCTGATTGGCTGGGCCGCGGGTCTGGTTGGATTTGAAGGGCTGACACTGCAGCAGATACTGGGGTACCTGTTTCAGCCTGTTGCCTTTCTGATTGGCGTTCCCTGGGAAGAGACGCGACAGGTAGGCAGCCTGCTGGGTCAGAAACTGATGTTGAACGAGTTTATTGCCTTTCTCGATTTTGTTGCGAATTACCAGAGCGAACTGACACCGCGTACACAGGCGATAGTGACCTTTGCACTCTGCGGGTTTGCCTGCCTGTCCTCTATTGCGATCGTGGTGGGTGGTATTGGTGTGCTGGTACCGGAACGCCGGGAAGAAATGTCGAAACTGGGTTTGCTTGCCGTGACAGCAGCTACGCTCGCCAATCTCATGAGCGCGACCATCGCAGGTCTGATGCTCTCATTCTCGTAAAGGAGTCACTATGGCAACACCTCACATTGGCGCCGAATCCGGGGACATTGCAGAAACAGTCCTGTTACCGGGTGATCCACTAAGAGCAAAATTTGTAGCCGAGAAGTACCTGGATGATGTCAGGCAGGTCAATGCTGTACGCAACATGCTGGGCTACACCGGCGCTTATCGGGGACAATCCCTGTCGGTCATGTCCAGCGGCATGGGCATGCCCAGCATGTCTATCTATGCGACAGAATTGTTTGAACACTTTGGCGTAAAGAACATTATTCGGATGGGAAGCTGTGGTTCGATCCATCCGGACGTCAATCTTGGCGACCTGGTTGTGGCCATGGGGGCTTCAACTGATTCCAACATGAATCGACTGCGATTTAACGGTCATGATTATGCCGCCATCGCCAACTATGGTCTGATGAAAAACTGGATTGATGCCGCCGAGCAGACAGACGTAAATTTTGTGGTGACCAATGTGTTCACGTCTGACACGTTCTACCACCTGACGGACGATATCTACGCGATTGCCAGCCGGTTAGGAATTGCCGCTGTCGAAATGGAAGCAGCCGCGCTCTATCGCATTGCGGCAGAGCAGGGTGGTGCAGCGCTCGCCGTCATGACGGTCAGTGATCACATCACGAAAGAGGAAAGGCTCTCAGCTGAAGCACGTGAAACCAACTTTGGCGAGATGATGGAAATCACGCTCGCCAGTCTGTAATGCACCGCAGTCAGTAACACTCGTCAGTCACTAACACTCGTAGTCAATTAAAGGGTTCCTGCACTACTTGTTGGGGTTGATCAGGTACTTCTCGCCGGTGGCCTGTTTGCCATAAACACTGACCGCCTCAAGCGAGAGTGCTTCAGCGAGTGACACCTCTTGCGTATAGCTGCTTGCGAACGTCGTCTTGATTTCATCAGCGACGCGCTGTCTGAGCTTGTCTGCTGCCTCTGGTCCGATTTTCTGCAGGAAAGGTGTGAGTAACCAACCGCCCAGACTCCAGGAAAAACCAAAGTTTCGATTCAGCGTCGTGGGTGATCGATCCAGTCCGCCATAGATATAAACCTGCTTGAAAGTATCTGACCCATAGCGGTTGTAGTCACCGCCGGCGCGCATCGCTGCGGCTTCCATGGCAGTCAGCAGTTGGCTCGCCAGCCGACCACCGCCGGTAGCATCAAAGGCAATATAGGCTTCTGTTGCGGCGATGGCATCCGCGAGATCTGAACTGAATGATTCCTCGCTGGAATTGCAGACGTGTTTTGCGCCAATGTCTTTCAGAAGGTCTACCTGTTCCTGTTTGCGCACAACATTGACCAGTTCGATACCGTCTTTCAGACAGATTTTCTGTAACATCTGGCCAAGGTTGGAAGCTGCTGCGGTATGGCAGAGTGCGCTGAAACCCTCCATCTTCATGGTTTCCACCATGCCTAGAGCAGTCAGGGGATTCACAAAACAGGAAGCACTTTCTGCCGGCGTGACACCCTCATGCATCTCCAGGCACTGTTTGGCCTTGATGGCGCGGAATTGCGTATACATGGCGCCTCCCAGAATACCGACAGTTTTGCCCATCAGTGCCTGCGCTTCAGGGCTGGATCCGGCGTCGACCACGACACCACCGCCTTCGTTACCGACGGGCATTGCTTGCCCGGCTCTTGCCTCGACAATCTTTCTCAAACCTTCAGGGATCTCCGCGGTGATGACGGGCGCGTCCGCGCTCCCTGATGCCGATGCTGTGGTCATATCTGCCATACCGAACAACAGACCAAGATCAGAGGGATTGATTGGCGCTGCCTCGACCCTGACCAGGACTTCGTCCTCTGCAGGCACCGGTACCGGGACCTTGGCCAGTGACAGTTCGAGTGTCCCCTCTCTGGTAACCAGAGATTGCAGTTGCAGTTGTTCAGACATGTGGCGCTCCTGTTTCAGTGTGTGGTGGCAAACAACCTGGCCCGTTCGGATTTTGGGTCTGCCAGAATGTCAGCTCGGTGAGAACTGATTTCGTTTTCATCAAAATGTGTAAAGGTCTTTGTCTGCGCGTACTTCTGCAGCATCCAGTTCAACAATTCAGCCAGTTCGGCATCATCAATCGGTGCCTGGGACGCACCCGGTACTTGAACCAGGTAGCGACGTCCGTCCTCCGAGCCCGCCAGATAGGCAAGGTCTTCATTAAACTGCGGCACCTCTGGTGGTATGCCCTGACCGTTGATCAGGTGACATCCCATGCAATGAATCATGTAGTGACTCTTCGGGTCGGCAGAAAGCGGCACGAGGAAAGTCGTTAACAGGATAAGCAGTGTCAGACGCATCAACTTTCATCGACACCCATAACAACGGCTGTAGAGCAATGGTATGCATTGCTTTTGGTTCCCACGCACCAGTTGATGTCATTGTTCTTTGGCGGGTAGTAGGCAGGTTTGTCTCCCTCGTTGCGATTGCAGAAGCATCGGCCGCATCCACCCTTACCGCAACAGTCGTTGTAGGAAATAATGTAACGCTTGCCGTCTGCGGGGTTTTCGCAGGTTCCAACCCAGGTGACCGGGGATGGCTCCGAGCCGGGCGGGCAAGAGGAAGCGGTGCCGCCACAGCAACTGCAGAGAAACCCATCAATCGCGCAATAACGCCAGTATTCGCAGCTTTGTGGATCACCTATTTCATGGAAAGTTGTACCACCCGCCCGTGCAACGGGCAGTACCGGAACCAGCGCTGTGCCCACCAGAAGCTGACCAAGCCGAGAGATAAAAGTACGGCGGGAAAGCCTTCTTGCTGAGTTGACGGCTCTGCCTGTTACCCATTGATCCAGTTTATTCAGAATGACCTTTTCCACGCTGAAATTGTTCACGCTTCGTCCTCTTTCAGGCCAAGATACTCCTGGATGCTGGAGACGTCTAACTCGTCGGCCGCTAACAGGCTTTCCAGATGCTCCCGGCTATTGACCAGACCGCGGGAACGAAGGACACCCTGATCACTGATCAACGCTGCAAACGGTAATCGGTTGACGCCCAGTTGCATCCCCAGTGCCTGGGACAGTATGTATTGCGATGGCGGGATCTCATGTTCTCTGGCATAGGCCAGGTGGACGTCAGCATCGTCACCGTCGGAGGCGTAGAGCACCTGTATATCTTCAGCTTTTGCCAGGTCACTGACGATCGGCAGCAGTGCTCGACAGATAGGGCAGCCGGGTGACATGAAGAACAGGAATGTTGCCTGGTGTGCCGGTGCGCCAATGGCGATGGTTTCATTGGTCAGGCTTTTTACTGAAACAGGTTCCAGCTGTTCTCCGACCTTTGGGCCACTGGCTGGTGTGAGTGCGCCCACGGGGGCAACGCGTTCATGCAGGACGCCGATCTGGCGAGCCAGAGCATAGACAGCCAGTAGCAGCAGTATCACGACAGCCCAGAGAATAAGGTTGGAGATAACCAGTGCTGTAACCATCATGACCACCAGAGTCGTTGCTGTGCGTGATTGGCAATCAGCAGCGTCATGGTGGCATACAGGCCGGCCGCTGCTGACACGCTGATAAAAATGACCCCGTAGTCAATCCAGAGCAGTTGCCTGATGTCCGGAGTCAAAGTACATAGTGTCAGCAGACACAGAAGAAGCAGGTTACGGGTTACATGGAGGTAACTGATGCCTTCACCCTGTGAACCAAGACAGCCGCAATCGATGTGCGTTCTGCCTCTGAACAGGTTCACCAGCAAGCCGAGCGTGTAGCCGATAAGGATGACAAAGCCGATCAGTACACCCCATTCGTAAGCCTGGGTGATCAGCAGAGTCGCCGCGATGACTTCTGCGGTCACAATGGCAGCGGCAACCGGAGGCACTACGATGGTCGGCAGTACCTTGTAGTCGAGTAGCTGCTGTCGAAATGCCGTGACGTCCTGATACTTTTCCAGGGCGGACAGGGCGAATAACAGTGCGAAACTGCCAAGCAATGCATACAGAATCGTGGGGTCTATCATTGTTTTGAATCCAGGCTCTGCAAAATCGTGGGGAAGCTGAGATCGCCAATGATGCCGAGTTGCTTTGTGGTCTTCAGGTCAAAAACCCGGACCTGCCCGGAGATGATGGAGCCGGCGTAAAGTCGAGGGGTGTCATCCTGCGAGACCGTAATCGCTGAGGCGGGTTCTTCCAGAGAAAGTCGATGTCTGAGGGTGCCGTTGTCTGCATCCAGATACCAGACTTCGACACCAGGGGCTTTGTGACCACCGGTATCCTCTGCATCCGCCATGGGATGCATCAGTGCCAGAAGCAGGTTGGTAGACCTGTGTAATGCCAGCGGCTGCATGCCACCGATGCGCCATTCACTGGTGCCGTCGTTGATCGTAAACCTTTCCTTGATTGTCAGCAGTTCATTATCGATATCCAGCTCGATGCTGATAACCCTGCCCAGGAAAGAGGTGAACAGCCAGCCGTCTCTGCCACGCACCGCCTTCTCCATCAGCGGATCGTCCTGCAGATCAAAAAAGGATTCTGAACGGTCGCGCGCAATCTCATTGCCATCCCTGTCCAGTTTGATGAGCTGCGCTGTACCGTCACCACAGAGCTGCAGAAATCTCAGTCCGGTCGCTGGATATACAAGGCCGCAACCTGCCGTCGATATCTCGTTAAGGAACTGGCTGGAATCGAGGTCGGCGACCGAGATCGTGTTCGCCGGTGTTATGTTGGTCACCAGCATCAGCCGGGTATCACCTTCCTTCAGGATTCCGGTGTAGTTCCTCATCGGGGATCCGCCGGCATGTTTAGGTGGGATCACGATCTCGCCTATGGGCGACAGTGTTTTGAGATCGTAGGAAGAAATGACATCGGTCCGCTCGCCACGAGTGTGTCGACTGAGGTAAGTCTCGGCTGTGTGTAAAACGCCTCGGCCCAGCTCTATCTCAAATGCATTGGCATCGATGCCGGTGGATATCATGCCCAGAACCTCCTGAGTATCGGCGTCGAATAACAGGGCGTTTTCTCCAAAAGTGTTGATCAGCAGGGCATGTTCGGGTATCGAATCGATGGTTTCTGCTTTCAGTACCTCAGGTGCTATCGCTGAGTCATAAGCAGAATCAGCCTGAGCTGACAGGCAGCCGGCAATCAGTGTTGCACCCAGTACGCGTTTGAACATGGTCGTCACGATGTTTTCCAGATCCAGGCCATATTACCGAAAATCGCGTGACTTCAGTGAGAAATGCTCAAGGTAGTGGCTCAGGTCTTCAACGTGCCCGGCGATCACGTGTATAACCGATTCCTGACGCTCGAGAACGCCCTTTATTTTTAACAATCGGCCCTGAATGACCGCCGACCGGTATGTTTCGAGAATCCGGGTCCAGATCACAACGTTGATGTTGTTGGTTTCATCTTCCAGTGTCAGAAACAAGACGCCTGAGGCAGAGCTGGGTCGTTGGCGGCCCGTGACGATTCCGGATACCTGAACGAACCTGCCATGGCGAATATGTTCAAGGTCTTTTGCCGTTTTGCATCTCGCAAAAATCGCTTCTGACTCCTGTTCTCTGAGAATCGCCATCGGATGTCTGCCAAGCGTCAGGCCCAGACTCCGGTAATCAGCACGAAGATCATCAGCTTCACCAGGTGCAGGTAATATCACCGGTGTTTCAGATGGGTAGCTCTGCTTTGCCTCGGCGACTTCCAGCAAAGGAGATTCCGGAAGAATCGCGGCGGCCTGCCAATGTGTCTGATAACGGTGCCCGGACAGTTCCTTGAAGGCGCCGCCCTCTGTCAGGCGGGCGAGATCACCCTTGCTGAGTCTTGCGCGCCGGGCCAGGTCCTGAACGCTTCTGGCGGGTGCAGCGTTTCGAGCATGGATGATTCGTAGAGCTGTATCTTCTCGCAGGCCTTTGATTCTTTGAAAACCCAACCTGACAGCAGGTTGTTTTGCGGCGATTTCACCATGGTAGGCCGGTGCCTCGAGGGAGGATTCCCACTCGCTGGCATTGATATCCACGGGCCGTATTTCTATGTCATGACGCCGGGCATCCTGAATAAGCTGGGAAGGCGAATAGAATCCCATGGGCTGACTGTTGAGCAGCCCGCAATAGAAGGCGGCGGGTTCGTGTCGCTTGAGCCAGGCAGAGAAGTAGACAAGAAGTGCAAAGCTGGCGGCATGGGACTCAGGAAAACCGTAATCACCAAAGCCCTTAATCTGCTCGAAGATGCGTTCCGCGAAATTCTGATCATGTCCGCGTTCCAGCATGCCCTCTACCAGTTTTATCCTGAATTTCTCGAGGCCACTCTTGCGTTTCCAGGCGGCCATGGCGCGGCGCAGCTGGTCTGCCTCACCCGGAGAAAACCCGGCAGCCACAACAGCCAGCTTGATTACCTGTTCCTGAAAGATGGGCACGCCCAGTGTGCGCTCGAGGACCGATCTGACCGCATCGTTGGCATAGGTGACTTGCTCCTCTCCGTTTCTTCTTTTCAGGTAAGGGTGGACCATGTTTCCCTGGATTGGTCCAGGGCGAACGATGGCCACCTCGATGACAAGGTCGTAGTAATTTTTAGGCTTCAGTCTTGGCAGCATGGATATCTGGGCACGGGATTCGACCTGAAATACACCAACGCTGTCTCCTTTCTGCAGCATCTGGTAGGTCAACGGATCTTCAGCCGGCAGGTTGGCCAATGTCAGATCAGTGGCTCGATATTCGTTGATCATATCCAGACTTTTGCGAATGGCAGTCAGCATGCCGAGAGCCAGAATATCGACTTTCAGAAGGCCAAGGGATTCCAGGTCATCCTTATCCCATTGAATGATGGTTCGGTCTTCCATGGCCGCGTTCTCTACAGGAACAAGATGAGACAGTGGGCCGCTTGAGATAATAAAGCCTCCGACATGCTGAGAGAGATGTCTCGGGAAACCGAGAATGGCATTGACCAGGGTCAGGAACTGGTCAATCACAGGGCTGCGCGGGTTAACTCCGGCTTCTTCAAAGCGCATCTGCAGCGCTTCGCGTTTGTCCCACCAGGAAAGAGACTTGGCCAGGTGATCGACCAGCTGCAGATCCAGACCAAGGGCCTTGCCGACATCGCGAATAGCACTTTTCGGTCGATAGGTGACCACCGTTGCGGCAATGGCTGCCCGATGCCTGCCGTACTTCTTATAGATGTACTGAATGACTTCCTCGCGACGTTCGTGTTCGAAATCGACATCGATGTCCGGAGGTTCGTTTCTTTCCCGGGATATAAACCGTTCAAAGAGCAGGCTGACTCTGGTCGGGTCAACTTCAGTAATATCGAGGCAATAGCACACGGCACTGTTTGCAGCAGAACCACGCCCCTGGCAGAGAATGCCCTGGCTTCTGGCGAACTGCACGATGTCAAATACCGTCAGGAAATAGTATTCATATTGCATTTCCGAGATGAGCGACAGTTCCTTTTCTATCAGTTTCAGAACATCATCGGGCGTACCCTCCGGCCATCTTTTCTGCATGCCATGTTCGGTCAGCTGTCTCAGGTAACCTGCGGGTGACTGCCCGGGTGGTACCAGCTCCTCGGGATATTCATAACGAAGCTCATCAAGAGAGAAGTGACACAGGTCTGCGATCTGCGTGCTCGCCTGCAGCAGGGCAGGGGGATATAGTTTTTCAAGCACCGATAGCGGCCGAAGATGCTTTTCCCTGTTTGCAAACAGCAGTCTGCCTGCCAGTTGAATGGACTGACGCATTCGTACGGCAGAGACAACATCCAGCAGCGATTTTCGGTCAGGGTGATGCATGTGCACATCGCCGCAGGCAACCAGCGGCAATGAAAAGTCTCCTGCAAGCCGGAAGGCATGTTCATAGCAGCCAATTGACTGGCCATCGGGAAATACCTCCAGGCCTATCCATAGTCTTTGCTGGAAGACAGCGGTCAGGGTTTCTGCGCAATGCCCGTGATGCTTTTGAGCTTTGCCCGGAACCCAGATGGCCAGGCATTGATCCGTTGCGACTTCCTTGTTCAGATAGAAAAGATCCCTGAGAGAAATTTGATATTCCCCCTTGCCCGCACGTCGGCGCGCGATGGTGATCAGGTGACAGATCTGCCCATAAGCGGCACGATTCGGCGCCAGCAATACCAGCAGCAGCTCTTCGTCCAGCCGGAATTCGCTGCCCACAATCAGCTGGATACCATGCTCTTTTGCGGCAACATGGGCTTTCACGATGCCAGCCATACTGCATTCATCGGTAATGGCTATAGCGGAGTAACCCAGCAGAGCCGCCTGTTCGACCAGTTCTTCCGGGTGAGAAGCCCCTCTTAAAAAGGAATAGTTACTTATACAATGCAGCTCTGCGTACATTGGTTCTGCGTACATTGGTTTTGCGTACATTGGTTCTGCGCACACTGGTTCTGCGTACATTGGCCTTAAATCAGTACTGTATATATATACAATACTATACACATATACAGTGGTAGCTTCTATGTCTGTTGAGAAAAACCCTATATCTAAGAATAAGGTTGTCGCCTTTCACTACGTACTGACCGACGAGGATGGTGAAAAAATTGAGGACAGTGGCGACGAGCCGATGGTTTATCTGCATGGTGGATATCGGAATCTGCTGCCGGCCCTGGAAACGGCGCTGGAAGGCAAAGAGAAAGGGGAGCAACTGGCTGTGACCCTGCCGCCAGAACAGGCTTATGGATTGCGGGTGGAGGAGTCGACCCAGCGAATCCCTATCAAGCACCTGTTGACCCGCGAGAAGCGACTTCGACCGGGGATGGCCGTTAAAGTAAATACCAAGGACGGGCCCCGTGACGTCGTGATTATCAAGGTCGGCAAATTCAATGTGGATGTGGATACGAATCATCCACTGGCAGGAAAAGAAGTGACCTTTAACATAGAGATACATGACATTCGTGAAGCGGTGCCTGAAGAACTTACCCATGGGCACGCCCACGGATGGGACGCAAGCCCGCACCATCACAACCGTGAAAGTTAAAGAAAAGCGGGTCTTTCTTTAATATAAAGGGCCCGTTTACGAGCTTTTCTGCGATGTCGCGTGTCGACATCCGGGAATGTTAAAGAAAACTTTAATTAGTCTTCACGCAGTTTAATCGAAGCTTAACCCTCTCTGGCTATAGTCCCGCCTGTTCAAATTACTCATTAATTAGAGGTGTGCCAAATGGGGAAGAAATTCCTGCTATCTGCTTTTGTGGTTCTGTTCGTCACCGGTTGTGGTGGTGGTGGCGGTGGTGATATCAAGATCCAACCGACCACGATCGATAATTCGGTCAATGATTCAAACAACACCAATGTTGGTGGCGGTGATAATCCAGACGATATCTGTGCTTCTTACACCAATTCAGGTGGCCAGTTGATCCAGGGATCCGCTGATTCAGACGGTAACTGCTCTTATTCAGCGTCTTTCCTGGATGCTGGTAACCCGCTGACCGTTGACATGACGATCCCTGCACTTCCTGACGGTGGTGCCCACCTCTTCGAAGGTAGTATTTTTGTCGGTGTTAACTACGATAACGACGCTGATCTCGAAGCTAACGGCATCACACGTGGTGGTGACGGCCCCACGCTGACTGTTGAAGCTGGTGCCACAGTTGCTTTTGCAACCAGCTCTGACTTTGTCATCGTTAATCGCGGTTCACAGATCTTTGCGGTAGGTACCGCTGATGCGCCGATTACGTTCACTTCCATCTCTGACATCAACGGCACAGTCGGTGCTGAAGACGTACAGCAGTGGGGCGGCATGGTCATCAATGGCTTTGGTGTAACCAACAAGTGTGACTACACTGGTACTCGCGGTGAGTCTGGCTTCAGCACAACTGACTGCCATGTGGCCGCTGAAGGTGCAGCTGGTCTGGATACTTCACACTACGGCGGTGATAACGATGAAGACAGCTCTGGCCGTCTTGAATACTTCATTACCAAGCACACAGGTGCCCAGGTCGCTAACGGTGACGAGCTGAACGGTATCTCATTCGGTGGTGTTGGCAGCAACACAATCGTCAAAAACCTGCAGGTTTACTCTACTTTTGACGATGGCATCGAGATGTTCGGTGGATCGGTCAACTTTGAAAACTTCGCCGCTGTTTATGCCCGTGATGATTCCATCGACATCGATGAAGGCTATAACGGTACCATCACAAACGCACTGGTTATCCAGAGTGAAACCGATGGCAACCACTGCATTGAGTCTGATGGACTGGGTAGTTTTTCAAGCCTGACTGACGAGGAAGTCGAAGCCAAGATCGCTCAGGGTCTGCAAAGTGCGCCGACGATCGTTAATCTGACTTGCGTTGTTTCACCAAACGGCGCGGACACAGCAACTCATGATCCAGGTGCTGGCTGGAGATTCCGTGAAGGTATCTTCATGAACATCAGCGACTCCATGGTAATCAGTGCGCCTGGTGTTGACTCTTCAGACAACAACTACTGCCTGCGAATCGACAACCGCTCTGCGGTTGCTGCTGAAGACGGCGACCTGGTGATGACTTCCAATATCCTGGCCTGTCAGGATCGGGATCGAGGCGACACGATTGGCGGTCTGTCTCCGGCAGAATGGGCATCGGCTAATGGTAACCAGTTCGCAACTATCTCGGCCGTGACTGACCCAACTGCAAATGCTGACACTGGCCTGGTACTGCTGGAAGGTACGCCTCCGGTTTACTCTGCTGACTTCAGCACCATGGTCGTTGATGACGCCGCACCTACCGTGCCAGCTCCAGCTTCAGGGCAGATTGGTGGTGTGCTTCAGTCAGCTGACTGGGCTGCAGGTTGGACCTACGGCATATTCGACGGTTCACGTGCACAGCCTCTGTGGTTCGAATAAGGACATGATGAGACGCAAGGTGCTCATCTGAATGAGCACCTTGCGCTTTTTTATTCGAATGATTCAAAAGAGAGGCGAGTAAATGAAAAGATTGATCAGAGTGAAGATAATCTCTGCCGCTGTTGCGCTCGCGATGACTTCTGCTGCTGCACCTGCTTTTGCGCAGGAGTCCAGCCCGGAAATTGATATAGCCAACCCCATGGAAGAGGTGGTGGTTCAGGCACGACTCAAGAGTTCCGCTGAAGAACTTATCGGTGAACGCATGGACGATGATGTCGTCATGGACTTCATTGATGCCGAATTTATATCACGAGTGGGCGATAGCACTGTCGCAAGTGCATTGCGCCGAGTTTCAGGGCTCTCGCTGGTGAACGACAAGTTCGTTTATGTTCGAGGCCTGGGGGAACGTTATTCCAGCACTTTGTTAAATGGCTCTGTGATCCCTTCACCGGACCTCACACGAAGCGTCATTCCTCTGGACCTGTTTCCGACCACAATCGTCGAGTCACTGGCTGTCCAGAAGGTCTATTCTCCAGATATGCCAGCGGCGTTCGGTGGTGGTTCCGTCGATATTCGTACCAAAGGTATTCCTGAAGGGTTTACTTACGGTTTTGACGTGGGGATCGGTGTCGATTCGGAGAACGAGAGCGATCACCTGAGTTATGACGGTGGTGGCGACGACAAGTGGGGTACGGATGATGGTACCCGTGCACTTTCCGGATTCATCCGTTCCACCATGGATGAATACCAGGGTAACGTCGAAGTGCAGAACCTGTTGTCGGCAATGCAATCACGCGATATGCCAGATGCAACGCTGGCAGATGCACAGTTGCTGAACCGGGAGTTGGCAGTAGCGCTCAACCGGGACCTGTCTATCCAGGAAGAAGATGATGACCCGAACTATGAGCTGAAAGCTCATATCGGAAATAACTTTTACCTGAGCGATGAGTGGGAATTTGGATTCCTGGCTGGTGCTTCCTACAAGCGCGGTTGGGATGATACCCGGTCTATTGCACGCAATTTCCAGTTCCCTGACGAGCGATTCGAGATTGAAAATGAATCTACTCGGAGAACAGACCTGCACGGTAACGTTAATCTGGGTCTTCGTTTTACAGAGGATCACAGGATCGAAACCCTGTCGATGTATCTGCGGAACACGGATGATGAAACGGCGATTCGAGACTACTTCAACGAAAACCGGGAGAAATCCGATGGCATCGGTTTCCGTGAATACCGTTACAAGTTTGAAGAACGTGACCTGACAGTTAACCAGATCATGGGTGAACACTACTTCGGTGCAGCTACCCGTGAGAAGCTCCCTGACTGGGGAATTATCAACTGGATTGAGGGCATTCTGCCGGAAGAATCCAGGATCAACTGGAAGTACTCGGAGTCTCGCGCAGCAACGGACATCCCAAATGAAGCGAACATTGCCGGTACAACAACCAATGACCCTGTCACTGGATCGGTGCTGACTTCTGCTGTCGATCTGGATACCCGTGCAGCGGTATACCGCTTCACCGATCTCGAGGACGAGGTTGAAAACGGTGGCTGGAGCTGGGTTGTTCCCTTTATCACGGAATCTTCGGTTATCGAGGTGAGTGGTGGCTACGAGTGGAACCGAAAGTATCGTATCTATGAGCAGCAGCAGTTCTCGATTGGTGCGTTCCGGGTGAACGATCCTTCTGTTCTTGAAGGTCCGATCAGTGAAGTGTTCTCTGAAGCTAATATCCTTGATACCACCAATGACTTTATCTTTGGTGTTCCGGGAGCCAACAACCAGAGTTACATCGCGGCGACAACGACAGATGCGCTCTTTGGTAAGCTGGACTGGACCTATGATGAAACCTGGCGGGTGATGCTGGGACTTCGTTGGGAAGACTATGGTCAGGTTGCACTGGATTGGAATATCAATGGCTACACCATTGAGAATCCACAGGTGACTACCAGTGTTGAGGCTCTGGAAGAAGCTGTATTCAAGGAAGATGAGTTCTATCCTGCGTTCGCTTTGACCTATATGACGGAGTGGTGGGCTGAGATCTTCCAGCTTCGTGTTGGCTACAGCGAAACGGTCGTGCGACCTGATCTCCGTGAAATTACGGACTCCGGTTACATAGATCCGATCACCGATGCGCTGGTGCTTGGTAATCCTGGTGTTATCCCATCAGATATCAAGAACTATGACATCCGGGCAGAGTGGTTCTTCGATTCAGGGGACAACCTGACCGTGTCTTTCTATCTGAAAGACATTCAGAACCCGATCGAGTTCTTCGAGGCTGCGGCATCCGACACCAATACGGCGCGCGAAATTATCAACGCCGAGGAAGGTGAGGTTTACGGTATGGAAGTTGAAGGCCTGAAGTCACTGGGCTTTCTGGGAGATTGGGGCGATGCCTTCTTCCTCCAGGGTAATGTGACAATTCAGGACTCTGAGATTACGGCCGGTGCCAAAGCAGATGCTCCAACCAACAACGTCAGGGAACTGACGGGTGCTTCTGAGTACGTGGTTAATGCGATTATTGGCTATGACTCGTTCAACAGCCAGCACGCTGCAACCCTGTCATATAACGTCTTCGGTGAGCGACTCTTTGTCGCTGGTCGAAACGGTGCGCCAGATGGTTACGAGCAGCCATTCCACTCTTTGGATTTCACCTATACCTGGTTCCCAACGGATTACATTACTTTGAAGCTCCGTTTCAGGAACCTGCTGGATGAAGAAATCACCATCGAGCGCGAAGGTGTCGAAACCTTCTCGGAGAAACCTGGAAGAGTCGCAGCGCTGAACTTCCAATGGGATTTCTGAGTCCACGGAGCGGAATCAGAGAGTTTTGCCTGCCGCAGGTTTCGTCCCCCACCCAGCGGTAGAGCGAAAGCGAAAAACCCGACGTTTGTCGGGTTTTTTTTGCTTATTTTCCCTGCCACAGAGGGTCTCTCTTCTCTGCGAAAGCTCTTGGACCTTCCTGGGCATCTTCGCTGTTGAGTCGGCGCATTTCGGTCTCATAAGGCGTATAGAATGCGGAGGGCAGGTCGCGATCCAGGCCTTTCATTGCGGCTTCTTTCGTTGCTCGTACGGACAGGGGAGCGCATCGCAGGATATCCCGGACATAACCTTCGGTCGTTTCCACAAGATTTTCCAGAGGCACGACTTCATTGACGAGCCCCAGTTCGTAAGCTCTCGCTGCAGACATATGTCGACCGGTCAGCATGTACCCCATGGCTGGTTTCAGGCCGATCTGCCTCGGCAGACGGTGTACTCCTGCTGAAGCGGCAATCAGGCCGCGTCTGGGTTCAGGTAATCCGAATTCAGCATGTTCCGCAGAAACGATAATGTCACAGGCCATGGCAACTTCCAGGCCTCCGCCAAGAGCGAAGCCATTGACCATCGCAATAATGGGTTTCGGGTGATACCAGCGCTCAATGATATGCCGGGTTTCCTTCTGTAATCTGCGCCACTCAGCCTGCTGCTGTTCGTCGGCGTCGCGTTGCCGGGCTCGCTCTTTCAGATCAGCGCCAGCGCAGAATGCCCTGTCTCCGGCGCCGGTGATGACCGTAAGCCAGATATCATCATCAGCTTCTACCTGATTCAGGTGTTGTGAAAGTTGCCAGCGGAGCTCGGTGTTCAGCGCGTTGAGTGACTCCGGTCTGTTCAGTGTGATCCATGCACAGCGATCTTTTACTTCAAATCGCGTAGTGTTGGTCTCGATCATGATGTTTCTCCGCCAAATTTGGCTTCAGTTTACTAGAGTCGTGTCGTGGTGAGCTCATCCTAGGTACACTTGGATCAGTCCGGGGTGAAAACCTTGTGTGAGGGAGGCCAGCCTGGGCCTGATAAGCAGGTCTGTTTATATAAAAGGAAGGTAACGATGAAAGATGTAGCGGGAAAGGTTGCGTTTATAACCGGTGGCGCTGCTGGCCTTGGGCTCGCAATGGCACATTCATTCAGTGCGGCTGGTATGAAAGTCGCCATCGCGGATATTGAAGAGTCGGCGCTGGACGCTGCCGCAGCGACCTTCTCGGATTCCAACGCAGAGGTGATTACCATGAAAGCCGACGTCACGGATCGGGATTCAATGGCAGCCGCTCGGGAACAGACACTGAAGGCCTTTGGTAAGGTCCATGTCCTTTGCAACAACGCTGGCGTAGCGCTGAATGGCAACATCGCCGATATGACTTACAAGGACTGGGACTGGGTCATGAAAGTGAACCTGGATGGTGTTATCAACGGCATTGTCACTTTTATTGATGATATTCGCGGCCATGGCGAAGGCGGTCATGTCGTCAATACCGCATCTATCGCGGGACAGTACGGCATGGGTCATCTGGGTATTTACTGCGCGAGCAAGTTTGCAGTTGTCGGTATCTCGGAAACGATGCGGCATGATCTCGCGGGAGATCAGATTGGCGTGTCTGTTCTCTGCCCTGGCGTCGTGGAAACTGGTATCGGGAACAGTGAGCGAAATCGTCCTGACGAGTATGGAGGTGCTTCGAGCCCGGCAATGCCGGATAGCAGTGGTTCCGATGTCGAAATGGAAGTGATGGAAGCATCAGCGATTGGCGATATTGTCCTGCATGCGATTCAGAACGATCAGTTCTATATTCTTACGCACAGAGAATTTGAGCCTGCTGTCCAGCAGCGTGGTGATGAAATCCGCTCAGCTTTTGAATACTGGGCTGACTATCGACAAACTCATAATGTTTGACGGACATATCTCGACACAGAAGCTGTCGAGATATGTCTCTTAACCAATTGAATTTATTAAGATATTCTTTAAGTTAAGAAATTACATTAAGTGATTTCAACTTCTCGATATCACCGTCTTCGTAGCCAAGCTCGGACAGTACCTGGGCTGTGTTGGCCCCAAGACTCGGCGCAGGTTTTTCAGGCAGAGCGTCAAAGTCATGGAACTTCATGGGGATTCGCACGCTCCGATAGCTGCCATTTTCGGGCAGGGGTATTTCTGGAAACAGACCTATCGCTTCTGCCTGGGGATCTGACGCTACTTCATGGAGGCCAAGGACAGGGCCCCAGATAATGCCGTGTTCGTCCATGATCCTGCCCCATTCGTCACGGGTTCTTGTCTGAAAGATTTCATCCAGCATGGGTACCAGCACTTCCATCTGTCGATAACGGTCTCTCGCTTCCTTGAAGCGCTCGTCTTCTTTCCATTCCGGTTTGCCCAGTGCATCACAGAACCTGGGCCACCAGAAGGGTTCCGGCATGTTGAAAACGATCCAGTTGCCATCACCACAGGGAAAGCGATTGGCAGTGGCTGATAATTGTTCGTGGCGCGCCCGCTTGCGGACCGGAGCTCTATCGACGGCGGTGACTGCGTAGTCACTGGCCTGTGTCCAGACAGCGGTTTCGTAAAGTGATGTTTCTACCGTCTGGGGTTCGCCAGTTCTTTCTGCCTGGCGCAGTGCTGCGAGTATTGCGCCAACCAGGGCGAGCCCAGTGGTATGGTCACCCTGAGCAGGGCGTGCCATCGGAACCAGACCTTCATCTCCCTCTCTCATTGCATCATAGAGACCTGATCGACCAAAGAAAGCGGTGACATCGTAGCCTGGACGCCAGGCATCGGGACCCGTTGTGCCATAACCTGTCAGCGTCGCATGTACGATTCTCGGGTTAACCTGACGTAGTGAATCCGGGTCAAGCTGATACTTTTCCTGGCGTTTTGCCAGCAGGTTGCACAGAAAGACCTGCGCGTTGGCGCAAAGCTTGTGTACAACTTCGATAGCGGCTTCCTGCGTCAGGTCCAGTTGGATGGATTCCTTGCCGCGGTTGTCGACGTCGAACTGAAAGTCATGATCCTTAAGAACATCATCCTCAACTTTTGGGGGTCTGCTCATGTTTCGCATCGGGTCACCCTTGATGGGTTCGATCTTGATAACCCGGGCGCCCAGATCTGCCAGGATGGCGCCTGCACTCGGTGCTGCCATCCAGCTATCAATTTCAACGACGGTTATGTCATCCAGTGGTTTAGTCACGTGTGCTCCGTGTGTAAATAGTTTGAGTTAAACAATCAGCGTTTCAACAATGAAGAGTTTCGATAAGCAGGGCTGAGGTCATAAACAGGCATTGACGTCAGACGATTCGACCCTGGGCTTTAAGGTGCATGTAGAGCTGACGATCGTGTCTGCTGGTTGCCGAGAGTCGGCCATCCCGCACCCACGGTTGCCACTTTGAGGGTTCTGCAGCCTCGACCTTGTCACCGACAACCGTGACCCTTTGAATCACGCGCTCACCAACGAAGTCGTTCAGGACGAAATGCTGTGTGCAGCGATTATCCCAGATGCCAATGGTGCCGGGTTTCCAGTTATAACGGACCGTAAAACGCGGGTTTGTCACCCATTTTGTAAGATGTGTAAGCAGGGCGTCACTCTCCGTTGCGTTCATTTCCACAATGCGTCTCGTAAAGTGTTCGTTAACATACAGCACCTTATTGCCGGTTTCAGGATGAACGCGGACAACTGGATGGATCGTCATGGCTTCCGGGTGATTGTGAGGCAGGGCATCATGCAACGCGCTGATACCGTCACACAGGCTCTTCATAGGTTCTGACAGCTCATCATACGCCTGGTAGAGATTCGTCCACATGGTGTCACCACCGGTTTCAGGGCAGGTCACCATATGCAGAATCGACATCAGCGCAGGCTGTTCCTGGAAAGTGAGATCTGTATGCCATTCGTCGGCAACACCACCGGCACTGGCGGTCAGTTGAAAAATTTCCGGTGGCAGGTCCGAGTCGCTGGCAAGGTTCGGGTGTCCCTCAAGTTTGCCAAAATGCCTGCCGAAATTGATGTGCTCTTCAGCCGTGGGCGATTGATCCGGCAGGAATATAACCAGATGTTGAAGCAGCAGTTCACGAATGCCGGCCAGATCATCATCCGTCGGGTTACTGATGTCCGGTCCACGGACTTCCGCACCCAGTGCACCGGCCAGTCTGGTGACGTCCCAGGATGAAGGAATCAGGTCGCTCACGGTCGTTAACCTCAAGAAGTTGAATAGCCGGCAGGATAAATGCTTTGGCGGGATGGTGCTAGTTTACCTGCGCATCAGCTCATCAGAACATGGCGAAATGCCACCAGTGTTGCTGCCATGGCGACATTGATTGACTCAACATTGTTCTGCAGTGGAATACGTACCAGCTGATCGCAGCTATTCAGGGCGCTGTCGCTGAGCCCCTCTGTTTCGTTGCCGACGATGAATGCATATTTACCGTCCCGTGGCAGATCCTGGATTAACTGATCCGCTGATCCTGTGAGTCCAATCAGGGTAAAACCTTTGGTCCTGAGTGCCTCAAGACCAGAGTCGATCGTAGGCGCATGGTACAGATTGCCTTTCAACAAAGTGCCGGCACTGGCTTTGTGCACCAGTGGATCTATCCTGGCAGATCCTTTGCGCGGAATGAGCAGGCCGTGAACGGGTGAGGCTGTCACAGAACGGATGATCATGCCAAGATTCTGGGGATTCGTGACGCCGTCAATCACGACCATTTCGTTGACCTCTTCAGCGAGGCCGTTGATATGTCCGTAGTGTGCCGGCTCTATGTCAATGGCGACCCCCTGGTCCTGACGGCCGTTCTTGGAAATTCGGGACAGGGCTTCGCGTGTATGGATTTCGACCTCAATATTTCTAGATTGCGCCAGAGAGCGAATCTCGGCGATGACATCGCCGGTCCGGTTTGACTTCGCCAGGTGTACTTTGAAAACGCGCACAGAGGAATCCCGCAGGACTTCCAGTACGGGCTTTCGCCCGTACAGTGTGATCATGTCGTCGAACTTCTGTTTCTTCTGCTGGTAGGTGTTCTCGCTCAATTCAACAGTGAGTCCAGTTGGCCGGCGATATCTTCCGGCGTTACCATGGGTTCGAAGCGTTCCAGTACAGTCCCGTCAGGACCAACCAGAAATTTGGTGAAATTCCACCCTATATCGGGATTGCCATCAGGGTTGGGTTTCTGTGATTTCAGCCATTGAAAAAGTTCGCAGGCGTTATCGCCGTTTACCTCAACTTTCGAAAATATCTGGAAGTTCACGTCGTATTTTGTCCTGGCAAACTCAAGAATTTCTTCGTCGGAACCTGGTTCCTGGCCACCGAACTGATTGCAGGGAAAACCAAGCACCTTCAGATCACTTCGATCGTTTTCTAATGCACACAGACCTGTGTACTGTGGGGTAAGGCCTCACTGGCTGGCGAGGTTGACGATCAGAAGTGCCTGATCCCGGTAATCAGCGAACGAAATGGCATCACCTGTAATGGACTGCATTTCCAGATCATAAATAGACATGTTGTGTTTCCTGCTCGTGGTGAAAGGATTCGGTCAGGAAAATATACCATGCAGATACCAGGTATCGTCCTTCAGGTTGAGAAAAACCCAGTAGACAGACCCGCTTATGTGGCGTGCGACATAGTAATCTCTGGCCACGTGATGGTCGTCCCACCAGCCAAAATCAATTCTTTCCGGGCCTTTCAGAAGCTCAAGCCTGCCGGACAGGGAAGGTACCTTTCTGGCTGATGGTCCGGCAGCGGATGAAAGGCGTTTGGGTTCTGGCAGCAGGAACAGTGGGCGTGCATTGGATTCGACCTGCTGCTCGGTGTGTCTGTTAGCGGCGATGCGGACAGGTTTCCAGGCCAGTTCTGGACGATGATCATTGGCCGCGGACAACCCGAAGCATGCCTGGGGACCGAGCCTGGCCGTGATCATGTTTATCAGTCGGGTTGAACGAGCCTGTTCTGCCTTGCTGTGTTGCCTGCCATCTTTTTGCATGAAGCGCGTGCCATGAAACAGGTCGCCGGAATCATTCTCCGCTGCAATGAAGTGGTTAGCCGCAAGGGCAATATTGTCGATCTCGGGGATGTCGTGAACCTTTTCAAGTTGCAGTTGGCTGAGCATCAGGAACATTTGCTGATCGTTGTCCGGATTTGCCAGAAATACGGTAAAAGTCCGGGGAGGATGACTGCGATGAGACAGCCTGAAAGAAAACTGGTTGATCTGGAGCTGTCTGCTATTCAGAAAATCCTGCAATTCACCAAGCAATCGCTTCATAGGGAATACCAGAGACTCCAGATTTGTAACATCTGCCAGAAATGTTATGTCGCTGCGAAACCTCGGCCTGTCTGTAATGAACTTCTGCGGGTCTGGTTTACTGCCGGTGAGACGTTCGAGATAGTCTGTGAAGAACACCCCGTACCTGCGATTCAGACCATCTACAGGTAACTGCAGCAGTTGATCGCAGTTGCTGATTCCCATGCGGTTGAGGGCTTCCCTGATGTTCTCATCAATCCGCAGGAAGCTGATCGGCACAGGTGCCAGTGACTTTCTTACATGATCCATCCCGTTAGAAACCTGACTGTCAGAGATCTGGCTGTCAGAGATGCCTGCTTCGGCGAACACCAGGGCAGAAAGTGGTGTTCTGTTTACGCCAATGGATACACGAAAACCCAGCTGTTCCAGGCCGGCTCTGATTTTCACCTTCAGATTGTCGAGCCCCTTGAACAGTTTCAGGCAACCAGACACCTCGAGGATGAGACTCGCGGGCGTCCTGATGCTGACCAGAGGGGTGAACTGGTATGCCCATTGCGCCAGCTGTTCAAGTTTTTCAATTTCCTTCTGTTCGTCACGCTCAAAGCTGACAACCTGCTCGCTGATGGTGAGTGCGGTATTCATGCTGCTGCCGATCAGAATGCCTGTATCTCTTGCTGACTGATTCATCAGGGTGACCCGCTGTCTCTGGGTAATGACGACCGGTGTGTCGGCGCTGTCACGAGAGAAAACTTCCACCGGCAGTTCAGGAAAGTGCAGGCACAGCCAGATGCTTTCTCCAGACTCGCCGGCTTCAGAGTTACTGGTACTCATAAGCTGTAGACGTCGACGCGGCGGAGTCTGGTGACAGCACATGCCCGATTCCGGTGACGCTTCTTTTCCCGTATTCAGGCAGGGTCACCATCTCGGAAAAGTCCGGCATATGTCGGTGCAGCTCGTCGTGGAAATGGAGCTGAATATCGCCGCTCTGCCAGCGACCGAATCGTTTAATGACGTTCGCAACAAGGACACTGTTGTCACGGGCATGCTCATGAGCACGAAGACGAATTCGCAGTTCTGCAGGGGATGCATTAACTGCAGCAGATTCCGGGCGAAAAAGTACACCCAGTGAGTTGCCGGCTTTGGCAGCTATCTGAAGTCGCCTGACCTGCCTGTCATGAATCTTCGTGGGCCAGGCAATGACAGCACTGCAGCTCTGGGATGACAGGGCTTTCTCAATGACCCACAGGTAGTCTTTCGGGCTTTCCGGCTGACAGATAAGCACACGACTCAGGTCGATACCCGTCTGAACAAGCGCTGGTGCATAGGGGATGTAGGGAGGACTGACAAACAGTATCCAGCGTGTCTGGCTCTGGCTAAGCTGCGCGAATGCGGGCATTAGAACCCTGAGTTCACCGATGCCTGAGTGCCTGTACAGCAGCTCTGTAATGCCGCTGGCCGGCCAGCCTGAACCTGGCAGTTCCTGGTCAAGCGTCTTGAACCCGGAAGGGCAGGTTTCCAGGAAATGCCCATCAATACTGGACGCCCGCCAGAGACCTGTTGACTGCATCAGGGTGTGTAATTGCTGATCCCGCATACTGTATATATATACAGTAACTTTTTGTGTTCGTCTACTAGATGGCTTTACCCGTTGTCCTTGAACAGGTCCCATCTGGTTTTACGCGAGTAACGCTGAGGGCTCTTTGTGTTCGTCTACTAGATGGCTTTACCCGTGGTCCTGAACAGGTCCCATCTGGTTCTACGCGAGTAATGCTGAGGGCTCTTTATTTTCGTCTACTAGACGGCTTTACCCGTTGTCCTTGAACAGGTCCCATCTGGTTTTACGCGAGCAACGCTGAGGGCTCTTTATTTTCGTCTACTGGCCGGCTTTACCCATTGTCCTTGAACAGGTCCCATCTGGTTTTACGCGAGTAACGCTGAGGGCTCTTTATTTTCGTCTACTGGCCGGCATTACCCGTTGCCCTTGAACAGGTCGTTATTGCTCGACAGAACCCAGAAAGGTTCTCAGTGTGCGGATCAATTGCCCGGGTTTCTCGGCGAGGATGGCGTGAGAGGCATTCTCTATTTCAACGAAACGGGCGCCCTTTATTTTCCTGGCATACCGTTTCGCTGTAGCTGGTGTTGCTTCGTCGTATTGGCCGCAAACCAGCAGGGTAGGTACGCTGATGGTGGCGAGTTCCTGCGTACGGTCATAGTCCCTGAGTGTGCCGGTTGCACTGAACTCTGAGGCCCCCCACATGTATTGGTAGACGTCGTTGCCGTGTGGATTCTTGATGGTCGCAGCCAGTTTTGCCCGTCGCGGATTTCTGCAGACGTGTTTTGAGTAATAGAGTTTCATTGCGTCCCGGTAGACTTCCGCATCTGTCGCGCCGATCTCATGGCAGTATCTGATGATCTTGCGTTCCTTGTCCGGGAGCCCTCGAATCAATTGATTCGCATCCCGTTGCCTGTCCCGGGCCGAGAACATGGGTGACTGGAAGAGCAGGGAAGCTATCTTTTTCCTGTGTCGCAGATAGTACTCAAGCGCCAGGGTTGTGCCCCAGGAACCGCCAAAAAGGTGAAAATGATCGATTCCCCAGGACTTTGTCAGGGCATTCAGTTCACGCACGAAGGTGGCAACATTCCATTGTCGCTTGCTGGTGGGGCTGCTCCGGCCACCGCCTATCTGATCGTAGATATAAACCTGACGTTCGTCAGCAAGCTGGAACAGGTCCGTCATGAAATGGCTGTGCCCGCCAGGTCCCCCGTGCAGACACACGATGGGTACTCCCGGAGCTTTGGCAGAGCCACGTTTCTGATACCAGGTGCGGCCGTATTGATGTTCGATATAGGGCATTTACAGGGGAAGCAACTGAGCTTCTTTTATCTCTTCCATAACGACATAGGTTCGTGAATCGCTGACGCCGGGTAATGTTAACAGGGTTTCTCCCAGCAACTGCCTGTAAGCCGCCATGTCGGCAACTCGTGCTTTCAAGAGGTAGTCAAAGTTTCCGGACACCAGATGGCATTCAAGAACCTCGGGCAGATCAAGGACAGCGCAGCGGAACTCCTCAAACACGTCGGGGGAAGTTCTGGTCAGGGTGATTTCCACGAAAACGAGCAGTTCGAGGTTCAGCAGCTTCGGGTTCAGCCGGGCATTGTAGGACTGGATGTATCCCAGTTTCTCCAGGTTTCTGACCCGTTCAGCACAGGGTGTTGCACTCAGGCCGACCCGGCTGGCGAGTTCGGTGTTCCTTATCCGGCCGTTGTTCTGTAGCTCTTTCAGGATATTCAGGTCGATACGATCTAGTGTTTTACTCTGCTGAAAGTCGATATTGGTCAAATTAATCTCTAAAAAAGTGTCGTATTCATAAATATTATCCTGATAAATACGAAAATGCAGTGAGAAACGCTGCGTTCGGCCTTCATATAATGCGGTAAATCACTCCAGAAATGGTGGCTTTATGCTTGTTGGTGTTCCGAAGGAAGTTAAAAACCACGAGTACCGCGTCGGTCTGTTGCCCTCCGGTGTCCGTGAACTTGTCCATCATGGCCACTCCGTTGTCGTTGAGCGCAATGCCGGTACCCAGATTGGATATGACGATGACAGCTATATGATAGCGGGGGCGGAGATTGTCAGCTCGGCGGCAGAAGTCTTTCGTCGCGCCGACCTGGTCATCAAGGTCAAGGAACCCCAGGCTTTTGAGCGCCAGATGCTGCACGAATCGCAAACGCTTTTTACCTACCTGCACCTGGCCCCGGATCTGCCACAGACGCAGGACCTCCTGGACAGCGGCGCCACCTGTATTGCCTATGAAACGGTAACGGATAGCCGTGGTCGCCTGCCGTTGCTGGCGCCCATGTCGGAAGTTGCCGGACGGATGTCGGTTCAGGCCGGGGCCATGTGCCTCGAAAAATCCCATGGCGGCAGCGGTATTCTTCTGGGTGGCGTTCCCGGCACGCACCAGGGACGCGTGCTTATCCTTGGCGGTGGTGTCGTTGGGCAGAACGCTGCCCAGATGGCTGTCGGACTCGGTGCAAATGTCACGATCATAGACAGATCACTGGATGTTCTGCGTGACATTGATGCCCGGTTTGGTCATCGCGTGCAGACACTGTACTCGACCCAGGATGCAATCGCCGAGGAAGCCATGGCGGCGGATCTGATTATCGGTGCTGTACTTGTACCCGGTGCTTCAGCACCAAAACTGATTACCCGCAGACTCGTCTCGCAGATGAAGCAGGGTTCGGTTCTTGTGGATGTGGCCATTGATCAGGGTGGATGCTTCGAGACGTCCAGGGCAACAACCCATGACGATCCGACCTATGTGGTTGATGGCGTCGTCCATTATTGTGTGGCCAACATGCCGGGGGCAGTTGCCCGGACCTCGGCGGCTGCGTTGAACAATGCGACGTTACCATTTGTACTGGAGCTGGCAGACAAGGGCGCCGAGACAGCGATGCGTAACAATCCGCACCTGCTGCACGGGCTTAATGTTTATCACGGCCATATTACCAACGCCCAGGTCAGTGAAGCCCATGGTCTTGAGTATGTTCAGCCGGAGATGCTGCTGGCGGCCTGATCCGGGTAGAAACATCCCTCACTGAAACCGTGTCAGGACTTCAGGGGATCTCCGTAGTATGGTGGTCCCATGAAGTCGGTAGCTCTTGTTTGCCCAGAGTACCAGGCGTTAAGTAACGTGAAAGAAGAGGGTTGTTTCATGTCTAGTTTTGAAGGGTCTAATTACGAGTGCATGATTCTTGAAGTCGCCGATCATATCGCCACGGTGACACTGAATCGGCCGGAAATCATGAATGCGCTGAACTGGACGGCTTACGATGAGCTGGAAAGTATCTTTCGGGATCTTCAGAAAGATCCTGAGGTGCGCTGCATCATTCTGACGGGCGCTGGTCGAGCGTTTTGTTCAGGTGATGACGTGAAGGAAATCATGGTCCAGGGTGGTGGCGGTAACCGCCTGCGTGAGGTGCGACCCGGTACGACACCCGCAGCAAGAGCCATTCTAGATTGTGACAGGCCGGTGATAGCAGCGGTCAATGGGCCTGCGGTTGGTTGGGGCATGGATATGTCACTGATGGCGGACTTCCGAATTGCTTCCGAGAAAGCCAGGTTTGGTGAGTTGTTCGTCAAGCGCGGCCTGGTTGCGGATGTGGGTGGCATGGTGCGACTGCCGAAAATTGTCGGGCCACAGCGTGCTGCTGAACTGCTGTTTACCGGCGATGTGATTACCGCAGAGTATGCCCTGGAGCTTGGTCTTGTCATGTCAGTCGTGCCTCATGACGAGTTGATGTCTGAAGCCATGAGTCTGGCAAAACGAATTGCTGCGAATCCACCTTTGGCGGTACGTTATCTTAAAGATGGGCTGCGACGTTCCTATCACGGAGACTACGAGGAAATGGGCAACTGGATCTCACAAACTCTCGGAGTTCTGTTCCAGACAGAGGACCACAAAGAGGGTGTGGCCAGCTTCCTTGAGAAAAGAGAACCGAAGTTTTCCGGCAGATAGACGGAACCATGGACTTCGTTCAATTCTGCCGTGGTTGTCGGTGCAGCGTTAAAATAGGTATTCAGGGAAAGCCTCACTTGAAACTTCTGTTGTACCCGGTGCTGCTGTTCTTGTTATCCGGCTGTGACTCTGAACGGGTTGGTGATCATCCGGTCGCGAAACGCCAGCCCGTTCTGATGCAACAAGGCGGCAGGCAGTGGCAGGATCCTTACGCCTATCTCTCTGAGGTGTCTGAACCTGCCACAAGATCCTACGTTGATGCAGAGCGAGAATACCTTCGAACAAACACTGAAGCCTGGTCTTCGAGTATTGCGGTTGTTACTGCTGAACTTAACCGGGACCTTCCTGTTGAGCGACACAGCCCCGCAGTTATCTCCGGCCAATATGAGTGGCGTGCACTGACGACGAAAGGGGGTCAGTACCCCGTATATACCCGTCGACATCTGCAGTCTGGAGAGACAGAAGTCATCCTGGATCTGAACGAACGGGCACTCGCCAGTGACTACTATCGACTTGGTGGATTCGCCACCAGCCCAGATAACACCAGGGTCGCTTTTACGGAAGACCGCACGGCTACAGGGTTGTTCTCGCTGCATGTCAAAAACCTTGTAACAGGACGAGTCGAGACCGTAGCAGAGAAAGCTGGCCCAACCCTGGGTTGGCGTGATGATCGAATCGTTTATCTGTCCGGCAATCAGGTGTTCGAGATGATTCCTGGAGAAGAAGCTCAGATTCTCTATGAGGAGGCTGATCCAGCACATGCCTTGTCGATTCGTTCCGGTGGACCGGACAACACGCTGCAGCTGATTTCGGAGTCGCACACGACCACAGACGTTCGGCGTATAGATACCCAGGGTGCGCTGCAGATGGTGGCGGAGCGGATGGCCGGTCACAGGTATCGAGTAAAATTTATTCAGGATCGAATGGTCATTCTCTCGAACCTGAACCATCCCGATTTCGAGATTGCTCTGGCAGCGCCGGGTGACCCTCCTGCTGACTGGCATTTCATAAGCCCCGGTTTGAATCAGCGAGTTGTCGACTTCGAGCCGGTTCATGATGGCGTTTACCTGCATATCAGAGAAGGCATGAACCATGGAATATCCTATCTGCCATTCTCGAGCCAGACGATCCGTCGACTTTTCACCGCGACGACCACTGAGCAGCTCTCTTTCCATACGCCGGGTGAAGACGGCAGCCTCAGGTTCTGGCGATATACGCCGCGAGAACCTGATTCCTACTGGCAGGTTCATCCTGATGTTTCAGCGGCTTCCAGGCTCTATCAGGTTCCTGTACCTCCGAACTATGATGCGGAAAAATACCGGGTAGAAAGGCTGGGCATCAACGCCCGGGATGGTCAGAAGATCCCTGTTACGATTCTTTACAGGGAAGGTACGTCAATCGCCGGGAGGCCGGTTCTCATGTCAGCCTACGGTGCCTACGGTCTGGAACAGGATCTGAGTTTTGATCCTGCCCGTCTTCCCTTGTTGCGCCGGGGTTTTATTCTGGTCTGGGTTCATGTTCGTGGCGGTGGTGAGTTAGGTGCGCGGTGGCGTGAGGCAGGTACGGCACAGAACAAGAAACGATCAATGACTGACTTTCAGGACGTTGCCCGGCAGCTGTCCGGACTGGGTTATGGAGACGCCAACAGAATGGCCGCGCGTTTCGCTTCCGCCGGTGGCGTCATCGGTGGTTATGTGATTAATGATTCGCCGAATCTGTTATCCGTTATCACGATGAGAGCACCTTTTGTCGATATCGTAGCGACGTTACTTGATGACTCACAACCACTGACAGCCAGCGATCGACTTGAATGGGGAGACCCCCGGGATGTCAGCTTTCTGGATTACCAGATGAGTTACTCGCCCTACCATCAGGTCAGTGAGCAGGGCGGTCCGGATATGCTCATTCTGGTTGGTGCCTCTGACCGTCGGGTTGGTATGCATGAATCGCTGAAGTGGTTAGCCAGGCTGCGTTACAGACGCAATGATGATGCCCTTATGCTCATTGACATCCAGCAGAATAGTGGCCATCTTGGAGCGACTGATCAGTATCTGCGACGTCAACAGGCGGCGCTGGAACTGGTTTTCATTTTCAACCGTCTTGGGGTCAGGATTTAGGTGTGGAGTTAAGTCAGAGAGTCAAAATTCCGGTCAGCGCCGATCGGGTCTGGCATGCCTTGAATGATCCGTCTGTTCTTCAGCAATGTCTTCCCGGCTGTCAGCTTTTTCAGGCGATTGCTGAAAACGAATTCGAAATATCTGTTCAGGCGAAGGTTGGGCCGGTCAAGGCAACGTTCAAAGGAGAAGTGGCTCTGTCTGATGTTTGCCCACCCACGTCCTACAAAATCAGTGGCTCGGGAAAAGGGGGCGTCGCAGGTTTCGCCAAGGGTGGTGCAGATGTATCACTGGCCGAGACAGATGACGGGGAGAGCACCCTGATGTCCTATAAAGTCAGCGCTTCTGTCGGTGGCAAGCTGGCACAGGTCGGATCCAGGCTGGTTACAGGCGCCGCACGCAAGATGGCGGATGATTTTTTCACGAATTTCGTTCGCCTGCTGTCGGGAAACGAGAATATGCAGGTGGAAATAGAGACACTGGAAGCCTGACAATACATTCGAACTTCGTACAAGAATAAGGAGATCACGATGTCGATAACGGTAACCATGAGCGTCAACGGAAAGTCGGTGACACAGGATTGTCCTGCCAACACGACCCTGGTCGACCTGATCCGTGAGAATCTCCAATTGACCGGCACTCATGTCGGTTGTGACACCTCTCAGTGTGGAGCCTGCACCGTGCACATGAATGGCCGGGCCATCAAAGCCTGCACTGTTCTTGCGGCTCAGTGTGAAGGCTCTGAAATCACCACAATCGAAGGACTTGGTGATGCGGACAATCTGCATCCCATGCAGGAAGCATTCCGTGAGTGCCATGGTCTGCAGTGTGGTTTCTGCACACCGGGCATGATCATGTCTGCGGTTGATCTCGTGAATCGCGAGGCAGAGCTGGATGAGCGGGTTATTCGTGAAGGGCTTGAAGGCAATATCTGTCGTTGCACCGGCTATCACAACATCGTGCGCGCCGTAGAGACAGCGGCGCGCAAGATGAGGAACTGATCATGGTTGAACAGAGCATCGGGCAATCCGTACTCCGAAAGGTGGACATGCGGTTCATCACAGGCCGGGGGCAATATACAGACGACATCAACCTGCGGGGCCAGGCTTATGGATATTTTGTCAGGTCCCCCTACGCGCACGCTGATATTGGCGAGATAGATGTATCGACAGCGAAGGGAATGCCAGGGGTCATTACCGTCCTGACAGGTAAGCAGGTGGCGGAAGATGAGCTCGGTGGATTGCCTTGCGGCTGGATGATCCATTCAAAAGATGGTTCGGAAATGAAACAGCCAATGCATCCGGTGATGGCTGGTGAAAAGGTGAACTACGCCGGAGAACCGGTTGCACTGGTAATAGCTGACAGTTTCATTGAGGCGAAGAATGCCGCTGAGCTGGTGTCCGTTGATTACACCGAGCTCGATGCGGTCGTTGGATTAGATGTCGCCAGGAATGCAGTTGCTATTCATCAGGACGTCCCTGGCAACACCTGTTACGAATGGGAGCTCGGTGAAAAAGAAGCCACTGAAGAAGCGCTGGCCAAGGCCGCACATGTCACGACTCTGGAACTCACCAATAACCGTCTGATACCCAATGCGATGGAGCCGCGGGCTGCTATCGCAGATTACAATTCGGCGACAGAAGATCTGACACTCTACACGACCAGTCAGAATCCGCATCTCGTCAGACTGATTCTAACCGCGTTCGTACAGCTGGCTCCGGAACACAAATTGCGGGTTGTCGCACCTGATGTCGGCGGCGGTTTTGGTTCCAAGATATTTGTTTATTCCGAGGAAACGGCGCTGGCCTGGGCATCCATGAAACTCGGAATTCCCATCAAATGGACGGCGGAGCGTTCCGAGTCTTTCCTCGCAGATGCCCATGGACGGGATCACGTGACGACGGCGCAGCTTGCCATGGATGAAGAAGGGCGATTTCAGGCATTAAAAGTTAAAACGATGGCCAATATGGGCGCCTACCTTTCTACCTTTGCCTCTTCCGTGCCGACTTATCTTTACGGCACTCTGCTGGCGGGACAGTACAAGACGCCTAACATTTACGTTGAAGTTGATGCCCTTTTTACCAACACCGCGCCAGTTGATGCCTATCGCGGCGCAGGCCGGCCCGAAGCCACCTTCCTGCTGGAGCGAATCGTAGAGCTGGCAGCACGGGAAACAGGCAGGGATCCGGCGGAATTGCGTCGAATTAACATGATTCAGCCAGATGATTTTCCGTATCAGACTCCGGTGGCGCTCGAGTACGACACGGGAGATTACGAAGCCAGTTTGAATCGAGCGATGGAAATAGCTGAGTACGAAACCTTTGCCGAACGCAAAGCAGCTTCAGCGGAGAAAGGAAAACTACGCGGCATCGGCTTCAGTTGCTACATCGAGGCCTGTGGGCTGGCACCATCAAAGGTAGCTGGCGAGTTGGGTGCCGGGGTGGGGCTTTGGGAGTCGGGTGAGGTTCGTGTGAACCCGACAGGCAGTGTGACGGTACTAACGGGAACCCACAGTCATGGACAGGGTCACGAGACGACCTTCGCGCAGTTAGTGGCAAGCCGATTAGGTATATCCGTTGATGACGTGGAGGTCGTGCATGGAGATACCGGCAAGCTTGGTCTTGGTACCTATGGTTCTCGGTCGCTTGCTGTTGGCGGTTCTGCGCTGGCGAAAGCGGCAGATAAGGTGGTCGAAAAAGGTCGATTGATTGCGGCTCACCTTCTCGACACGGACGCTGAGAAAATCGATTTTGATGACGGCGAGTACCGGGTCAGAGACAGTAACCAGTCTCGAACATTCCAGGAAATTGCCTTCGCCGCTTACGTGCCTCATGACTATCCGCTGGAGGACCTTGAACCGGGGCTCGCAGAAAAGGCGTTCTATGATCCGGGTAATTTTACTTATCCCGCAGGCACACACATATGTGAAGTAGAGGTAGACCCAGAAACAGGCGTGGTTGAGATAGACAGATTCACGGCGGTGGATGATTTCGGCACGATCATTAATCCGATGATTGTCGAGGGGCAGGTTCACGGTGGCATTGCCCAGGGTATAGGTCAGGCTCTGTTGGAGGGTTGTGTCTATGATGACGCCGGGCAGCTTCAAACGGGTTCCTACATGGATTATTGCATGCCTCGTGCAGATGACCTGCCGAGTTTTTCCGTGGGCATGACATCAACACCTTGTACTCACAATCCTGTCGGCGCCAAGGGTTGCGGTGAAGCTGGCGCCATCGGGTCACCACCGGCAGTCATTAATGCAATTACTGATGCGGTGGGTGTTCGTGATATCCCGATGCCGGCTACACCTGAAAAAGTCTGGCGTGCCATCCAACGCGCGCCAGAAAAACAATATAGAGGGCTCGAATATGTATGACTTTAACTACCACAAGCCAATATCTATCGACGAAGCGACCAGGTTGTTTACCGACCTGGAGGACGCCGTCTACCTGGCCGGCGGTCATACGTTACTGCCCTCGTTGAAGCTGCGCCTTGCGGCACCGACTGACGTGATTGATCTGGCTGGTATCGCCGGACTGAGTGGCATCGACTATGCGGGGGTGGATTTGAAAATAGGCGCCCTGACAGCTCATGATGACGTAGCAACATCACCGGTGGTTCGGTCCGTTATTCCTGCACTTGCTCAACTGGCTGGCGGCATTGGTGATGCCCAGGTCAGAAACCGCGGAACCATAGGTGGTTCTGTTGCCAACAGTGATCCTGCGGCGGACTACCCTGCGGCCGTGCTTGGACTTGGTGCTGAGCTCGTCACCAACCAGCGAAGCATTGCCGCCGATGACTTCTTTACCGGCATGTTCGAAACAGCGTTGGATGAGGGCGAGCTGCTGACAGAATTCCGTTTTCCAAAACCGGAGCGGGCAGCTTACGTAAAGTATCCGAATCCGGCTTCCCGTTATGCAACGGTCGGTGTCTTTGTCGCAAAAACTGAAGAAGGTGTGCGGGTTGCTATTACCGGTGCGGCTCCTTCTGTGTTCCGTGCGACGGAAATGGAGCAAGCGCTAGCCGAAGATTTTTCCGAAGCCGTACTCGAAGGTATCAGCCTGAGTCCGGACATGATGAATGAGGATCTGCATGCGTCGGCGGAATACCGTGCCCACCTTTGCGTCGTGATGGCGAAAAGGGCTGTTCAAAGAATCAACGCGTAAAGTCGATTAGTCGACGTTCATAGACTTTAGCTTGTTATAAAAGCGCTCAAGGACCTCGTAGGGCTGGCAGCCGTACACGAACAGATCGCGGGCAACAAAAGTCGGCACTCCGGTGATTCCATTCTCCCACGCCCGCTCCCATTGCTCGGTTACCTGGGGGCTGAACGATCGGGTCTCAATAACTTTTCTGGCCTCAGATTTATCCAGGCCAACCGAACCCGCAATATCGATCAATGTATCCGGATCGCTGATCGTGCGGTCATCGACGAAGTAAGCCTTAAACATGGCGTAGTGAAATTCATCACCTTCCATCTGCGTGTCTGACCACGCACCCAGTTCCTGGGCAATGCGGCTGTTGTCCAGCCGGGTGCGTCTGTTGTATTCAAGTCCGGCTTCCGTCATGAGTGAACGCAGGTGATCGCCATAGGCCTTGGCCTGTTCCCGATTTCGATTGCGGTAGAGATCCTTCATGAGCACACCTTCCGGTGGAGTCTCCGGATGCAGCGGGAAATTCAGCCACTTGATGGTGACGTCTTTTTCTTCCCTTAGCTTGTCAACACTCACGGTGGACAGATAGCACCAGGGTCATATGTAGTCAGAGAAAATCTCGATCAGGACAGGTTCGCTCACAAACTGTTACTCCAGACAGAATCTGCCAATTGGCATGGGTTGACCGGTATATGGCCGTTGATGACCTGTTACCGGAAAGCGTTTCCGCATCATAAACGCCTGTGAAATTTGTTACCACAGTAAGGGTGTAAGTATGACTTTAGAAATAAAAAGATCTCAGCCACTTGAGTACACACACGTCAGAGTCTTCAGGGAAACGCATCAGGAATTGCTGAAGCTCGCCCATGCGGAGAAAACTTCTCTGCCTCGTCTGGTTGACGCGTTGTTGATGTACTACCGAGAGGCTCAGGATGACCTTCGCAAAGAAAGCGCTGTTGGCTGAAGATGCTCGTCAGCGTTTCCGCAATATACGGGCTCTGCCTGACGGTTATAGCCTGCCACACTTATGTCGGTCGCAAAGACCGAATTCAAAACGGTGTCTCCATTACCGGGCGCGTGGTGGACGTCTTAAACGGCAATACCTTTGTCCTGGCATTCCGTGACAGATACCTGCAGATCCATCTGTCGGGGTTGTGCGAACCGCCGTCTGATTCGCCGTGGCATGATGTGGCGGCCTGGGCTCTGGTGGGCAAGCTGCATGGCAGGAAGGTGCAGGTTGATATCCATGATGTCAGTAGCCGAGCCAGTGCTGCGGGATCTGTTTATTGTGATGGTAGAGATGTGCGTCTTGAGATGGTTCGTGAAGGTCACGGCTCCATTGACCCGGCCTTCTCGACGGATGTCGCTTTGATAATTGCGGAACATGAAGCGCGAAGAATGGGCGTGGGACAGTGGCGATCAGCGGTCAAACTTGCTGCTTTGGATCAAAAATCTCTGGGTTGTAAGGATAAGTCACATTCAGCGCGAAGATGATCGTTGCTGCGAACTCCGTCATTTCGCCTCGCTTGCCCGAGTCAATGAGCAGTTCGACCACTGCGACGATAGAGACATAACCGATAATGTGGTAGTTGCGTGGCATGGGCGCGGCAATCTGATTGAAGAAATTTCGAACAAGATTGTTTCTGCGATACAGAGGAGTCGCCACACCCAGGTAGATCAGGAACGCGATAGCCAGACCGGTACCAAATATCAGTTTGTTGATTTTGACTTCTTCGCCGTCGATTTCGATAACCAGGTTGTGCAGGCCTAGCTCTCCCTGTGCGTTCCTTTCTTTAAGATAATCGGGTGTTTCCAGCCCCAGGATGCGCTGCCCCCAGGAAATCTCTTCACCTGCGCCGAACAGGCAAAGCAGTGACAATAGAGCGGTTACCGACAAAAACAGCTTTGAACGAACTCCTCTTAGAGCCCAGAAACGTCGCGCGCAAACAATCATTGTCGTCAACAGGACGATGACGGTGCACCCTTCAATGAATCCGTCTTCAATCGTGAACTCGTAGCGAAACGCCGGTTCGTTGAACTTCGCTAGATAGATCGAGAACGCCAGAAAAGTAGCGATGGTTATCGCTGCAGTGGTTTCGAAATGTTCCTGGTTCAAACGGAAAGATGGCAGTGCTTTCCGATGTCTGATTACCAGCGTCAGACAGTAAATGAAAATAACCGGGTCCAGCAGGTAATCCCAAAGATTGTCCGATTCAAGAACGCCAAAGGCGAAAGCGATGAATCCTGCGGCGAGCAGAACAGGTGCAAGTCTGCGTCCATACCAGGCGGTCGTGGCAAAGATCACAAATGTCACTGGAGCCAGCACAATCGGGTAGTAACCGAAGCGATAAAGATCGAAGTAGGTGAGTCCGAGTGCGGTCGGGTAGAGCGCGCAGGCGGCGAGCACCACGACAACGGAAATTTCAAGCAGATGTTTGCGATCTATAGTGAGTCGCCGCTCCAGCAGGTCATCCAGAAGGACAAGCGACAAAACTATCAGTCCGGTAATCGAGAGATCTCCGGTAACAACGCGAACATAGTGCGACAGGCTGTATTCCGGATAAGGAATCAGCATGAAAATAAACAGTATCGGTACAATGATTCGCCTGATTTTGAGCGATGCATTGCTGGTTCTAAGAAGCGCTGCGACAAGGCAAACGACAATCACAGCTGCGCCCAGATGCGGCAGGGCCTGGGATAAGAGGGTAGACATCTAGTTAGCTCTCCGCATGAGAAGGGCCCCGGCCGTGAGGCAGAGTAATATGGGAACGAGTGTTGCCAGGATCGGCGGGAAGCCAAATACCAGGCTGGCTGGAGACAGCAGATCCTGCACAAACTTGAATAATATGCCAATCACAAGTCCGGTGACGACGCGCATACCCATGTTGCTTTCACGCAACGGGCCGAAAATAAAGGAAATAGCCACGAATACAAGACTCAAGGATGCCAGTGGCTGGAATGCTTTGGTCCAGAAACCCAATTCGAATCTGCTCGTGTTCAGACCCTCCGATTTCATGTAATCAATCTTACGTCGCAGTTCCAGTATCGACATCTTGTCCGGCTCGACAAGAATTTCTGTTTTCAGAAGTTCCGGAGTCAGCGTTGTTTGCCAGATCATCTCAGGTAACCGGCGCGTCTGATGGTTGTTGTTCAGCTCTGTGATAATGACGTTGCTCAACAACCAATCACCCTGGTCTTTCCTGTAGCGTGCGCTCTCTGCCCAGAGTGTGTGTGACAGTGTTTCTTCGGCAGCACCGTATTTGTTGATGTTGTACAGTTCACCATCAGGAGTGATGGTATTGAAATGCATGTACTGCTCGTTCTCCCGGTACCAGAATCCACCTTGTGGTGTGATGTCCAGTTCCGTTGCGTTTTCCCGCATAAGGCGTGCGGTGCGTTCAAAGTCCGGTAGTAACAGTTCACCGACCAGCAGCCCTGCAATCACCAGTGCCAGTGCGGGTTTCAGGGTTGCCCAGGTGATCTGCCAGGTGGAGACACCAGAGCTGCGCATGACAATCAGTTCGCTGTTGCTCGCCAGGAGGCCGAGACCCGAGAGGCACCCTATCAACGCAGCATAGGGCAGGGTTTCATAAAACATTCGAGGGATGCTGTAGGTCACATATTGAGCAGCGAGCCATAGCGTGTAGTCGTTTTTCACATCCTCGATCTGATCGAGAAAAGTAAAAATCAGAAACAGAGCAACTAGCCCCATGGAGGATAGTGCCATGGTGGTGGCGACGGTCGTTGCGAGATAACGGTCCAGCTGCTTCATGTTCTATTCTCTTCGCGGAGCTTTGTAGAGCTGATATCCATGCGAAACTCATCAGCTGTGACGCCATCACAGATCTGCTGTAATGAGTCGCTCAGGCTGACATCCTCCAGTGTCATGAAATGCTGGTCCCCGAGTCGTCCGAAGACGAGAAATCGGTTGCCGTTGTTTCGAATATCTGCGATCGCCTGATTCCGTTTGTCGAGACTGCCGTCATAGTATTTGGGGTCATCAATACGCACGATCGTATCCAGGCCGACGACAAATGTAGCACCCGGAAAAATCACGGATTTCTGTTGAAATGTCGGCGCACGAGTAAAGACTATCTCGTACTCGTCGTTCCGGCGTTCCCCCAGAGTGAGGTAGTCGAGAGGCGGCTTGTCGACGTTTTCAATGGAGAGTTCCAGGGCGAATTTTCCTGGAATCCGCTGGCGGGCGATCTCTATCATTCGACGATGGCCGTCATGCAAGGGGTTAAAAGCGCCCGGGAATACGACCTGGTAGTCGGTCGTGCCGGTATGGTGGATCACCCCGTTCAACAGATCGCGCCAGGGTTCAGGAGCCAGCAGCTTTTGCGTGACTACCTGTTCGTGGGGCTCCGGCATCTTGTGATGTAAACCGGATGCAATAGCGTACAGAACCAGATCTGCACACAGCTTTTCTTGCTGGGCTCTCGATAGCGACTTTTCCAGTGCCAGGTCGAATGTCATGGTCGACTGTTCACTTTGTACTGCTATGTGGCATCTATCTGCACCCCTGCGGGTCCGATTGGTTGCTATCGCCGCGGTACAACCTATGCCCACCAGCGGCTGATCTGAGCCGTACATGCAGGCTCTTTCATAGGCTACCATGGCCATGGCGCGTGCTGTGGCAGAGCTGCAGTTAGCTGGGGTTCTGGAGCGCAGATAGATTGCCAGTGATGACTGATGATAGGGCACACAGGCTTCCAGAACCGTTCCGGACGCGCCTGGCACACTGAACAGATGACTGACGATACTGGTGCCGCCACCGGTGATGGCCAGCACGAACTGCCCATCCGATGTATAGATCTTTTCGATGAGCTGCTTGTCCAGTGCGTCAGTCTCCTCTGATTTCGACATCGATTTTATCCTAAAATGGGAACTCCCGTTGTTTATGGTTCCGTTAATATGAAAGCCTTTCGCCTGTTAGCAGTATTTTGTGTCACCAGCGTTTCACTACTGGCGATTGCTGAAGAGTCCGGCCTGCCCGAGCTGACGCCTGAGGAACTTGAGCGTTATGAGTTCGAGATTGAGGAGACCCCAGCCACAGTAGCGGATCTCTCTCTTGGCCAACGTTATGCGCTCAATACTCAAAGACGGGAGATCACTGATTTGATTGCCCGTCGTCTGGGTATTCTGAAACTTAAGGAAGATAAGTCTGATCTCAAGGTGCTGCAGGATCTGGTTGATAGGAAGGCTATTCGTTCCACAGATGTGCGCGAGTGGCAGGGTCTGGGTATTGTTTTCGGCGATATCCTGGTGACGGAATTCGGTTTGCACTGGGTGAGTTACGAAGATGATATTGGTAGTTCAAAGGCGTTGCGTTGGCGCAAAACGGACAACTTCGTGTTTCCGGTCACGCTGTTTTCCAAGCGCGTCCAGTTTGATGAAAAAATTGATGTGATGGCCGTGTACGAGAAGCTCGAAACGGACATCGTTAAGTTCAAGGCTTATGAGGAAAACCGTCCAGTTTTTCAATAGCGATGCTTTCTAAAGCCAGTCTTTCAAAACGAGTTATGCGACGTTAGAATACGCGCGTTTCGTAAACCCCTTTTTAGGCAAGACATGTTTATTGTTGATTGGATTAAAGCTGTTCTGAAATTTTTCGTGGTTGACTCAGTGGTCAATATCCTCGGTGATCTCTTCGAGCAGCCCTTGCTCATGTGGGCCTTTATTGGCTGGGGTTGGCTTTCTGTCTGGGTCATGCTCTTCTCGATCTATGACACGGTGGGACAGCTTTAGAGCTTCGTCCCGCGCACGGTCTATAAAAGCGCTTCCAGTTTCTCTATGACCTTGTCGCCGAACTGGTCGGTGCTGACGAGCTGGATGTCATCACTGGATCGCGACAGATCTGCGGTTGAATAACCTGCCTCAAAGACATTCTTCATAGCCTTCCATACCATGGCGGCTTCAGTTTCCATGTTGAAGCTCATCTCGAGCATCATGGCCACGGAGCCGATCATGGAGTAGGGGTTAGCGATGTTCTTGCCGGCGATGTCCGGGGCAGAACCATGAGAAGGTTCATAGTACGCTTTCTCGGGTCCGATACAGGCTGATGGCATAAGTCCCAGTGATCCCAGGATACCGCCCCCCTGATCGCTGAGAATGTCACCGAACATGTTTTCCATGACCATGACATCGAACTGCCCCGGGTTCAGGCAGAGGGCTGTTGCCGCTGCATCGACCAGCAGGTGTATGACTTCAACATCCTGATAATCCTGATGGACCTCATCAAGCACCTCATTCCAGAACACGCTGGACATCAGCACATTACTTTTGTGGATGTTATGCAGACGCTTTTTGCGCTTGCGGGCCTGTTCAAAGGCGACAACGAGAACCTGACGAATCTGTTCTTCCGTGTATTCAAGCATTTCATGCACGTAGCGCTGGCCCTGATCGTTTACACCACGTTCTTTCTGGCCAAAATAAAGGCCACCCACCAGCTCGCGGATCAGCAGGATATCAATGCCGTCCTGAATGATTTCGGGCTTAAGCGGGGAGAAATGTGCCATGTCTTTGCTCAACGTGATAGGACGGAAGTTGGCAAAAGTGTTGTATCGGGCACGAAGGGGCAGAATCGCGCCGCGTTCAGCCTGTTCTTCTACTGGAATTTTTTTTGATTCCTCATGGGAAAGTCCCACGGGTCCTTTGAGAATGGCGTCGGCTTCATCACAGATGGCTTTGGTGCTGTCCGGGAAGGCTTTGCCTTCATCGAAGTAGGCATGAGCACCAAAAGGCGCTGTGATCAGTTCGAAGGATACATCACGTTTCTGCTGTAACAGGTCGAACACCCTGACGGCCTGAGCCATGATTTCGGGCCCGATTGCATCTCCGGGGAGTACGGCGACTTTGTATGCGTTTGTCATGATCCTGCTGTCCGACTTCAGAAAGCGGCGGATTCTATCATGGCTTGCGCCTGGACGTGAGCTATGGTGAGTGAGGGTACAGCAGGTAATCGCTTCTTTCTTCTACCCAGCGTGAGGCGTCCGATTCGATTCGCTTCAGCAGGTCATGCAGGGATGACTTGGGTTGATCAACCCAGACTCTGAGTGCATCACCGCCGTTAATGACATCGATGGGCGTTCTGTCCAGCTCATACTCATACTCGTGGTAACGCCAGAGATCATATTCTGGAACCAGGTGTCGAATCGCTTTCAGGCAGGCGGCAATCAGGCTGTAGGGGCGAAACCGGTCATGCTGGTATCCGGGGAAATCCGTGTGGATCTGAATTGCCGCACATAACTCGCCAGCGTGTTTATGGAAGGTCGGGGAAAAAAAGCATTCGCGAATGTATACGGGTGCCAGCAGATCAGGTACTTCTTTGTGGAGGTATTGCAGAATATGCTGAATCGGCAGGTCCGGTGCGCCGAGCACTTCCAGGGGCACCGTGGTGCCCCGGCCTTCGCTCAAGGTTGTGCCTTCCAGCAGAACGGTTCCGGGGAAGCACCGTGCCATATTCACGCTGGCGGCATTCGGACTTGGGTTAATCCAGGGGCGGCTGGTCGGCCAACCCAGGCCTGTACCATCCGGGTCGTAACCTTCCATGGCTATCACTGACAGGTTCAACGGCGTCTGCAACCTGGCGCTTAACCAGGTGGCGAGTTCACCGACTGTCAGTCCGTGACGTGTTGGAATTGGCGCGCAACCGACGAAACTTTCCTGACCCGGCTCCAGATATAAGCCGTCTGCGGGACGACCAGCAGGGTTGGGCCTGTCGAGAACCCACAACTCTGTACCTGCTTGCGCACAGGCTTCGCAAAAATATTGCAGGGTCGTGATATAGGTGTAGATACGGCAACCAATATCCTGAAGGTCGAATAGCACGATATCCAGATCAGCCAGCATCTCCGGCGTCGGGTAACGGTGTTCTCCATACAGGCTGATGACCGGCAGTTGATGCAGTTGATCAAGGTAGTCTTCGGACTCGATCATGTTGTCCTGCTTGTCGCCGCGCATCCCGTGTTGGGGGCCAAACGCGCGTACAATATTACAGCCGGCGGCGATGAGTGCGTCGATGCTATGGGCGTTACTGCTGCTGATTGAAGCAGGGTGGGCCACGAGGCCGACCCTGGCATTGTTTAACTGCCCCAGTCTTTGTGGGTCCGCAAGCAGCGCGTCAAGACCGAATCTGAAATCGTTTGGTTGAACCATGCCCTGAACTATAGATGATCCACACGCTGATGCAGAGTGGCATCATGAAAATCCGGCTTTTCTCCATGCTCAACGGCGAAATAGCGAAGTTCTCCTGCAGTTGTTTCTATGACAGCGGCAGGTCCGATCCGGGCAGGTGTCGTCTGGCGAGAAACCTGAACAACTGCCGTGAGAACCTGTTTGCCACGGGTCGCGATCTCTGTCACTTCAACGTCGCGGGAAAGAATCATGTTCTCGCGATAATTCGTGAAGTGATAGGCGTTCCAACTGCCCGAAGGCGAGAAGTTTAACTCGAGGTAGGCACTGGTCCCGGGAAACCCGACAAACAGTTCCAGGCAGGTGCTGCGCCATAATTCATCCTCGCGCCTCAGTTCTCGAAATTCAGGCCAGATACAGGCTTCCAGGTTTGAGAGGTCCCAGGATAGCCTCAGCTCAGCAGATTGCTGATCATTTGAATCCAGTGCGCTGGACTGCAAGCCGAATGTAACAAAATCATCGCTGCCATACTCTGTAAGGGGAAATCTCATGGGTTCAAATGGTAAGCTTCGAGCGCCTCCTATGCGAGCATCTCCGTACAAAGCGATAAGGAACAGGTATGGCTGCAGTCTATGACTACGATCTTTTTGTAATTGGCGTGGGTTCCGGTGGCGTTCGAGCTGCGCGCATGAGCGCGGCCTACGGTGCCAGGGTTGCCACAGCCGAAGACAAGTTTATGGGAGGAACCTGCGTCAATGTGGGTTGCGTACCCAAGAAGCTGTTTGTATACGCCTCACATTTTTCCGAGGAATACCACCATGCCGAGGGGTTCGGTTGGGACGTCGCGGCGCCTGACTTCAACTGGCAGAGACTGCTCGCCAACAAGAATGCTGAGATCGAGCGGCTGAACGGAATCTATAAGGGGCTTCTTGATAATGCGGGCGTCACGCACTACGACGGCCGTGCCCGTATCGTTGATGCCAATCATGTGGAGGTCAACGGCGAGACCTTATCAACGGAACGAATTATGATCGCGACGGGCGGCTGGCCTGTTGTCCCGGAGTTCCCTGGCAGCGAACATGTTATTACATCCAATGAAGCGTTCTATCTGGAGGAGCTGCCAAAGCGGGCACTGGTGGTAGGTGGCGGATACATTGCCGTCGAATTTGCCGGGATCTTCCACGGCCTCGGCGTAGCAACAACCTTGTCTTATCGGCGGGATCTGGTTCTGCGTGGTTTTGATATCGATATTCGTCAGGCCGTCAGTGATGAACTTACTAAGAAAGGCATCCATCTCGCGTATGAAACCCATGTGGAGCGCATTGAAAAACGCGAGGACGGTACTCTGCTTGTGCATTTTGCGAGCGGGGATACCTTTGACGCTGATCTGGTGCTTTATGCTACGGGACGAGCCCCGGCTGTCCAGGATATTGGTCTTGAGAATGTCGCCGTGGCGCAAAGGGAAAATGGCGCCATCATTATTGATGATGAATTCAGAACCAGTGAGCCGGGTATTTTTTCCCTGGGCGATGTGACAGACCGACTGCAGCTGACGCCTGTCGCCATTGAGGAAGCCATGTGTTTCGCCAGCACACAGTTTCTTGGGGAGAAACGTGTCATGGACTACGACAATATCGCCACAGCAGTATTCTGCCAGCCTAATGTCGGTACAGTCGGTCTGACGGAAGCGCAGGCACGAGAAGTCTGTGATGATATTGATATCTATCGCTCCAGTTTCAGACCGCTCAAGCACACATTAAGTGGCAGCGACGAAAAATTCATGATGAAGATTATTGTCGACCGGGTAACAGACAGGGTGCTTGGTGTTCATATGGTTGGGTCTGAGGCTGGTGAGATTATTCAGGGAATTGCGATTGCAATGAAAATGGGGGTGACCAAGTCACAGTTTGACGCAACGGTAGGTATTCATCCGACCACGGCGGAAGAGTTTGTCACCATGCGTGAAGCCGTGAGTGGCTGATCGATCTTTCGTTGGTGTGGATGGCTGTCGCGGCGGCTGGGTTGCCTGTCCCTCAAACGGGCCAATCCGGCTGTTCCCCGGTTTCGCTGAGCTGGTTGACAGCTATCCCGGCGCAACGTTTCTGGTGGATATTCCTCAGGGGCTGACGCAGGCCGTTGAGCGTGATCTTGAGAGCGTCATTCGTGCGCGTCTGCCAGGACAGACCTCCAGTGTCTTTCCTGTACCCAGTCGTGAAGCGGTTTATGCCGACTCTTTCGAGGAGGCCTGTCGGATCAATAAGCGTAACCATGGCAAGAAGCTCTCTCTTCAGGCCTGGTATATATGCCCGAAGATCAGGGAAGTGGATCAAGCTTTGCTGAGAACGCCGTCCTGGCAGCGACGGATATACGAGTCTCACCCGGAGCTGTGTTTTCGGGGCATGTCTGATGGTCGCATTCTCGCACCCAAGAAAACGAAGGAAGGACAGTCAGAACGTCTTGGGTTGCTGCGAGAGCATATCGATGCAGATGCTGTCTTCGAGCAGGCCGTCGCCGATTACCCAAGAAAGCTTGTCGCCAAGGACGACATACTGGACGCGATGGTGCTTATGCTGGTTGCTGCCGCCGGTTATGTTTTACTTCGCGGCGACGTCAGGCGTGATGAAAAAGGTCTTGCCATCCGCCTGGCCTGCCCGCGCCAGCTTTAAAACCCCGGTGTTCAGAGACAAGCTGGCCGGGAATTTGATAAGGTCCTTGCCTTGTCTTTCCCTAGCCTTAGAGGAATTCTCTTGAACGAAGATATTGTCAGTGGCCTGACAGATGTATTGAACCTGATGGACGGTTTCCTGGGTTCAGCTCAGTGGTTTCCTTTCGTGCTTCTGGGTACCGGTGTCTTTTTTACCCTGTATCTCAAATTTCCCCAGATCCGCTTCTTTAATCACGCCATACGCGTTGTTCGAGGTAAATACGACAAGAAGGATGCCAAGGGTGATGCGACGCACTTCCAGGCCCTGGCTACGGCAATTTCCGGCACAGTCGGAACCGGAAATATTGGCGGTGTAGCGCTCGCAATCTACCTGGGTGGTCCTGCAGCACTTTTCTGGATGTGGATGACTGCGTTCTTTGGAATGACGACCAAGTTTGTTGAGGTCACTTTGTCGCACAAGTACAGAATGGTCGACGAGGAAGGGCACATTGTGGGCGGGCCAATGTATGTCATGGAACGCCGGTTGAATATGAAATGGCTGGCAGTGTTCTTTGCGGTCGCCACCGTCATCAGTTCGCTCGGGTCCGGAAATCTGCCACAGAGCAACAATATCGCTAACGGTATGGCTGCCACCTTTGGCGTGCCTGAATGGATTACAGGAGCTGTGCTGGCAGCGTTGCTGTTTATGGTCATCGTAGGCGGGGTGACGCGAATCGTGAAGGTGGCGGAAAGAGTTGTGCCATTTATGGCGGTGGTTTACTTCTTCGGTGCCATTGCCGTGATAGCCGTTAATCTGCCGCAGGTGGTGCCTTCGTTTATCGTTATCTTCCAGGATGCCTTTACCGGGTCGGCAGCGACTGGAGGCTTTCTTGGCGCCAGTTTTGCCTATGCGTTCAACCGGGGTGTAAATCGCGGGCTATTCTCAAATGAAGCGGGGCAGGGCAGTGCGCCAATCGCGCACGCGGCGGCAAAAGCAGATGAACCTGTCTCTGAAGGCATGGTCTCTATTCTCGAGCCTTTTCTGGATACCATCATTATCTGTACTTTGACCGGGCTGGTCATTCTCTCATCAGGTGTATGGACTGAGAAAATTGACAACAAGTTTCAGCGTTTCGATATGCACTACCTTGAGGGTAATTACTCCGAACAGCGAGAGCAGGACAGAGAGGCCTTGTTTGCCTATCTGAATTTCGGTGAGTCGGACGTGGTGTCTTTTGACGGAGAGCTGACCGTTGTGGATGGTCGAACCACTGATGGTGGGTTTACGGTTCTGCATAACCGTTCTATTGCGGAAGACGTTCGCTACACCAGCGACGGTGAGCCATTCACGGGCAGTCTTACCATCGTTGATGGCAAGCTGGAAAACAAGGTGACTGTCACTGGCCGGTCGCTGGTGCATTCGGTTCAGTTAACGACCGAGGCATTCGGGCGTGGCTTACTCGGGGATTACGGCAAGTATATTGTGTCAGTGACGCTCGTACTGTTTGCGTTTACCACTGCAGTTGCATGGTCCTACTATGGGGACCGCGCCATGACGTATCTGTTTGGTATCAAATCGGTGCTGCCATATCGAATTTTCTATGTGCTCGGTTTTTTTCTGGCAGCGATTGCCGATACTTCTCTTGTGTGGCTCGTGTCAGCGGTAACACTGGCGCTGATGGCGCTGCCAAACCTCTTATCCATTGTTCTGTTGCATCGAGAGATGCGGGAGACCATTGGCGAGTATTGGGAACAATTTGACCGGGAACACCCGGAGGGATATTGATGGCTGATGTGACCCCCAAGCTCGAAGATACTGGCTTTACACTTGAGCGAACCCGTGACATTCCCGCGTTAAACCTCACGGTAGAGGAGTACAAGCATGTCAGCGGTGCCAGGCATTTTCATCTGGCGAATGATTACGCCGAGAATGTGTTCATGGTGGCCTTTCGTACCGTGCCCGAAGACTCCAGTGGCGTTGCCCATATTCTTGAACATACCGCGCTTTGTGGCAGCGAGAAGTTTCCGGTTCGTGATCCGTTTTTCCTGATGATCCGCCGGTCACTGAATACGTTCATGAACGCCTTCACAACGAGTGACTACACAGCCTATCCTTTTGCCAGCCAGAACGAGAAAGACTACTTCAATCTTCTGGAGGTCTACCTTGACGCTGTCTTCTTTTCCAGATTGGACCCGCTCGATTTCGCCCAGGAAGGTCACAGACTGGAGTTTGAGGAGCCGGACAATCCGGAATCTTCATTGCTGTTCAAAGGTGTGGTCTACAATGAGATGAAGGGCGACACCAGCTCTCCGATGTCGATGCTTTATCACGGCATACAGGAAGTGCTCTATCCCTCATCGACATACCACTTCAACAGTGGCGGTGATCCGGTTGCCATTCCTGATCTTACCTATGATCAGCTGAAGGCTTTTTATGAGTCGCACTATCACCCGTCCAACGCTGTTTTCATGACCTTCGGCAATATCAGTGCGGCTGTTCAACAGCAGAAAATTGCAGAGCTCGCGCTGGATCGGCTTCATCCTAAACCTGTAGAGCAGATATCGGTTTCACCCGAAACAAGGTACCGCCAACCTGTGAACCACGAAATCAGCTATCCGGTCGATGATGATGATTTGAGTCGAAAGACGCATATTGTCATAGCCTGGTTACTGGGCAGAAATACAGACCTGAAGATGCTGCTGAAGTGTCATTTGCTGTCCGATGTCTTGCTGGATACCAGTGCATCCCCCTTGAGACAGGCGCTGGAGAAGAGCGATCTCGCCACCGCGGCTTCACCTATGTGTGGGTTTGAAGAGGAACACATGGAAATGAATTTCATGTGTGGTGTTGAAGGCAGCGAACCTGACCATGCTGATGCCATTGAAGCGCTGATTCTGGAAGTGCTCGAGCGGGTGGCGGAAGAGGGTATTGAGGTAGAAAAGCTGGAAGCGGTTCTGCACCAGCTTGAACTCTCGCAGCGGGAAATTGGCGGCGATGGCTGGCCCTATGGCCTGCAGATTATTTTTTCCTGTATGTCCGCGGCCATTCACCGGGGTGACCCGATTGCACTGCTGGATCTTGATGCTGTTCTGGCAGAACTTCGAACGGAGATACAGGATCCCGATTTCATCCGGAAGCTGATCAGGGAACTGCTTTTGAACAACACCCACAGGGTTCGGGTTGTCATGAAACCTGACAGGGAACTTGGTTCAAAGTTGATTGAGGAAGAGCGTCAGCGGTTGAAAGCATTACGCGAATCCATGGATAACGACGACGTTGCTCGTGTGATTGATCTGGCCAGTGCACTAAAACAACGTCAGGAACAGGAAGAGAATCTTGACGTTCTGCCCCGGGTAACTCGTGAGGATATACCTGTTGCCCGAAGTTTCCCTAGCGTCGCAGGCAATGACTCAGGCAACCTGACTTTGAATACAGCGAGCGCCGGCACCAACGGCATCACCTATCATCAGGTAGTCAGCCCGCTGGCCGAGGTCTCTGAAGATCTTCTTGGACTCTTGCCGGTATACACCCAGATAGTCTCGGAAGTAGGTTCGGCGGACAGAGACTATTTACTTACCCAGCATCTGCAGCACAGGGCGACCGGAGGAATATCGGCCTTTGCGTCTTTAAGAGCAGAAACGGACGATTGTGATTCAGGCCGGGGATATCTGACGATATCCAGCCGGACGCTCAACAATAAAGCTGAAGAAATGGCAAAGCTGGTGCAGGACACGGTTCTCGCACCAAGATTTGACGAGACGGAACGCGTGCGTGAGCTGATCCAGCAATTGGCAATGCGGCGTTTAAACAGCGTAGCCGGTAACGGCCACCAGTATGCGATGTCGGCAGCAGCAGCATCCCTTAGACCGGTTTCTTATCTGAACGATTTCCTGTCCGGCATTCCTGGAATCCAAAGGCTCAAGATGCTTGCAGCCTCTATCAGTGATGATCATGCACTTTCCTCGACCTGCGAGTCTCTGCAACGGTTACATGAAAGCCTGAGATCAACAGAGCCTGAGCTTCTGGTTATTGCTGAGGAAGAGTTTCTCCGTGAGATCACCAGCGTCGTCGAGTCTCTATGGAAGAGTCCAGCACCGGCAAACGGTGAACCGCTCAAAGTTGCATCTTTCGAGGAGTCCCGGGACAAAGCTTTCGTCGTGACAACCCAGGTCAACTATTGCGCCAGTGCTTACGCCACCGTGCCGGAGAACGACGAAGACGCCGCCAGCTTATCTATCCTTGCCGGTGTGATGAGAAACAATTTTCTGCATTCGGAGATTCGAGAGAAAGGTGGTGCCTATGGCGGTGGTGCAGGCCATGACAGCACCAATGGTGTATTCAGGTTCTATTCTTACCGGGATCCGCGACTTACCGAGACTTTTGAGACTTTCAGCAGAGCCGTCGAGTGGGCTGTTAACACAGACATTACGGATTCAATGCTCGAGGAGGCAGTGCTGGGCGCTATCAGTTCTGTGGATGCACCAGGCTCTCCGGCTGGCGAGATCCGGCAGGCTTATCATCATGGGCTCTTCGGGCGAACCGCAGAGCACCGGGAGAATTCGCGTCGACGGTATCTCGATGTCCGGCAGGACGACCTGCACCGTGTGGCGAAAAAGTATTTGACGGGTAAACCTGCCCGTTCAGTTGTGACCAGCGAGAATCGTCTTTCGGAAGTTGACAGTGAGTTCATGACGTTGACGATCTAGCACCAATTTAGTGCTCGAATGGCTTCATGGAATGCCCGTTGTTTTTGCTACAAAAATCAACGTACTACTTGACAATGCAGAAGTGAGTTCAAGGAGGTCATTTGCGTGGCTGTTTGCTTGACAATCCATTCTGCCTTCCTCATTCTGTCGGCCTGATCGGCTGCGCCAGAGTCGTTTTTTCTGCAATTCTGGGCACCTGATCCAACATAACGATAAAAGCAACAAACCCCAGTAGGTATCAGCATGAAAAAGCACCAGATGAGACTCGGCACGGTGGTCAAAGCCCTGTGTCTGCTGTCTTTGATTAGTGCCAGTGAGGTATACGCGGCGTCTCTCGATGAGGTGCTCGGTGTGCGCTCATCAACAACCGTTGACGGCGCAAAATCTCAGGCAAAGATCGATCAGGTTTCCGAGGAAACTCGTGACCTTCTGCAACAGTACAAGACAGTCATGAAAGTTGTAGACGGTCTCCGTGTCTATAACCAGCAGCAGCGAAGACTGATCAGTAATCAGGAGCAGGAACTCGCGGAGCTGGAAGAATCTATTGACCAGGTCACGGTTATTGAACGCCAGATCGGTCCGCTGATCGAAAGAATGATCGAGAATCTCGAGAAGTTCGTTGATCTAGACATACCGTTCCTCATCAGTGAACGCAGGGAACGAATCGATTTCCTCAAGGACACTCTGGATCGTTCTGATGTATCTGTTGCTGAGAAATTCAGCCAGGTCTTGCAGGCCTACCAGGTTGAGAACACTTACGGCACGACGATTGAAGCCTATACGGATACGATTGAGCTGGATGGCGCAACGCGCCAGGTTGACATGCTCAAATGGGGAAGAGTTGCTCTGGTCTTCCAGACCCCTGACGGTGAATCAACCGGTGTCTGGGATAACTCGGCTCGTCAATGGGTGATGCTGAGTGATGAATTCCGACGTGGTGTTCGCGATGGACTGAGAATTGCCCGTAAGACCCAGACAGCCGATCTCGTTCATTTGCCAGTTCCGGCTCCAGGAGAATAAGTCATGAAGAAAGTATTAGGTTTTGTGATGGCTGTGACCCTGGCATCCAGCGGGGCATCTTATGCAGCGGAAGAAGAAATTCCGGCCAAAACACTGGCGGAGCTGCTTGAGCTCGTTAAAGAGGGCAAGGTAGTAAATAGTCGTGTTAATGATCAGCGTGAGAAGGAATTCCTCGCGGACAAAGCACAGCAGGCGCAGGAAGTTCGTAACGCCGAACGCATGCAGCGTGAAGAAGAAGCTGAGGCAGAGCGTCTTGAGAATATCTTCGAGAAGAACGAACAGGATATTGCTGCCAGACAGGAAATCCTTGCCAAGCGTCTCGGTTCATTAAGAGAACTGTTTGGTGTGCTTCAGCAGGTTGCTGGCGATACGCAGGGTGTCTTCGAAGGCTCCATCGTTTCGGCTCAACTGCCAGGACGTGGCGAATGGCTGGGTGAGTTTGCCCAGTCCATGGGCAAGAGCTCCAAGCTCGCGACCATCGAAGAGATTGAACAGCTGTGGTTTGAACTGCAGCGTGAGATGACGGAAAGCGCCAAGATCACGCGTTTCACCACGACCGTTGTGACACTTGACGGTGAACAGGTTGAAAAGGAAGTCGTTCGTGTTGGTTCCTTTAACCTGGTAGCCGATGGCGAATATGTTAATTACGACATTGATACAGGTAACGTACTCGAGCTGCCGCGCCAGCCCGCAGCACGATTTGTATCGTCTGCAGGCGATCTGCAGGGTGCGTCAAGCGGATTTGTGCCATTTGCACTTGACCCGACTCGAGGACAGCTGCTGTCACTGCAGGTTCAGGTACCTACACTCGAAGAGCGAGTTCAGCAGGGCGGTACCCCGGGTTACGTGATTATCACACTCGGTATCATTGCACTGCTGCTATCTATTGAGCGTTTCATTACCCTGACACTGGTCGGTGGCAAGGTTAAGAAGCAGGCTGGCAATGCGGGCAGTGCTGATACAAGCAACCCTCTGGGACGAGTTCTGAAGGTCTATCACGACAACAAGGATATCGATGCAGAAACGCTGCAGCTGAAACTTGATGAGGCGATCCTGAAAGAGCAACCGTCTATTAATGCTCGGATCGCGTTTATCAAGATCATCTCCATGGTTGCACCACTGCTGGGTCTGCTGGGTACGGTTATCGGTATGATCGTAACGTTCCAGGCAATCACATTGTTTGGTACCGGTGATCCGAAGACGATGGCTGGCGGTATTTCTCAGGCACTGATCACGACCGTGCTGGGTCTGACTGTCGCGATTCCGACGGTGCTGTTGCACTCTATCGTCGACTCGCGCGCCAAGGGTATTCTGCACATCCTCACGGAGCAGAGTGCTGGCCTTGTAGCGGAGCACGCTGAAAACGCAGGCAAGTAAGTATGGAAGCTATATTTGTAGCCATACGGACCTTTCTGGAAGCTGGTGGCGATGTGTTATATCTCATCGCCGCAGCAACCTTTGTCATGTGGGCGCTGATTTTCGAACGCTTGTGGTTTATCAATACTGAACACAAGCAGGATGTTGGAAGAGCGCTGGCGTACTGGGAAGGGCGTCCGGAAAGAACCTCGTGGAACGCGCGTATGATTCGCGAACGGCTGATTTCAGAAGTGAATATCAAGCTTCAGGCGAATATGAGTTTTATCAAAACACTGATATCCCTGTTGCCCCTTCTGGGTCTTCTGGGCACCGTAACCGGTATGGTTCAGGTGTTCGAGGCAATGACCTATTCAGGTGGTAACGCGAGATCCATGGCGGCAGGTGTTTCGGCAGCGACTATCCCGACAATGTCAGGTATGGTCGCAACTCTGTCGGGCGTTCTGGCGAATACATTTATCGTGTCCAAGGTGTCTTCTGAAGAGAGCTACATGGAAGACACGCTGACAATGGATCACTAGCGGGTAACAAGATCGAGTAAGCAAATGCGAAGACCCACAAAACAAGAAGAAGAAAAGGTTGCTGACCTGACACCCATGCTGGACGTGGTGTTTATCATGCTGATTTTCTTCATTGTCACGGCGACCTTTATCAAGGAAACCGGTGTCGAAGTTAATCGGCCTGACACCAAAACCGCTGAGTTCAAGAAAACTGTATCTCTCCTGGTTGGTGTCGCATCTGATAGCGCTATCTGGATAGACAAGAAGAAGGTCGATGTCCGAAATGTCCGGCCAATGATGGAAAGGCTGCACGCCGAGAATCCCAAGGGTGGCCTTGTGATTCAGGCTGACGGTGAGTCCAAGGTAGAAAAGGTGCTTGCCGTCATGGAAGCAGCGCGTAACATTGGTATTAACCAAGTCGCCATCGCTGGCGAAGACGCGAACTAGGAGGGTACATGGTAATAAGATTCAGTCTCTCTGTTGTTGTCGGTGTTGTTGTAACACTGGCACTTTTTTATCTCATGCAGGCCCTGATCCAGGGTGCTGACAGCGCACTCACGGACGACAAAATCGGAAATCTTGTTGATTTTGTCCGCGTCAAACAGGACCAGGAAGTACAGACCAAGCAGCGTAAACCAAAGAAACCACCACCCCCTGACGAACCACCACCGGAAACACCGCCACAGGACTTTAACGTCAATGTGGACAATGCAGGATTCAGCATGAGTGGTGTTGATCTGAACGTTGGTGTTCAGGTAGGCGGGGGCGGATTCGGTATCTCCGATGGTGAATATCTGCCGATCGTCAAAGTACAGCCGCAGTATCCGCGGCGAGCACTGAGTCGTGGTATGACCGGTTGGGTTATCGTCGAGTTTACCGTATCCGAACAGGGTCTGGTGAAGGATCCGTTTGTTGTCTCTAACTGTGGCTGGATCAAGAATTCGCGAAATACCGGTGAGTGTTTCGATTCGCCCAACAGTGTGTTCGACAGGGCAGCAACAAAGGCAGCTCTGAAGTTTAAATACAAGCCGAAAGTGATCGATGGAGAGCCCGTAGAAACAGCCGGGGTCCAAAACAAGATCACCTTCGAACTGGTCGACGACTAGGAGGCCAAATAACATGATGCAGCTAAAAAAATTAACAGCACTTGCTATTGCTCTCTCAGTTTTTTGGGCGTTGCCCCTGATCGTGGGTCAGTCCGGGCTCGGTTTTGTCGAGGCGGGAAGTGCTCATGCTGAAGAGGAAAAGAAAAAGACGCGTAAGGTGCCTGCCATGCGCGAGAAAACCTACAAGGTTCTGTCTGAAGCACAGCTGATGATTGACCCTGAGTCTATACCCAGGGAAGAGGGTGAGCCTGTACCTGAGGCAACTGGTACGCCTGCTGACGCCGTTCGTTTGCTGCAGAAGACGTTGGGACAGAAGGGGCTGAACAGCTATGAGCTGGCGCAGATCTGGAACACCATGGCCTTTGCTTATTACACCATGGAAGATATTCCCAAGACGATAAATGCCTACGAGCAGATACTGAAGCAGGGCACGATTACAGAGGCCCTCGAGTTATCGTCACTGAGGGCTCTGTTCCAGCTCTATTACTCGGAAGAACAGTATGAGCGTGCCATCACCTACATTGATCGCTGGATGGCGCTCAAGGGCACACCGGACGCGCAGGTCACCTTTATCAAGTCTACGGCTTACTACCAGCTTGGTAACTACCGGGAATCACTGAAACAGGCTTTGCGAGTAGAGGAAATTGCCGTCTCCCAGGGAAAGGAGATGAAGGAAAACTGGTGGTACCTGCAGGTCGTTCTGTATAACGAAATGAACGATGTCGACAATGTCATCCGTGTTCTGGAAACCCTGATTGTTCATTATCCGAAGAAGCAGTACTGGATGCATCTTGCGGGCATGTATAGCGAGAAGGGCCGTGATGATGCGTCTCTGTCAGCCTACTATGCAGCTTATATTCAGGGATTCCTTGCTAAAGAGTCGGAAGTCGTGATGTTGGCACAACGATTGTTGGGCGCTGACAATCCATACGAGGCTTCTCAGATTCTTGAAAAAGGTATCAAAGAGGATCTTGTCGAGGAAAACGAGAAGAACCTGAAGTTGCTGGCAACGGCGTATACGTTGTCCCAGGAAATGAATAATGCCATCGATGCGTGGCGAGACGCTGCGAAGTACGCGGAAAATGGTGAAACCTTCTATCGTCTTGCGCAGGCCCTGGCGCAGCAGGATCGCCACAAAGAAGCTGTGGATGCATATGCTGATGCTCAGGAAATGGGCGAATTGAAGAAGCCGGCTGACGTTGTTTTCTGGAAAGGTATCTCTGAAATGCAGCTTGAACGCTGGGATTCAGCAACAAGATCCTTCCGTGATGCGATCAAGCTGGATAAGAAAAAAGAGAAGCAGGCGCGTCAGTACATTCGTTACATAGCGGGTGAAAAACGCCGTCAGGAAGAACTGCGCAAGATGCTCGAAGAGGCGGTGGGGGAGTAGCTTGTCCGCCGCAGGCGCTCGCTACATAGCGGGTGAAAAACGCCGTCAGGAAGAACTGCGCAAGATGCTCGAAGAGGCAGTGGGGGAGGAATAGCAGGTCCCGCCGCAGATATACAAAGCCGCCTTCGGGCGGCTTTTTTTTGCCAGACTCAATCCCGTTTATCCGGGCGTTTCTTCAGCAATTTTGAAAAGCGTTTCCATTCCTGCTTTTTTGCCGCACGGGAGGCAACCGTCTGTTGGCTCTCAAAATGTTCAACTTCGCGTTTCAACTTGTAGTACCGATCCAGCCGGCCAGCATCGAGCGAATTATCTTCAATAGCAGCGTGGATTGCGCATCCTGGTTCTTTATCATGCTGGCAGTCATTGAACTTGCAGCCCATCGCTATTTCTTCGATATCGTCAAAAGTCTGGGATAACGCAGCGCTATCTGCCCAGACCTGAATCTCGCGCATGCCTGGTGTATCAATGATCATCGCACCGCTTTCAGTCAATACCAGTTCTCTGAAAGTCGTTGTATGCCGACCCTTGCCGTCTTCCTCTCTCACTTCACCGGTTTCGAATCGCTCATAACCCAGAAGCAGGTTGATCAGGGTGGATTTGCCAACACCGGATGATCCCATGAAGGCACAGGTCGTGCCGGGTTGGACATATTCGAGCAGGGCTTCGGTGCCCGCCTTATCAAGGGCGCTCATGACGTGCACAGGCGCGCCCATGGAGATCGTTTCAAGTTCCTTGAGCCTGGATTCCAGATTGTCACAAAGATCCGCTTTGTTAAGAACAATGACGGGTATCGCACCACTGTCCCAGCTGAGAAGCAGATATCTCTCGATTCTGTTGGGGTTAAAGTCATCATCCAGACCACTGACGATGAATACTGTGTCAATGTTGGCGGAAACCACCTGTTCATCGACCACATCACCCGCTTCCTTTCTAGAAAACTTGCTCTTCCTTTCCAGGCATTTCTCGATTTGTACGGTTCCGGCTTCACCGCCTTCGATCTTGCGATAGATGATCCAGTCGCCGACGGTAGGCAGATCCGCCTTGCTCAATGCAGCCTTGCGAACACGCCCGGGGATGACGCCAGAGAGTCGCCCGTCGTTTCCCAGGAGGTGATATTGATTCATATCCTGACGAACAACACGCGCAGGTTTGCAGGAAGGGTCTTCTTCGACCAGTTGTTGCTGGAAAAAGTGGTTCCAGCCAAGTTCAGTGATGTCTACCACGGGTTCAATTTAGCGGGATGCCTTGTGTTTAACAAGAAGTCTCGCTATTGCTGAAAGCGAAGGGGCAGAGAGCGCCAGCGCAATAAGCACAAGAAGCACTACACTGCTGGGTCTCTCTATGAGGAATGTCCATTCTCCATTGCTGATGGTCAGTGCTCGTCTGAGGTTGTCCTCCAGCATACCGCCGAGAATGAACCCGAGTAACAGAGGCGCCATGGGGAAGTTCATCAGTCGCAGAATTACGGCTGCAACGGCGACCGCGACCAGGAGTTGCAGGTCGAAGGTGTTAAATGAAACCAGGTAAACACCCATCATGGAGAAGAACATAATCACGGGTATCAACACGGGTCTGGGAACCGACAGCAGTCTGGCGATATACGGTATCAGTGGCAGGTTCAGAATCAGCAGGAACAGGTTGCCAACATACATGGAGACCAGTACCGACCAGAATACGCCCGGTTCATCGATAAACAGTCGTGGTCCGGGCTGTATGCCATAGGCGATGAGTGCGCCGAGCAGTACGGCGGTTGTTCCTGAACCAGGGATACCAAGTGTCAGTAACGGGACAAAGGATCCGGTGCAAGCAGCATTATTAGCCGCTTCCGGAGCTGCCAGGCCTCGAATATTGCCTTCCCCAAATCTGGGTTCTGCATTTTTTGAGAAAGCTCTTTCCATCCCGTAGGACAGGAAAGACGCAATGGTCGCGCCTGCGCCAGGCAGAACACCGATAAAAAAGCCCAGGAAGGATGATCGGGTGACGGCAGGTGCCATCTCAATGGCATCTCTCTTTGAAAGACCAAGGCCGGAAGCAGGAACCCTGATCGGCTCCTCGCTGTTCTTCAGGCGCAGGACCATCATCAGCGCCTCAGACAGGGCAAAGGTGCCCATTGCCAGCAGCAGGAAGCTGACACCGTCAATAAGATCCATGCGACCAAATGTGAATCTCTGTACGCCCGCAGTGAGATCTGTGCCAACGGTGGAAAGGGCAAGGCCAAAAAATGTCATTACCAATGCTTTGAGATGACCTCCCTCGCCTGCGAATGCAGTGACCAGCGTAAGACCTAGAACCATCATCAGAAAATAGTCCGCGGACTGAAAGCTCAGTGAAAGACCTGAGAGCCAGGGCGCGGCGAGCAGAAGCAGCAGGGCCGCGAGCGTACCGCCAGCAAAACTGGCCCACGCAGCGGTAGCCAGCGCTCTACCAGGTTCTTTTCGTTGATTCGCCATGGGATAACCATCAAAGGCGGTGGCAACCGTACCTGCGACGCCAGGCGCGTTGATCAGGATGGATGACGTTGATCCACCGAAGATGGCACCATAATAAACGCCGGCCAGCAGTATCATGCCGCTGCTCGGGTCGAAACCATATGTCACGGGTATCATCAGGGCGATCGCCGATATGGGCCCCAGACCTGGCAGCATGCCTATGATGGTGCCAATGGCGCAGCCCATGAGCACCAACATGAGATTGAATGGTGTCAGAACAGTCTCGAGGCCCAGGAGAATGCCGTCTATCATCGCTGAGGGCTCTTTATTCGCTGAGGGCTCTTTATTGGCTGAGGGCTCTTTATTCGCTGAGGGCTCTTTATTCGCTGAGGGCTCTTTATTGGCTGAGGGCTCTTTATTGGCTGAGGGCTCTTTATTGGCTGAGGGCTCTTTATTGGCTGAGGGCTCTTTATTGGCTGAGGGCTCTTTATTGGCTGA
>CBFIJB010000004.1:0-94854 GCA_965662805.1 Candidatus Azotimanducaceae bacterium | reverse complement strand
GGCTGAGGGCTCTTTATTGGCTGAGGGCTCTTTATTGGCTGAGGGCTCTTTATTGGCTGAGGGCTCTTTATTGGCTGAGGGCTCTTTATTCGCTGAGGGCTCTCTATTAGCTGAGGGCTCTTCACAACCTGAGTACTCCGGGGTCAAGGTATATGCCCAGGCCGCTCATGATGAGCCATATGCTCAGTGTTAAGCCCAGACTGATCGATCCCACAAGCCACCATCGTTTTTCACCCAGCAGGAGTAATGCGCCGGCCAGGAACGCTGCCGTAGCGAGGGGAAATCCCATCGGTTCCAGCAGTAAACTGTAGGCCAGCATCAGCAAGATCAGACCTGCCGCACCTGGATTGTTCAGGTTGATATCGATGCTTTGGGTTCTGGGTGGGGCAGCCGCCAGAACAATAGAGACCAGGCAGCCGCCAATAGCAATCAGATATGGAAAAGTTCGGGCATTGAAGGTTTCTTCCTCCGCCCAGAAATCCAGTTGAATGTCGGTGGCCAGGTAGCCATAGGCCAGGAACATAAGAGCAAAAAAGATCCCGGCAACCCGGTTCATCTGAGGTATCCGAGTTCCCGCATCAGGGTACCTATCTCCGCTTCCTGCTTTTCGAGGAACTCGTAGAATACCTGATCAGTCATGCTCAGTTTCGCCCAGCCATTCCTGGTTCTGACATCTTCAAATGCCTGTGTCTGAGTCACGGCTTCGACTGTCTGGATCATTTTCTGATATTGATCCTCCGGTAATCCCGGCGCGGCGAAAAACCCGCGCCAGTTTGCGAAATCAAATTGGATACCCTGTTCCCTCAGTGTTGGTACGTCTGCCAGCTCCGGCAGACCTTCGGTGGAAGTCACGGCCAGTATTCTCGCTTCACCTGCACGGTGCATATCGATGGCTTCAGAGAGTCCTGTAGACAAAGCGGTGGTTTCGCCGGTCAGCAGTCCTGCCATGGCTTTGCCGCCGCCATCGTAGGGTACATAAACCACGGCACGCGGGTCTCCGCCACCAAGTTGAAATGCCTTCGCGATCACAAAGTGATCCGTTGAGCCGCGGACAGATCCACCGGCAACTTTGATTGATCTGGGATTGAGATTGTAGGCGGCAGACAGGTCGTTGAAGGACTGATAGGTTGCATCAGCTTTCACAAGTATCGCCGTGTGGTCAGCAATCACGGAGCCAATGACACGCAGATCCCGAAATGACTGAGGAAAAATTCCCTGGAGAGAGCGCACCACGATGGGCGTCGAGTTGATCAGCAGGGTGTTCTGTTGGCGTTTTGCTGTCTCGATCAGTTTCGCTATGGCTCTGCCGCCACCGCCGCCGGAGAGGTTTTCGTAGGAAACATCTTTTACGAGGCCTGATTTCTGCAATGCCTCGCCAATGCCTCTCGCGGTTCCGTCCCAGCCTCCACCCGGTCCCGCGGGAATCAGGAAATGTACCCGCGGCATGATTTCTGCCGTTGACCCCGTGATTGGCAGGGACAGGCAGAACAGGAGGATCGCTGACAGTCGAATCACGTGTTCAGAAAATTCAGCGGAAGACCCGGGGTTTCCCAGGGGCAGGATACCAGGCGGCCCGTCGTCGATAATGTGATGAAAGCAGTTTTCAGGTCGTCACCACCGAAGCAGATGTTGGTAGTCAGGACATCGGGCATGGAAATCAGCCGGGCTGAGGAAGCGTCCGGTGCGTGGACAGTGACACCTCCGGTGATCAAGGTCGCGACACAGACATTGCCTTCGGCATCGACGGCGAGTGAATCAAACATGTGATAGTCAGGAAGCTGCGCTAGCATCGTGGGCCGGGTAGAGCTGTCGATTTCGCCTGGTGCCGTGATGGAATAAGCCCAGAGTCGACCCGTTGGCGTCTCTGCCACGTAAAGCGTTTTCTCGTCCGGAGACAGGCCAATGCCGTTTGGGGCTTCCATTGGAAAAATAGCCTCTCTGATTTCAGAGCCATCAGCTTTCGCGTAGAACACCCCGGTTCTGTCCCGATCACGCTCGCGAGTCTTTCCGTGGTCGGTGAACCAGAAGCCGCCATCACGATCAAACACGATATCGTTCGGTCCGCAAAGCGCTACACCATCGCACTCTGAGTAAAGAACGGTAACCTCACCGGTATCAAGATCTATTCTTTCGATGCGTCCACCGGAATAGTCGGCAGGCTGGTGGCCAGGGAAGAGCAATCCGGTGCTGCTCTCGTGCCATATAAAGCCGCCGTTATTACAGATATAACAGGCTCCGTCCGGTCCTATGGCTGCACCATTGGGACCGCCGCCAGGTTCAGCAATGACTTCCACAGAGCCGTCTGGCTGAACCCGTGACAGGGTACCGCGAGCAATTTCGACGAGAATCACCGAGCCATCCGGCATGGCGATAGGTCCTTCGGGGAACTTCAGGCCGGATGCTATTTCAGTGATATCTGTCATATTGGTTTCCGGTTAGCTGTTATCGGTTTTCAGTTTGTCGAACGCCCAGTCCAGCCAGGGGAGCAGGGATTCGATATCAGAGGATTCTACCGTGCCACCACCCCAGATACGCAAGCCTGGAGGCGCATCTCGGTATCCGCCGATATCCAGAGCCACACCCTCGGATTCCAGTGATGACACCAGGTCTTTGATAAGTGCTCTTTGTTGATCTTCTGGCTTTGCTGAAAACCATTCGTCGACGATGGACAGACAGATAGAGGTGCTTGAGTTGTTCGTTGCGTCAGTCGCCAGAAAATCAACCCATTGTGTGCTCTCAACCCACCGGGAGATGGCTTCGAGATTGCTCTGTGAACGTGCGATCAAGCCCTCGAGACCGCCAATATTATCTGCCCAGGACAGAGCATCCAGTTGATCTTCGACGGCGAGCATGGATGGTGTATTAATGGTTGCACCTTCAAACAGATCCAGACCCAGCTTGCCTTTTTTGACAAGGCGAAAGACCTTCGGTAATGGCCAGGCAGGAGTATAGCTCTCGAGACGCTCGACAGCCCTGGGTGAAAGTGCCAGCATGCCATGGGCAGCTTCACCACCTAGAACTTTCTGCCAGCTCCAGGTCACGACATCCAGCTTCTGCCATGGGAGTTCCATGGCGAAAACGGCAGAGGTACCGTCACAGAATGTCAGTCCCTGTCGGTCATCCGCAATCCATTCACCATTGGGAACCCGCACGCCGGATGTCGTGCCGTTCCAGGTGAAAACAACATCCCGGTTTACCGTATCTACTTGTGCAAGGTCGGGCAGTTCTCCGTAGGGCGCTTCCATGACCCGGACATCTTCAAGTTTGAGTTGCGATTTTATGTCGGTGGACCATCCGGCCCCGAAACTTTCCCACACCAGGACATCTACGCCACGTGCGCCGAGCATGGTCCACATGGCCATCTCGAAAGCGCCGGTGTCTGAAGCCGGAACAATCGCTACCAGGTAGTCTTCCGGGATACCCAGGATACGCTTGCTGTCATCGATGACTCTCTTGAGCTGTGCCTTGGGTTGTTTCGCACGATGAGAACGACCAAGAGACTCTGTTGCCAGGTTTTCCAGGGACCATCCAGGTCGCTTGCTGGTGGGACCTGAAGAGAATCTGGGATTTTCGGGCTTGATGCTCGGTTTGCTGATGCTCATTTCGATGATTTTCCGGATGTGAAAAAAGGCGCCAATTTGCGGATTTACGTAGTGTATGTCAAGTTCGTGCGCGGGGGTTGATCATGAATCAAACTAATGCTGAATACCGCGTCGCGGCAATGATGGCTGCCTCGGCATTGTTCACGTTAGCCGGGTACGAGTTTATACGCAGCGCGTCCACGGTACTTTTCAAGAATGCCTACGGAGCTGAAAACCTGCCTCTGGTGATGGCTGCCATGCCGGTGGTCGTCTTCGCCGGTGTTGCGCTCTATGGCTGGATTCTCAGCCAGCTTGGACCTCGCAGGACACTGCTGGTCACCTCCATCGGCTCAGCATTTGTGATTCTTGGTTGTTACTTCATTCTGCTCACCGGCAGCAAAACCGTCACACCGGTGCTGTTTCTGTTCAAGGAGTTCTACATCGTCCTGCTAATTGAACAGTATTGGAGCTATATCAATTCATCAGTGTCCCCGCAGACCGCAAAAAGGGTCAACGGGCCTGTGACCGGTATCGCAGGTATCGGTGGTGCCATTGGCGGCACCCTGGTTGGCATGTCGGCAGAATCCTTTGGTACTGAGACCATGGTGCTGTTTGCCGCATTTGCACTGATACCGGCCGCAATGATGTCTGAAACCACTTATCGAATTCATGGCGAACCACAGATGCCTGAGAAACAGGCCAGTCATGGTCACCTGGGTCTGTCCCTGTTTCGGGAAAACCCGGTGCTGATCAGCCTGATTGCGATTGTGCTCTCCAGCCAGGTCATTGCTGCTGTGCTTGATTTCAAGTTTCAGGCGCTGCTTTCCGCTGAATTCGCCGGGCAGCCGGATCAGGAGACAGCTTTTCAGGGCTGGTTCTGGGGGACTTTGAATACATCCGTTCTGGTTTTGCAGTTCATCGTCGCACCTCTATTGATGAGTTTTGTTGCCATTCGTCTGATTCACCTGATGATGCCCCTGATACACCTGGTCGCAATCACATTCGCCATCATCGAACCGAATATGTTCACGGTGGGCGCTGCCTTTTTCCTGTTTAAGGCTTTTGACTATTCGATTTTTCGTGCCGCCAAGGAGGTGCTGTATGTCCCTCTCGGTTTTGATGAGCGTTACCGGGTGAAGGAAGTTATTGATGTCTTTGGTTATCGAACCGGCAAGGGTGGGTCCAGCGTGGCCATCGTGTTTTTGCAGAAGGCGGGTGTTGTCATGAACAATTATTATCTTGCCATAGGTTTTGCGGTTGCCGTTCTATGGCTGGCATTGGTCTTTCCTCTGACCCGGAAGCCTGATGACAGTTCAGTCCAGGGGCGTGAGCCTGATGAAGCTGGGTGATTCACCTGCTGCGATTCGGTTGAGCAGGTCTGCAAGGCGAGATCCTGCCAGCGTCAGGCGCTCGATGATCACGGGCTTGCTCCGCTCCAGGTAGCGATTGCCAAGGACATCACCGGAACGTATCAGCTGCCCCCTGGTGTCGACGTAAGCGTGTGTTCTGGCCAGTTGCAGTGATTCATCCATCCAATCCAGAACATTGCTGTCATCCTTGTCATGTTTAACTTCAGCAAGATGCGACAGGCTGTCGGGATATCGATAGTTCATGGTCTCAAGCATGCCGTAATCCCAGAGGGCATGAAGATTCGTTTCTTTAGACGTGCCCGAAAACGTCACAGCAATTTTGTTGCCACCCCAGTCGCTTGCGTTCCCGACATGCATCGGTTGATGCAGGTCACCGATGTGGTGACCCAGGAAGCGCAGGGCGGCGGCTTTACGGGCACGCTCACGACCGGATGCAGGATCTTCCGAAAGATAGGTCAGTGCCCGCTGGACGGCAACGACAATGCAGTCCAGAGCGCCACAGTCTCGCGCGAGATCGATGCTCGTCGCATCGTCGGGGACATTGATAAAGTGATTCTCGTAAGTATTGCGGCGGGTAGAGTACTTGACATCGTCTGGCCAAAGGCACGCTTCCGGAAAACTGACAACACCCCCCTTGAGCTCTCCACCATCCGCCAGCAGTTCCTGAACCATCGCTTTCGCCTGCGTGGATAATTGCTCTTCAGCCAGGGCGCAGACCAGTTTGTGTCCTTCCCAGCCCCAGGCGAGAGCATGCAGTGGGAGCATACCAATCATGACAACAAGCAGGGTCTGGCGCATATCTATTCTCCAAGATGGGAGCCGTCAGTTTAACCGGTTCCAGGATCCTCGGCAGTATCGGTTCGGTTCAGTTGGATGACCTTGTCGGCCAGTCGAGCCAGCTTCTGATTGTGTGTGACGAAAATACAAATTCGGGGAAGGGCGATCACGCGTGACATGATCTTGAGCTCTGAGGTCTCGTCGAGATGACTGGTTGCTTCATCAAGCAGCAGTATGTCGGAACGACGATAAAGTGCTCTGGCAAGCAGCAGCCGTTGTCGCTGGCCGGAAGACATAAGACTGTTTTCCTCGCTGAGGGGCTCCCGATAACCCAGTGGCAGATTCATAATGTGTTCGTGAATCCCCGTCATTACTGCTGCTTTCAACAGCCGTCGCTGATTCGGCAACGGATCCAGATAGGTGATGTTGTCCATGACGGAGCCGCGGATCAATCTGTCAGATGGCAGTGATGAGGAAATCAGTCCGGACTGGTTCTGGCTGGATGGAACAGGGAATCCGTTGACGCGGATCTCTCCTGAAGCGGGTGCAAGTTCGCCGCGGAGAAGGGCGAGCAAAGTGCTCTTGCCGCTGCCGGAAGGACCAACAACAGCGAGTGCCTGGGACCGGTTGATCCTGATATTCACTCTGAACAGATCGTGCGTTGCATGGTTGCCTCTGAACGTGACGTTCCTGAGCTCGAGGCTTTTGACGGGTTGTTCCCGTGAAAGCGGCATCGGAAGGCGCTGATCAGTTTCAGCCTCAGTGATGTCCGAAAGTCGCTGCACATGCAGAGACAGCATCAGATAGGATTGCCACTCAGCGGTCAGTGATACAAGGGCACTGGTCAGGTGTGATGCGTAAGCTGTCAGGGTGTACAACATGCCAAGGCTGATTGTTCCCTCTGCGATATCCTGTGTTGCAACACCGACCACGGCGATGCTGATAAAGCCCATCAGCAGGTAGCGGGACACCTCAGATGCCAGACCCCATGCCTGCGCACTGACAGAAGCATTCAGAGAATCAGCAAGTCGACTCTGCCAATCTTCGAGTCTTTGATCTTCGGCCTGATATCGCCGGGTCGTATCGATAGCCTGAATAGTTTCGATGAACTGTGTCTGAAGCCCGGCGTCACTGATCAGGAACTCAAGTTGATGCCGGCGGTAAGGCAGTAAGAGAAGGTACTGCATGACCAGGAATGTCGCACTGCCACAGAGCACGTAGAGTGCGATTTCTCCGGAGACGGAAAACAGAACGGCGAGTGTTGTGATAATCATGAGGGTATCAACAAATATCCGGACGATGCTTTCTGAGAGAAATTTTTGTATGGGCTGCAGCGATGCGAACCGTGATGCAATATCACCAACGGTACGCTTTTGAAAAAACGGGAGAGCAATATCCTGCACGTGAGACATCACGCCTGCGGCAAACATGAACGACAGTCTTGAGCCTATGATCAGAACGAGAAGCCCCCGCAGCATCTGGGTGGCAGCGGATACGAGATACACCAGCAGAAAGCCGGTGATGACGATGGCCAGCATTTCCAGATTACTGACCATCAGCACTTCGTCTATAACGATCTGCAGGTAGAATGGCGTGGTCATCACGAATGCCTGAATCAGTACGCTGAGTCCCACGATGCTCAGAAGACCGGGCCCTAATTCCTGCAGGGGCAACTGCTTTAGCAGGGGCCAGACCGAATGACGGATAAGGCTGCCAGTAGGCTGAAAATTTGGGCCTGGAGTTACTTCGAGTGCAATTCCAGTGAATCTGCGTCCCAGTGTCTCCCATGAAACATCCACTCGACCGGCGCCCGGGTCGATGAGCCTGGCACCTTGACTGTGTACCTTCTCGATCACGACATAATGGTTCATATCCACATGCAGCAAGGCAGGAAGATGAATGTCGTTAAGTTCTTTCGGCTCGCACCTCAGGCATCGTGCCAACAGGTTGTGGGTCTTGAGCAGAGAACTGATCTCCTTGACGGAAAGTTGCTTCGAGTGACAGGTTTGAGCTCGCAGTTCTTTTAACGTGATATGGCGACCATGTGCTGCAAGCAACATGGCCAGGCAGGACAATCCACACTCATCGCTTTCTCCCTGCAGCACAACGGGAGTGCGTCTCCTGAACAGGTTGATCAACTGAACGACTCTATCTTCCGGCTTAAGGGCGCAAGCAGCCATCGTGCGATGCTCCGTCGCTCGACAACGATGAAACCTGACATCGTCATGCCGGGCAGATATACATCAATTTTCGGTGAGGGAATGATGCGCAGTCTGACCGGGTAGTAGGGTGTCTGTCCGGCAATAACGGTATGCTTTGGAATGTGTTCAACTGTCGCCTGGACGTGACCAAAAGACTCCAGTGGAAACGCATCCAGTTCGAGGTTCAGTTGGTCATCAGTCTGCAGCCGCCCTGTTGCCTGTGGAGGTACAAGTAATGTTGCTGTGGTCGCTTCATGATCGTTGTTCAGATAGATCACAGCTTGTCCCGGTTTGACGGTGCCGCCTCTCGATACTTCTATTCGGCTGACGACGCCGTCGTGACTTGCGGTAAGCCACTGGTAGGGTCTGGTCGTCGCTTTCTCCAGTGATTCGCGAACCTGGGACAATTGCAGCTCGAGTTGCAGCTGAGATTTCTGTCTCTCCGCGTCGGACTGCTTTTTACGATGATCAAGGTCCCGTATCTGTTGTTGCAGTTTCACGAGCTGTTCCTGGTACTCATAGCTCTGCTGCTTTTCATTGGTCAGCGAGGCACGGAAGCCCAGCCAGTCCAGGTTGGACAGGTGGCCCTGCTGATGTAGATCAGCCGTTCTATTCAACTGCGCCTGCATCTCGGAGACCTTGATCTTCTGTAACGCCAGATTCTGGCGAGTGATCTGGATGCGAATATTGAGCTGCTGATTCTGTTCCGAAAGTGCGCTCAGCTGGTGTTCTGCCGTTATGCTGGTTTGCGTCATGGCATCCTTGAGTTGCGATGCCCGCCTCTGCAGTTCTTTCACACTGCTGAGTTTGCTTTCGTCTTCCAGGTGCCTGATTTTCGCCAGTTGTTGACCTCGAGTAACCGTCTCCCCCTCGACCACATGTAGTTCGCTAAGGAAGCCATAGTCCGTCGCATGTAATGCGCTTGTGCTGGTTTCATCCAGTTGGCCTGTCACCATGTGCTTGCGGGCGTAATCAGCGGATCCGATGATCGTTACGGCGATGGTCAGCAACAGGAAAAGGCCACCGGAGGCGATCAGCATCGAGACAGGGGCCTGCAGTCTGCGCGCATCCAGATACCTGGCACTGAGTCCCCGGACAGCTTCTTCTCGAAACAACGATTCTGGCATGTCTGCCAGTGTGATCTGGTGTTGAGAGAGTGTGTACTGGCATTCACCAGCATGGTTGCTGGAGGGTAATCAGGGACTGTGTGGGCGCAATCCTGAACGACCGTAGGTATTTCTGTTCCAGACGTAGGCGATAACGCCCATGATCAGGTTGGCAGCTGCTGCCGCGAGAAAGATGCCGGTCATACCAAACATCGCTTTGCCGATGAAGGCCAGGGGAATGTAGATAGCAAACATCCGGATGATAGACATGATTGTGGATGAGACAGGTTTACCGAGGGAGTTGAAGATGGCGCTGGCCATCATCAGCACGCCCCATGTGCCGTAGCTGATGGGAACCAGAAGCAGGTAATGCGATGCAACCTTGATGACCTCTGGGTTGTCATCAAACAGGCCCGCGATCGGATGTCTGAAGGTCATGAGAATGATTGCTACCAGACCCCCCCAGACCAGTGAATACTGAAAGGCGAGAATCATGGCGCGATTGGCGCGATCATATCTGTCTGCCCCCCAGTTCTGTCCAACAAAAGGGCCGATACTGGCACTGAGCGCGAAGAGTGGTATGACAAACAATCCTTCGATGCGGGAGGCGATACCGAATCCAGCCACTGTCTCCTGGCTGAAGTCGGCCAGCAGGCTCACAACAACGGCGGTAGAAACTGGCCCTATCAGGTTGGTTGCCGTTGCGGGGATGGAAACGGCCATAATTCGCCGCCAGGAATGCAGGATTGCCGACAGGGTCACGCCCGCATAGGTCAGCAGATGTTCCCGATAGTGCAGGACTGCCATCGTAATAAAGAACAGGACGAGTCGGGAAATCAGGCTGGACCAGGCCGCGCCTTCCAGACCAAGGGCAGGGAGCCCCACCAGTCCAAAGATCAGAAATGGGCTGATACTGGCCTGCAGGATCGCCCCGGAGACCATTATCGTGCCTGATATGCTGGCGTCACCTTTGGCGCGAAGCGCGTTGGCACCGACCGAAGGCACCGCCATGAAAACGAAGGAGACATAGAATATCAACATGTAAGTACGGATCAGCGGCAGGGTTGTCTCGTCAGCACCAAGCAACCTGAAAAGTGGGTCGATGGTGAATATGCCGATAATCGACATGACGATCATGACCAGTGCCACCAGCAGAATTCCGTCACTGGCGATGCGGCGAACCTGTTCCAGATCACCGCTGCCTACGGTTCTGGCCAGTACGCTGCTGACCCCAATGGAGATGCCCAGCGACAGTGACATCAGAGCCCCCTGAACGGGGAAGGTGAAGCTGTACGCGGCAAGCGACTCGGTGCTCACCTGGGCGAGGTAGAAGGCTTCCAGTAGTCCTGCGCCGATATTGGCCGTGATCCCAAGTACCACGGGAGCTGCGAGTCGCAGTAATCCGTGGCTGACTCGGCCCTGCACCAGTCTGGGAGTTTCTACGGATTCATCGCTCATCCGGTTACGCTGAGCCCGGGATGATTCCGGATATGACCAATATCATCCATATTGAACGGCGTGAGCTGGTAAACGTAGTAGTTGAGCCAGTTATTGAACAGGAGATTGCCGTGGCTCTTCCAGGTAACAATAGGCTCCTGGGTCGGATCATCTCCGGGGAAATAGTTCTCGGGAACCTCTGGACTGATGCCTGCTTCAAGGTCGCGTTCGTATTCGTCCCTGAGGCAGTTTGGCTCATACTCGGAATGTCCGGTGACAAACAGGTGCCTGCCGTCTTTGTGGCTCCAGATATAAGGACCGGCAATCTCAGAGTCAGAAACAATATCGATATCCTCCAGCTTTTCCAGTTCTGAAGCTGGTACCTCTGCGTAGCGTGAATGGGGTGCATCAAACTGGTCATCAAAGCCACGAACAATAGGCGACAGGGGATTCACCAGGCGGTGCGGGTACACACCACTGATTTTCCTGGGCAGAATCACCTTGTCGACACCATAAAGATGGTACATCGCGGCCTGAACCGCCCAGCAGAGGAACATGACAGAGGTCACGTTCGTGACTGTCCAGTCCATGATTTCGGTCATATCATCCCAGAAACTGACTTCATCAAAGGGTACCTGCCCAAGTGGTGCACCCGTAATAATCATGCCGTCATACTTTCTGTTTTTAACTTCGGAAAAGCTCTTGTAGAAATTTTCCATGTGGTCGATGGGTGTGTTCTTGGACGGCTTGTCTGTTATGCGGAGAAACTCAACGTCCACCTGAAGCGGCGAGTTGGAAAGCATCCGAAGCAGATGGATTTCTGTCTCAATTTTCTTTGGCATCAGGTTCAACAGGAGTACCCGAATCGCTCGAATATCCTGGTGGCTTGCCTGGCTGCTTTCCAGGCAGAAGATATTCTCTCCTCGAAGAACCTGTATGGCCGGCAGCCCGTCTGGAATGTTAAGTGGCATTTCTTTTCCCAAAAAAAGGCACAAAAAAACCTACTCAGCTTGGCTAAAGTAGGTTTTTCTCTTTAGCTGTACTTGTTAAGCGCCCGCAAGCTGATGTCAAATCGGCGCTAGACCGCGGATTCTAATGAATTTGTGAATGCGCGGCAATCTACCTGATTTTTGCAGTCAGGCGCCTGCCGGTTCTCAGGGCCAGTCAGCATCGCCGTAACTTTCCTGAAGTCGGCGCATACCCTTGATCCAGCGATCATAATCACCAGCCTTGCGCTGAATATAGGTCAGGACTTCGGGATGGGGCAGTACCAGGAATTTTTCCTCGCGCAGGGTTTCGACAACGGAATCACACAGAACCTCGGGTTCCATCATGCCGTCGATGCTGGCCACGCCATCCGGATTGTCTGCAGTCATGGCTGTGCGCACTGCCTGGGGGCAGAGGACGGACACTTTCAGTCCGCGATCGCCATAGGTGATAGATAGCCACTCGGCAAAACTGACCGCGGCATGTTTGGTTACAGCATAGGGCGCAGAGCCAACCTGGGTCAGCAGGCCTGCTGCAGAGGCTGTATTCATGATGTAGCCATCACCGCGCTCCAGCATTGCCGGTATGGCTGCGCGGGCAGCAAAAATATGCGCCATGACATTGATGTCCCAGATTTTCTGCCAGTCATCATTAGGTGTTTCGGGACCACCGCCGACACCAATGCCAGCGTTATTGCAGAGAAGGTCAATCTGGCCGTAGGTGTTTTCGGCAGTCTCGATGAGGTTTTTTACATCACTTTCCACGGCAACATTCGTCGGTACGGGGTGTGCCCCGGTTTCGTCTGCCACCGCCTGGAGTCCATCAGCATTGAGATCCGCAATGACAAGCTGCTTTGCTCCTTCAGCCTTGAACCGGTGTGCCATGGCGCGACCAATGCCACTGGCTGCGCCTGTGATAACAACTACTTTATCTTTGATTTCCATAGGTACTGAATGTGAAATTGAGAAGGCTGAAGGCTAACACCCTTTATGGAGGTCAACCAGACGGCGTCGTTCTTTCGAGGAGGCAGGCAGCTGCTCGATGAATATCGATGACCATGGCAGATCGCCTGGACTACATGATGTAATTAGCCCCTTATGCAAGCCAGGATAACTGTCCATGATGAACGAACTCGCCTTTTACACACTGCCCGGTGCACCTGAGTCCCCACGGGACCTGATTGGGGAGGTCCGTCATGCGGAACAATTAGGTATCGGTAACTGCTTTATTTCAGAGCGATTCAACATCAAAGAAGCGGCAACGCTGAGTGGTGCTGTTGGCGCCGTATCCGAGAAGCTGGGTATCGCGACAGCCGCGACTAACCATAACACCCGCCATCCCGTCGTCACCGGCGCATACGCTTCCACCATGCATTTTCTGACCGGAGGCCGGTTCTCACTCGGTCTCGGGCGAGGTATCGACATGATGTTTGATGCATTCGGATTACCACGTATCAAGACAGCGGAAATCGAGGATTTCGTTGGGTTGATGCGGCGGCTGCACAGAGGTGAGACGATTATTGGGCACAGCGGACCGGCCGGCTCCTGGCCAGTGCTGAGGCTCGATCCCTCGTTCGACGAATACATACCCATGACTTTTACCGCATTCGGGCCGAACTCACTGGCACTGGGAGGCAGGGCCTTTGATGCTGTGGTCCTGCACACTTTTTTCACCGATGAAACCACTGTGCGGTGTGTGAACACCGTGAAGCAGGCCGCAGAGGAGGCAGGAAAAAATCCCGATGACGTCCGGGTATGGTCCTGTTTTGCGACCATCGGAGATCATCTGCCGGAGGACGTCAGGCTTAAGAAAACCGTAGGACGCATGGCTACCTACCTTCAGGCCTATGGCGATCTGATGGTGCGAACGAATGACTGGGACCCTGCAGTTCTGGAACGTTTTCGAGCCAATGAACTGGTCGCCAATTTCCAGGGTGCGCTGGATCAGAAAGCATCCACGGCTGAACTGGAGATAGTCGCAGAACTCATTCCCGATGAATGGCTGGCACCTGCTGCAGGCGGCACACCAGAGCAGTGCGTAGAAGCCATTAATCATCAGCTGGACCTGGGTTGTGATGGCGTGATTCTGCACGGTGCTTCACCTGCAGATCTTGAGCCCATCGTAAAGTGTTATGCGGAACAGAGGGATGCGTCGAGATTCGCACATCTGCCCAACAACCCGGCTATGCCGCCGAGCATGGTTTTATGACGTGCCCGCTAAGGGCTTTTTATATAGACCAGCTAAGGGCTTTTTATTTAGACCCGCTAAGGGCTTTTTATTTAGACCCGCTAAGGGCTTTTTACATAAACCCGCTAAGGGCTTTTACTTAGTGTCGCTAAGGGCTTCACCAATAATCCCGGTGATTTCTGTGATCTGATCTTCGCTAATGATCAGAGGGGGTGACAGTACGATGGCATCTCCGATGTTCCTCGCAAACAGTCCTTTCTCGTAACAGCGTCGGGCAATCTCTCCGCCACGTTCCATGGGCGCCCCCGGTCGTGCTGCAACTTCGATGGCGCCAATCAGAGGCAGACACCTGACGTCGATAACATTGGGTTTGTCCTTCAATGTCAGCAGGCTATTCATCCAGTGATCACCAAGATCATTGACACGGTCAAACAAACCCTCGGATTCATAAATGTCCAGCGTCGCCATGCCCGCTGCACAGGCAACCGGGTGTCCTGAGTAGGTATAACCGTGGCTGAACTCGACGCCACCGTCACCGGAAGACATGAAAGTCCGGTAGATCTCGCTGGTGACGAATACACCACCCATTGGAACCGTGGCGTTTGTAATGCCTTTGGCTGTGGTGATGATGTCGGGAATAACACCAAATTTTTCAGCAGCAGACATGGCCCCAAGACGCCCGAATGCCGTGATGACTTCGTCGAAAACAAGCAGTATGCCGTGTTGCGTGCAGATATCTCGAAGTCTTTGCAGGTATCCTACCGGTGGCAGGATGACGCCACCGGCACCTGCCACCGGTTCGACGATAACCGCTGCGATGTTGTCTGCCCCATGCAATTGCACCAGTCGTTCAAGGTCGTCAGCCAGTTCGCTGCCATGTTCCGGTAATCCGCGAGAAAAAGCGTTCTGTTCCATATTCAGGGTATGGCGAATGTGATCAACACCCGGAAGAAGAGCGCCATACGACTGGCGGTTTTTCATGAGGCCTCCGACGGAGACGCCTCCGAATCCCATGCCATGGTAAGCCTTCTCACGACCGATGAGCCGAGTGCGTGAGCCTTCACCCCGGAGCTTGTGGTAGGCAAGCGCTATTTTCAGTGCCGTGTCGACGGCTTCGGAGCCTGAGTTTGTAAAAAACACGTGGTTGAGCGGGTCGGGATAGTGCGCAACCAGTCGCTCTGCGTAGTTAAAGGCAGCAGGATGTCCGGCATTGAAACTGTGAGCAAAGTCCAGTTCCTGCAACTGTTCCTGTATCGCTTCATTAATTGATTCGCGATAGTGACCGGCATTAACGCACCACAAGCCGGCTGAGCCGTCCAGGAGCCGATTGCCGTTAGAATCCTCGTAGTACATGTCCCTCGCACGAACCATAAAACGGGGTGCATCCTGGAAGCGGCTTACGGCAGTGAAGGGCATCCAGTAAGCATCCAGCTGTTCGGTTACAAGATTGTGATTCTTTTTGATCATAGTTCAGCAACCAGGTGTATCAGTTCTGCAGGGGTTCTGATGATGTGCCTGGCGCCAGCCGAGGTCAATTCGGGTTCATCGCGAAATCCCCAGAGAACGCCAACTCCCGCAAGATCGCAACGCCTGGCGGTTTGCATGTCGATTGCCATGTCCCCCACGAATAATGAATTTTCTGTGCTGGCCGAAAGACTGTTGATAAGGTGCAGTGCCCCGGCAGGGTCGGGCTTGAGACCGAATTCAGGTTTGTGTCCAAGCACCAGATCGAATGATTCCGGGAAGTAGTGCGCAATACATTGCTGGGTAAAAACATCGTCTTTGTTCGACAACACGGCCAGTGAAGCGGCGGGTCTCAGTGCTTCCAGCATGTCAGCAATGCCCTCATAGGGTGAGGCCTGTGACCAGGTGCTGTCGTAGTGATACTTGAATCGCTCCAGACACAGTTCTACCTCTTCTTCCGATTGTCTGTCCGCTGGCAGGCATCTGGAAGCCGCGACCCTTGCGCCATCACCAATGATGTATCGGAACTCTTCTACGGCCCTGGTCTGTGCATTCAATTCTGCCAGAGCACGGTTAAAAGCTTCCGCGAGGCTGGCCTGGGTATCGAGTAGAGTGCCGTCAAGATCAAAGATCACCAGTGGCTTATTCATTGGCGCTAATCTCCTCGTACAGTTGATCCATCTGAAGCATGTCGTTTCGGTCGATCAGTTGTCTAAGCTGGGCCAGGTGAAAACGCTCCTGTGGAAACGGCACCGGTTCGTTAGCAGAGAGTGCCGGGTTTGGTTCAAGAAGTGCGTAGTAACCCAGCATCTGGAATAAGGTAGAGAAAACCTGAGGTCGCGACAGGCCGGCCTTGATACAGAGCTGCCGATCAGTGATCGCCGATGATCTCAGAAACAGCGCCCTGGCAGCATCGAGTTCTACCAGCATCTCGGAAACGTCTTTCGTGAGTTCTTCCTGCCAGTGCTCTGCCATCGTCTGGATATGCTCGAGTCCAAGCAGCCATTCATAAAGTAGCCAGAGAGGCGAACCATGCTCGCTGATAGTCTCTGCTGCGTGACCGGGATTGACCAGCATGACCTCAGTATCTGGACCAGACAGAACCAGTGAGTCAGCTTCATGATCAGGGATGAGTTTCCAGTCATGGGGGTGCGTGGAGATCTGAAGAAGGATGTTTTCTTGCTCATCAAGGTCTGTGCGGTTCATGAGCAAGGGGGCCCCCAGTGTCAGGGAGTCTGGAGGTGCAGGACAACGAAAGCTTGAAAGCGTTATGGCGAATTCAAGTTGCTGCTGTCTGTTCCAGTCTTGGCCACCAAACTCTATGGGCCAGTCAGCGGTAAGCCACCCCTGTGAACCGAGTTTCGTATACAACCGCATATGGGCGTCGGGGGATTCTGTCGATGGTACCCAATGCTCACGACAGAAGTCGGTGACCTCTATGCTGATTTCGCTGCTCAATCTGAAAGTTCTGTTTCTGTTGAAGACGTTCTCGGTTTGCCCTTGATGACAACGGTACCGGCGATCTTGTCGTGCCATCCCTGTTTGCGTCTGTCAAAACCAATCCATAGGAAACCAAGGCCCAATGGAAGCAGGCTGAGAAAGTAACCGAAGTACCGGACGATATTCTGAGCTGTGCTCGGCGCTGCCAGTGTCCGTGCATCAACAATAACTGATCGGAACAGCATTTTTCCGGGGGTTGCGTTCTTGAACACCCAGAACAGTATGAAGATGGTTCCCATCACCAGCAGATCGAAGCCCAACTGTGATGAAAGACGATAAAGAAGTTCGGTCTGCTGTGCCGGATCGGTGAGATCATAATCACTCAGCGCCAGTTCACCCAGGACGCGGACTGTCAGAGGTGCCATGACGATAGATGCCGCCGTGCTGTCGATCAGGAACGCCACGAACCTGGCCCAGAAGCCCAGATATTCAGGTTCGATGCTTGTGGTTTCTGTCATTTTTCAACTATAGAGTTTAATGAGGTAGTCCTTGGCGGCATTGATTTTAGTCGCGAGGTAAGTCGATCCGCCACGGTCCGGGTGTACTTTCTGCATCATCCGGCGGTGAGCATCCTTGACATCTTCCGGCCCGGCACCCGGCTCCAGACCGAGGATATCCAGAGCCTGGGCTTCTGACATTTCGCTTGTCTGGTTTGGGTCAGGTGTGTCGTGGGATGAACCACCAGCCCATTCCCCGTGTTCGCGATCAAGATAAGCAGTCAGAAGGTTATAGGAATCGGCATCTTCAGAGACTTCCTTCAGGAGCGCCGTAAGTTGATCCTGACTCAGGCTGCTGAGAGATGCGCCTTTAAACTGTCCGTCAAGTACCGTGCCCTCCATCATGCCGCTGTCATGAAACAACACCATGTGTATAAAGCGGGAGCTTATCTCACTCTTGGATGGCGCCGACGAAGGGCCGCGTCCAGGCATGCTGATGTTGAGCGCCTTGAGCAATGCGGCAAACTGTGCTCCCTGCATGATCATACCGCCGAGCCGAAACAGGAATGGCAGAACGGCACCCAGTACAGCGAAGATCGGGTGCAGTCGTCCGGTAAATGCCAGGAACAGAAGCAGCAGGCCGCCAAGCGTGGCGAAATAGATATTCATGAACTGTCGGACTGTCAGCTGTTTCTTTGCGAGCAGGCCACGCAGCGCTACATACACCAGGAAGGCGATAATGGCGATGATCAACAGACGTGCCATATCTATTGCCCGGCCATTATTTAAGCTGATGTGTCAGCAATGATGCTGGCTTTGCCTGTGACTCGAATTGTGCGAGTGCCTTGCGTCCACCGGCGGCATAGACTGCGACGGCTGCCAGAAGGTTTTTAAGCTCTGCGGCACTGGCCAGATTGAATGGTGCATAGGCACCGCCAGAGAGTTGGGCCATCTGCTTGAAAGTCGATTGCACCGAAGAATCCCTGCCTTCATGAAACATAAAAAGCGGTATTTTAAGCACACCCAGCCGACCGGCAAGATGGCAGAGGTCGTCCGGGTTTTCTTCTACCGCATCACCCACAAATACGACTGCCTTGACCTGCCGCTGGCGATGTTCCGTCATTGCGTGGTTGAGGACCTTCCGAATCTGGGTGTGGCCGCCGAGACAGCGTACCGCGGACATTTCCTGCAGAAGTTCCCTGGCTGATGAGCACCATGGCGAGTGCCTGAACTCATTGAACCCCCGGTAGTAGCAGAGTTGGACGACCAGGTCTCCGACGTCAGCGGTTGCATCAAACATTTGTCCCTGAAGATGACAGGCTGTGTCCCAGGTGGGTTCCCGGGAGGCAGTTGCGTCCATACCGAAGATCAGTCTGCCGGCGTCACCGGAGGCGCCTTTGACTGGTGTTCTGGCGACTTTCTCCAGAAAAGCGCTCACGTCTGAAGACTGTTTGATCGTTGGTTTCGTGTCTTTACTCACGTCAGGATATGGCTACGGGTCTATAATACTTAGGAGTTTAACGGATGAAGGGCTGGAGGCGTAATGAACAGGTTGGTCGTTGCCATATCCAGTAGTGCCCTGTTTGATCTTAAAGAGAGTGATCAGGTTTATCGCGAGGAAGGTGTTGCCGCCTATGCCCATTATCAGATCGAACGTGAGGACGAACCGCTCGCACCCGGTGATGCCTTTCATCTGGTGCAGAAACTGCTGGCGATTAACGAACAGCTGGGGACACCCGATCGTGTAGAAGTAATTCTGCTTTCCCGAAATACGGCGGATACCGGCCTGCGTGTATTCAATTCCATTGAGCATCACGGATTACCAGTCAGGCGGGCGGCGTTTACGGGAGGAGGCAGACCCTACAAGTACATGCGACCCTTTGGTTGTCAGCTTTTTCTTTCGACCCATCAGCAGGATGTGATCGATGCGCTGAACGAAGGTATGGCTGCGGCGAGTATTCTTTCTGGTGCGTCTTCTACCTCAGATAATGGAGAGCTGCGGTTCGCTTTTGATGGTGATGCGGTGTTGTTTGCAGATCACGCAGAAAGGGTATTTCAGGAAGAAGGACTGGAAGCCTTTATGGCATCTGAAAAACAGGCTGCCAGGGAGCCCCTGGATGGTGGACCGTTTAAATCGTTTCTCGCGGCTTTGCATGCGTTACAGGAAGAGTTCGACCCTGGAACCTGTCCGATTCGTACAGCGCTTGTCACCGCCAGATCAGCGCCGGCCCATGAACGAGTCGTGCGCACATTGCGCGCCTGGGGTATTCGATTAAACGAAAGTCTGTTCCTGGGCGGCATGCAGAAGTCTGATTTTCTGCGCGAGTATCAGGCCGATGTGTTCTTCGATGATCAGGCAGAGCATTGTCGCCTCGCCAGTGATGTTGTGCCTACAGGCCATGTGCCCTCAGGTGTTACCAACGAGAAGTAAGTCGCAAGTATGCTGTTTCGGCATGTTTCTGGATATTTTTATGCGATAAGTGTATAAGTCTGAGATCAGTGTCAGGTCGGTGATCTATGAAACTGCAGCAACTCCGGTACATCTGGGAGGTCGCTCATCACGACCTGAACGTCTCTGCCACCGCGCAAAGTCTTTACACCTCACAACCAGGTATCTCCAAACAGATCAGGCTGCTCGAAGATGAGCTGGGGGTGGAGATATTCGCCCGTTCCGGTAAGCACCTCACTCATGTGACACCCGTCGGACAAACCATTATTCAACAGGCGGGAGAGATACTGCGCAAGGTTGAAAGCATTAAACAGGCCGCTCATGAGTTTCGTGATGAGAAATCGGGCAGCCTCTCAATCGCCACGACGCACACCCAGGCAAGATACGCGCTACCCAATGTGATCTCCGATTTCATCGGCAGGTATCCTGACGTCTCTTTGCACATGCATCAGGGAAGTCCTGTCCAGATCGCTGAACTGGCCGCGAACGGCGAGGTCGATTTTGCGATCGCGACGGAAGGTCTCGATCTGTTCGGAGACCTGGTCATGTTGCCCTGTTACAACTGGAATCGCTCTATCGTGGTGCCGAAGGATCATCCGCTTGCCGGGATGAGTCAGGTCAGCCTGAAAGACGTGGCGGAGCATCCTATCGTCACCTATGTTTTCGGATTCACAGGTCGATCCAAACTGGATGACGCCTTTCACAGCCAGGGACTTGAACCGAAAGTCGTGTTTACGGCGACAGATGCCGATGTGATTAAGACCTATGTCAGGTTGGGGCTGGGCATTGGCATCATCGCGGATATGGCTCATGACCTGGAAGAAGATCCAGACCTGGTAGCGCTCGATGCCAGTCATCTGTTCTCACCGAGTACCACCATGATTGGCTGCCGTCGAGGTACTTTCCTAAGGGGGTTCATGTATGACTTTATCGAACTGTTTGCCCCGCATCTCAGCAGGGAGCTGGTGACAGAGGCTTTCAATGCCCAGACGCGGGTTGAAGTTGATCAGTTGTTTGAGCACATCGACCTGCCGTTCCGTTAGTGGCGCCGATATCCAGCGCTGATCTTTATTGATTCGGGCGCTGTTCGCTGAAACAATGCCCGCCGGTTCAACAGTGGGAAATGCCATGCAAGTAGTTTGTCTCGATCTGGAAGGTGTCCTGGTACCGGAAATCTGGATCAAGTTTGCAGAGAAAACCGGTATCGAGGCTCTAAAGGCCACGACCCGTGATATTCCTGACTATGATGAGTTAATGCAGCAGCGATTGCGCCTGCTCGATGAAAACAATCTCGATCTGGCAGCTATCCAGGAAGTGATTGCCACCCTGGAACCACTCCCCGGTGCCCGTGAGTTTCTTGATGAATTAAGGCAGAGATTCCAGGTAATTATTCTTTCCGATACCTTTTATGAATTCTCGAAGCCGCTGATGGCGCAACTCGCCTGGCCGACCATTTTCTGTCATCGCCTGGAAATCAACGATCAGGGCAGGGTGGTCAACTACGTGCTGCGCCAGAAGGACCCCAAACGTCAGTCGGTTAAGGCGCTGAAATCCCTGAATTACACCGTTTTTGCAGCGGGTGATTCCTATAATGATACGACCATGCTCGAGGAAGCCGATGCCGGCTTCCTTTTCCGTGCCCCGGATAACGTGATTGCGGAGTTCCCGCAATATCAGGTGACGACGGAATACGCGGAACTGGGGAAATTCTTCGATAAGGCCGCGCTTAACTACTGATAAGTGCCCCTTAAGCCACGTTACACACGAATTTTGTATACTGTTCGCCCGCCAATCGGGCGGTTTTAAAGGAGTTATGTATGTCAGCAGGACGTAAATTCCGCGAGGCTATCGCAGCGGAATCCCCCCTTCAGGTTGTGGGAACCATTAATGCTTACGCAGCCATGATGGCGGAAGAGGTTGGCTATAAGGCGATCTATCTTTCCGGTGGCGGCGTTGCCAACGCATCTTACGGCCTGCCGGATCTGGGAATGACTTCACTCAATGACGTGCTGGAAGATGTCCGCAGAATTACATCCGCCAGTTCCCTGCCGCTTCTTGTCGATATCGATACGGGCTGGGGTGGTGCCTTCAATATTGCCAGGACCATCAAGGATATGATCCGGGCCGGAGCCGCTGGCGTGCACATCGAAGATCAGGTCGCCCAGAAACGTTGCGGGCATCGACCAAACAAGGAAATTGTCAGTCGCGAAGAGATGGAAGACAGGATCAAGGCCGCGGCGGATGCGAAAACCGACCCAGACTTTATTCTGATGGCACGCACCGATGCGCTCGCCGTTGTTGGTCTGGATGAAGTCATCGAACGCGCCGTTCGCTGCGAGGCTGCCGGTGCTGATGCAATCTTTGCTGAGGCCATGACAGACCTTGAGATGTACAAGCAGGTCGTCGATGCTGTGAATGTTCCGGTTCTGGCCAACATCACCGAATTCGGATCAACACCGCTCTACACGACAGAACAGTTAGGCAGCGTGGGCGTCGCTATGGCGTTGTATCCGCTTTCTGCATTCCGCGCCATGAACAAGGCAGCACTGAACGTGTATTCAACACTCAGGGAAACTGGCACTCAGGAAAGCGTGGTGGAAACCATGCAGACACGAGCCGAGCTCTACGAATTTCTCGGGTATCACGAATACGAGAACAAACTGGATGAACTGTTTGCCCAAGACGGCAGCAATCAATAGACACTTGCTTACAAAAAAATAAGGAACGCGATCATGGTTGAGAAAAAGTTAGGTGGTGCAGGTCTGCGAGGCCAGTCTGCAGGAGAAACAGCCCTGTGTACGGTTGGTAAGGAAGGCTCCGGGCTGACCTATCGTGGCTACACCATTGAAGAACTGGCTGCCAAGGCAGAATTCGAAGAAGTAGCCTATATGCTGCTTTACGGTGAACTGCCTACTCAGGCTCAGCTGGATGCCTACAAGAAGAGGCTCATCTCTATGCGAGCCCTGCCGGAAGACCTCAAAGCCGTGCTGAAACTGATTCCGAGGGAAACGCATCCTATGGATGTGATGCGTACCGGGTGTTCTATGCTGGGCAACCTGGAACCGGAAAACTCTTTCGATGATCAGCAGGACGCGGCTGACCGACTGCTGGCGGCTTTCCCTGCGATTATCTGCTACTGGTATCGCTATTCACACGATGGCGTTGAAATTGATACCGACACAGGTGAAGACACTATCGGTGGTCACTTCCTCAAAATGCTGCTTGGCGAAGAGCCTTCGCAGATGTTTCGGGATGTCATGTCCTGCTCGCTGACACTTTACGCGGAGCATGAATTCAATGCATCGACATTCACCGCACGCGTCTGTGCAGCGACCCTCTCTGATATGTACTCCTGTATCACCGGCGCTATCGGATCACTGCGCGGACCGTTGCATGGCGGTGCCAACGAGGCGGCCATGGAGCTGATCGAAAAATTCAGTTCCGTGGAAGAGGTGGAGCCTGCGATCAAAGGCATGTTTGAACGTAAAGAGCTGATTATGGGTTTTGGGCATGCGATCTATCGCACATCGGACCCTAGAAATGCCATTATCAAGGAGTGGTCTGAGCAACTTGCAGGTCTTAAGGGTGACACGACGCTTTATGACATCTCGGTCGAAGTGGCACGGGTCATGTGGGACGAGAAGCAGTTGTTCCCCAACGCCGATTTCTTCCATGCCTCCGCATACAACTACATGGGAATCCCGACGAAGATTTTCACCCCTATCTTCGTAATGTCGCGACTGACCGGTTGGGCAGCGCACGTTATGGAGCAGCGCTCTAACAACCGACTGATCCGCCCGAGTGCGGACTACATTGGCCCGGACACCCGTCCATTCGTTGAGATCTGCAATCGTTAATGAACAGTAAATACCGTAAGCAGTTGCCAGGTTCAGACCTGGACTACTTTGATACAAGGCAGGCCATCGAAGATATTCAGCCGGGGGCCTACGATGAGTTGCCCTATACCTCTAAGGTGTTGGCTGAAAACCTGGTGCGTCGATGTGATCCCGATTCCCTGACGGATGCATTGAAGCAGATGATCGAGCGTAAACAGGATCTGGATTTTCCATGGTTCCCGGCTCGAGTGGTTTGCCACGATATTTTGGGTCAGACAGCACTGGTTGACCTGGCAGGCTTGCGTGATGCAATTGCTGATAAAGGCGGGGATCCGGCTCAGGTAAACCCTGTCGTACCGACGCAGTTGATTGTCGACCATTCTCTTGCTGTGGAACATGCAGGCTTTGAGAAGGACGCCTTCGAGAAGAACCGGGCGATTGAGGATCGGCGGAACGACGATCGTTTCCACTTCATCAACTGGACCAAGACTGCGTTCGAGAATGTGGATGTCATTCCTCCGGGTAACGGCATCATGCACCAGATCAATCTGGAGAAGATGTCCCCGGTGGTTCACGCCCGTGATGGTGTCGCTTTCCCGGATACCCTGGTGGGTACGGACAGCCATACACCTCACGTGGATGCCCTGGGCGTGATCGCTATCGGTGTGGGAGGGCTGGAAGCAGAGAGTGTCATGCTGGGTCGCGCGTCTTACATGCGCCTTCCTGATATCGTTGGTGTGGAGCTGACGGGAAAACGTCAACCGGGTATTACCGCCACGGATATCGTGCTCGCTATAACTGAGTTTCTCCGACAGGAGAGAGTTGTTTCAACTTACCTCGAGTTTTTCGGTGAAGGTGCAGAAGCGCTGACACTGGGAGACCGTGCGACCATTTCGAACATGACCCCGGAATTTGGGGCGACTGCAGCCATGTTCTACATTGACCAGAACACCATCGACTACCTGAAGTTGACCGGTCGTGAAGATGATCAGGTCAAACTGGTAGAAAACTATGCGAAAGAGACTGGCCTCTGGGTAGATGGTATGCGCAAGGCCAGATACGAACGCGTACTGACTTTCGATCTGTCCTCGGTGGTTCGAAACGTGGCTGGCCCATCCAATCCGCACAGGCGGGTGGCCACCTCAGATCTTACTGCTCAAGGCATTGCGGCGCCCTGGGAACAGGAAGGTGATCTTATGCCAGATGGCGCCGTGATTATCGCTGCCATCACCAGCTGCACCAATACCAGCAACCCCCGCAATGTGATTGCTGCGGGTCTGCTGGCGCGCAATGCCAATGCCCGGGGGTTAACACGAAAGCCCTGGGTAAAGACCTCACTCGCTCCAGGTTCGAAAGCAGTCCAGTTGTATCTGGAAGAAGCTAACCTGTTATCTGAACTGGAACAGCTGGGATTTGGCATCGTGGCATTTGCCTGTACCACCTGTAACGGTATGAGTGGTGCACTCGATCCGAAGATTCAGCAGGAGGTGATAGACCGAGACCTGTATGCGACCGCTGTCCTCTCAGGCAACCGAAACTTTGATGGTCGCATTCATCCTTATGCCAAGCAGGCTTTCCTGGCTTCACCTCCGCTGGTGATCGCTTATGCCATCGCAGGTACAGTTCGTGTGGATATTGAAGCGGATCCACTGGGATTTGATCAACAGGGTAATCCTGTGACGCTGAAGGATATCTGGCCTACGGACGAAGAGATCGATGAAATCGTCAGTGCCAGCGTCAAGCCGGAACAGTTCCGCGCGGTCTACGATCCGATGTTCATTACGGTCAAAGACACAACAGATGCGCCGAGTCCTCTCTATGACTGGCGACCACAGAGCACGTACATACGAAGACCGCCTTACTGGGAGGGTGCTCTGGCCCGCGAGCGAACGATGACTGGAATGCGGCCGCTCGCTGTACTGGGCGACAACATCACAACAGACCATCTTTCACCCTCGAATGCCATCCTGGCTTCCAGTGCCGCGGGTGAATACCTGGCAAAGATGGGTTTGCCGGAAGAAGATTTTAACTCTTACGCCACGCATCGCGGCGACCACCTGACGGCTCAAAGGGCAACGTTTGCTAACCCGAAACTGCTGAACGAAATGGTCATGGAAGATGGCGAGGTTAAGCAGGGTTCCTTCGCGCGGGTCGAACCTGAAGGCGAAGTCGTCAGAATGTGGGAGGCGATTGAAACTTACATGGACCGCAGGCAACCCCTGATCATCGTCGCCGGTGCTGATTACGGCCAGGGTTCTTCAAGAGACTGGGCCGCAAAAGGCGTCCGTCTGGCTGGCGTAGAGACGATTGTTGCAGAAGGGTTTGAGCGCATCCATCGTACGAACCTGATCGGCATGGGAGTTTTGCCTCTGGAATTCAAAGCCGGTGACACACGGCATACCTATAACATTGATGGTACCGAGACATTTGATGTCATCGGAACACCCGCACCACGTGCAGATCTCACTCTGGTTATTCACCGGGGTAGCGGCGATCGCCTGGAGGTGCCAGTGACCTGCAGGCTGGATACAGCGGAAGAAGTCTCCATCTATACCGCGGGTGGCGTTCTCCAGCGTTTCGCTCAGGATTTCCTTGAGGGTGCCGCGTGACGTCTTCTTCAGCCAGCGTGCCACAGGTCCAAATACCAGCAACCTATATTCGTGGGGGCACCAGCAAGGGCGTATTCTTCAAACTTGAAGACCTGCCTGAACGAGCCCAGGAGCCCGGGCCTGCAAGGGATGCTCTGCTGTTGCGTGTCATTGGTTCACCAGATCCTTACGGTAAACAGACGGATGGCATGGGCGGTGCAACGTCCAGTACCAGCAAGACAGTTATCGTGTCGAAAAGTACCAGAGATGACCATGACCTGGACTATCTTTTTGGTCAGGTATCCATTGATAAGCCGTTCGTGGACTGGAGTGGTAACTGCGGCAATCTATCTGCGGCCGTTGGCGGGTTTGGCATCATGTCCGGACTGATGGACGCTCAACGCGTGCCGGAAAACGGGATGTGCGAGGTGAGAATCTGGCAGGTCAACATTCAGAAAACCATTATTGCCCATGTGCCTGTGTCCGATGGTCAACCTCAGGAAACCGGTGATTTTGAGCTCGACGGAGTGACATTTCCCGCTGCCGAGGTGCAGCTGGATTTCATGGATCCTGCTGATGATGAAGGTGGATCCATGTTCCCGACAGGAAACCTGGTTGATGACCTGGAAGTCCCCGGTGTGGGCACGCTCAAGGCGACACTCATCAATGCCGGGATCCCGACAGTATTTGTTAACGCCGATGAGATTGGCTACACAGGTACTGAGCTTCAGGACGACATCAACAACGACGAAGCTGCCCTGCAGAAGTTCGAGACCATCAGGGCCTACGGGGCTCTTCGAATGGGGTTGATCGCCGATATCAGCGAGGCTGCTGCAAGACAACACACGCCCAAAGTTGCGTTTGTTGCAGGCTCTGCCGATTACACGGCTTCAAGTGGCAAGACCATTCATGCTTCCGATATTGATCTTCTGGTCAGAGCACTATCGATGGGTAAACTGCATCACGCAATGATGGGAACGGCCGCCGTAGCCATCGGAACCGCAGCAGCGATTCCGGGCACGCTGGTGAATCTGGCGGCTGGCGGTGGCGAGAGATCTTCTGTTGGCTTTGGACACCCGTCGGGCACGCTTAAAGTCGGTGCAGAAGCCGTAGAAGTGGATGGTGAGTGGCAGGTCAGACAGGCTTCCATGAGTCGCAGCGCACGTGTCTTGATGGAAGGTTTCGTCCGTGTTCCCGGAGATGCCTTCTAGAAAAGTGTATTCACTTTCTGGTGGTGAGGCGATAAAGGTAGGTTTCGTCCACATTTTCATTGCGCGGTCGATTGCCGTATTTGGCTTCCCAGGCCTGGGCAAACTTTTCGAACTGCGCTGCATTGGTTTCCCTGGTGGCCCTCAGTTCATAGATATCACCCCGAACGCCCAGTCGAACATTCGGATCTGACTGAATGTTTTCAACCCAGGCAGCCAGGTTATCCCCGGCAAATACATGCAGTGTGCCTTCAATATCTGCTATCCAGAGATTAACGGTGTAGGGCCCCTCAGAACTGTTAGTCTCAAGCTGGATGATGTCTGCCTTGCCGACGGCAGACCATTCGTCTGGCGCGGCAGTAACCTGGCCCTCAAGTGGTCCCTGACCAAAAGGCAGGTACTCACAGCCAGCTAGAAAGAACACGAAAAGAAGCCCGTTCAGCAATTTCATCTGGCTATTCCGCGCCGTATCGAATCATTCGGAATTCATGATAAGCCTTCATGACTTTATTCACATAATGCCGTGTTTCAGGTTTGTTAGGGGGGATGCCGTTGTGTCTGGCAACCGCATTTGGACCCGCATTATAGGCAGCGATCACCATCATCAGATCGTTGTCGAACCTTTCCATCAGTTCGCTGATATACCGCACGCCGCCGTGGATGTTCTGCCTTGGGTCATACCTGTCATGGACATCGAGGTCTTGTGCAGTGCCTGGCATCAATTGCATCAAGCCCGTGGCGCCAGAGCTTGAGACAACATGAGGACGAAAACTGGACTCTACCTGAATAATGGCTTCCACCAGGGCTGGATCGACCATGTACTTATCGCTGGCGGCCCGAATATGCGCCTTGAAAGCCTGGGTTCCCCCGGTTTCAATCGGGCGATCAGCCAGAATATGACCTGCATTGTTGAAAGAATCCCTCTTGGTGAGCAGGGTATAACCCTGAACCGGCCGGTCAGACACCAGTCGCTCGCCGTCAGGTCCCTGGTAGACATATAGCTCTGCGCTGGCGAACACAGGAAAAGACAACAGAAAGGGATAAACCAACGCTTGAAGAAGCGATTGTAATGCACTGTTTTTACTGCGATTTACAGTCATTCGTAGAGCTTTGGTATGATGATCTCTGGATTGTAAACCAGGCAATGGGCAAAGCTGAAGCCCAAACCGACCAATTGATAAGGACTTGATATGAAGTATGTGCTTCCTGATTTGTGTGATGAATACCCCGATCTGGTGCGTGTCATGACGCCCATGTTCAGAAATTTCGGAGCCAAACGGTCTTTCGGAGGCCCGATGACCACCATCAAATGCCATGAAGACAACTCATTGGTCGCGCATGCGGTGGCTGAACCAGGCGAAGGCAGGGTGCTGGTGATTGACGGAGGCGGGTCTCTGCGGTGCGGTCTTCTTGGCGATAATCTGGCGCTGAAGGCGGCGAAAAATGGTTGGGAGGGGATTATTGTTTATGGCTGTGTCCGTGATGTTGATGCCCTCGCAGAGATTGAACTGGGCATTCAGGCCATTACTTCGAATCCACTCAAGAGCATCAAGCGCGAGATTGGTCTCCGGGACGAGCCGGTCACCTTTGGAGGTGTGGAGTTCGTGCCCGGTGAGTTCGTTTACGCCGACAATAATGGGGTTATCGCGTCCGCTGAGCCGCTGACTATGCCCGGGGCATAAGGGTCAGATCCTCAGCTGCCGAAGGTTCGGGTCGAGCAGTCCTGACTCCCAGGCAGCTGAAAACTGCCGGCCCAGACGATTACCTTCCGGAACATCCAGGAAACAGGCTGTACCTTCCCAGGATTCGTAGTCCTGCCGATAGATAACCCCATGGTTATCTACCAGCATGAATTCGTGGTTCAACTGGCGCATATCGGGGTCAACAATCTTTATGCCGATAGATGTCGGCAGTTTTCGGGAAATATTGAGCAGCGCATGGCCATTCTTGATGATCCTGTGAGGATCAAAAATCAAAATTTCGATCCGGGTATAGCGGTTTCTCCGCGCAAGCCTGGAGCAGATATCCATCAGCTCAGGTTTGTCGAACAGATCATGAGTTAGATTCGGTGAGTAGATTCGAATGCTTTGCCTTGCCTGCCTCGCCATTTCGATAAAGATGTTCTGAAAATCGGACTCCCGGCGCAGCAGAATCAACTGTTTGTCGTGCCCCAGCCTGTAGGTCACATCATCGGCAAACGCTTCGCCGGCATCTTTGCGTTTTTCGACCTCCATGTTTTCCGGCTCAATCTTCCTGATATACCGTTCCGGTTCTGTCTCGGAGAAGCCGTTTGCAAGCAGAATGCCCGGATCCCGGGATGTGCTGAAAGTTACCTGTTCCAGGCCATATCGGCGAGCTCGTTGCAGCGTGAGTTCCAGCAGCGTGGTGCCGATACCCTGATTGCGGACATCATCCACCACGGCGAACTGGCCAATTTCCCCGTCAGGTGTCATGCGAATCACACCAACCACATGCCCATCGTCATTGGTCGCTATCCAGTGAATGGCGGTTTCATCGGATTCATCTGAGGCCAGAAAATCCTTTTCGTGCAGCTCTGTTTCAAAGATCTGGCGCCTGATTCTGACGATGGTTCTGGCTTCGTCTACCCATCTCACCTCCGCGGTATCAAACGGCTTAACCGACATGTCGATATCTGGATTGACGAGATTCTTCCGCTGCACATTATCGACGGGGGGTGACAGATTCTGGGTCATGCGTCGGTGAGCAATGCCTGCTTCCATGAATTCCTCCCCCTCAGCTGTAAACCCGCATCTTTCATAGAAACCCAGCGCATGGGTTTGTGCGTTCAGGTAAACCTGTTGGAACCCAAGATGCCTTGCTTTCTCGACGGCCTGTTCCAGCAGGGCTGCCCCGACGCCATGTTTTCGATGTTGCGACAGAACCGCCATGCGACCAATCTGGCCGTCAGGCAGGAGTCGAGCGGTGCCGATAGGCACATCGCTGCTGTCTGTAGCAATCCAGTGCCAGGATTCTTCATCGCGGCCATCCCATTCCTCTTCCTGGGGTACGTTCTGTTCGACGATGAACACCAGGCGTCGAATATTGGAGAGTTGTTTACCGTCAGTGTCCCAGTCCGCTTCGCGGATATTGAATTTTCTTAGCTCCATATCGGACGCATTTTACCCCTCGGCCGTTGTTGCTTCGACTGACTCGTCTTCAAAGCATTTTCACTTAACATAAAGTTCGCCGGTAACTACCAGTTTCTCAAGCCTCGAGATATCTGCTTCCGAGACGGTTGGCGGCATGATCACCTGTCGATTTTCCGCAAGCTCAGTGAGCCATGCTGAATTCCCGGAATCAAATTCCAGGGCCTCTCCGTTAATAAACAGGAGGTTTGCTGATACGGCAAGGCGAGTGGGCAGGGTGGCACAGAGGCTGGCGCCCGGGCAGAGCGGCTTTATTTGTCCGTTTTCTGGCAGCGTGGTTCTCGGCAGGTCAGGGTCACGCAACCGGGTTGAGTAACTCCCGAACCATCTTCGCAGCACGTCCCGGTCGAGTACACTCGCAACAGCATTCTCCAGCTGGTCCAGCACCGGGTCATCGATATCTTTCTGATAGGCAAACAGTTCTGAGGTGACCGCTGGATTCCCCTGAAGTGACAGCATGGCGAACTCCGAGAGATCCGCGAGCAACTCGCCCATAGTTGGATTGCGGATACCCACTGACAGGGTTATGGATTCTCCTTCGCAGATACCATGATGTCCCACGCCTGGGGGCACGTAGAGGACATCGCCAGGCTCTGTTGTCCACGTTTCGGTGGGCTGAAAGTCTTTCAGAAGCCGGATCTCGGCGTCTGGCTTCAGGTCTTCCTCCTGATGGTTGCCACCGTCGAGCTGCCATACCTTGCATCCTGAATGTTGAACAAGAAAAACATCGTATCTGTCAAAGTGTGCACCGCAACTCGCGCCTGCGTATCCAAGACTGGCCATGACATCGTCAACCTGCCAGTCAGGAATAAAGGCGAAAAATTGATCTAGAAGTTTTCTTGCCACTTCAAGGTGCTGCTCCAGACATTGCACCATGAGCATGGATGCGTCGGGCAGTGCCGGAAAGCTGTTGTCTGCGTCCTCAAATGGTCCATGGATCAGCTCAGACTCGGAGGTGATCAACCTTGATTCGACCTGCTCCAGACAGGAAAGATCTATCAGCTGTCTGGAGGACAGGGGCAGAGCAGCAGTATCGATGGCATGACGAAACAGCTGCGGTTTGCGGCCCCAGTTTTCTCGTTGAAACTTCGCCAGTTGTTCCGGGTTGGAGAGCATCTCTTCTCGTGGCTGAGCTTATCGTGGCTGAGCTTGTCGTAGCTGAAAAGGCATCAGTCTTTCAAAAGCCGTCTGACCAGGTTCTCTGCTTCACCAACATAGCTGGCGGGCGTGATGGCGCGGATGGCATCACTGACATCTTCAGGTAGATCAAGAGACTGCAGAAGCGTCTCGATCTTTGCAGCGGTAAGACTCTCTCCCCGGGTCATGGCTTTCAGCTTTTCGTACGGCTCTTCAATCCCGTGCTTACGCATAATGGTCTGAATGGGCTCTGCAAGGACTTCCCAGCTTTGATCCAGGTCACTGGCCAGGGCTTCAGGTGCCAGCTGCAACTTGGAGATGCCTTTGAGTGCTGACTGGTAGGCGACGAGACTATAGGCCAGACCAACACCAATGTTGCGCAGTACCGTTGAGTCTGTCAGGTCTCTCTGCCAGCGGGAGACCGGTAACTTTTCAGCCAGGTGACTCAGGGTAGCATTGGCCAGTCCCAGATTTCCCTCGCTGTTCTCAAAGTCGATCGGATTCACCTTGTGCGGCATCGTAGAGGAACCTGTCTCACCTTCGATCTTCTTTTGTTTGAAATAGCCAATGGAAATGTAGGACCAGATATCACGATCAAAATCCAGAAGCACGGTATTGAAGCGGGTCATTGCCTGGAACAACTCGGCAATATAGTCGTGTGGTTCGATCTGTGTCGTATAGGGATTCCAGGTCAGTCCCAGGTGCGTAACAAACCGTTCACTGAGGCTGATCCAGTCCACATCGGGGTACGCCGAGACATGAGCATTGTAGTTGCCGACGGCACCATTGATCTTGCCAAGGATGGGGGTTCCCTGAACGATCGTGAGCTGGCGCTTGAGTCTGGCGACCACGTTGGCAAGCTCCTTACCCATGGTCGTAGGTGAGGCAACCTGACCGTGGGTTCTGGACAGCATGGGTACCGCCGCATACTCCCTGGCAAGCGTTGATATGGCCTCGATCACCTGCGCCATATCAGGCTCGATGACTGACTTCATGGCACCCTTTAACATCAGGCCGTAGGCGAGATTATTGATATCTTCCGACGTACAGGCGAAGTGGACAAACTCGACATAAGGTTCAAGCCCCTCGATCTCGAGGAGCCTGTTCTTTACGTGATACTCCACCGCTTTAACATCGTGATTAGTCGTTGATTCCAGCGATTTAACGGATCGGGCGTCTTCCAGTGAAAAGTTCTCAATCAGCTGATCAATAGCCTGGTTCTGCTGTTCGCTGAGAGCGGGCAGTTCCGCAATGGCTGGTTCCGATGCCAGGCACTGGAACCAGCGATATTCCACCAGGCAGCGATGCTGGATCAGGCCATATTCGCTCAGCGTTTCCCGTAAAGGGCGAGTGTATCGGGCATATCGACCATCGCCGGGATTGATGGCTGTAAGTTCTGATAGATCTAAGGTCATTTCTAGGAATATCGCCTATATAATTGAATTAGTTAATTAAATTTTGGACATTGTAGACAGACCTCAGCAGTCTTGCTCGCCCGAGGATACACTGTGTCATGCGTCCATCCAGTTGTCGCCAGAGAACCGCGGAGCGCAGTGCCGCCAACAGCAGCGCCCTTATTCTGGCCTGATTTGTCTGATCGGTCAGGTGTTTTTGCACACCAAGTACCCGTATTCTCGGCTCGGATCGACCGGCGGTCTGCTCATAGAGCTCAGAGAGCCGTTCAACACATTGTACATCGCTCACGGCAAGTCCCTGGGCAGATCTGTATTCCTGGATGGCACTGATCCCGGCCCCGATGCTGCGCATGATGTCAGGGTTACTCCGCAGCCGCTTTTCCACGCCGAGCACGGCCATTGCATACCTCAACGTGTCGCCGTGTTCTGAGAGCCTGAAGTCCCCCACAGTCTCCATCCAGCGTGGTATCCGGGTTGGTAACGAACACCGTTTCAAGGCAGCCTGTGAGGCTGTCCTGGCCGATTAGACCGGTTCGGGCGAGGTTCGTGACGAGATGGCAGGATTGCAGTAAACCTGCCAGCGCCAGTACGCGTTCATCACTGCGATTCAAGCTCATGCGTGAGATTCCATCAGGGCGCTGTCTGTCTTCATGATGATACCCCCGCCAAGGCAAATGTCGCCGCTATAAAAGCAGGCCCACTGGCCGGGCGTGACTGCCCTCTGTGGTTCGGCGAAGCTTATCTCATAATGGCCATCGACCCGGATGAGCTGACAGGCCTGATCTGCCTGTCGGTATCGGGTTTTAACCCAGAGATCAGTTGGCAGTTCGGGAGGTGTTCCAATCCATTCAATGTCGTTTACTGTCATCGCATGACAGAAAAGGGCGGGGTTGTCGTTTCCCTGCGCGACAATCAGTTGATTGTTCGCCAGGTTTTTGCCGACAACGTACCAGGGCGCATCACTGCTGTCCTTAAGCCCACCAATACCAAGACCCTGGCGTTGCCCGAGTGTGTGATACATCAGGCCCTCATGACGACCAATCACTTTGCCTTCCAGTGTAACGATGTCTCCCGGGTTGGCAGGCAGGTAATTCTGCAGGAAGTCCTTGAAACGGCGCTCGCCGATAAAACAGATGCCGGTTGAATCCTTTTTGGCATGGGTTGGCAGTCCGTGCTGTTCTGCCAGTTCGCGCACCTCTGATTTCTGCAGTTCGCCAATAGGGAACATGACCCGGTCGAATTGCGCCTGGGAGACCGACTGCAGAAAATAGCTCTGGTCCTTGTTTGGATCGAGCCCCTTCATAAGACGCAGTTCACCATCGACTTCTGCAAGACGAGCGTAATGGCCTGTGGCGATATAGTCCGCGCCAAGCAGACGAGCGTACTGTGCAAACACCTGGAATTTGATCTCCCTGTTGCACAATACATCCGGATTCGGCGTTCTGCCTTCACGGTACTCAGTCAGAAAATGCTCGAAGACATTTTCCCAGTATTCCGCTGCGAAATTTGCCTGATTGAGCTTAATGCCCAGTTGATCACAAACGGCCTGGGCATCAGCGAGGTCTTCCATTGCCGTGCAATACTCAGTGCCGTCGTCTTCATCCCAGTTCTTCATGAACAGGCCTTCGACCTCGTAACCCTGTTGCAGGCACAGCAATGCCGTTACCGAGGAATCCACGCCACCGGACATTCCTACGATGACCCGGTTTGTGACTTGTTTTGAAGCGCCTTCCGCCATGCTCAGCACCAGGTCGCGTTTTCGGGTGAGGCAAGCAACTCTTCGACATTGGCATGCAGGACTCTGTAACCCACATTGCCGAATAGAATCTGGCGGCCACCATCCAGCACGAACGAAGGGCTGCCTCTGAGTTGAAGTGTTTCAGCCTGTTTGTAGTCGTTCATAAGGACGCTGGCAGCCCGACCTGTTGCGATACTCTCTCGCAGTGAAGTCGCGTCAACACCAACCTCACTGACGATTTCTATCAGCGAGTCAAAGTCGCTGACATCTCTTGCCTCCTCAAAAAATGCGCGGCGGATAGCGCGCAGGGCCTCTGCGAGAATCAGGTTGTCCGCTATGTTCTGGACGGCTTTGGCGACGAGGTGCGCATTCAATGAAGAATGGGGAACCGTGTCACGCCAGGTCTGTTCGTGAACGCTCAAACCAAAGGGTTCGACCACCTCATCCAGATGGGCACGATATCCGGCAAGTCCACCTTTATCTTTCCACTGTGTCTCAAACTTTCCAGGTGCGTCCCCGAATACGTTAATGAAATGGCAGCGAACCTCGATGCGGTCGTTAAAATTCTCCTCCAACTCATCAAGTCGTCTCTGGGATACCCATGCCCAGACGCAGAGGACGTCGGAATAGTATTCGAGGCTCAGGGGTTCGGACATGATCTTGTCGCTAACTTGTTGATGAATATAAGGGTGGCGGTTTCCAGGACGCATTATATCCTCTGGAGCGCCTAAATTCCGGTGTACAATGCGCGACATGACAGATAATCAATTAACACATATAGATGAGCAGGGCCGCGCACGGATGGTGGATGTGGGCGGAAAGGAAATCACAGAACGGATTGCCGTGGCTTGCGCCAGCATCGAGATGAAACCAGAGACGCTCGCACTGATACGTAGTGGCGATAGCCGCAAAGGCGATGTGCTGGGTGTGGCAAGGATAGCGGGTATCCAGGCTGCGAAAAAATGCTCTGACCTGATTCCATTGTGTCATCCGCTGGCACTTAACTCAGCTGAGGTCTCCTTTCAGACAGACGATGAAAAATGCCGGGTCACCGTGCAGGCAACCTGCAAAGTGTCAGGCAAGACTGGCGTTGAAATGGAAGCCCTGACCGCAGCCTCTGTTGCTGCGCTGACCATCTATGACATGTGCAAGGCTGTTGATCGGGGCATGGTGATCAGTGACGTGGCACTGGTCGAAAAGTCAGGTGGCAAATCCGGCACATGGACGCGATCTGGCTGATGGCGACGGTTATATTTTTTGCCAGTATACGAGAGGACCTGGGTACAGATCAGGTGGCCTGCGATATCGAGGATGGCCTGCGGGTCTCGGGGCTTATCCGGAAACTGGCAGGCATTTACGGTCCTGAATGGGGCGGGGTTCTGAATGCAGAGAACATCAAAATTGCCGTAAATCAGGAGTTGATATCCAGCGATATCGAGTTACAGGCTGACGATGAGATCGCCTTTTTTCCACCGGTGACCGGAGGCTGACCATGGATTTCCGTATCATTGTCCAGGCAGGCGCTTTTCATCAGCAGGCCGAATATGACCTCCTGCGCCGCAGCAGTTTGTCCGTAGGCGCCGTTGTCACTTTTGTCGGCACAGTTCGTGATATCAATGAGGACGATTCAGTCAAGGTGCTGCGCCTGGAGCATTACCCAGGTATGACCGAGAAGGAACTTGCAAAGATACTGGAAGAGGCGGCAGACAGGTGGCAGGTCATCAATGCCACCGTGATCCACCGGGTGGGAGATCTGCATCCCGGTGATGAGATCGTCTTCGTGGGAATCGCCAGCAAGCATCGGGGAGATGCCTTTAAAGCCTGTGAATTTGTTATGGATTATCTGAAAACCAGAGCGACGTTCTGGAAGAAAGAAAAAACCGAAGAAGGGGATCGATGGTTGACGACGCGGCAAAGTGATCTCGATGCTGCGGAATCCTGGCAATCAGAATCCTAGAGGTTTACCTGCATTAATTTGTACTCGCCCGGGTCGATTCCATCGATTGACCAGGGTCCAACTTTTGACCGATACAGCCGTAGTGTCGGGAAACCGACAGCAGCTGTCATACGTCGAACCTGCCGATTCCTGCCTTCTGAAATTGTCAGCTCGATCCAGCTGGTAGGAACAGAATCCCGTTTACGGATATCCGGGACTCTGGGTCCCAGTGGCGTCTTTATGGTTTGTGCCCTGGCAGGCCGTGTGGGGCCATCTTTCAGAGTAACGCCATTTGCGAGTGTTGCCAGAGCGTCGGCATCAATGCTGCCCTCGACCTGGGCCCAGTAGGTTTTTTCCATTTTGAATTTCGGGCTTGCGATTCTTGCCTGCAGATTGCCGTCGTTCGTAAGCAGCAGTAAACCTTCAGAATCTTTGTCCAGACGCCCGGCAGGGTAAAATCCCTTGTGAGGTATATACCGCGCAAGCGTTGCGTCTTCACCCGTAAACTGGCTGAGAACGCCATAGGGCTTATTGAACAGGATAAGGTTGCCCCGAGACATCCTGGAGCCTCCTTTCTAAAGGTCTGCTCAGCTGTTCGCTGAGTCGCTGTCTTCGTCTGAGTTCAGCGGTTTGACGTTAACGGCGTGCGTTCCCTTGGGACCGTCGATCATATCGAATGATACTGGCTGGCCTGCTTTCAGCGTTTTATAACCATCCATGACGATCGAAGAATAGTGAACGAAATAATCCTCGCTCTCATCTTCAGGGAGAATGAAACCGTAACCTTTAGCATTGTTGAACCACTTAACACGTCCCGTGGGCATAGTGGTGACCTCACTGCTGTTAACTACACAACCATGACATATGCCCGGTTACGTCACTACACGTATGCAAAGTATCCCGCGGGGCGCACCAGACGTATGAAAACGACGGCTAGCTCGTACTTCTGGTTAGTACTTTAGGAGGACATAAAAGGTTCAGTCAAGGCGTCATATTATCCCTACAATTACAGTGGGTTAGCGCTTGTCCATGGACAGCTGTCGTCAAGTATTACTGTCTGCGGGAATGTGTTTAGAATAGACATGACCCGGACAGGCGTCTTGCGCCTTGATAATAAGATCTTAGACCTTATAACTGTGAGTGTAGTGAACGTATTCAGATTTAGTGATTATTCTAGAACCTCCGGCACAGTGACGGCCTCAGGGGATGAACCTTCAGAACCGGGACGAGATCTCGGCATTCTTGAGGCGCCTGTTGAGCCTAAACTGAAAAAACCGCCGCTGTTTAAAGTAGTCTTGCTCAACGACGACTATACCCCGATGGAATTCGTCGTTGAGGTACTGCAAATGTTCTTCGGGATGGATCGGGAAAGGGCGACACAGATTATGCTCGCCGTTCACACGATCGGAAAAGCGACCTGTGGCATCTTTCCAAGAGATATTGCAGAGACAAAATCTGCGCAGGTAAACCAGTATGCGCAGGAAAACCAGCATCCGCTGGTCTCAGAGATCGAGGCCGTGGACGACGATGATTAAAGGAAACTGAATCCATCATGCTAAGTAGAGAACTCGAGGTCACACTAAATTTGGCCTTTAAAGATGCCCGCAAGAAAAGGCATGAACTGATGTCTGTGGAGCATCTGCTCCTGGCGCTTCTGGATAACAATTCGGCGGTGAGTGTGCTCAACGCCTGCGGTGCGGATATCGAAAAGCTCCGAACAGAGCTGGAAGAGTTTCTGGATGCCACGACCCCTTTGATCCCCCAGAACGAAAATGAGCGGGAAACGCAGCCGACCCTGGGCTTTCAGAGAGTCCTGCAGCGGGCTGTGTTCCATGTTCAGTCCAGCGGGAAAAAAGAAGTCGATGGAGCCAATGTGCTGGTCGCGATCTTCAGTGAACAGGAAAGTCACGCGGTGTTCCTGTTAAAGCAGGAGGACGTGCAGCGAATTGACGTGGTGAATTATATCTCCCACGGTATCGCCAAGAACGGTGAAGATGCTGAACGGCCAGCTGGCGGAGAAGGCATGGCTGAAGGCGAGGAGGAGGGCGAAAAGCAGGCCAGCGCTCTCGAATCCTATGCGACAAATCTGAATGAGCAAGCGAAAAAAGGTTTGATTGATCCGCTCGTCGGCAGAGACGCAGAAGTCGAGCGGGTGATCCAGACATTGTCGCGACGTCGCAAGAATAACCCGTTACTGGTTGGTGAATCCGGTGTCGGTAAAACTGCGATTGCAGAAGGCCTGGCCAAACGGATAGTCGATGGCCAGGTGCCGGAAGTGATTAAGGACAGTACGGTGCATGCGCTGGACCTGGGTGCACTGCTCGCTGGTACCAAGTACCGGGGTGATTTTGAGAAACGCCTGAAAGCCCTGTTGAATGAGCTCAAGGAAACGCCTAACCAGATTCTGTTTATCGATGAGATTCATACCATCATCGGTGCAGGTGCAGCTTCCGGTGGTGTTATGGACGCCTCGAATCTATTGAAACCGCTGCTCGCCTCCGGAGAAATTCGCTGTATTGGTTCGACTACCTACCAGGAATACCGGGGCATTTTTGATAAGGACCGTGCGCTCAGTCGTCGCTTCCAGAAGGTCGATGTCAATGAACCCAGTGTTGAAGACACGTATCAGATTCTGAAAGGACTCAAGACTCGGTTCGAGGAGCACCATCAGCTCAAGTACACCGATCGTTCCTTGAAAGTCGCTGCAGAGCTGGCAGACAAATACATCAACGATAGATTCATGCCGGACAAAGCTATTGATGTCATCGACGAAGTAGGGGCGTTCCAGCAGTTGCAGCCACCAAGCCGGCGCAAAAAACAGATCGGTGTGAATGACGTCGAGCAGATGGTCGCAAAGATTGCGCGAATCCCGCCGAAGAACGTGTCTTCGTCGGACAAGGATGCACTGCGAGATCTGGAAACCAATCTCAAGATGACTATCTTTGGTCAGGATGAGGCGATTGACACTCTGGCCAGCGCCATCAAGCTGTCACGCGCGGGCCTTAAGGAAGACGGCAAGCCCATCGGTTCTTTCCTGTTCAGCGGACCAACGGGTGTCGGTAAAACAGAAGTCAGCCGCCAACTGGCCAGCATCATGGGTATCGAACTGCTGCGTTTTGACATGTCCGAGTACATGGAGCGTCACACAGTCTCGAGACTGATCGGTGCGCCTCCAGGATATATCGGCTATGACCAGGGTGGTCTGCTGACAGAGGCTATAACCAAACAGCCACATTGTGTGCTGTTGCTCGACGAAATTGAAAAGGCACACCCGGAAGTATTCAACCTGCTGTTACAGGTGTTTGACCACGGCACGCTGACCGATAACAACGGTCGCAAAGCTGACTTCCGAAACGTGATTATTATCATGACAACGAACGCCGGTGCGCAGGAGATGAGTCGAAGCTCTATTGGCTTCCAGACTCAGGACCACACGACTGACGGCATGGAAGTCATCAAGAAGATGTTTACCCCGGAATTCAGGAATCGTCTCGATGCCATCATTCAGTTCGGTGGACTCTCGAAGGACGTGATCAAGACCGTCGTTGACAAGTTTATTGTCGAAATTCAGGTTCAGCTGGATTCCAAGAAAGTACAGCTGGATGTCACTGAGGAAGCCCGCGAATGGCTGGCCGAAAACGGCTACGACGAAAAGATGGGTGCTCGCCCCATGCAACGCCTGATCCAGAATCGCATCAAGAAGGAACTGGCGGAGGATATATTGTTCGGCAGATTGTCAGATGGCGGTGGCGTCGTGCATGTCACCGTTGTGGATGGCGATCTCTCGCTCGAGATTGAGGAGCCAGAGACCGTCTGAGTTATTCTCGGAAGGTAATCCTGCCTTTTGTCAGGTCATACGGTGTCAGTTCAACTTTCACCGTGTCACCTGTCAGGATCTTGATGTAGTTTTTTCTCATTTTGCCGCTTATGTGCGCGATGACGACATGACCATTCTCGAGCTCAACTCGAAACATGGTATTAGGCAGCGTATCAATCACGGTGCCGGACATCTGGATGTTTTCTTCTTTCGCCATTCTTTCTCTGGTGATGGTTAAAACGGCGTGCATTGTGCACTAAAAGATCAGTGATCGCAAAACGATACCGATCAGGCATCCAGTCTTATCCAGCTGTTGTTAACATAGAGCTCAATCGGCTTGTAATCCATCTTGTAGTTCATTTTCTGACACTGCTTGATCCAGTATCCCAGGTAAAGGTATTCAAGCCCCAGTCTCTGCGCTTGCTCAATCAGCCACAGGATTGCCAGAACGCCAGGAGAGCGGGCCTCTTGTGCCGGATCAAAGAAGGTGTATATGGCAGACAGGCCGTCGTTCAGTTCGTCTGCCACGGCAACTGCTAACAGCTCTTCCGAGTCGCGAAACTCATAGAATCTCGCCTCAGGCCGTCCATCAACCAGAAAACTCTGAAACTGGTCTCTGGAAGCCGGATACATATCCCCGTCATCGTGGCGTTCGGTGATGTATTTTTCATAAAGCGCGAAATATTCCTCAGTCAACTCAGGTGCTTTAACGCTGACGGAGATGTTGGGGTTAGCCTTGCGCACACGTTTGTGTCGTCTGCGGGGGATAAATTGCGACACAGGCAGACGAACCGGAATACAGGCGGTACAGGACTGGCAGTAAGGCCGGTAAATATGGGTGCCACTTCTTCTGAATCCGACCGAGGACAACGACGAATAAAGATCCTTGTCGATTTTTGCCAGAGGGTCAGCAAACAGAGTTATTGCCTGCTTGCCTTCCAGATAGCTGCAGTCATGAGCAGGTGTCGTAAAGAATCTGAGCTCGGACAGAGATGTCATGGCTATAAAGTAACTTTTCCGGCGAGAGCACGCCAGTCGATATCAGCGCTGCCGACTCCTGCATCCAGCCTGCGCCTGAATTGCTCTCTTGGTATTTCAACCGCCCCGAGCGATTCCAGATGCGGGTTTGTGATCTGGCAGTCGACCATAGCGCTGCCGGCCTGGGCCATGAGCGACATAAGGTGTGCGAACGCTATCTTTGACGCATCGGTAACGCGATGGAACATGGATTCGCCGAAAAAGAGATTCCCGAGAGAGATCCCGTAAAGGCCGCCGACAAGCCGTTGGTCCATGTAACATTCGACACTATGGGCGTATCCCGCATCATGCATCTCGACATAGGCGTCAATCATCTCAGACGTAATCCAGGTTCCTGAATCCTCTCCGGGGCGTTCACTGCAGAGTTTTATGACCGTTTGGAAATCACGGTTAATGTAGATCTCAAAATCGGCTTTACGAAGACGTTTCGCAAGACTGCGACTGGGCTCGAATTCCGCCGGATTGATTACGCATCGCGGGTCCGGTGACCACCAGAGAATGGGCTGTTCATCGTCATACCAGGGGAATACACCTTTTCGATAGGCTAGCAGCAACCATTCCGGTGTCAGGTCACCGCCTGCAGCAAGCAGGCCATTCGGATCATCAAGAGCTTCACCAATATCGGGAAACACACAAGGTTCCCGCGGTAACCAGGGAACGCGTTTCATAACAGGTCAGGCTTCGAGTTCGTCCAGATACTTTTCTGCATCCAGAGCCGCCATGCAGCCAAATCCGGCAGAAGTAACTGCCTGACGATACACCTGGTCAGCCACATCTCCAGCAGCAAAAACACCCTCAATGCTGGTTGCAGTGGCGTTGCCCTCGAGTCCGGTATGGATTGTGATGTATCCATTACTCATATCCAGTTGGCCGTCAAAAATTTCAGTGTTCGGTGTATGCCCAATGGCGATGAAAACACCCTGCAGGTCGAACTCCGTCGCTTCGCCGGTCTGCACATGCTTGATGCGCATGCCGGTGACGCCCATATCGTCGCCGAGGACTTCTTCCAGTGTGTGATCCCACTGGATATGGATATTGTCCTTTTCGATGACTCGCTGTTGCAGGATCTTCTCGCCACGGAACTTGTCTCGTCGATGTACCAGATATACATCAGAAGCGATGTTTGACAGGTAAAGAGCCTCCTCCAGTGCGGTATTGCCGCCTCCGATGACAGCGACTTTCTGCTTTTTGTAAAAGAAGCCGTCACAGGTTGCGCATGCGCTGACGCCTTTACCTTTAAATGCTTCTTCTGAAGGCAGTCCCAGGTACTGGGCGGAAGCTCCTGTGGCAATGATCAGGGAATCGCAGGTATAAACAGCCTGGTCACCATGCAGTCGAAAAGGCCGCTGTGTGAGCTCCGCTGTATGAATATGGTCGTACACGATCTGCGTATCAAATCGTTCAGCGTGTGACTGCATGCGAACCATCAGGTCGGGACCTTGCAGACCCTCGACATCCCCTGGCCAGTTATCAACATCGGTAGTTGTGGTCAGCTGACCACCGGTTTCAATACCCGTGATAACCACCGGGTCCAGATTGGCTCTGGCGGCGTAGATAGCCGCTGAAAATCCTGCAGGTCCAGACCCCAGAATCAGCAGCTTGTGATGTATCTCTTCCATAATTGTCCCCAAATTCCTGTCTGGTTGTTTCTAGCTGTACTGATTGCGTAGTTCGACGAACTCGGTACCCTGTTGGTGATGTTCGATGATAGACCAGAGCGTTCTGCCTCTATGGTCCGTCGCGTCCAGATTTCGACCCGACTCCGTAAAGAAATTGAGAAATCGCGCAAAATCGTCAGCGCGCATACCCCGATAGGCTCTCAGGAGCACATGAAAATCGGCATCTTCACCGGCTTTCGCAGGTGGGGATTCAAGAGCCAGGAATGATTTAACGCGCTCATCGTCCCAGATTTCATCGGTGACCTGTGGCTGACTTGGACCTGACATGTATTGCCCCTGCAAATAATCGGTTATTAAAAGTCGCGCATTCTACAACAGTTGGAAATAACGGAGTAGCGAGATAATGGCATGACGTTCATTCGAAATCGTATAAAAGCGTTTAAGCACGCTCACATTAGTTATAAGATGTAACACGCTGATTTTTAAAGTATTCCGCTGACAGTGGCTCAATCTAAATCCATACCCAAATCCGCGTCGAAAGAGGGCAGCTCGGACTTTTCCGAGATCGTTGCTCCTCGCCTGAAAGAAGGTGCCTTTATCGGCCTGGTCGCCGTTGCGCTTTATCTGGTCCTGGCCCTGATCAGCTTCGATAAACAGGACCCAGGCTGGACTTACACTGGCGCAAACGAAACCGTAAACAACATCGTAGGTCGAAGCGGCGCCTGGGTTGCCGATGTCTTTCTCTTTTTCTTTGGTTTTCTTGCTTTCATCTTCCCGATGATGCTCGCGTGGCAGGCTTGGGTTATCTTCAGGGAGCGCGAAACGGAAGGTGAATTCAGTTGGCCTATATTCATATTCAAAGGCGTAGGCTTGTTCCTCACGGTTTTCGCGGGTACCGGGCTTGCTGCCATGCATTTCTATTCTTTCGGTCTCGACTATCAGTATGGCAGCGGAGGCATTGTTGGCAATGAGATAGCCGGGTTGCTGATTCCTGTTTTTTCTTACGTGGGCACCACATTGATACTGTTGGCCATGTTCCTGTTTGGTCTCACGGCTTTTCTCGACATTTCCTGGTTGCGGGTCATGGATACCACCGGATATCTCTCCATCGAATTCGCAGGCCGGGCCCAGCGTTTCACGCAGCGCTCTGTGGCATCACTTAGAGAAAAGGCGGAGATACGAAAATCAGCGGAACACAGACGTGAGGCACTGGAAAAGCACGTAGAGAAGAAGCAGCAGCGACCCGCACCGGTGATCGAAGCACCTGCGCCAGTCAAAAAAGAGGAAAGTAAACGTGTCGCCCGTGAAAGACAGGGCAACCTGTTCAAAATCACGGCCGTTGACGGTCTGCCAGCGCTGCATCTGCTGGATGAACAGGAGAAAGATCACACGAGGGGATATTCCTCGGAAGATCTGGAGGCGATGTCCAGGCTACTGGAACTGAAGTTAAAGGACTATGGCGTTGATGCTGAGGTTGTTGCCGTTTTCCCGGGGCCCGTTATTACGAGGTTTGAAATTCAACCGGCACCTGGCATCAAGGTTTCACGTATTTCAGGCCTGGCGAAGGATCTCGCCCGATCCCTGGCGGTTATCAGCGTACGGGTTGTTGAGGTTATTCCAGGAAAATCAGTTGTAGGTATCGAGATACCCAATGTAGACCGCGAAGTTGTGCAGATGAGTGATGTGCTCAAGTCTGGTGCTTATGACGAGTCCCAGTCACCTCTGTCACTGGCGCTCGGACATGATATCTCCGGGGAACCGGTCGTCGAGGATCTTGCCAAGATGCCGCACCTGCTCGTAGCGGGTACCACGGGCTCGGGTAAGTCTGTCGGCCTGAATGCCATGATTCTTTCAATATTGTTCAAGGCATCTCCCGAGGACGTGCGCCTGATCATGGTCGACCCGAAAATGCTCGAGCTGGCCGTTTATGAGGGTATTCCGCACCTGTTGACCCCGGTGGTCACCGATATGAAGGATGCGGCCAATGCTCTGCGGTGGTGTGTTGCTGAGATGGAACGGCGTTATCGACTCATGGCCGCCATGGGTGTTCGTAATGTAGGCGGCTTCAACCGCAAGGTTCGTGATGCAAAGAAAGCTGGCGAACCGCTACTGGATCCCCTTTGGCAACCAGACCCGTTACTGGATGAAGAAGGGCAGGAAGCGCCTGAGCTGGAAACTTTGCCGTTTATTGTGGTGATCATCGATGAATTCGCTGACATGATGATGATCGTCGGTAAAAAAGTCGAAGAACTGATCGCCCGCATCGCGCAGAAAGCCAGGGCTGCAGGTATTCACCTTATTCTGGCGACGCAGAGACCTTCGGTGGATGTCATTACCGGGCTGATCAAGGCGAATGTGCCAACCCGAATTGCGTTCCAGGTGTCCTCAAAGGTGGATTCTCGAACGATTCTCGACCAGGGCGGGGCAGAACAGCTCCTGGGACACGGCGATATGCTGTATTTACCTGCCGGGAAACCCCTGCCAATTCGGGTTCACGGTGCATTCGTCGATGATGACGAGGTTCACCGGGTGGTTGAAAGCTGGAAGGAGCTCGGTGAACCGAATTACCTGCAATCTATTCTCGATGGCGCCTCCGAGAACGAAATGTTGCCGGGGTCTGCCGGTGGTAGTGATGCCGAATCCAGTGAGGAAGATGATCCGCTGTACGACGAGGCTGTTGCTTTCGTGACGCAGTCACGCCGCGCGTCAATTTCTGCTGTCCAGCGTAAGCTCAGAATAGGTTACAACCGCGCCGCAAGAATGATTGAGTCCATGGAAGCCGCTGGCGTCGTCAGCGAGATGAACAGCAATGGTTCCAGGGAAGTGATCGCCAATGCGCCGCCTGAATAGCTGGTTGCTGCTGATGTCTCTGGTGTTTGTACAAGCCAGGGCCGATGTCGTGCCTGAAATTTCTCCGGAAGAGCGCCTATCCAGTCTGCTGGCAGGTATCAGTGCCCTGCATGCCAGCTTTGAACAGTCGTCCCGCGGTCAGGATCCTCAGTCCGGCGAGATCTGGTTGTCGAAACCCAATCGGTTTCGTCTCGAAACCAGAGCACCCTTGAGTCAAACCATTGTTTCGGATGGTGACTCCCTCTGGACCTATGACCGGGATTTGGAGCAGGTCATTATCAGTTCTCTCGGCAACCGCCTTGGGGAGATTCCCATTTTGCTGCTCGCAGGTGACGCTGAAGCCCTGGTCGGTGATTATGAGGTTGATTTTTTTGAAGATGAAACGCAGCAGTACTTTCTGCTTCAGCCCCTCGATGAGCAGGGCATTCTGGGACGGCTGAGCATCACCTTCGAGGAAGGCCTGCCCGTTGCGGTTGGTGTGGATACCTCAACCCAACAACGCACCCTGATTGATCTCAACGTGCTGCAGAGCAGCCAGATATCGGAAGATCACTTCCAGTTTTCCCTGCCGGATGGTGTCGATGTGATTGACGATCGGGTCGAGTGATGACGCAGGGTCTGCTGGATAACCTCCAGGGTTCTGTTGGCTACCAGCCTCTGGCATCCAGGATGCGCCCTCGTTCCCTGGATGAGTACATCGGTCAGTCACATCTGCTTTCGCCGGGTAAACCGCTTCGCGAAGCCATCGATTCTTCCCAACTGCACTCAATGATCCTGTGGGGTCCCCCGGGTGTGGGCAAAACCACGATTGCGCGTCTCATATCCGAGGTGTGCGATGTCGAATTTCAGTCCATTTCCGCCGTATTGTCGGGTGTGAAAGATATTCGGGAAGCCATTGATATTGCGAAGCAGTATCAGATGACATCCGGACGGAAAACGCTGTTGTTCGTAGACGAGGTGCACCGCTTTAACAAGTCTCAACAGGATGCATTTCTGCCGCATGTTGAAGATGGCACGATCATTTTCGTTGGCGCGACGACAGAAAATCCATCTTTTGAGCTGAACAACGCTCTGTTGTCCCGGGCTCGCATTTACAAACTGGAATCCTTGCCTGAGTCACTGCTGGTTGAAGTGCTGCAACATGCCCTGGAACGGGATGAAGAATTGAAAGTGAAAGCGCTGTCAGTTGATGCAGATGCGATCAGCCTGATTGCGAAAGCCGCAGACGGAGATGCAAGACGGGCTCTGAATATCCTCGAAGTCGCCTCAGACATGGCGAAGCAGTCCATTGATGAGCCTCTTCTCAGTCAGGTGTTTGGCGATGAAATGCGCCGCTTCGACAAGGGTGGTGATCTTTTCTATGAACAGATATCGGCACTGCACAAAGCGGTCAGGGGTTCAGACCCGGATGCGTCTCTATACTGGTTTATGCGAATGATTGATGGTGGTTGCGATCCGATCTATATCGCCCGTCGCGTTGTCAGAATGGCCAGCGAAGATATTGGTAATGCAGATCCTCGAGCTCTGGAAATCTCCCTGAACGCATGGTCTGTTCAGGAAAGGCTGGGATCTCCCGAAGGTGAACTTGCTATTGCCCAGGCCATTACCTACCTGGCGGTTGCGGCAAAAAGCAACGCTGTGTATAGCGCTGTTGGCGAGATAAGACAGGTGATCTCTGAAACCGGCAGCCTCGACGTGCCCATGCATATTCGCAATGCCCCAACGGGCATGATGGAAGAGATGGGCTATGGAAAGGATTATCGCTATGCCCATAGTTTTGAGGATGCATTTGTTCCTGGTGAATCCTACGTACCGGAGGCTTTGGCTGGGCGGCAGTTTTATCATCCCGTGGATCGTGGCATGGAATCGAAGATTGGCGAAAAGCTTGCTTACCTAAGAAAACAGAATGCCGCCAGTGAATTTCAACGATACGAGCAGGACAGGGAAGAGGACGACTGATGGGTGTGCTGGTTGCAATTGCGGTCGGAGGGGCTATGGGTTCTCTGGCTCGCCATGCGCTGACTCTATGGGCTGACCAGATTTTCGGCGCTGATTTTCCCTATGGGATCTTTATCGCCAATGTCGCTGGTTCCTTTGCTATCGGTATCTGTTTTGTTCTGCTTTTTGAACGCGCGTTACTGCCGGAAATCTGGCGCTCTATGCTGATGGTCGGATTCCTGGGCGCTTTCACGACTTTCTCAACCTTTTCTCTGCAGGCGATCGGCCTGTTACAGGAGGGACGGCTCATCGCAGCAGCCCTGTATGTCCTCGGCTCCGTGGTACTGAGTATTTTGGGTGCCTGGCTTGGAATTGTCAGTGCTCGTCAGTTTGCCGGCTAATTCTGGTAAGATTGCGCCCCTCTAAATAACCTCCGAACGACGTTGTAACTGCCATGCTGGACCCGAAACTGATCAGACAAGACCTTGAGCACACTGCGGAACGATTGCTGCATAAAGGCTTTACCCTGGATGTGACCTCAATCCGATCTCTTGAGGAACGGCGCAAGGCATTGCAGGTTCAGACTGAAGAACTGCAGGCAGAGCGCAATACACGCTCGAAGGCGATAGGAAAGGCCAAGGCCCAGGGTGAGGACATCCAGCCTTTACTGGATGCCGTTTCCGATCTGGGTGCGCAACTGGATGAACGTAAAACCCAGCTCGATGAAATTCAGGCCGAATTGAACGAAATCGTTATGGCGATACCCAATTTGCCTGATGAATCCGTGCCGACAGGAACCAGTGAAGATGACAATGTCGAAGTGCGGAACTGGGGTGATATTCCAGAGTTCAATTTTGAGCCTAAGGATCACGTCGATCTCACTCAGGGCTCGGGCAAAATGGCGTTCGAGGTTGCTACGAAAATCACAGGTTCGCGTTTCGTCACAATGCGTGGAGAGATTGCTCGCCTCCACCGGGCCCTCGCACAGTTCATGCTGGATGTTCATACACAGGAACATGGCTACGAAGAGATCTATGTGCCATTTATCGTGAACCGGGATTCCCTTCTGGGTACCGGTCAGTTACCGAAATTTGAGGATGATCAGTTCCGGTTGCAGGATGATCGAGACCTCTATCTGATACCGACGGCAGAGGTGCCCGTCACTAATATAGCTCGTGATGAGATTCTGTCCGCAGAAGAGTTGCCCCAGCGTCTTGCCTGTCACACCCCTTGCTTTCGCAGGGAGGCAGGCAGTTATGGTAAGGACACCCGAGGCATGATCAGGCAGCACCAGTTTGAAAAGGTGGAGCTGGTTATGATGGTTCGACCCGATGAATCCTGGGAAGCACTCGAGTCCCTGACGTCTCATGCTGAGGCGATTCTGCAGAAACTGGACCTTCCCTATCGTGTGGTAAACCTTTGTGGAGGAGACCTTGGTTTTTCCGCCGCCAAGACCTATGACCTGGAAGTCTGGTTACCGGGCCAGGGTAAGTATCGGGAGATATCTTCCTGCAGTAACGTTCTGGATTTTCAGGCTCGCCGAATGCATGCGCGGTGGCGCAACCCGGAAACCGGAAAACCCGAATTGTTACATACCCTCAATGGTTCCGGGGTAGCGGTTGGGCGAGCGCTTGTTGCCGTTCTGGAAAACTACCAGCAGGCAGACGGCTCAATCCGTATACCGCAGGCATTACAATCCTTTATGGGTGGCGACACCACCATCAGTCTTTAGCCATGCGGTATCTGCCGCTACATGTTGATCTCAAAGATCGCCATGTGTTGGTGATCGGCGGCGGAGAAATCGCCGAACGCAAGGTGACACTGCTGTTGAAAGCCGGCGCCAGTATCACGCTAATAGCCCCAGAGATTTCCGAGCGGCTGCGCGAAACGCTTCGGGATCATGTTCTCATCGATGCGCGCTATGACGCGTCCCATCTTGATGGTAAGGCGCTCGTGGTTGCTGCAACCACTGATGCTGATGTTAATCGACAGATCTCCGAAGATGCCCAGTCCCGTAATATCCTGGTTAATGTGGTCGACTCTCCGGAGCTCTGTACGGTAACTTTCCCGGCGATCATTGATCGATCACCGCTCGTTGTGTCAGTAGGTTCTGCTGGTGGCGCACCTGTGCTGACCCGTTACGTACGTGAACTCATCGAGCAGGTTCTGCCGGAAAGGATTATGAAACTGGCCGCATTCCTGACCCAGACCCGGGATCGACTCAAGGTGGCCATTCCTGACATTGATCTCCGGCGGCGACATACTGAAGACTTTCTCCAGACACCGGGTGCTGAAGCTGCCATGTCCGGAGACGTGACCACGGCTGAGCGGCACCTATTTGATATTCAGGCGGGTAAAGGAACCGGTGAGGTCTATCTGGTGGGCGCAGGGCCAGGTGACCCGGACCTGCTGACGCTGAGAGCGCTGCAGCTGATGCAGAAGGCCGAGGTGATTCTGTATGACAATCTTGTTTCTCCACGCGTACTGGACCGAGTCAGGCGAGATGCGGATATGGAGTTCGTCGGTAAACGAAGTGGTTACAAATCAACAAACCAGGAGGATATTAATGACCTGCTGGTCAGGCTGGCAAAGCAGGGAAAGCGCGTACTTCGGCTGAAAGGCGGGGATCCGTTCATATTTGGTCGTGGTGGCGAGGAAATCCAGAAGCTTATTGATGAGAAAATTCCCTTCCAGGTGGTTCCCGGAATTACGGCAGCGTCAGGTTGCGCAGCCTACGCGGGTATTCCACTGACCCACAGGGATTTATCGCAGAGCGTCAGGTTTGTCACGGGTCATCCTAAAGACGGGAAAGTGGACCTGCCATGGCAGGAGTTTACTCACCCCATGGAAACCGTCGTCTTCTATATGGGGCTTGGAGGACTGGCAACGATCTGTAAGCAGCTGATGAAAGCCGGGCGTGATGCTTCAACACCCGTAGCGATTGTCTCGAAAGGAACGACGCCTGAACAGCAGGTGCTCAAGGGAACGCTTGAGTCCATGCCTGGCCTGGTAGCACGAACACAGATCCAGACCCCAACGCTCATCATCGTTGGAGAAGTCGTCAATTTCCCTGCTCGCTAATCGCAGTTAGGTGGTTTCGGCAGTCCTGCAATTCTGGCGATAACCCTGGCAGGCTTGCCGGTGAACAAGGTCATCAGATGAATACTGGTCCCTTTTTCCCTGCCCAGCTCTTCGCCTATTCGTTTCACCAGAACCCGGTTTTGAGGGAAAAGTCGATAGCTTTCATAGTAGCCACGAACCAGATGAATAATTTCCCAATGATCAGCGGTGAGTTCGATACCATCCTGTTCAGCGATTTCGCAGGCGACTGCCTCGGACCAGTCATCCAGGTTTCTCAGGAATCCTTCTTTATCGGTTTCCGGCAGTTTGCTCATCAGAACCAGTTACAGACCTTGTCAGCTGTGACGCTTAATTCGACCAATGCGTCGTAATCGATCTGCGGAGTATGACCAACGAGCTCCGTCAGTCCACGAGCAATCACATCCGTCGATATGGCATGGATACGCCCAGGTAGCGGTTGGGACATGAGATAAACACCTTCTTCCATAAGGACCACGTAATCGTCTGCCTCGATAAGGTGTTCACAGAGGACCAGGGCAGACGCTTTATTGATGGTATGCAGGATCATCGGAAGGTCAGCACCCTGTCAGCACTATCAATCCAACGACGACAGGCATCATGATCGAGCGGTTGGACATCGAGGCTCAGTTGGTCCAGAAGCAGGTCGTACTTTTCAAGATCTGATCGACGACAGGCGATCTGGGATACTCCGTAATCCGCCAGGGCGCCAAAGCCCTGAGTATAGTTTTTACGACCGATGGGTTCTGCGTTCTGATCTTTTAATAACTGAAGCAGACCCTTGTCCAGGAACAGCAGCCTGCAATCCGTAAACGCTGAACCCATGAGCAGGGCATCGAGACCTTCCTGGGCATTCAGGCTGGTATGAGGCGCACCGGAAAAAATAAAAAGTATCGAGGTCATTCAGGCACCGAAAGTCACAACTCGGTCAGCATTGATGGTTGCGTCTATCAGCTGTCCCAGGCCGGATATCATGAAGTTCGGGGCTATGCTGGATGCGCCTTTCTCGTACCTGGCGGCTTCATTCTCATCGAGAATTCCTCTTCTCAGACAGGAAGCGATGCAGGCAACAAGCTCCACCTCGTTTTGCTCAGCGAATGTCTGCCAGGCAGCACCGATATCCTGTTCATCCTGTGGGGAGGCAGTCAGCCTGTTCGCCACAAGCACGCCATCGTGATAGAAAAATACGCGCAGCAGTTCATGACCGCCCCGGATGAGTGCCTCGGCGAAAGATAAGGCTGAATGACAGCTCTGAGACGAATAGGGGCTGCCCTGGACGACAATGGCAAATTTCATTGGTGGAAAATCATAAAAAAGCCCTGGCATGGTAACCACACCAGGGCTTGATTGGAAACAGAGCGATTCGTAATAGGAACCTACTCGTCTGCGGCGCCCAACAGATGCAGCAGGCTTGTGAACAGGTTGTAGATGCTCACGTACAGAGACACGGTTGCCATGATGTAGTTGGTCTCACCGCCATTAATGATTCGGCTGGTGTCATACAGTATGAATCCAGACATCAGCAGCACAACTGCGGACGAAATGGCGAGGTGTGCGCCTGAGATGTAGTAACCGAAGAAACTCGCACCCCAGAGCAGAACCACTGCGCCGATGACGACCATCAGCCCGGTAAACAGGAATCCACCCAGGAAGGAAAAGTCTTTTTTGGTGACCAGAACATAACCGGACAGCGAAAAGAAGATCAGTCCTGTCAAACCCATGGCCTGCATGACGATGCTCGCACCGTTAGCAGAAGCCAGGTACATGTTTATGATCGGTCCCAGGGTAAATCCCATAAAACCCGTCAGAGCGAAGGTCCATAGCAGACCCCAGGAACTGTTCTGGGTTTTGTGGACGGCATAAAACAACCCGAAAAATCCTGCCATCGTGATCAGGAACCCGAGGTAGGGAGCCCCTGTCATGATGGAAACGCCGGCCATCGCCGCGCTGAAAAGAAGGGTCATGGAAAGCAACATGTAGGTGTTACGCAGCACCTTGTTGGTGGAGGCAATCGCCGTTTCATGATGCGTTGCTACTTGTGTCTCAGCCATTTGAATTTATCTCCTGATTTGGCATTGGGACTTGAACTCAAAATTGTACGTGACGGCCCGGTAAAAGCAAGGTAATCCGCTTCGACAACGACTTTCAAACCCCTGTAAAACAAAGGGTTATGTTTCTTTGGACCGCGTTTAACTGAAAAGTTCCCCCTGACGCTGATGGGAAATATGTTGTACATTGAACCTGTGGAGCTTTGGTTGGGGAACCGTTTTGAACAGGAATCTATTCCTGGCTGTGCTTATGTCTTCAGCCTTGATGACAATAGGTGTGGCCAGTCACGCAGACGATGAAGAGCTTCACATCAGCGTAGCCAGAATTTTGGGTTATGGTCTCTTCGAGGCCAGCAGTTCCAGTCGACACAGCGGCTATTCCAGAAAAGCTTTGGCAGTCGATACGGTTTCCGGAATCCGGTTTACCGAACAGACCACCAATATTCCCGGTAAACCAGGTATTAACTTCGGCTTTCAGTACACACTGAATTCCACGCCTAAGGGCCAGAAGGTGGCTGTGCGTTCGGTTATCCGTTTTCCGGAACCCGGTCTGCAGCGTCCTTCAGGACGACTTTACAAGGAATCTGTTGAGCACAAATACATCCGGATGGGCGAGCCCAGCCTGCATGGCTATGGCTTCGATGAGTCCTGGGAGATTGTGCCCGGTGAGTGGAGTTTCGAAATATGGCACGGCGACGCCCGCCTGATTCGAAAGAAATTTGTGGTGGTTTCAGCGAATTGAAGTGGCGGAGGGGGAGAGATTCGAACTCTCGGATGGTTTAACCCATCGCCGGTTTTCAAGACCGGTGCATTCAACCACTCTGCCACCCCTCCGGAGATCGCTGAACCAGTGTCCTCAGCGAAGGGCGCAATATACTGGATTCCCCTCCGGTTGTTAAGCATCTGATGCAGTGTTGTTTGATCTTTGATTGATTTAGGCTGGAGTCATGGAATCACTGTTTTTCCTGCTGTGTATTGTTGCTGGTGTTTACCTCTGGTACGACTTTAATCAGGCCAGAGCGCTGGCTCTGTTCTTCGCACGCCGTGAGTGCCAGAAAGAGGGCGTGCAACTGCTTGATCAGACAGTGCAACGTATTCGCTTATCCGCAAGTCGCGACCATGATGATCAATGGAAACTCTGGCGGGAATATCGGTTTGAATACTCTATCGATGGTGTCAATCGATTCGAGGGCAGACTGGTGTTGCTCGGCCAACGGCTCATGAGATCTGTTCTTGAAACCTCAAAACCTGTTATTCATTAGCCTGTGTTTTCTTTGCGGCTGCAGTTCGATGCAAAGTCACGAACCAGTGTGCAATCAGTTACCTGACAAGCCCGCAGCGTCAGGGACCTACGACTTTTCGCTTCTGGATGACGTGCCTTTCAGCAACAGCGGCAGAGAAGCGGCAGCCTGGGAGCTCCTTAGGTCTGCAGGTTGTGAGAGCATGGAACGCCAGTTTGTTGGCGAACGATTCGGCAATAACCTTGTTTGTGAGCTCGCGGGAGAAACTGAATCTCAGCTTCTGATCGGTGCTCATTACGACAGGCATGGCGTTTCCTCAGGCGTCGCCGATAACTGGACCGGAGTTGCCGCTGTCATTGCAATGGTCAGGTATTTTCGGGTAACCCCGACTGCCCACACAATGCGTTTTGTTCTGTTTGCAGGCGAAGAAAAGGATCTCAGGGGTTCACGACTGTATGTTGAGCAGTCAGATTTACCAATGGCGATGATTAACCTGGATACCCTGGGCATCGATACACTCAAACTGGATGTGAACAGTCAGCCTGAGTTGCAATGTATTGCTCAAGCGGTGTCATCCAGCCTTGGCAGTGAACTTACGGTTTCTTACATCAGAGACATTACCGGGGACTGGCAGCCGTTCAGGAGTAGTGGCGTGCCGGTGCTCGCTTTCCACGCATTGAACAAGGACCTTTTAAAGCGTCTTCACGGACCGGCAGACAGGCGTGAACTGATTAATGACAAACTGTTGTCTGAGGCCTATGACGTGATTCTCAATACGGTGGTTGAACTGGATAGGCGGTTGCAGCGGGACAATCTGCCCGTCACACGCTAACCGCATAAATATTCTCCAGGCTTCCCAGCCATCGATCGAGGTCCGTATCCCCTGTGGGAACAAGCAAAACTCCCATAAACACCGCATCTTCTTTGGGTCTAACCCAGCGAACTTCACCTCTCAGCAGGTACATGGCGAAGGGTTCTCCTATGCCGATCGTGATGTTCACAAACGTCCCGGCGGAGAGCATCGCGTTGGTTGAGAACTGCATGCCGTGTGCTGAGAAATCGAGCGCTTCGCACTCCAGCGACATGCCGACCATCTCCGGCTCATGCACCGACTGGTACACGTTTACGAAGAATCTGATGGTGTAGTCTACCCTGGCTTCCTTTCTCTGCTCCATGAGGTCAGCGCCTTTCCTTGGCTGTAGGATGATCTTAAGTGATATTAAAACGGTGTCAGTTTAAGAGCAACTACCCCGGATCGATCAGGCTGCGATAGGTCTTCAGGTGTTTCAGTGCCTCGGCATGCTCGCCGACAAGCTCGTAAAGCCGGGACAGGTTGTAATGGGCGTCTGCCAGATTGGTTGCGCGCTTGTAGGCAGTAATCGCGTCATCGACCCGGCCCATATCTTCGAACAGCGTGCCCATATTGAATGCTGCAAGGACATTGTCGGGTTCCGCATCGAGAGCGCGATTGTAGTGTTCTTCAGCAGCCTCATATTCGCCTGCTTCCTGAAGCAATCGCCCGAGATTGACGTGAGCATCGGAATGATACGGGTCGAGCTCCAGTGCGCGCAGATAAGCGGCCGGCGCATCTTCCGGCGAGACAGCCTCGAGATCCACACCCAGATCAAACCAGTCGTCCGATGATAATTGATCACTGCCTTCTGCTTCCTCAGCAGCCTGTCTTGCCAGTGGCGCCACCGTCCCAGCCAGGTCTGCCACGGCGAAATTGAAGTGGATCTGTCCGGAGTCAGGATCGTACACCTGGTCTTCTTCGCGGATAACCACCTTGCCGCCATCGCCGGCGATACGAAGAGAGGTCAGTGGACGATTGGATGGCAGCCGCGCTTTCAGCTTGAACAACGCGTTGTTGATCTGGGCACGTCGAACGCCTGCGTCCAACAGTTCCTTTGCGGTACGCAGGACGATAATGTCCTGAAAATCGAAGCGGTACTGATTGCCTTCGGTTCTAGTCGGTTCGAGTATGCCGGCGCGGGCAATTTCCCGAATGGTATCGGGTGATAGCTCTAGCAGTTCCGCCACATCACGTGTGGTGTAGCCTTTCATTGGTCCAGTGACTACCTCTTACTGTTTGCTGGACATTTGCGACGTTCGAGCGTTTTCCTGTCGGTGGGTGATGATGCATGTATCGCCATCTACCTCGCGCTCGTTCTAATCGAGCATAGGGTGTCTGACCCCATCTGTATAGTTTCCGGACTGAGAAATTTCCTCATAAGTTTGAAACTTTTGCCCACATGCTTCCGTTCACAGGACCCTATATAATGCGCGGCGTTTAACGGCCCGGCACCACTTCAGATAAGAGTAGAGGAAATTATGGCAAGTTTTAACTGGGAAGACCCTTTCTGCCTGGATGATCAGTTGTCCGAGGATGAGCGGATGATTCGCGATACGGCAAAAGCCTATGCCCGGGAGAAACTTCTGACCCGCGTGCAACAGGCCTATCGGGACGAGCATTTTCATCGTGAAATTATGAATGAAATGGGTGAGCTGGGACTGCTTGGCGCAACGCTGCCAGAAAAGTATGGCTGTTCTGACGTCAACTATGTTTGTTATGGGCTCGTTGCACGGGAAGTTGAGCGGGTTGATTCCGGCTATCGCTCAGCGATGAGTGTGCAGTCTTCACTGGTCATGCATCCAATCTACACCTATGGCACTGAAGAACAGCGGGAAAAGTACCTGCCCAAACTGGCCACAGGCGAGTGGGTTGGTTGTTTCGGGTTGACCGAACCAGATCATGGCTCGGATCCCGGCAGCATGATTACCCGGGCGGAGAAAACTGATGGGGGTTATCTGCTGAACGGTGCCAAGATGTGGATCACTAATTCGCCAATTGCTGATCTGGCGGTTGTCTGGGCCAAACTGGATGGTGTCATCAGAGGCTTTGTCGTGGAGCGCGGCACCCCCGGTTTTGAAACGCCCAAGATTGAAGGCAAATTCAGCCTGCGCGCATCGGTGACAGGCGAGATTGTTCTCAGTGACTGCGAAATTCCCGAGGAGAACCTGTTGCCTAACGTTAAAGGGTTGGGTGGTCCTTTCGGGTGTTTGAACAAGGCCCGTTATGGTATCGCCTGGGGCGCGATGGGTGCAGCAGAATACTGCTGGCATGCGGCCAGAACCTACACTCTGGAACGCATCCAGTTCGGGCGACCACTGGCTGCCAATCAGCTGATTCAGAAAAAACTGGCGAATATGCAGACAGAGATCACCCTGGGTTTGCAGGGCGCTCTCAGGATCGGTCGAATGATGGACAATGATGACTGCCCGGTAGAAAACATTTCAATGATGAAACGTAATAACTGTGGCAAGGCGCTGGATGTCGCCCGGATGTCCCGGGATATGCATGGCGGTAACGGTATCTCGGACGAATACCACGTGATCCGACATGTCATGAACCTTGAAACCGTGAATACTTACGAAGGGACCCATGATATTCATGCCTTGATCCTGGGCAGGGCTCAGACTGGTCTGCAGGCCTTTAACGGACAGTGAGGTCTGCCTCTCAATAACCGCGATGTGGGATTTATCCTACGCTGAATGCATGTCATTACCGGCAGCGGAAGCCGTAGATCACCGGCTTCCAATCTCCGGCTACCGGGTTTATCTTGTTCTGAACATACACTGGAACACGTCAGCAAGGACTGCAGGAGACAAACGTGATCAGAATCATCGTCGTGGACGACCATCAGCTGGTGCGCATCGGTACCCGGAGACTACTCGAGGATATACCCGGAATTGACATTGTCGGCGATGCCGGCAGCGGTGAAGAGGCCGTGGAACTGGTCCGAGAGCACAAGCCCGACGTGGTGTTGATGGATATACAGATGCCGGGCATAGGCGGTCTTGAAGCCACCAGACGCTGTCTCAGGGCACATCCTGACGTCAAGGTACTTGCAGTTACTATCTACGAAGATGAACCCTATCCTTCAAAACTTCTGAATGTTGGAGCCTCCGGTTACCTGACCAAGCGGGCAGATGTTGACGAAATGCTGCTTGCGATCCGCAAGGTATATTCAGGTCAACGATATATCAGCGCAGAAATAGCCCAACAGCTTGCATTACGCCCTTTTTCTGAAGAAGAAAGCTCGCCTTTTGATCAGCTCTCGTCCCGTGAGATGCAGATTACGCTTATGGTCATCATGGGGCATAAGGTCCAGGAAATATCCGAAAAACTGTCTCTCAGCCCCAAGACGGTAAACAGTTACCGCTACCGGGTATTTGAGAAACTCGATCTTAAGAATGATGTTGGCCTCACCAGAATGGCCATCAAACATGGCATCATCGACGCCGAGGTCGCAGCCTGAGCCTATAAACAGCCCTGAGCCTATAAACAGCCCTGAGCCTATAAACAGCCCTGAGCCTATAAACAGCCCTGAGCGTGTAAAATACCCGGGTGAACACAGAGACCTATCCCGCAGAAAACTGCCGACGCTGTCGCCGACTGGCCAACCAACTGAAACGCCTTTCAGAAACACACCCGGATTACTGGAACAAACCGGTACCGGCGCATGGTGATCCGGACGCACGATTGATGATCGTCGGCCTGGCGCCCGGTATGCATGGCGCTAACAAAACCGGTGTTCCTTTTGTGGGGGATGCTTCCGGTAATCTTCTGCATGACGTCCTGGAAACACTGGACCTCGATCATCGCGTCAGAATCACCAATGCGGTTAAGTGCCTGCCAATCAAGAACCTGCCGTCGGCACGGGAAGTGAATAACTGTTCGCGCTATCTCATTGATGAACTGGAGACACATAGGTTCCGGACTCATGCAACACTGCTGGTGCTCGGTGGTGTTGCACATAAGGCCGTAGTTCAGGCTCTCCGGGTCCGGCAGAGAGACTTTCCATTCGGGCATGGCGCTGTGCATAACATCGAAAGTCTGCAGGTCATCGATTCTTATCACTGCAGCAGATACAACACGCAAACCGGGCGGCTGACTCGCCAGATGTTTTTGGATACGGTTCGGCTCGCCGGTAACATGGCATATCCATGACAGACTTCGACGCCAAAGACTTTCTGAAAACCCTGCCTGCACGGCCGGGCGTCTATCGCATGTTCGATGATGCCGGCGAAATCCTCTATGTCGGAAAGGCGAAAAATCTCAAGAACCGGGTGTCCAGCTATTTCAGAACAACAGCGCTGGATTCGAAAACCATGGCGCTGGTCAGCCATATAGATCATGTAGAAACGACGGTGACCGGCAGTGAGACTGAAGCTCTACTGCTTGAGCAATCACTGATCAAGGAGTACAAGCCCCCGTACAACATTGTTTTCCGCGACGATAAATCCTATCCGTACATTTACCTGTCCTCTGAAGACCAATATCCTCGTCTTGCATTTCACCGGGGTGCGCAGAAAAAGAAAGGTCGCTACTTCGGGCCGTTTCCTTCTGCTTACAGCGTTCGGGATTCTCTGAATATCCTGCAGAAAATTTTTCAGGTTCGGCAGTGCGAAGATACTTTCTTCAAAAACAGGACAAGACCCTGCCTGCAATACCAGATCAAACGCTGTTCCGGTCCCTGCTGTGATCTGATTTCACCCGAAGACTATGCCGAAGATGTGACGCACGCCATTATGTTCCTTGAAGGCAAGAATAACGCGGTGATGCAGGAGTATGCGGACAAGATGGAAGCCGCCTCCGGCAATCTTGAGTTCGAGCGGGCAGCCCACTACCGGGATCAGCTGACTCATCTGAGAAAGATTCAGGAACAGCAGTATGTGGTTGGTAACCAGGGTGATATAGACGTCATGGCTGCGGTTATTAACCCGGCTGGGGTCTGTGTTCTTGTCATGTTTATTCGTGGCGGCCGGTTGCTTGGCAACAAGACCTATTTTCCCAAAACCCGTCTTGATGAAGACGAATCTGCCGTGCTGGCTGCGTTTCTGCCCCAGTTCTACCTGGGTGGTGCCGGTGGCAGGGAAACGCCTCCCGAGATCGTGATCAATGCGCGGGTCGACGATAAACTGCTGCTCGAGAATGCGCTAACAGAGAAAGCAGGGCGCAAGGTGCTGATCTCTGACAATGTTCGATCCCAACGCAAGCGCTGGGTTGATCTTGCGGTTACCAACGCGGAGCAGAGTCTCGGTTCGCATCTCGCCAATCGAAACAACCTGGAACAACGTTTCCTGTCTCTGCAGGCGGCGCTCACCTTGGACGAAATGCCTTCGCGGCTGGAATGTTTCGACATTTCGCACAGCTCCGGTGAGGCAACTGTTGCCTCCTGTGTGGTATTCGATCAGAACGGTCCTCTGAAATCCGACTATCGTCGATTCAATATCGAAGGCATTACCCCGGGCGATGACTACGCAGCGATGTCACAGGCCCTGAAGCGTCGTTACACTCGAATCAAAAAAGGGGAAGGGCGCATCCCGGATATCCTTTTCATCGACGGAGGCAAAGGTCAGCTGCGCGAAGCAGAGAAGATCCTGGAGGAACTTCAGATCGAGGGCGTCACGCTGGTGGGTGTCGCAAAAGGGCCTTCGAGAAAAGCTGGCCTTGAAGCCATCATCGTGTCCGGTGGCCCTGAGCTGGATTTGCCCCCCGATAATCCTGGTCTGCATCTGATTCAACATATTCGGGATGAAAGCCATCGATTCGCGATCACGGCTCATCGAAACCGACGCGGCAAAAAGAGGACAGAATCCGTGCTTGAAGGCATTGACGGTGTTGGACCCAAACGACGACGGTCACTGCTCAGGCACTTCGGTGGTACGGCACAGGTACAAAGTGCCAGTGTAGAAGAGCTGGCAAAGGTTGAAGGCGTCAGTCGCGTTCTTGCAGAACAGATTTATGCAACGCTGCATAACCAGTAGACTAGCGTCATGATTAAAGGCATCAGCACACCAAACATACTAACCAGCCTGAGAATTCTCATGATTCCTGTGCTTGTTATCGTGTTCTATCTCGCGCCCATGGAATGGCGATATCTTGCTTCCGCCCTGGTGTTCTCGGTTGCGTCCATTACAGACTGGCTTGATGGTTACCTGGCCAGGAAGCTGGGGCAGACGACGCCCTTCGGTGCCTTTCTCGATCCTGTTGCTGACAAACTGATTGTAGCTGTTGCGCTCGTGCTGCTGGTCGAAGTACATGCCAGTGCGTGGCTCGCAGTGCCTGCTCTGGTTATTGTTGGCAGAGAGATTGTTGTCTCTGCGCTCCGGGAGTGGATGGCGCATTACAGTGAAATGCGTGGCGTTGCGGTATCGGTGCTGGGGAAAATAAAGACCATTTCCCAGATGATTGCGATCATTCTTCTATTGCTCGCAGGACCCGGGAAAAGCGACGCCATGATTGTAGGCTATACGCTGCTTTACATCTCGGCGGCCCTGACACTCTGGTCGATGTATGAGTACCTGAAACTGGCGTGGCCGGATCTCTCCTCAGGTATGACCAATGATCCCGATTAGTTGACTACGCCGCTTTCCTGAAGGCTTTTGGTGTCATGCCCTGCCATCGTTTAAATGCCCGGGAAAAGTTGGATGCATCGTTAAAGCCCAGGCTGAAAGCCACTTCCTTGATAGAAAGATGATCCTGTGACAGATACTCCAGCGCCAGCTGATGCCGGGTCTCGTCAATAATGTCCTTAACTGAAGTCTGCTGTTCGTCCAGTCGTCGCTGGAGTGTCCTGGCACTCATGTTGAGCTCATCGGCGATCATCTGCTTGTCCGGCTCACCATGCACCAGGTACGAGGCAACAATCTGGCGTACCTTGTTTGCGATGTCTGAAGCGTCAAACTTCGCGAGGTAATCGACGATGACGTCATCCATTGCCGCTGCCACAACCGGGTTGGCGCTGCTCAATTTCCGTCCAAGGTCATCAGAACTGAAAATAAGAATATTCTCATCGCATCCGTAGGCAACATCGCAGCGGAAAAACGCTTCCAGCGACTCTGCCTCCATGGGTTCAAGACGCGTTAGTTGAACCTGTAAAGGCGTCAGGTCATCTCCATAGGATCGGCGACACATCTCCAGAATAAAGGCGAGAGTCGCATCAGTGGCGGGGTGTTCGTAGGGGTCGAGAACACCGGCTGACAACTGATGAGCGCCCTGGAGTTTCTCCAGTCGTACGTAGACGTTAGTGCTCAACATTCTGTGATAACGCTCAAGCCTTTGCAGTGCGGCCAGCAGATTATGGCTGGATATCCAGGCATGACCCACAGCGTGCATCATCCATGGCTCTATGAAATCAACGACCTCATAGACAAGACAGGCCCGTTTCGTTTCATTGAGGGCAATACGCCACATGCGCATTGTTTCATGAATACCATAACGATGATCCGAGTCCGTACGTTTATCCGGATTCATGCCAGCGCGGCTGAAGATGTCGTTGGCATCGTAACCATTCGCCTTGAGATAGTTGTATGTCGCCTGCGAGAGCGTGGCCAGATTGGAGCGGTGATACGACATAAAAAAATATTAGCACATGACCGGGTATTGGCCTGTCAGGACCATCTCCGAAGCCAGGTTTGATCGAAACTTCTGTCTCTGGTTAACGACATGAGGAATCCGAGATGAAAGAACAACCCGCGAGCAGGTTCAATTGTGCAGACAAAGCGTTATTCACGCTGATAGGGCTGACAGCCTTTGCTGGTCTCATGCAGATTATGTCAGTCGCTTTTCTGATTTAAGTCTGGGGACAGAGATCGAGAGTCGTACGAGAACGCCAAACTGAAGATGTGTGGAGCACGGAGCCGGATTCGAACCGGCGTGATACAGATTTGCAATCTGCTGCCTCACCACTCAGCCACCCGTGCCTTTTTAATCTGCCGCCTCAGCGAGCGCGCAAGTCTAGCCTAAATTCTAACGATTTTCACGAATTTGCCAGCTGAGCATCGGCCAGAAGGCTGTTTACGATTCTTGATACGACAGCGCCTGCCTCTTCAGCATTGAGACGCTGGTCGTTTCTCAGCTGATTCCACATATCGAAGGACAGTGCGGCCTCCAGCCCCTCGATCAGGGGACGATCGTCAAGAAGGGTTTCTGGCAATATCGTCAGTAAACGCTGCCTTTCTTCCCGCACTATTTCCATATGACGATTCAGAAGTACCGTCGACTGAAATTTAAGCGCTTCGGCAGCGACGCGGTAGGGCATGATCACTTCATAGACTTGGAGTCCACGATCAACCATTCGGTTCAGATTTTCGCGCCAGTCAACGCTGTCCAGACTGGTGTCGACAATTGAATCCACCTTGTCGTTGATGGCAACAGACATCTCGGCATAAAGGCTTTCCATATCCTTAAAACGACGGAATACGGTTCTGAGTCCAACCTCGGCGCGTTTAGCGACTTCTTCTGCGGTCGGCGCCATTCTGCCTTCACGAACGAGCTGCAACATGGCGGAAACGATTCGACGCTTGCTGTCTTCGCTTCGCAGCTTGCGACCGTCAGTTGTTGCATTGATCGAGTTCACAGTAGAGCTTTCGACGTCCATATTCGAAAAGTAGATAGTAGAAGCAGATAGTGGCACGATGTCTGTCACTTTGACAATAAATCATTGCTGCCTGCATGTCCTCCACAGTCACCGCTTTTGAAGAACTGGTTTCGCTGCTCGATCTTGAAGAAATCGACAGCAACCTTTACCGCGGTCATCATCCAACGGCAAGAAAAAAGCGCCTTTTCGGTGGGCAAATCATTGCCCAGGCGTTGATGGCTGCGGCACGCACGGTGGATGTTGAACATCGGCCTCATTCTCTACATGCCTATTTTCTAAAACCTGGTGACTGGCGCGTACCTGCCGTTTTTGAGGTAGAGCGAATCCGGGATGGACGATCCTTTTCAACTCGCCGGGTTGTCGTCATTCAGCACGGAGAAGCCATCTTCAATATGGATGCGTCTTTTCACTGTGACGAGCCTGGTCTCGAGCATCAACTGATCAAAGAACATGCCTATACACCGCCCGACGAAAACAAAATGGTGGATGGATTGAAGCAGCGGGCATTCTTAAGTTTCCGTGAAGACCATAAGTCGCTGATGAAACCCGAACCCCAGGCGCCGGAACAACGGGTCTGGTTGAAAGCCAACGGAAGGGCCGAAGATGATGATCTGCTTCACATGGCGCTTCTGGCTTACCAGTCCGACGAAATGTTGCTGAGCACGGCCCGTTTGCCACACCGTGGCAGTTATGTCAGCGAGCAGCTACAGGGGGCATCCCTGGACCACAGCATCTGGTTTCACCACCCGGTTACGGTTAACGACTGGTTGCTCTACAGCCTCGATAGCCCGTCAACCAGCAATGCCAGAGGTTTTACCCGTGGTGAAATCTACACCCCGGATGGTCTGCTGGTGGCCAGCTGTATTCAGGAAGGTTTGATGCGGATGCCTTAGGCGGTAAACTACGCGCCTTGCTGCCTCTGCCCAGTTGCCCGGGTGGTGAAATTGGTAGACACGCGAGACTTAAAATCTCGTTCCTGCAAAGGAGTGCCGGTTCGACCCCGGCCCCGGGCACCAAGTTTATGAATACAGAATCCCGTGCCATCTTTTTCGGACTCGCCGCGGTGGCCTGCTGGTCAACGGTGGCGACCGCATTCAAGTTTTCACTCGAGATTCTGACTACACAGCAGTTACTGTTCTATGCCACTGCCACTGCCACTCTTGTTCTGCTTATTGTGGCCGTTGTTCAGAAAGGGACTGCGACCCTGATTCACAGTTTTCGCCGTGAATGGCGGGTCACGCTGATAGCTGGTGCGCTCAACCCGGTCATTTATTACGATGTGTTGTTTCGGGCTTATGATCTTCTGCCCGCACAGATCGCCATGTCTATTAACTACACCTGGGCGATCGTTCTTACAGGCATGGCGGCGTTCATTCTGAAACAGAAGATGAAACTCGTCGACTTCGCAGCGGCATTTCTCTGTTATACCGGCGTGGTTATCATCGCGACCCAGGGGCGCTTTTTGTCGCTTGGTGAACTGAGTGTATCCGGTATCATGCTGGCGCTGGCGTCTACCCTTATCTGGGCGGGATATTGGATCATTAACATGCGGGACGCTAGAGAACCCGTTGTCGGGCTCGCCCTGAACTTTGTGGTCGCACTGCCGGTTGTGGCACTCAGCTGCTGGTGGTTTTCCTCATTCACAATATCGCTGAATGGCCTGGGATCTGCGGTTTATGTGGGCGTGATGGAAATGGCGCTCGGCTTTCTGTTCTGGTCAACGGCCCTGAGGCTGACCAGCAATGCTTCCAGGGTCAGTAACCTCATATTCCTCTCGCCGTTTTTATCCCTGGGCTTCATCTACCTGATTCTGGGGGAGGCCATACATCTGGCAACTCTGGTTGGCCTGATCATTATCGTTACCGGATTGCTCTGGCAACAGTGGCATCACTCGCTTGAAAACTAGGATTTCGGCCCAACATTACTAGGCATCAGTAGTTATGTGCATGCCATATGAGCCATCAAAACGACGATCAAGGGCCCGAGAACGAGGCTTCCGAATTCATTCCCCGTGATGATTCCCAACAAACCATATCGCAGCCACCGGCTCGGACAGATGAGGTTCTGCCTGACACGCTGCAACTTGTACCACTGACGTCCCGGCCTTACTTTCCTGTCCTGATCCAGCCCGTTGTTGTAGACCAGGAACCGTGGGCAGAAGGCATCAAGGTCGTCGCTGAGAGTGCGCATAAGCTGGTCGCGCTGAACTTCGCCCTGCCTGAAGGTGACGGTGTCCCTGCACCTGAAGATTTTAAGAACATTGGCGTTGTTGCCAGAATTCTTCGCGTCCACCAGTCACAGGACAAGCTGCAGTTCATTGCGCAGGGTCTGCGTCGCGTTCGCATCAGGGAGTGGGTGCGGAAAACCCCGCCATATGTTGTTCGCGTGGATTACCCGGAAGAGACCATAGATGCGGGTGAAGATCAGCTGCGTGCCTATGCCATGTCTCTGATCAATGGCATCAAGGAACTGATGTCTATCAACCCGTTGTACAGTGAAGAACTGAAACAATACCTCAATCACTTCAGCCCGAATGATCCATCGCCCCTGGCTGATTTTGCGGCCGCCATCACGTCGGCTGACCCGGAAGAATTACAGGACGTGCTTGAAACTCTGCCGTTACTTGAGCGCATGGAGAAAGTGCTTCTTCTGGTAAACCGGGAACTGGAAGTCGGCCGTTTACAGGCGCAGATTACCCGCGATACTCAGGAACAGCTTTCTGACCAGCAGCGGGAGTTTTTCCTGCGGCAACAGCTCAAGGTGATCCAGAAAGAGCTCGGCATCTCAAAGGATGACAGAGAGTCCGATGCCGATACCTTCGCGGACCGTCTGCAAGGTAAGGCCGTACCAGCTCATGCGCAGGCACGTATTGATGATGAGCTGCAGAAGCTGCAGATACTCGAGCCGGCCTCCGCTGAATACGGCGTAACGCGAAACTATCTGGACTGGGCTACGTCTGTTCCATGGGGCGTTTACTCGGAAGACAGTCTCGCGCTGGATCACGCGCGGAAAGTCCTCGACAGGGATCATGATGGGCTTGATGACGTCAAAAAAAGAATTATTGAATTCCTGGCACTGGGTGCCTACAAGGGCGAGGTGTCGGGCTCGATTCTGTTGCTCGTCGGTCCTCCAGGCGTAGGTAAAACCTCGATCGGGCGTTCTATCGCCGATGCGCTGGGCCGCAAGTTTTATCGATTCAGTCTTGGCGGCATGCGTGATGAAGCCGAGATCAAGGGGCACCGCAGAACATACATTGGAGCCATGCCAGGCAAATTCATTCAGGCGCTGAAAGAGGTCGAGGTACAGAATCCCGTTATCATGCTGGATGAGATCGACAAGATCGGCGCGTCTTACCAGGGCGATCCAGCCTCAGCGCTGCTGGAGGTTCTGGATCCGGAACAGAACAGCGAGTTCCTGGACTATTATCTCGATCTCAGGGTAGACCTTTCCAAGGTATTGTTTATCTGTACCGCGAATCAGCTGGACACCATTCCGGGTCCCTTGCTGGATCGTATGGAAACGCTTCGACTTGCCGGATATCTCACCTCAGAGAAACTGCAGATCGCGAGAAACCATTTGTGGCCGAGACAGCTTGAAAGAGCAGGGGTGCCATCCAGCAAGCTGAAGATTACGGATGCGGCACTCAGGAAAGTTATTGAGGGTTATGCACGAGAGGCGGGTGTGCGCAATCTGGAGAAACAATTGTCCAGATTGGTAAGGTCATCGGTTGTGAAACTGCTTGAAGACGATGGCCGGAAAATTTCCATAGGCGTCGGTCAGGTTGAGGAGATCCTCGGAGCCCCCGTGTTCAAAAGGCAGAAGCCCCGCAAAGGTATTGGTGTCGTGAACGGTCTTGCCTGGACATCACTCGGAGGCACCACACTCGCGGTAGAAGCATCGCTTGTTCATGATGGTAACCGGGGTTTCAGACAGACCGGTCAGCTGGGAAATGTCATGACAGAGTCATCACAGATTGCGTACAGCTATGTTGCCTCGCATTTGACGGAACTGGGTATCGATGAGCACTTTCTCGATAACGCAATGATCCATCTTCATGTACCCGAGGGTGCGACACCGAAAGATGGACCAAGCGCGGGCATTACAATGGCTTCAGCCTTGACCTCGCTGGCATTGGGAAAGCCTTTGAAACGCAACATTGCCATGACCGGAGAACTCACCCTGACCGGAAAGGTGTTACCCATTGGGGGAGTCAAGGAAAAGGTGATTGCTGCGAGACGCGCAGGGATTGCCGAAGTCATTCTGCCAGTTGATAACCAGCGTGATTATGACGAGTTACCTGATTACCTGAAGGAAGAGATACAGGTGCACTTTGCCAGCGAATACAGGGACGTTGCAGAACTTCTTTTCAGCTAGGAGTGCACGCTGTCACTCAGTGCCTGGCGCTCAGGGCAGATGGCGCACCTGTATCGCTTCGATACCGGAGCCTGCCAGTACGTCCGAGATCACCACAACCTTGTCGCCGCTCTTCAGGCCAGCGCGGGTCGTCAGTACATCGAAAGCTGTCTGTAGAGTCTTTTCAGGATCCGAACTGAACGCCGTTCGATAGGGCGTAAGATTTCTGTTCAGGATTAACCTCCGGCGCGTCTGGGAGTCATTCGTAAATGCATAAATCCGCGTCTTATGCGGGTGACAGTTCGTCACATAATCGGCCATAAAACCTCTTCGGGTGATGACCACGATACCCTGCGCGTTTAGAGATTCGGCCAGTTGTACGGCAGATATCGCCAGGCTCTGCTTGTCACTCCCGGCAACGAGATTATCGGTGAATCCCAGTCCGGCTGCGGCTTCGGTTGCCTCGGCTATTTCACCCAGCTGTTCCACGCATCGGACCGGATACTTGCCTATCGTGGTTTCACCAGACAGCATGACGGCATCTACTTCCTCGTAGATCGCATTGGCCACATCGGTGACTTCAGCGCGTGTCGGAATGGGATTGTCGATCATTGATTCAAGTAAATGGGTCGCCACAATCACGCGTTTGCCGCGCTCCGCACACAGTTGAACGATACGCCGCTGTACATTGGGCAGTTCGGCTACATTAATTTCAACGCCCAGATCACCCCGCGCCACCATGATCCCGTCAGCTTCTTCGAGGATCTCTTCCAGGTTCTGAACGCCGGACTGATCCTCGATCTTGGCTATAATCTTTATTTTGCCTGCCTTGTCACCCATTAACGCCTTGAGTTCACGAATATCGCTTGCCTCACGAACGAAGGAGAGGGCAATAAAGTCCACCTGTTGCTCTATTGCGAACAGAATGTCCTCACGGTCCTTTTTTGTAATCGCTGGCAGGTTGACCCGAATTCCAGGCAAATTCACGTGACGTTTGCTCTTAAGAATCCCCCCATCAATCACTCTGCAGTCCATGGTGCCGTTGTCGTTTTTCTTCAGGACTTCCAGATTGATGATGCCATTATCAACAGTGATTCGATCACCAACATCCACTGTCTCTATCAGTTCGTCGTAATTAATATGTATCGACGACTGCTCCACATCGACGTCCGGTCTAACGCTGATCGTGATTCTTGAGCCGTTTTTCAGTTCCAGATCCTGTGCCAGATCTCCCGTGCGAATCTCAGGCCCCTGAGTATCCAGTAACACAGCTACCGGCGTGGGTCGTTTACGATTCAAGGTTCGAATAGATTTGATGACTTCGGAAGAGGCTTCGTGCTTGCCATGAGACATGTTGAGACGCACCACATCCATGCCAGCTTCAGCGAGTTTTTCCAGCATGGGATAACTGTCTGTTGCAGGGCCAATCGTGCAGATAATCTTCGTTTTTCTCATGATGATTTCATGGTCCAGGACCATTTCGGGTTGCAAAAAAGGCGCTAATCATACCGATTCAGGCCGCGATGTATAGGCCGATGCAAGGGGCTGCTGTCAGAACAGATTCAGCTGAGAGTCTTCTGCGACCTTGTTTTCGTCCCTGAACGAAACTCCCAGTCCCAGCAGCCTTATTCCCTGTCCCTGACCCCGCTCCCAGGCCAGTGGCAAAAGTTCGTGAAACAGGTTCTCGTCCAGACTGAGGGCGCCACGCTCAATCGTCGTCTGGCTGAAGTCTGCAAACTTCAGTTTCATCTGAAGATTGCGGATTTTTCTGTCCGCATGTTTCTCCAGTCGTCGTTTCAGTTCAGGCAGCAGATTCGTTAAAGCCGACTTTGCACCACCGAGATCATTGATGTCGTCAGGGAAGGTTCGCTCAACGCTGACGCTTTTGCGGACCCAGTTGGTTGTCAGCTTTCGGTCGTCGATACCATGGGAGCGCTTGAACAGAAGGGCGCCAAGGCTGCCAAACAGACGAACACATTCCTGTTCACCCAGATTGCGGATGTCGTTGCAGGTTTTGAGTCCCTGATCAGCAAGCCTTTTCACGGTCACCTTTCCAACACCGGGAATCTTCTTCAGCGGCAGCTCTCGACAGAAAGATTCGACTTCCTCGGGTGTTACCACCCGTTGTCCGTCCGGTTTGTTCTCGTCGCTGCAGATCTTGGCGATAAACTTGTTGGGCGCAACGCCTGCGGAAGCCGTCAGCTGAAGTTCAGCGCGGATGTCTTCACGGATAGCCTGAGCGATCAACGTTGCACTGCCGCCATAGTGCTCTGAGGCAGTGACATCCAGAAAGGCTTCATCCAGCGAAAGGGGTTCGATAATGTCGGTATATCGCCTGAAGATGTCGCGGATCTGAGAGGAGACTTCCTGATAGTAAGCCATCCTGCCCGGGATGACCTTCAGGTCCGGACAGAGCCGTTTCGCATAGGCCGTGGCCATGGCGGAGTGCACACCATACTTTCGAGCGATGTAATTGCAGGTTGAGATAACGCCGCGTCGATCGGCAGAACCACCTACCGCCAGCGGAATATCACGCAGTGATGGATCGTCCCGCATTTCTACTGCCGCATAGAAACAGTCCATATCGACGTGAATTATCTTTCTTTGGTGCTGAGTCTCCATTACCCCTGGCATGAACACTGGTTTAGAATCGCAGTCATGACACCTGAACAGATCAAAGACGTATTTTCACCGGCAATGGATGAAATCATCAACCGTTGCAGTATCGCTGATGGTTTCGTGGATAAGGAAAAATTCCAGGTCCTGATTGCCACCGTCTGGAGTAATGCCGTACTTGATCCTCCGAGATCTGGGCTGACAGAAGGCGATCTGCCGGCACTCCACGATTTTCTTAACGCTCATATTGAACAAATTGTTGGTCCCGACGAATCCATCACCAGCTGCTTTGAATTTATTGTCAGCAGACAGGGAGATGAGTCACTGGCGCGTCAGCATGTCACCGCGAATCACAAAGAATTCCTGCACTATTTTGCCCGGCTGATTCTTCAGGATGTCACCAGACTGCCTGACTGAACATCCCGAAGGGAAATTCTGAACAATCATGTAGAGACTGTCTCAGCGCCTCTCCCATTGACAATCCGGTCGACGACCAGACATCCAATCAGGTCACCTTCGACATTCACCGAGGTTCGTATGGTGTCGAGTGGTCGCTCAATGACCAGCAGTATGGCAATGGCCTCAAGCGGGATTCCAATCGCGAGCATGACCATCTGCATGCCCGACATAGAAGCAGATGGCATCCCAGGCGCGCCAATCGAAGCGACCATGGCCATCAGGAAGATCGTAATCATCATCACGCTTGAGAGCTCAATACCGTAGAGGTAGGCCAGGAAAATGGCGGCAACAGCCTCAAACAGGGCGGTACCATCCATGTTCATCGTAGCGCCCAGCGGAAGCACAAAGCTGGAGACACTGTTGTTAACCCCCAGATCATCTTCGGCTGTACGCATGGACACCGGCAACGTTGCTGCTGAAGAGGAGGTTGAGAAGGCCACCAGCAACGGTCTTGCTATTCGCCTCATCAGGGTGACGGGCGAAGTGCCAGTCATGAACCAGGCAACCAGCGGCAGAAAAATCAGTCCATGAATCAAGGTAAGGACAACCACAAGTAACGCGAACTCAAAAAGCTGTGTGAGAAAAGCGCCACCCAAACCGGTGTCTGCCGACAGCCTCATGGTGAAATCGAACAGAATGGCAAATATGCCCACGGGTAACAGCCGTATCACCCACTTCAGTATCTGCATGATGACGTGATTCACGTCTTCAACGAAGCGAATAACCGGGCTGTCCTCTTTCAATACGAGCACCATGGCGATGCCCGCGAGCAGGGCATTGGTCACTATGCCAAGGATATTAAGTTCGGCCAGTGCAGTGAAAGGGTTGGTGAAAGCCAGTGAGGCCATAGCCCCCAGAACTGCAATGATGGAATCCGATGAAGGCTCAAGGAGTCTTGCCGTACCATCAAGATTGACACCCTCCATGACGGCTGGGTAATCGGTCCAGGGATGCACAAAAAAAACGGCAATCAAAGCCAGCAGGATCGCGAAGCCAGTGGTCGCCAGGTAATAAAGCACCGTGACACCACCCAGAGAACGAAGGCGCACCACATTTCCTATGGAGATAATCCCGCCAATCAGCGAGAAAAAAATCATTGGCGCGATCAGCATCTTAAGCAGTGAAAGAAACGCACTCTTCAACAGGGCGATTGTGTCACTAACCAGCAAAGAACCTTCCGGTGAAACCGTCTGGTATATCAGCGCCAGCACCACGGCCATGACAGCAGCGACGAAAACCTGGAATGTAAGATTGTTAAGCATAGGATCTGCGATTCTATCACTGCGCGAGGAATTTCACTGCTATCATCGCCCCATGTCGTTTAGTCGTCTGGTGATAAATCTAGACAGGTTCGTTCCTGTTCATTGTGACGAGCCGTTGCGCGTGCTGCTGGGTTATTCTTCAGATGCAGAATTGGTCGCAAGTTTTGCATCTTCGTCGCACCTCCACAACATGAGTCTCATGCAGTTATATGAACTCGGCCTGCAGGGAAACACAGACCCGATTCGTCTGCTTGACAGAAAAGGCATGGTGGCTGGCACAATTCGTCAAGTGAGCGTCAACAATGATCGATCACGCATGCAACTTGATATTGAGCCCAGCATCGGTGCTCGGACTGCGCCGACCTTTCGTCAGCTCGTCTCCCTGCGATTGGACACCAATTCAGTGATAACGAAAGTACTTTCAGGAGAGGTCGAACCCCATGATTTTGTTGGTCGGAAATTCAGCCGCGCTATCGCACCCATCGGCTGGTCGGACCGATTAGAGCATGTTTACAGATACAGGCTTCAGAAACAGGGCGTCACCCGATTGAAGCATGCAACGGTATTTCCGGATGGCCGACTGTATCTTGGACAATGGCAGATCGAGAAACTCAAAGCTGATTTCTATACCTTAGAACCAGTCCGGGAAGAACCGGGTTACCGTATGCTGATAACTCTGCGCGAGCATCGCGCTGAAGTTGCGATGGACTCGCGCTTGATGGCCTTGCTGCCTGTTTCTGTTGAGACCCTGCCACCCGGATTGGAGGACTACCTGGCGATGGTGTTGCCGGAAGATCGCCAGTGGGTCCGTCAACTGTTGCTGCAAAGAGACCTTCCACATGACCATTCGATAACTTATCGGGTAGCCAGTCAGAGTGGTGTTGTGCAGACGGTGAGGCACATTTTATCCAATATTCATCAGGGGCGAGGGTTTTCCCGCATTGATTCCAGGATACAGACAGTATCGGCAGACGCGATGGCAAGGGTGAGCCTTATGACCATTGTCATTGCTCTGAATCTGGCTTCTGTTTCCTTCGAGCCTGCGCCGGTTATCCACCTGCCGAACTTCCAGCGACTCGGCCCGTTTATCATTCGTCTGAAAGCCCTGCTCAAAGCAAACGGTTTGAGCGAACGAATAGTGGCCCGGCATGGTCACATGCAGAATTGTTCTATATGCGGTCACCCTGCTTCAGCAGAAGCAGGGCTGTTGCTGGACCTTGAAGGCCTGCGGCTCAGTCGTTCGCAACTTGCCAAGCTGCTGAGATCGGACCGAAGCATGTTTGGTGTCGGAGAAACTTCACACTGGAAACCCTGGTTTTCGGAATTGCATGCAGCAGGGTTTCACCTTTCCATTGGACTTGGTGACAATGAACAAGTCACCATTGGCATATTCACAGACGATTAATCCGGAACAGGAATGCAGGAGTTACCAGAAACGCTACAACTAGCACCGATGCCTCTTCTCATCGTTGACGGTGAAGATGTGATCACCACGGTGAACGATGCCGCGGCAGACATGGGGTTTGAATCCGGCAATAGAGTGAATGACTATCTGGCCGGTATGGCTGAACCATTTTGCGATCACATTCGCTACCAGCCCAGAAGCACTGTGTATCGGTTTCGTTTCCAGGCGGCGGAAAAAGCCTGCAAGGTCACGCCTATAGAATTTGCCGAGCTGAACTGTCTCTGGTTACAGGATATCTCGGAAAACCTGTCACTTGCAGATCAACTTCGACAGGTCAGGAAACCCGAATCCATGCAGTTTCGGCAGATTAATCAGTTGGTCATCACTGCCATGGGCTATTCGGAACTGCTGGATGTTGTCATGAGCGATGAGGAAATGCTCTCCGCGGAAAAACTATCCACCGTTAAGCAATACCAGATGGAGATAACCAGAAACCTGAGAGCCATACAGGACCTCATTGATGGCAAAGAAAAATCGGTTCAAAAGGGTAATGTTCTGGTTGTCGAACAACATGAAACGCTCGCTGAACTGATATCTGAACTGCTGCGCGGAGAAGGCTATAAAGTAACCACTTTTTCAGACGCGGAATCGGGACTGAAATACGCCAAGCTGAACGGCCCAGGTATTCAGGTTGCTATCATTGATGAACTGATGAACACAGAGAGCAGTGAGTCTTTGCCTGATGCGCTAAAGAAAGTCGCACCTGAACTTTCAATATTGCGTCTGACTGACCGTGGAGAAGGAGAGGGCACAATCAGAAAACCTCTTGATTTTAATCGCCTGCTTGAAGCCGTTCAGGAAAGATAGCGTGGCTCAATCTACAGCCTGCGAGAGTGTCGGCCCGATCTGCTCGTGCAACACAAGGTCGCAGTACCGATCAAGATCGGTTTCCTGTTCGTTCAGGATCACCAGGCGAGCCCCGTTCTCTTTAGCCAGCATAGGGAAACCAGCGGCAGGATAGACAACCAGGGAAGATCCAATGGCAATAAACAGATCACAGGCGAGTGTGGCCTGCTCGGCTCTGTGCATCTCAGCTTCCGGCATGGATTGGCCGAAGGATATGGTCGCAGTCTTCACAATACCGCCACAGGAATGGCAGTACGGAATAATGCCTTTTTCTAAAAAAGGTTTCCTGATGTCCGCCAACTCATAACGTTCGTCGCAGGCAAGGCAGGTAGCGTAACCGGCATTGCCGTGAAGTTCGATAACGCTTTCTTCCGGCGTACCTGATTTCTGATGCAGCCCGTCAACATTCTGAGTAATGATATGCGTCACTTTCCCTGCATTAACCAGGGATGTGATGGCGCGGTGCCCCGCGTTAGGTTCGGCGCCATCCATGTTCATGCCGCCCGAGAACTTGCGCTGCCAGGATTCACGGCGCATCTCTTCAGATTCGACAAAATCTCTGAAATCTATCGGGGTCTGGGTGTTCCAGACCCCCTTGGGACCTCGAAAGTCGGGAATTCCGGATTCTGTCGATATGCCAGCACCAGTGAAAATGACAATACGGTTGCTTGTATAGATAAGCTCCCGCAGTGCCTTGATAGGCTCAGGTACCGTTTGTTCGGTCATGCAATCCTCCAGTTTCAGGAAAAGAATAACTCAGTGAATCGCTGAATCCACCCTAGGTTTTGGTGGAGGGTTTTGGCAAAGTAGGTGACGTTGTAAACATCTGGAGACAAGCCTTGGGTATCTATGAAAAGTATTTTCTGCCGAAATTGCTGAACGTTGCCATGAAGGCCCCGGCTATGAAGGCGCTGCGCAAGCAACTGGTACCATTAGCTCAGGGCAATGTGCTTGAAATAGGCATCGGTTCGGGTCTGAACCTGCCTTATTACGATCGTAGTGTGAAAGTCACAGGCCTGGACCCGTCTCTGGAACTGCAGGTTATGGCAAGGGAGGTAGCCGCCCGCGAGGGTGTCAACGTAGATTTTCTGCCGGTCAGCGGCGAACAGATACCTGCCGATGACAACAGTTTTGATTCGGTGGTGATGACGTGGACGCTCTGCACAATTCCAACACCCCAGTCGGCTTTATCTGAGATTCGGCGAGTCCTTAAACCCAACGGTAAAGTGATTTTCGCCGAACACGGTGAATCTCCCGATGCGAATATCGCCAAGTGGCAGGAAAGACTAAACCCTTACTGGAAAGTGATTGGTGGCGGCTGCAATCTCAACAGGCGAATACCGGATCTATACGAAGGTTGTGGATTTTCTTTCGACGATATTGAAAAGGGGTATCTTGAAGGACCAAGAGTGGCTACCTACAACTATCGAGGCATTGCCAGTATCGCTTAGGCGCTCGCGAATACCTTGCGAAGTTCCCTGAAGGCCGTTGCCGGGCCTTCCTGAATGCGTGCCTGTATCTGTCTCGCGCACTCCAGGGGTGTCTGTCTAGATGTGTCCACTTCCAGATCGTAGATGCCATGAGCATGGCACTGTTTGAAATGACTTTCAGCTGTCCCGGGAAAGCGACCAAGTCGTTGTGCTTCTCGCTGGGCAATGACTTCCAGAGGACAGCGGACACCGACGAAATAGAGGTTGTGATTTTTCATGACGGCAAGGTAGTCGGAAAGAAACTCTGACGCCAGGATGATGTCATCGATAATCACATTGACCCCGGTATCTGCCAGTGTTGCAATGGCGCGACGCATGCCCTGCAGAAGGCGCGTTCCTTCATCGCCAAAACGCACTTCCGTGACTGCGGGTCCCGCGTCGGAAATCGTTGGCACCACATTCAGACCCCGAGCACCGGTGGTACCGTCCGGCGCATTGAGTCCACGAAATTTCGCCGGCAGGCCGTCCCGGAACTGATCCAGTGCGACATGCTGGTAGGGCTCTTCCATCATCTCCTGTAGCGCATGAGAAAGCGTGGTTTTACCTGAGCTCGACGTTCCGTTAAGGAAAACCAGCGTGGCCCTGTTTTTTGTCTGCTCGATAGTCATGGAGCGCATGCTGTCACAGGCTTTTTACTTTCGCCAGCCCCCGCTAGCGGCGATATACCTCGTCGTGAAACTTCAGCAACGCCTGCCTGCTGGTTCGATAGCGTTGTGTTTCCTCACACGCGAGATTAACCGCAGCCATTGTGCAGCCGATTTCAGCGCGAGCGCTCACTGGAAGCTGGTTCAGAATGCCGTAGATGTATCCAGCGCGAAACGCATCTCCGCATCCGGTCACCTCAACGATCTCGATATCCGGTACAGCATTAACGTGCGTGCACTTTCCGTCGTGGTAAACGTCAACGCCACCCTCGCTGTGAGTCACAACCACTTCTGCAACGAGATTAAGCAGGTTTGCCTGGGTTAACTCTCCATTAGCCAGCAGAACATCCAGTTCATGTTCATTCACGATCAGGTAATCCACCAGGTCCAGTAATTCCCGAATATCGTCACGACCGAAAGAGGCAGTCACCTGTCCCGGATCGGCAACCATAGGAATACCTGATGCGGCCAGATCTCGGGCCTGCCTGAGTGTCAGATGAGGCTCCTCCGGTCCAAGGTTAGCCAGCGTAACATTGTCAATGACTGGTAGTTCGCTGGGCAGAAGTCTTTTCGGGTCTCGGGGACCCGGATAGAAGCCAATGACCTGATTGCCTTCCTGATCATTGATCATGAGGCAGGACGCACAATACGCGACGTCTTCATCGATACAAATAAAGCGTGTATCAATGTCGTGGGCTTCCAGATGCGCCTGGTAATGGTCGCGAAAGTTTCTCCCCGCGGAGGAAAGTGGAATGCCTTCGATACCAAGTTGCTTCAATCCATAGGCAATATTCGGAGCACAACCACCGAAACTCGAGCGCATACCGCCTAACTGAAAGGATGCGTTAAAGGCTGCGACAGGGTATTGCCGTTCATACTCCTCAAATGAACCTTCATAGAATCCGGTGTGGTCAATAGCGGTGCTGCCCGTAATCAGCACGAATTGTTCAGGTATCTGTTCTGTCATCGCTGATCAAACTGCCTGAACAAATCAATCAAGGTGTCCACATCTGCATCCGAAACATCACGGTGAAAGACGAGACGTTGCGAAGAAACTCTGACATCGTAATCAGCGAGAAAACTGCGCAGTGGGTCAAAATTTTCATCTGCCATATTCAGCATGACCATATTGGTTTCTGGGTTCTGCGCAGAAACGCTCGACAACTGCGAGATGCCCTCCGCAAATTGACTGGCGCGGCGGTGATCCTCGGCGAGACGGTCAATGTTATTCTCCAGCGCATAGATACCGGCAGCGGCAATCACACCTGCCTGACGCATTCCTCCGCCAACCATTTTTCGCCATTTTCTCGCTTCTTCTATCAGTGCGTGACTGCCAACCAGCAAAGACCCCACGGGTGTTGCCAGACCTTTGGACAGGCAGATTGAAACGCTATCGAAATACTGTGCAATTTCACTGACCGGCACGCCCAGCTTTACAGAGGCATTGAATACCCGTGCGCCGTCCAGGTGCTTTGCGAGCCCTTTGTCTTTGGCAAATGCCGCGAAGTCTTCCAGGTAATCCAAAGAAAGCACACGTCCCGCAGTTGTGTTCTCCAGGCAGAGCAGTCGTGTTCTGGCGAAATGAAAGTTGTCCGGCTTGATCACCGCCTCGATGGCGGCCAGTGGCAGCTCTCCACGATCATTGAACGGGACGGGTTGGGGCTGAATACCACCGAGGACAGCTGCACCGCCGCCTTCAAACCGATACGTGTGGGCGTCATTGCCCGCGATGTATTCGTCGCCACGTTGGCAGTGCGACAGCAGGGCCAGCAGGTTTCCCTGGGTGCCGCTGGTCACAAAAAGCGCAGATTCCTTGCCTGTCATTTCGGCCGCAAGCATCTCGAGACGATTGACCGTGGGATCTTCACCGTAAACATCGTCACCGGTGTCCGCTGCCGCCATGCACGCAAGCATTTCGGGGGAAGGGCGAGTCACAGTGTCGCTTCTGAGATCAATCATCCTGATGTCTTGATATTCGTTGGGGTTTGAATGTTAACCTTTTATTTATCAATTGGATATGAGAGGTAGCTCAGGTGTTTTGTCTCGCCGTTTTCTGCTATCTTGTGCACATGCACAAAGCAGTTATTGCCGGCCTGCGTCCTGATCTTGGTCGCATTAAAAGGGAGGCGCGAGCCCGGCGCAGAACGCAAGGCGACACGGCCTACATGCAGCACCTGGATATTGTCGCCAGGGAGCTTTACGGTGTGCGACATTTCCATGAAGCCCAGCGCCTTAGTCAGCGATCCGAGAATGCTCAACCTGTCCCTGTGAATTCATATACACCAACTCAACATTACCTGCGGTCCCTGCAGGAATACTACCTGGACTTCTGATCATGTATACCGGCATCGTCCAGGACTGCCTGCCCATTGCAGAGGTAGAAAAGAAGCCAGGGCTCACGACGTTTTACCTCGACTTCACCGCCGTTCTGCTGGAGCAACTCGAAACAGGCGCAAGCGTTGCAGTCAATGGCGTCTGTTTCACCGTGACGTCTATTCAGGGCAGCCGCGTCAGTTTTGACGCCATTGCAGAAACACTGGCGCTATCCAATATCAGCGACATAGAACCCGGCACGCTGGTCAATATAGAGAGAAGTGCCAAACCGGATGCAGAAGTAGGTGGACACATTCTTTCCGGACACGTGGTTGGAAGCGCCCGCGTAAAGCAGCTTGACGTATCAGAGAACAATAAGCGTCTTACATTTGATGGGAACCATGACTGGCTGAAGTTCGTGTTCGAGAAGGGCTTTCTTGCAGTGAATGGCTGCAGTCTCACTGTCGCAGCGCTGGATCGCGACAAGTCTGAGTTTGCCATTAACCTGATTCCCGAAACGCTCGAACGAACCAATTTCAGGCTTCTGCAAGTTGGCGATGAAGTGAATATCGAAGTCGAATCCCAGACACAGGTTATCGTTGAAACCGTGGAACGCATCATGGCGGAACGATATGATGCGCGGCTCTAAAGGCCTGGAAGCAGAAGCAAGCACGTCATGACACTTCAATTATTCGATACCTACGAGCGAGAGGTCAGACCCTTTCAGCCACTCTCCGGCAATACTGTAGGTATTTATTGCTGCGGACCAACGGTCTATAACTTCGCTCATATCGGAAACCTTCGTACTTACCTGTTCGAGGACCTATTGAAACGTGTGCTGCTCGCCAATGGTTACGAGGTCAACCATGTGATGAACATCACTGATGTCGGGCATCTGGTGTCCGATGCCGATACCGGCGAAGACAAGATGGAACTGGGAACAAAACGGACCGGGATGACCGCTTGGGAACTGGCAGACTACTACACGGACGCCTTCCGCAAAGACCTGGAACGTCTCAATGTTCTGTCACCGGGCACCTGGTGCAAGGCGACGGACCATATTGCCGAGCAGATCGAGTTTGTGCAGGATCTCGAAGCCAAGGGCTTTACATACAGTACGAGCGACGGCATCTATTTCGATTCGCGCAAGCTGAACAGTTACGGTTATCTGGCACGCCTTGATATTGAAGGTCTCCAGGCGGGTGCGCGGGTCGACGCCAATGAGCGTAAATTCGTCACTGATTTCGCCCTCTGGAAATTTTCCCCTGAAGATGAGCAGCGGCAGATGGAATGGGACAGCCCCTGGGGCAAAGGGTTTCCTGGCTGGCATATTGAATGTTCCGCCATGTCCGCAAAGTATCTGGGTGACTATTTTGATATCCACTGTGGTGGCGAGGATCATATTCCCATCCATCACACCAACGAAATCGCGCAGACTGAGGCGTCCCGTGGCACACGGCTTGCGAATTTCTGGATGCATGGCTACTTCCTGCAGATGGACGACGCTAAGATGAGTAAATCCAGCGGTGAGTTTCTGACTCTGGATGTCCTCATTGACCGGGGCTTTGATCCTCTGGTTTATCGCTTCTTCTGCCTGGGTGGACACTATCGAAGTCAAATGACGTTCAGCTGGGAAAGTCTGGAAGCAGCAAGAACGTCACTGAATCGCCTTTATGAGGCATCTTACAGCTGGGGTGATCCTGGAGAAGAAGATGCCGGGATGGTTGAACGCTTCTTCGATGCGCTTAACGACGACCTCGGAATGCCTAAGGCCATGGCGATACTCTGGGAAATGGTGCGCTCGGACCTCGCCGATGCGGTCAAGAAAGCAACGCTGCTTCGGTTTGATCAGATCCTGGGACTGGATGTTGCGGGCTGGATGCAGGAAGAAGTTGACGTGCCTGAAGAGGTGACGAGTCTTCTTCACCAGCGGGTTGCGGCAAGGAAGGAAAAAAATTGGGCCCGGGCCGATGAGATTCGCGATGAAATCACCGCGCTCGGCTACGTGATCGACGATACCCCGGAGGGTACGAAGGTCACCCGGGCCTAAGTTCAAACTACTGGGTGGGGGAGACCGTGTAGTTTTCTTTCCAGCTCTCGATATCCGTTGCCAGTCCGTCCTGCAAGCGTACGCCGACCATAGTAGAAACGTGGCCGACTTTATGAGTCCAGCGAGCGTCGCCGGACAGGAAAAATTTCCCGGGTCTTGAATTATCGACTACCCAGAGGTCGAGAAGGCAGCCGACCGGGATGAAATCATCCGCCAGGAATTTGATGCCATGTGCGGAGGCATCAATCGCCTTACAGGCCCTGGTTTTACCAACCAGGTCCTTGTCGCTGGCCTGGGTGATCTGGACAAAAAGTCGCTCTCCGGTGATTTCACGAATCTCAGAACGTTGTTCTGTGATGTCAGCACCGCCATTGGTTTTTGCTCTCATCATTTCTGAACCCCGGGCTTTTTGCAGGCTGACTATATTTTGCGTCGGTTGCATGTTTGTTACTCCGAGTCGTCATGTTGTTAATTTCACCAGATAGATAGCGATAACCGTGCCAACTTTCCAAGCCTGAGCATTTAACCTTAAAAAACAATAACTTAATCGAACTTCTGGGCTCGTTTCATCATTGGTCTTAGGCTATAATCTCTGCCGATCTGCGTCACTTAACTGACCTGATGTGACACATGTCACAAACTCTATAGGAAATAGCTATGACTTCGCGATTCTTCGAACAGATCGCAAATCGCCAGAAAGCACATAAGACGAGGCTTTGCGTCGGTCTGGACCCTGATCTGGCAAGAATACCAGAGGCCTGCAAGCAGTCTGGCCGCCCGATATTTGAGTTTAACAAGGCCATCGTGGACGCAACCCATGATCTTGCATCCTGTTACAAGCCACAGATCGCACACTATGCCAGTGAAGCTGCAGAAGATGAGCTTCAGGAAACCATTGACTATATCCAGGGGAAGGGCGTGCCTGTGCTGCTTGATGCCAAGCGCGGCGATGTGGGTAGTACAGCTGAAATGTATGCCAGAGAGCTTTTTGAACGTTACGGAGCCGATGCCGTTACCGTAAACCCTTATTTAGGGAAGGACTCACTGGAGCCTTATCTGGACTATTCGGATAAAGGTATTTTCATTCTTTGCCGCACATCAAATCCTGGTGGGTCAGATTTACAGAATCTGATTCTTGGATCTGGCGATACGCTTTATGAGCATGTGGCACGAACCGCCAGGGATGAGTGGAACAGCAATGAAAATGTTGGTCTGGTTGTTGGCGCCACCAGACCGGAAGAGTTAAGAGCTATCCGGAATATCTGCGGCGATATGACCTTTTTGTTACCCGGTGTTGGCGCCCAGGGTGCTGACGTGAAAGAAATGATGGGCGCAGGGCAGGGCGGTGGCATGCTGATTTCTTCTTCCCGGGCCATTCTTTATGCCGGATCAGGTGACGATTTTGCGGACCATGCCCGCCGGGTAGCCCAGGAGACCCGCGATGAAATCAATCGATACAGCAATTAGCTGCGTATTCTATAAACAGGATATTCAAAGCACGAACATGAGACGAATAGTAATAGAGAGAGCGTTATGAGAAAAATTGTTGGTTTACTGGTTTTGCTGTTCAGCCTGCCTGCGATGGCAGATTGGCAGGTAGACCCCGAACATTCCCATATCGGATTTGCATCCGTGAAGAACGACCTGATCGCAGAAATCCACAGTTTTACAGAGGTCAGTGGAACCGTTGGTTTGACCGGCGAGGCGATGATCGTCATATCTCTGGCCAGTGTAGAGACTAATATCCCCATTCGTAACGAGCGCATGCAGGCGATGTTGTTTGAGGTTGATTCGCACCCTGACGCGACCATTACCAGCAGTCTGCCCATGGAAGAATTTACAGCCATGAACACAGGAGACAGTCTCCGGCGTTCTATCGGTCTTTCAATAGACTTGCACGGTACGAAACTGAAAAAAGACGTCGTGGTTAAAGTTACCCGAAGCGGGGATGAAACTTTTGAAGTCACCAGCCTCGGACCGATTCTCGTGCATGCGTCGCAGTTCGCACTTGCTGATGGTGTTGAAGCACTTAGAAAGGTGGCTGGTTTACAGTCTATTGACCTGATGGTCCCGGTGACTTTTGATCTCAGGCTGGTGAAAAGCGGCGGTTGATCTCATATATCCAGTTTTGCCTCTGCCCAGACAGGGCAGTGGTCTGACGGCTTTTCCATGGCTCGAATGTCGTAATCAATGCCGGAATCGCTTGTCAGTGCCAGCGCCGGTGCACTGGCCAGGATAAGGTCGATACGCAGCCCGCGCTTGGGTTCACGCTCGAATCCGCGGCTGCGGTAATCAAACCAGCTGAACAGATCATCCACGTCGGGATAGTGATGGCGGTAGACATCATCAACACCCCAGGTCCTGAGGGACTCAATCCATTCCCGTTCTTCCGGTAGAAAACTGGTTTTCCCGTCACGCAGCCATCGCTTCATGTTGGGCTCGCCGATACCAATATCCTGGTCCACCGGCGCCACATTCATATCGCCGATGACGTATAGCAGTTCATCAGGTTCATGCAGGTCCTCAAGGTGTTGCTGGAGGTCAGCATAGAATTTCTGCTTCCCCGGAAACTTGGTGGGGTGCTCGCGATTTTCTCCCTGTGGGAAATACCCATTGATGATCGTTAACGGACCCTGCCGGGATTTGAAAGTGCCCATGATGATGCGCTTCTGGCTATCCTCATCATCTTCGCGAAAGCCTAGTGTCATGCTTTCAGCTTCAGCTCGATAGAGCAGTGCGACACCATAGTGAGTTTTCTGGCCGTGGAATGCCACGTCATAACCGAGGGCTTTGACCTCTTCGACGGGAAACTCCTCGTCAGTCACCTTGGTCTCCTGGAGACCGATAAATGCAGGGTTATGTTTTTCGATAACCGCTTTAAGCTGATGTAAACGCACACGAATGCTGTTCACATTAAAGGATACAATTTTAATGGGAGGTGCCTTTCTCGTTAGCGCTAACCAAATCTAGCTTTTGTATAAATCGATCGTGCTGACTTTGGTGTCGATTCTGGCATTCAGTTCGAAAGTCAGACCTTCAGCAGCGATATAGGACCCGATCACACTGTTCTTTGACCTGAAAAACCTGGCTGATTCAATTGCAATTTCATCCAGCTCAGCGTCACTGCGCTCCGGGTCATGATGATACATCACGATATTCTTGACCTGGGCATCAACGGCCAGTTGCCTGACCTGGGAGATCAGAGAATGGCCCCAGCCATGTTTGCCTGGCATGTCGTTTTCGATGTACTGAGCATCGTGAATCATGAGGTCAACGCCGCGGCAGAACTCAACCCATTCGTCATAGGTTGTTGAAGGCGCTCCCGGTGGATCAAGTTCATTGTCAGTGATATACGCGACAGATACGCCGTCTTCTTCAATGCGGTACGCATTACCGCCACCTGGATGATTGAGATCCTTGCGCACGGTATGAAAAGACTGGGCATTCAGATAGTCATCTACCTGTTGGACAGTCGTGATCTGCGATGGCAGATCTTCTGCGTGGACCGGGAAGTTTGATCCGTCCATCTGTTCCAGGATTGCCTTCAGTGCGATTGCGTTGCTTTCGACCCCCTGGCACACGAGTATTTCACGACCCGGCTGATAGATAGGGTCGAAGAACGGATATCCCTGTATGTGATCCCAGTGCCCATGACTGAGAAGCAGAAGCAGAGGTTCGTCGTTCTGCTTGAGTTTCATGCCGAGTTTCCGGATTCCCGTACCGGCATCGAAGATGAGATTGTTACCTGTATTCAGGCGAACGTGTACGCAGGAGGTATTGCCACCATATTTTATGGTCGAGGGGCCCGGTGCTGCGATAGAGCCCCTGACACCATAGAAGGTGACGAGCATAGGATGCTAGCTTCGTTTGCCTGTGATCAGATCCCTGAACTTGTCCAGGAGCGTCTCGTACTTGTAGTCGGTGAACTCACCTGCATCGAAATACATGCCGTGCTCAGAGCAGGCTTCGTACCAGATATGCGGTTGTTTTGGGTCAGATATCTTTTCCATTCGCTTGCCGCAACGCGGGCAATCGACGTCTTCGATCTTGTTGTATTCCTTGCCGACTTCGGGGTCGCCGCTGTCGACAAATTCTGACATCCACTTGCCTTTCAGCGTTTCCGCCTCGCCAAGATCAAACCAGATTCCCTTGCAGTTGGTGCAACGGTCAACCGTCATATTCCGACCGTAAGTAACTTCTTCCATGTCTGCATGGCACTTTGGACATTCCATAACGGTTCTACCTTGTTCTCTTATGTAAGTTCTTTTAAGTAAGTTCTTTTATGTAGGTTCTTTTATAACTGTTCTTTTGTGTCAGTGCTTTGCTGAAATTCTTTCAGCCAAGTCCCGCGGTTTAAGGGCTCGCTGACAAACTATCAACAACGCCTGTCGCCTCGCGCCGGAACAGCAAAAGTATACTTAAGGTAAATGGAAGATGCATTCAGATTCTGGTGTTTACCAGACCGCATTTTCTCTGGCTTCCGGCGGTATCGAATCACCGGGTCCGGCGTTACAATCTGATTTACAGTAAAGGAGTTCAACATGTTTATTGCCATGAACAGATTCAAGATAGCGCCGGGTTTCGAGGATGGCTTCGAAAAAGTCTGGCGGGAAAGAGATACCTATTTGTCAGAAGTGCCGGGTTTTAAACAGTTCCACCTTTTGAAGGGGCCTGTGGCAGATGACCATGTGCTTTACGCCTCACATTCGGTTTGGGAGTCAAAAGAAGCCTTCGTCGCCTGGACAGAATCTGAAGCATTCCGCAAGGCTCATGCCCAGGCAAACGCGCCGAAGGGCACCTATCTGGGGCACCCTGAGCTCGAAACGTTTGAAAGTGTCATTGGAGAGTAACTTGTCGGTTATCCACAATAATGACCAGCTGAGAGCGTTGATCGGCGATAAGGTTGACGCCCTTGAGGACAAGGTTTCCGATCATCTTGATGATTTCGCCAGAGAATTTATTGCCAAAAGCCCATTTCTGATCCTTTCTACCGCGGATGAAAAAGGGAATTGTGATGCATCCCCCAAGGGTGATGCACCTGGATTCGTTGAGATTATCGATGACAGGACACTTCTTGTACCAGACAGGCCTGGGAATAAACTCGCCTACGGACACGAGAATATTCTTGTGAATCCACGGGTCGGACTTCTGTTTATGATTCCAGGCACCACTGAGACGCTGAGAGTCAACGGTCAGGCAGAGCTGGATGGCTCAGATGCGCTGCGAGAACAACTTGCTGCCCGGGGCAGGCCGGCAACCCTGGTACTGCGAGTAACGGTTGAGCAGTGTTTCTTCCATTGCTCGAAGGCTTTTATACGTTCTGATCTGTGGGAGCCGGATACCTGGGCAGAATCGCGCCACAAGGTATCTTTTGGCGCCATTTACGCAAAAAAGCAAAATCTGCCTGAAGAAGTGGCCGAGGCTGTGGATCAGGCAATCGAAGCAGACTACGAGGAGAACCTTTAATGAAACAGTTAACCGCCATATTTCTGACAGTCATGTTTGTCGGGCTTGTACCTGACGCCATTCATGCCGATGTAACAAGTCACGGTACGAATATGCCGGTCGGTGAGAGTCTCGGCTTGTCCCAGGCGATTGAGTCTGCCTCAAGCGATGAGTCTGTAAAAATAAAGGGCCAGATAACGGAAGTCTGTCAGAAAAAAGGCTGTTTCATGGTGCTCACCGATGGCCAGAACTTTGCCCGCGTGACTTTCAAGGACTATGGTTTCTTTGTGCCAAAAGACAGCGCGACCCATGATGCTGTGGTCTACGGAGTACTTACCAGCAAGACGCTCACGCCGGAACAGGTCAATCACTTTGAAAAAGATGCAGGCCGGGAAGGTCGACATACCGAATCAGTGACAGAGTACTCGATTGTCGCCAGTTCAGTCGTCATTCTTTAACCATTTCAGCGCCAACCGAACTGTATCAGGCCCGCAGTACAGAGTTCTGATAAGTCCCGTAACGGGCTTTGAACGTGGTTTCTGATAGCATGCGTTCGTCATCAGGGAGACAAACAATGATAAAAAATATCCTGCAGCCAACCGGTGATCAGGTCCGTGGTTTTCGAGATCGCCAGACAGGTGACCCCATATTCATGCTGAATCTGCTCAAATTCCGGGATCAGGCGGTCTATGAAGATGGTCGCGAAAGCACTTTGAGTGGCCGAGAGGCATATCAGCTGTATGGCGAAGGCTTTCGCCGGGTTATGGAACCCAAGGGATGCAGCGTTATTTACTCAGGCAGCATCCGTGGCGTACTTATCGGTGAAGGCGCTGATGATGCGTGGGATGCGATGGCGCTGATCACTTATCCGTCAACCCAGGTGATGCTCGATATGTTCCGTAACCCTGAGTATCAGGAAGCACAGAAACACCGGGAGGCAGGCCTGACAGGACAGCTGCTGATTGAATGTGGCTCGGGATTCTCCTTCTGATGAAGTTACACGACTGCGCATAATATATATTATGTTAAATCATATAGATTTATCCATGGCCGGTTCTTGAGGCCCGCAAACCATGGCGTCATTAAACAACCTGTTTGAAAACGACATCCCCCTGATCGATGTCCGTGCGCCCGTGGAGTTCAGTAAAGGTGCTTTCCCCTCTGCGCGTAACTTTCCGATCATCGATGACCAGGAACGTGAGGCGATCGGTACCTGCTACAAGCAACAAGGTTCTGATGCTGCCGTGTCTCTGGGACACGAATTAGTATCCGGGGCCAAACGGGAAACCAGGATAGGCGCCTGGGTCGAATTCGTCGCCGAACATCCGGATGCGCAGCTCTACTGCTTTCGTGGCGGGCAACGCTCGAAAATTGCCTGTGATTGGTTAAAGGCCGAAGGCATCAATATCCCGCGGATCCAGGGTGGCTATAAGCGGTTACGCCATCATTTGCTCGATGTTTTTGAGTCCTTACCCGAACTGGTCATTGTTGGCGGTAAAACCGGCACAGGCAAGACAGTGTTCCTGGAACCACTTTCCAACAGTATCGATCTGGAGGGTATTGCCAATCATCGGGGTTCAGCTTTTGGTCGAAGAATATCGCCACAACCGACCCAGATAGACTTCGAGAACGAGTTAGCGATAGCCTTTCTAAAGCAGGCAAAACAGCCCCATGTATTGCTGGAGGATGAAGGCAGGCTGATCGGTCGAGTACACCTTCCCCTGCCCCTTCAGGCGCATATGAAAACAGCCCCCATTGTCCTGATTGAGGAGACTGTCGAGACCAGAACCGACAATATCTATCGAGAGTACGTGGTAGAACAGTGGCAGGAGTATCAACGGAGCCATGGCGATGACGCATCCAGCGCCTACGCAGACTATCTGCTCAGCGCGGTGGATGCGATTCGCAAACGCCTTGGCGGTGTTGCTCATCAGGAGATACGTCAGATGATGCAGCAGGCACTTGAGACTCAGGACCCTGAACACCATCGTGCGTGGATCAGCCGTCTGCTGACGGACTACTACGATCCAATGTACAACTACCAGTTGTCACACAAACAGGACAGAATTCGTTTTCGAGGCACCGCGCCAGAGGCGCTGGCGTGGTATGAACAGAATCAGGAGAAGATCTCATGAACGATTCGCCTGAGGAATTTCCATCGCGCTGGCGGGTGTTTCGCGATGTGGTGGCCTTCCAGTTCAAGCTGGCCATGGACGGTTTGCGAGATGTCATCCTGAGCCCTGTCTCTATCATTGCCGCTTTGATTGGTCTGCTCACCAGCAGCAGAAATCCCGGCAAGTACTTTTACAGGCTGCTCGAACTCGGTCACAGCAGTGATCGCTGGATTAATCTGTTTAATGCGTATGACGACGACGGTCAGCGGGTGTCCGCTGATCATATCGTCCGTCGTGCAGAATCGGCGGTTGTCTCGGAATATGAAAAAGGCGGTGTGCTGACCAACGTAAAAGATCATGCCGACAAAGTCATCGACAGGTTTCAGGAAGAATCATCAAAGCACCGATCACGAAAAAAGCGAAATGGTGACGACAGTCATCAGGATGCCAGTCAGGATCAGTGATCGTAAGCTCTGACCATCAGAACATTGGTGTTGAGGGCATCCAGGGTGGACTCTGCCGTTGATCCAATAGACAACCCCGATTTCCCCTGTCGGGCGACATTTCCCAGGACAACAAACTCCGCTACCAGTTCGTCAGCAACTTTTGGCACAACCCAGTCCACTGGTCCTTCTGATGCGTGAAGGTTCTCCTGTTTAACACCATAGGAACTGGCGAGAGCCTCAAGGTTTTCATCGACCATGGCCATCATCTTGCTTCGATAATTAACCTGCTGCTTTACGGCTACTGAAACAGGCGCGAAAACCGGTGGCGGTGGATAGGCTGAAACAAGGTGCAGCTCGAAATCCAGCTGGTCAGCCAGAGATCTGGCCTGCTCCAGCACACTCTGATTAAGGCGGTGCTGGTCATCATCTTCAGGCGCAGGGTCTACAACAGCAAGTACCTGCCCTACTTCATCCCAGTGTCCGTCCTTCACCAGCATCAATGGCGCCGGACAGGAACGCATGAGATTCCAGTCCACAGGGTTAAACATGGCATCTGTCCTGGATCGGCTTTTCGCATGTTTCATGACGAGATCAAACTCACGGGATTCACATAATCCGACGATAGCGTCAGCTTGATGCCTGTCCCAGGTGACCTCCCACGTCACAGTCAGGCCTTTTTCTATCCAGGGCTGTGCCAGCTTCTCAACCAGTACCTAACTGCCGTCAATAATGGTTTGAACGAAAGTTTTCTTCTGCCCGCCTGTCAAAAAAGTCGCAATGCCAATGGCTGCATCATAGGCGCATAGAAACAGATGCATACTGGCGCCAGTGGCCTCTGCAACGTAGCCGGCTCTTTGCAGCGCTGGCTGCTGTTCCTGCTGTGAATCAAGTATGACCAGAATGCTTGAAAGATTAGTCACTGTGATAACCAGTGACGGTGTTGGCTGACAGTCGTTCTCGATCCACCTCTTCTACAATGTCACGAATGCGCGGAAATCGATCACAGATCTTGTCGAGATCGGCGCGATTCAGCTCATAGAGTGAACAGGGTGTTGCTGCAATGGCCGTCGCATTTCTCGGTGCACTGTGGAGAAGCGCCGACTCACCAAAAAAATCTCCCGCATAAAGTGTGGCAACGTGATTTATTGTGCCCCCGTCTTCTATTTCGACATTGGCAATACCACGCGCGATCAGAAACATGGAATCTCCAGCCTGGCCCTGGCGGATAATCGCGGTCCCCCGAGGTACGGTTTTGGCTCGCAGACAGCTGCCAATATAATCTCGTTCTTCCGTGTCCAGACCCTGGAACATGGGCACCTTCTTCAGGATCTCGGTCACCTCGATCTCAAACAGTGCTGACATGTTGTCCTGTTTCAGCTGCCTGATTCGCTCAGCCTGGTCCTTGAGTATCTCACTGGCGATGCCACCTTTGATCAGTCCAAGTTCGGATGCGTGCTCAATCGAATCATGTTCGGCAATCAGCAGCAGTCGTTGACCCAGCTGCTCCTGCATCGTCTCAACAAATTCCGGATATTGCTCCGCGACTTCGTCGATCTGAATCTTGGTTGCCTGCAAAATGTTCTCGTAGACCTGACGGATCTCGGTAGTCGTTTCAATATCAACCTGACTTTCTCCGGCGATTGTCTCCAGTCCCTGCAGGACAGAATTGGCAGCGCGGTAACGCCCCCAGGCAACATCATAGTCTCGAATGATTCGGGAGGTGGAAAGGCGCTCGACAATGGCATGAGCGCCGATGCCGTTGAACACATTGATCACCGCATTGGCGACGATCTGACCGATAGAAGGCTCTATTTCGGCAGTGGGCATCAAGCCACGATGACGGACCTCATCGATCTGAACGTCCACGGTATGATCGAGTTCCCTGAATGCCCACTCATTAATCAGGCCGCGTGAGAACAGCTCATAGATCCGGGCCTTCTCTCGGGCCAGGCAGCGCATGGCGAGAATCCGAGCCATTTCGGTTTTCGACATGGATTTGTTGAGGTCATGAATCTCGGCATTCAGCTCTTCCAGATTGCGTTCGCACTTTTCCCGGATGTTGTCAGCGATACGCTGTGAGAAAAGTCCGTCGGCAACCAGTGCATTCAGGCGCTCCAGCCCCTGGTGTCTGGCATATCGATCCCCTTCCAGGCGAGCAAACTGTTCCGGCACGCTGAGGGCATTCAGGCCCAGGAACTTGACCAGCTTTTCAATGGAAAGTCCCTGAACCACGAGCGTGAACAGAACAGCACCCATGACGAGAGAGATCAATGTGTCCTTGTATCCGAAATCCGGCAACGACAGCACAATCGCAAGAGCGATTGCTCCGCGAAGCCCGCCCCAGTACATGACGGCCTGAAACGGCATGCCTATCGGTTCAGAGCCTGGTAAGCGTCCCAGCAATGGCACAACACCAAATATGACGATGCCCCGGGAAATGAGCATCGCTATGGCAACGATGGCGATCAGGTCGATGGATTGCCAAAGTACAACCAGATTCATCTGCAACCCGACCATCAGGAAGATAAGGGCATTGGCGATAAAGGCGAGGTATTCCCAGAAATGCTCCATGAATTCGGAGCTGGAGGGTGAGATCTTGGACTTGCTCCAGGAACCGATTGTCATGCCCGCAGCAACGACAGCCATGATGCCACTGACGTGGAACGTGTTCCGCGATGATGAAGGAAAAGTAAGCCAGAATTGTTGTCAGAGTAATCTCAATGGCGGGGTCTGACTCAATACGTCCCAGCGTGTATCCGGTGAGTACTGCCAGAATCCAGCCAACGGCGACGCCGCCGGCAAACACAAGCAGGAAATCTCCCGTGCCGGTGAGCAGAATATCCCCTGAGAAGCTTCCTACCGCCAGCAGTCCGGTCAGAATACCGGCCAGTACCAGCGATGTGGCATCGTTAAACAGGCTCTCCCCTTCCACCAGTATCGTCAGGCGTTCCGGAACGCCAAGCTGTTTGAAGATGGCAATGACGGCTACTGGATCTGTGGCACTCAAAATGGCGCCCAGCAGCAGTGCGACCATCAGGTCAAATTCCGTGAAAGTTGCGAAAATGAAGCCAATAATGCCGGTGGAGATAAGCAGGCCCGGTATCGCCAGCGTCAGAATGGGCCAGATATTATTGGACACCTGCCTGGCATCAAGATTAAAGGCTGACTCGAAGATCAGGGTGGGGATAAAGACAAAAAGCACCAGCTCCGGGGTCAGGTGAAAATCTGTGAGGAGGCTCAGACCTGGCAGGGATTCACCGAAGGTAGAGATGGCGATGCCGACGAACACCAGAAGAATAGTGAGCGGCAGTTTATCGACACGCTTACTGATCATCGTGGTAACTGCAGCAATCAGCAGCAGCAGGACGATGCCTGTGACAAGGTCCGCTATGTTATTGGACGCATGCTCCATCCGATTCCCGCAGGCAAATCTGCTTTGATATTAGGCAAAAGAGGTCAAAAAGCCGCTTTTTTGTGAACCGCGTCATATTTCGCGACATTCCCAACGAAATCCGGACCTTTTTCCATTATCTATTCAGTTATTATCGGATGCTTACTGTTATTTTAAATATAACTTGTAACTAACTGAAACCCGGTAACTAACTTAAAGCCTGTTTAACAAGAACCCTATCTAACAGTGAGAAAGCAAAAAAAGGATTGATCGAGCACATGGACGTCGAAATCGTTAATTCAGAAAAACGAAAGGTCACCAGACGGGCTCTGCTGGAAGCAGCCCGCGATCTGGTCTTCGAGAAGGGGCACGACCGAATCTCGGTTCAGGAAATCACGTCCCGAGCCAGAGTCGCCACGGGCACCTACTACAACTATTTTCAGTCCAAACAGGATATTTTTGTCGCGGTCGCAGAGGACATCAGAGCACAGCTGGCTGATGATCTTGAAAGTACCAGAGCCTCAATCAAGGATCCGGCCATGCTGGTAACCATGACTCTACGTTACTACTTCCAGCAGGCGGTCGATAATCAGGAATGGCGAGACTTTACGCGCTGTACAGGGCTGACAGACATGCTGCTGCTGCAGCCGGCAGATCAGGCGGTCGAAGACATTACCCGTGGCGTTAAAGGCGGAAGATTCCGTGTCGATGATATTCACTTTACCCAGGAACTCATCGCGGGCATGACCACCCATGTCATTCATACTATCGAACGGGGTCAGGCGGGACGAAATGCCATTGACTATACGATCCGTTCCATACTGCAGATGCTGGGCCTTCCCGAGCTGGTTTCACGAGCATTGACCCAGACGCCGCTGCCACCTATAGCGGCGAGCAAGCGGGTTCGCAGCGTCAGCGTTGCCAATGTGACACCTATCTCCGACTATGCGGAAGACGTGATCGAACCGAGTCAGACGGCGAGCTGATACCTCAGCATGGTACGACTGCCGTCCTTGAGACCCTTGCGGAATCTGGGACCCCAGGTGCCCCACCCGGAAGCATACTTTTGCCCGAACAATTGCAGTGCCATCTCAATACTCTCGGCATTTGTCTCAATACTGGAGATTCCGGTCACTTCCGGCAGTGACTTGTAGTCGGCCCGTTTCCAGACGCCAAGATCCCCTACCCAGAACTGTGTATTCGTAACACCTTTACCGGCTGCCTGCGCTCGCCAACTGTCACTTGCTGTGCAGACATAGAGATCCTTGCCCATCATCACAAACCAGATTTCCGCCTGACAGCTGGAAAGCGATCCGTCTGCTTTGATTGGTGACAGATAAACCAGGTTGGACTTGAGAAGCTCAGCGCGAACATCGGCGGCCTGTGTGTGCCAGGGCAGAACCGACAGTACGGCAGCCGATGCGCCGGCTTTAAGGAATTGGCGACGTTTCACAGGCCGAGGACCAGTTTGGACATGATGTTACGCTGGATTTCATTGGAGCCCGCATAAATGGATACCTTACGGGTGTTAAAGTACTCCGGCGCAGTGACATTTGCGTATTCCGGTCCGATAGGCTCGAAGTTCATCCCCTTTTCCGGTGCCGGATGGTTGAACGGAACGCCATAATTACCAACTGCATCCAGGGCCAGCTCCGTCAGTTCCTGCTGCAGTTCAGTGCCTCGGCACTTGAGCAGGGAAGACTCCGGACCGACGTTTTTACCGGTCGCCAGACTTGAAAGAATTCTAAGCTCTGTAAACTCCATAGCCGAAATCGCAATTTCTGTCTTCGCAATCTTCTGGCGAAATTCGTCATCGCTCCAAAGAGAGGCGCCGTATCCGTTCTGCTCTGCTGCAGCCATCGATTTGACACCTTCCAGACTGGCTTTCAGGCCATGGCTATAGGCATTGCCACGCTCAAACTCGAGCAGATACTTGGCGTAGGTCCATCCCTTAGCCTCCTCGCCGATCAGGTTCTCTGCAGGGACTTTCACGTCCGTAAAATGGACCTCGTTGATTTCCTGGTAGCCAGGCGGTGGATTGTCGATGGTCACGATAGGACGAACCTCGATGCCCGGTGTGTTCATGTCGATGAGCAGGAATGAGATGCCCTTCTGTGGAATATCCTCATCGCTGGTTCTGACCAGGCAGAAGATCATATCCGCATGCTGACCCAGCGTGTTCCAGGTCTTCGTGCCATTGACGATGTAATGATCACCGTCCCGCACTGCTTTGGTCCTGAGAGAGGCCAGATCAGATCCTGAGCCTGGCTCAGAATATCCCTGGCACCACCAGACACGACTGGCCAGAATATCCGGCAGATACTTGTCTTTCTGTTCCTGGCT
>CBFIJB010000003.1:0-264971 GCA_965662805.1 Candidatus Azotimanducaceae bacterium | reverse complement strand
GCCTTCTCTTCATTGGACACCTCACTGGCGGTGATAATATCACCTAGATTGGTGTCCGGTTTTATTGAACCACTACAGAAAATAAAAGTCAGCAAGTTCTGAGTGGGGCTGGCAGTGGGTCTTTCCAGCAAAGCGAATCAGCACCGATCCGCACACCGGTGCCCGGCGCAGACACCACCAGGATGTTTCTCTGTTTCAGAAAGCTTTTAGACGAGCGGTCACTCAATCAGGAGTTCATAAACCTGCATCTCCACACACACTCCGGCACTCTTTCGCCACTCATGCACTGGAGAATGGCTCAGACATTCGAACCGTCCAACAGCAACTGGGACATTCATCGCTGGAAACCACCGAGATTTACACGCATGTACTTAAAAGAGGCGGGCAGGCAGTACGAAGTCCGCTGGAAGACCTGCTTCCTTCTATGCAGGCACTGGCACAGGATCAGCCAGGCGATCTTTCGCACTGAGATCGTCACGCAGCGTTCGCGAAGCCAGGTAATAGTGAATCGCCGACCAGGCATTTCCAGCAACCGCGAGGAACAGCAACGAGTAGCGTATCGACTCCTCTCCATACTCTGGTCGCAACAAGTCAGAAAGCAGGCCTGCGAAAACGGGCCCCAGTCCCAGCCCTATCAGGTTAAGAATGAACAACAGAAAGGCAGAAGCGAGACTCCGCATGGCCGGTGGCACCAGCGTCTGTGTCATGGCAAACGTGGGGCCAAGATACATGGGCCCAAGTATGGCGCCAGGCACAGCAAGCAGCAGTGCAAGCATCGGGTCGCCAGTTGTGTAGAACAGGAAAGCAAAGGGCGCAGCTATAAAAGTCGCGATACCGGGAATCCCCATGTACCAGCGTTTATCTTTCTTGCCATATCGATCGCCCAGATAGCCGCCAAGATAGGTCCCGATCATACCGGTCAGACCAATCAGGAAAAGATAGGTGGACGTCTCGGCCAGCCCCATCCCGTGAACGCGAATAAAGAAAGACGGCAGGAAAAGGGCAACCCCGTAACCTACAAAAGCGTGCAGTGCACCGGCAAACGACAGATGCCGGAAAGAGCGCAGGCTCCACATGAACTTCATCGTGTCCATTAATGGGACCGTGTCTTTCTTTACGAGCACACCAACAGGCTCCGAAAAACCTCTCGGCGGTTCTTTGATGGTCAGATAAAAAGCCGCGGCAATCAGCAGTCCTGGCATGCCTACCACCAGAAATGCTGTACGCCAGCCAAAGTACTCACCGATCCAGCCACCCGCGAGTGTGCCGATGGCGCCACCAATGGGAATACCCAGAGCGTAGATAGAAAGCGCGGTGGCGCGCTTTTCTTCCGGGTAATAGTCAGAAATGAGGGAGTGAATCGGCGGCGAGCAACCAGCCTCCCCTACGCCTACGCCAATTCGGGCCACCAGCAGGCTGCCAAAGCCTTTGGCCGTCGAGGTGAACATGGTCATCGCACTCCAGATGACAATGGCCAACGCCACAATGTTCTTGCGCGTACCTCTGTCTGCCCACCGTGCAATCGGGATACCTGCAAAGGTATAAAAAATGGCAAAGGCAATGCCGCCCAGTAGACCCAACTGTGTATCTGACAGGTGGATTTCGGTGCGAATCGGTTCAATCAGGATCGAGAAAATCTGGCGATCAACAAAATTGACAACGTAAACCAGCAGGAACATGCAGAGCGCATAGGTCCGGTAACCCGGTGTCACTGAGAATTCTTTTTCTTCTTTCAATGCGGTCTCTTCTACAGTGAGCGTCAGTATTGGCCAGACGCAAACAACACTAATATCATGAAGCCAAACCCAGACCAAGCTGTTAAAACATGAATCAGGTAAAAGTAGGCGTCATTGGCGCCACCGGTGTTGTTGGCCGCGCCCTAATGGAAAGGCTCATTCTGAATGAAGTACCGGTTATCGGCTTGTCCCGGCGTCCGCCAGCAGATCTGCCAGAGGCTGAATTTCAAACGCTGGATCTTCTGGATGAACAACTCTGCAAGCAGTGCGCTGAAACCAGTCTCAGTGATGTCACCCACCTGGTTTACACGGCGCTGTATGAAAAGCCTGGTCTGATCGCCGGTTGGCGCGAGCAGGATCAGATGCAGACCAATCTCACCATGCTGCAGAACATCCTTACGCCGATTAAGAACTCCAACGCTCTCAGGCACGTCACACTGCTTCAGGGCACCAAAGCTTATGGCGCGCACATAACACCGATGAAGATCCCCGGTGTCGAATCTGAGCCGAGGCACCCGCACGAAAATTTTTACTGGTTGCAGGAAGATGCGCTGATCAACTATTGCCAGCAGACGGGCTGGTCACGCACCATCTGGCGCCCACAGGTCATTTTCGGCCACGCGTTGCACGCACCGATGAACATGCTGGCTGCCCTTGGCACTTACGCAGCACTGCAGAAAGCCGCTGGCAGGCCGTTTACTTACCCGGGCGGACCTTCGGCCATTTCCGAAGCCATTGATGCCGACCTGCTGGCATCCGCCATTCATTTCAGTTTTGATCACCCTGAGTTCAGGAACGAGACATTTAACATCACCAATGGCGATGTATTCCGCTGGCAGGATAGTTGGCCGGCACTGGCCAACATTTTTGGCATGGAAGTCGGAGAGCCTGAGCGGCAACTGTTGTCTGAAACCTTTTATGAGAAGGAAGCGGATTGGCAGAAAATTGTTGAGCGAGAAGGCCTGAAACCCTACTCACTGCGAGAGTTGGTGGGTGATTCCTACTTCTATGCGGATGCCATGTTCAATGCTTACGGCACCAGCACACCACCACCGGCACTATTGAGCACCATCAAGTTGCGCGAAGCAGGTTTTCAGGAGTGCATCGACACCACTGCAATGTTCAGCAAGTGGTTTACCCGTCTGGCAGAGCTCAGGGTTCTGCCAGGGTTCTGAGTTTACTCCTCGTAGATGCCGTCTTCGCCGTAACGATCTGACGGACCCGGGCCACCCTCACCGAGCCGACCTTCGTCACCGAAGTGCCCCTTGCCTGGCACGTAGTTGACCTCCACCCGTATACCGTCAGGATCTTCAAACAGAATGGAGTAATACCCGGGCGCGAAGTGTGATCCATCCTCCGGGCCATGGATGAAGTTCGTTTCAGGAAACTCAGCGACAAGATAGTTGTAAATCGCATCCACATCTTCATTACTGCGGGCACGAAAGCAGAAATGGTGCAGTCCACTCGTATCCTGATCGAATGACACCTGCTTTTTGTCTGCGGGCGCCTCGCGGATCAGGATGCCCGTTCTGCTGCCGATGCAGTATAGCGTCGTCTCATTCTTGACCAGGGTTTTCATCTCAAGGAAATGACACAGCCCCTCCCAGAACGGCAGGCAGCGGTTGATGTCGTTGACGGTCATCTGAATGTGCGCAATACCATTGACTTCAACGGTCATGATTCGGTCTCCTTCTTGGGTCGGCGCATCCACCGACTCTGGCTGGCAAAATCTTCTACTGCACCCCCGGATTTCGCCCAGCCATTGAAGCCAAGTTCCAGATGCGCAACGTTGTTGAAACCCATGGCCTTCAGGTCACGGGCAGCAAAAGCGGATCGGCCACCGCCGGCGCAGAATGCCACGATACGCTTGTCTTCCGTGAAAAATTCCCGGTAGTAAGGGCTGGTCGGGCTCGCCCAGAATTCCATCATGCCTCTCGGCACATGAACAGCACCGGGGATGGTACCCAGGTCCACCAATTCCTGAAGCTCGCGAATATCAATCAGAAGAAGATCCCCATTATCCTGAAGTTCGCTTTTCAGGTCTTCTATCGACAGGTTTTCCAGATCCGCCTTAATCCTCTCGACCTCGGCGAAAATATCAACAATGGCCATATGCGCTCCTTTCTTTGCAGCGTGCATCATGGCAGAAACGTTTAACCACTGTCATGCCTGCCTTAGAATGCAGGTATGTCTCCCTATCTCGACAACCTGTCGATCATTCACTGGTGCCTGCTGAGCCTGGGGTTCCTGCTTACCGGCTATGGTTTATGCCTGACGCCTGATGAAGCGGTACCGGGCAAGACCACGCCGACGCCGACAGTAGATACCTCACCCAATCAAACCGCGCCTGAACAACCCGCAAAAACAAGCCAGACTGTCGTTCGTGATGGCGTGGTGTATGAAGGTCTGTTTTCCGAAACACTAACAGGCAAAGGCACCATTACCTGGCCGAACCAGCAGATCTATCGAGGGAACATCCTGACAGGGCGTCCACATGGCAAGGGGAACATGCTCTTTGCAGACGGCCGTTCTTACACCGGTGAACTCGACATGGGTCAGTTACATGGTAAAGGTGAACTTCACTGGCCGGATGGCAGTTTTTACCGCGGCGAGTTCCGCCATGACCTTGTCGAGGGCGAAGGCGACTATACCTCTGCAACGGGCGATCGTTTTCAGGGCCAGTTCATTTCAGAGAAACCTCACGGGCGCGGCACGCTCACCATGAGCAGCGGCGACATCTACATGGGTGAGGTTCAGGCAGGTGTCATCGAAGGCGAAGGTACCCTGGCGTTTACCGACGGCAGTATTTACACGGGTAGCTTCATCGCCGGTCGAATGCACGGCGAGGGTCAGCGTACCTGGCCTAATGGCAACAACTACAGAGGCGGATTTCAGCAGGACAACTTCCATGGCTATGGCGTGGCGAGTTTTGCCAATGGTGTGAACCACGAGGGAGAGTTTGCGGATGGCAAACCACATGGCAACGGCAAACGCCGCTGGCCCGACGGCAGGGTGTACCGAGGCTACTGGACGGAAGGGCTGCAAGACGGCACCGGCACCATGATCTTTGCCAATGGCGATCGCTATGAAGGTGAATTCAAATCCGGGCGCATGCATGGCGTCGGCCGGTGCATCACAAGTGGCCTGGAAGGTGCCTGCACCTTCTTCGAGGGCGAACGCCTGGACTGAACTCTGCTATCCTCGCTGACATTCCAGACAGGAGCACAAGATGAAAATTGGAACTTTTTCAACGTTCATGTCACCGATCTGCACAGCGGACATGATCAAGGACTTTGCGGTTCAGGCGGAAAGTACCGGCCTCGATTCACTCTGGCTGGGCGAACATGTGGTGTTGTTCGACAAGATGAAAAACCCGTACCCGGGATCTAAAGACGGCAAGATACCCGTGCCAGATGGCGGCGGTATCATGGACACAGTTTCGACTATCGGCTTTCTGGCCGCCTGCACAACGAATCTACGATTCGGCACGGGTATCACGCTGTTGCCGCAACGTAACCCGATCTATACCGCCAAGGAGTTCGCCAACCTGGACTGGCTTTCAGGTGGCCGCATCGACTTTGGTATTGGTATTGGCTGGTGCGAGGAAGAAGTCGTCGCCTGTGGCTATGACTTCAATACCCGCGGTGAGCGCTGCGATGAAATCCTCGAAATGATCAAACTGCTCTGGACACAGGAGATCGTTGAATACCATGGCAAGTTCCATGATCTTGAACCCTGTCGTATGGATCCCAAACCCGTTCAGTCACCACACATTCCGATAATTGTCGGCGGACACAGTCCGGCCGGACTTCGCCGCGCAGCAAAATACGGTGATGGCTGGTATGGATTCCAGATGGACCCGGAACAGACAGCCCAGGTATTCGCGCAGATTGATCAGGCGCTTGCGGCAGAAGGACGCACCCGCGACGGTTTCAAACTGGTGATCACACCGCCCTACCAGGTAACTGCTGACATGGTAAAAGCCTATGCGGATCTGGGCGTAGACACGCTCGTTGTGCATCTCGGCAGCCAGAAGGCCGAACGCGTTTCTGCTCGACTGAAGGAGATCGAGAGCCTGGTAGAGGCCGTCGCTTGACGAGTTACGACTATATTGTCGTCGGCGCCGGCACCGCCGGCTGTGTTCTGGCCAACCGTTTATCCGAAGGGGGCCGCTATTCCGTTCTCCTGCTTGAGGCGGGCAAGAGAGACAACTACTTCTGGATCAATATTCCGGTTGGCTATCTCTACACCATTAATAATCCACGAACAGACTGGTGTTATAAGACAGAGCCGGACTCGGGTCTTAACGGACGCAGTATCGGTTACGCACGTGGCAAAGTGCTGGGTGGCTGCTCCTCCATCAATGCCATGATCTATATGCGTGGACAGCGCAGCGACTATGATCAATGGGCGCAACTCGGCAATCGTGGCTGGGGCTGGGACGATGTCCTGCCTGTATTCAGAAAATCCGAGGATTACCAGCATGGTGCCGATGAGTTCCATGGTGCCGATGGCGAACTGCGCGTCGAAGAACGCCGCGTCAATTGGGAGATCCTCGACGCCTGGCGCGATGCTGCCGAGGCCTGCGGGATTCCAAAGATCGAAGAGTTCAATCGCGGAGACAACTTCGGTAACGCCTATTTCCAGATGAATCAACGACGCGGCACCCGATGGAGTGCAACAAAAGCCTTCCTGGACCCAGCTAAACATCGGAAGAACCTGCAGATCATTACCGAAGCCCATGTACAGAAGCTTGTGTTTGATCACTCCGGCGACCGGCCGAGATGCAGCGGCGTCGAGATTACAACGCCTCGTGGTCGGGAAACTTTCAGTGCCAATAACGAAGTGATCCTCGCAGCGGGCGCCATCGGCTCACCGCAGATTCTGCAGCTATCCGGTGTCGGAGAGCCCGCACAATTGCATGCACTGGATATCCCGGTGACTCATGCGCTGCCCGGTGTCGGTGAGAATCTGCAGGATCACTTGCAGATCCGCACCATCTATAAGGTCGACAACACCGTGACGCTGAATCAACGGGTGAACTCGCTGTTTGGTCTTGCGGCCATGGGGCTGGAGTATCTTTTGTTCAAGACAGGGCCGCTCACGATGCCACCCTCGCAACTCGGTGCTTTCGCCCGAAGCGATGACAATCAGCCAAGCGCCAATATGGAGTGGCATGTACAGCCACTGTCGCTGGAAAAGTTCGGTGAGCCGTTACACAAGTACAATGCCATCACACCGTCGGTGTGCAACCTTCGGCCCAGCAGTCGCGGGCATGTAAGAATCAAAACGAAACGCCCGGAAGACTACCCGGCCATCACGCTGAACTACCTGTCGACAGAGGATGACCTTGCGGTCGCCGTTGCAGGTCTGAAATACACACGCCGCATCATGTCCTCGGCGCCGCTGGCGCCATTCAGTCCAGAGGAATTAAAGCCCGGGTCAACTGTCGAGACGGACAAAGATCTGGCCGAGGCGGCCGGTGATCTTGGCACCACGATCTTTCACCCGGTCGGTACCTGCAAAATGGGCAGCGATAATATGGCGGTGGTCGATGACGAACTCAGAGTGTTTGGTATCGACGGCCTGCGGGTGATCGACGCTTCCATCATGCCGACGATCACCTCCGGTAACACCAATGCACCAACGGTGATGATCGCCGAGAAAGGCGCAGCTTTTATACTCCAGTCAGCTCCGCACTGAGATCCCAGAGTTTCTTCCGCAAGGCTTCATCGTCTGCCTGAGCGGAGTATTCAGCAAGCTCACACTGGTCATAGTACTTGCCTGTCACACCCTCGAGAGCCGGATCACTGGCCAGCATAATGTTCGTCTGCGCACCTTTTTCTGGCGCGATAAACATCAAGCCGATGATCTTACGCAGTATCCGTGGCAAATCACGAATGATATCGGTAGCCACGGCACCGGGATGCAGAACATTGGACGTCACCCCTGTACCTGCCAGGCGACTCGCCAGTTCGACAGCAAACAGCACATTGCAGAGTTTCGATGAATTATAGGCATCCTGGCTGTTGTACTTCTCGTATCCGCGGATTGCATCAAAATCGATGTTGCCCTTTTTGTGCAGCATGGACGATACGGTGACAACCCGAGCGGGCGCGCTGGACTTGAGGCGGTCGAGTAACAGATTAGTGAGGAGAAACGGTGCCAGGTGGTTCACGCCAAACTGCATCTCAAAACCATCGTCCGTCTTTTTCTGTTTTGGTGGAAACAATCCAGCATTGTTGATCAACACGTCCAGCCGGTCGTAACGATCAAGAAAGTTCGCTGCAAGATCGCGAACACTCTGGAGGCTGGCCAGCTCCACGGGCAAATTAACCGCCGGTACCCTGGCCTGCTGGTTGATGGTGTTAAGCGCTTCGGCAGTCTTGTCACTGTCCCGACAGGCCAGCACGACCTCGGCGCCCTGCTTCGCCAGCTCTGTCGCCGTAACAATGCCGATGCCGCTGTTTCCACCCGTGATCAGTACACGTTTACCTTCCATTCCTGTTCTCCTTGTTAAGCATTAAGGTCTTTCTCGAAGTCCCGTCTTGAACGGATATCAATAGGTGCTGCCAGGTATCGACGCACGGTTTCATCAGACAACCTGCGATGCGAGTCTGTAAAGAAGGTCGCAAGAGAAATGCGGTCACCGTCGTAAAGCGACCAGGTCAGTACATCTCCGGCAATCAGGTCGCCTTCCTTAAGAACCCGGCAGTAAGCGCCGGACCGGTTCGCCTGCACAAATTTCTTTGCAAACTGACGATCCTCCATTCGGGCAGCCAGAGTATTACAGGGAATGCGTGGTGCCGTAACCTGCAATGTGACAGCCTCGCAGACCAGAAGGTCACCGACGCAGACCTGCCTCAAGTCGATATCACTCACAGTCAGGTTCTCACCAAAGGTGCCGGGCTCAACTTCACGTCCGAGCTGACGCCCCCAGAAGGCATAGTCTTCCAGCGAATACAGGTAAACCGCCTGGTCAGGACCACCGTGATGCTTCATGTTGCAAACAGCATCACCCTCAAGCCCTTCTTTGGCCACCCTGACGGATCCCGGACAAACGGTCTTGAAAATGCCAGTCTGGATTTCGCGGTTACCCACGAGTAACGGCTTTCGATGTGCGGTATTGATCTGTTCGATACGCATCTGCCAAGTATGCTGGATTTTTAAACGGTGAATCAAAGGAATATAACAGTGTCCAATTATTCCTTTATTTGATAACCGCCCCACTGGTACCCTGCGCGGTCTGTTTCATTGCCAAAACGTTAATAGGCCAGGAGAAAATTACGATGGGGTACCAACAGGACATTGAGCAAATGGCGAAGCTGTGCAACGGGCACGGTGACGCATGGAATGGCATCAACCCGGAGTATGCCATACGAATGCGTTTGCAGAATCGTTTCAACTCGGGTCTGGACATCGCCCAGTACACCGCAGACATCATGCGCAAGGATATGGCCGATTATGACGCCGATTCTTCCAAGTACACGCAGTCACTGGGTTGCTGGCATGGTTTCGTAGCCCAGCAGAAGGCGATTGCTATCAAGCGTCATCGCGGCACACTCGACAAGAAGTACATATATCTTTCAGGCTGGATGGTCGCAGCACTGCGCAGCCAGTTTGGTCCTCTCCCCGACCAGTCTATGCATGAGAAGACCAGCGTTCCTTCGCTGATCCAGGAAATCTACACGTTCCTGAAGCAGGCTGACGCGGTTGAGCTGGAGCGTCTGTTCTCAGCTCTGGATGACGCACGTGAAGCAGGTAACGACGCCGAAGTTAAGTCACTGACTGATCAGATCGATAACTTCGAAACGCACGTCGTGCCCATCATTGCTGATATTGATGCCGGTTTCGGTAACGAAGAAGCAACCTACCTGCTGGCCAAGCAGATGATCGAAGCGGGCGCCTGCGCTATTCAGATCGAAAACCAGGTTTCTGAGGTCAAACAGTGTGGCCACCAGGCCGGTAAAGTCACCGTACCGCACGAGGTTTTCCTCGCCAAAATTAATGCAGTTCGTTATGCATTCCTTGAGCTGGGCATCGAAAACGGCATTATCGTCGCGCGAACCGACTCTCTTGGCGCAGGTCTGACCCAGATGGTGCCTGTATCCAAGGAAGAAGGCGACCTTGCCAGCCAGTACAACGGCTTCCTCGAAGTTGAAGAAGTACACAATGTGGAAGAGCTGAAAGAGCACGACATCGTGTTCCACAAGAAAGACAAGCTGGTGAAACCGGTGCGTCTCGACAATGGTCTCTATGCTTTCCGTGAAGGCACTGGCATTGACCGCGTTGTACTCGACTGTATCACCAGCCTGCGTCATGGCGCGGACCTGCTGTGGATCGAGACAGAAAAGCCTAACGTTGCCCAGATTGCCGAAATGGTTGACCGTGTAAAGGAAGTCATTCCTGATGCGAAACTGGTTTACAACAACTCACCTTCATTTAACTGGACCCTGAAGTTCCGTGAGCAGGTTTACCAGGAATATGTGGATGCCGGCAAAGACGTATCTGCTTACCCCAATCCCGCAGAAGATCCACTGGGTCTGATGAAGGTTGAACTGGACGACTCTGAGCTGGCGCAACAGGCTGACCAGTACATTCAGTCATTCCAGGCTGACGGATCTCGCGAAGCGGGCATCTTCCACCACCTCATCACGCTGCCGACTTATCACGAAACAGCGCTGGGTGTAGACACTCTGGCTGAAGGCTACTTCGGTGATGAAGCGATGCTGGCTTACGTGAAAGGTGTTCAGCGAACTGAAATTCGCCGCAACATGAACGTCGTGAAACACCAGGAAATGGCTGGTACAACCATCGGCGATCACCACAAGGAATACTTTGCAGGGGAAAATGCTCTGCTGGCGGGTGGTAAAGACAACACGATGTCACAGTTTGGATAATTCGCAGCAGCGAGTTATCTGAATCTGGTTGCGACCGCAGGATCCAAGTTTTGTGGAACTCACCACTCATCTGATCCTGCGAGTGGCTCAATACCAGGAAAGCTCTATCTAAAAAGGACCTCACACGAGGTCCTTTTTATTTGATACGTTTTTATTTGATACGTTGCACTGCTGGTCGCATTCCAATAGAATTCTTATATTATGTTTTTATAATATATTAACTTGAGTCTCAACAACTTCAGATTTTAACCATGACGGAATCCTATATTTACGGTCTGCTCGGCGGACTGATGATCGGTCTGGCAGCCATGCTTCTGATGGTCGGCCTCGGTCGCATCGCAGGTATAAGCGGCATCTACTTCAGCGGCCTCAAGTCGCCCGCGACCAACTCCTGGGCGCTGGTCTTTGTGGTTGGCCTGATCGTTGGCGCCTTTGTTTACCAGCTGGTATCCGGCACCGCAGCGCCCGCTTTTGACGCTCACCCGGGTCTGGTTGTCGCAGGTGGTCTTATTGTCGGGTTTGGCGTCAAGCTGGGCAGTGGTTGCACCAGCGGCCACGGCATCTGCGGGATTGGCAGGCTGTCTGTACGATCTATCATCGCGACGATGACGTTCATGGCTTTCGGTTTTCTGACGGTTTTCCTGAGGTTGCACCTGCTATGAACTATCTCGTGGCACTGATCTGCGGCAGTCTTTTCGGTTTTGGTCTGGCCCTGTCGGGGATGACAGATCCGGCAAAGGTCATCGGTTTCCTTGACCTCTTCGGCAACTGGGATCCGACACTCGCGTTTGTCATGGGAGGAGCGCTGCTGATCAGTCTGCCGTTTTTCCAGTTTGGTCTGGGTAGATTGAATGCACCGATGTTTGCGGAACTCTTCCGGATTCCAGATCGAAGTGACATCGATATCCGTCTCATTGCTGGTGCAGCGCTTTTCGGAATCGGCTGGGGACTGGTTGGATTGTGTCCGGGGCCTGTGATCGCCTCGTTCGCTTACCTGAACGCGGACATTTTCATTTTTGCCGCTGCCATGACTGCCGGCATGTTTGCGGCTGACCAGCTGTCCTGAACAAACCCCGGCTCAGTAAAGCCGCTCGGACGTACCTTCCTGAAATCCTGAACCGGATGGCTGCTTCGGTCTGGGTTCAGTGAATTCGTATTCACCGGCAAAGACTTCTTTGTCACCACCAGGCGCCCACCATATCCAGATAGCGCTCACCGGCTCATCGCCCAGATTTTCCATTCGATGAACAGCACCGGGTTTCGTGTAGATCGTCATTCCCGGACCCACTTCACGGGTATCATCGTCTACAGTCCAGAGCGCACGACCATCCGTGATGAAATAGATCTCCGGGACTTCATGCCGATGGCGATGATAGATCGCCCCCGGCGCGAGCTGCCAGGTACCAAACTGAATATCATCACGGTCAATCTGGCCACCCTCAAGTCCGCCCACCAGAGTCTTCCAGCGAGCGACCTGATGCTCATTCACCTTCCACGTGATCTCCGCTTCATCGAGGAAGGGTCCCGGGTTTTCAGCTGAGGTGCTCGCACAGACGAGCACCAGCAGACTAGATACGAAGACCCGCATCCAGCTCAATCACTCGACCTGACAGATAGTCGTTTTCCATAATGTATCGCGCCGTATGCGCAACCTCTTCAGGCTGACCAAGACGACGGAGCGGGATACCCGCTGCCATCTTCTCAAGCGCTTCCGGCTTCATGCTGGCGACCATCTCAGTGGCGATGAATCCCGGCGCAATGGCAGCTGCCCGGATACCGTATCGAGCCAGTTCCTTTGCCCAGACGGTTGCCATAGCGGCAACACCGGCTTTAGCTGCAGAATAGTTGGTCTGACCCATATTACCGGCTTTGGAAATGCTGGAGATGTTGATAATGCAGCCCGGCACATTTTTCTGAATCATTCTGGTTGCCGCTTCCCGACCACAGAGGAAAACCCCGGTCAGGTTCACATCAATCACCGCCTGCCATTCAGCAAGTGACATCCGCTTATCGATTTCACCGTCTTTCACCTTGATCAGCAAACCATCGCGCAGAATACCGGCATTGTTAATCAATCCGTGCACTTCACCGAAGTCCGCCTCGATGGCGTCAAAGACGGCAACCACGTCTTCTTCCCTGGCCACATTGGCCATGTAGGGTTTGGCATCGCCACCGGCGTCCTTACACAACTGAACGGCTTCGTTGAGTGGCTCCTCGTTCAGATCGATCAATGCCAGATTGGCACCAGCACCGGCAAACTCAAGAGCCATGGCTCTTCCCAGACCCTGGCCGCCACCAGTGATTACGATCGTTTTGTTCTTTACATCCATGGTTGTCTCCTGGCGATAAAAAACGCGCATCATACCGCACCCTATCGGCGCGTGCCGAAAGACTTTCGCGATCTCAACGCACCTTCTTTGTGCATGGTGGCCATGCTTCGATGTTGCACTGCAAAACTTTAACGCTTCTACATATCGCCTTAAAGCCGCGCCAGGACAATGCCTGCGCTACAAACCTCAGCGAGAGCAGAAGGTTGGCACAGTGATTGCTCTCTACTTCACTCGTCATTTAGCGAGCCAAAGGAGCATATGATGACCACAGCAGCAACAGCAGAAGCTGCCGAGAAACTGGAATACGGAGGGCCTCACCGGTGGCAGATTCAGCCATGGGCCAGCCTTGTGCGCGCAGGTCTGCGTCAGCGTGAGTATTTTCGCTGGACAGATCAGTTCTGTACGTCCGTATCCGTCAAAGGACTGGAGCACCTGGAAGGCCTGGAGGGGCCTGCCATTTTTGTTCCAAACCATCAGAGCCATATGGATACACCAGTGCTGATGTCAGCACTGCCGAAGCAGATCCAGAACAACCTTTTCTTCGGAGCCGCTGCGGACCGCTGGTTCGTCAAAGGTAAGAAGAAACTGATCCTGCAGCCGTGGTACCAGTCACTGGCACTGGGCAACTTCCCCATCATGCGGGGCGGTGGCTCAAAGGCCCTGGATTACGCCAAGTGGCTTCTGGACCAGAACAGCAATCTGTGCATTTTCCCTGAAGGCACACGGGCGACCTCCAACGAGCTCGGCCGATTCAGACACGGCGTTACACTGCTTGCGCTGGAAAAGCAGGTACCTGTCGTACCGGTTGTGCTGAAAGGCCTGCGGGAATTGCGGCCTAAGGGCGCTAAGGAAGTCACGCCAGGTCCTGTCAGCGTTACTTTTCTGGAACCTGTGCATCTTTCCGAACAGCAGGGTGTCGAGGCCGGGACCCAGCTACTGTGGGAACGTATGAACCGCGAGTTCTTCCAGGAACTGTCATTTCCAGCGCCCAAATCGCCGGATGAGGTACCGACTCTCGCGGAACGCGAACAATCCCCGAAAGCGGCCTGATTTCAGACACAATCCTTCGATGATGCTGCATCGAACTCAAGGGCCCCCCGGGCCCTTTTTTTTGCACTGCAATAATTGATCTGAAGCAATCGATTCAGCTGTCCAACCTGATTTCACTTTAAATTTGCCCTCGAATCTGCCTACACTGTAGTTCGCTACAGAAAAAAGAGGAAGACAGCATGCTTCGCGATGTTCACAGGCAGCGCCTGGACAAAATTGAAGAGTTGCGCGAGGACATTCTGAAGGCCGGTGATGAGGCCCAGGAACTCCGTAAACTCCCCGACTGGATTGTCGAAAAACTCGTAGACGAAGGCTTTTTCAGATTCGCTCTGCCAACCGAACTGGGCGGAGACAATGCCAGTTCGATGGAAACCATCGAAATTCTGGAACACATGGCCGCCATCGACGCATCCGTCGCCTGGAATGTCATGCTGGGTTCCGAGATCAATGCGATGGCAGCTGGTGGTATGGATCCAGCGCTCGCCAAGGAAATTTATCTCGACAATCCCCGCGTCGTCATGTGCGGTGGTGGTGGACCTGGCAGCACAGTGCCAAGAGCCGAACGCCAGCCTGACGGCAGCGTTAAGGTTTGGGGTCAGACCACTTTCATCTCTGGTTGCCACAATGCGCACTACTGTTTCATGGGTGCACCCCTGATGAAGGGTGATGAGCCGGAAACCGATGACAATGACATGCCGATCTTCAAGTTGTGGATGCTGCCAAGAGATCAGTTTGAAATTGTTCGCACCTGGGACGTCGCAGGTCTGCGTGGTTCAGGTTCAGATGACGTCCATGCTGATGGCGCGGTTGTCCCTGAGAAGTGGACCGGTATCGATCTCTGGACGGTGCCCGCGCATTATCCAAACCCTGTGTACAGGATGCCGACAGCACTGCGTCTGGCATACAACAAGGCCGCCATCGCACTGGGTGTGGCCAAAGGATCACTGGAAACCTTTTCTGACATCGCTCAGAACAAGATTCCCATGTTGTCTTCTGCATCTCTCGCTGGCCGACCCATTGCGCAATATCGCATGGGGGTTGCGGAATCACGTTATCGAGCATGCCGTGCATGGTTAATGCAAACCATGGAGGCAGTTGAAGATGAGCTCATGGATAACGATAAACTGCCAGGCGCGAAAACAACGCAGGATGCTCGACTTGCCTGTGTCCACGCTGCTAACGAGTGTATGGAAGTGGTTGATTCGCTTCACAACACTGCGGGTACAACAGCCATGCGCATGTATAGCCCTCTGGAGCGAAAGCTGAGAGACGCACATGGCAGTGGCAGTCACCGATGGGTATCTCACCCGCTCTACGGTGACCTTGGTGCAATCCTTCTGGGTAATGAACCCAGTCCGGAATTCGCAGGCGGTGCCGGTGTACCCATCGGACCGCCACCACCCAAGAATAAGTAACAGTAAAAACGCCCGGTCTTCCGGGCGTTTTTATTTAGACTGTCTGTTAATCAGCGGAGAAAAATCGATGCGCCAACTCCTACTCGTTTTATCGCTCATCTTGCTTTCAGCCTGCGCCAGTCAATCAGGCACCGCTCCACCGGAAGGCATAATCGCCTGTACAGAAGAGCGCCCACAGATCTGCACCATGATCTATGCGCCGGTATGTGCTCTCGATCAGGATGGCACCAGAAAGACCTTCGCGTCCGACTGTGTCGCCTGCGGTGAAGAATCCGTGATTGGATTCGAAGAAGGCGGACCCTGCACAGAATAGGAATGCCATCAGACCGCCAGCGTAGATATCGCAGCAAAGATCAGGTTGTGACACTGTGATGTCACCCGTTTGAGTAACTTGTCGTCGAAACCAGCCATTCTAGGTGTATGAATATGTCCTATGGGGATGCGATAGCCTTCTGACTGGGCCAGTCGAAGCACCCGATAGGAGATCTCGTTGGAAAGATATCCGCCGCCGCTGCCAAACACCGCCGTCTTTCCCTCGAGCTGCTGAAGATTACTCGCGGTAATCTCCCCATCCTCGAGTGTTGTGACCACTCGGTTATCTGACACAGTAAAATCACCTTCGACAGAACACATCTGTTGAACTGGCAGCGAGAATTCAACGAACTCCGGGCCTGCTGATATCTCAGGTACTATGGGAGCATCAGGAGAACCACCGGCCTGAATGTTTTCATTCTCGGGTGTCGTCACAGATCGACGGCGGCCGGGAAAGCGTTCCAGGTCAAAACCATCACGCCCCATGCTGACCGTGATGACCATGTCGAGATCAGCCAACCGAGGCGCGAAGAAGTCTTCGATCAATCCCTCATCAAAATCCCGGTATCGAACGGGAACAACAATCGAACGAACTTCGGCGAACTGTTCACCAACAGGAACTTGCCTGCCATTCAGTTGCAGGGCCACCAGGCCCGAGGGATTTCCCTGATCGATATGATCATCCAGATGAAACGGATCGAAACCCGTGACTGCAATTCTGAAATCGGCTTCGTCAGAAAACTCAAAATCGCTGAAACCCCGGCTTACCAGTTCGAACGTCTTCCGGTCGGCGGGTTTAAGTTGATTCAACTGGACCAGACGCTGCCAATAAAGATAGCGATCATCTGTCTGGTCCGCATGCGAGTGTCCACGCCATAAGGTACCGCCGTCGGCAGGAGTATCTGCAGGTAATCCGAGAAACTCAGGCAAGGCAGTCTGCGCAGCAGCCAGCCTTTCGAGCTCTACTGAATCAGCGAATCCAGTATCCGGGTTCATTACTGGCATATCCAAGACATCGGTAGGTTTCGTCAATCAATGACTGACCACGTTTGTTAAGCAGGATACCGGCTCCCATTTTGTTCATGTTGTAACCGAAACCAAGATGGCATTCAGTATCTGCAAAGCCGACGCTGCCGCCAGCGCCCGCGTGCCCGAAGGCATGCTTGCCCATAAGGATGGTTTCGAGTTCTCCTGCTTCCCGGTGACGATTATCCATGCTCACCATAAAGCCCAGACTGAACCTGGTTGGGGACATCAGCGTCATATCTTCCCCGGCAACCGAGACAGCGGACATCCGCTCAAGCGTCACCCGATCCACCAGGTCACCACCGCCGTTGGCAAATGGCGCAAACATTCCGGCAATGCCCCTGGCATTGGCAATCCCGCCACCAGCGCCAAACTCTGAAACATAACTTTCCGGGGCATCGGTCTTGTGCTTACCGTTGTTCAATAAGGCCACATACTGCAATGAATCTTTGCTGCTGAGCAGTGCCACCGTAAAAGGCGAAACCGGGTCACCCTTTTTTGGTGCCCAGCGCATCATGCGGGAAACGCGATCATGCTCCGATTCCGGCAGACCAATATGGAAATCAAGATTGAGCGGATCACCAAGCCGCTGACGAAAATATTCTCCCAACGACATTCCGGCGGCGCGACGGACCAGTTCGCCAACGGTCCAGCCATACGTCGACATCTGATAGCCGTGACGTGTCCCCGGTGTCCACCAGGGTTGTTCTCTGGCGATGACGTCAGTCATGAAGTCAAAGTCCAGAAATGCGTCTTCAGGCAAAGGATCATGTACAGCAGACAGACCCACCGAATGGTTCAGCATCATCTCGACGGTGACATCCTGTTTACCGTTCTGCGCAAACTCCGGCCAGTAGTCACTGACCTTTGCGCGAAGATCCAGCTTGCCTTCAGACATCAGAAGGTGCGCACAGATTGAGACTGCCGCCTTGGTAACGGAATGCACGACACACATGGTGTCTTCCTGCCAGTCAGCATTCTGCTTCGGATGCATGCGACCACCCCAGACATCTACCACGGTCTCGCCTTCAATATTGAAACTCAGGGAAGCGCCCTGCTCTTCACGTTCCTCAAAGTTGCGGACAAACTCACTGACGACACTCTCAAACCTGCGATCGAAAGTACCATGGAGAGAACCTCGATCTGATTCGAGATCCATTGATAGGGTGCTGCTCAACTGCGTGTGCTCCGAGTTAAAGCGGAAATCCTATCATGCGCAGATGATTCGATCAGAGTAGAATACCGCTCCCGCTCACGTAGTACTCAAGATGCTGACTTACCTGCTGAAACGATCAGACCCGACCTTTCTGGGCTGGCGAATGGTGGCAGTCGCATTTTTTGTAGACTTTATCGCGGTGGGCTTTTTCTTTTATTCCTACGGTGTCTTCTTCAAGGCTATAGCCGCCGAGTTCGGTGATTCCAGGCTCGGCGTGTCGATTGGTATCTCCGTGACCCAGGGCGTCGGCGCTGTACTCGCACCATTTATCGGCCGGGCACTTGATCGCTATCCACTGAAACAGGTGATCTCAACGGGAGCCATAGCCATGGGGAGCGGTTTTCTACTGTTGGGTTTCGTCCAGACACCACTGCAGTTCTATCTCGTACTCGGTGTGTTTATCGGCTTCGGTGCCGGTGCCATGGGTCAGCTGGCAACCTCAAAGCTGGTCAGCAACTGGTTTGTTCTGAAACGAGGCACGGCACTGGGTATCGCCGCTACCGGAATCTCTGTGTCTGGTGTCATCATGCCGGCGATCACCGCCTGGTTGATCGGTGAGTTCGGCTGGCGTAACGGTTTTGTCACTTACGGGATCATTACGCTGGTTGTCGTCGTACCGGTTGTGCTGCGACTGGTTATTTCAAGGCCGGAAGACGTCGGACTATTGCCGGATGGCGAGACCGAGGCAGCAACTCTGCCAAAACCTAAACCGGCACTGCATACCAAAGAATTTATCCGCAACCCGAACTTCTGGTTTCTGGTCGCCACCATTGGTCTGTTGTTCTGCATTCAGAGCGCAACCCTGATACACATGGTGCCCCAGCTGACTGACCGCGGGATCGATCTGGTATCCGCTTCTTTCATTGCATCCTGTACTGCCTTCTTCGGCATCATGGGCAAGTTGATTTACGGTGCCCTGGTTGATCGCTGGGATGTGCGCCATGCACTATGGCTTGGCATCAGCTTCCAGGTTGCGGGCCAGCTGATCATGCTGTTTGGTGAGGGTTACTTTGGTTTTCTGATTGGCGCCTGCCTCTTCGGATTCGGCATGGGCGGAATCGTACCCATGCAGGGAGCCGTGGTCGGCGCAGCTTTCGGACGCGAAAGTTTTGGCCGGGTGCTTGGTGCGATGCGACCAGCCATGTCAGTCATTCATCTGCTGGGCGTTCCCTTTGCAGGCTGGATGTATGACGTAACCGGAAGCTACAGACCTGCTTTTCTTACCTTTCTGGCGCTATACGTCGTCGCTGCGTTTGTCGTCGCCGGCATCAAGGTGGAGACCAGAGCACGGCACCGACGACCCGGCTAGATCAGTTCATGGTCATGCCGCCGGCTACTGTTAAAGCAATGCCAGATACATTTCTCGCTGTAGCCAGATACAACACAGCCTGGCCCATATCTTCCGTGGTCTGGGGACGTCCTAATGGAATGATGCTGTTCACAGCATCTTCAAAGTTGCGTTCTTTTTCCGACTGCTTCGACGTATTGGACGGGATCAGGTGCTCGAGCCACATAGCTGTGCCGACAATACCGGGGCAAAGCGCATTCACTGTGATGTTGTCCGGTGCCAGCTCCAGGGCCAGCGACTGGGTGATGCCGATGGCGGCAAACTTGGAACCGCAATAAGCAGACATATTGGCGTTACCCTGTTTCCCTGCAATGGAGGCAGTATTCACGATGGCGCCTTCACCAGAGGCTTTCAGCGCTTCCAGAGCAGCTTTCGACATAAGGAATATGCCTTTGGTGTTCACGGCAAAGATTCGATCCCAGTCGTCTTCCTTGAAGTCACTGATTGGGCCAGTATCAACAACACCGGCATTGTTAATCAGAACATCAAGTCTGCCAAAACGCTCGATGGTTGCGGCAACAGCCTGCTGGCAGCTGGCGAAATTCGTCACGTTCAGCTCGCAGGCATCCACTTCACCAACGCTGGACTCCTGTTTTAACGCCTTACTCAGATCGTTAGCATCCGCGAGATTATAGTTCCAGTCTGTATCACCGGAACCTGCGCCAAGATCTCCGATCATGACCTGGTGCCCGGCGGCTGCAAAAGCATGAACGATACCGAGACCGATGCCTCGAGCCCCACCCGTTACAAGCACAACCTTCTTACTCATGAGACTTACTCATCGACGAAACCCTTAAGTCTTTCGTTAGCAGCCAGAAAATCTTCCATGAAATCGTAGACAACCTGCTTTGCGGAAAGCGACTGTGTCATCATGCCGACACCCTGACCCACCCAGTAAGTCGCAAGTTGTTTTGCTCCCTGATGCCCACCTTCGGCCAGTTTCGTGATCTTGCCCAGGGCAGGTTCGGAAACGAGAGATTGTAAAGGCATGGGCAGCGGATCAGGCGCATCTTCAAGCTCCCAGGCATCCGTCCAGGGAGAACGCACTTGCCTTGAGTATTTCCCCGTACGGCTGCGCGTTCTGATGGTTTGATTCGAACCCGCGGACAACAGCTTCTCTTTGATCACAGGCGAGGTTTCCGCTTCCTGGGTGGTCAGCCAGACAGAACCTGTCCAGACGCCGTGCGCACCCATCGCCATGGCTGCAGCCATCTGTCTGCCGGTGACGATGCCGCCTGCAGCGAGAATAGATACATCGGGGTACTGTGCCACCGCCTCTGAAACCTCCGGCACCAGGACCATGGTGGAAACTTCACCACAATGACCACCAGCCTCGGTACCTGAGACAATAAGCATATCGACGCCGGCTTCTGCCTGTTTGATGGCATGATGCTTGGAGCCCACCAGAGCACCCGTAGGAACACCACGTTCTTTGGCAAGCTCCAGCATGTAAGCCGGTGGTACACCAAGCGCATTCACGATCAGTGAAATAGGATGAGCGAACGCGATATCGAGGATGTTGGCCGCACCTTTTTCCCCCAGGAAACCACGACCTCCAGGCCCCCTCGCTTCATAAACATCCGCGGTATCAATTTTGTGCTGCGCCAGAATGCCAGCCGCAAAATTTCTGTGTTCATCGGGCACCATTGCATGGATCTCTTCTGCTGACGCAGATTCATCCTTGTTGGCCATGCTGGTCGGAACAATCAGATCCACACCATAGGGCCTGCCATCTATATGGTCATCAATCCACTTCAGCTCGATCTCCAGCTGTTCAGGACCGTAACCGGCAGCGCCAAGTACGCCCATACCCCCAGCCTTGGAAACTTCAACGACGACGTCACGACAATGCGTGAACGCAATCAGTGGAAACTCGATACCAAGTTTCTCGCAGATCGGTGACTTCATGATTTCCCCTCTATTGAATTCTCTTTATTGGTCGATGATCTCACAGATTTCCCGCTAAGGTCAGTCACCCGCCAGGGCTCGTCGAAACAGTGCCTCATTGATATTGCCGCCCGTCAGAATCAGTCCGATTTTTCTGTCAACCTGATCATCCGATTTGAGCAAAGCGGCCAGCGCCGCGGCACCAGCGCCTTCTGCCACATTATGCGTGTCCGTAAAATAGTGGCGTATCGCCTTCAGGACTTCATCATCCGTGACGGTGACAACATCCACGACCTCTTTGCTGATCAGCGAGAGTGCCTCAGGCGACGGATTTCGTACCGCCAGACCATCGGCCAGGGTATCTGCCGAGTCCGTCGGTACCGATTCGCCGGCAGCAAAAGACAGTGCATAGGTATTCGCTTCAGCGGAAACGACTCCCACGATCTCCATCGATAAGCCCAGCGCTTTCTTCGCTGCAATCACGCCGCAGATACCAGAACCGAGTCCTATTGGCACATAAACACGATCCAGAGCCGGCGCGCCCCGAAACAGCTCAAGCGCATAAGTGGCCACACCCGGGATCAGGTCTGCATCAAGCGATGGCATGAAATGCAGTTGTCGTTCATCTGCCAACAGCCGTGCATGTTCCAGCGCCACATCAAAGTCCTTGCCATAAACAACCAGTTCAGCGCCGAGGGCCTTCATGGCCGCATTCTTGTCAGGACTGTTGCCTTCGGGAACAACAATCACCGATGCGAGTCCACGAGCACCTGCCGCATAGGCAACACTCTGACCGTGGTTGCCGCGGGTTGCAGTGCAGACCCCTGAACAATCGGGCGCTTTCTCGAGCAACCGATTCAGATAAACCAGTCCACCCCTGACTTTGAACGCGCCGGTCGGGTTGTGGTTCTCATGCTTAACCCAAACTTCACAACCAGTTCTCCGATTCAACAGCGGCCAGGACAATTGCGGGCTCGGCTGCATACTCTGATAGACCAGATCCGCGGCGGTTTCTATTTCCTTGAGATCAGGCAACATCATCAATGGAATCTTTTAAACCTTTCGTGTTCTTATATCGTACGAAGTTTAACCACACCTGTGAGATGCTGGCCATGCGATTTATCCTGTTACTGGTAATGCTTAACTGTCATCTGGCCTATGCCGGAGAACGGCTGGCACCCGCACTGGATGCATTGGAGGCCAGAGACTTCGATATTGCGATCGCTCGACTACAACAGCTGGAGGTGGACCGGGATGTCCTGTTTCACCTTGCTCGTGCGCAGTTACGTGCAGGAGCTTTTGGCGATGCCGATGAGACAATTGAGCAACTGCATAAGGCGTACCCGGAAGATGCAGAAGCCTGGTATCTCACGGGCCTGGTGAAGCTGTCACTGGTTGGCGAAGTCAGTATTTTCAGAAAGGTTGGAATGGCAAAGCAGACGCTCGCCGCCTTCGAAAACTCTGTGCGCATTGACCCCAATCACCTGAACTCCCGCTATGCGATCCTTGCGTTTTACGCCAACGCGCCGGGTATTGCCGGAGGAGATCTCGAGAAGGCGCAGTCGCTGCAACCGGTTCTTGATGCGCGAGACCCGGGTTTTGGTGCCATGGCAAAGGCACTGCTGCTCAGCAAGGAGAATGACAACGCTGCCACTGAAGCTGCCTACCGGGACGCGATCCGGCTACTGGATCGTGCCGGACCGCACTTTGCCCTGGCTCAGTTCTACATGCGTACGGAACAGTGGCAGAAGGCGCTGGTCGAGATCGAGCAATACCACGCCAAGGAGAAACGCTGGTGGGACCCGGACATCACCCTCGCCCACCTGATTGCTGCCAGAGCAAACGCAGAGTTGGGTAAGCAGGCCCAGGCAAAAGAACTTGCCAATATGGCACTCGCCATGAACCCCAACAAACAGGTAAAGGGAATGCTGGAAGATACGCTGGAGTCTCTCTAGCTAGTCATCCGCCCGGGTTGCCTGCTCTTCACGAACGAAGAGCATCATGATAAATCCGATCACCAGCAGTACGATAAGTGACGCAAAACCCGCTCTCTGACTCTCAAAGATATCAGTGAAAAGACCCACCAGCAGAGGTGCCAGAAACGCCGTGGCCGTACCCGACAAGGCGTACAGTCCGAAGAACTGCGTGATCAGCTGTGGCGGCGCAATACGCGCCATCATGGCGCGAGCGCTGGCAAATCCCACCGTGATAAACATGCCAAACAGCTGGGTGTTCAGAAAATAGAGCAGCTCAGGGAGTGTCTGGAAATAGGGAAAGGACCAGACAATCGTACCAGGCTCAATATCAATCACGTAAAAAATACTATCCGGCTGGAAGGAAACGCCTACGACCAGAAGCAGTGCAGTCCCCCCAACGGCAATAAGCACGGCAGACCGTGAGCCAAAACGGTCATCGATCAGACCACCAATAACGGCACCAATCGCCGCCGATAACGATGTGACAATGCCGAAGATCAGCAGAGAAATCGTATCCCAGCCAAAAGTCCCCGCCGCGTAGACCCCGCCAAAGATGAGTATGCCAACCAGGCCATCATTAAAGATCATGCGTGCAATCAGATAGAGCGCAACATTCGAGTAGTGTCGTACTGCACGTATGGTTGACCAGACCTCTCTCAGACCCTGCTGCACAGCGTCACGAACGCTAATGCTGTCCTGCTGTCCGTCCGGGGTAAACAGGAACAGCGGCAAGGCAAACAACAGCAACCAGAGAGCTGTCATGGGACCGACAATCCTGTTGTGCTCTTCCGCATCCTGATCGAGGCCAAAAAGCGGTGCCTCCGGAATAAAGGCCCAGTCAACGACACCGGGCAACGCAAAGGCGTAAAGCACAAACACCATGAGCAGAAGCCCGCCGATGTTACCGAGAGCCAGAGCCAGCCCGGAGATGGAACCGATTTTTGAAACAGGAGAGATGGAAGGCAGCATCGCGTTATGAAACACCGCGGAGAACTCAAACATGATGGCGATCAGAACAATCAGCGCGAGCGTTGGATAGATGCCAATACCCCCACCATTCTTCTCAGCGAACCAGAGCAGGAATATGGCCGGTACCATGACCACGACAAACACCAGAATCCAGGGTTTGCGCCGGCCGCTCTTGTCAGCCACCGCACCAAGAACCGGCGCCAGGGTCGCAATCAGAAAACCGGATATCGCATTCGTGTAGCCGAGCAGACCCTGGCCACGAACCGGGTCACCGACGACTGTTGTCGAGAAATAGGGTGCGAAAATGTAGATGGTGACAAGAATAACGTAAGGATTACGCGCCCATTCAAACACCGCCCAGCTGCGGTAGCCCAGTGGCGTTGCAGGCGTACCACCGGCGACGGAAAGCTCCGGCACTATTTGATCAGCTCAGTAAGATCACCACCTTCCTGAACGGCCTGCGCAAAATCAATATCGTAGGCAGACTCCGGATCATTGCGCACTCTGGCGTCCAGGCGCACTGCATCTTCCCCGACAAGAATACGCCACTTGCCTGATTTCACAGCATTCAGAATGATTGTCGATGCTTCTCCAGCGCTGGTCGGCGCATTGTCGCGAAAGTCGACACCACGTTGGTGCATAACGGCGCGAATCTGGTCATCGGATAGATTCATGACGGCTTCTGCCATATCGCCACCTGACTTCATCATGCGCTCTCGAATACTTTTCATGTCTTCTTCGGTCATCTCCATCGCATTCTTGCCACTTAACACCTTGCCGGAATTGATGGCGATGGATGTACCAATATGACCTGGCATAACTACGGAGACACCGACATGCGGCGCGTGCATACGCAGATCCGTAATCAGTGCTTCACTGAAACCCTTTACTGCAAATTTTGCTGCGGCATAGGCCGTGTGGGGCGTGTTGGGTCCAAGGGACGCCCAGAATCCGTTCACGCTGCTGGTGTTTACAATATGAGCTTCATCGGCATTAACCAACAAAGGAACAAAGGCGCGACAACCGTAGTACACCCCGTACCAGCAGACATTGAAAGTTTTTTCCCATTGGGGCCTGGATTCCTCGTCCAGAAAAGAAAAGGATCCGCCGATACCGGCGTTGTTGAACAGCAGATTGATGGTTTCACCATGGGCGGCAACCACCTCATCCCGGAACCGGTTCATATCCGTCTCGGAAGAAACATCACACTGATGCAGAGTGACCTTAACATCTGGAGCGGCTTCGGCGCAGATCCTGCTGGTCTCCTCCAGGTTTTCCATAATCACATCGCAGGCAGCAACAGAGCAGCCTTCCCTGACCAGTTGAAGGCAGAGCTCCCTGCCCATACCGGTGCCGCCACCGGTGACCACCGCGATCTTGCCGCTGAAATTATCCATCCTGCTTTCCCTCTTGTTCTTCTTGATTGGATACGGTTGCGGGTTCTGTCACGCTAAACGCTGCCTTTGATCTCAACAGCAGCACCCCGAGAATTGCAAACGGAATACCCACACCGACACCGATCAGTATAGCGGCATCCCGATACAGCCAGGGCCACACAGCCATCCCGATCGCCACCTGGAAAACATAAAGCGCCGCCCAGGGATGCATCCAGGGCTTCATCTTGAGGAATCCATAGAAACCCGCGCCATAAATCGCCCAGTGAATCGGCGCTGTCGCTTTGGCCGCCCAGCCATGCAGCATGTAACCGAACCAGACTTCTTCGTCCTGCTCGACCGGCTTGATAAACAAATCAAATGGCATATAGATAAAGGTCATGTAACCACAGAAGAGCATGAGTGCATTCATCCAGATCGGTCTGCCCTCAAAAAAGCGCTTAATCTGATTCATTCGATTCTCCAAAGCGGAAGTAATCATCCCAGCGCTTGTCGAGGAGCGCGCAGGCTTCGACGAGAGGCAGCACTCTGAAGCCATTATCCTGCTCCTGCAACAGTCCCAGGTTACGTAGTTTGCCCAGAGCGTCATCCACCTCGAAATCCAGGTCTGACTCCCAGCGCGAGCGGAACCAGTCTTCGATCATGCGATCAAGGGCCGGTTCATCGAGGATCGATTCGGATGCCTGTGTCAGCAGAAAATAATAGGCCAGTATGGCTTCCTTGCACTCTTCCTCTTCGGCGTCGTCTACCAGACGATGAAAAACACCGGCGTTGTTATCCAGATTCTTAAAGTACAGGTTCTGCGTCAATGACTGCATGAACAGCAACTTACGGTTTTTGAAGTTACTGAACTGCTTCCACACATAACTGCCAAGGCCACCTAGCCCAGCGAGAATAGCGATCAGCCTGGCCTCATCAAGTTCGACGGACTCATTGTGCAGACCCAGCCAGAAACCTATCAGAGACCCCAGAAGCAGGAGTGAAGTCCCGGCCTTGGTTGTGGCAATAGCCACCGCTCCGGCCAGAGCCGGGACGCCGATCATGAGCTTATCGATCATGCGCATGCCGACCTGCGTGTTCGGAAACAGCATTTCCACGTCTGCACGGGGTACATTCTGGAACATCTTCAGCATGGTGGTGCCCGGTTTACCCTTACCCAGATCAGGCACAAAACCGTCCCTATAGCGGATATAGATCACGACGCGATCAAAATTGGAGAAGGTCACATCGCGCTTAATCAGTCCCCAGAGAGTTGATACTGTTTCTGTGTGCGCACTTTCGCCGCGCGTAAAAAGCAGCGCTTCTTCGAAAGCACTAAAATCAATATTCAGCTTGAGCTGAAACAAAGACGACTCTTCAAAGGCGGCTTCGAGTTCTTCCTGGGTCAGCAGTTCATAGTTCGCTTTATCTAACAGCTGATGCAGAGTATCGGTAAAGGATGCACCGGGTTCTTCTGTAAACACACCTACCTTGCGGGTATCGCGATCCGGGTTAAGAGGTGCGTAGAGATCTTTCAGTGTCTCCAGAGTCTCGTGATATTCAAAGTGAAAGACACTCTGCAACAGGTGACAGAACTCACGGAACTTCATCTGGTCTTTGCCACTGAGCCCACCGGCAGAGATACACATCTCGATGATGTCCTTTTTACGAAAAGGAATGAATCTCAGAAGTGGCCGAGCAGGAGGTGATGATCGCTGTTGCATGGAAACCGACCCTAGCATAAAAACACACGGCAAAAAAAAAGGACCTGCCGGTCCTTTTTTGGGAAGAGCCTTCAGCTGAGAAGAGCCTTCAGCTGAGAAGAGCCTTCAGCTGAGAAGAGCCTTCAGCTGAGAAGAGCCTTCAGCGGATTAAGAGCCTTGAGCTAAACAAGCCTTCAGCCCTCGATGAAACTCCGCAGCTGTTCGGATCTTGCCGGGTGCCGCAACTTACGCAGCGCCTTAGCTTCAATCTGGCGGATACGTTCACGGGTAACAGAGAACTGTCTGCCGACTTCTTCCAACGTGTGATCCGTATTCATATCAATACCAAAACGCATACGCAGCACTTTCGCTTCACGTTCTGTCAAAGCCGTCAGCACATTCGTCGTTGTTTCTTTCAGGCCTTCATCGGTCGCATGTTCCATCGGCGATTCTACCGTGGTGTCGCTGACGAGGTTCCACATCGTGGAATCATCATCATCACCGACTGGTGTTTCCAGCGAGATTGGCTGTTTTGCAACATCCAGCGCCTTGAGCACCTTGTCTTCCGGCAGATCCATTTTCTTGGAAAGCTCTTCAATGGTCGGGTTACGACCCAGCTCCTGCACCAACTGGCGGGTAAGTCGGTTCAGCTTATTTACTGTCTCCATCATATGAACCGGAACGCGGATGGTTCTGGCCAGGTCAGAGATTGAGCGCGTAATCGCCTGGCGAATCCACCAGGTGGCATAGGTCGAAAACTTGAATCCACGACGATATTCAAACTTGTCTACCGCCTTCATCAAACCAATATTGCCTTCCTGAATAAGGTCGAGGAAATGCAGACCACGATTTGTATACTTCTTGGCAATCGAGATCACCAGTCGCAGGTTCGCTTCGATCATGTCCTTCTTGGCGGCCCGGGTTTTACCGACCGCCAGGAACAACCTGCGATTAAGGTCCTTGATCTCTCCCACCGTCATATCTGTACGTTCAGCAACACGGCGGATCTGCTTATTACCATGACGTACTGAAATACGGATCGATTGGAGCTTTTCAGCCAGTTCGGGCATCTCTTCAATCATTTCGTCGACCCAGTCGACATTCGTTTCGTTACCAACGTAACGGCCAAGAAAAACGTCCTTTGGCATCTTGGCTTTTCTGACACACAGATCACGGATCGTTTTTTCCTGATTGCGAATCTGCTGCATATCACGACGAACCAACTCCAGAATGGGGTCCATCACAGCAGGTACCAGCTTGAACAGGCTGAATGCATCAGCCAGCTTGCCCATAGCCTTCAGGGTCTTGGGATCGTCCTTACCATGCTTGGCGCGCGCACGCTCGAAGGCACGGTATGCCTTATCCAGAGCCTTGAATCGGACATGGCCCAGGTCATGGTCCAGTTTGCCGGTGTTATCGTCATCGCCCGCCTGGTAGTTGCCGCTGGACTTGGCCTCGGCAATATCGCTCATATCGGGAATTTCGTCTTCCGGGTCCAGGAATCCCGAAATGACCGCAGAAACCTCGCCTTCATCCTCGAGCACTTCTTCATACACGGCAAGGACATACTCAACCGTGCCCGGATAGGCAGCCATAATCGCCATGGTTTCACGAATGCCGTCTTCTATTCTCTTGGCAATCTCGATCTCACCTTCGCGGGTCAACAGGGGAACCGTACCCATCTCACGCATGTACATGCGGACCGGGTCCATGGTCTTACCGACCACACTTTCCATACCGCCAAGAACCGCTGCTTCGTCTTCGGTTTCTTCCTCTGTCTCTGTTTTCAGCGATGCGGGATCAGGGGCTGCCTCATAAACGGACACACCCATTTCCTCGAACATGAGAACGATGGCCTCGAACTCGTCCGTTTCTTCAATACTTTCCGGGAGTGCACCAGTTAACTGATCGTATGTGAGGTAACCCTGCTCTTTTCCGGTATCGATCAGCTGCTTAAGTTTTGACTCTTCAGCTTCTGCATCGTCTGCATCAAGCTTCTCAGTACCGGCAAGTTCTTCCAGTGCATCAAGCTCGTCAGATGCATCCTCGAGATCATCATCATCAAGGATCGTATCGTAGTCACCGTCATCGGCAATGGTCATAGGGCGCGCGCTCCGTTAAAGACTAGTGCTTTGGTTTGGGGAAATATCAGAAAAGACTACCTTCCCAGAACCTGTATAAAGTACATCCGTCATATGCGGCATGTACATCTGTAATAGTGTCCTGAACCCGACGATCAATGACACTAAAACGGTCGAAATGAACAACGCAGCGGATGAGCGGCAAGTTACAGATCTGGTGCTGTTGTTCTGACCCCACACCTGCTTCAATCGAAAGATCACCGAATCGGTGACGAATTCAGGAAATGGGCTAGCTCTGGGGTTGTATTATCGAGTTATCGTTCACTCGATGTCCACAAGAATTGCGGGTTTTCTTGCCATTCGTCAGGATAAATTCAAGGTCTGACCCCATGGAGGATTTCATTCGGAAAACCGCCTGCGTTTCTACCCCTCTTTATTGGGTGTTTTCTCTGTTTTTCAACCCCGAAAAGCTCAAATGAATGAGATAAAACGTGAAAATATTTCAGCTCACGTCGTTTCATGCAGTCGACTACAACTTTCTTGCTTGAATTCAGGACCTTAGATTTGATTCCTAAAAGTCAAGGCAATTCCTCTTCAGGAATCTCCATTTTTGAATTCTTTAAATTCAAATTTTCAGGGAGTATATTATTCAACCTCGCTAGCCGAAGCTGTATGGATATACAGTATTCTCCTCGGCAGGATGGATGCGCATACAGCTTCGCTAGCCGAGACCAAATCCTCTCCACACAAGTCCTGCGCCCGTTCTCTGAACCCTTTAAACGTAGCTATCTCGCCTGCAGCAGGATATCAGCCGGGCAGCTTCACTTTGGAAAGCAGCGCTTCCCAGTCGTAGTCGGGATCACCAATGACGTAGAAAAACGGGTTAAGGATGTTTTCTTTGGTGTTGTAGCGCAGATCATCAAGAGCCGTATCAACGACCTTGCCACCGGCTGCTTCAACAACAGCCTGCGCCGCGGCTGTATCCCATTCCGATGTCGGTGCCAGTCTCGGGTAGAAGTCGGCTTTTCCCTCAGCAACCAGGCAAAGCTTCAGTGAACTTCCCATATTGGTCGTTTCAACAGCGGTAAATGTCTCATTAAGCACCGCCATGCAGGCTTCCAGCGCATCACCACCATGTCTGCGGCTGGCAACGACCGTCACTGTATCATCGGGATTGAACTGACGCGTGCCAATGGATGTCGTTTCGCCGTCACGCATCACCGTTGCTTCACCGGAGTGCTGATCTCCTGTGTACAGGACATCTTTGACAGGGACATAGACAACGCCCATGGTTGGTACGCCGGATTCGATAAGCGCAATATTTACCGTGAACTCACCGTTACGCGATATAAACTCCTTGGTACCGTCCAGGGGGTCCACCAGAAAATACCGATCCCAGGTACTTCGCTCGGAGAAGGGAATGTCATCTGATTCCTCGGACAGTATGGGTATCTCGGGCGCCCCTTCGGTGAGCCCGTCCACAATAATGTGATGCGCAGCAAGGTCTGCCCGCGTTAATGGAGAATCATCTGACTTGGTCTCTACACCGAAGTCCTCTTCTCCATACACTTTCAGGATGGCAGCTCCGGCATCACGCACGGTGCGACTCATCAACTCAATCAACTCACTCACGGTACTTTTTGCTCACTTTTTATGGCTTGCGGATTGAACATTATCGCAGCCGGGATCACAACCGCGATAGAATACAGACGTGAACTATCCCTCCCTGAAAGATATCGACACCCTGCTGCTGGATATGGACGGCACCCTGCTGGATCTGCGCTTCGACAACCATTTCTGGGTTGACCATCTACCGGTTCGTTTTGGTGATATTCATGGTCTGGAACATGAACTTGCAAACTCGCATATCGAACAGGAACTGCGAGCTGCGGAAGGCACGCTGAACTGGTACTGCACAGATCACTGGTCCAGCCATTTCAATGTCGACATCATGACCCTGAAACGGGAAATTGAGCATCTCATCCAGTATCGACCAGGTACCCGGCGTTTCTTATCGGATCTGACCGACTATGATCATCTGAAAGTTCTTGTGGTTACCGATGCACATCCGAAGGTTCTGGCTCTGAAACAGACCGTCACCGGCCTGCTTGATCACGTAGATCATCATTACTGTTCCCATGACTTCGGTCTGCCGAAGCGTGACATACGTTTCTGGCATGCTTTGTCTGAGCATCTGGAATCAGAAAAGATTGATTTTGATCCAGCCCGCACCATGATGATCGACGACAGCCCGCACGTTCTGGAACAGTGCAGGGCTTTCGGCATTCGGCATCTGCTGTGTGTCAAGAAGCCAGATTCCGGCAGAGACCATGAACATGATCATGACTATCCGCTGATCAACGATCTCTCCCACCTGACACGCGGTGAAATTAGCCGAACAGCCTTGAGCGGGTTTTGGAGAGAACAGCCTTGAGCGGGTTTGAAGAAAACAGCCTTGAGCGGGTTTTGGAGAGAACAGCCTTGAGCGGGTTTTGGAGAGAACAGCCTTGAGCGGGGTACGCGTGGACAAATGGCTCTGGGCAGGCCGGTTCTTCAAGACCCGCGCAAAGGCCAAGGAGGCCATTGATGGTGGGAAAGTGCACGTCAACGGGCAACGCACCAAACCCAGCAAGGAACTGTCCGTTGGCGACAGGTTACAGATCACCCAGGGATTCGACGAGAAAACCGTCGTTGTGCAGGTGCTGTCTGATCAGCGCCGATCTGCCCCCATCGCCCAGACTCTTTACGAGGAAACCGCCGAAAGCCAGGAAAAACGTGCCCTGAGGGCAGAGCAGCGTAAGGCCGCTGGCAGCCATGTTATGACGGATGGCCGACCCAGCAAAAAGGACAGACGCCAGATTCACCGCTTCAGGGATCAGAATCAATGAGATTCAGGAAACTACAGGGAAAGATGCCACAGAACATTCCCCACACAGAAAGACTTTTGGCATAATCGCCGCAACAGTCTTGTCAGCGCCATAACTTTGGAACAGCAATCTACGCTCTCTTCTGACCTGTCGGTCAGCGAACTCATCGATAAAGCATTGGACAATGGAGAGGGTCGCCTCGCCTCCAACGGTGCGCTGGTGGTCACGACAGGCAAGCGAACCGCCCGTCACCCCATGGATCGATTTATTGTCGAAGAACCCAGTTCTTCAGACGCGATTGAATGGGGAGAGATTAATCGTCCGTTTGCGCCAGAGCTGTTCGAAGCATTGTGGAAGCGCGTCAAGTCTTACATGGCAGAACAGGAAACCTTTGCCTCCGAGTTGCACGTCGGTGCAGATTCCGAACACTACCTGCCTATCAAGGTCACAACTGAAACCGCATGGCACTCGGTGTTCGCCAGATCACTTTTCATTACGCCTGATGTATTCAACCCAAAGACAAAGAAACTCTGGCGGATTCTTCATGCGCCAAAATTTGTCTGCGACCCGGAACGTGACGGCACTCACAGTGATGGGTGCGTGATTATAAATTTTGCCAAACGCCGGGTTCTGATTGCCGGTATGCCCTATGCTGGTGAAATGAAGAAAGCCATGTTCTCTGTTCAGAACTTTCTGTTGCCCGAGAAAGACGTGCTGCCAATGCACTGCGCTGCCAATGCCGACACACAGGGTAATGTCACTCTGTTCTTCGGCCTGTCCGGAACAGGCAAAACCACACTGTCCGCTGATCCACAAAGAAAACTCATCGGCGATGACGAACATGGCTGGGGTAAAGGAACCGTGTTCAATCTGGAAGGCGGTTGTTATGCAAAGTGCATCAACCTCTCGAAAGACAATGAACCCGTCATCTGGAATGCGATTCGACACGGCACCATCATTGAGAATGTGGTTGTCGATCCAGAAACGGGCGCACCGGACTATGCTGACACTTCGCTGACGGAAAACAGCCGGGCCTGCTATCCAAGAGCGCATATCGACGAACGTGTCGAAGAGAATCTGGGCGGGGAACCCGCACACATCATTTTCCTGACGTGCGATCTGACCGGTGTTCTGCCACCTGTCAGCATTCTGTCGCCGGAAGCCGCGGCATATCATTTCCTGAGTGGATACACCGCAAAAGTTGGCTCCACAGAAGCCGGGGTTGACGGTGACATCGCCGCCACCTTTTCGACCTGCTTTGGCGCTCCATTTTTCCCACGTCCCGCTGGAGTCTACGCAGATCTTCTCATGAAGCGGATTCGCGACTTCAGCTCCCGTGTCTATCTGGTCAACACAGGTTGGACCGGCGGCAGCGAGGGCCGGGGCGGTTCCCGGTTTCCCATTCCCGTGACGCGCGCGATTATTGCAGCAATCCATAGCGGCGAAATTGACCAGGCACCGCGCCTCAAGTTACCTGTTATCAATCTGGAGATTCCAACATCTTTGCCCGGCGTGGATCCGGCCCTGCTGAACCCTCGCAACACCTGGTCAGATGCCGCTGCCTATGATGATGCGGCGAGGACGCTCGCAGCAAAGTTCATTGAGAACTTCAAGCGATTCGAAGTCCCGGCGGAGATAACGTCCGCCGGTCCTCGACTCGATTGATGATTGACGATGTCTGAATTGTTGCCCGCTTCTTTCGGCGAGCTCGGTGCCGCGGAACGAAAGTCTCTGCTTTCTTTCAATCGGGGAATCGAACGAGAAGCGCTGCGTGTAACTCAGGAAGGAAAGCTGGCGGAAACGCCGCATCCGTCAGTCTTTGGCAGCAAGCTAACGCACCCTCTGATCACTACGGACTTTTCAGAGGCCCAGCTGGAGTTGATCACACCCGTGTTTTCAACACCGCAGGGTGCTCTGGAAAAACTGGATGAAGTTCATCGCTACATTTACACGGGCATCGATAAGGAGATTCTCTGGTCGTCAAGCATGCCCTGCGTATTGGCTGATGACGCCTCGATTCCATTGGCAGACTTCGGCGATTCAAACCTGGGACGTCTGAAGACGCTGTATCGCAGTGGCCTCGGCTATCGCTACGGTCGAGGCATGCAGACCATCTGCGCGGTGCACTATAACTTTTCACTACCCGATACATTCTGGCACTGGCTATATCGCGAGGAAGGATCAACAGAGAGTCTGAAGGACTTCATAACCCGCCGTTACTTCGATCTGATGCGCAACTTTCGTCGCTATTCCTGGCTGCTGACCTATCTGTTTGGCGCATCGCCGGCTGTCTGCAAATCCTTCGTCAAAGGCAAGGCCCATAACCTTGAGGAGTTTGATGAGGGGACCCTGTATCTGCCATTTGCTACCTCACTGCGTTCTGGCAATCTGGGTTACCAGAGTGATACCCAGGCGCAGCAGATGAATATCTGCTACAACAATCTGCAGAACTATGTCAGCACGCTGGCAAGCGCAATCTGCACTCACCATTCAGATTATGAGGCGATCAGTGCTGCCGGTGACTATCGGCAGATTAACGCCAACCTGCTGCAATCCGAAGCCGAGTTCTATTCATCAATCCGTGCTAAACGCGTACCACCCGCAGGTGAGAACTTCCTCGCTTGTCTGTTGGAAGACGGCGTACAGTACATAGAGGTGAGATTGCTGGATGTGAACCCCTATCTGCCCCTAGGTATTGACGACAGTGAGATCCGTTTTCTGGATACTTTTCTGCTCTATTGTTTAATGACCGACAGCCCAACCCATGACGAAGAACGATGCGCGGAGGTCAGCAGGAACGCGATGGCCGTCGTACAGCAGGGCCGTTCACCAGATCTGACACTATTGGATCAGGGCCGTGAACGAGGCTTCAGAGAATGGGCCGGTGAAATCCTCAGTGAGATTAAGCCCTGGGCGGCAATGTTGGAATCGAATCTTGATACAAACGGTTATATCGAAAGTTTCAATGTTCAGTCAGACCGTGTTGCTGATCCGTCGCTGACGCCCAGCGGACGGATTCTGAATGACCTGAAATCCGAGGCGATACCCTTCTTCCGTTTGGCCATGAATCTGGCACTACAGCACCGCGATTCGTTCAAGAGTCGTCCTCTGGAAACCAGCCAGCAGGACGAGTTCGCCGAAATCGCCAGTCAGTCAACGGCAGATCAACAGGAAATCGAAGCCGCAGATACCGCCAGCTTTGATGATTACCTCGCAGAAGTCGCTGCGAGCTATCAGCCACTCGTGTGAACCATCTCGCCCACTTTGCACTGGCTGGCAGTGACAAGGCCCTGATGGTCGGCGGCTTTCTCGGAGACTTTGTTAAAGGCCGGCTACAGGGACAATACCCCGAGGACATTGAGCGAGGTATTCGGCTGCATCGCGCTATCGACCGGTATACCGATCAGCACGCCATCGCGAGAAGAAGCGTCAGGAGACTGCCAGCAAGATTTCATCGCTACGGCGGCATCATCACGGACATTGCCTACGATCATCTGCTGGCAAGAAACTGGCCGATCCACTACGACATGCCGCTCGAAGATTTTTCCCTGAACACGTTGGAAACCCTGTTAGCACATCGCGACCATCTTCCCGAACACGCACTCAAAACCGCTGAACGAATGCATGAAGTCAACGCACTTGCAGGTTACATTCAACCCATGTTCGTGGAGCGTTCCCTTGGCTACCTTTCTACTCGACTGAAACGGGAAAACCCACTGGACGAAGCCGCCAGAGAGGTCATGAATCAGCAGGAGCTGCTGACTCTGGATCTGAACGAATTTTTCCCTGAAGTGAGGGAATTTTGTGCCGAATGGATCCAGTCGCACTAAACTTAACGTACTAGACTCTGTCAAATAAACAGGTCCCAGAGGACCATCACTCGCAGAAACAGGATTTTGCATGCTTCAGTACATTCCCAACCCTCGTAACCTTTACTGGTTGATTGGCTTTGGCACCGTCTTTCTCATGGCCGTCGCGCTATACATGGAGCACGTCATGCAACTGGAGCCCTGCCCCTTGTGTATTTTTCAGCGGGTTGCGGTGATTGCCACGGGGCTGATTGCCTTTGTTGCGGCGATTCACAATCCCGGTATCAGAGGTGTCAAAATCTATGGTGGCATGGTTGTCGCTGCTTCAGTTTCAGGGGCCGCCCTGTCATCACGGCAGTTGTACCTGCAAAGCCTGCCAGAAGACCAGATACCCGCCTGTGGACCAGGACTGGATTACCTTGTGGATGTTTTTCCCATGCAGGAGGTCATCCGAATGGTGCTTGAAGGCGATGGCAGTTGTGCCGAAGTTGTCTGGACTTTCCTTGGTCTCAGTATCCCGGGATGGACACTGGTCGGTTTTCTTGGATTGATTGCCCTGGGATTATTTCAGGTCATCAGGCGTTAGTTACCGCCGGTAATCTCTTCCAGCGCCTTGTTTCTCTGGTCCATGGTCTCCTGATAGCTGTTCACCGTGTCCATCATTTCCTGCATCTGCTGCGGACCTGGCATACCCCCGGGAAGCATGGCCGGCGCTGCAGCCGACTGACTGGGTTCTGGCACTGGTTCCGGTGCCTCATAGGCTTCCATCAGGTTGACGTCTGCAATCTCCACCTCCTGCGCAACATCCATGTTTGGCGGTGTATTGGAGAAATGCCAATGGCCGTCTTCATCCTGCCACTTATAAACCTTGAGCGGCTCTGCCTCCGGCGTTCCAGGCAAGGCTGGTGTAGAGGGTGCACGCCCACTAAAGATGTCCGCAAAGAACTCATCTACCGGTTCAGGCAGATCAATCGCCCAGTCATCAATCGTCATAATAGGCTCGCCATCAGGACCTTTGATAAAAAGGGGCGCAATACATGCGATAATAAGCGCCGCAATCAGTAACTTGATCATATAAAGCTCTCCGCTTCGCGAAGTTCACTATAACCATTCCACCATGCTAACGCTAAATAATGTCGCCCTAAGGCGCGCTACGGACCTGCTGTTCCAGAATGCCACGGTGACCATTCACCGGGGTAACAAGGTCGGTTTAATCGGCGCCAACGGCAGCGGAAAATCAAGTCTGTTCCAGGCCATTCTGGGTAACCTTGATACCGACCAGGGCATCATCGATCTGCCCGACAACGTTCGTATTGCCCATATGGCACAGGAAGTGCCGGGCTCTGATGACCTGGCGCTGGACTATGTGCTGGCCGGTGACAGCAGATACCAGTCAGTGACACAAGCGCTCGCAGAGGCGGAGGCATCAGAGGCTTTCGATCAAATCGCCGGACTGCACGAACAGCTGGATGCCATTGATGGTTATAGCGCACCGGCCAGAGCGCAGCAGATGATGTCCGGGTTGGGATTCAAACCAGAGGATGCCCAGAGACCGCTGAGTGACTTTTCAGGGGGCTGGCGTATCCGACTCAACCTGGCACAGACATTAATGAGCCCCTCGGATCTGTTGCTGCTGGATGAACCGACCAATCACCTGGATCTGGATGCCATCATCTGGCTGGCAGAGTGGATTCGCAAATATCCCGGGACTTTACTGTTGATATCGCACGACCGGGAGTTCCTCGATGAATGCGTTGGGTACATTGCCTATCTACACGGTGGCACCATTGAGCTCTTCACGGGAAATTATTCAACATTTGAAGCCATTAAGGCTGAACGACTGGCACTGCAACAGAGTAGCTACGAGAAACAGCAGCGCGAAGTCGCTCACATGCAGGATTTTGTCAGACGCTTTCGTGCCAAGGCAACCAAAGCACGGCAGGCCCAGAGTCGCCTGAAGGCTTTAGAGCGAATGGAGCTAATTGCCCCCGCACACGTGGACTCTCCTTTCTCCTTTGAGATCAGCACCCAGGAGAAAGTATCAACACCCTTAATCAGTCTCAGCGACGCAATACTCGGCTATTCAGAGCCTGTGCTCAAGCGTGTAAACCTGACCTTTCTGCCAGGCGATCGAATCGGGCTGCTGGGCGTGAATGGTGCAGGCAAAAGTACCCTGATCAAAACACTCAAGGGAGAACTTCCGCTGCTTGAAGGCAGCCTCACCAATGGCGCCAACCTGTCCACGGCCTATTTTTCTCAGCACCAGTTGGATGATCTGAACCTTGGGGAGACTGCCTTGACGCACCTTTATGAACTCGGCAGATCACTTGGCGAGATTCCGGGCGAACAACAGGCAAGAAACTTCCTGGGGGGATTCAACTTTCATGGAGACAAGGTTCTGGATGCCGTGGATACCTTCTCGGGCGGCGAAAAGGCTCGCCTTGCACTTGCCCTTATTGCCTACACGAAACCGAACCTGCTGCTGATGGACGAGCCAACCAACCATCTGGACATCGAGATGCGGCAGGCGCTTACCGTCGCACTTCAGTCCTACCATGGCGCACTGGTACTCGTTTCACACGACCGCCATCTGATGATCAATACCGTGGATCAATTCCTGCTGATCGCAGCCGGGCAAGTACAGGAATATTCCGGCGATATGGCGGATTACCGGTCAAGGGTTTTACCGACTGTCCAGCCTGAACCAGACCAGAAAAGAAGTGAGACAACACAGACAACCAAAGAGAAGCGACCGGGCAAAGCCGCAAGACAATTGCGCACGCGCATAAAAACCATGGACGAGCGAATGGCCCGATTGCACCGCAAACTGGATGAGGTCAACGATCAGCTTTCCGACCCGGAGATCTATAACGACCACGAAAACCCGAACCTGCAATCGTTGCTGCGGGATCAGGTTTCATTGAAGTCTGAGCTCGAAGAGCTCGAAGCAGAGTGGCTGCTAGTCAGCGAAGAACTTGAAACTCTGGAAGCTGATTAACTGGCAACCTGCTTGTTCGGATCTTCCTCGCCCTCAACAATACTCCGTCCAAGTGCGGGATACGACGGTAACTCATCATCTGTCGGCATGGGCATGAACTGTTTACGCGCCAGTGCCGCTTCAATGTAAGGCGCAAGTTCCTCGGCTTTTTTGGCCTCACGCTCAGCAGCCCGTTCCTTAAACTCAGGCATCACTTCCTCAGCAAACAGCTCAAGTGACTCGCAGATGTGCTCATGCTTGTTCATGCCAGCCTGCTGAATGAAAGTCACCTGGTCGACACCGACCTCTTCAAACTTGCGCAGATGCACCCTCATATCTTCCGGCGTCCCGATACCACCGCGGGCGCCAGTCAGGGACTCTGTAATATCCACTGGCATTTCCTGGAGCTGCTTTTCACGTACTTCCCTAAACTCCTTGAAGATATCCGTGCGCCCCGGCTTATGAATTCCAAACCCATAAAGAAAACCCAGTGCATAGCTGAAGAACTCAAAGCCCTCAAGTCCCCTGTCGACCGCGGTCTGACGATCATGATGAACAGAGAAGCTCGTGACCATGGCGATATTGGGATTCACGGTATGACCAATGGGCACACACTCATCGCTCTTGATGATACTGTAGTACTCATCAACCCAATGCTTGGCCTCCAACGGATCAACGAAGGCGAAGGTCAATGCCCCGATTCCCAGGCGCGCAGCCATCTTGATTGTTTCGCGATTAGAGCAGGCGACCCAAAGCGGCGGGTGAGGTTTCTGTACAGGCTTAGGCACAATATTTCTACAAGGCATATCAAAGTACTTACCCTTGAAACCAGGATAGGGGTCCATGGCGAGCATATTACAGATCTGCTCTGTGGCCTCGAGGTACTGGTCTCGCTTGCTGGAAACCGGAATGTTGAAACCGCCGAGTTCCAGTATTGCTGAAGATTCCCCGGTCCCAAACTCAACACGACCATTGGATACCAGATCCAGTGTGGCAATACACTCCGCCGTCCGGGCGGGATGATTGTAGTTGGCGATCACCTGGCGAATCCCATGACCCAGACGTATGTTAGAGGTACGTTGCGAGGCGGCGGCGAGAAATATTTCCGGGGAAGAGGAATGAGAATACTCTTCCAGAAAGTGATGTTCGACTTCCCAGGCGTAATCAATGCCCAGACGGTCAGCAAGCTCGACCTGATCTATCGCATCCTGGAATAACTGCTGTTCAAGACCCTCTGTCCAGGGTTTCGGGAGCTGGTGCTCATAAAAAATGCCAAACTTCATGGGAGGACCTCCTGGGTTGCCTTTTTCTCCATACCTAAAGATTCAAATTCCCGGTAAACATCTGCACCATCAGCAAGGCTCATGATGAGTTCCTTCATGGCTGCCATACTCGCCGGTCTTTGCGTTTCGTGCATCTCAACGGCGTGCCAGTGCACCATTTTTTCCCAGACCGGATCGAGGATTTGAGCACCGGGTACCCGATCACCCTTTACCGTCTTTATGGTAAAACTGCGAAATTCTGAGATCGCTGCCCTGAGCCAGGCTACGTGAACAGATTCATCCTCACGGATACGGTGAATCAACTGAACCGCGTGCGCTGACTCCCGGGGTTTGTCGACGAAAGTCTCGCCGGAGGCTATGACCCTCTCGTAAAAATCAAAAGCTCGCTCAGCCCTGACCTCAATCATCAGCAGGTTCATCAGAAAAGCAATGAGCATCTCATGTTCCGCAGGCAAGGACAGCATCTCGCGTTCAGGCTTCTCCCTGCCAATACTCGCCGGCGCCTCGGGTATGGGGTATCTGTTCTTTCCGAATACCAGGTCGCGTGCGGCAAACCACATGGTGTCATGGCCACCGATACCGGAATCGGGCACACCCCCTTCATCCCAGCCATGACTCGCGAGCAGGCCCTTGTTCATGTGCCCCAGGGCAGTCGATGAAAGGTCCTCAACAACTACATCCTGGAAATCCGGTGCAATGAGTTCTGCCAATGCCTTACCGCGGGCCTCAATCAATCCGGTAATCGTCAAGGAATCACAGAACGGTTGATCAATGCCATGCTTCAACAGGAGGATCTGCTGAGGTACGTTGGGAAAATTAGGTTCCGTGAGTAATTCCGTGGTGGCCTCAACCACCTCAACACCGCGATCTTTCAATTGCTGGTGCCAGGCATTGATGGCGTCCCAGCGATACCTCGTCCTGGGTGACTGGTAATGACCTTCCTGGTCAAAACCGCCGTGCAGTTTCAACCCACATTCAATATGTGGTGTGGCGTACTCATGCTCCGACTCAATTTCTTCCTTCGTGAAAACCAGTTTATTCATGGTGATCTCAGGCCCCTGTCGATGAAGGTACTCATGTTCTCAATCAGTTGTTCTCGCGGAATGTCGCTGCGGCCTGCATAAATCATGGCATGTCGCAGCATGCCGCAGATGCCGTGACTGATCAGTTCAAAATCGTAGTCGGCTGATACACGTTCTTTCGCAAGGACCAGGCTGAGGAGCTGGCCAAGCCGGTCGTACATACGCCATGCGTTATCGTCTTTTGGCGCCACAAACACCGGGTCAAGGAACGCGGCCTGAAGCAGGCCGGGATGGTTTGCACCAAAATCAATCACAGCTCGACAGATCACTGTCCAGCGCTCCCGGCTGTTTGATGCCTGGGTCAGACGCTGCTCCATCATGGCAATCAATTCATTCTGCGCCTGTTCAGCGAAATCGAGGAACGCCTGCTGCTTGTCAGTGAAGTGCAGATAGAAGGTGCCATTCGCCACACCTGCGAGGCGCGCAATGTCCTGGGGTCTGGTTTCATGATAACCGCGCTCGACAAACAGCTCGCGCGCTGCAATCCGCAGTTTGTCGAGCGTCGCGACCTTTGTAGTAGTCGCGACCTTGGTAGTAGTCGCGATCTTTGAAACAGGCGTTTCCAGGGGCAGAGAAGGCATCGATATGACAAATTGTCAGCTTGATGTCAGTGTAAACGGGCTATGACAATTTGTCATTTTCCCAGGACAACCCGTTATACTTGCCGCTCTTAAATTAACCGCTACCGGATCTGGCTCTATGACTGGCGCAAAACGCAGCTTCCCCATGACTCGACTTCGACGGCTTCGCACCGACGACTGGTCCCGTCGACTGATACGGGAAAATGAACTCACGCCCAGCGATCTGATTTACCCGGTGTTTGTCCACGAGGGGGAAAACCACCATGCCGCGGTTCCCAGCATGCCCGGCGTTGACAGGTTATCGATCGATCTCCTGGTAGCGGAGGCTAAAGAAATCGAATCGCTGGGCATCCCTGTCATCGCACTCTTCCCTGTGGTGCCACAGGAAAAGAAATCACCTGACGGCGAAGAAGCCTTTAATCCAGATGGCCTGGCACAGAATGCAGTGAGAGCGATAAAAGCGGCATGCCCGAATCTGGGCGTCATGACGGATGTTGCACTCGACCCATTTACCAGCCATGGGCAGGACGGCATTCTGGACGACGCCGGATATATCGACAATGACATGACGCTGGAGACGCTGGTGCGACAGGCAGTGAGCCAGGCGGAAGCGGGGGTCGATATTGTCGCTCCTTCAGACATGATGGATGGCCGAATCGGCGCCATTCGGCATGCCCTTGAAGCAGGCGATTTCCATACCACCAAGATTATGGCTTATTCCGCCAAGTACGCTTCCGCATTCTATGGCCCATTCCGTGATGCCGTTGGCTCTGCCGGCAACCTGGGTAAAAGCGACAAAATGACCTACCAGATGGACCCCGCAAATACCGACGAAGCACTGCAAGAAGTGGCGCTGGATATCGAGGAAGGCGCTGACATGGTGATGGTCAAGCCCGGTATGCCTTACCTGGACATTGTGCGACGTGTCAAAGACACCTTTGGCATGCCAACCATGGTGTACCAGGTCAGCGGAGAGTACGCCATGCAGATGGCGGCGATGGAAAAAGGATGGTTATCGAAGGCGATCGTCGTTGAATCTCTGCTCGCCATGAAGCGCGCCGGTGCCGACGCCATACTGACCTACTTTGCCAAGCGTGTGGCACAGGATCTCAACAAATAGCAGTTATTCTGAAACGCATGGTGGAAAAAACACCGGCCGCCTATATACTTCTATCCATTCATCTTAAGCATTTTTTCTCGGAGACCTACAATGGCAGATATCCAACACGTGTCTGATGATTCTTTTGACTCAGACGTTCTGAATTCAGACGTACCAGTTCTGGTTGATTACTGGGCCGAGTGGTGTGGGCCCTGCAAAGTCATCGCACCGGTGTTGGAAGAAATCGCTGCTGAATATGACGGCAAAATGAAAGTGTGCAAGCTCGATATTGATGCTAACGAAGCAACTCCGCCGAAATATGGTATTCGTGGTATTCCAACGCTGATGCTTTTTAAGAACGGAAACGTTGAGGCAACCAAAGTAGGTGCACTGTCAAAGTCACAGCTGACTGCCTTCCTGGACAGTAATATCTAGAACTCAGGCATGCCTGAAAATTCGGGGGCCGCATGGTCCCCATCAAAAAAGATGTTGACAACTTTGCCAAAACGTATCATTTTACATTTTCGCAACATCTGATGGTCAGGGTAGAACACTCTCCCGTTCTACATCTCCTTCCCGACGATCCAGAAAAACCCAAAAATATTTTTAACATAGCTTAGCAAAACAGCTTCCTAACCAAACATCCTAACGAGTTTCATTCGGCGCGCGCCGCGTCACCTGCCAACACTAACAAGTGAGTTTATGAATCTAACTGATCTTAAAACCAAACCCATACCTGAACTTCTAGAAATCGCCAAAGAAATGGGAATGGACAATCTCGGCCGTTCGCGTAAACAAGAGATCATCGCCAACGTTCTGCGAAAACATGCGAAATCCGGTGAGGCTATCTACGGTGACGGCACACTCGAGATCCTGCAGGACGGTTTCGGCTTCCTGCGTTCTCCTGACAGCTCCTACCTGGCAGGTCCAGACGATATATACGTCTCACCGAGCCAGATTCGCCGTTTCAATCTAAGAACCGGCGATACGGTATCAGGCAAGATCCGCCCGCCGAAAGACAGCGAGCGATATTTCGCACTGCTTAAAGTTGATCAGATTAACTTTACAGATCCAGGCGAAAGCAAAAACAAGATTCTTTTCGAGAACCTGACGCCGCTCTTCCCTGATGAGCCACTGACTCTTGAGGCAGGCAACGGCAGCACGGAAGATCTGACAGCCAGGATCATTGATCTCACCGCACCCATTGGTAAAGGCCAGCGAGCGCTGATTGTTTCGCCACCCAAGGCCGGTAAAACACTGATCCTGCAGAATGTTGCGCAATCCATCATGCGCAACAATCCAGAGTGCCACCTGATCGTCCTGCTGATTGACGAACGTCCGGAAGAAGTGACAGAGATGCAACGCTCAGTTCGTGGTGAAGTGGTCGCCAGCACCTTTGATGAACCACCTTCGCGGCATGTGCAGGTGGCAGAGATGGTCATCGAAAAAGCCAAGCGACTGGTTGAACACAAAACCGATGTCGTGATTCTGCTCGATTCCATTACTCGACTGGCCCGAGCCTATAACACGGTCATTCCGGCATCCGGTAAAGTGCTGACCGGTGGCGTAGATGCACATGCACTGGAACGCCCGAAGCGTTTCTTCGGTGCTGCTCGAAACATCGAAGAAGGCGGCAGCCTGTCAATCATTGCCACCTGTCTGATTGATACCGGTTCCAAGATGGACGAGGTGATTTACGAAGAGTTCAAGGGTACCGGTAACCTGGAACTGCACCTCGAGCGAAAAATCGCAGAGAAGCGTGTTTATCCGGCAATCAACATTCGACGCTCCGGCACCAGACGTGAAGACCTGCTGATGTCAGAGGAAGAATTGCAGAAGGTATGGATTCTCAGAAAAATCCTGCATGACATGGATGACCTCGCAGCCATCGAGTTCCTTCTTGAACGCATGAAGAAAACCAAGACGAACGAAGAGTTCTTTGCTTCGATGAAACGAAACTAGAAACGGACCAGCAACCATGAAGCAGATCACCTGCCCTATCGCTTCGATTGAGTGGTACAACGAAGATACCCGTAAGGTGCTGCTGGATTTACCTGCCGGCGAAGATATCAGTTTCTGCGCAGGTCAGTACCTGCAGATGGTGCTTCCTGAAAAGAAGTTTCCTTTCTCTATCGCCAGCTCACCACATCTGAAGGACAAGCTGGAGTTACATATCCGTCCAACACCAGGTTCAGAAGACTCCGCATTGATAGAGACTCTACTGAACTCTGCCTCGGATATTGAGATTCAGGTGCCGCTTGGTGATTGTTTTCTGACGGAGAAACCCGACAACACGCTGATCCTGCTCGCGGCAAGCACCGGTATTACCCAGATGAAAAGTATTATCGAGTTCCTTGAACCCAGAGGCTTCGATCATCCTGTGTATCTTTACTGGGGCGTTGTCTCGGACAAGGATCTGTATCTGTCTGACCTGTGTAACTCCTGGGTCGAAAAACACGAGAACTTCCACTTCATTCCAGTTGTCAGTGAACCTGAAACCTCTCCTGACTGGGCCGGACGCACTGGACTGGTTGGTGAAGCTGCACTGGAAGATATCAAGGACGTTTCTGATGTCACGGTCTTTGTGTCAGGTGGGCCAGCGATGGTCTATGCAACGCTGGATGCATTTGTGGAGCGAGGCATGCCGGAAGCGAGTATGAAGTCCGACATTTTTTCCTACGCACCGCGTTCCTGAGTCAATAGATAGGCCTGTTCGTAATCGCCAGTGGCGGCATGGGCTTCAGCCAGCTTGATTTTTGCATCGTCGAAGCCCAGATCCTTTGCGCGATTCAGGGATTCTTTCGCCAGATTGAACTCTTCTGATGCCAGGTGAAGACACCCCTGGCAATAATGCAGAGCCGGATCGTCCTCATGTTGTTTCAGCCACTTCCCGACATGCTTTTTCCGAAGGGCGATGGTGCTCTCATCCGTGAATCCATAAAGCGCGACCAACTCCGGTTGCCAGGATTTCTTGATCGCCGACCTCAAGACCGGTTCTGCATGAGATCGATCTGAAAGATTCATGGCATACGCGCTGATAACCGCCGAACTCTGGCGCGCCTCTGATGAAAGTGACTTGAACAATTCATTCAACGCACCGTTATCATCTTTCCAGTGCGCCAATCCCAGGATCGCCGCTTCCTGCTCGAGACCATCTGCTACACCGGCTTTCTTCAGTTCCGGCAACCGGCGCAGCATCTCTTTCCAGTCACCCTTTCTAAGCAGCGCTCGACGAACCAGCGAAGCAACATGATGATTCAACTTGACGTTTGCCAGGGCATCCAGCGCACCTTGCGCATCACCACGCATCAGCGCAAGTTCAGCGCTGACAACTGAGCGGGCTTTCCCCAGATTATTGTCACGCTCTTCCGCCAGTCTGAGATAAGTTTCTCGGCTCTCGCTGTCTCCTGCATCATTCGCGGCTCTCGCAGCTGCCAGGTAGTTAATGCCGTCTGACTGATCTCCCCGGGTGCCGCTGTCGAGAAACTTTCGAGCGCGGTTAAACTCGCCTTCAGCCAGCAGGGTAAATCCTTTTTGAGAAAGCTTGTCAGCGCGTGATTCACGTCGATCTGCACGCCAGCCCTGAACCATGCTTCCACTGCGACTGAGCAGGCGCCAAACACGCAGTAAGACATAAAGTGCCAGAGAGAAGACCACCAACAACCCCAGCAATACCCAGAGACTGGTCTGAAGGGAATAGTCTTGGTAGGTGATAAGCACGTATCCGGGGTCACGGGCAATCAGAGTTCCGAGGTAGCCCCCCAGCACGATCACAATCAGGACACCAAGCAGTGATCGTTTCACTTCACACTGGCTCCTTTCAGTGCACCCACCCGGTTTCTGGCAGCAACAAGCGATCCGGAAATATCTGGCAAAGTCACAGAAACAGTCACCCCGGACAGTCTCTGAAGTGATTCCTGCATAGCCACGGACGCCGCATCCTCGGGATCAAACGAATCAGTAACCCAACTGGCTGCCTCTTCGAGCGCCGATCGATAGACGGTCTCATCACCCTCAAGCAGCGCCAACTGCGCCATCTGCAGCTTAAGAATGAGATTCTGGCGCAGGTAGTAGGATTCTTTCGGCGGCAGAATCGGTTGAATCTCAACACTGCCGCGTCTGAAATCAATGAGGGAAGCCAGGCGACTGCCTGCACCACGAACTGTCGCCAGCATTCGCTGCCACCAGACTGTCTCAGCGACTGGACTCTCGTCGGGTGCTTCGGGCAGAGTGAACTCAGGCATGATGCGTTTCAGGTTGCTCACCTGGCCAATCAGAGCACTGATTTCCAGATAGATTCCCTGGGTATCAGGTGTGCTGATTGCTTTCAGCGCCGCAATGTCACGAGCCAGAGATTGACGCAACTCATGGGCCACAAGCCCTTCCGCCTCACGAACAATATCATCCGCCGATTGCAGCAGATACAAAGCCGAGCTGGCATCCTGTTCCATCAGGACACGCTGGTTTGCCATCCGAACCAGGTATTCCACCTCCGCGTATATCCAGTCCTGGGCACTGGTGCCAAGTCGGCTCCGTATATCTTCAAGTTCCCGGCTGATCTCGAGGCGCACTTCGTTGATGTCATTATCCGAGCCACCGAGTTCTCCGGACAGGTTTATCAGTTGCCGGTCCAGTTCCGACATAGCGCTTTCCAGCCGGGATACTTCAGTGCGCAGCGACGCCAGTTCGTCAGCGGTCTTATCTGGTTTTTCGGTCACCGGCTGTGTCATCTGCCGATAGGTTTCATAAGCAGGATAAGAGGCTATACCAATCGCGATCAGGGCAAGGAAAATTGCCAGGCCACCCGCTAAGCCGGAAGAGCCGCCGGAAGCCTGATTTCGCGGCGTTTCTGAAGGAGCCGCAGGTTCATCGCTATCCGTGACGACATCGGCTTCAATATTTTTAGATTCGTCGGTCATATTGCCACTTATTTACAGCAACTCATGACTGCATCATACAATGCCTGCTCCGAAGCGCCACGTGCATTTACCACCTTCATAAACCCACGCTCTCGAGCCAGTGTTTCTATACGTTCCGAAGGCACAACAATGTTCATAACACTCTGTCGCCCGTTCAGCTGCCCGAATGCACTTTCCATGATCTCTGCACTGGTCGCCACCAACGTAGATCCGTCCGGAACAGTAGCCAGCTGCGATTGCACTAACGGGCTGCGCTCATAAGACTCAAGATACTCAACACTGGCGCCGCGACGCACAAGTTCAGTTGCCAGCAGCTCCCTGCCGCCTTTTCCCCTTGATATCAGTATTCGATGACCGCTCACGTCCTGCAGTTCTGGCAGCGCCAGTAGACCCTCACTTCCAGCGGAGCTGGGAAAGCATGCGCGTACCGAGAAAGCCTCAAGCTCCTCTGCCGTGCCGCTGCCCACTGCCAGCCAGACAAGTCTCAATGGCCACTGAGGCCAGTAATTTTCAAGATGAGGCATGGCGAATCGAACTGCGCTCTTGCTGACGAATATAATTTCATCAAACAGATCGAGGTCTGTAATGATCTTTTTCTGCCCCGAAGCTAACGGCAGTTCTGACAGCCTTATTAAGGGGAGCGTAAGCACGTCGAAATCGGCCAGCCGCCGGGCGAGCAGCTCATTTTCACCTTCCGGCCTCGTCAATATGACGGTCATCAGTGCTCGGCAGACGCAATCAGCTCAGCGGCTCCTTGTTCAAGAAGCCGCTGACCCAAAGACTGGGCAAGCGAGCCTGCATCGTCTGCCGACCCTGCTACAAATTCAGAAATAACCCGCTGACCTGACATATCAGACACATAACCTCTGACCTCTATTTGGGTCGCAACCAATTCCGCATAAACAGCAATGGGTAGATTACAGGTCGCACCGAGCATGCTGGTTACCTGACGCTCAGCACTGACACAGGTCCAGGTTGCATCATCGTTAATGGCTTTGAGGAGGGACTTCGTTGGCTCATCATCGCTGCGGCACTCAATACCTACGGCGCCCTGACCCGCTGCAGGTATCGATACGTGGGGGTTGATGGCGTCCGCGATTCTGTGGGAAAGGCCGAGCCTGTCCAGACCCGCAGCGGCAAGAATAATGGCATCGTACTGCCCGCCGTCCATCTTGCTGAGGCGAGTACCAACATTACCCCGCAGCTCCAGGAATTCCAGGGTTGGGAAGGCTGCTTTCAGCTGCAGAACACGCCGCAGACTGGAGGAACCAACACTGGCACCGAAGGGCATATCACACAGCGCAGCGTAGCGGTTGGAAACAAAGGCATCACGTGGATCGGCACGCTTTGCCATCGCCGCAATCTCCAGCCCTTCCGGAAGCGCTCCCGGCACATCTTTCATAGAGTGCACAGCGATATCTACCGTTCTGTCTAGCAAAGCCGTTTCGAGCTCTTTGATGAATACGCCCTTACCGCCCATCTGACTGAGTGGGGACACCTTGTCGCGATCACCTTGAGTCGTCATACCGACAATCTCACAGTTCAGGTCATCATGACTGGACTCCAGCAGCTCCTTGATGTGGTTGGCCTGCCAGAGTGCGAGTTCGCTTTCACGCGTTGCAATTCGGATAATTCTCATGCTGCGAACATTACCAGAAACGAGCTGGTAACTGCCAAGCGTGAGACAAAACTGGAAACTGGACCCGCGAATCAGAGAGATAGAAAAGCACAAAAAAGGCGACCGAAGTCGCCTTGTGAATGTCTGAAATTTTCTAGGACTTCAAAGTCAATCTACAGCGTTTGGACAAGTCGACGCAGACCAGATACATGGCGGCGACTGACATCCAGCCGTTCCTCTATACCTCGCATTCTTACCTGATAGTGCCCTGACGGATCTCGCTCAAGACCTTCAAGATGATCCATCATCACCAGGGCGTTTCGATGAATCCGCACCACCTTATCGCCAAACTCGTTCTCCAGATCACGCAGTGTATCGTCGATCAGGACTTCGCCGCCCTCGTGTCGTACGGTCACATACTTGTGGTCCGCCTGAAAGAACTTCACTTCCGAGAGGGGAATCAATTCGATACCACGCCGGGTTTTTGCACTGATATGAGTTCGTGATCGCTCCAAGGGAGATTCATCGCGCCCTATAATGGCTTCCATCTGGACGCGATTGACCCTGGATGCCTTGCCCAGCGCTTCCTGAAGCGCCTCACGTCGGACCGGCTTCATCAGATAGCCAGACGCACTGACATCAAAGGCTTCGACGGCATGTTCACCGAAGGCAGTACAGAAAATAATGGCCGGCGGTGAAGCCAGCGTCGACAGCTGTTTACCCGCCTCCAACCCATCCATCCCGGGCATGCGAATGTCCAGCAGAACAATATCGGGTTCCAGCTTGATGGCTTCCCTGACTGCTTCTGCACCACTCTCTGCAGTGCCAGCAACCTCATAGTCTTCCAGGGTTTCAACCATTATGACCAGCCTTTCCCTGGCCAGTTTCTCATCATCAACCACGAGAACTTTCATGGATCTGACCTCTTTACTGTGTCTTTCTGTTTAACGCTTATGGTTCCAGATTCCGGTTGACAGGTCACAACGCGGAAAGCCGCCATGAACACTAAGTTAAGGATTTTTGACAAGAAAACTGCGACGTAGTGCACACTTTTGGAAATTTATCTGGATATTGACACCGCAGGTCTGAATTATCCCTATAAATCAATAGGATATGAAACCCGGGTGACGAACTCATCCACCCCTCTTTCAGCAATGAGTGAGGACTCAGCGCCATATATCGCCTGCAGTCGGTTACGAATATTATCCAGCGCCATGCGGTTGCCTCTTTCATGTGAGCTCTCCTCAACGGACAGCGGGTTAGTAATCTCTATGTTGATACGGTCCTCTACCGCCTGGATTGTCACCTTTACCGTACCGCCATCAGGGCGCGGTTGAATGCCATGATAGATGGCGTTTTCGAGCAGAGGTTGCAGGGTCAGCAGTGGAATACGAACCTTTTCCGGATCGACGTCAATCTGCCATTCCATAGCGAGTCGATCATCCAGGCGCAGACTCTCGATGTGGACATACTTTTCGCACAGATCCAGTTCTTCAGACAGGCGCACCGGTTCACTGGTGGAGTCATTGAGGCTGGCACGAAAGAGAACTGACAGATCTTCCACCACTTCTTCGGCGACCTCGGGATCCACCGTAATCAGGCTGGCGATAATATTCATACTGTTAAAGAGGAAGTGTGGCCGGATTCGTGACTGCAAAGCCTGAATCCGGGAGCTGAGTTCCGCCTGTTCACCAACCCGCAGCTGGTGCGACAGGAAGAAATAGCGAAACGCGATCGTCGTCATGATCATGGCGATCAGAAAATTACGAAGGACACGCCCTACGCCTCCTTCGTTCATTCCGATGAAGCCGGATAGGATGAATTCAGCAAGCAGACTGAACACGGTGGTCAACAACAGTATGATCGCGAAAGCCACCGTGGTCGCTCTTGGTACCGACATCTGCATGAGCCATGGTCGTGCGTTACAGAGCAGGGCCGCAGAGCTCAGCACAACCCATTGCACGAAGAGCGATGTCAGACCGAGCTGCATCCAGTTGAAGTCAAAGAAACTGGACGAAAAAAGCACCTGAACAAACACCAGCAACTCTGACACCAGCACCAGGAATAAAATACTCTGTGCCTGACAAAGGTCCGGCAGGAAAAAGTCTGCTTCTGGCGTTGGCCTGCTCAATGTATTGCACCCGGGCAATCGTGTTCCCCAATTATGCCTGCTTCACAGACCTTGCTGCTATAATTGCGCTTCGCACAATTTCAGGTTTACCCAAGTGACAGAGAAAAGTAACAAGCTCTGGGACGGCAGATTCTCTGAGGCAACAGACGCCTTTGTCGAATCGTTTACCGCATCAATCAGTTTCGATCAGGTGCTTGCTGTCTATGACATTCAGGGTTCGATTGCCCATGCAACCATGCTCGCTTCCGCCGGCATTCTCAATGAGAATGAGAAAGGCGCCATTGTCTCGGGCCTCGAAGGAATTCAGCAGGATATCACTGCCGGAGAGATGACCTGGTCAGTTGCCCTCGAAGACGTACACATGAACATCGAGAGCGCATTAACCCAGAAGATTGGCGATGTCGGCAAGAAGCTGCACACCGGTCGCTCCAGAAATGATCAGGTCGCCACTGACATCCGACTGTACCTGCGTGATGCCATCGATGCCATCTGCGAGAAGATCGTTCTGTTACAGACTGGTCTGCTGAATCTTGCAGAAAACGAAACAGAAACTATTATGCCCGGGCTTACTCACCTTCAGGTCGCCCAGCCAGTTTCATTTGCCCATCACCTGATGGCCTGGTTTGAAATGGTCGACAGAGACAAGGCAAGGCTTCTCGATTGTCGCGGGCGAGTCAACAGCCTGCCCCTGGGTGCCGCTGCACTGGCCGGTACAACCTATCCGATCGACCGCGCTTTAACCGCAGAGCTGCTGGGTTTCGAGACGGTTGCAGCCAATTCTCTCGACGCTGTGAGCGACCGTGATTTCGCCATCGAGTTCTGCGCCACAGCAAGTATCCTGATGATGCATCTGTCGCGCTGGGCAGAAGAGATGATTCTCTGGACGTCTCCACAGTTCGACTATATCGATCTCCCGGATCGTTTTTGTACGGGTTCTTCCATCATGCCGCAGAAGAAAAACCCGGATGTACCTGAATTGGTTCGTGGCAAAACCGGCAGGGTATTCGGATCACTGACAAACCTGCTTACCGTCATGAAAGGACAGGCTCTTGCCTATAACAAGGACAATCAGGAAGACAAGGAACCTCTGTTCGATACTGTAAACACTGTACTTGATTGTCTGACGGCTTTTGCCGACATGATTCCTGCGATCACGCCGAAAAGAGCCAACATGCTGGAAGCAACTCGCAAAGGCTTTGCCACCGCAACAGATCTGGCGGACTATCTGGTTAAGAAAGGGTTGCCGTTTCGGGATGCCCATGACGTCGTAGGACGTCTGGTCGCCCAGGCAATTAACCAGGGTTGCGATCTCTCGGAACTGGCACTGGAAGATCTGACGACGGCGAGCAACCTGATCGAGAAGGATGTCTTTGACGTACTGACACTGGAAGGTTCACTTGCAGCCCGAAATCATCCCGGGGGCACAGCACCGGTTCAGGTGGAGGCGGCCATCACCGCAGCCAGAGCCAGAATCAGAAAAGAGTAACGCCAGCCTGTTCGGAGAACACCCTGTTCAACAGAGTATCCAGGTCTTCTCCGGTAGAGGCACAGAACCAGCGTTCATCCTCCCGAGCCAGGTGAAATCCCCCTGACCTGGCGGCCACCCAGATTTCGTGATTGGCGATCTGGCGACTCAGGATAATACTGGTGCCGTTTTCCACAGTAATGGTCAACACATCGCCAGCGGTATCAATGTCTGCATCCAGCTCCAGCTCATCAATCCGGTCCTCTATACGTACAAACTCATCATCTACGAGTTCCTGAAATCGACTGTCGTCCATCTTCGGCATCATTTTTCTCTGTCGGGGCAGTCAAGTATACTTCACTCCGTTCCCCGATTTGACTGGACACCATGCGTTCCAACTGCTTGATCTGCGCACTACTCTGTATGCTTTTGTTGACTGCATGTGGTCAGAAGGGAGACCTTTATCTTGAAAAAGACATCCTGGACGAGGGACCGGGCGTTACCGAACCCGTAACAGAAGCCACTAAGAATAACTCTGCAAGCGAACAGGCGGACAAATAGCGATGCTCGATAGCACCCTTCACCGCAAGGAAGGGGGTGATCTCTACATGGAGCAGGTGTCGCTCACTGAGATTGCCCAACAACATGGCACCCCCGTTTTTGTTTATTCGGAAGCGGCCATTCGCGATGCGTATGAATCATTTGACGATGCCCTGTCGATGCATCCACATGGCATCTGCTATGCAGTAAAAGCCAATTCAAATCTGTCTATTCTGCAATTACTCGCAGAACTGGGCGCAGGTTTTGATATCGTTTCCGGTGGCGAGCTACAACGTGTGATCAGGGCCGGTGGAGACCCCTCGCGGGTTGTGTTTTCAGGGGTCGGTAAACAGGATTGGGAAATCGATCTCGCTCTCGAAGCGGGAATCGGGTGTTTTAATGTTGAATCAGCCTCTGAGCTGGACAGGATTACGCGTGTGGCTGACGTCACAGGTCATGTTGCGCCCATTTCAATCAGGGTTAACCCGGATGTCGATGCAAAGACTCATCCCTACATTGCAACAGGTCTGAAGGAGAACAAGTTCGGGGTCTCTGCAGAGGAAGCTGTTGATCTCTACAAGAAAGCAAAAGTCACCCCAAGCCTGAAAATCGTCGGCATCGATTGCCACATCGGTTCGCAGATTACAGAACTGACGCCTTTTCTGGATGCACTGACTCGCATTCTCGGTCTCGTAGATAAACTCGCAGGGCAAGGTATCGAGATAGAACATATTGATCTCGGTGGAGGTATTGGCGTGCGCTACAAAGATGAAACGCCAATCGAAGTGGCTGAGTTTGCCAGCGCTATCGGTCAGGCAATGAGTGGGCGCCCACAGAAACTCATGTTCGAGCCAGGCCGCATGATTGTGGCCAACGCTGGCCTCTTGCTCACTCGCGTGAATACCCTTAAAACTAACGAGGGGCGGAATTTCGCGGTAGTCGATGCGGCGATGAACGACTTGATTCGACCCGCGCTCTATAGTGCGTGGCAGGACGTGGTCAATATAAGGGACTCCGACGCAACAGAGATGATCTGGGATATTGTCGGACCAGTCTGCGAAACCGGTGACTTCCTGGCAAAGGAACGAGCGCTTGCACTCAACGAAGACGACCTGCTGGCAGTGCTTTCTGCCGGCGCCTACGGTTTCGTAATGAGTTCAAATTACAACTCTCGTCCGCGTGCGGCAGAGATTCTGGTTTCAGGAGACCAACAGCGCATTATCCGCAGGCGCGAAACCATAGAAGACCTGTTCGCGCTTGAATCGATTCGGGAGTAAATTAGCTCCATGTTGTTACGATTTACCAAGATGCATGGTCTGGGCAACGATTTCATGATGGTCGATTTGATCTCCCAGCGTGCAACCCTGCACCCTGACCTGATTCAGGAACTCTCAGATCGCAAGCAGGGGATCGGTTTCGACCAGTTACTCACGGTACGTCCACCGGAGAATCCGGACCTGGACTTTCGCTATACCATCTATAATGCAGACGGTACGGAAGCAGAACAATGCGGTAACGGTGCCCGCTGCTTCCTGCGCTTTGTGCGCGATGAGGGACTGACGACAAAGTCAACCATCAGGCTGGAAACAAACACCGGCGCCATCAGCTGCAAACTGGAGAAGGATGGCAATATTACCGTGGATATGGGTACACCTGTCCTGCAGCCATCCCGAATTCCTTTTATCGCAGATGCACCTCAGATCATTTACCGGGTTCCACTAAAGGAGACCTGCCAAGCGAATTCTGCAGAAAGTCATGACAACGAAGTCATTGAACTTGCAGCTGTCAACATGGGGAACCCGCACGCACTCATCCGTGTAGACGACATCGAAACAGCGCCTGTAGAACAGATCGGACCCATTATGGAATCTCATCCTCGATTCCCGGAGCGTGTAAACGTTGGTTTCATGCAAGTCGTATCGAGAACAGAGATCAAACTACGCGTTTTTGAACGCGGTGTTGGAGAAACCAGGGCCTGTGGTTCCGGCGCCTGCGCTGCAGTGGTGGCCGGCAGACTTCAGGGACTCCTGGATGATGTGGTAGACGTGGAATTACTGGGGGGTCACCTGTCCATCGCCTGGGCAGGAGATAACGATACTGTAAAAATGACCGGACCAGCCTGTCGGGTCTACGAAGGAAGACTGCAAGTATGAGCGAACTGACGGATAAAGACGTAGCCGAGTACCTGAAGGCAAATCCGGACTTTTTCGAAGATCGTGACAGCCTGTTGATGAAACTCAAGGTGCCCCATAGGGATAAGGGCACCATATCACTCTTTGAAAAACAGCTCGAAGTGATGCGGGATCGTCAGAAAAAGACGCGCAAACAACTGACAGAGTTCATCACTTCTGCCGAGGTCAACAAGGAAATCTTCGATAAAAGCCGTAGCCTCATCTTGAATCTGGTGGCCGCCAATCGAAGCAAAGATTTTTTTGATGCGCTCGAAAAGGGTCTGAAACGAGATTTTGGCTGCAAAGCCTACTCGCTTGTCGTTTTTGGAAAACGACCCCGCCAGATCAATCACTTCACCACCAGGGTCACTGCGGACTCCGCACGCAACTATGTTGGCGCGCTTATGCGTGCCAAGGAATCTACACTAGGTGTGCTTCGTGAAGAAGAGCAGGACTTTCTGTTTCGCCACCAGAGTGAGAAGGTCAAGTCGGCAGCTGTATTGTCTGTTAAAGAGCGTAACCGTCAACTGGCACTGTTGGCCATCGGACACGGCGACGCAAACTACTTTTCATCAGGTATGGACACGCTGTTCATAGGTTTTATCGCTGACGTACTCGCGAAACTTCTGCCGCGGCATCTGCCAAAGTGATGCACTGGACCATTTCCGAATGGCTCTAAACCATCAGCTTGATATGTTTCTGGCACATCTGCGCAATGAGCGACAACTTTCTGATCACACCATAAGCAATTACCAGCGAGACCTTCGAGCGCTTCTTGAGCACTTCCAAACAACCAGTGTCGAGGAATGGCGGGAAATCAGCGCCTATCATCTAAGGGCTTACATCACGAGCGCCCACAGGAAGGGCAAATCCGGGAAAACTCTGCAGCGACACCTTTCATCAATCCGCACTCTGTTTAACTACCTGGCTCGCGAAGGCATCGTAAAGAACAATCCGGCCATGGAGTTTTCCGCACCTAAGTCTAAATCAACGCTTCCCGACACCATCGACACCGATCAGGTCAGTCGACTTCTGGAGATAGAAGCCAATACCTGGCACGGTCTGCGAGACCGTGCCATGCTTGAGCTGTTTTACTCATCTGGACTGCGCCTTTCTGAACTCGTTGGCAGTAATATCCAGGATATATCATTTGATGACAACTCAATCAGGGTGCGTGGCAAAGGAGGTAAGGAGCGCCTTCTTCCAGTCGGCTCTAAGGCAGTTCACGCCATTAAGCATTGGTTAAAAGATCGAGCGCTTGCGCCTCGAGCAAAGGTCATCGATGATTCAGCGCTGTTTATCAGTGAACGCGGGGCGCGAATCAGCGCAAGAAATGTACAGGCCAGGGTAAGAGAATGGTGCCATCGCCTTGGTATTTCGGGTCGAGTACACCCACACACGTTACGCCATTCATTTGCCAGTCACATGCTTGAGTCCAGCCAGGACTTGAGAGCCGTACAGGAGCTACTGGGCCATGCAGATATATCAACGACCCAGATATACACGCACCTCGATTTTCAGCATCTGGCAGATGTCTACGACAAGGCCCATCCGAGAGCGAACAGGAAAGAGAATAATAGGAAAACGGAGCATGATCTTTAGATGACAGAGCTGAAAGTTGTCGCCTTCGACCTGGACGATACCCTATGGCATGTCCATCCGGTCATCGTTAGAGCTGAGGGAATCCTGAAAGACTGGCTTCATCGAGCTGTTCCGCAGTTTTCATACGAGGCTGATCAAATGCGCGCTCTGCGGGAAGAGGTTCTGAAGGAAAACCACAATCTGGGTTACCAGCTGACAGAGCTTCGCCGCCGCGTCATTGAACGAGCACTGCGGCCACATCTGGCGCAGGAGAAAGAGGCAGATCGCCTTTCAAGGGAAGCCATGGAAGTATTCTTAATCGCCCGCAACGAGGTTGAGTTTTTCGAAGGTGCCCTGGACGCAATCGCCCACATGGCAACCTGTTACCAGTTAGGCGCTTTGACCAATGGAAATGCGGACATCCATCGTCTTGGGCTGAGTGAACATTTCAGTTTCGCCTTTTCAGCAGAACAGGTCGGCGCGCCAAAGCCCGCTCCAGATCTGTTCTATCGAGCTCTGGAACATGCCGGCTGTGAGCCTCAAGAAATGGTGTATGTGGGAGACGATCCAATTAAAGACGTAGATGCTGCCAATAGTGTCGGCCTTCGCACCATCTGGGTGCGCGGCACCAAAACGCAAGAGTCGGGTGATACCGACGCAGATGCCACCATCGATGACATCAGACATCTGCCTGATGCGATTGAATCCCTGCTGGACTGAAACCCTCGCTAGCTGACCGCGTTATGGTCGGCAATAAACGTTTTCACTGCTTCCTGCTGATTGGGTAACAGCGCCTTTCGGGCGGGCAGATCTTTCAATGCCTCCAGTGCAGGATGGGTAACGTCCGCTTCCGGCAAGCCATTTCTGATCACCTCGTCAAACTTGGCGGGATGAGCGGTGGCCATACAAACCAGGGGCAGGTCGGAATGACGTTTTCCTGCAGCAGCGTGAACACCGACTGCAGTATGAGGGTCCAGCAGATAGCCGGTCGACTCGTAGATTTGAACTATCGTATCGAGCGTTTCAGCGTCGCTGACACAACCCGTGGCAAAAGCGTCATCGAAGTTCACTGTATTGAAGTTGACCGTCGCTGAACCCTTGTTCAGAAACTCCGCCATGAACTCGGAAACCTTTGGGGCGTTCTGATCAAATTGATAGAAGAGATAACGTTCGAAATTGCTGGACACCTGAATGTCCATGGCAGGGCTGTATGTGAAATGCACATTGCCGCGCTCGTATCTTCCCGTCGAGAAGAAACGATGCAGGATGTCGTTCTCGTTAGTCGCGAGAATCAGCTTGTCGATCGGCAGCCCCATTCGGCGCGCAATATAGCCGGCAAAGATGTTGCCAAAATTACCAGTAGGTACCGCAACCTGAAACTTTGCGGGAGAACCCAGCTGTACCCAGGCTGAAAAATAGTAAACCACCTGCGCCAGGACTCGTGCCCAGTTAACTGAATTGACCGCACCCAGCTGGTACTTCTTCTTGAATTCCAGATCCGCAAAAACACCCTTTAGAATTGACTGGCAATCATCAAAGCTCCCTTCTATCGCGATGTTCTGGACATTATCATCCAACACCGTTGTCATCTGGCGTTCCTGCAGGGGACTGGTTCGTCCATCGGGGAACATAATGAAGATGTTGATGTTTTCCTTACCGCGAACGCCGGCAATGGCAGCACTACCAGTGTCGCCACTGGTCGCACCCAGAATATTCAGCTGACCGCCATCTCGTGCCAGAACATACTCGAAGACATTACCTAGAAACTGAAGTGCAACGTCTTTGAACGCCAGTGTCGGGCCATGGAAGAGTTCCATGATGTGCAGATCACCAACGGGAACAATCGGGGTGATGCGCTGGTCGTCGAAAGTCTCATAGCTCTTCACGATGAGTGCCTTGAGATCCGCCTCGGGAATATCGTCGATAAAACAGCCCATAACACGGGCGGCTATTTCAACGTAGCTGAGTGACTGAAACTCCGGCAGTCGGGGGCGAATATCGGGTATCTCTGCAGGCACGAGGAGACCCCCGTCGGAGGCCAGCCCCATCATGACAGCTTCGCAGAAGGATAAATCGGACACGCCGCCGCGTGTGCTTACGTAACGCATAGCTCACCCCATCCCTGGGTAATACAAACCCCAGGCAAAAGGGTAGCATTATAGAGAAATTTGGCCTAGACAGCCTCTGCGCCGGTCTCGCCTGTGCGAATCCGAATCACATCTTCAAGCGGACTGATGAAGATTTTGCCGTCACCGACCTTGCCAGTGTTCGCAGCCTTGGAAATGGCTTCGATCACCGCATCCAGGTTCTCGTCTGAGATGGCAACCTCGATCTTCACCTTCGGCAGAAAATCAACAACGTACTCTGCTCCTCGGTAAAGCTCGGTATGCCCTTTCTGTCTTCCAAAACCTTTCACTTCCGTGACAGTCATACCCTGTACGGAAATCTCTGACAGTGCTTCACGCACGTCATCGAGTTTGAAAGGTTTAATAATCGCAGAGACTAATTTCATCTATTTTCTCCTTACTTCGCTTTACCTATTTTTCGATAGGCAATGTATCTAATTTACAGAGGTGAAGATACCCTGATAGGGGTGCCCTTTTGTGACCTATAAAGCATCGACTGTGCCAACTTCCTAAGATCCTGTAAAAACAAGGTCTTACCGACACAACGAAATAGCCGCACAACTTTATCGCACTGGCATGGTGCGGCAATCGCCACTATCGCGCACGCACTTGCACCATATTCGTGCAACGTTATCCGCTTTAACCGACAGCACGATAAGACCTGCACTTACCGACATGTCCGATCATCCCATGAAAGATATCGGGAATGAAGATCGCAACCACCTACTCGAGCGCAGAACTTGGTATCGAGGCACCCGCAGTATCGGTGGAAGCCGCCGCGGCGCCAGGATTGCCACATACACAGATCGTCGGTGTTCCAGAAACCGCAGTGCGCGAGAGCAAGGATCGCGTAAAAGCCGCCATCCTTGCCAGCGGATATGAGTATCCATCTCAAAGGATCACCGTCAACCTGGCACCAGCCGATTTACCTAAGAGCAGCGGTCGCTATGATCTCGCGATCGCTGTCGCGATACTCGCAGCATCAAGGCAGATTAGCGCTCCAGAGCTGCACGCCTATGAGTTTCTGGGAGAACTCTCTTTGACTGGTCGAATTCGTGGTGTCACGGGCATTCTTCCAGCGGTGATTCGCAGCAGAAACAACCAACGTACCTTGATTATTTCCACTGATGACAGTGAAGAAGCAAGTCTCGCAGACAGCAAGGAGGTCTTTGTGGCAACCAGCCTGCTCGCTGTGGTTGCCCATCTCTGTGGCAGGGAGCCTCTGCCTAATCCGGACCCCCCACAAGCACCTGACGAGCATCAGATTCACACGCTGGATGAAGTTAAAGGGCAACATGCTGCAAAGCGCGCCTTATCAATCGCTGCTGCCGGAGGGCACAACCTGCTGATGATCGGTCCACCCGGAACCGGGAAGACCATGCTGGCGAGCCGATTACCCGACCTGATTCCCGAAATGACACTTCAGGAAGCTCTCGCCGTGGCGTCCATTGTTTCTGTTTCAAAACAAACTTTCGATTACCGTCACTTCAAGCGTCGGCCCTTTCGTGAGCCTCACCACTCAGCAAGCGCTGTTGCACTGGCAGGGGGCGGCAATCCGCCTCGACCTGGGGAGATATCACTCGCCCACCTGGGGGTTCTGTTCCTGGATGAGCTGCCTGAGTATTCCCGTCATGTCCTGGAAGTTCTCAGGGAACCGCTGGAATCCGGTGAAGTCTGTATCAGTCGGGCAGGGCACCAGGTCCACTATCCCGCGCGTTTCCAGCTGGTCGCCGCCATGAACCCCTGCCCTTGCGGCTACCTGACAGATGCCCGCAGAGAATGTGAATGCACGGCAGATCAGATTCACCGCTACAGATCACGCCTGTCGGGCCCACTCCTCGACCGAATCGACATGCACATAGAAGTGCCACCTCTGGCTCCTGGTGAGGTCGCCAGGGCGGTTGGGGACACGAACAGACAAAGCGACCTGGATATCTATCACCGGGTCATCAACGCAAGGAAGCGTATGAACAGCCGTCAGGGCGCCAGTAATGCAGATTTAAACAATCAAGAGGTACGGGAACACTGCGCAATCTCGAAGGACAACAGTGATTATCTTGATGTTTGTACGGAGAAGCTGGGACTTTCGACGCGGGGCTACTTCAAGATACTTAAAGTAGCCCGCACCATTGCTGACCTGTCAGGGGACAGGATCATTTCCCGTAAACACCTTACTGAAGCTGTTGGCTACAGGAAGATGGACAGGAAGCCGTAGCGTTACTTGGAGGCGTCTACCATATAATCGACAAGTGCACGCAGATCATCGTCAGAACAACTGAAGCACATGCCTTTAGCTGGCATCGCTGGGGGCATTCCGTTGATAGCGCTTGCATAAAGCGTATCCATACCCTGTTCAATTCGCGGCGCCCACGCGGCAACGTCACCTGTCTTTGGGGCACCAGCGACACCTACGTTATGGCAGGTTGCGCAGCTTTTGTTGTAATTGGATTCAACACCAGCGCCGCCAGCGGCCGCGACAGTTACCGGCGCAGCGCTTGCACTGGCGCAATCGTTTCCTTCAATGCAGACATCCCCTACGGGCATAATGCGCTCAGCAATATCACTCGTAGATGCATAGGCAAAACCCGCAAGGAGAATGCCAAAAAAGCTGACCAGAATCTTGAACTTGCTCACTTTAAACACTCACTGAAAAACTCGGCGCAATTATACAGAAGCCATGGCTGAACACTAGCTGGACTCATCCCGGGCAACTACTCAAAAATCATGAATTATTCTTACCCTCGAAATCCCGGCTCGACGAGAACTGGAAAACTGTTGAAGTGCCTGCCTCAACCACAGATTGTTCAGAAACCATGGTCAGAACCGCCTGTTCTCTGAATTCTGAGAGTGAGTCTGCACCTACATTAACCATCGTGGAACGTAGCTTGTATAACGTTGTTCTAAGGACATCGCTAACCGCACCAACCAACGGCACGTAGGCATCAACACCTTCTTCAAAAACCATTTCCCGGCTGTCGGTACCATCCCCATAACGCTGCCAGTTCTGAGCACGGTTTGTACCCTCACCCCAATAAGGTTTGTACATCTGACCATTGACTGAAGTCCTTGGCGTAGGACTCTCCTCTGTCATCGCAAAATAGCGACCCATCATGACGAAATCGGCACCCATGGCGAGAGCCACAACAATCTGTGTGTCATTAGAGAGGCCACCGTCAGAGCATATGGGGATATAACGTCCTGTTTCCTCGTAATACTCATCCCGACGTTTTGCTACGTCCAGCAACGCGGAAGCCTGGCCACGGCCCACCCCTTTCTGCTCGCGGGTAATGCATATAGAACCGCCACCCATACCCACCTTGATGAAATCAACGCCATTATCTTCAACCAGGTAGTCAAAACCCTCAGCGGACACGACGTTGCCACCTCCGAGAACCACATCGGAGCCAAATTCGTTTCGGATCCATGCAATACCTTCACGCTGAAACTCGGTAAATCCATCAGAGGAATCAAAGCAAAGTACGTCTGCACCAGCCTCCATCAACGCCGGCACCCTTTCCTGATAATCATGCGTATTAATCGCGGCTCCCACACAAAGTCGCTTGGAGGCATCTAGCAACTCATGCGGGTGGCGCATGTGATCCTCATAATCCTTCTTGAATACCAGCGACGTCAGTCGGCCCGCTTTATCGAGAATCGGCAGGCAGTTTTTCTTGTGTTTGTGCAATAAACGGTTTGCTTCTCTTAACGTCAGTCCTTCCTTGCCAAAAATGACCTCTTCGATCGGCGTCATATAGTCCTTAACAGGATCACTGAGATCATCTTCGAACTCCCAGAAATCCTGGTCAGTGATCAAACCGATGAGGCGCCCTGTTCCTGTGCCGTCTTCCGTGACAGGCACCGTGGAATGACCGGTTTTTTTCATCAGGGCAATGACTTCATTGAGCGTTTTATCTGCTGTGGTGTTGGTATCACTTGGCACAAATCCCGCTTTATGTGCCTTAACCTGGTGGACCATCTCAGCCTGGCTCTCAATGGCCTGACTGCAAAAAACAAAACCAAGCCCGCCCTGTCGAGCCAGCGAAATAGCCAATTCACTGCCTGTAACAGACTGCATCGCTGCCGATACGATGGGAGTATTCATGCTGAATCTTGGCAACTGATTGGGCTCTACGGCGGCCATGGGTGAGCTGAGATCTACCAGATCCGGACGCTGATCTTTTCTCGTCAGTCTGGGTATCAGCAGGTACTCGGCAAAAGTTCGAGAAACACCATCAATTATTGTCGCCATTCATCGCCTCCAAATCTAAATAACAGGGTCGGACAGACATTCCCACGAAACAGGGTTCCTGCAGAGGAACAAATTTTCGGTTGGGAATGCTGCACTTGGGAATATTGCGCGCCGAGAAACTTAGTAAGTGTTCACTTACTCTGTAGCCTAGGGCGAGAGGCCCGAATCGGTGGTGGCGCGCCATGGCGAATTCTAGGCGATCAGTGCCCGCGATTCAATGGATGACTGCAATGATTTCCTAGAGTAAGTCGAACGAATTAATCAAATACTTTAGTAAGTGTCTATAACATATTGAAACAGCATCTTATTTTAGTATGATGATTCTGTCGCGGTTAGTGGTTTTGGATATGAACAAATCCGAGCTGATAAAAAGAATGTCAGATAAGCTTGATCAGTTGAGTAATCGCGACGTCGACCTTGCCGTACACACCCTGATTGAGATTATGTCCGACAGCCTGGCTTCCGGGGAACGGATCGAGATACGGGGCTTTGGTACCTTCTCAAACCACTTCAGGAAACCGCGAACTGTCCGCAATCCAAAAACCGGTGAGGTTGGTATTCACAAGCCAGGGAAGTTCGTTCCGCACTTCAAACCTGGTAAAGATCTTCGTCGACGGGTCGATGAGTCACGGCAGAACGAGGATGAGAACAACACCACGAGAACTTCAGGTGTCGGAGATTCGGGCTATTCCGCGTCTGAGGGCGCACCTGCGTTCAACAGCTGACGCTCTTTATCAATCAGGTAGTCTGCCACCTGAAGCATACCTACATTGCTGTTACCAACCATGGCAGCTTCAATACGATATTTGCCATTAACGATCAACGCCGGAACGCCGGTTGATCGGTAAACACGCTGGCGGGCTATTGCCTGCTGATACTGGGCTTTCACGCCGAAAGAATCAGAGTAGGTCTTCACGAACTCCACCGGATCAACACCGTGTTCAGCCATAAAGCCGGTCATGGCTTCCAGGTCCAGCAGACGTCGTCGCTCACCATGAATCGCATTAAACAGAGGCGAATGGACTTTCTCCAGAACCCCCAGCGCCAGCGCTGTGTAATAGGTCCTGGCATAAAGCTCATAGCCCGTAACGCGCCAGATCGCAGGCGTTCGGTTGAATTCTACATCTGCAGGCAGATCAACTTTCCACTGCTGGATAAGTGGTTCAAAACGGTAACAGTGTGGGCAACCGTATGAAAAATACTCGGTTACCTCAACAACTTGCGGATTTCGAGTCTTAACGGGCACCTCGAGAACCGCGTAATGGGTCCCTTCCTCGTACTGAAAGCCTTCAGCATACGATGTCAGTGAGGACAGCAGCAGAAACAAAAAACCTGTTACACGAAGCGGCATGGGAAATTTCATAGCGTCTTAGTTGGGACCGTTTACTTGAGACCGTTTACTTGAGGCCATTTACTTGAGACCGAAGATATAGGAAGCAACCGCTTCCATTTCCTGCGGATTCATATCAAGAGCAATACCACGCATCATGCGCGAATCACCATCATTGTGTCTTTCGCCAGACTGGAAAGCTTTCAACTGGGACACAGTGTATTCAGGCCATTGACCAGCCAGAGATGGAAACTTGGCAGGATCATTACCCGCGCCATTGGGCGAGTGACAACCCGCACAGGCCATAATGTTCTTTCGCGGAATACCCGCGCGATAAATGCTCTCACCCAGCTCTACCAGATCAGCCTTGGCGGCCCCGGCACTGCGGGTCTGTCCGGCATAATAGGCCGCAATATCAGCAAGATCCTGCTCACTCATATTGTCCAGGAGACCAGCCATTGTCGGTACCGGACGCGCACCACTCTGGATATCTTTCAACTGCTTAAGCAGATACTTTTCACCCTGGCCTGCAATATTCGGGAATGTCGGGGCCATGCTATTGCCGGTTTCCCCATGGCAAGCCAGGCAGGTCGTCGCCAGATCTTTACCAGCGTTTGCATCGCCACCGGCATAAGCCACAGAGGATCCCATGGCGACAACGGTCGCAATAGAGGCCAGAACAGCGGAAATCAGAATCTTTTTCATACCATTACTTCTTGAACTAAATGCTTGATAAATCAGCACGCCCTGCAGAGTGAGTGCTAGAATGCGGGGCGCATTATATACCGATTCCGGGCAAAAATGTCTGTTAACTTCCAAACTGCCAGTTTCCTGACCAGCGCCGCCACACTGACGCAATGTCCAGCGGATATTGGCGCGGAGGTAGCGTTCTGCGGGCGCTCCAACGCAGGCAAATCCAGCGCTATCAACGCCCTGACCCGGCAGAAGGGCCTCGCCCGGACCAGTAAAACCCCTGGTCGTACCCAACTGATCAACTTTTTTACCATTTCTGACACCTGCAAACTCGTTGATTTACCCGGATACGGCTACGCAAAAGTTCCGATGAGCGTCAAGGATCACTGGCAGAAACACCTGGACGACTACCTGAGGGCGCGCACATCACTGCGAGGCATTATTCTTATGGTGGATATTCGCCATCCACTGAAAGAATTTGATGAAATGATGCTCAAATGGTCTTCCCAGGCGGATTTACCCGTCCACATCCTGCTCACCAAAGCGGATAAACTCAAGCGGGGAGGGCAGCAGGCCGCGTTATTAGGGCTGCAACGCAACCTGGCAGAAAATGCGACAGCCCAGGTGTTTTCTGCAACCAAGAGGCTCGGCCTTGAGACACTGGATAACACCGTTTCAGGCTGGTTGGAAGGCGTTTAAGGAAGACGCTTAAAAAATTTCAGGCAAAAAAAGGCCCTGGTCACTATTGGGGAGGGTTGACCAGGGCCCGTACTTCGGATCTTTTGGGGGAGAAAATCACCGAAGTTGCCACTTAGACAATCAAAGTCGTTACTCATCATTTCCTGCCTACACATATTGAGACTGGCATCACCAGGAAAAGTTCCTCGGCAGGGTCCAAATAAATAGTGAAAGTTACTCGATTTTTGTCTCTATAGAATTTAGTGCGCCTCGTCCCAGTTATCTCCCACGCCAGCCTCAACAACCAGCGGGATTGAGAGATCCGCTGCACCGGACATGAGGCGTTCAATTCCTTCTGCGACTTCTGCAACGCGCGACTCAGGCACTTCCAGTACCAGTTCATCGTGAACCTGCATGGTCATGCGGGTGTCCAGATCCGCTTCCTGCAGCCATTTGTCGACGGCAATCATCGCACGCTTGATGATGTCTGCAGCACTACCCTGCATCGGCGCGTTAATAGCGGTTCGCTCTGCGGCCTGACGCCTCTGGAAGTTGCTGGCCTTGATCTCCGGCAGGTAGAGCCGACGGCCGAAAATCGTCTCCACGTAACCCTGCTCTGCCGCTAAAGCCCGGGTCCGGTCCATGTAGTCGAGCACGCCAGGATAACGTTCAAAGTAGAGGTCAATATAGTCTTGAGCATCTCCACGACTGATGTTCAATTGCCTGGCCAGACCATAGGCTGACATGCCGTAAATCAAACCAAAATTGATGGCCTTTGCACTGCGACGATGTTCGTCCGCGACGCTGTCAATCGAACCACCAAAAACCTCTGCTGCAGTAGCCTTGTGAATATCCAGACCTTCTTTGAACGCATTAACCAGACCCTCATCTTCAGAGAGGTGCGCCATGATACGAAGTTCAATTTGTGAATAATCCGCGGCCATCACCTTGTAACCTTCCGGTGCAATGAACGCCTTACGCACTCGACGACCTTCTTCAGTTCTAATTGGTATGTTCTGCAGGTTAGGGTCCGTGCTGGAAAGTCTACCGGTGGCTGCCACCGCCTGATGATACGAAGTATGAATCCGTCCCGTGGAAGGTGCGATCTGCTTCGGCAACTGATCCGTATAGGTCGACTTAAGCTTGGAGAGGCCACGGTATTCCATAATTACCGCGGGCAAAGGGTAATCTAAAGCCAGTTCCTGCAATACCGGTTCAGCAGTGGAGGGCTGACCCTTGGGTGTCTTTTTGATTACTGGCAATCCAAGCTTCTCAAAGAAGATTACCTGCAGTTGCTTTGTGGAGCCGAGGTTAAATTCCTCACCGGCCAGACCATAAGCTTCCTGCTCCAGTTCGGATAGACGCTTTTCGAGTTCTTTACTTTGACTATGCAACTGGTCCTCATCGAGCAGAACGCCGTCACGCTCCACTCGCGACAGAATCGGCACCAGCGGCAGATCAATATCTGTGTAGACAGAAAGCAGGGACGGTTCGGCTTCCAGCTTAGGAAAGAGAACCTGGTGTAATCTTAAGGTGATATCGGCGTCCTCTGCTGCATAAGGCCCTGCCTTATCCAGATCGATCTGGTTAAAGGTCAACTGCTTGGCACCCTTCCCAGCGATATCTTCAAAGTGGACCGTATTAACTCCCAAATACTTGAGCGCGAGGTCATCCATATTGTGGCGAGAAGCAACCGAGTTCAGTACATAGGATTCCAGCATGGTATCGAAGATCTTCGCCTTAACCTCAATGCCGTGGTTTGCCATTACACTGATATCGTATTTGAGATTTTGACCTATGATCGTTTTCTCGGGATCCGCCAGAAGAGGTCTCAATCTGGAAAACACATCCTCCATCGAGAGCTGTTCCGGTGCGCCTTCATAGTCATGTGCAACTGGAACGTAAGCTGCTTTACCAGCCTCTGCGCAAAATGAAACACCGACAATTCTCGCTTCCATATAATCCAGGCTGGTGGTTTCCGTATCGAAGGCGAAAACTTCTGCCTGTTTCAGGGTATCGATCCATGCTTCAAGTTCATCAAGGGTATAAACAATGTCATAGTCGACATCCAGCGCTTCACCGGCGGAATCGTTTTCCGAAGAAGTGGGTGTGTCCCCGAGTTCCGCTACCCAGGGCCTGAACTCGAGCTCTGTAAATGCTTCCAGCAATCCTTCATTGTCAGGTTCTTCCAACAGGAGTTCTTCAACTCCCGCCTCCAGAGAGACATCCTTTCGAATGGTCGCAAGCTCGTAAGACATCGGCAGAAAGGAGAGCGAATCCCTTAAGTTCTCTCCAACCTTACCCTTGATCGCATCCGCATTGTCCATCACACCCTGCAGACTCTGGTATTCAGTAAGCCATTTCACTGCGGTCTTGGGTCCACACTTGGGTACCCCGGGAATGTTGTCAGAGGTGTCACCGACCAATGCCAGGTAATCTATGATCTGATCAGGTCTGACACCGAACTTCTCAACCACGCCGGATTCATCCATGATCGAATCGTTCATGGTGTTGATCAGCGTAACGTGTGGCGTCACCAACTGGGCCATGTCCTTGTCACCGGTAGAAATCAGTACATCCATCTTTTGATTCGTGGCCTGGTGCGCCAATGTGCCGATGACATCGTCAGCTTCCACATCCTCGACAATCAAGAGTGGCAGACCCATTTTCCGAATGATGTCGTGGATCGGTTTGATCTGACTGCGAAGTTCGTCGGGCATGGGTGGTCGGTTTGCCTTGTAATCCTCATAGATTTCATTGCGAAAGGTCTTGCCCTTCGCATCAAAAACAACGGCGATATGACTGTCCGAATAATCAGCCATCAGTTTCCTGATCATGCTGATGACACCCTTTATAGCGCCCGTAGGCTGGCCTTTGGAAGAGACCAGCTGCGGAAGTGCATGGTAGGCACGAAACAGGTAGGATGACCCGTCGATAAGAACGAGCGAAAAATCTTTCTTCAATTCACAAACCTCATGCGAAGCAACTTCCACCATACTTTGAACACCCTGCATTTTCCATGGATCGCTATGCTCGTTATCGTTTGTCTGGCTTTCACGCTACCGATGTCTTCATTTGCCGAAGAGCGGGAAGAAGACGATATCCAGATTGTCGAAGGTGGCGATCGAATGATCTATGAGTATCGGCAGAATGGCATTCTGACCATGATCAAGGTTGTGCCGAAACGGGGGCGACCCTACTACATGGTACCTGCAGATGGTGCCCCCCATTACGAAAGCCTGGACCACAAGCGCCAGCTATATCCCCAATGGGTTATTGTCGAGTTCTGAAGCCTTTACCTAATTGATTGTTCCATTCTTATGGCCGCATTTACCACATTCTCGGAGCAGGCACTCAGCCGCTACCTTGTCATGTTCGGAAGAGGCGATCTCGCGCATCACGAACCCATTGAGGGCGGCATAGAAAACTCGAATTACCGGGTAACCCTGCTCAGCAACGGCGACAACCAACATTACATTCTGACCATCATCGAGGGCCTTGGTTTCCATGAAATCGCGTTCTTTAACAAGGTCATGACTCACCTCTACCAGAATGGACTGCCGGTGGCAGCGCCGTTAGCCACACTGGATGGCATGACATCTACCATCTTCTGCAGTAAACCAACCTTCCTTTTCCCGAGATTGGACGGTACTCACCTGGAGACCATCAGTGAGTCACAGTGCGAAGCCATCGGCCAGTTCATGGCAAGGGCTCACCTGGCGTTGTCAGAACTCAGCAGCGAGCGGGAAAATCCTTATGGTCATGACTGGATGACCCGGTCCATCATGCAGCTGGCTCCTCGAATGAATCAGGATGATCAGCAACTATTAAGCACGCTGGCGGACGAATATGGGCAGATTCTTTCCGCTGACTTACCTCGGGGCATCATTCATGGTGACCTTTTTCAGGACAATGCCCTGTTCCGAGACAACGGCGAACTCAGCGGTGTAATCGACTTCTACCATGCCTGCAATGACCTGTTGATACAGGATATCGCCATCGCCATAAACGACTGGTGTGCTGTCGACAATGTCATCGTACAGTCCATGAAACAGGCGCTTATCGACGGATACGAAAGTGTGCGTGCGTTAACGGATCAGGAACATCAGGTACTGCCCCGCTTGCAGCGGGTCAGCGCGGGAAGATTCGCCCTGACAAGACTTTTAAGTGGCGATCCACCCCTGAAGGATCCTAACGCTATGCTCGGACTGGCACGATCTCTCGCCTGATCAAGGTTCGGAGGGAAAGCCGCTCAGTAGACGGCCATTAAGAATAAAGATAGAAAACACCAAACAGACCATCCGCATCCTGCCAGGTCTCAGCTTTTTCGAAACCTGCCGCTCGACCCATTTCATGCACCTCGCTCACGGTATACTTATGTGAGTTCTCAGTGTGAATTCTTTCGCCTTCATGAAACTCGATGTTCTTTCCGTTTAACGAAATCTGTTGATCACGTTCACTGACCAGGAACATCTGTACACACCCTTGCTGCTCGTTATAGCGGGCTTCATGATGAAATCCATCGACATCGAAATCAGCGCCGTACTCGCGATTTAGATGAGTCAGGATGTTCAGGTTAAAAGCGGCGGTAACGCCCAGATTGTCATTGTAGGCATCATTGAGAATGACTGAATCTTTCTTCATATCCACACCCAGAAGCAGGCCGCCTGTCTCACCTACCAGTCTGCGTATCCGCTTCAGAAATGCCTGAGCCTCATCACGTTCAAAGTTGCCAATACTTGAGCCGGGGAAAAAACTGACCCGGCGTTTTTCACTGGCAAAGGGAAGTTCGAACTCTCCTGTGAAGTCAACGCAGGTCGCATGGACTTCCAGCCACGGAAACTCCTTACCAAGCGCCTGAGCCGCCTGAGCCAGATAATCCCGAGAAATATCCAGGGGTGCATAGATGGCAGGCTTCAGAGAATCCAGCAGGATCCGGATTTTCTCCGATGAACCACTGCCGTATTCAATCAGGATAAAGTCATCACCGATCAGCTCACTGATCTCCTCAACATGTTGCCGCAGAAGATCAGTCTCTGTCCTGGTGAGATAGTACTCAGGTTGACGGGTTATCTCGGTGAAAAGTTCAGAGCCTTTTTCATCATAAAAGAACTTCGGCGACAGGGTGCGCGGACGCTCAGCCAGACCCGAGAGAATCTCATCACCGTGATCGTCGAGCTCCATGGACTGGTCATAAAAATGTACTGAAGACAGCGAATTCATTGGGGTTCCTTCAGGAGCTGTCCCTGGCAAGGCGGATACCGGAAAACTGCCAGCGATCAGGTGGATAAAAAAAGTTTCTATAGGTTGCGCGGATGTGGGAGGCGGCGGATGCACAGGAACCCCCTCTGAGTACCAGCTGGTTCGCCATAAACTTGCCGTTGTACTCACCCAGCTGTCCTTCAAATGCCTGGTAACCGGGATAAGGGCCATAACTGCTTGCAGTCCATTCCCAGACGTCACCGAACATTCCTGCAAGCCCTTCGTTACTGGCGACACCAAGCGGATGGAAATTTTTTGATTCCAGCAGATTACCCAGCACTGGCAGTGAGGTCGCAGCCAGCTCCCACTCACACTCTGTCGGCAGGCGACAGCCTCGCCATCGAGCAAAGGCGTCCGCTTCATAGCCACTGACATGGCAGACCGGCGTATTCAAATCCACCAGACGTTCACCGCTCAGGGTGTACTCGAAAAACTGATCGCCTTCACGCCGCCAGTAGAGCGGCATTTCCCAACGGGTCTCTCCTAAGCCAGCCAGATGCGCCCAACCATCGGACAACCAGAGCTCAAACCTTTCATAGCCACGATCAAGGATGAATTCAATATATTCACCGTTGGTGACGGGTCGATTAGCCAGTTCAAAAGAATCGATGTAAACCTTGTGGCGAGGTGTTTCATTATCAAACACATAGCTGGCATCTCTATCCGCGCCAATGTCGAAGAGACCGCCATCGAAACGGGTCCAATCAAATTCTGAAGCGACGCTGGCTTCCGGCTTGGAATCTGCATAAGCCGGCTTCAGAGGATTGTTGCCAAGGTTGTACTTGAGGTCTGTCAGCAGAAGTTCCTGATGTTGCTGCTCATGATTCAACCCCACCTCGACCCTGAGACAGGCATCGTCGCTGAGTGATCCCGACAACAACCGCACCATGGCTTCGTCCACATGACCGCGATAGTCATAGATTTCAGCAACTGTGGGGCGAGAAAGATGGCCGCGCTTCGATCGAGGAAATGGTCTGCCGACGCCGTTGTAGTAGGAGTTAAACAGCGTTTCGAAGGCTGGATTGAATCTCTGGTATCCAGGAAGTTCGGGAACCAGAAGAAAGGTTTCAAAAAACCAGGAAACATGAGCCAGGTGCCACTTGGGAGGACTGGCGTCATCCATCGGCTGAACCTGATAGTCCTCGATGGCAAGAGGGGCACACAGATCTTCCGACTGCTTTCTTACCTGCTGATAACGGTCAACTAGACTCCCACTAGTTTCCGCCTGGAGTATGGCACTCACAAAGACACCGGTCTTCGAATTTCGGCCATTCTAAATCATGTAGAAATAAACTTGTATGGGTCTACAGAGTTGCCGCGATTCTCTGAATATTCTGTGCGTTATGTGGCGACTTGATGAAACCGGCATATCTGCCCTCCGGATCAACAAGCACCAGCGAGGCCGTATGGTCAACCAGGTAAGAACCGGACCCTCCACCAGGGACCTTGCCAAAGGCAACATTCACCTGTTGAGCGAGATTCACAGTCTCATCGAAGGTACCCACAAATCCCTGAAAGTCAGGGTCAAAGGCAGGTACGTATTGGCTGAGTTTTTCAGGTGTATCCCTGTCAGGGTCAACGCTCACCATCACAACCTGCGGCGGTGTCTCAATCCCATCCACCGCTTCGGCAAGAACGCTCAGGGTAGTCGGGCAGATATCAGGGCAGGTCGTAAAACCAAAAAAGAGAATCGACCATTGACCCTTAAGGTTCTCAATTCCTACGGATTCGCTATCCTGATTCTGCATGCTGAAATCAGAGATAGCTCTCGGCGATTCGAATCGATAAAAGCCAAGCTTCTGCGCTTCTTCAGGCGTCATAGGTCTGGGTATCATCATGCTCGCCACGAGCAGTCCGAGGATAAGAGAAATAAATGCTGCTATCCCAAACAGGGTATTTCTAACACCAGTGTCCATCAGCGAATTTCAGCCAGTATAGGTGACGGGAAAGAGGTAATGATCCACCAACAGGGCAACAAACAGTGCCATAAGATAAAAAATGGAATAACGGAAGGTCTCGATCGGTGCCCTGCTGTTATCTGTGAACAGCATAACCAGGGACCAGTAGAGGAAGCCCGCACCCAGCGCCAGCGCTGAAAACAGATAGAAAATGTTACTCATACCGATGACATAGGGCAGAATCGTCGTCACAATCATGATGATGGTGTAGAGCAGTATGTGCACCTTGGTGTAGCTCGCACCGTGAGTAACAGGCAGCATCGGTATATCCACCTTGCGGTACTCTTCCATCCGATCTATCGCCAGTGCCCAGAAATGCGGCGGCGTCCACGCAAAAATAATCAGAACAAGCAACAAGCCACCGCCATCCACACTACCTGTTACTGCGGTCCAGCCAAACAGAGGCGGTGCCGCACCGAACAATCCGCCAATCACAATATTCTGTGGCGTGGCACGCTTCAGATACATGGAATAGATAACGCCGTAGCCTATCCATGAAGCCAGATTCAGCCAAGCCGTCAGCGGGTTGATCAGGACGGCCAGTATCGTCATGCCCGCTATACCGGTAGCGGCGACAAACATGGCGCCTTGAGTATTGGTAACACGACCCTGGGCGATCGGGCGATTCTCCGTCCGTGCCATCCTGGCATCGATGTTCGAATCGACCAGATGATTCAAGGCTGCTGCGGATCCGGCGACAAGGGCAACGCCGAGGTTACCGAATACGATGATGTCCCAGGGCACCATACCTTCCGTGGCAAGAAACATACCGACGAGCGTGCACAACAGCATCAGCAGAACGACCCTGGGCTTACACATCTCCAGATAGTCACGCCAGCCGGCGGATTGCTCGTATGTTTGGGTTACGTCGGTCATAGTCGGGGGTAAAAATTCTGGGAGCGAATGATACCTTCGCTTATCCGATATTGGAAATTTTCAGCAGGTGTTTCAGGTCTTTGAGCATGGGTTTTCCAGCCTTGTCCATGGAATAGAACATCATAATGTTGCCATTAGGATCCATGAGGAACAGCGCCGGTCGTATTTCTGTAATTTCTGCAAAAATTGAGGTGCTGGACTGAATCACCAGTACATCTCTGTGTTCTGCCCGAACATATTCAGATAAGCCATCTGATAACTCGGAGGGCGATAAAAGCACTCTTTTCACCCTGTCGGTATTCTTGCCCAGACCCGTCACGACTTGTCTGGACAGGTACATCATCTCTTTGCAGTCACCGAGACACTCAGCATCCACAGGTTGAATCAGGGCCCAGGTTTCAAGAGCCTCCAGTGAAGGATCAACGCTGTTTCCCTCGACAACCGGCCAGACCAGATGTCCCTGATTGGTCGAACCAGAAGGTGCCATGGATGGGAAATAGAAGTAAGCAATGTAAGCAATGAAAATCGGCACGAAAGCGATGGCAATCAGTGACAGTAGCTTAATACGACTGGCTCTCAGCGCCTCTGCACTGGTTTCTTTGATCTGTTCGTTTGCGCTATCACTCATAAAGCTGCCTCCGTCTTACTATCTGATGACTCTATCTTCCTGTAACTGAAAAAGAGCCATGCCATGGTTACCGCCAACGCCATGGTGAACCATTGTATGGCATAGCCTCTGTGTTTCTCTGGCAACATATTGGTATCAGGCCAGTGTCTCGGCAATGAGGCGATTTCGCCGTCCCGAAGCCGGATAACATGGGGATACAGCCGAAGTTCCAAAAGTTTTCCAAACTGCACAATATCAGCATGTTGCACTATGACCGGAAATGAGTTCTCAGTGATATCTTCGTTTTGCATAGCGTTAACAGAGTTATCTCTTTGATATATATAGCCCTTTATTGAAATCTCTGCGTCCGGAATTTCTGGTATCAAAACTTCGTCCTGTCGCGTTCTGCCCATCTGCACAAATCCACGATTCACCAGAAAGCGGCGTCCAGATACATCGTGAAAAAGATGCTGCACTTCAAATCCCACTTTGCCATTCAGAACCCGGTTATCCAGAAGGAAGATCGCATCCTTATCAAAACGGCCACTTAAGATGACGGGCAGACCATAAAGTCGGCCATCATCCGGCAACTTGCCTGCAGGGATTGCTGGCTGCTTTGTTATGGATGCCTGTTGTGCCAGAAAGACACGTTTCTCATCTTCACGTTCAAGCTGCCAGAACCCGAGGTTAACAAACAGGACCAGGCACAACAGCGCAAAAAGACTGACTTTCCAGTTGAAGACAAAGTGCCGAACAGGGTTTTGGTTCATTGCCGTGAGGCATCGTACCAGGGAACTCCTACACCCAGTTCGCCGGTGTAGAAGCCATATACAATGACTACCAGCAGAGCGCCCGCCAGTGAGACCCGGATCAGCAGGAACTTTGCGGTTCGCTTGCCGCCTTCCCGCCCTTCGTCGTTAAGCAGGGCGAAGAGTGCCGTGCCCAGCGCCACCAGGTTAGCGATAAAAAGAACAACAACGAGAAATTTAATTACCATCAGTCAGAGTATACGCACAAAAAACCCCGCAAAAGCGGGGTTTCTATTAAACAAGGATACGTCTAGCTACCAAGGACATAGACAAAGACAAAAAGACCCAGCCAGACAACATCAACAAAGTGCCAGTACCAGGCTGCCGCTTCAAAACCGAAACAGTCTTCCTTGGTGAAATGACCCTTCATCGCACGAAACAACATAATGATCAGCATGAACGTACCCAGAGTCACGTGTGCCCCGTGAAAGCCGGTGAGCATAAAGAACGTAGTACCAAAAATACCGGAGTTCAGGGTAAGACCGAGATCATTGTAGGCGTGGTAGTACTCGTAGCCCTGAACAAACAGGAAGACGATACCAAGCGCGATGGTACCAGCCAGCCAGCCCACGAGTTTCTTGCGGTTGCCTTCATTAAGTCCATGGTGGGCAATCGTGATGGTGAAGCTAGAGGTCACCAGAAGAATGGTGTTCACCAGAGGCAAACCCCAGGGGCTGATGGTTTCTGTGGCACCCGGGAAAAGTTCGGGGTTGGGTGTTTCTAGCATGGGCCAGTTCGGCTGATACTCGGGCCAAAGCATATCGGAAGGACCTCGATCACCGACACCACCAATCCAGTCCACAACAAACATACGGATATAGAAAAGTGCACCAAAGAAGGCGGCAAAGAACATGACCTCAGAAAAGATAAACCAGCTCATCCCCCAGACGAAGGATCGGTTCATCTGGTCACTGTAAAGTTTCTCGTGGTTTTCCTTGATCACCTGGGCAAACCAGAAGAACAAGGTCGTTCCTAAAACGAGACCACCTACCAGGAAAAATATCTCCCCGAAACTGCTGTCTACGCCAGCCGTCATCTCGTTGAACATGTTGGCCATGCCATAGACCGTGAGGAAGATCCCCAGGGAGGCAAAAATTGGCAGCTTACTGTTGTGCGGTACGTAATACTCTTCGTAAGCGTCTTGCGTGGACATAAGTTTCTCCTGAAAAACTCCGGTCTAGTTAGTTTTGTACTAACTCTAATTGTTCTGTTATGTCATAGAGAGTGTAAGACAGTGTCAGTGTCGTCACATCCTCTGGGATATTCTGATCAATGATGAATCGCAACGGCATATCCAGGTCTTCACCCTGCTCAAGTTTTTGTTGCTCAAAACAGAAACATTCTGTTTTGTGCATATACTCCGCAGCATTGAAAGGCGTCACACTGGGAACAGCCTGTGCAGCCATTGTCTTCCCGGTGACATTTCGAACATAGAACTCCGCTTCATTCATCTTGCCAGGGTGCACAACCATCTTTCTGACCTTGGGTCGAAACTCCCAGGGCATGCTGGCATTGTTATTCGCAAGAAACTGAACCGTAACCGTTCTTGATTCATCAACTTCCTGCGTTTCGGCCGCCTGGTATGGACCCGAGGTCTTGCCATTAAAGCCCGTGACCTCACACATGATGTCGTAAAGCGGCACCATGGCAAAACCAAAACCAAACATGCCGACAACCACCATAAGCAGTTGCCGGACAGTTTTTGCTGGACTAACAGGTTCGTTCATTAGCCGTGCGCTTCCTTCATGTCGGTAGGAGGCGTAGAAAAGGTGTGATATGGCGCGGGCGATGGAATCGTCCATTCCAGACCATGGGCACCTTCCCAGACTCGATCCGTCGCTTTCTCACCACCTCTGATGCACTTGATCACGATGAACAGGAACAGCAGCTGGCTGAAGCCAAACAGGAAAGCACCACAGCTGGATATCATGTTCCAGTCAGCGAACTGCAGCGCATAATCGGGAATACGACGCGGCATACCGGCGAGACCGATAAAGTGCTGCGGGAAGAAGGTGACGTTCACACCAATAAAAGACAGCCAGAAGTGCGTCTTACCCAGAGTCTCGTCATACATGTTACCGGTCCACTTGGGCAGCCAGTAATAGACAGCGGCCATAATGGAGAATACCGACCCCGGCACCAGTACGTAGTGGAAGTGTGCCACCACGAAGTAAGTGTCATGGTACTGGAAGTCCACCGGTGTAATTGCCAGCATCAGACCCGAGAAGCCTCCAATCGTAAACAGGATGACAAAGGCGATGGCAAACAGCATCGGCGTTTCAAATGTCATCGAGCCCTGCCACATGGTGGCCACCCAGTTGAACACCTTCACACCCGTCGGTACCGCAATCAGCATCGTGGCATACATGAAATACAGCTCACCGGCGATGGGAATACCCACCGTAAACATATGGTGTGCCCATACAATGAAAGACAGGAATGCGATAGACGCCGAGGCATAAACCATGGAGTCGTACCCGAAAAGTCGTTTGCGGGCGAAGGTCGGGATGATTGCTGATACGACACCAAATGCCGGCAGAATCATGATGTATACCTCTGGATGACCGAAGAACCAGAAGACATGCTGGAACAATACGGGGTCACCACCGCCCGCCGCATTAAAGAACGACGTACCGAAGTGAATGTCCATCAGCATCATGGTTACAACACCAGCGAGAACAGGCATCACGGCAATCAGCAGATAGGCAGTAATCAGCCAGGTCCAGACAAACAGGGGCATCTGCATCAGTGTCATGCCCGGTGCCCGCATGTTGAGGATCGTGACGATCACGTTAATTGAACCCATGATGGAGGAGATACCCATCATGTGTACCGCAAAAATAAAATAGGTCACACTCGGCGGCGCATAGTCAGTGGACAGCGGCGCATAGAAGGTCCAGCCAAAGTTAGGCGCACCACCGTCCATAAAGAAGGTTGACGCCAACATGCCAAAGGCAAACGGCAGAATCCAGAAGCTGTAGTTGTTCATTCGCGGCAACGCCATATCTGGCGCGCCGATCATCATCGGCACCAACCAGTTAGCCAATCCGACAAAAGCCGGCATGACGGCACCGAATACCATGATAAGACCGTGCATGGTTGTCAGCTGATTGAACAGCTCCGGCTGAACAATCTGCAGACCTGGTTGAAACAGTTCCGCACGAATGCCAAGAGCGAGTACACCGCCCAACAGGAACATGGCGAAACTGAACCAGAGGTAGAGCGTGCCAATGTCTTTATGATTCGTTGTTAAGACCCAGCGCATGATGCCCTTGTCCGGGCCATGGTGATGGTCGTCGTGGTGATGTTCTTCAATAACTGCGCTCATCGTCTACCTCCTATTGGTTCGCCATCATGGTGTTAATGTCTTTCGGCTGAACCATCTCATTCATGTTGTTGCCCCAGGCGTTCCGCTCATAGGTAACTACTGCTGCGATCTCTGCTGCATTCAGCTGAGCACCAAACGCCTGCATCGCAGTTCCTGCTTTACCGTTAATGACGATATCGATATGCCCATCCATATCGCCGACGGACAGCCCCTCACCCACCAGCGACGGGAATGCCGGTGGCAGACCCATACCATTGGGCTGGTGACAAGCGGCGCAGTGCTGCATGTACACATCCTCACCCTTGGCCATGAGCTCATCCATGGTCCAGGTTTTGCCGACAGTCTCGAAGACCGCAGCTGCTTCTTCCTGCTTCTCGATCACCCAGGCGTCATATTCTTCCTGCTCTACCGCATGAACAACGATAGGCATAAAACCATGGTCCTTACCGCAAAGCTCAGCACACTGGCCACGATAAACACCTGGTTCATCAACCACCGTCCAGGCCTCGTGTACAAAACCAGGAATTGCATCTTTCTTGACGGCAAAGTCCGGAACCCAGAACGCATGAATCACGTCTTCAGCGGTTACCAGGAATCTGACCCGCTTGTTGATGGGAATAACCAGGGGGTTATCCACATCCAGCAGATAGTGCTCGCCTTTGGCTTCCTCATTCTGAATCTCAGACTGAGGTGTCAGAAGCGCACTCATGAATTTGATTTCCTTCGCGGGGTCATCGTCCAGATACGTGTACTGCCATTTCCACTGGTAACCACGCACCTCGATATCAATATCGGCATCGCCAGATTCGTACATGTCACGAAGCGTACTGGTGGCCGGTACCGCCATGACTAACAGAATGACTATGGGGATTACAGTCCAGACGATTTCAAGTTTGGTATTCTCATGGAAAGTTGCCGGTTCTGCGCCAATGGATTTCCTATGCATGAGCATGGAAATGATCATGATGCCAAAGACAACCACACCGATTACGCAGCACACATAAAAGATCAGCATATGCAGGTCATAAACACTGCGACTGATTTCCGTGACACCTTGCCTGAGGTTTAACGAAGACCAGTCGGCCAACGCAACATTGCTGAATAGCAGTAGGGACAATCCGAGTTGCCACATCCGCTTCACTCTATTCATGAATGAAACTCCATAATTAAAAAACGAGTGCCATGGGCATTTGTGCCACCTAGCAACGATTATTATTCTTCGTGTGTACTGCTTTGAAACCAGGCCCTTGGAGATGCCTGTTGCATAGCAACAAACGCCGCAATTATAGCAGCGACGCACCTTTTGACAACTTGACCCTGATCAACGCCAAGAGGAAAAGTGCTTGACAGCAAGCGCAGAATTCTCACTGTTCGGAATCCGTCAAGCGGACAGGAGACCATTCGCCAACAGGCGAACTTTTGTCAAGATCAGACTGATCCTCTGAGAAATCACACTCAACGCAGTGGCGACTGGCGGATGCCTCTGATTTCAGAACATAAAGCGTATCTTCACGATTGCAGGCGGGACAGACGGCACCCGCGATAAACCTTTTTTTGAAATCAGTGCTCATGCAGCGATTCCATCCTGGCGGAGAAGCGCTTCGACTTCCGGTTCACGACCCCGAAACGCGACGAACAGGTCCATGGCGTCTTCTGAACCGCCTTTTTCCAGGATAGTTGCCAGAAACTTTTCACCTGTCTGTCGATTAAAAATGCCGTCTTCCAGGAACTTGGCAAAAGCGTCCGCAGACAGCACCTCTGCCCATTTATAGCTGTAGTAACCAGCGGCATAACCGCCACCGAAGATATGAGAAAAACCATGCTGGAACGCATATTCCTCTGGAGGCTGCACCACAGCGACAGCTTCACGCACCTGGTGGATGATCTCAGCAATCTGATTGTTGACTGAGGGATCGAACCCGACGTGTAGACGGCAATCAAACAGCGCGAATTCCAGCTGACGCACCATCATCATCGCTGCATTGAAATTTCGCGCTTTCAGGAGTTTCTCCAGCATATCCTGGGGCAGCGGATCCCCTGACTGATAGTGTCCCGAGATGAATGACAGAGATTCCGCCTGCCAGCAGAAGTTCTCCATAAACTGGGATGGCAATTCAACGGCATCCCAGGCCACCCCATTGATACCGGAGACCGCAGCCGCTTCCACCTGAGTCATCATGTGATGCAGACCATGACCGAACTCATGAAACAGGGTGACGACTTCATCATGACTGAGCAACGCCGGGTCATCACCGACAGGACCGGAAAAGTTGCAGGTCAGATAGGCCACTGGCAACTGAAGTCCACCAGAGGACAAAGACCGTCTGACCCGGCAGTCATCCATCCAGGCACCACCACGCTTATTCTGGCGCGCATAGAGGTCGACATAAAAGCGGGCAATCGTCTGTCCCGTCTTCCTGATTTCATAGGTCAGTACATCTTCATGCCAGACCGGCATCGATGGATCGCTGACAATATCGATATCAAACAGGCGCCTGACCACCTCAAACATGCCTTCCAGTACGCGGGGTGCTGGAAAATAGGGCCGCAGCTCTTCCTGCGAGATATCGAAGGCCGCCTTCTTGAGCTTTTCGCTGTAATAAGCCGTATCCCATGGCTCAAGCACGTCAGGTCCGCCATGATCTCTGGCAAACTCACACAGATTCAGAAAATCCTGCTCCGCACTGGGACGGCTTTTGGACGCCAGATTATCCAGAAACTCCAGCACCTCCTCAGGAGTTCGAGCCATTTTCCTGGCAACGGACAGTTCTGCGTAGTTTTCAAAACCCAGGATTTTCGCCTGAGCCAGGCGTGCAGTCATAAGATCCTGCATCACCTGTGAGTTATCAAATTCACCCGCGTTGGGACCTCGATCCGAAGCGCGGGTACCATATGCTAGGTACATCTCTTTACGCAGCCCGCGGTCATCGCAGTAAGTCATCACCGCAAGATAGCAGGGTGCATCGAGCGTCAGCAGATACCCATCAAGACCTTCGGCTTCAGCGGCCTGCCGCAACAATGCCTTTGCCGTGTCCGGGACACCAGCAAGCTCAGATTCAGAAACTTCCTTTCGCCAGGCTTGTGTTGCATCCAGGACATTATTATTGAACTGGCTGTTAAGAGCCGAAATCTCCCTGGCCAGTTCAGAGTATCTCTGCTGGTCTGCTTCTGGCAGATCAATACCAGACAAACGGAAATCGCGCAGTGCATTTTCGACAACCTTCTTTTCTGCCTGGACAAGAAGATCAAACTCATCAGACTCACGAACTGCGCGGTAGGCCTCGAACAAAGCACGGTTCTGACCCATCTCGGTGTAGTACTCGGTAAGAAGTTCCAATCCCCGGCTATGCGCTTCCCTGATCTCCGGTGAATTCAGCACACCATTCAAATGACCGATCGGCGACCAGACCTGCTGCAGCTGGTCTTCAAGTTCCTCTCTTGCCTTCACCACCGTCTTGTAACTGAAATTCCCGGAGGCAGCGATGCGCTCTATACCTTCGCGGGCCTGGGCCAGCGTCTGTTCAACCGCCGGTGCCATGTGTTCGGCTCGGATATCGCTGAAAGGTGGCAGCGGATTGGCCTGCAGCAGAGGATTACTCATGAAAACTTCCTTAAATCGATATTGTGGACAGGCACTATGACCTGAGCTGTTCTATAACCGGCGCTGTATCTACTGGTGTTCGAAACCAGATCGAGAATGCCAGAGCCGCCTGCTCCACCAGCATTCCCAGCCCATCAGCGGTCGCGCCGGCTCCTGCCTCCCTGGACCAGTTCAGAAACGCAAACGCTTTATTGCCATACACCATGTCATAGCAGCGAGTGTTTTTGCCTACGATACTCGGCGGCAACGCTATCTTCTGATCTGAAAGACCAGCTGACGTACCGTTAATGACCACATCATACTGCTCACCGAGCTCCGCTTTCTCTATGGCGGCAAGCTGTCCAGGTTGTACAGAAGGCATGCAGAAACGAGAAACCAGCTTCTCCGCCGTGGCATGCGTGCGATTGTGAACGTGAATCAGCTCTGGATCCTGATCGAGCAGGCTACCTATAACACCGCTGACGGCACCCCCGGCACCCAGCACCAGTATCCGGGCACCAGGCAAAGACCAACCTAGATTTTGTTGCAGATCTGAAACAAGACCTCGGCCATCCGTATTGTCACCACGCAAGCGGCCATCCGGAAGGCGGCTGATGGTGTTTACTGCTTCAGCAAGTGCAGCATCAGCTCCGATCTCATCGACAAGTTCCCAGGCATCAACTTTACAAGGCACCGTGACGTTGCACCCCAGCCCACCCTGAGCGAAGAATGACTCCGCTGAGGCCTGAAACCCACCTTCCGGTACCAGGATCTTCTCGTAACTCAGATTTATATTGGCCTGGCGCGCAAAAGCCGCATGTATCTCCGGTGAACGACTGTGTTCAATGGGATTGCCAAACACCGCCAGCTGATTCATCGGATGATTTCCCCGGTTTCGAGCACCTTAATCTGGCTGGGACCGGACTGGCCACCCAATCTGCCGGGAACAATCATATCTATCTGATCACCGAATGACTGTCGAACCTGAAGGGCATTTATCGCCGAAGGATGTCCACTAACGTTGGCAGATGTTGATACGATCGGGCCCAATTGATCGCAAAGCGCTCTGACAAGCGGATGGGCAGTCACACGCAGGCCAAGTGTTTGATGTGTACCGACTATCCAGTCTGGTGCGACGCCATTATGAGGGACCAGATAAGTCACCGGGCCGGGCCAGTCAGTGGTCAATTGCTGATACTGTTCGAAACTGATGTCTGTCAGATAATCCGCGAACTGTGTTATATCAGAAGCCACGAGCAGGAGCCCCTGGGTCCAGGATCGCTGCTTGAGTTCCAGAATCCGGTTTACCGCCAGTTCATCTTCCGGCAGGCAGCCCAGACCCCAGACGCCTTCCGTCGGATACGCAATAACACCACCCCTGAGAACGTGATGAGCAGCAAGTTGAATTTGCCATTGACTCGCCATTTCAAAGACCGTCTGCAACCAGTAAAAAGCTGAGCGACGTTATCGGTTTCAACGAGTCCTTTCAACTGCATTGCCCGTGACATGATATACACCCCCATCCGAGTGGATCAGTCCCATGACTTCAAGGCTGACAAGATTCACCGTTATCTCGTCTACAGCCTGACCCAGAAGTTCTACCAGACCATCAACGCTGGATGGATTGGCCATGAGCTCATCCAGCAGCGACTGTTCTTCAGCGGAAAGAGCGTCCGTATCCGGTCCGCAGCGGAGCAGGGGGTCTTCCAGAAAACCGAGCTCCCTGAGCACATCTTCAGCCGACTCAACCAGCGCCGCGCCATCCCGAATCAAATGATGACAACCTCTGGTGTTCGGATGCGTGACTGGTCCAGGCACCGCCATGACTTCGCGTCCCTGTGCCAGGGCAAGCCTGGCAGAGACCAGTGAGCCACTTCGCAGCGCCGCTTCGACAACAATCACTGCCTGAGACATTCCGGTGACAATTCTGTTGCGGCGCGGGAAATGCCCAGGGTAAGCCATGGTGCCCGGAGGAAACTCACTGATAATGAGTCCTTTCTCCCGGATTCTATCCGCAAGACGCCAATGGCGGCGCGGATAGATCTGGTCACATCCGGAACCCAGAACAGCCAGGGTTATCCCTTCTGCCTGCAGCGCTCCCTCATGGGCCGCCGCATCAATACCCAAAGCCAGGCCACTGATAACAGTGCATCCTCGACCAGCCAGTTGCGTCGCGATCGTCAACGCCTGACTTCTGCCATAGTGACTGGCTTTACGTGATCCAACCATGGCAACACTGGGAGGCTGTGCGGACAGGCATCCCCGATCACCATCGGTCCAGAGCCCAAAAGGTGCATCACTGATCTGACGAAGTAGCGGCGGGTAATCCGAATCATGGAAAAGAACCAGGTCGTGGCCAGGCTGGGTCAGCCATCTGAGATCCTGCTCTATCTGTCGTGACTGCTCGCTTGATCTGGGCTTCTCCAGCCTGTCAACAAGCTCTTTCGGTGAATGCACAGAAAGAGCCTCAACCAGTTTCGCCGGTTTGTTGGCATACTCGCGCAATAGATACAGCAGGTTTTCATCAATAGCAGTTTCGTTCGGAGCAGACACGGGGCCCTCGCAGCATTCACGAGGTCACCATTTTATCGGGATTGGCCAGGGAGGCCTGTGCGCAGACTCTGCCAGCTCTGCAGGAAAGTGACTAAATCAGGGAGTTCTAACGACGTCGCCGACCCTGAGCGGTTCGGAGGTTTGAAGCACCAGACCGTAAGCCATTTTCTCAAATGCCTGGAATATCAGAAGGACACCGGCACGTTCGGTTGGCAACTGGACCATCTCTCCACGGAAACCACCATCCCTGACCATCTTGCCCTGTTTGGCGATAGCAAGCACATGGCCCACATCCAGACCGTGATTCAGACCACGGTTGATCACGACGACATCATTTCTGCCTACCTGGGTGACACCACCAAGTACCGTCATGATAACGCCGTCAACCTGACGATCCGGCGGTGTGGGGTAAAACGTAGATTCAACACGTCGCTCTTCCGTCACCATCAGACGGTCGCCAATACGAACGTCCTCGCTCACGCTGGACATGCGGAAGGTCACCAGATCACCTTCACGGTCAATCGCTCGTGCCAGACCAACTTCAACAGCCTCGTAACCCAGAATTTCGCCGGTTTCCGGATCTTTGTAGATGTTACCCTCGCGGAAAATGCCATACACCGAAGTTTCTTCGTCCCACTCACCCCGTCCGTAGAAAATGTCTCCAGGGCCAAAAATCAGACTTTCCGACTTACCTGCCAGAATTCGCGGCGCCAACGCCAGGGTGTCTTTCTCAACAATGCGTCCCGTCGTCATCAAACTGGATACAGCATCCAGGGGAATGGCAGGAATGGCACTCTCCAGAGGTTCCACACGAATCCATGGCTCAAGCTTCTCGTATCGATCACCTTCACGGACACGTTGTTGTGGCTTAAGTTTTACTGTGCGCGATCCGGGTCCTCGATTGATCGTGATGACAGGATCACCACCGACATATTTGAGGACAATTTCATCGCCCGGATAGATCAAATGAGGATTCTCGATGGCTGGATTCACATGCCAGATCTCAGGCCAGTGCCAGGGATCCTTGAGGAACATGGCTGCTATACCCCAGAGCGTATCGCCTTCCTGAACCAGGTATTCATCCGGATGACCGTCACGGAGCAGAGACCCGAGGTCTTCTTCCGCAGCAGAAATGCCGCCGAAGAGGAATATAACCAGCGCGAGTATAGGTATCAGGCGAATCTTCATAGGCGAATCCCACCAGAAAAAGAGTACAATATCAGGTTCCAGAGGCCTTAACATCCAGTCCCCGAGTCTAGATCGGGCGCCGGATTCTTCAAGGTGATCATAATCTTAGCAGCACAAGTTGTGCTTTTACTAGAGGTATATAACAAAACCATATGGTGCCATTAGAAATTCTAGAGTTTCCGGATCCCCGGCTTAGAACCGTAGCGAAGCCCGTCACCGAGGTGAACGGCAGGATCGTCGAGATGGCCGATCGTATGCTCGAAACCATGTATCAGGCGCCAGGCATCGGGCTTGCGGCAACACAGGTGAACTTCCACCAGAGACTGCTCGTTGTTGACGTCTCAGACAATCAGGATGAGCCATTTGTGCTGATCAACCCGACTATCGTGGCTTCAGAAGGCAAAATTGAGACGAACGAGGGATGTTTATCAATCCCGGGGTTTTACGAGCCAGTAGACCGTTTCGAGAAGATACAGCTGGAAGCCATCGGTCGGGATGGCGAACCTTTTACCTTGGATGCAGAAGACCTCCTGGCAGTCTGTATCCAGCACGAAATGGACCACCTGGAGGGTAAGCTGTTTGTCGACTACCTGTCGAACGCGAAAAGACAACTCATCCGTAAGAAGCTGCAGAAGCTTCAGAAACAGCGCGCCTAGTTACCTGAGCGGAAAATCAGTTTGAAAGTCATCTTTGCCGGAACACCGGGTTTCGCAGCGGGTTATCTCGAAGCCCTGACAAAAAGCCACCACGAAGTGGTTGCTGTCATCACTCAACCTGATAAACCAGGAAAGCGGGGGAAACGCCTGCTCCCCAGCGCTGTAAAGCAGACGGCGGAAGCCGACGGACTGACCATTATCCAGCCGGAGCGGCTGCGAAGAGAGGACATCAATGCCATTGACTGTGATCTTATGGTTGTCGTGGCTTACGGCCAGATTCTGAAGCAGGATGTACTGGATTACCCAAAACTGGGCTGTATGAACGTTCATGCGTCGATTCTGCCAAGGTGGCGGGGTGCAGCGCCCGTGCAAAGAGCCATCCTCGCCGGTGATCCGAGTACCGGGGTAACGCTGATTCAGATGGATGCCGGTCTCGACACCGGGGATATGCTGGCCAAAGCAGATGTCGCCATAAACCCGGATGACACCGCCGGTGACATTTTCGAGAAACTGGGTGCAATTGGCCATGACCTTCTGGTCCATACTGTGGACAAACTGGCATCGGGCACCCTGGTGCCTGAACCACAGGACAACAACCATGCGGTTTATGCACACAAAATTGATAAGCAGGAGGCACTCCTGAACTGGGCATCTGGTGCACAAACCATAGATCGAACAGTCCGTGCTTTTAACCCGGACCCAATCGCCTACAACTGGCTCGACGATAAGCGTGTGCGTGTACATGAAGGCAAGATAATCCCCGGCAGAAAGGGCAGGGCAGGGATGATTCTGGATGTGTCTCGCGATGGTGTCCTCGTAGGATGCGGTGAAGATGCGTATATGATCAAACGGATTCAACTGCCGGTCGGAAAGGGATCGGTATTAACTGGCGCTGATGTGCTGAATGGCTGGACTGATCTCCTGTGCACGGGAAATCTGTTTACCGCTGAAGCAGTAGAGTCATCATGAGCGAGTACGTTGATGCAGTATCTGTTCTGGTCAGTGTTCTGAGAGACGGACGTCATCTTGACGAGGCGCTTGGCTCCAGCACACCACTGGTCCAACAGATCTGCTATGGAGCGCTGCGACACTACTACTACTACGATCGCACTATCGAACTCCTGGTTGATAAACCTCTCCCGGAGAAACACCTCGATGTGAGCATGTTACTGCTGACAGGGTTATACAGCATTGATCATCTGAAGCGACCAGCCCATGCCAGTGTCAACCATGTGATTGGTGCAGCGCCCCTGATAAAAAAGCCCTGGGCCAAGGGTTTGGTCAATGCAATCCTGCGCAGGTACCAGCGTGAAAAAGCGCAGCTTGAGGAAACCATTCTGGAATCCACCGAGGCCAGAACAAATCACCCTGAATGGCTGGTCAACAAGATACTGGAAGACTGGCCCGATCAGTCCACCATTATCGAGAACAATAATCATCAAGCACCTATGACGCTGCGTGTGAACACATCTGCGATTTCCCGGGATGACTACATGTCGCTTCTGGCCGACAATCAGATTGAGGCGCGTTGCGGCCGTTATGCACAAAGTTCAGTCATCCTGGACTCGGCCATGCCAGCACAGGGACTGCCAGGCTTTCCGGAAGGTCTGGTTTCTGTGCAGGACGAAGCACCGCAACTGGCTCCTGGGTTCATGAACCTGGAGCCAGGCATGACTGTGCTCGATGCCTGCGCCGCACCAGGTGGAAAGACATGCCACATTCTCGAATCAACACCTGAGCTGAATCTGACAGCCGTAGATCGTGACCAGAAAAGAACCGGTTTGATTACTGACAACCTCAATCGGTTGAGACTCAACGCCAACGTTGTCACTGAGTCGCTCGAATCCTTCAAGGCTGAAGGTGGTTTCGATCGCATACTCCTTGATGTTCCCTGCTCAGCGACGGGCATTATTAGAAGGCATCCGGACATTAAGTTACTGCGTCACCAGGAAGATGTTGATAAACTCTTCGACGTACAGCGAGTACTTATTCACAAGGCGTTTGACTTGCTTAACACCGGTGGCGAGCTGCTTTATTCAACCTGTTCCATTCTCCGCCAGGAGAACGATCAGGTGATTGCTGAATTTCTTGAAGGCCATACAGACGCCCGTTCCATCAGCTTGACCCATCCACTTGCCGACGAACCTGACAATCTGCTCTACAAGACGGACTTTGGGCTGCAGTTTCTCCCCACGGCTGACGATCACGATGGTTTTTACTACGCCGCTGTAGGAAAGGAGTCAGCGTGAAAATCATTATCCTTGGTGCCGGTGAAGTCGGTGGTAACCTCGCACAGAACCTGACCAAGGAAGCCGGGGACATTACGGTCGTCGATACCAACAGCGATCGACTGCGTGAGCTACAGGATCGCTTTGATATTCGAACCGTGCGCGGCATGGCATCACATCCCCAGGTTATGCGTCAGGCAGGCGCTGAGGATGCCGATATGCTGATCGCTGTCACGAACAGCGACGAGGTCAATATGGTGGCCTGCCAGGTCGCCTATACCGTTTTCAATACACCAACCAAGATTGCGAGAATACGCTCTTCCGCCTATATCCGGGATGGCGGCATTTTCAATAATGATGCGATGCCTGTGGATGTCATCGTGAACCCTGAGGCGATCGTGACACACGACATCCGCCGATTGATCGACCACCCCGGCGCCCTGCAGGTCATGGACTTCGCCGATGGTCAGGCGCAGCTGGTTGGCATCAAAGCATACTATGGCGGGCCCCTGGTCGATCAGGAGTTGCGGTATCTGAGGCAGCACATACCGACCGTAGATACCCGGGTGGCAGCGATTTTCAGAAAAAATCGCCCGATCATTCCTCAGGGCAATACAGTCATTGAAGCAGACGATGAGGTGTTCTTCATTGCAGCAACGCCGGACATTCGGAACGTCATGTCTGAAATGCGCCGGGCAGAGAAACCAAATAAACGAATCGTCATCGCCGGAGGCGGCCATATCGGAGAGCATCTTGCCAGGACGATTGAGAATCGCTACGGCGTACGGATTATCGAACACAGCCGCCAGAGATGTTACGAACTGTCAGAAACTCTCGATCGCACTATCGTACTGTCAGGAGATGCATCGGACCGCGACCTGCTGTTGGAAGAGAACATCGAGGAAACAGATGTCTTCTGCGCAGTCACTAATGATGACGAAGCCAACATCATGTCTTCGATGCTTGCCAAGAGCCTCGGAGCACGGAAAGTCATCACACTCATCAACAACCCCGCCTACGTGGACCTGATTGAAGGCGGTAACATCGACATCGTCATCAATCCTCAACAGGCCACGCTGGGATCAATACTGACTCACATTCGACAAGGCGATGTCGCCAGAGTGCACTCTCTGAGACGCGGTGCAGCAGAGGCCATTGAAGCCATCGCTCACGGCGATGAATCCAGTTCCAAAGTCATTGGCAAGACCATCGGCGAGATAGACCTGCCTCCTGGAACCAATATCGGCGCCATCGTTCGTGGAGATGAAGTCGTTATTGCTCATGACGATATCAAAGTACAAGCCGATGACCATATTGTGCTGTTCCTCGTCGACAAGGCGCGCATCAAGGACGTCGAAAACCTGTTTCAGGCGCCATTGAGTTTCTTCTAGCATGCACATCCAGATAGCCATCAAGGTGCTCGGCATACTCCTGATGGTGTTCAGTGCCACGATGCTGCCGCCGGTTGTTGTCTCAGCAATTTACGCGGATGAAATGCACCTGATCTTCCTCAGTGCATTCGCCATTACCTTTGCTGTCGGTTTCGTTCTCTGGATCACATTCTTCAGACGACGCGCAGATATGCGCACCAAGGATGGTTTTCTGATCACGGTGTTCTTCTATATCGCGCTGGGAGTATTTGGAGCTCTGCCTTTTATCGATGACCGCGGACTGGGCATGTCCATACCCGACGCACTGTTTGAATCTTTCTCCGGACTGACAACAACCGGTGCCACTGTCATCGTCGGCCTGGACAACCTGCCAGAGTCACTACTTTTTTACCGACAGCAACTACAGTGGCTGGGTGGCATGGGGATTATTGTGCTCGCTGTTGCCATTCTTCCCATGCTGGGTATCGGCGGTATGCAGTTGTATCGCGCAGAAACACCGGGTCCGATGAAAGATTCAAAACTGACACCAAGGATTAAGGAAACGGCCCTGGCCCTCTGGACCATCTATCTTGGTCTCACCATCACATGTGCGCTGGCATACTGGGCTGCAGGCATGTCCGGATTTGATGCAATTTGTCATAGCTTCTCGACAATCGCGATCGGGGGCTTTTCTACCCATGATGCGAGCATCGGCTATTTCGATTCCGCAGCAATCGAATCAATCGCTATTGTTTTCATGATCATTGCGGGTATCAACTTCGGACTGCACTTTTTCGCACTGAAAGAGAAATCACTCCGTCATTACCTGCGCGATGACGAAGTGAAATTCTACCTCTCGATTCTGCTTGTCAGCAGCGTGGTGGTTGCTGCCGTTCTTTATTCAGAACAGGTTTACGGCGGCGGCAAGGCCATTCGAATGGCCGTATTCGAGGTGGTTTCCATTTTTACAACGACAGGTTTTGCAACGGCAGATTTCGCTACATGGCCCAGTATGCTGCCTTACCTGATTTTCTTCGGCGCATTCACTGGCGCCTGCGCCGGTTCAACCGGCGGCGGTATGAAGGTGATACGGGTGATGCTTATCTGCAAACAGGGACTGCGCGAAGTGCACCGGCTGATTCATCCAAACGCTGTGTTTCCGGTAAAGGTTAATCACCGCCAGATGTCTGATCAGGTTATGGAAGCCGTATGGGGATTCTTCTCAGTCTACGTGATCGTATTCCTGTTCATGCAACTGGCGCTTATTATGACCGGGCTGGATTTTGTCACCGCCTTCTCTGCCGTCGGTGCGACGCTGAACAACCTTGGGCCAGGTCTTGGCACAGTCGCTCTGAATTACGCCGGAATCTCAGACGTCGCCAAACTGCTGCTTTGCTTCACCATGGCGCTTGGCCGTCTTGAAATCTTCACTCTGCTGGTGTTGTTTTCGCCAATGTTCTGGAAAAAATAGTTCTGGAAGAAGTAGCTCTGGAAAAAATAGCCCAGAAAAAAACCACCTTGCAAAAAGTCGCTCAGGAACAACACACTGATTTCCCCACGAGATAAATGGAACCGGATATACGAGAAAGACCCTGAACCAGGCTCTGGCGCGGTTGTACTTGAAAAACATTTGGATCTTTTACCTCGCGAAGGTACGGCCCTGGACATCGCATGTGGTAGCGGCGCTAACGCACTGTTCATTGCAAAGCTCGGTATGGAAGTAGATGCCTGGGATATTTCAGATGTTGTCATCGGTGCTCTTGAGAACCGCCATCCTCGACTTCATCCAAAAGCAATCAACATTAACGCAGGTACACTTCAGGGTGCCCATTACGACCTTGTTATGACCTGCCACTATCTAGACGCCTCACTGGCGCCGTCGATTCGAGCAGCAACAAACCCGGGTGGACTGATCATTTACCAGACCTTTACCCTCGATAAGAAAACTGACATTGGTCCATCCAATCCGGATTTTCTCTTGAAGCCAGGGGATCTGGAAGATTTCGTACAGGATTGCGAAATCCTGGCGATGGAAGATGGTTCAGATATCCTGGAGAAAGCCAATCCAATGGCAGGACGGGCATATGTTATCGCCCGCAAACCTCAGGCCTGATGCACCGCCGACGGCTTGTTGTAACGATACAGCCTGGGTGAGCCCACAGGTCTAACCTTGAATCGCTTGTATTCCCACTGGTACTGGTCTGGTGCAAGCTGCACAAGAGACTCGACCAGTTCGTTGACTGTTCTGGCGCCTGCCTCGATATCATCGCCAGAGATCTCTGTTTTCGGTTCCTGAATGTGCACATCGAAAAGCCCGTCAGAACGCCGGATCATGGCAATGCCGAGTACACTGGCACCCGTTTTATCGATTAGTCGCGGACTGAGGGTATCTGTCAGTGCAGACTCTTGGAAAAAATCGACGAAAACACCCTGCGCTGGCACCTGGTCGGGCAATACCACAACCGTCTTCCCGTGATTAAGCGCACGAAACAGAGCCATCAGTCCGGTTCTGTCGGTCGGAACCATATGATTGCCATGACGGGTACGCACAACCTGCATAATGTCTTTCATGTATGACTGTCGTGGCGGATGATACAGTGCCGTGAATTCACCGTACCGACGATAAAACACATTAAACAGCTCCCAGTTACCCAGGTGGGGCAGCAGAATCAGAAGACCACGACGATCCGTTGACTTCTCCCGAAGCAGTTCCTCGTTATGCACTTCGGCAATCCAGTGATCAATGCGTCCCAGATTTCCGAGCCAGACAGCCGGCGTCTCGAACATCGTTTTACCTGTCTCAATGAGACTGGTTCTGACCAGAGCATCAAGATCCTTCCCGATGACATCCGGTATGCACATTTCAAGATTGGTTCTGGTCACTCGCGCGGACTGGTTATCCAGATGGTAAGCGATGCGACCCACCAGAGAACCCAGAAGCTGGCTGATTTTTCGGGGTAATACAGCAAAAACACCAATGAACAGACGTATCAGGTAGCTCATGGACTCAGTTGCTTCCCAACTTTCTGCAGGGTTCATATCTGTCGCAGGAAATCAGGTGGTCATTCACCATACCTGTGGCCTGCATGAAGGCGTAGCAGATAGTCGAGCCAACAAAGCGGAAACCATCCTTTTTGAGTTGTTTGGACATCTGGTCAGACTCCGCAGTCGTGGCCGGCACGTGCTTCAGGCTGCGGAAACGGTTCTGTACAGGTTTGTGATCAACAAACTGCCAGATATAGTCGGCGAAACAACCGTATTGCTCACGAACAGTCAGAAAAGCCCGGGCATTGCTGACCGCACTTTCTACTTTAAGCCGATTGCGAACGATAGCTGGATTGGTAAGCAGTTTCTCAATCCTCACAGGCCGATATCGCGCCACCTTCTCTGGATCGAAGCCATCGAATGCCTTGCGATAACCTTCCCGTTTATTCAATATCGTTCGCCACGACAGGCCTGCCTGCGCTCCCTCCAGGATCAGAAATTCAAACAACACCTGATCATCTCTTGTGGGTACACCCCACTCCTCATCATGGTACTGCTCATAAAGGGCGTCGCCGACACACCAGTTGCACCGTTTCATGCAGCTGAGGTTATCTGATTTAGGGTCGCCGATGTATACTTACGCCCTTTTTTTGACCGGGGAACCACCAAGGTGTCCATGACGTTCCAAGATCTTATTCTGTCACTGCAGACTTTCTGGTCAGAGCAGGGCTGTATTCTGATGCAACCCTATGACATGGAAGTCGGCGCGGGCACCTTCCACCCGGCTACTTTTCTGCGAGCGATTGGTCCTGAAAACTGGCGGGCTGCCTATGTTCAGCCATGCAGAAGGCCAACAGACGGGCGCTACGGTAAAAACCCGAACCGCTACCAGTATTACTACCAGTACCAGGTTGTCATGAAACCCAACCCCGATAATTTCCAGGAGCTCTATCTGCAATCACTGGAATATCTCGGAATCGACACCAAGGCACATGACATACGGTTCGTTGAAGACAACTGGGAATCGCCGACTCTGGGCGCCTGGGGGCTGGGCTGGGAAGTCTGGATGGATGGTATGGAAATCACACAGTTCACCTACTTTCAGCAGGTTGGCGGGCTCGAATGCTACCCGGTGATGGGTGAAATCACTTATGGACTCGAGAGGCTTGCACTGTATCTGCAGGGCGTCGAGGACTTCAAAGAACTGGTCTGGACAAAAACTGATAGCGGTATCGTGACTTACGCCGACGTCTACCACCAGTATGAAGTAGAAATGTCGAGTTTTAACTTCGACCTGGCCGACGTCGACGCGCTTTTCCAGCAGTTTGATTTCTGTGAGAAGGAAACCCAGAGGTTTCTTGATGAAGGTCTGCCGCTGCCAGCATATGAATACGTTATGAAAGCGTCACACGCCTTCAATCTGCTGGATGCTCGCCATGCCATCTCGGTCACCGAACGGCAGCGATTTATATTGCGTGTCAGAACACTCGCTCGAGGTGTCGCCCAGAAGTACTTTGAATCCCGTCAGGAGATGGGATTCCCCCTTGCTGATAAAGATACTCGCGATTTTGTTGCAGGAGAACTCGCTCGTGGCAAATAGGACACTCCTTCTTGAAATCGGTACCGAAGAGCTGCCGCCCAAATCGCTCAATCGACTGCGTCAGGCGCTGGCCGAAGAGGTAGAAAAAGGCATCAAACAGGCCCAGCTTCCATATTCCGGTATAGAGAGTTATGCAACGCCAAGGCGCCTTGCGCTCAGAATCACCGGACTCGGAACACAGCAGCCTGATCAGGAAATAGAGAGACGCGGTCCAGCAAAGGCAGCCGCGTTCAATGAGGAAGATCAACCTACGAAAGCCTTACAGGGTTTCATGAAAAGCTGCGGTGTCACAGACCCTGAGCATCTTGAAACCATGGAGACGGAGAAAGGCGATTATCTGGTTTACCGGGCAGTCAAGTCCGGGGAAGCCACCGGCGATTTGCTGCCAGGGATCGTGCAGGACGCACTGTCGGCATTGCCAGTCGATCGAAGAATGCGCTGGGGAAAAACCCGAGAAGAATTTGTACGCCCATTGCAATGGCTCGTGTGTCTACATGGTAAGGAAATCCTGCCCATCAATGTTCTTGGTAAAGACGCTGGTAGAACCAGCCGTGGCCACCGTTTCATGAGTCATGGTGACTTTGAGATTTCTGATGCAGATGCCTACGTCGAAGAATGTCGCGCACAGCATGTACTGGTCGACTATGACGGTCGTCGCGAACTGATACGCACACAATTGTTTGACGTCGCTGCGAACGAAAAAGCGAATCTGGAACTGGATGAAGATCTGCTCAATGAGGTCACAGCACTTGTCGAATGGCCGGTGGCGCTGACAGGTAGTTTTGAAGAAAGCTTCCTTGAAGTACCACAGGAAGTCTTGATTTCAGCAATGAAGGAGCATCAGCGCTATTTTCACCTGGTAGACAACAACCACAAGCTTCTTTCCAAGTTCATCACCATCGCCAACATCGAGACTCCCGATCCCCAGGTGGTGATCGAAGGTAATGAACGGGTTATCCGGCCCAGACTTTCTGATGCAGCTTTCTTCTACCATCAGGACACTCGTTCCTCACTTGATGAAAAGTGTCAAAGACTAAGCAACGTGGTGTTCCAGACGGAGCTGGGTACCTATCTCCAGAAAGCGGAACGCATATCGGGACTTGCAGGGTTTATTGCTGAGCAGGTCGGCGAAGACCGTGCGCACGCAGAAAGAGCCGGATTACTCTGCAAGGCCGATCTTGTCAGCGATATGGTTGGCGAGTTCCCTGATCTTCAGGGTGTTATGGGTGGTTACTACGCCAGGCACGATAATGAATCTAACGAGGTATCAAAGGGGATAGAACAACACTATCGCCCCACGCAGAGTGGCAGCATGCTCCCGGATACCGGGATCGCATCCTGCGTTTCACTGGCAGACAAGATTGACAGCCTGGTAGGTATCTTTGGTATCAATCAGCCGCCAACAGGATCGCGGGATCCTTTCGCCCTCAGACGTCAAAGTCTCGGAGTTATCAGGATCTGCGTCGAGAACCATCTGGATCTTTCGTTAACGGCATGTCTGAATGAATCGAGCCGTCTGTTCCCCGAAGCCTTCGAGATCAATCAGGTAAGCCAGTATATTCTCGAACGACTCACCAGTTACTACGGAGATCAGGGTATCAGTTCAGATGTTGTTGAAGCCGCCACAGCCGGCCCCTCACAAGGCATTAATCTGCTGATGATTGATGATGTTGTTAAAACATTGCAGACATTCAAGAATGGACCAACAGCCGAAAGCATCGTTGCCGCCAACAAACGTGTTGCAAATCTGCTGAAGAAGGCAGATATCGCATCGCTACCGGAATCCTTTGATTCGAATATGGCTGTCGACGATGCAGAACTAGCTTTGGCTGAACTTGTGAGAAGCATTGATCTTTCGGGTGCTAAGGGTGCCGGCGCGAGACTGGAAAAACTGGCGGTGCTTCAAAAACCCGTTGATCGTTTCTTCGATGAGGTACTGGTTATGGCTGACGACGAAAAGCTCAGATTAAATCGCCTGGCACTGCTCAGAGAACTGAGATATCTGTTTCTGGAAGTCGCAGATTTCTCGCTTCTACAATAACAGCGATCAATCATCAGAGGGCTGGTCATGAACGGGTTCGTCATTCTTGACCGTGATGGCGTTATCAACGAGGACTCACCGGATTACATCAAATCGGCCGACGAGTGGCACCCGGTGCCAGGGTCACTGGAAGCCATAGCTTTGCTTACACGGAACGGTATACAGGTTTTCGTAGCGACCAATCAAGCCGGTATTGCTCGAGGAAAGCTGACTCAGATCAACCTTGATGCTATCCACGAGAAAATGTTTCGGGAAGTTGAAAGCAAAGGCGGCAGAATCGTTGATTTACGGTTCTGTCCTCACCATCCAGACGATAACTGTCGGTGCAGAAAACCCAAACCAGGACTCATCAAGGATCTAGCAGACGCGCATGATCTGGATCTCAGCTCCGGGGACTATGTCGGCGATTCCCTCAAGGATCTACGCGCTGCGGAAGCAGCCGGTTGCCGAGGCGTCCTGGTGTTAACCGGTAACGGTAAAGAAACACAACAGGTACGACCACATCATGAACCTGTCTATGAGAACTTGCTGGCGTATGCCAAGGACCGCATCACCGACTGATCAGACGTCCAGGTTTGCAACAGCCAATGCATTCTCTTCAATGAATTCACGCCTGGGTTCAACTTGATCACCCATCAAGGTGTTAAAGACCTGATCTGCAGCAATGGCGTCTTCAATCGTCACTCTGAGCATGGTTCGATGTTTCGGATCCATTGTGGTTTCCCACAACTGATCCGGATTCATTTCTCCAAGCCCCTTATAACGCTGACGATTCTGTCCCCTCAGTGCTTCTGTTTGCAACCATTCCAGGGCAGTGGCGAGCATGGAGACTGGCTCTGACTTTTCACCCTTGATCACGCGACCTTCCTCAGAAATGAGACCATCGATTCTTTCGCCGAAATCAGCGAACGATTCATAGTCCGCTGACAGGAAAAAGTCACGGCCAAGAAGATAATCACGTCGGACCCCATGACTGGTCACAGTAACCAGGGGATAATAGGCGTGACGATCGGAGTCTTCCTGAATTTCGAGACCATAAGTGACACGATTGGTATTGAACGGTTCAAGGCGCGCCATCAACGTATCCGCCCAGTTCTGGACCGTCTCCTGATCCTGGAGATTGTCTCTGGTCAGTCGAGGAAGATAGACCATTTGTTCTAGAACCGGCATCGGATATACACGATCCAGTCGCTTCATCTGACTCTGGACCCTGTAGTAACTTTCTGCGAGATCTCGCAGTTCATCACCTGATATTGTTTTGCCATCAACTCCCGTTTCCAGGCTGGCATCTTCCAACGCAACTTCCAGGAGATAACGAATCAGTTCAGCTTCATCCTTGATATAACGCTCTGACTTACCCCGCTTCATTTTATAGAGAGGTGGTTGAGCAATAAGCAGATGACCTCGCTCAATCAGTTCCGGCATATGCCTGAAAAAGAAGGTTAACAGCAAGGTTCGGATGTGTGCTCCATCAACATCCGCGTCAGTCATGATGATAATTCGATGATATCGCAATTTGTCGGGATCAAATTCATCACGGCCGATGCCACAACCCAGGGCGGTAATTAGAGTACCCACCTCCGCGGACGACAGCATCTTGTCAAAACGAGCTTTCTCGACATTCAGAATCTTTCCTTTCAGCGGCAGGATAGCCTGAAATTTCCTGTCACGCCCTTGTTTGGCGGAACCGCCGGCTGAATCACCCTCTACCAGATAGATTTCAGATTTTGCTGGGTCTTTCTCCTGACAATCAGCCAGTTTTCCTGGCAGGCCGGCAATATCAAGCGCACCTTTCCGACGTGTCATTTCACGTGCCTTCCGTGCCGCTTCTCTTGCACGCGCCGCATCGATCATTTTCTGTACGATGGCTTTCGCTTCCTGGGGATTCTCCAACAGGTAACTGGAGAAGTTACTCCCCATTTCTTGTTCTACCGCGGTCTTTACTTCGGAAGAAACGAGCTTTTCCTTGGTTTGTGAGGAAAACTTGGGATCCGGCACCTTGACTGAGATAATCGCCGTCAGACCTTCCCGCGCGTCATCGCCAGTGGTATTCACCTGCGACTTCTTACCCAGACCTTCGCTTTCAATGTAGGTATTGAGACCACGAGTCAGCGCACTTCTAAAGCCCTGAAGGTGAGTCCCACCATCACTTTGAGGAATATTATTGGTGTAGGCTAACAGGGTTTCTTGATAAGAGTCATTCCACTGAAGGGCGACTTCTACGCCGATACCATCTTCCCGTTGCATCGAGAAATGGAAGATACTGTTCAACGCTGTCTTGTTCTGATTGAGATATTCGACGAAAGTTCTTAATCCCCCATCGTACTTGAAGTTTTCCCGTTTTCCGGTGCGTTCGTCGGTCAGGTTGATCGAGATCCCGGAGTTCAGAAAAGAGAGTTCTCGAAGGCGCTTTGCCAGGATATCGTAGTGAAACTCGATGTTGCTGAAAGTTTCTTTGGAAGGCTTGAATCGGCAACGAGTACCCGTCTGCTCTGTTTCACCAACAACCTGAAGCGGAGCATCCGGAACCCCGTCGTGGTAAACCTGCTCCCAGATTTTTCCGTCACGCCAGATAGTAAGATTCAATTCAGCTGACAAGGCGTTAACGACAGACACACCAACACCATGCAGACCACCCGAGACCTTGTAGTTGCTGTCATCAAACTTTCCACCGGCATGTAATACCGTCATGATGACTTCCGCAGCAGACTGCCCCTCTTCATGCATATCTACAGGCATACCACGGCCATTGTCTGCAACGGTCACCGATTCATCGGCATGTATGATGACTTCAACTTCGGAGCAGTAGCCTTCCAGTGCCTCATCAATTGAGTTGTCGACCAGTTCCTGGACCATATGATGCAGACCGGTACCATCATCTGTATCTCCGATGTACATGCCTGGTCGTTTTCTTACTGCATCCAGACCTTTTAGAACCTTGATACTGCTGGAATCGTAGGTATTGTCGTCGCTCATTAGTGCTCCTGACCTGAATTATGTCTCTTGATTTACCTGACCGTGTTTCACGTGAAACATCCCCTCAAACTGGTTTCCACAAGCATCTTTCAAGGGATCGAGTTCCACCCCCGTCAGCAAAATCTGTTGCCCCGTAGCAAGCAGGAACTGACAGACCCTCTCTCGATGCGCTTCGTCAAATTCTGAAGCCAGATCATCAACCAGATATAACGTTTCCTGCCCGGAATCACCAAGATTCTTTCCAGGTTTTCCAGGGTTGTTTTTCTTCGAGATACCCTGGGCAAGAACTCCCTGGGACAGCACCATGCTCCAAACCAGTGCTTTAAGCTCACCTCTGGAACAAACTTTGGCGGCTGGTTGCCCCGACACGGTTATTCTAACATCTGCGCGCTGAAATCCCCTCTGTGTAAATCCTCTTTTTTTATCAATATCAATATCTTGTATGTATCGCTGATAAAGAGACTCGTCCGCTCTCCAACCTCTCTGGTAGCTCAATTCAACATCCTGTAGCCCACAGATGCGGGATACTGTTTCTGTAAATACAGGCTGAAATAGGTTGATGTAGTCTGTGCGTTTTTGATCTAGTTTCTCTGACACATCAGCCAGTTGCCTGGACCAGGTCTCTATTTCAGCGTTGGTGCCTCTTTGTCCACGCAGTAGTTCGTTTCGTTGACGCAGACATCGATTGGCTTCCTCCCAGAGCTGAGTAAAGTCTTCAGTCTCGGCATGTTCCACGTGAAACAATCCCCAGTTGAGGAACCGTCTGCGCAAAACGGGTGCGCCAAGTAACAGGTCTACTGTTTGCGGACCCAGAACCAGAGTGGGTAAAAGACGAGCCATGTCAGTGGCACGTATGACTTTTTCGCCATCTATCCTCAGTTCCCGACTGCCGTGACGATCACGAGTCATACCTAAATGATGCTCTCGATTCATACTGAGGACGCCTGCCCTCAGAAGCAGACCATCCTGTTCGTGCTGAATCACTGGATCGGCAGACGGATCCCTGAAGGAGCGTCCCATGCCTATGAAATAGCAGGCCTCCAGCAGACTGGTTTTGCCACTGCCGTTCTGACCGTAAAAGAGATTAAGTCCGGGCTTAAACCGGACATGGATATCAGAGAGATTCCTGAAGTGGTTGGCTACAAGCCAATTTAGGCTCATAACTTCATAGGCATCACTACGTAAACGGCATCTTCAAGCTCTGGGTCTTCGATCACTGCACTACTGTTCGCATCATGCAACGTCAACCTGACCTTCTCGTTTTCAATAACACTCAGAACATCTTGCAGATAACTCACATTAAAGCCGACTTCCAGTGAATCACCTTCATACTCAACGGAGACCGTTTCCTCAGCCTCTTCCTGCTCCGGATTATTCGCGCTCAGCTGCAATTGCCCTGATGCCAGAGAGACCCGAATTCCCCGGAATTTCTCGTTCGATAGAATCGCTGTTCGGCTGAGAGCCTGCCGTAACTCATGTTTGTCTGCCAATACGAGCTTATCGCCGCCTTTCGGAATAACCCGCTCATAGTCAGGAAACTTACCATCGACCAGTTTGGTCGTTAGGCTGAACATGCTGGATGTCGCACACAGATGCGTGCTGCCAATCGCGATTGAAACACTGTCCTCCAGTTCCTGCAGCAGCCTTTGAAGTTCGATAACACCTTTGCGAGGAACAATAACCTGCTTGGTTGCACCGTCCAGATCCGCCTGGTCCAGGTCGCTCATTGCCAGTCGATGGCCATCTGTCGCCACAGCACGAACATGACCGGAACCGAGTTCGATCAACATGCCATTCAGAAAATAGCGGACGTCCTGTTGAGCCATGGCAAAGGCCGTTTTATCAAGGAGTCTCTTGAATGCTTTACTGTCGATATCGGTAGACAATTCCGGACTGCTTTGGTCCACAGAAGGAAAGTCGCCCGCCGGCAATGTCGACAGTGTAGATCTGAATCGGCCAGAACGTATCTCGAGACGGTTTTCATTCAACGAAAACTCGATATCGGCCTTCTCTGGAATCTCCCGGCAGATGTCCACCATTTTCCTGGCAGGAACCGTCACCTCGCCGTTTTCTGTATTCGTTACCTCGACCCGGCCAATCAACTCAACCTCGAGATCGGTACCGGTCATGGACAGCTCGTTATCATTGACCTGTAGAAGCAGGTTAGAGAGCACCGGCAAGGTCTGACGCCTTTCGACAACACCGGCTACTTGCTGTAGAGGTTTTACGAGTAATTCACGATTGATTGAGAACTTCATAATCTTATTCCGTATATTCTCCAGAGTAAGTAAGTACCAACTTACTTATATCACCATCGGGCTGATCACATAGATCGATTCTGGTTCTTCCAGGTCTTCCAGCAGACAGGCACCAGTTGGATCACTCAGGGTTAACCTGACACTCTCACCTTTCATCACACCCAGGGTCTCGATGAGATAACTGACATTGAAACCAATCTCCAGAGGCTCACCCTCATATTCCACCGTGAGAGATTCCTCTGCCTCTTCCTGCTGCGGATTGTTGGCATGTAAATCCAGTTTACCGGGCAACAGCATCAACCTGACATTCCTGTAAAGCTCATTGGAAAGAATCGCTGTTCGCGACAACGCCTCTTTCAGCAATTTTCGATCTGCCAGCACTACTTTATCGCCCCCCTCGGGGATAGCACGAGTGTAATCAGGATAAGTCGCATCGATCAGCTTGGTTATCAGTGTAATATCCCCTCGCTCAACCTGCATATGATTGGCGGTGAAATTCAGCTGTACAGTATCGTCTTCCGTATCACCGAGTATGCGACTTAACTCGCCAACAGCCTTGCGAGGAATAATGAACTGATGTTGACCGAGATCCTCGTGCTCAACAAAACTTGTCGCCAGCCGCTGACCATTGGTGGCGACAAACCTGATTCGGCTACCCTGCACATCCAGCAGGACACCATTGAAGAAAAATCGCACATCCTGCTGCGCCATGGCGAAACTTGTCCGCGCAAGAAGCCTTGTGAGTTCGCCGGTAGACAGTGAAATGGTGACGTCATGCTCACCCGGTTCAATATCTGGAAATTCGGTAACCGGGAGCGTCGCGAGATGGGAGCTGAACCTGCCGCTATCCACTGATACCCGATTGCCATCAAGTTCGGCGCGCATATCCGCGCCTTCCGGCAGACTCTTACAGATATCCATCAGTTTGCGAGCAGGCACTGTGACCTCACCTGCCTCCTCGACGGACACATCAGCAATGCGGACGGTCATCTCAACTTCCTGGTCTGTGCCCGTGATGACAAGCTGATCGTCTTCAAGTACCAGAAGAAGGTTGGATAGCACCGGTGCAGTTTGACGCTTTTCTACCACACCGCATACAAGCTGCAGTGGTTCGAGCAGCTTTTGCCTATTAATCGTAAACTTCATGTAACCCCTGCGATAACTACCTGACCCACGCGCCCGTCAGACTGACTCAGTCAGAAAGATGAAACCACGCAGGTAATCGGGAATGTTCAGGCGGTCAGCAACCTCAGAAGGTTGTTGTAATCTTCTCGGATCTCACGGGTACTTTCGCGGAGCTCCTCGATCTTCCGGCAAGCGTGCAGCACTGTCGTATGATCACGCCCACCAAAGGAATCCCCAATCTCTGGAAGACTGTGGTTAGTCAATTCCTTCGCCAGCGCCATGGCTAACTGCCGTGGTCTGGCAATGGATCTGGTCCGCTTCTTAGAATGCAGATCGCCCAGTCGGATTTTATAGTAATCAGCTACCGTTTTCTGGATATTTTCCACTCCAATTTGACGGTCCTGAATGGCAATCAGATCACGCAGCGATTCGCGGACCTGGTCAATAGATATAGGCCGGCCACTGAATTTGGCGTTAGCAATGACTCGCTTAAGTGCACCCTCCAGCTCCCGGACATTGGAACGAATCCGCTCTGCCATGAAAAATGCTGCATCACTTGGCAGGTCGGCCTGTTCAAGTTCCGCCTTTTTCATCAGGATGGCGACACGGGTCTCCAGTTCGGGTGGTTCTACAGGCGCAGTCATACCCCAGACAAACCGGCTCTCAAGGCGCTCTTCAAGACCCTCGATTTCTTTCGGGTAACGGTCACACGTTAAAACAATCTGGCTGCCGTCTTCCTGAAGCCGATTAAAGACGTGAAAGAATTCTTCCTGGGTCTTCATTCCTTTGGCAAGAAACTGAATATCGTCCATCAGGAGAACATCGACCGATCGGTAATACTGGGTGAAATCAGACATCGTGCCATGTTCAATCGCTCGAACCATATCCTCCATAAACCGCTGGGAGTACATGTAGGCAACTTTGAGATTCGGATGGCGATCAGCAATGGAATTACCGACAGCGTGCATCAGGTGAGTTTTACCCAGACCCACGCCACCGTATAACAGCAGCGGGTTATAAGAGGCGCCACCTACATTTTCTGAAACCTGAAGAGCCGCCGCTCGCGCCAGCTGGTTAGACCGACCCTCAACAAAGGTGTCGAAGGTAAAATCCTTGTTAAGGTCCAGCAGAGGATAAAATCTCTCGCGCGCAGCAAACGAGTTGTTATCGCTGCCGGTCTTTGACCTATCGACCGCCTGGTGAGCACTGCTCCCGATTTCCAGCTCTGCCGTTGCGGAGCCTTCCTGAGCCAGGAGTTCCTGAATACGAGCCAGAAACTGATCATTAACCTGGTCCTTGATGTACCTGTTGGGCGCAAAAAGTCGGACAGTCTGGTCATCTCCAGATGCCTGCAGTGGTCGAATCCAAGTATTAAATTGCTGGGAAGACAGTTCGTCTTCCAAACGGTTGAGGCATTTCTGCCAAATTTTCGCCCCCACAGAGCCCCCATACATGCTGTGTTCTTCTGTTTTTCTGCTTGGATTCTCTCCGCCTGTCACCCTGTTTCAGGCAGGTGTTTTAACAGGACAAAGTGGTAAATCGCGGCACCGTCTGATCAGTGATCAGGAAAGGGATATTAACCCTATAACGGGAAACAAGCCAAGTAATTAACTGAAAAAAAAACCCCAAAAAAGTATTTATTTTTCAGTAGTTTATACACAATCTCGGTAACTAAACGGTGATTAACCTGTGGATAACTTGTGGGTTAAATTAGCCACTCTGAAGTGCCCGACCGGCCTGTGTACAAGATATTGTTTTACCAGCAGGTTTTCCACAGGCTAGGCAAGGCTTATGAAGCGCTTTCAAGTTATGTTGCCATTCACATAACAGTCTGATAATTCATCAGAAAAAAGGGTTATACACAGAAAACAGCCGCTTAATAGAAACAACATTAACAAGATCTCATATATATAATATCTTTTTAATAAAGGTAGACCTGACCTCTTTGACCAAAATTCGCGTTCTATCCAAATTCCCGCATGACTCACGTTGACCTGAGCTATCATCTTCATTAGAATCGCGCTCCTTTTGAACCTCCAACCAATCTGGTCACCGACATGAAGAGAACTTTTCAACCCAGTGTTATCAAGCGAAAAAGAACTCATGGCTTTCGCGCCAGAATGGCCACTAAAGCCGGCAGGCTTGTGTTGAAGCGCCGTCGTGCCAAGGGCCGTAAAGAACTCTCCGCGTAGACAGTAGTTTCCGCCCAATACAATCAGCCTCTGCTATCGTTCCCTGTGGTACTGATTAAGTGCCCTTTCCTGAAGACCAGTCAAACGGCCAAGCATTCCCCGTCAGTCACAGACTGATCCATTCTTACGAATTCGATAACGTATTTAAAGAATGCGAATTTCGAGTAGGTCACCCTGCGCTCCTGTTCCTTGCAAAGCCTAACCATCGAGGATTTAATCGCCTGGGCATGGTCGTCAGTAAGAAGAGCGTTCCTCTCGCGGTTAATAGAAATCGGATAAAACGGCAGATCCGGGAATCGTTTCGAAAGACGCTCAGGGACACCCCGGTTGGTCTTGATGTCATTGTGCTGACCCGGCCTAAGGCAAGAAATGCCAGTAATCTTAGTGATTTACTGCTTGATACTTTCACTAACCTGCGTAATCAGGCTGAACAAATTTCGTAGAGGAAAGGAAGGACTGTTGAAATACATCCTGTTACAGATCATCAGGTTTTACCGCCTGGCCCTGTCTCCAATGCTGGGTCCGAGATGTCGTTTCTATCCGTCCTGCTCCCAGTATGCTGCTGAAGCAATTGAATTTCATGGTGTTATCCGGGGGCTTCAGCTTTCCGGCACTCGAATCTGTAAATGTCATCCATTCCATCCTGGAGGTTATGATCCCGTTCCCGATTCTCTGGAACATCATGGATCCATAGGTTTGGATAAAGGCGCTCTGGAAGAAGGAAGTTAGATGGATTTTCAAAGAGTTTTCATACTGCTCGGTCTCGCAGTGACGGCTTACATGCTCGTACTGGCGTGGAATGAAGACTATGGGCAGGGTGCAAAGTCAGCTGTGTTTGAACAATCGCCTGAGATGCCCGAGATGCCCGAGATGCCCGAGATGAATGTTGCCGGTGCAGATGCCGGTATACCGTCTATGGATCTTGAATCTGTTGAAAGCACGGTGCCGGAAATGTCGCCATCAGAGATCCCGGCGCAAACCTCGAACCGTACCGTCGAGAAAAGACAATCCCGCAGGATGATAACGGTTGAAACTGACGTGTTCAGGCTCCAGATTGATCCGCTGGGTGGCGATATAGTCAAAGTGGCCCTGCCACAATATCCTGCTTCCCTGGAAACGCCCGAGATACCTTACGTTCTGGTGGATCCAAGAAACGCCTATGTAGGGCAAAGCGGGTTGATCGGGCCTAACGGTACAGACAAAAAAGGCATCCGGCCACTGTTCCAGACTGATCAACTTACCTATCAAATGGGTGCCGATTCCGCGCTTGAGGTCAGCCTGAATCACGTCCAGGACGACGGTACCGTCATCACCAAGATATTCAGGTTTACTCGCGGTGATTACGTTATTGACCTTGAATACCAGGTGACGAACCGGTCGAGTACGCCCTGGCTTGGTGGACTTTTCGTTCAACTGAAGCGAGATGGTCAGGATCCAAGTTCTCAATCCGATAATTTGATGGGTATGCAGCCGTATCTGGGTGGAGCGACTCGCTCGGACCAGGAGTTGTACAGCAAGCTTGAGTTTGATGATCTGGAAGAAGAAAGCTATAAGCTGACCCGAGCCGGAGGTTATATGGCTATGGTTCAGCACTATTTTGTTAGCGCCTGGGTACCGGCTGATAACGACGAGGTGACTTATCAGGCCAGGAAACTGCGCAATCAGGATATTTACCTGTTTGGCTTTACAACGCCGGCGGTTTCTATTCCCCCAGGTGAAACGGGCTCGCTCTCTGCAATTTTCTATTCAGGACCCAAAGACCAGTACCGATTGCAGGAAATCGCTGAAGGTCTTGATCTCGTTGTGGATTATGGGTTTCTCTGGTGGTTGGCCCAACCCCTGTTCTGGTTGCTGACAGTGATTCACGGCATGGTTGGTAACTGGGGGCTCGCGATTATTGGTCTGACCGTGATCGTAAAAATGCTGCTCTACCCCTTGTCAGCAGCCAGCTTCCGGTCCATGGCAAAAATGCGAAAACTGCAGCCAGAAATGCTGAAGCTGAAAGAGCGCTATGGCGATGATCAGCAGAAGTTCTCCCAGGCCATGATGGATCTGTACAAAAAGGAAGGTGCAAATCCGTTGGGAGGTTGCCTTCCTATACTGCTCCAGATGCCCGTATTTCTGGCGCTCTACTGGACATTAATGGAAAGTGTCGAGCTTCGTCAGGCACCATTTTTCCTCTGGATTCACGACCTTTCGGCAATGGATCCCTACTTCGTTCTGCCCATTCTCATGGGTATCAGCATGTACATGACGCAAAAGATGAATCCCGAACCACCTGATCCAATTCAGGCGAAGGTATTCAAATTTATGCCCATCATGTTTACGTTCTTTTTCCTCTGGTTTCCATCGGGTCTTGTGCTGTACTGGTTCATTAACAACATCCTGTCTTTTGCACAACAATGGTATGTATCCAGGCAAATAGAGAAAGCCTCCGGGTGATCCGATTGCTGATCGCGGCGACTGATAGTGGTTATGAGTGATATCGCCTATGAAAAGGATACGATCGCTGCTCGTGCCACAGCGCCAGGCAGAGGTGGTATTGGTGTTATTCGGATATCCGGACCTGATGTACCAGAAATCGCCAAAGCGATAGCTGGCCGTCTGCCAGAACCACGCTATGCAACTTATACCCCATTTAAAGATGAAGACGGCAATACCATTGATGAGGGTATCCTGCTCTATTTTCGTGGTCCCGATTCTTTTACCGGGGAAGATGTTCTGGAGTTGCAGGGGCATGGTGGTCCTGTCGTGCTTGATATGCTCCTTAAAAGAGTCGTTAGCCTTGGTGTCAGGAATGCAAGACCCGGGGAGTTCAGTCAAAGAGCTTTTCTAAACGATAAGCTTGATCTGACTCAGGCAGAGGCGATTGCTGATCTTATTGAAAGCAGCACTGAAGCGGCTGCCCGAGGAGCCATCAGGTCTTTGCAGGGAGAGTTTTCGAGTCGGGTCAATGAGCTATTGGCTGGTGTGATCGAGCTGCGCGTTTACGTTGAGGCCGCGATTGATTTTCCGGAAGAAGAGATCGACTTCATTTCCGACGAAAATGTAAAGGGGCGATTGGAGGAGATTCAGATAACCATGGCATCCATCCTGGAGCAATCCCGGGAAGGCGCGCTGCTGACCGAAGGTGCATCGATAGTTTTAACTGGAAAGCCCAATGCCGGAAAATCCAGTTTGATGAATCTTTTGACAGGAAGAGAGACTTCTATCGTGACGGATATTCCTGGCACAACCCGCGATGTGATCGGAGAAGTCTTACAGCTGGATGGTGTTCCACTTCGTCTTGTAGATACGGCAGGTATCCGTGAGAGCTCAGATGTTATTGAAGCCGAAGGTGTTAAGCGAGCCCGCGCAGCTCAGAATGAAGCAGACCTTGTGCTTCATCTGGTGGACATTACCCGGGATGAAGCACCGGAAGTGAGCGATCCCAGGGAGATCGTTATTCTCAATAAAATTGATCTTCTGGAGGACGCTTCTGATTTACCCAAAGGCATTCCAGGCATTTCAGCCCGAACCGGCGAGGGACTCGATGAGCTCAAAACGTGTCTTAAGCAGAAGCTGGGCTTTGCGGATGTAGAGGGTGGCGGGTTTACGGCCAGAAGCCGGCATCTCAATGCATTGCGAGCTGCTGAAAAAGCTCTGTCAGCTGGCCAGCAGATGCTCGTTGACCAGCAGGCAGGAGAACTGCTGGCGGAAGAACTTAGAACCTGCCAGAGACACCTTTCCGAAATAACCGGCGTATTTACTGCGGACGACCTGTTAGGAGAGATATTCAGCAGTTTCTGTATCGGGAAGTAATTCGACTTTACCGTTACCATCCGTATACTTGCCCGTCCCCAGCGGGTGGACACTATGAAAGGACAACAATTTGACGTCATTGTCGTCGGCGGCGGGCATGCCGGCACTGAAGCAGCACTGGCAGCTGCCCGTAGTGGCGCGCGCACGCTTCTTCTGACCCAGAATATTGAAACCCTGGGCCAGATGTCCTGCAATCCAGCGATCGGCGGCATCGGTAAGAGTCATCTGGTAAAAGAGGTTGATGCTCTCGGTGGTGCGATGGCGCTGGCGGCAGATCGGGCTGGTATTCACTGGCGAACACTCAACTCCCGTAAAGGTCCAGCGGTTCGAGCAACTCGAGCCCAGGCTGACCGCGCACTCTATAAAGCTGCGATTCGTGAAATTCTGGAAAACCAGCCGGGTCTCTCAATATTCCAGCAATCTGTTGAGGACCTTCGCGTTGAGGGGGAGCGGGTGACGGGAGTCATCACCAATATGGGCCTGACCTTTTCTGCATCGGCGGTTGTTCTGACGGTAGGCACTTTCCTCGGCGGACTGATCCATGTCGGAATGGACAAGCAATCCGGTGGCCGCGCAGGTGATGCGCCGTCGAATGCACTGGCAGCTCGCTTGAGAGAAATGCCCTTTACGGTGGATCGGCTTAAAACCGGAACACCTCCTCGTATTGATGGAAATACCGTTGATTTCAGCGATTTGGAAGAACAACCCGGAGAATCGCCGCGACCGGTGATGTCCTATCTTTCCACCGAAGATATGCATCCGGATCAGGTTTCCTGTTTTATTACCCATACCAGTGAGAAGACCCACGACATCATACGCGGTGGCCTGGATCGCTCGCCGCTCTATGCGGGAGAGATTGAGGGTGTTGGTCCCAGGTACTGTCCTTCGATTGAAGACAAGATCGTGCGTTTTGCCGACAAGCACTCACATCAGATCTTTATTGAGCCGGAAGGACTCGGCACCAACGAACTTTATCCAAATGGCATCAGCACGAGTCTGCCCTACGATGTTCAGGTTGAACTCGTGCACTCCATCAAGGGTTTTGAGCATGCACACATCACGCGCCCGGGTTATGCCATTGAATATGACTTCTTCGAACCCCGGGAACTGCATGCCAGTCTGGAAACCCGCCATGTTAGAGGTCTTTACTTCGCTGGCCAGATCAATGGCACTACAGGTTATGAAGAAGCGGCAGCTCAGGGGTTGATTGCGGGCATTAATGCAGCACGTCAGGTTCAGGATAAAGAACCCTGGTCACCGAAGAGAAGTGAAGCTTACATCGGTGTTCTTATAGACGACCTTATTACCATGGGCACAAAAGAGCCTTACCGCATGTTTACCTCAAGGGCAGAGTATCGCCTGATATTGCGTCAGGACAATGCAGATCGCAGGCTGACCGAAACCGGCCGAGAAATGGGACTTGTCGATGACGTCCGTTGGGCTGCCTTCGTCCGTAAACAGGAACAGATAGAGACGCTCACGGGTGCCATGAAGGCGCAGTATGTACAACCGGGTCATGAAAAAATTGAGGCACATCTGGGCAAGGGTCTGCAAAGGGAGTATTCCCTGTTTGATCTTGCCAAGAGACCGGAGGCGACTGTCAGTGGCCTTCTTGATGCGGTAAACGGCGAGTCTTATCCAGCTGATGTTAGAGAGCAGGTGGAAATCGACAGCAAGTACCAGGGGTACATAGTCAGACAGCACGAAGAGATTCAGCGCATCCAGGCGCAGCAGTCTTATCCATTGCCGCCGGATCTGAATTACGGCGATATTCAGGGACTATCTAACGAGGTCGTACAGAAGCTCAGCGATATCCGTCCCGCGACTCTGGGTCAGGCGTCACGGATATCTGGTGTTACGCCAGCAGCCGTTTCATTGTTGCTCATCCACCTGAAAAAATTTACCAAACAGCTAAACCGACACTCCGCCTAAATGACACTTAGCCAGCGGATTGCGGCCGGTATGAACGGTCTGGGTCTTTCAGACCATGCCGGTAAAGCGGAACAGTTCGCTCACTATCTTGAAATGATTGCACGCTGGAACCGCGTCACCAATCTGACAGCGGTGAAGGCAGCGGATGAAATGGTCGCATTGCATCTGCTCGATTCTCTCTCTGTTCTGCCGTTTGTTTCGGGTTCCCGGATTCTGGATGTCGGTTCCGGGGCTGGTCTGCCGGGGATTCCGCTGGCGATGTTACAACCGGACAAAGACTTTATACTCCTCGATTCTAATGGAAAGAAGACACGGTTTATGACCCAGGCGGCCATAGAACTTGAACTCAGCAATGTGACAGTTCTGCAACAGAGAATTGAAGACTGCTGTGAAGTTGTGGACCAGGTTATCAGCCGGGCCTTCACCTCCCTTGAAGAATTTGTGCACCTTTGCCTGCCGAGAGTCCGTCCCGGTGGCAACCTTCTGGCCATGAAGGGCCCCGCGGAAAAGGGTCAGTCAGACCGGTTCTCCCAGGCGACCGTTCACGAGTTGCAGGTTCCAGGGTTGGACAGGGAAAGATATCTCGTTGTGATCTCGGCAGATAATGGTGAGGGCTGTTCGTGACAGTTGTACTTGGTGTTGCAAATCAGAAGGGTGGCGTTGGCAAGACCACCACCAGTGTCAATCTGGCAGCGTCACTGGCCAAGATGAACCGCCGCGTTCTGCTCATTGATCTCGATCCTCAGGGTAATGCCACCATGGGTAGCGGCATCGACAAGCATGATCTCCCGGTTTCTGTTTATGATGTTCTGGTCGGTGAGTCGGATGCAGCCGGTGCCATTGTCAGTGCCGAAGCGGCTGGTTACGACCTGCTGGGTTCGAATTCAGACCTTACGGGTGCGGAAATCGAACTGACAGATATGGACCGTCGGGAGTATCGGTTGCGCGATGCGTTGATCGGCGTCCGGGTGCGATACGACTTTATTATCATCGATTGCCCGCCAGCACTGGGTCTGCTGACGCTTAATGGTCTGGTCGCTTCCGATGGTGTGATTATTCCGATGCAGTGTGAATACTATGCACTGGAAGGCCTGACCGCCTTGATGGACACGATTGATCGTGTTTCCTCGGGACTGAATCCTAAATTGAGAATCGAGGGCCTGGTGCGCACCATGTATGATCCCCGTAACAGTCTCAGTCGTGATGTGTCCCTGCAACTGATCGATCACTTTGGTGATGTCGTTTACCGGACCGTGGTCCCTCGTAATGTGCGACTGGCAGAAGCCCCAAGCTATGGCGTACCCATTATTTTCTATGACAAATACTCACGTGGCGCTAAGGCCTATCTGGCGTTGGCTGGAGAGGTTCTCAACAGGCACTCGGAGAAGTAAAAGATGGTATTCAGGATATGGTAGGTAAAAAAAGGTTAGGACGAGGTCTGGAAGCCTTGCTGCCAAAAGAAAAGGCAGCTCCCAGAGAAGACGAGAGCCGCGGGAGCCTTGATGAGATCCCTGTGGAATGGATCAGACCCGGCAAATATCAGCCCAGAAATCATTTTGGTGAAGAAGCCATCGAGGAGTTGGCTGAATCCATCAAATCCCAGGGTGTGATGCAGCCGATAGTCCTCAGACCGCTGGGTCAGGATCGTTACGAGATCATCGCCGGAGAAAGACGCTGGCGGGCGTCTCAGCGCGCCGGTCTTGAGAAGATCCCGGCGGTTATTCGACAGGTCGATGATGAATCCGCGCTTGCCATGTCTCTGATTGAAAACATTCAGCGCGAAGATCTCAATCCACTTGAAGAAGCTACTGCATTGCAGCGCCTGATTGATGACTTCCAGTTTACCCATCAGGAAGTTGCTGATTCTGTAGGTAAATCGCGCAGTGCGGTCACGAATATGCTTCGCTTAACCCAGCTCACAGAACCGGTTGCAGAAATGCTGGTCCGTGGAGATCTCGAAATGGGTCATGCCCGTGCGTTGCTGACGCTGGAGCGGGATCTGCAGGCGGAAGTCGCGCGAACCATCGTTGCCAAAGGTTTAAATGTCAGACAAACCGAATCTCTGGTTCGCAACATGGGGAAACCCTCAGTCAGAAAAGACCGCAACAGCCCGGTTGATGCCGATACCCGCCGGTTGGAGCAGAATCTGGGACAGCAGATTGGCCAGCCCGTTCAGATCAAGCACTCAAAAAAGGGCAACGGAAAGCTGGTTATTACCTACAGTTCTCTGGACGAACTGGATGGCATTCTCGGTCGAATGGGATACCAGGAATAGGACGTTGCCGTACCCAACGTATACTGAATTGTGGCGTCGCAACAATTCGTGAAAACCTTGTAAAAATGCGAGGAAAACCGATTCAGGCCATGTTGCCCCTGCCACCCTGAATCTATATACTGCGCCCCCGTGACGAACCGGGTGGTTTTGGACATTTAAAGGTGGCGCTGGATCTGACAACTATCAAGCGCTCTCCCCTGTTCAAAATCGTTTATACACAGTTCTTTGCGACACTCATTCTTTCGGCTATTTGTCTGATTGTAGACGTCCTGGTCAAAGACACTGCGGCGGCAATTTCAGCGCTGGTTGCAGGGGGAGTGTGTGTATTGCCTGGACTCTATGTCCTGGCGATCAGCAGACGCGAGGTACCTGCCGGCGACACAGGTTTCGGCCTGGCTGTTAGAGCCGAGGCAGGGCGTTTTCTGTTAAGTGCAGCAGGGTTCGCACTGGTGTTTGTGTTCGTTTCACCACTGAATGTGGTGGTTTTTTTCGGGGTTTTCCTCGTTTTGCAGGGCTTCAGCATCATTGTCCCAGCGCGCGAGGCGCAGCGATTGAGAAGAAAAGTCACGCGAGCGCGTTGAAAATCTCAATGACGTAATTACGGCAAGCCGTAAGTTTGATTTACGAGCTTTAAGTTCAAAAATTCAGCGTAATAGAAGGACGCTTGACAGGATATGGCAGCCAGCTACGAAACTTCAGCTGAGTACATCTCACACCACCTGACGAATTTGACTTATGGCAGATTTCCCAACGGTGAATGGGGATTTGCGAAGTCTCAGGAAGAAATCACCTCAATGGGATTCATGTCGATTAATGTGGATACGATGTTCTGGTCTGTATCCCTGGGCATGGTGTTCCTGGCGATATTCACCGTGGCGGCCAGACGGGCCACGACCGGTATTCCCGGCGGCCTTCAGAATGGCTGCGAGATGCTTGTGGAATTCGTAGAAGACAATATCGCCCAGGTGTTTGGCAACCGGCCCAACCCGATTATTGGTCCGCTATCCCTGACCATTCTGGTCTGGGTTTTTCTAATGAATCTGATGGATCTGGTGCCTATCGACCTGATCCCGCATGCAGCCGCGATGGCGGGTATCCCCTATTTTAAAATCGTCCCGACAACTGACCTGAATGCGGCCCTCGGCCTCTCCGGGGGCGTGTTTATTCTGGTGCTTTATTACAACCTCAAGATCAAAGGGCCTATTAACTTCGGTGCCGGGCTGTTTACACACCCGATTCCACACTGGAGCATGTACTGGTTCAACTTTATTCTTGAATTCGTGGATATGATCGCCAAGCCGATTTCACATGGCTTGCGATTGTTCGGCAACCTCTACGCCGGCGAAATGATTTTTATTCTGATCGCGCTACTGCCGTTTTATCTGCAGTGGGTTCTGTCTCTGCCCTGGGCGATCTTCCATATTCTGATTATTGCGTTGCAGGCGTTTGTGTTCATGATCCTGACGATCGTTTACCTGACGCAGGCACACGCTGTAGACGAGCATTAAGCAATTAAACCTGATCAATAGATCATTACTAACTTTTCTGAACTGGGAGTAACCTAAATGGAAATGGCACAAACTCTAATTTACCTCGCTGGCGCCCTGCTCATGGGCCTTGGCGCTATTGGCAGTAGTTTGGGCATTGGCATGCTGGGCGGCAAATACCTTGAAGGTGTTGCGCGACAGCCAGAACTTCAGCCGCTTCTCATGACTCAGCTCTTCATCTCGCTGGCTCTTGTAGACGCGCTGCCAATCGTTGCGGTTGGTATCTCTCTTTACATGATTTTCGCGCTTTAAGATCCGAGATAACGCGCAATTATCATTTTGAAGCCGAGAGGTAGACCGTGAATATCAATTTGACCATTTTTGGCCAGCTGATTGCCTTCACCATGTTCGTGCTCTTCTGCATGAAGTATGTATGGCCGCCGCTGACCACCGCTATGCGGGAACGGGCGAAGCGAATTTCTGATGGTCTGGAGAATGCCGCTGCTGCAGAGCAACAGCTAGAGCAGGCAAATGAAGCTGCCGACAAAGAGCTTGAAGAAGCCAAGGCACAGGCTGCTGAACTGATAGCCCAGGCTCGCAGTCGCGCCAACCAGATTGTAGAAGAAGCTAAAACGCAGGCTAATGAAGAAGCTGCCCGCATTCGTGAAGGCGCTCAGGACGACATTGACCAGGAGATCAACAGGGCTCGAGAACAGCTCAGAGAAAGAGTTGGTGACCTGGCGGTTGAAGGTGCAGAGAAGATCCTGCAGGCAACCATTGATCGAGGTGCTCACGAAGAGATGCTTAACAAACTGGCGGCAGGCCTCTAACTATGGCTGAAGCAGAAGTCACCACCGTTGCTCGTCCTTATGCTCGCGCAGCGTTTTCATGTGCGCTGGATGAGGATGGCGGACTCGCCACCTGGTCACGCATGCTGCTGATGCTCAAAGCAGTCATCAGTGATGCCAAGGTATGCGATCTGCTTGAAGACCCATTGCTGACAACCGAGCAGCAGAAGCAGATGATCGCGGATCTGATGGGAGATGACCTTTCTGCGAAAGGCGCCAATTTCGTCGATGTGCTGGCTGCCAATGATCGGCTTGAACTTATGCCGACAGTCTCTGACATGTTTGAACATCTGAAAGCCAACTATGAGAAGACCATCGACGTTGAGGTGCACAGCGCCTTTGATGTGTCCGAAAGTGAAAAAGACAGTCTTTCTGAAGCACTTAAGCGAAAGCTGCAGCGAGATGTGAATATCAAAACAACTGTAGACGAGTCCTTGATTGGCGGTGTACTGATCAGGGCAGATGACATGGTCATTGATGACTCTGTACGCGGTCGTTTAGGTCGACTGTCTCAAATATTGAACTAGGAACTATCGATTCCCTTAGAGGAAAGAGTAAATGGAACAACTGAATCCTTCCGAAATTAGCGAGATCATCAAGCAGCGAATTGAAAAGCTGGATATCTCTTCAGAAGCCCGAAATGAAGGCACCATTGTCAGCGTATCTGACGGTATTGTTCGAATTCATGGCCTGGCGGATGTTCAGAATGGTGAAATGATTGAGTTTCCGGGCAATCTGTTCGGATTTGCTTTGAACCTGGAGCGAGATTCTGTCGGTGCAGTTGTTCTGGGTGACTATAAAGCCCTGCGTGAAGGCCAGACAGCCCGCTGTACGGGTCGCATTCTTGAAGTACCCACTGGACCAGAGCTTCTTGGTCGGGTGGTCGATGCGCTTGGTAATCCGATCGACGGCAAAGGCCCGATTAACGCAAAGACCACATCGCCTGTAGAAAAAGTCGCGCCTGGTGTTATTGCACGACAACACGTGGATCAGCCGGTTCAGACTGGATTGAAGTGTATCGACTCCATGATTCCTGTTGGTCGAGGTCAGCGTGAGTTGATCATCGGTGACCGTCAGACGGGTAAAACCGCGATTGCCATTGATGCGATCATTAACCAGGCGGCTTCGGGTATTAAGTGTATCTATGTGGCTATTGGCCAGAAAAACTCATCTGTTGCCAATGTTGTGCGAACCCTTGAAGAACATGGCGCAATGGAGAACACCATTATTGTTAACGCCAGTGCTTCTGACCCGGCTCCGATGCAGTACATCGCAGCGTATTCCGGTTGCGCCATGGGAGAGCACTTCCGTGACCGCGGCGAAGACGCGCTGATTATTTATGATGATCTGACTAAACAGGCCTGGGCATATCGTCAGGTATCGCTGTTGCTGCGTCGTCCACCAGGACGTGAGGCTTACCCGGGTGACGTTTTCTATCTGCACTCCCGTTTGCTGGAACGCGCTGCACGAGTGAACGTCGATTATGTCGAGAAGTTCACTAACGGTGAAGTTAAGGGTAAGACAGGGTCGCTGACAGCGTTGCCAATTATCGAAACTCAGGCGGGTGACGTATCCGCTTTTGTACCGACCAACGTTATCTCGATCACAGATGGTCAGATTTTCCTGGAGACAGACAAGTTCAACGCCGGTGAAAGACCAGCTATGAACCCGGGTATCTCGGTATCTCGAGTGGGTGGAGATGCTCAGGTCAAGTTCATGTCCAAGATCTCTGGTGGTATCAAACTGGCGCTTGCTCAGTATCGCGAACTTGCCGCATTTTCACAGTTTGCGTCCGACCTGGACGATGCAACTCGACGTCAGCTGGAGCACGGCGAGCGTATCAACGAGTTGATGAAGCAGAAGCAGTATGCACCCATGACCGTTGCTGAAATGGGCGTGGTTCTGTTTGCAGCGAACGAAGGATTCCTTCAGGACGTTGAGGTCAACAAGGTCCTGGATTTTGAAGCTGCTTTGATCTCTTACATGAATTCAGAACATGCCGAGTTCATGGAAGAAGTGAACCGTGAAGGTAAGTACTCTGACGAAGTCATTGACCGTATGCGCAGTGCATTGGAAACCTTCAAGTCCACACAGACCTGGTAGACCGACATGGCTAATGCCAAAGAACTAAGAAAACAGATCGGTAGTATTAAAAATACTCAGAAGATCACCAGTGCCATGGAGATGGTCGCGGCGAGCAAAATGAGAAAAGCTCAGGAACGCATGTTCCGTGGCCGGCCATATTCTGACCATATACGCTCCGTGATCGGTCATGTGGCCAACGCCAATCCAGAGTACCGTCACCAGTTCATGGTGGAACGAGAGGTTAAGCGCGTTGGCTATATCATCGTGACGACTGACAAAGGTCTATGCGGTGGCCTGAACGTAAACCTTCTCAAGGCCGTCGTGCAGGATATCAAGCGCAAGGTCGAGGAAGGCCTGGAATATGACCTCTGCCTGATTGGTAATAAGGGTGCTCAGTTTTTCCGCAGTTATGGCGGTAACGTGGTTGCGGCTAACAGTCATGTCAGCGAAACGCCTGTGATGGCGGACCTCATTGGTAGCATCAAAGTGATGTTGGACTCGTTCGAGGAAGGTAAGGTAGACAAGATATTCCTTGCGAACAATGTCTTTGTTAACACAATGACACAGACGCCGACTATCCGTCAGCTGGTGCCTCTCGATCCCTCAGAAGAGGAAGACAAAGACCATCCCTGGGATTACATCTACGAGCCAGAGGCACGGGATTTGATTGAAGGTCTGGTTACCAGTTTTATTGAGTCGCAAGTTTATCAGGCGGTTGTTGAAAATGTTGCCTGTGAGCAAGCAGCAAAGATGATCGCGATGAAAAACGCGACAGACAATGCGGGTGATCTGATTGACGAGCTCGAGTTGATTATGAACAACGCCCGTCAGGCAGCTATTACACAGGAACTGTCAGAAATTGTTGGCGGTGCCGCAGCAGTCTAGCGGCATCATGGACTAGGCTTGAGCTGATAAAGCGAGCCAAATAGTCATAACGAAAGATTAATAGATAGAGGATTAAGTCATGGGTAGCGGAAAAATCGTATCTGTCATTGGTGCGGTCATTGACGTTGAGTTTCCTCGGGACGATGTGCCCAGAGTGTATGACGCCCTTACAATTGATGACGCGGGTCTCACATTAGAAGTACAGCAGCAGCTGGGCGATGGTGTGGTTCGAACGATCGCGATGGGTTCGTCTGAAGGTGTTGCTCGCGGATTGTCTGTTTCCAACACGAATCAGCCGATTTCGGTGCCGGTAGGCGAGGCGACTCTTGGTCGAATTATGGATGTGCTCGGTGAGCCCATCGATGATGCGGGTCCGATTAATGAAACCGAGCGCATGCCGATTCACAGGGATCCCCCTGCGTTTGACGAGCAAGCGGGTGGTCGGGATTTGCTTGAAACCGGCGTTAAGGTAATCGATCTGATCTGCCCCTTCGCCAAGGGCGGTAAAGTGGGCCTCTTTGGTGGTGCCGGTGTAGGTAAAACCGTGACCATGCTTGAGCTGATTAACAACATCGCCAAAGAACACTCTGGTCTTTCAGTATTCGCTGGCGTAGGTGAGCGGACTCGAGAGGGTAACGACTTCTATCACGAGATGCAGGAAGCTGGCGTCATCGACAAAATTTCCATGGTATTCGGTCAGATGAACGAGCCACCTGGAAACAGATTGCGTGTTGCACTCTCTGGCCTGACCATGGCCGAGAAATTTCGTGACGAAGGCCGTGACGTTCTCCTGTTCGTCGACAACATTTATCGATACACGCTGGCAGGTACTGAGGTATCTGCTTTGCTTGGACGTATGCCGTCAGCGGTAGGCTATCAGCCAACCCTGGCGGAAGAAATGGGTGTACTTCAGGAACGAATTACCACAACCAAGGATGGGTCCATTACATCAGTACAGGCGGTTTATGTGCCTGCTGATGACTTGACTGACCCTTCTCCGGCAACGACATTTGCTCACCTGGACTCTACGGTCACGCTGTCTCGCGATATTGCAGCACTTGGTATTTATCCAGCGGTAGACCCGCTTGACTCTACATCGCGACAGCTTGATCCACTTGTGGTTGGTGAAGAGCATTATGACGTTGCACAGCGCGTTCAGGGTATCCTGCAGCGTTACAAGGAATTGAAAGACATCATCGCGATTCTCGGTATGGATGAACTGTCAGAAGAAGACAAACTCACCGTTTATCGAGCGCGTAAAATCAGTCAGTTCTTCTCTCAGCCTATGCATGTTGCGGAAGTATTTACAGGCCAGCCTGGCGTGTACGTACCGTTGGCAGATACGATTCGAAGCTTCAAGGGTATCCTTGATGGTGAGTACGACGATCTTCCGGAGTCTGCATTCAGCATGGTTGGCAGCATCGAACAAGCTGTCGAGAAGGCGAAAAACCTCTAAGGCGGTCCTATGGCTTCTACCGTATTCTGCAGTATCGTCAGCGCTGAAGAAGAAATCTTCTCAGGCCAGGTTGAAATGCTGATTGCTACCGGCACTTTGGGTGAACTGGGTATTGTCCCCGGTCATACCCCACTGTTGACCGGTGTTAAGCCAGGGCCGGTTCGTTTGATCCTGGAAGGTGGCGAGGAAGAAGTATTTTTTGCTTCCGGTGGTTATCTTGAGGTTCAGCCCACGTCGATCACGATTCTTGCGGATACTGCGTTGCGGGCAGATGATCTGGACGAAGCCGCAGCCGTTGAGGCTCAGAAGCGGGCGGAACAGGAACTGTCGGATCAGAAAGCGGATATCGACTTTGCTCGAGTTGCTGCTGATCTTCAGGAGCAGGCAGCGCTGCTGAGAACGATCCAGAAGATTCGCGACAAAAAACACTAGTTCAGTGTTGGCTAAAGTTGTTTACGGAAAGGCGCCGACAGGCGCCTTTTTTGTTTTCATTGAGGTGCGCGAGCATCCTGGTGAGCTGTTGTTCCCGGATTCATCTGGATTCAGCAGGCCGTTATCCCAAGGGTTGTCAGGAATATCCTGACAAATGCTACCCTAGGCTAGTGAGTAATCATTGCGTAAAACAGACCTCTTTTCAGTTAGACTACTACTTCATGACAATCTCTCTCAACGTTTGCATACTGGCCGCCGGTGTAGGCAGCCGGATGCGATCCAGTAAGCCCAAGGTGCTGCAAACTCTTGCAGGTCGACCTTTGCTCTCTCATCTGCTGGATACCGTTGCCGAAATGAATCCTTCAACAATCCATGTTGTCATCGGTCAGGGCGCGGATGAGGTAAAAGGTGCATTTGCTGACCGTCGTGATATCAACTGGGTTTACCAGGCTGAAAGACTCGGCACTGGACACGCGATGCAACAGGTTGCGCCTCACTTATCTGCAGATAGAACTCTGATACTCCTGGGTGATGCGCCTCTGATTGGTGTTGAGACCCTTAATGCACTGGGTGAAGTTGCCGCAGATCTGGCAATTTTGACAGTCGATATGGTGGATCCCTTTAATTATGGAAGAATCGTTCGGGACGGCGATCAGGTGATTCGTATTGTTGAGGAAAAGGATGCGAACGACGCCGAGAAACAGATTCAGGAAATTAATACGGGCGTCATGGCCGCTGACACCGCCTGTCTTCGGAAGTGGCTGGATCGCCTTGATAACAAGAACGCACAACGGGAATATCTTCTGACGGATATTGTGCAGCATGGAAACAGCGACAATGCCACGGTTACAGGGGTGAAAGTTTCGGTTGCCCTGGAAGTGACAGGTATTAATACATTCGCACAGCTGGCGGCACTGGAAAGGGCACTGCAAATGACTAAATCAGAACAACTGATGGCTGAGGGTGTCCAGATTATGGACCCCGCTCGCCTTGATATTCGTGGCAATCTTTCTGCAGGCCGGGGAGTTAAGATTGACGTTAACGTGGTCTTTGAAGGAGACGTGATCCTTGCAGACGATGTTTCCATCGGACCCAACTGCGTGATCACCGACAGTACAATCGGCGAGGGATCCGTCATTAAGGCCAACAGCGTACTTGAGCAGGCGACAGTGGGTGATCAGTGCAGTGTTGGTCCATTCGCTCGTTTGCGTCCCGGTGCGACTCTGACTTCAGAGGTATCCGTCGGCAATTTCGTTGAAGTGAAGAAAACGGTTATGGGGCGCGGCAGTAAGGCCAGTCACCTGAGCTATCTTGGCGATACCACGATCGGTGAAGAGGTCAATATTGGTGCAGGTACGATTACCTGTAATTACGACGGCGTAAACAAGTTTGAGACATATATTGGAGACGGGGCATTTATCGGTTCGAACTCTGCCCTGGTTGCACCGGTTTCCATCGGCGCCGGCTCTACGGTGGGCGCGGGTTCCACAATTACCAAGGATGTTGATGCTGATGTTCTCGCAGTCGGCCGAGGTAAACAGATGGCCATAAAAAACTGGCAGCGCCCTGAGAAGAAGGACTGAACATGTGTGGCATTGTTGGTGTTGTTGCACAGCGGGGTGTCTGCGATATCCTCATTGAGGGACTTCGAAGGCTGGAATACCGCGGATACGACTCTGCCGGTGTGGCGCTGATTGACGAAAAAGGCAGAATCAGTCGAATTCGACGACTTGGCAAGGTTTCCGAACTGGATGACGCCTGTAAGTCTGATCAACCTTTCGGCCACACCGGTATCGCGCACACACGTTGGGCAACCCATGGAGAACCCAGTGAGCTGAATGCCCATCCGCATCTGTCCCATGGTATCGCGGTTGTGCACAACGGCATCATTGAGAATCATGAGGAACTGCGTTCGCAGCTCAAATCCAACGGATATGTGTTTGAGTCTGCAACAGACACGGAAGTGCTTGCGCATCAACTGCATTATGAAGTCTCGCAATGTGGTGATCTGCGAGAGGGGTTGAGTCGTCTCCTGGAAATAATCCGGGGTGCTTATGCCATTGCTGTCATTGATGAAAACAATCCTGAAACGATTATGGCCGTGCGCTCTGGCAGTCCGCTGGTTGTTGGCCTGGGTATTGGTGAAAACTATGTGGCTTCAGACCCACAGGCTCTGCGTCCGGTAACCGACCGGTTTATTTTCCTCGATGAGGGAGAACTGGTGGAGATCAACCGAGCTGAGGTGTTGATCTCTGGTCAGAATAAGCAGGATATCGAGAGTCGTATCGTCACGCTGGACGATCGTCATGACGCCACTGACAAGGGCAACTTTCGACACTACATGTTGAAGGAAATTTTCGAGCAGCCCGATGCGCTGGCACGAACCATTTCCGGACGAGTGGGTGAACTGGTTTTTCCAGAGGCATTTGGTGCGGGCGCGGCAGAAATTTTTGAGCAGGTGAAAGCCATTCAGATTGTGGCCTGTGGCAGCAGTTACTATGCCGGACTCGTTGCCAAGTACTGGTTTGAACACTACGCGGGATTACCTTGTCAGGTAGAGATCGCCAGTGAACTCAGATATCGAAGTACCGTGGTACTTCCTGGCACATTAATGGTCGCTATCTCCCAGTCCGGCGAAACTGCTGATACCCTTGCCGCGCTGCGAGCCTCAACTCATGAACACTACCTGGCGAAACTTTGTATATGTAATGTGCCTAACAGCACCATGGTTCGTGAGACGGACCTTTCCCTGATGCTCGAGGCAGGCGCGGAAATTTGCGTGGCATCCACCAAGGCATTTACCAATCAGCTTGCTGACCTGTTGATGCTGGTCGCCACAGTTGGCCGCTTTAATGCGCTGGACGAATCCATGCACGAGGAGATTGCGACCGGGCTTCGTGAACTGCCAGAGGTGATCGAACGAACGCTTGCTCTGGATGCACAGATTCAGGAAATTGCTGAAAAATTCGTTGAAAAGCATCATGCGCTTTTTCTTGGGCGCGGCAGTCATTATCCCATTGCCCTGGAAGGGGCACTGAAATTGAAGGAAATCTCCTATATTCATGCGGAAGGCTATCCAGCGGGTGAACTTAAACACGGACCTCTGGCGCTCGTGGATGATGATATGCCCGTGGTTGCGGTGGCACCTGGGGATGATCTGATCGAGAAACTGAAGTCCAATCTGGAGGAAGTGCGCGCCCGGGGTGCTGAACTGTTCATTTTTGCAGATGAGCATGTTTCGATGGTGGAACAAAAAGGCGTGACAGTGCTGAAAGTCCCGTCCTGTTCGGCTATGGTATCTCCTATCGTGTATACCATTCCTGTCCAGTTACTCGCCTACCATGTTGCCGTGTTTAAAGGCACTGATGTAGACCAACCGAGGAATCTGGCAAAATCGGTGACTGTCGAATAAGTCCCGATGAATGTCTCTCATCTTCTTGATCCCTTAAACGAAAGGCAGCGTGAAGCTGTTGCAGCACCGCGTGGCAGTGCTCTGGTCCTTGCGGGTGCTGGTAGTGGTAAAACCCGCGTTCTGACGCATCGAATTGCCTGGCTGATACAAACCGAGGGACTTTCCCCTTTCAGCATTCTGGCGGTGACCTTCACCAACAAGGCCGCCGCGGAAATGCGAGGTCGCATTGAAGAGCTTCTCGCCTTACCTGTTCGGGGTATGTGGGTAGGCACATTTCATGGGCTCGCCCATCGCTTGCTGCGTGCACATTATCAGGAAGCAAAACTGCCTCAGAATTTCCAGATTCTGGATGCAGATGATCAGCTTCGCCTGGTGAAAAGGGTGATAGCCAGCCTGAATATTGATGAAAAGAAGTGGCCGGCGCGGCAGGCGGTGTGGTGGATTAACTCTCAGAAAGACGAAGGTCTTCGGCCATCCAGTATCGAAGACTATGGTGATCTTTACCTTAAGACTCATCTTTCAATTTACCGTGCCTATGAGGATGCCTGCCAGAGAGGCGGGATGGTGGATTTTGCTGAACTCCTGCTGAGAGCTCATGAACTCTGGCTCAACAATCCCGAGATTCTCAGGCATTACCAGAAAAGATTCTCGGCGTTGCTGGTGGATGAGTTCCAGGATACCAATACCATTCAGTACGCCTGGCTTCGGGTCCTGGCCGGTGACCAGGACAACCTGATGGTGGTCGGAGATGATGATCAGTCTATCTACGGATGGCGCGGAGCCAAAATAGAGAATATCCAGCAGTTCACCAGAGATTTTCCGAATGCGCAGACCATAAGGCTGGAGCAGAATTACCGTTCCACATCAAACATCCTGAAAGCCGCCAACGGCTTGATTGACCAGAATTTTGGCCGTCTGGGTAAACAGCTCTGGACTGATCTTGGAGAGGGAGATCCGATTCAGCTCTATGCCGGATATAACGAGATTGATGAGGCGCGCTACATTGTCGAGCGTATCAAGTCATGGGTAGATAGTGGCAATCTCTACTCCGAGTCGGCCATCCTGTATCGATCCAATGCCCAGTCCCGGGTGCTGGAAGAGGCACTGCTCCGTGCACAGATGCCTTATCGAATTTATGGGGGTCAGAGATTTTTCGAGCGCGCGGAAATCCGAAACGTGCTCGCCTATATGCGTCTCGTCAGTCAACGAGATGCGGATGCGGCATTTGAACGGGTTGTTAATACGCCCACTCGAGGAATTGGGGACAAGAGCGTGTCTGAAATACGACTGCTGGCGCGGGAGTCAGGCATCTCGCTGTGGCAGGCCGCGCGCAAGATCGTTGACAACGGACTGATGAGCGGGCGTGCCCGAAATGCGATCGCCGGATTCCTCGAGCTGATAGAACAGCTGGATGAGGAAACGACAGATGCGGATCTGGGCACACTGGTTGAGACGGTCGTCGCCACCACAGCGCTCAAGGAATATCACGCCAAAGAAGGTGGTGAACGTGGTCAGGCTAAGGTAGAAAACATGGCGGAGCTGGTCACCGCAGCCAAAACCTATAACCCGCAGGACGATTATAGCTTTGATCTGGAAAACGCCGGTGATGCCGTACCTGAGCTGACAATTCTTGATCAGTTCCTGAGTCACGCCGCACTGGAAGCGGGTGACGGGCAAAGTAATCCAAGCGATGACTGTGTTCAGCTGATGACCATGCACAGTGCCAAGGGGCTGGAATTCCCGCTGGTTTTCCTTGCGGGCATGGAAGATGGTCTCTTTCCGCACATGATGTCCATGGAAGAACCGGGCCGACTCGAGGAAGAACGACGGCTCTGCTATGTAGGCGTCACCCGTGCTATGAAACAGCTGTATCTCACTTATGCAGAAAGTCGTCGTATTAACGGCAGTGAGACCTTTAATCGCCCATCGAGATTTATCAAAGAAATGCCGGACGACGTCATCCAGGAAGTCCGGTTGCAGGGTTCGGTAGTCAAACCGCCAAGATCAAATGGCTACGCAGGTTCGTCCTCCGTGGCAACGGAAGTGACCGGCACAGATCTGAAACTCGGACAGCGGGTTTTTCACCAGAAGTTTGGTGAGGGTGTGATCCTGAACTATGAGGGGCAGGGCTCCGGAGCACGTGTGCAGGTGAACTTTGATGAGGGCAGCAAGTGGCTGGTGATGGCCTATGCTAATCTGCAGCCGGTGGGATAGCGTGCACTCAGTACGCGTAATGATGAATAAGGAGTTACAGATGCGAAATCAGGTTCATAGGTTGATGGTGCTGACGATGACATTGTTGCTGGCTGCCTGTGGTGGCAGCGAGGCACCCGGTGCACCCGGTGAAGAATCCGTGAAACCTGAGAAAGTTTACAAGTGGCGTATGGTGACAACGTGGCCAAAGAACCTGCCGGGACTGGGTACTGCGCCTGAACGCATGGCTGATCAAATCCGCAAAATGAGCAATGGTCGCCTGGATATTCGTGTCTATGGGGCAGGCGAAGTGGTTCCTGCCATGGAAGTATTTGAAACCGTCTCGCAGGGAACCGTTCAGATGGGTCACGGCGCCTCCTATTACTGGAAAGGCAAAGTGCCGGTCGCGCAGTTCTTTACCGCCGTGCCTTTTGGTCTGACTGCCCAGGAAATGAACGGATGGATGTTGCATGGGGGTGGTCTCGAACTCTGGCGAGAGCTTTACGATCGTTACAACCTCTATCCGATCCCCGGGGGTAATACTGGGGTTCAGATGGCCGGCTGGTTCAATAAGGAAATCAATTCTCTTGAAGACATGCAGGGATTGAAGATGCGTATTCCGGGACTTGGAGGCGAGGTGTTTGAAGCCATTGGCGGCACCGCGGTCAACCTGCCGGGTGGTGAGATATTCACGTCTATGCAGACGGGTGTTATTGACGCGACGGAGTGGGTTGGTCCCTACAATGATCTGGCGTTCGGTCTGCATCAGGTCGCCAGGTACTACTACTATCCAGGCTGGCAGGAAGCAGGACCCACGCTTGAAGTCATCGTCAATCAGGATGCCTGGAACGAACTTCCCGAGGATTTACAGGCAATTGTCGAATCTGCGTCCCTGGCTGCCAACACTGATATGCTGGCAGAATACACGGCTCGCAATAACACCGCTTTGCGTGAACTGGTTGATGAGCATGATGTGGAGCTACGCCAGTTACCGGTAGATGTGCTGGAAGCGATTAAGAAGGTGTCGTACGAGAAGACAGCAGAGCTGGCCACCGAAGATGATGAGCTTGTGAAGCGCATATATGAGTCGTACCAACAGTTTCGCGAAGGCGTTGTCGAGTACCATGAAATCTCAGAGAAAGCCTACATAAACGCCCGAGGCCCCTAGCGCGTGAAGATAGAGAGCGCGAAGTGCGTAAAGACAAATAGTTCGAAAAACGAAATGGGAGAAAGCAAATGAATGTAGAGATTCCAAATTTTGGCGAATTGCTGGCAGAACATCTGGGTGCTGTGCCCCAGGAAGCCTACGGGTTTATGTTATCCCAGCTCGAGAGAACTGCAGCGGATCGATACCGGGGCTGGGCTGAAGATGTCCCTGAGCATCGAGAGGGACTGCTCGCCTGTGCGGCCCGTGAAGATGAAATTGCTGATCGTGCAGAAGCGATGTTTCCGCCTTCTGATGAACATCGTGAGCTGGTAACTTCGATCATCCCCAAGGCCAAGGCTACCTATTATTCTGCCTTTGAACCCTATACACCGATAGAGCAGATGTTCATCCAGGCTAATGCAGAACGTCAGGGCGCCAATGCATGGCAGAACTTGAAAGCCGCCTATCCGGATAAGGGCGCTGAACTCGACAAGCTTTCTGAAATCGAACTGGGTAGTGCTGATTATCTGGATGAACTACTACCTTCTCTGGCGAAAGCCTCATGAGCGGCTCAGAAGAACGACCAGCGTGGTTCGCGCGGCGTGAAATCGCGCCCTTTGTACTGGGCGACGAAGCCGTTAACGCCCTGATTAATAAGGCCAGCCATGCCTCTGTTTCGTGGGTCACGAAGAACCAGGAACCGGTATCGGCAATTATGCTCTATGTCATGGTTGACGGCGTGATTACCGTCACGTCTACGACCAATCGTGCTAAATACCACGCATGGCGACGCAATCCAGCCGCCTGCTTCAATATCTGGGATCCACAGAATATTGGTCATCAGGTAACGCTGCGTGGGCGGATCGAGATTATGCAGGACGCTGATTTGCTCAGGAAGTTTACTGAGGGTTTCCTGACTCGAGCCATGGGTGCTGCACCGTCAGAAGAACGTCTTCTTGAGGAGATTGCCAAATTTGATGCGCCAGACCGGCATATGATGCAACTGCATATAGATAAGGTACTGAGCCACGATCTGAACCGCCTGCTTCAGGTGGAAGCCGAGGGTACTGACGTCTGGAGTTAACCAGTCGATTCAATTTTTGGCGTTTCTGATTGCTTATCCACGGTCTCCGGTAACAGTGCGGACGGCGGGCAACTCATGCATTCTTGCACGATGGTCCATGACCGCTGGGAACAGGCTGGTATCGACTTCGTCAAACTCCAGCCAGCGTGACATGGTCACCAGGTAAAAGTCAGCGACTGAGAACCTTTCACCCAGAACCCAGGGGCCTTTCAGCAGGTCTTTTTCGATGAGCTGAAAGCACTCGGTCATCGTCTGTGGCACTTTTGCCTGCATGTCATCGAATGATGATTGTTGGCTTGCCCAGCGATATCCCCTGAACCTGTGAGCGTGCCACGTTTGCTGACAAGCGCGGGTACCCGTCCCTTTGGATTCACGGCAAGGTACTTTTCGGAGCGCTGTTCCTCATTCTGAAAATCTACATACACAGCTTCGTAATCTGCGCCGGCATATTCCAGTGCTGCATGGGACGCGAAAGAACAGCTGCCGTCTACAACATAAAGCGTGATCTCAGCCATGGAATGTTCCTTTTGCCTATTAATAAAGAATGCCCGGGAGCCAGGTCGCCAGCTCAGGCAGAAATGCCAGAATAACAAGCATCGCCAGCTGAATCACAATGAACGGAATCACGCCACGATAAATGGCTCCCGTTGTCACTTCAGGTGGTGCGACCCCCCGAAGATAGAACAATGCGAAACCGAAAGGCGGTGTCAGGAAAGAGGTCTGCAGGTTGATAGCGATCATGATGCCAAGCCAGATCGGATCAACGCCCATGGCCATGAGCGCAGGTCCAACAATGGGAACCACGACAAAAGTAATTTCGATAAAGTCGAGAATGAAACCGAGTAGAAAGATCACCAGCATCACGATGAATGTTGCACCGATAACGCCACCAGGAAGCAGACCGAACCATTCCGTGACCAGTTCATCACCGCCGTACCCGCGGAAGACCAGGGCGAACAGTGAAGCACCAATCAGGATGAAGAATACCATGGCTGTCGTCTTCGTGGTCGATACAGCAATATCCCGTAGCTGGTTCAGTCCAAGCTCGCGCCGAAATACAGCAAGCAGCAGCGCTCCCATGGCACCAACGCCGGCAGCCTCAGTGGGTGTCGCCAGACCGCCGAGAATGGAACCCAGTACCGCGACGATGAGGATCAGTGGTGGAAAGATACTCACCAGAATTTCTTTCGCCGTGATCCGTTCCGCATCTATTGGAGGCGCTTTTTCGGGGTTGAATACGGCGGTGGCAACAATATAGGCGGTGTAAAGTGCGACGAGGATCAGTCCCGGTACGATCGCACCGGCAAAGAGATCTCCTACAGATACGGTCTTTGGATTGAAAATGCCCATGGACAGCTGTGCCTGTTGATAGGCGTTGGAAAGCACGTCGCCTAGCAGGACCAGGGCAATAGAAGGAGGAATAATCTGCCCCAGGGTGCCGGTGGCGCAGATGGTGCCTGTGGCCAGCGGCACGTTGTATCTTGCTTTCAGCATGACCGGCAGAGACATCAGCCCCATGGTGACCACGGTAGCGCCGACGATACCGGTACTGGCTGCCATCAACATGCCCACGATAGTGACAGATAGCCCCAGGCCACCCGGAAACCTGCCAAAGGCCCGGCTCATCGCATCCAGTAACTGTTCGGCAATCCGTGTTTTCTCCAGCGTGACGCCCATGAGCACAAACAATGGCACCGCGATGAGCGTCTGATTCGCGACAATACCGAACAGGCGATTTGGCATGGCGTGCAGGAAAGCAGGATCAAAGGACCCGGTCAGCACACCAATACCTGCCGCGATCAAGGCCGTTCCGGCAAGTGAAAGCGCGACCGGGTATCCAAGAATCAGGACAGCGAACACCGCAAAGAACAAAAAGACAGGGGCCAGGCTCATGAGGCTAAAATCTTCTGGAGGGATTTACAGGTTTCGGAGACGCCCTGCAGAATCAGCAGACCTGCCATGGTCGGTATAAAGGTTTTGAGTAAATAGACACCAGGCAGACCACCAGGTTGCCCTGAGGATTCTTTCACCGACCAGGAAAAACTCACATAGTCCAGACTGGCCCAGAAGATGTAACCCGCGACGGGAAGTAGAAAAAACAGGTTGCCCAGGATGTCGATGATCGCTCGTGTCTTTTCCGAGAACTTCTCATGCAGAACATCGACCCGGACATGTCCCTGTTCTTTCAGCGTAAATGCGATACCCAGCAGGAATACCATGCCATGCATGTACATGACGGTTTCCTGCAAGGCAATGGAGCCGAAGTTAAAAATGTACCGGGCTATAACCACGCCGCACGTGACCACCACCATGGCAATCGTCAACCAGGCGACGGTACGACCGGCCAGATCGTTCAGCCGATCAATAAACTGGATGATGAAGTTGATAATTCTGCCCCTGAAGAATGCGGGTAAAACCGCGCGGCATATTACCACACGCCATCATGTGAAAAGCGCATCTCTTTGCAGCTCGCTGCTGAAACGTTCTGCGATTTTCTGGAACAAGGAATCTTGTGAGCGTCTAAGTTCACGCCCTGCGATTTCCTTCACGGGTATCAGTTCAGCACCAGTTCCAGTGAGGAAACATTCATCGGCGGTATACAGATCATATGTAGTTAGTGAGCACTCCTTAACAGGTATAGACATGTCTAGCGCCAACTCCAGGATAATTCCTCGAGTGATGCCGTCGAGTGCGCCATCTGTCGTGGGTGGTGTTCGGAGTACACCCCGGGTCACAATAAATATATTGTCCGCGGTTCCTTCGGCGACAAAACCCTGTTGATTCAGTACGACAGCCTCATCGGCACCAGCGGTGTTAGCTTCGATTCTCGCCATGATCTGGTTCAGATAATTCAGACTTTTGATACGAGAATCGAGCTGATCACCAGCGAGTCTGCGAGTGCTCGCGATGATGAGTCTGGCGCCTTCCTGACGCACACTTTCACTGACCATTGCGAGCTGGTCAGAAATGATAACGACGTTTCCTTCTCCACAGAGTCGGGGGTCAATACCAAGCGGACCTTCTCCCCGTGTGACGATCAAACGAATGTATCCGTCCCTATGGGGTGAGGTTTTGACGACCTCGTCCATTGCCTCTTCAATCTGCGTTCGCGACATGGGCAATTCGATGGCAAGAGCGAGTGCGGAATCGACTAATCTATCCATGTGGGCGCCGGGTTTCAGAATCCGCTTATTGTAGAAGCGCAATCCTTCGAAGACGCCGTCACCATATAAGAAACCGTGATCGGTCACTGAAACTTTCGCCTCACCGGGCTCGCAAAGTTGGCCATTGATTGAAACTATCTGCATGTCTGCCTCTATCTCCCTTTTTTTTCAGGCATCGGCATCAAAGACGTTACGCAACTTGCGATAATCTTCGCCGAATCTCTCGACAATTTCCGGTCCAAGAAACCGGGTGACTTTCGTGATGTACACGTCGTGCTTTATGTAATCCTCGGCCACGGTCACGAAGCTCTCGTTCCTTGACCAGGCACCTTCTACCACCTCGCCTATTTTGAAGTTCGCGAGAACGACCTGACGGCTATCCGCGACCATGGTCAGTCCTCGCCCCCCTTTTTCTGAATAAAGCGTTCGTTCAACCGGATGGTGGTATGTGGCACCGATTGTTATTGCAGGTTGGCCAAAGTGAACCAGGGCAATTTGAATGCCTCTTGCTTCTGCCGCGCGAAGTTCGGTTTCCGCCCAGGCCAGCTCCTCTGGCCACAGTGAAATCAGAATGGATTGCCGCGCCTGACGGATAAGCTCCAGAGTCCTGCTCTGAACCTGACTTTCTTCCATTAAGGGCCAGATGAGATTGTTCTGGGGAGTTGCCGGAATTCTCTGCAACTCAGGAAGCAATCGCTCGGTCTCCATAATCGTCCGACTGCGAATGGACTCCATCAGATCCCTAGGATTCATGGCGTAATAAAGCACGTTGCCAGCATCGTCTTCGCTGGCCTGCAGGATGCCCCTTCCCTTGAGTTTGGCGACCGTCTCATAGATCTTTGAGGTTGGCAGTCCAGCCTGTTTGGCGATTTCGTAGGCGCTGGCGGGTGCGCAGCCCAGCAGGGCAATGTACGCCTTCGCTTCATTGGTGTTGAATCCCAGCGCGCTCAGTTGATTCAGGACTTCCATCGATTAACCCGTCTTTCGGTCTCCAGTCTGCCTCGGGTCATTCCGTGGGCGTTCTATGAGATAACTACCAAGGTAGTGAATAGTGGCTGCGTACTCTAACGCTGACTACGTGACGATGCAAGTTTAACTAACCTATTGATTTAATTGATCTAAATTAATCTAAATTAATGAATAATGCAGAGCGATGCCGGTAAACAGTGCCAGACCCACCCAGTGATTATTGAGAAATGCTTCAAAGCATCCATCCCGGGATCGATCTCGGATCAGATAATGCTGGTAAATAAACAATGCGGCGGCGATGCAGAGTCCCAGGTAATACCAGTGTGACAGTTCAATGGATCTTGGGATCAACATCAGGGTCATCAAGGCTGAGATCTGCAGTATGGCGATCATAGGTCGGTCGAGTTCCGCGAACAGTATCGCCGTGGATTTGATGCCCAACTGAATATCATCATCCCGGTCCACCATGGCGTATTCCGTGTCGTAGGCAACGACCCAGAGCAGATTAGCAATCACCAACAGCCATGCGACCTTATCGATTTCATTATTCACGGCTGTGAACGCCATGGGAATACTCATGGAAAAAGCGATGCCAAGAACAGCCTGGGGCAGGTAGGTGTATCGCTTCATCAGAGGGTAAATTGTCGCGACGATAACGGCCAGCACCGAAAGCCCGACGGTGTACCAATTGGTGGTCAGGACCAGCAGGAGTGACACAAACAAAAGTGCCGCGGCGAAAATTACGGCCTCCATGGGATCAACTCTTCCGGTAACAAGGGGCCTGTCACGTGTTCGCTTTACACTGCCATCGAACCGAATGTCCGCAAGGTCATTGACAATGCAACCGGCGGAACGAGTCAGCAGCGTGCCCAGTGTAAACACGACAAACAGATGCCAACCTGGCCAGCCTTCTGCCGCTATCCAGAGAGCACAAAGCGTGGGCCACAGCAGTAGATAAGTTCCAATAGGTCGATCCATACGCGTTAAAGCGACGAAGTGTTTAAGTCGCGGAAAACGTCGATCTATGTTGCCTAGATATTGTGTGAGGCTGCGGGTCACTTTGTTTCATTGGAGAAGCCAATTCATGTAGTATACGTCGCTTGCTCGAATCGGAGAAACTGAACCAGATGAAGAAGTGGCAGTGTATTGTTTGTGGCTTTATTTACGACGAAGCCGAAGGCCTTGAAGAAGAGGGTATTGCCCCGGGAACAGCCTGGGATGATGTTGCTGATGACTGGGTCTGCCCGGAATGTGGCGTTGGTAAGGCTGATTTCGAAATGATGGAAGCCGACTAGATGATTGATCGCGCAGCACTGACCCGCAATATCCTGATCGGGATGTTTGTGGGGCTGCTGCTGGGTTCAGGGCTTCATGCCCTGTCGCTTTCTGAAACCAATCCTCTACTGACCTACGGGGTTAACGGACTGTTCGATATTGGTGGCAAGGCATTTGTTGCCAGTCTTAAGCTACTTGTTGTCCCACTCGTTTTTGTATCACTTGCCTGCGGTGCCAGTAACCTGTCTGATGGCTCCAGTCTTGGCCGTATCGGTCTCAAAACCGTCGCTCTATATCTCGCCACGACAGCAATCGCAATTACGCTTGCTCTTACCGTTGCCAATATCATCAACCCTGGCCTGGGCATGGCGCTGGCGACCGATGCCAACTTTATCGGCAGAGAAAGCCCGCCTCTGAAAGATGTGATTACCGGCATTGTGCCGACAAATCCGATCAAGGCGATGGCTGAGGGCAACATGCTGCAGGTGATTGTCTTCGCTATTCTGGTCGGGGTCGCCATTGCCAAAAGCGGGGAAGCAGGGGCCAGGGTCCGTTCCACGCTCGATGACTGGAACGAAGTCATCATGCGACTCATCATGATGTTGATGGCAATCGCGCCAGCTGGCGTGTTCTGCCTCATGGTAACGCTGTTTGCCAATATGGGCTTTTCGGCGATTGGCGACCTGATCAAATATTTTCTGACGGTTGCCGGTGTGCTGGTCCTGCATTTCCTGCTCACCTATTCCATGATGGTGCGCTTCGTCGCAGGCTTGAATCCCTTCGTGTTCTATCGGGATTTCTACCCGGTTATGGCCTATGCGTTCTCAACCAGCAGTTCCAATGCTACCTTGCCGATCACGCTTGAGACTGTCGAACACCGCCTGGGTGTTAAGAATGAAGTCGCTTCATTCACTGTTCCCCTTGGTGCAACGATCAACATGGACGGTACCGCAATCATGCAGGGTGTCGCCACCGTGTTTATTGCCCAGGCCTACAATATCGATATTTCCATGACCGGATACCTGATGGTGGTACTCACTGCCACTCTTGCCTCGATTGGAACGGCAGGCGTACCCGGTGTTGGGTTGATTACCCTGGCACTCGTTCTTCAGCAGGTAGGGCTGCCGGTAGAAGGCATTGCTCTGATTATTGGTGTTGACCGATTACTGGATATGATGCGTACAGCCGTCAATGTCTCTGGTGATGCTGCTATTGCAACCATCGTTGCCAAAAGCGAAGGTAAATTTGACCAGGAAGTGTTTGATCGGGATGAAGCTCATCCTGATCGCAGCTAGACCCGCCCTACTCTTTCCGGATCCTTGATCCATCGTCGCACCAGTTGATCAGCGGTATCCGGTGATTGATCCAGCATTGATTGCGCCGTTTGCCTGACCTTTTGCAACATGTCCTGGTCTCGCATCAGATCAGCGATACGAAACTGCAGAGCACCAGACTGTCTTGCGCCCAGAAATTCTCCTGGTCCACGAATCTCCAGATCCCGTTCAGCGATAAAGAAACCATCATTGCTTTGACGCATCACTTCCAGGCGTTCCCTGCTGATGGTCCCGAGAGGTTTTCGGTAAAGCAGCACACAGTTGGAAGCAGCGCTGCCTCGGCCTATTCGGCCACGCAGCTGATGTAATTGTGCGAGACCAAGTCGTTCGGAGTTTTCGATAATCATCAGGCTGGCATTGGGTACGTCAACGCCTACCTCGATAACGGTTGTTGCCACCAGCAGATCCAGATTTCCCTGTTTGAATTCTTGCATAACAGCCGTCTTTGCCGTTGGTGTCATTCGACCATGGACAAGACCGATACGAACATCTGATAACAGTTTTCCCAGCTCTTCAGCTGTGGACTCTGCCGCCTGGCATTGCAGGGCCTCTGATTCCTCGATCAGGGTGCACACCCAGTAAGCCTGTCTTCCCTCCGCACAGGCATCGGCTACTCTCGAGATAACACTGTCTCTTTTCTCATCGGACATGACGGTTGTCGTCACCGGTGTTCGGCCCGGGGGAAGTTCGTCAATCAGAGATACATCCATATCTGCATACATACTCATGGACAGCGTTCTGGGTATGGGTGTTGCGGTCATGACCAGCTGATGCGGGGAGGCGTTCCCCTCGGTACCCTTTTCCCGAAGCGCCAGTCTCTGGTGCACACCGAATCTGTGTTGCTCGTCAACGATGACCAGTCCCAGAGACTTGAAACTGACGTCTTTCTGAAACAGGGCATGAGTGCCAATCACGACACTGGCATCTCCCATCGCGATGCGCGCCAGTTCTTCATCTCGTTTCTTGCCGGTCACTCGACCGGATAACCAGGCCGTTTGAATACCCAAGGGGTTCAGCCAGCTGGACACATTGATGAAGTGCTGTTCCGCCAATAATTCCGTCGGTGCCATGAGCGCTGTCTGGTAACCATTCTCATGGCTATGTGCTGCGGCAAGGGCAGCAATGACTGTCTTGCCGGAGCCCACATCTCCCTGAATCAGTCTGAGGCAGGGCCTTGGTTTCATCATGTCCTCAGCCACCTCCGCAGAAACTCTGGCTTGTGCGTTCGTTAGCTTGAATCCGAAAGCGTCTCTGGCTTCCTGGTATCTCGTGGCGGGTGGCTGCATGGCAGGTGCGGTCAGTTTCTGTATCTCTGCGCGCACAATGCGCAGGCTGACCTGGTGGGCTGTCAGTTCCTCGAATGCGAGACGCGATTGTGCAGGGTGGATTCCATCCATCATCTGCCCTGTATTGGCATTGGACGGCGGTCGGTGCAGATAGTGAATGGCTTCATTTAAAGAGAGCGACCAGTCACCTTCAATCAGCTCTTCCAAAGGCTGCTGGTCGAGCATAGACAGAACCTGTTCCGCCATGGAGCGGTAGCGTGCCTGGCTGATACCCTCTGTTGCTGGATAAACAGGTGTCAGTGATTGTTCCATGGGTTCGTTGGCAATGAGTCTTGAATATTCCGGATGATAGATCTCCGGTCCCGACGCCCCGCTGCGGATTTCACCGAAACAACGAATACTTCCGGCGCTCTTCAGGTTTTGATGTTGCGCCTTGGAAAAGTGATAAAAGCGTAAGCCGATCTTGCCGGTATCGTCCTGCAGATAAGCGAGCAGGCTGCGGCGTCTGCCGTAGGTGATATCGCAGGCGATGACTTCACCTTCCAGTACGCAGGCGTCACCTGGTCGCGCGGCACCGATTGGCGTTACCCGGGTTCGATCTTCGTAGCGAAAAGGCAGGTGAAACAGAACGTCCTGAAGCGTCTCGATTCCGAGTCTGGCCAATTTTTTCTCGAGCGCCGGCCCCACGCCCTTGAGTGAACCGACTCCGGTTGTAACCAGGGAATCCCCTGACGAACTGGGCATATCAGCCAAGGGCTACAATTGCGTCGACTTCAACCATAGCGCCTTTTGGAAGACCGGACACTTCTACCGCGACTCTTGCCGGATAGGGCTGAGTCAATCTTTCTGCCATAGCCTCGTTCACTTTTGGGAAATGTGTCAGGTCTGTCAGGTAGACAGTAAACTTGATGGTGTCGTCCAGTGTGGCACCGGCAGCAGTAATGATGCTGTTCAGGTTATCGAAAACCTGGGCGATCTGCGCTTCAATCTCTTCACTGATCAGTCCGCTTCCCGGCACCAGGGGAATTTGTCCGCTGACGTACAGAACGTTGGTGTGGATGACGGCCTGGCTGTAGGTTCCAATAGCTGCCGGTGCCTTGTCGGTACTTATTGTCTTCTTCATTGGTTTTTTTGATGGATTTCCAGAAATCTAGTTTCTCGGACGATAAATCCTGTTGATACCCTTGATCGTTCGAAGGCGTCTAATGACAGATGCCAGATGAACGCGGTCTTTGATGGTTATCACGAGATTGACCACGCCAAGGTGAGCATCTTTTTCAGTCAGGTTTATTCGCTCGATGTTAGCATTCGCGGCGGTAACCGTAGATGCGACGGTCGCGATAATCCCCCGATCATGTTCCAGCTCGATTCTAAGTTCGACAGCGAACTCGTCATTAACGCCTTCCTCCCAGCGAACATCCATGAGTTCCTCAGGTTTTTCCCGGAGGTCCGCCATGTTCTTGCAGGATTCGACATGTATAACGATACCCTTACCAGCGGAAACGTGTCCGATGATCGGGTCTCCAGGAATCGGCCTGCAGCAGCGTCCGTAGGTCACTACCATACCTTCAGTGCCCTTGATCGCGAGTGGAATGGCTCTTGGTGCTTCTTCAGGGACGTCAGCATCACCCATGACACGCCGTGCGATTACACTGGCCATCTGGTTACCGAGCCCTATTTCTGAAAGAAGGTCGTCGAGGCATTCAATCTTGCGCTCTTCCAATACGGTCGCGAGAGCACCCGGGTTGATGTCTTCCATTGTCATCCCATGCTGTTCCAGGGTGCGCTCCATCAGGCGTTTACCCAGTACCAGAGATTCATTAGCCTGCTGCTGCTTCAGAGTGTGCCGGATGCTGCTTCGTGCTTTGCCTGTGACGACGAAACTCAACCAGGAAGGGTTGGGCTGTGCGCCAGGTGCACGAATGATCTCAACGGTTTGCCCGGACTCCAGGCTGGCAGACAGTGGCGCCAGCTTTCTATCGATGCGACAGGCGACGCAGGAGTTGCCAATGTCCGTGTGAACTGCGTAGGCAAAATCAACCGGCGTTGCGCCCTGGGGAAGGTCGAATATCTCCCCGGTAGGTGAAAACACGTAAACGTCGTCGGGGAACAGGTCGATCTTTACGTTCTCGATGAATTCCAGTGAGTTTCCTGCACTTTGCTGAAGCTCCAGCAGACCTCTCATCCACTCGCGCGCCCGCTCGTGCCCGGCACTTGAATCATCATTGCTCTTGTAAAGGTAGTGGCCCGCGATGCCGTTGTTGGCAACGGTTTCCATATCGTGGGTACGTATCTGAATTTCAATCGGTATGCCGTGCATGCCAAACAAAGTCGTATGCAGTGACTGATAGCCGTTGGCTTTAGGGATCGCGATGTAGTCCTTGAATCTGCCGGCCACCGGTTTATAGAGGTTATGTACAGCGCCCAGAGAACGGTAACAGTCATCTACTGAGTCCACCAGAATTCTGAAAGCATAAACGTCCATAATTTCATCGAACGATTTTCGCTTGCTGCGCATTTTGTCGTAGATGCTGTACAGGTGTTTTTCTCTGCCGAATACCGTCGCAGAAATACCAAATCGCTCGAGACAGTTGCCGATAGACTCCTGGATATTGGTGACGACCTCACGTCGATTACCCCGCGCCTTCCTGACCGCTTTCTCAATCATGCTGGAGCGAAGGGGATACATGGCTTTGAAGCCCAGCTCTTCAAATTCGACTCGTATGTTGTTCATACCGAGACGAAGTGCGATAGGGGCGTAGATTTCGAGAGTTTCCTTGGCGATGCGTCGACGTTTCTCTGGTTCGAGGTGTCCCAAAGTACGCATGTTGTGCAACCGATCCGCCAGCTTAACCAGAATGACCCGGATGTCCCGCGCCATTGCCAGAGTCATCTTCTGGAAGTTTTCAGCCTGTGCTTCAGCGCGTGACTGGAAAACACTTTTCAGCTTGCTGACGCCATCAACCAGTTCTGCCACTTCATCAGTGAATTCCTGGCCCAGGGTGTGCTTGGGGATTCCCGTATCCTCGATGACATCATGAAGCAACGCCGCCATCAGACACTGGTGATCCATGTGCATGCCGGCCAGGATATTGGCCACGGCAAGGGGGTGCGTAATATAGGGTTCGCCGGATTTCCGCTTCTGACCCTCATGCGCTTCTTCGGCGAAGTGATAGGCTTTCACGACCTGATCTATTTGAGGGCCTTCCAGATAGGAAGTCAGGTCATGTGCAAAATTGTCGATGGTCAGCATGCCCTGCTGGCCTCAGTCTTTTGCAGTTTGGAGTCATTCAGTTGTGAGAAAACGGAGCTGAGATGCAATTGCATCCCAGCCCTTTCGAGATTGGTGGCGGGAACCTTATAGGTTGTTGTTGAACTCTTGTTCGTGTTGCTCAAATCCGTCCTGTACTGCACTCAATGCCATTGCCTCGGTTTCTTCCTGGGTTGGCTGCTCCAGGATCGATGCGTTAACCAGACCTTCCGCGATTTCGCGCAGTGCCAGGACCGTCGGTTTGTCATTCTCCAGCGGTACCAGAGGGTCTTTACCCTCAGTGGCAATTTGTCGAGCTCGCTTGCTGGAAACCATAACCAGTTCAAACCGGTTTTCGACGTTTTCCAGACAGTCTTCTACAGTCACGCGTGCCATGTGTTACTCCAATCTATTGATTACCCTACAAAAAAACAGGGTCGGTGGGTCAAAGGACCGCGAATTGTAGCTACATTGTCCTTATTAAACAATATTATTGATCGTTGTGTGGTAACAATTCTGTAATGAGTGGTTCGAGTTCCTTCTCTCTCCTGGCTTTATGCAGTGAACTGCCCTGGCCCTTAACGACTGATGCGAGTTCTTTCAGGGCATTCTCAAAAACGTCGTTGACGATCAGATAGTCGAATTCACTCCAGTGCGAGAGTTCGTGGAATGCAGCATCCATTCGGTTGTGGACCGTATCGGCATCATCCTGGCCGCGACCTTCCAGGCGCTGCCTCAATGCCGTGAGAGAAGGCGGAAAAATAAAAATGGACTCGGTGGCTGGAAATTTCTGCCTCACCTGGGCAGCGCCCTGCCAGTCAATTTCAAGGATCAGATTCTTACCCTCGTTGAGAACCCGGTTTGCGGCTTCGATGCTGGTGCCGTAGAGGTTTCCGAAAACATTCGCCCATTCTATAAAGCCGCCGCTGTCTGCCATGTGCTGAAAAGCTTCCCGGTCGACAAAGTGGTAATTCACCCCGTTCTCTTCTTCCGCCCGTCTGGGTCTTGTCGTGTGCGAAACCGCGACACCCATGCTGGGCTCAACCTCCAGCAATGCTTGTACAAGGCTGGTTTTCCCTGCGCCTGAAGGTGCGGACACGATAAAAAGAGTACCGCCGGTTTCTGTGGAGGATAATTCGTTCATTCGATGTTCTGGATCTGTTCCCGCATCTGTTCGATAACGACTTTGAGATCCACGGCCCGGTTGGTCGTTGAGGCGGCAGAGGCCTTCGATGAAATTGTGTTGGCCTCACGATTGAGTTCCTGCATCAGGAAATCCAGACGTCTGCCAACGGGTTCGTCAGCCTCGAGGTTGCGCCGTACTTCAATGACATGTGTCAGGAGCCGGTCCAACTCTTCCTCAACATCCAGTTTCTGTGCCAGCACGACGAGTTCCTGCTCCAGTCTGGAGGGATCAACGTCGACGTCAATCTCATCCAGGCGCTTACGCAGTTTTTCATGTTGCGACTGAATAATGGCCGGTACTTCGTGCCTCAGACTCGTGACGGTGGAATCTATGTCCTGAAGACGTGATTCTATGACGCTGCTCAGTTCGGCACCTTCGCGGGCTCGCATATCGACCAGTTGGTTGACGGCGCTGACAAAGGCCTCCTTCACATCTGTGGTCAGCGTATCGCTGGTATCTGTTGCTTCCAGAACATCGGGCCAGCGCATGAGTGCCATGGCATCACCCCTGGTCTCATAACCTGTCAGTTCACCTACCCTTTCGAGTGCGCTTTTAAGCTCCGTAACCAGCTGTTCGTTAATCGTAAAGCTGGTGGACAGCTCAGCCGGGTTAATCTTCAGTGAACACTCGATCTTGCCTCGATGAACCCTGTCCTTGAATTCATTCTTCAGGCTGGTCTCAAGGTAGCGCAGGTTTTCCGGCATCCTGAAACTGACGTCCAGATAGCGATGGTTCACTGATCTGAACTCCCAAATAGCAGCACCATGTTCTGCCCGGGCGAATGCCGTCATACTTCTGATCATTTTATTTCTCGTTCCGCATCGCGATGGGCAAGTATAATGGAACTTTAAACAATCTTGGGTAAACAAGACGGAGTAGTCATGAGCAGACTGGTAGCGCGTGAACCAGACCAGATGCGTGAGGTCACAATAGAAAGAAACTTTATCAAGCATGCCGAAGGGTCAGTCCTGATTGGATTTGGAGATACACGGGTGATATGCACTGCCTCTGTGGAAAAAGGTGTTCCTCCTTTTCTTCGAGGCTCTGGTAAAGGCTGGATTACTTCAGAATACGGGATGCTGCCGAGATCAACAGATTCCCGTATGGGCCGTGAGGCTGCCCGCGGCAAACAGGGTGGGAGAACTGTCGAGATACAAAGACTGATTGGTCGCTCATTGCGTGCAGCAGTGGATATGGATTCACTGGGAGAAGTAACCATCAAAATAGACTGCGATGTCATTCAGGCTGATGGCGGGACCCGTACAGCATCCATCACCGGTGCCTGCGTTGCTCTGATGGATGCGATAAATACGCTCGACACAACACCTAAGACCCAGTTGATCTCTGCAGTCTCCGTTGGCATCGTTAATGGAACACCGGTACTGGATCTCGAGTATGTAGAGGATTCCAAGGCAGATACGGATATGAATGTCGTGGTAGCCGAGGATGGCCGGTTTATCGAGATACAGGGCACTGCCGAAGATGAGCCGTTTGATCGTGAGGAATTGAACGAAATGCTGCGACTGGCAGAAAAAGGCACAGCTGAACTGATGGCCATGCAGCGGGCGGCACTAAAAGGAGATAGTTGATGCTGGCCGATTACAAAAGAGCGTTCATCGAGTTCGCGCTCGCCCAGGACGTTCTGAAGTTCGGTGAATTCGAGCTCAAATCCGGCCGGATCAGCCCCTATTTCTTCAATTCCGGAGAATTCAAGACGGGTCAGGCGCTTCACAGGCTCGGTACCTACTATGCTGCAGCGCTTGTAGATAGCGGCATCAAGGCAGATTGCCTGCTTGGTCCGGCCTATAAGGGCATACCGCTCGTCGCCACCACGGCGATAGCGATGGCAGACCAACATCAGGTTGATTTACCCTATGTATTCAATCGCAAGGAAGCGAAGGATCATGGAGAAGGCGGCGTCCTGGTGGGCGCACCACTTCTTGGTGATGTGGTGATCGTTGACGATGTCATCACCTCTGGCAAGGCGATTCGTGAGGTGATGAGCCTGTTTACTTCTGATGAAGCTAAGCCTGTGGCTGTTATCGTGGCGATAGACCGCCAGGAGCGTGGAAACGGCGAACTTTCTGCCATCCAGGAAGTTGAACGTGACTATGGTTTAAGCGTCAGCAGCGTCGTTAATCTGGACGATATAGTCCATTATTTGCAGGATTCAGGTTCATATGAACAGGAACTTAATCAGATAGGTTCCTATCGCGAGCAGTATGGAATAGCATCATAGTATGAAGGTTTGGTTTCGCTATGGAATTCTCCTGACTTTCCTGGGCACGATTGTCCAGTTTAATACCGTGGCGGCGGAACTTTACCGATACAAAAATGAAGACGGTGTCACGGTACTCAACAGTCACATCCCCGCCCGCTATGTTAAAAATGGATACACCATACTCAGTCTTGATGGTCGTGTTCTCGAAGTCGTACCTCGTGCGCTGACTGAAAAAGAAATCCGGGATCGTGATCGACGTATCGCCGAAGAAGAACGCATTGCGCGAGAGACACGCGAAAGAAAGATTGCTGATGAAAACCTGATGCGACTCTACGGTTCCCCCAGCGATGTCATCAGGGCGCGCGATGCAAAACTTGCGAGTATCGATAGCCTTATTCAGACCCAACAGGGAAACATCCAGCGGCTTGAATCTCAAAAGCGTCAGATAGAAGCCGCACTCGCGGATATTGAACGCTCAGGTGGCGTTATCGGAAGAGACCGTCTCGCAAGGATACGGACACTGGATAATCGAATTGCGCAGATTGAAGACGAGATTGAAAAGAAGGGTGAAGAAAAAGCCGCTCTAGAGGTTTCCTACTCGAGAGATCTTGAACGTGTGCGCGAACTCTATGATGGCTCGCGCAAGCGTTAGTTTGTAAACAGTCCTCTGCGAATCATCTGCCACTGATCTTCCCACTCCGTTGTCGGCTTTCGGGAAAAGTCACTTCTTACGTACTGACTGATCCGCCCTTCAACAAAGGACAGCATGAGGTTGGCGGCTACAACAGAATCAGTGATGAGTTCCTGTTCACCACGAATGGGCATCTCCCGAATAATCTGTCTCAGCTGTGCCTCGATACGATCGAACAACTGGGTAACGCGTTGCCGAAGTCGCTCTGTTTCACCTGACAGAGGGTCGCCTGTCAGAATCCTCGTGATCCCCGGGTTTCGTTCGCAGAACGTCAGCATGAGTCCCACAATCTTCTGGCACCGAACCTCGGCTTTCTCCTCGTCGTTCAGAATCTGCGAGATACGCGAGAAAATTGTATATTCGATGAACTCAATCAGTGCCTCGAACATCTTGGCTTTGCTGGGAAAGTGACGATACAGCGCGGCCTCTGAAACCCCGACATGGCGGGCCAGTCCAGCAGTAGTGATTCGACCACCTGGACTTTGCTCCAGAATTGTCGCCAGTGACTGTAGGATCTGTTCCTTTCGAGAAGGCTTCTTGTTTTCCTGAGGTGTATTGTCTTCCATGCTCATCTCTCAGTGTCCCCGATTGGTGATCAGTGTGCCGACACCCTCGTCCGTCAGTACTTCCAGCAGGACGGCGTGTGCGACACGTCCATCAATAATATGGGAACTGGTCACACCATTCTTTACCGCTGAAAGCGCGCAATCGATTTTTGGCAGCATGCCACCGGTAATTGTTCCGTCATCGATGAGCCTGTCTACTTCTTTGGAACTGAGCCCTGTCAATAACTCGCCATTCTTATCCTGCAGACCTGCAATATTGGTCAACAGAATAAGTTTCTCTGCGTTCAGCTTCTCTGCAAGCTTTCCCGCAACCAGGTCAGCATTGATATTGTAAGTTTCATTGTCGGCGCCGACACCAATCGGAGCAATGACAGGGATAATGTCGCTGCCTGTGAGCAGGTCAATAACATCCCTGTTAATGTCTTCCACCTCACCGACATGACCAATATCGATAATCTCCGGTACCTTGATCTCTGGTCCGCCGCGTTCGATCAGCATCTTGCGTGCTTTTATCAACGTTGCATCTTTTCCCGTAAGCCCGACCGCCTGGCCGCCGCTCTGATTAATCAGGGTGACAATCTCCTGATTGACAGCTCCGCCCAGAACCATCTGAACGACATCCATTGTCTTGCTGTCGGTGACACGCATACCGTCGACAAAACTGGACTCAATACCAAGTTCGGTCAGCAGCGAACCAATCTGTGGCCCACCACCGTGGACGACCACCGGATTCATGCCTACCGTCTTCATGAGTACGACATCACGAGCGAAACTCAGTTTCAGGTCATCCTCGATCATCGCGTTGCCACCATACTTGATGACAATGGTCTTGTTCGTGAACCTTTGTATATAGGGCAGCGCCTCGGTCAGTACCTTGGCGACATTCATCGCTGATGCTTTTGTTAACGTCATTGTGTCTACTCGAAGGTGAGATCTGCTCTGGTTTCCTGCAGAATCTCTCTGAATTCCCCTTTGATCTCATCAAGCGCCTGTTGGTTGTCAGCTTCGAATCTCAGAGTTAGTGCGGGTTCCGTATTTGAGGCACGAACCAGTCCCCAACCGTCTGCAAAATCTACCCGTAGACCATCTACGGTTGTGATTGTGGCGTCCTCGAAATCCGCCGAGGCAACCAGCGCATCCACCAGTGCGAACTTGTCAGCTTCGTCAACGGCCACATGAATCTCCGGCGTGCTGAGACTTTCCGGAAACTCAGAAAGCAGATCTGACAAACCATCTTCCTGAGAACCGACAATTTCCAGGAGACGCGCTGCAGAATAAAGCCCGTCATCGAAACCAAACCATCGTTCCGAGAAGCATATATGACCGCTCAATTCACCGCCGAGCATAGCGCCTGTTTCTGCCATCTTTTCTTTAACGAAAGAATGTCCGCTGCGGCAGATAATGGGCCGACCACCGAAGCCGCTGATAACACTGGTAAGGTGTCTGGTGCATTTAACGTCATAGACAACGTCGGAGCCGGGATTTCTTGAAACGACATCTTTTGCGAACAGCATCAGCATACGATCAGGCCAGACAATATCGCCTTCTGCGGTAACCGCAACGATCCTGTCTCCATCCCCATCAAGTGCAACACCCATATCAGCGCCCTGAGACTGCACGGTGCTGATCAGATCCGCGAGATTTTCAGGTTTAGTTGGATCCGGATGATGGTTTGGGAAACTGCCGTCAACTTCACAAAACAGCGGTATGGCCTCGCAACCCAGTGAGTCCAGGAGCTCGGGTGCGATAGCACCAGCAATGCCGTTCCCACAATCTATAACCACTTTGAGTGGTTGTGCGACGACAACATCGTCGGCTATGGCATCCATATAATCCGCGGCAATATCCATCTCCGAGATGCTGCCACTTCCATTGCTCAGGTTGCCGGATTGGATGCGGTCATAAAGTGCTGTGATCTCTTTATCGACAAGTGTTTTTCCGTCCAGCACCACCTTGAAACCGTTGTAGTCAGGCGGATTGTGGCTGCCGGTTACCATGACGCCGCTTTGCGTTGTGCTGTTGTGAGTTGCGTAATAGAGCACGGGAGTTGGAACGGCACCTATGTTGATAACGTCTCGACCGCTGGCGATAAGTCCCTCGATCAGAGCTTCCGCCAATGCGGGGCTGTACTCGCGACCATCGTAGCCAACGATCACAGACTGCTGACCCCTCGCCTCGGCTTCTGAACCAATGGCATGACCGATTTTGCGTGAAATGTCTTCGCTTAAGTCCTCACCGACGATGCCTCGGATGTCGTACGCTCGGAAAATGTGTCCGAACTCGGCGATGTCTTCCTGCGAGTCGCTCTGGTTGGCTGCGGCAACTGCTTCATCGAAGTCATCTACCTCGAATTCTTCAACTTCTTCGAAGTCTGCCTCGTCGGTCATTTCGACCTCGACGATTTCCTCTTCGAGTTCTTTCTTGGGAGGTGGTAAAACCCGTTTGGAGACGCGCTTCGGGGTTGGCTCGTTGTCCTCAGACTTGGTGGGTGCGAACTCCAGAAACTGTTTCAGTTTTGAATCCTGATCGGCGAACCCTGGCAGGTCGTAGCTGATATCAGCGTCATACGAGCCGGAAGAGACCCGTGCAATCTGGTTGCCCAGTCGTGACAGGTTTTTCTGTATTGCATAAGCGGTCTGGCCGGTGGCGTAGAAAATTGCACCAAGGGCAAAGATCAGCATCGCTAAAGGCGGGATCAGATAGTAAACAATGTTTCCAGGTGTGCTGGTGGCAGCGATCCCGGCAGGGGAGTACTGGATTGTCCAATTGGGGTTGTTCAGCTGAGTGGTATAAACACGGTCTGTACCGCCACTACCAGCGCTTGCAAATGCCCTTGGCTCGTTGCCGACCATCTGCATAACGTTCAATTGACCCTTGGTGCCGTCGGTGACATCTGCCGTGAGTGCACTGGAACTCAGATAAACGAACAGGGCTCCTCGTAGAGTGCCGTCTCGGCCTTTTACCGGAGCACCGAGAATGATCCATTTGTCTACTTCCAGCATGGCTTGTGAACTTATTGCTTCTGGTGGAACGGTTTCTCCTGCTTCAATACTCTTCACCATATCCAGTGCGATAAAAGTGAATGGAGGGAAACCCTGATCTGTCTTTGCCTCGTCCCGGGTTATCAGCCTTACCCGCTCAGCAAATGGAATCATGGTGGCGATGATGGCTTCTGCTTCGATGGCATCGGAAATTGAACCATTAATGGCATCCAGTGCCAGCGGACTTGCTGCAATCTTCTCAACCTGATCGATAAACTGGGCTTCCTTGATATTGATCTGCTGGGCCATTTCACTCGCAAGAAGTTCTCCGATGGTATTCCTGTGGTTGTTATTGATACCTGCCTGAACCAGGAACAGAGAGAGAGCTGCAGCAATAATGAAACCGGCTGCGGTTCCGGCCATGGGTATCATGCCGTAACTGGAAAGGTTACTGGGTTGTTTACTCACCTTAGCTCCTTAACTTCGACCTGACGAGCCGAACCCGCCGGTGCCGCGTTCGGTCGATGTGAATTCGTCAACGATTGTGAATTGTGTTTGCTGAACCGGAACCAGTACCAGTTGGGCAACTCGGTCGCCGGGTTCAATAGTGAATGTGGTTTTACCCCGGTTCCAGGTTGAGATCATAAGCTCTCCCTGATAATCGGAATCTATCAGGCCGACCAGGTTGCCAAGAACGATACCGTGCTTATGGCCCAATCCTGAACGTGGCAGGATCAGCGCGGCATAACCTGGATCTTCGATATAAATGGCGATGCCGGTCGGAATAAGGAATGTATCACCTGGTTCCAGCTGCAGTGATTCATTCAGACAGGCACGCAGATCGATGCCAGCGGACCCCTGCGTTGAGTAGTCGGGTAATGGAATATCTTTGCCGATTCGGTCGCTCAGTATTTTAACCTGAAGCTGATTCATGCGATCTGCTCTGAGTCTTTGTTGATGGATTCTGCGATAAAGGCAACAATTTTTCTCGCGACAACTTCTTTAGAAGATCTTGGCAGTGTCTGTTGGCCGCCAGGCGTAATGATGATGGTTTCGTTGTTGTCACTGTTAAAGCCAATGGACGTGTCAGCGACGTTGTTTGCAACGATCATATCGAGATTCTTGGTTTCCAGTTTTCTGGTTGCGTACTCGATGAGATTCTCTGTTTCAGCAGCAAATCCCACGGTAAAAGGTCTGCCCACTTTCATGTTTGCAACCGTTTTCAGTATGTCAGGATTTTGAATAAGCCTTAATGCCATGCCTTCCGATGACTGCTTTTTAAGTTTCTGTTCTGACACGCTTTCCGGTCGATAGTCGGATACCGCAGCGACGCCGATAAAAACGTCTGTCTGTTCGAGGTTCTGCATCACTGCCTGAAGCATGTCCTGTGCAGACTCAACGGATATAAGCTCAACACGGTCCGGTGCTTCAATCGCCGTGGGACCGCTGATAAGAGTGACGCGTGCACCAGCTTCCATAGCGGCTTCAGCCAGTGCGTATCCCTGTTTACCGGAACTGTGATTACTGATGTATCTCACGGGATCAATAGCCTCGCGAGTCGGGCCTGCTGTAACGAGCACATGCTTTCCAGCAAGACTGCCGCTTCTAAAAAGATCCGCAACGCCAACAACGATATCTGCAACATCCATCAGTCTGCCAGCACCGGTCTCCCCGCACGCCTGCAGACCCTCGTCCGGGTCAAGGATACTGACACCCATCTGACGGAGCTGGTTCACATTTGCCTGAGTAGTATCCTTTGCCCACATTGCCTGATTCATAGCTGGTGCCACCGCCATAGGACATTCAGCGGCCAGGCAAATCGTGGTTAATAGGTCGTCACCGTGACCGGCTGCATATCTGGCAACAAAATCCGCGGTGGCAGGTGCTATCAGTACAATGTCAGCCCAGCGTGCCAGTTCAATGTGCCCCATAACTGATTCGGTTTCTGTATCCAGAAGGTCCAGATGTACGGGGTGTCCCGAGAGTGCCTGCATGGTGAGCGGTGTAATGAATTCCTGGGCGGAAGGTGTCATCACGACTCTGACGTCGGCGCCCTCATCCTGTAGACGCCTGGTCAGCTCGGCACTTTTGTAGGCGGCAATACCGCCTGTGACGCCGAGCAGTATTCTTTTGTTGGTAAGGCGATTCACGGCACTTTATCTACTCTGATAGCTGACTTTCAGAAACGTCAATTTCAGTGGCATTTCCCGGCGTTCAACGGAGCCTCATTCGCGGAAGCAAAGGTTAGTATAGCTCAACCTGGAAGTGGTTACTCACTAATACTTATGTCAAGACACCTGCGGGAAACGCGGAAACAGATGCCGCGGGAGAAGATGCTTGAGCATGGAATCGAGTGTCTCAGTGATCCTGAGTTACTGGCAATAGTTCTGCGAACCGGGACCACGGGCATACCGGTGCTGGAATTCGCCGAGGATTTACTGCGACGGTATTCTGGACTGCGTGGTCTGGTTGAAGCGGGTGAACAGACGTTGATTCATGAGCGTGGTATTGGCCCGGCCAAAGCAACACAACTCGTGGCTTTGATGGAGCTGACCAGGCGATGCCTGATGTCAGGTCTTCGTCGGGGTGAACTGATGTCTGACCCCACGGCGACGAGACAATACCTGAAGGCTCGGATGCGACACTACGAACGGGAGGTTTTTGCCTGTTTGCTTCTGAATAATCAGCACAGGGTCATCTCGTTCGAAGAACTGTTTCAGGGCACGATTGATGGTGCCAGTGTCTACCCCCGTGAAGTGGTGAAATGCGCCCTTGCTGCCAATGCGGCAGCGGTCATCTTTGCCCACAATCATCCTTCCGGTGTGGCGGAACCATCCCAGGCGGACAGGAGAATCACAGAACGGCTGGTCAAGGCTCTGGACCTGGTAGAGATTCGCGTTCTTGATCACTTCGTGGTGGGTGATGTCGACGTCGTATCCTTTGCTGAACGAGGGCTTCTATAAAAGGGTGGTTGTTGAAGTGCTGGTGGGGTTCTGGTATAAAGCAGGGCTCCTGAGCTGAAGCCCTCTGCGCGTTTACGAGGTGTTTTAGTAACTAATTAAATTACAAGGTATTTTTGACATGTCCAGAGAATGTCAGGTCACCGGCAAACGTCCGGTAAGCGGAAACAACGTTTCCCACGCAAATAATAAGACACGACGTCGCTTCATGCCGAACATCCATGATCACCGATTCTGGCTGGAAAGTGAAAACCGTTTTATCAAGCTTCGCGTCTCTGCCAAGGGCATGCGTATCATCGATAAGAAAGGTATCGAACAGGTCGTCAGCGATATCCGCGCACGCGGATCAAAGGTATAAGGTCATGAGAGAAAAAATTAAGCTGGTTTCCTCAGCTGGAACAGGTCATTACTACACCACCAGCAAGAACAAGCGAAACATGCCGGACAAGATGGAAATCAAAAAATTTGATCCGGTTGTTCGCAAGCACGTGATCTACAAGGAAGCGAAGATCAAGTAGCCTTATCCGCTTATCTCGTCGTGCATTCAGCCCGGGTGCACGCGTCTACTCCCAGATTCCACTTAAACCTTGCCAGAACTTCCCGAAGTCGAAACGACCCGTCGAGGCGTTGAGCCGCACGTTCTTGGCAAACCCATCAAAAGCGTACTTGTTCGTCAGGCCTCTTTGCGCTGGCCGGTGTCTCCCGAGTTAGGGCAGGTGCTTACGGGGCAATCCTTCAGCGCAATTGAGCGCAGGGCAAAGTATCTACTCTTCCAGTCTCAGGCTGGCCGCATGATGGTTCACCTCGGCATGTCCGGTAGTCTGCGCATTGCATCCAGGGAGCATGTGCTCAAAAAGCATGATCACATCGATATTGTGTTTAGTGACGACACTATTCTGCGTTATCACGACCCGCGCCGGTTTGGCTCGGTCTTCTGGCTGCCTGGTGAATCCAGTCATGAATTGATTGATGATCTAGGTCCCGAGCCGTTATCCAGCGATTTCAATGCTGATTACCTCTATCAGCTGTCGCGAAAGCGTAAGGTCGCAGTCAAACTCTTCATCATGAACAGCAAGGTGGTTGTGGGTGTGGGAAATATATACGCCAATGAAGCCCTCTACTCTGCTGGCATCAGACCTGACCGGCACGCTTCAAGAATCAGCCTGGCGCGATACGAACGGCTCGTTCAGGAAATCAAGGCAGTTCTGGCGCGGTCTATTCGTAGCGGTGGCACCACGTTACGTGATTTTGTCCGGGAAGACGGATCACCCGGATACTTTCGTCAGAAACTTAATGTCTATGGGCGGGGTGATAAACCCTGTAAACAGTGCGGCGGACTCTTGCGAGAGATTCGTCAGGGCAATCGTTCAACAGTATTCTGCCCTACCTGCCAGAAATAAAGGCCATCAGCCGATCTGATTGTTTTTGAGCGCTTCAGCAACAGCAGGATGAACGAAATCATCGATGTTGCCGCCGTAACCGGCAATCTGTCGTACCAGACTGGAAGAAATATATGAGTTTTCCTCTGATGGTGCGAGAAACACGGTTTCGATTTCCGGTGCGAGTGCCCGGTTCATGTTCAGCATCTGAAACTCGTAGTCAAAGTCAGTCACGGTCCTGATGCCTTTCAAGATCACGGTTGCACCGATCTCACGGGCAAAGTCTACAGTCAGAGTGTTAAAGCCTATGACCTCGACGTGATCAATGTGTGAAAGTGCTTCCCTGGCAAGTTCTACCCTGAGCTGAAGTTCGCTTGGCGATTTATGCGGACTTGTGGCAATACCGAGGACCACTTCATCGAATAGTTCCGCAGCCCGTTGCACCAGATCAGTATGACCATTGTGGATTGGGTTGAATGTGCCGGGATACAGTACTTTTCTCATATCTCTTTGGTGTTGCTTCGGGAAAGGCGCAATCATACAGAGCCGCTGACAGCGTTTTCAACCGTGATATCAGTCACTGATGACGGAGCAAAGCGCGTAGTGAGCCGCTCCCGCTCGCTTCTGCCGCTTTATCTGCCAGCCAGCGGACAGTATTGAGGCATCCAGTGGCTCAACGGTTTCGATGTATATGTAGTGTCTGGCTGTTCCTGAATCAGCGATCAGAGTCAGAAGTTCGTGAATTCTGTCATCTGTAAAGGGTGGGTCGAGGAAGACGATATCGTAGTCTTCGGAATTATCTGCCAGCCAGCGGTAGGCATCTGAAGTTTCAACCTTCCAAAGATTTCTGTTTGCCTCGAGCTTTGCCAGGTTATCCCTGATACTGTCAGCGATCTGAGGGTTCTGTTCTACCAGCGTCACGGAGTCTGCCCCACGCGACAGGGCCTCGAAACCCAAGGCACCACTGCCCGCGAAGAGATCCAGGCAGCGCGCGCCGTGGATATCGTGCATCAGCCAGTTGAACAGTGTTTCCCGAACCCGATCACTCGTCGGGCGAATCATCTCCATTTGAGGAAAGGTAATTTTGCGACCGCGCCAGTTTCCGCCGATAATCCGTAAAGTACGGTCATGATGTTTCACGTATTTTTCTCTCCCAAACCTTAAGAAACATATAAGGACGAATCGGCAAGTAGATGTCAGCTAATGTTGCAGAAGGAACCAATGAAGACAAGCCGGGCTTTTTTGCCAGGCTTAAGAATGGTCTGGGTAAAACCCGATCAAAATTTTCCGAAGGGATCCAGAGTGTATTTCTCGGTGCCAAGGAGCTTGATGATGAACTGCTGGAGGATCTGGAAACTATTCTCCTGACTTCCGATGTTGGTGTTTCTGCTACCCAGGAGATACTTGCTGAATTGACCAGTCTGATTTCCCGCAAGGAGCTAGGAGATGTCGATGCTGTTCGCCGTCACCTGCAGGACTCGCTGGCAGGCATTCTCAAACCCGTGGAAGTTCCTCTGAATACCGAATCCGCTTCCCCTTTCGTCATCCTGATGGTGGGTGTCAATGGCGTTGGCAAGACCACCACGATTGGCAAACTGGCCAAGAGATTTCAGGGCGAAGGTAAATCGGTGATGCTGGCTGCCGGGGATACCTTTCGGGCTGCGGCGGTAGAACAGCTCAAGGTCTGGGGTGAACGAAATGACGTGCCGGTGGTTGCCCAGGATACCGGCGCTGACAGCGCTTCGGTGATCTATGACGCTCTCGCAGCAGCCAGGGCGCGCAATGTCGATGTGCTGATCGCCGATACTGCGGGTCGCCTGCAGAACAAGAAAAACCTGATGGATGAACTGCACAAGATCACGCGTGTTCTTGGAAAACTTGATGAATCTGCGCCACACGAAGTCATGCTGGTACTGGACGCCGGCACAGGCCAGAACGCATTGTCTCAGGCCTCGGAATTCCAGAGTGCTGTTTCGGTGAGCGGTCTTGCGTTAACCAAGCTCGACGGCACGGCGAAAGGCGGTGTGATTTTTGCGTTGGCGAGACAGCTGAATATTCCGATCCGCTTCATTGGTGTGGGAGAGCAGATTGATGATCTGCGCCCCTTCTCTTCTGAGGACTTTGTGTCAGCGCTTTTTGACGAGGTGTCCTGAGAACTCATGATCAGGTTTGATGAAGTCAGCAAGCGCTATGAAGGCGGTTCTGAAGCCCTTTCCAGGGTCAGCTTCGAACTGCCTGATGGAGAAATGGTTTTTCTGACGGGTCATTCCGGCGCTGGTAAAAGCACCCTGATGAAACTGATTATTCTGATGGAGCGCGCCAGCCAGGGGCAGGTTTTTGTCGCTGGAACGAATCTGAATCGTGTCTCCAGCAGGCAGATACCTTATGTGCGCAGAAACATAGGCGTGGTTTTTCAGAACCACCAGTTGCTGTTTGATCGAACGGTCTACGATAACGTTGCGTTGCCGCTCACGATAGCCGGTTATTCTCCGCGAGAAGTTGGTCGGCGGGTCCGCGCAGCACTCTCAAAAGTTGGTCTGGGTGACAAGGAGAAGAAGTTCCCTCAGTCCCTGTCCGGGGGTGAGCAGCAGCGCGTTGGGATTGCCCGAGCCGTCGTTAACAAACCGCCTCTGCTGCTGGCAGACGAGCCGACTGGAAACCTCGACCCAGATCTGTCTCAGGAGATTATGGATCTGTTCAGCCAGTTCAATCAGGTTGGCGTCAGCCTGATGATTGCGACTCACGATCTGGATCTGGTGCAACGTATGGGGAAAAGGGAATTGATCCTGCGGCAAGGTCGGCTCGTTAGTACGGAGCCGGCTTTGTCATGAACGCCAGGACACAGGGAGCAACTACCTCGATAACTCGTCGAACCGACAGGCTTAAAGGCTGGGCGTCACATCACGCAAGAGTATCGAAGGAAACCTTACAGCAGCTCATTGCCAATCCTTTTTCCAGCACCATGACCTGGCTAGTTATTGGGATTGCGCTGGGATTACCTGCGATTCTTTTCGTTGTACTTCAGAATGTTGCCGATATCAGCGGTGACTGGGGTGGTAAACCCAGGGTGAGTCTTTACCTGCAGGCAGACGTGACGGTCGAGGCCGGTCGGGGCTTTGCTCGAGGTATTGAGAACCGAGATGATATCGAGACGGCGAGTTTTATCTCTTCTGATGACGCACTCAGAGAATTTCAGAATCGTTCCGGATTTGGCGAAGTACTGAGTACGCTCGATAGAAACCCTTTGCCACATGTCATTGAGGTGATACCGGTCTCTCAGGATCCGATGGCACTGTCATCGCTGGTATCCGGTTGGGAAGAACACGAGCTTATTGAGCGTGTTTCCGTTGACCTTAAATGGCTGGAGCGCCTTTTTGCTCTGCTGATCTTTGCGGAAAGACTGGTGACCGCACTGGCATCGGTTCTGGGTCTGGGTGTGATGTTGGTGATGGGGAACACGATCCGGCTGGCCATTGAAAACCGCCGACAGGAGATCGAAGTCGTCAAGCTGGTTGGCGGGACCGACGCGTTCGTGCGTCGCCCCTTCCTTTATCTTGGCTTCTGGTATGGCCTGGGAGGTGCGTTTGTTGCCTTATTGCTGCTGCAATTGAGCCTTTTCCTGCTGTCTTCGCCGGTGGAACAGCTGGCTCAGAGCTATCGGGATGGCTTTGCGCTGCACGGACCTGGTTTCCTGGGTGGATTGCTGCTGCTCTTGATCGGGGCTCTCCTTGGTACCCTCGGTGCGATACTTGCGGTATCACGTCATCTTGCAGAGATCGAACCCCAATAAAATTAGCGGTCGATTTTTGACAGTGCTAAACTGCGCCGCCCTGATTATCGTATAAACAGCTGTTATGTCTAACGAACTGGTTTCAATGCCGGTATTTGCCCCCGGCGCCCCTGGCGTCAATCTGGATGCCTACATCCAGACGGTAAGTACCATTTCTGTGCTCTCTCCTGAAGAGGAGAAAGTGCTGGGCGATCGTCTGTATCACGAAGGTGATCTGGATGCAGCCAGGCAGTTAGTGATGGCTCACTTACGGTTTGTAGTATATATAGCAAAGTCTTACTCCGGTTATGGCCTGTCTGAAGCTGACCTGATTCAGGAAGGTAATGTCGGCCTTATGAAAGCCGTGAAGCGTTTCAACCCCGATTTTGGTGTCCGACTCGTGTCTTTTGCGGTGCACTGGATCAAAGCGGAAATTCACGAATTTATCCTGAAAAACTGGCGTATCGTTAAGATTGCGACGACCAAGCCGCAACGCAAATTGTTTTTCAACCTGCGTGGCGCCAAGAAGCGTCTCGGCTGGATGAATGATAAAGAAGTTCGCCATGTGGCAGAGGAACTGGGTGTCGATCCGGAAGATGTCCGTCAGATGGAAAATCGATTGGCGGTATCTGATGAAGCGTTCGAAGTTGATTCGGATGATGATGATGCATCCTTTGCACCTGCACAGTATCTGACGGATGCCAGCGAAGATCCTGCGAGGATTGCGGAAGCGGATGATCAGACTGACGCTGAACGAAGGAAGCTGAGTCATGCGTTCTCGACTCTGGATGAGCGTTCACAGGAGATCATGCGTCAGCGTTGGCTCGTGGAAAAGAAAACCACGTTGCACGAACTGGCGGACCAGTTTGGTGTTTCCGCGGAACGCATTCGCCAGCTCGAGGCCAACGCCTTGAAGAAGTTGAAAGGAGCCTTCAGCTAAAGAGCCTTCAGCGAAGGAATAAAAGAGCCTTCAGCGAAGGAATAAAAGAGCCTTCAGCGAAGGAATAAAAGAGCCTTCAGCGAAGGAATAAAAGAGCCTTCAGCTAAAGAGCCTTCAGCTAAAGAGCCTTCAGCGAAGGAATAAAAGAGCCTTCAGCTAAGGATAAATAAACAGCCTTCAGCTAAGGATAAATAAACAGCCTTCAGCTAAGGATAAATAAACAGCCTTCAGCTAAGGAACCAATAAAAAGACTTTCTGCCAAACGACCCTCCCATGATTCTAAAAATTGCCTTTGCTTTCGCTGCCCTCTCTGGCGCATCAGGCGTTCTTCTGGGCGCATTTGGTGCCCACGGCCTGCGAGAGACTCTCGAAGCCAGACTTATGCAGACCTTTGAAACGGCCGTGCAATATCAAATGATTCATTCACTGGCGCTGTTGCTCGTTGCCATTCTTTATAACCAGATTGGTCGCTCGTTGGCATTAGAAATCAGCATACTGGCGTTTATGACCGGGATTATCCTGTTTTCCGGCTCTCTCTATGGCCTGGTGCTGACGGAGATACGCTGGCTGGGTCCTGTCACACCGCTTGGCGGGCTTTGCTTTATTGTCGGCTGGCTTGCCTTGTTCGCCGGCAGCCTGCAGAAAATCGGTTGATCAGAACCTTGTCAGATCAACATCGGGAAATTAAGTCTTTCGTGCTCAGGCAGGGTCGCCTGACACCGGGCCAGGAGAAAGCCCTGGCAGAGGTCTGGCCAAGCTTTGGCCTCCAGTTGACGGACGGACCGCTGGATCTGGTACAGGCCTTCAACAAACAGCAACCTGTGCATCTGGAGATTGGCTTTGGTATGGGAGAGTCACTGGCGAGCCAGGCGAAAGATAATCCGGATGTGAACTATCTGGGTGTGGAGGTGCATCGCCCCGGTGTCGGCCACCTCCTTATTCAGCTTCGTGATTTTAATCTGACTAACGTCCGAGTCTTTGCTGAGGACAGCATCGAAGTCTTGAAGCAATGCATTCCCGATGGTTCTCTTGATAGAGTCCAGGTGTTCTTTCCGGACCCCTGGCCAAAGAAGCGCCACCACAAGCGGCGCATCATGCAGAAAGCGTTTGTCGACCGGCTAAAACAGAAACTGGTGCCGGGCGGTATGATTCACTTTGCAACAGACTGGTCGCCTTATGCGGAAGATGTTGAAGCGTTGTTTCACTCTCTTTCGGGCTTCCGCAGGGTTGAAGCACCGGAGCGGCCGGAGACCAAATTCGAGCGCCGGGGCCTGCGTCTTGGACACCGGATTACTGATCTGGCTTATGTTACTGAACCGGCTTCAGTCGACGAGCAGCAGTAATTCGTTGAGAAATGCGCGCCCGTGTTCTGTAGGTTGAATGTAAGTGCCAGAATCTTCCATTGAGACAGTCAGCATGTCCCTGTCTGTCGCCCGCTCAAGGAACTTTTCCAGTAGTCCGGCTTCAAGCCCCGTTCGTTGTTCAAACAGAACAACTTCAAATCCCGCGGTCAGACGCAGTGCGTTCATGAGAAATTCCAGTGTGAGTTCCTCCGGCCCCACGGTCCGTTCGATGACACGTGGTGCCTGAAGATAGTCTGCGGGCACCCGTGTTTTAGAGGACCTCACGATTCCGGTTTCTCTGGTTACTTTGCCATGGGCACCTGCTCCAATGCCCAGGTAGTCGCCGAACTCCCAGTAATTAACATTGTGCCTGGCCCGCTCGTTCTCCCTGGCGTAAGCGGATGTTTCATACTGCGAGTAACCTGCTTTATCCAGTTTTTCCAGACCCTCGCTCGCGATATCTGCAAGGGTATCGTCCAACGGCAGCGTCGGGGGGCGTTTGTGGAAAACCGTGTTGGGTTCGATGGTCAGCTGATACCAGGAGATGTGCTCCGGTGCCAAAGCGATAGCTTTATCCAGATCGAGCATGGCATGCTCCAGAGACTGACCGGGAAGGCCATGCATCAGGTCAAGGTTAATGCGCTCGAACCCCGCCGCTCTCGCCCCCTCAAACGCTCGTGAAATCTCTTCTGCATCGTGTATTCTGCCCAGCCTCTTCAGAGCTTCAGACGAAAAACTCTGGGCCCCGATACTGATTCTATTGACTCCGGCCTGGTAGTAACCGGAAAACTGGGCTTGATCGAAAGTGCCTGGGTTCGCTTCAAGCGTAACCTCACTGTCAGTGGTATCAAGGCGTTGTCTGACAGCCTCTAAAAGACGATTAATCTCTGTATCCGGACAGAGACTGGGTGTACCGCCGCCCATGAAGATCGAAACCAGCTGGTGTCCTTTTGATATCGTGGGTGCCTTGGCCAGATCCCGATCAAGATCAGTAACCAGCGTATTCACGTATTGCGGAAAGGGTATCGGGTTCTGTGACTCATGGGAGTTAAAGTCACAGTACGGACACTTGCGCGCGCACCACGGAAAGTGGATGTACAGGCTGAGCGGAATATCAGAATTCGTAGCGGTCACGTAGACTCTTTGCCAACACCTGCAACGCCTGACCACGGTGACTGGCGGCATTTTTTTCGTCGGCAGTTAACTCGGCTGCTGTTCGATTGGCGTTATCTGGTATAAAAACGGGATCGTAGCCAAACCCGCTGTCACCGCTTGGTTTGCTTGTAATCCTGCCGGACCATCTTGCCTCGGCAATGAGGGGTGTCGGGTCTTTTGTGTGATCCAGGCAGACCAGCACGCAATAAAAGAAAGCGGATCGATCACTGCAGCCCTCCATGGCCTGGAGCAACTTGTCTACATTGTCAGTATCACTGGCACCTGACCCTGCATAGCGAGCGGAAAAGATTCCAGGACTGCCATCCAGCACCGACACACAGATGCCAGAATCATCAGCGATGGCCGGTAACCCGGTAATCGAGGCCGCGTGTTTTGCCTTGATCAATGCGTTCTCAATGAAGGTACTGCCGGTTTCCTCTGCGGAATCCACACCAAGTGCTGATTGCAGTACCAGTTCAATCCCTGTCGGGAGCATGGCGCCGATTTCTTCAGCTTTGTGCAGATTGCCGCTGGCCAGAACAAACTTCATCAGTCATATCTCCTGAGAAACTTGATGGGTAGAACTTCTCCACTCGCCAGTTCCACCAACAGACTGAATCGCAGGACATCCTGTTCAATAGCCAGATGACTTGCCAGATAGTAGATGGCCTCACTTTCAGTCACCTCCTGGAACTCGAGGTCGAATTGCTGGTTCAGTAGGTTGGTAACCGTGCCCTTTATTGTCAGAGCCGCGGGCATATCTTCGCGGATCGCAGAAACATTCAGCACGACACGGTTCTGCGCGCGAACAATATTGTGCAGCTCGGCCACGTCCGGGGGGATGATGATGCTGGAAAACGTGGTGTAGTGAATCCGATAGCCGTCGTGGTCCAGGTATTGGGCGCTGGTACCGGCGGCAGGTAACAGGATCAGCCAGGCAAGCAGGATGCCTCTCAGAAAAAACTTGGCGTCCTGCACGTTATAGTCCGAGTATCAGTCCTTGTGGAATCCCCAGCATCATCGCCAGCGGGCGCACCACGAGATAGGTATCAATCAGGGTGATCGCCACAAAAACCAGGATGATGGAAAAGTCGAGACCCCCCATGGGTGGCAGCAGCTTCCTCGCGGGCGCACACACGGGTTCCGTCAGCTGGTGTACCAGAGCCAGGGCCGGGTGGTTTGAGTAGGGTGCGATCCAGCTTGCAATGACCATGATGATCAGGGAAAAAAAGTAGATGTCGAAGATCGTCGAAACGACACCGACCATGGACCAGGCCACATAGGCAGGATGAAATGGGTAGCCACCGCTGATTGTCATGATCAGTGATACGGCAAGTAACTGAAGAATCAAGGCGACCAGGAGGGTCGCAAAGTCGACCCCACGTACCGCGGGCAGTATCTTTTTAAGTGGTTTGACCGGCGGGTCTGTCAGTTTCACCACGGCCTGGCAGATAGGGTTGTAATAGTCCACGCGGGAAGCCTGCATGATGAAACGAAGCAGTACGATAATGATGTACAGGCTGCTGAATGTCTGGATAAGGAAGATGCCTGCATCGACAAAATTCTGTGTCATGGATGATCCGTCCTGCGGTTACGCCCGATAGTCTGGTGAGGGTACTCTGGTCTGTAGGTTACTACGATTGTGAAAGCTCCTCAGATCGCACTCTTGCTGCATGTACTGCTTGTCGTACGATAGTCGGGAGTTCAAGGTTCTCAAAGGTTTCCAGCGCCGCCTGCGTTGTCCCACCCGGGGATGTGACGTTGATCCTCAGCTGTGCGGGAGATTCTGAACTGGCCTGTGCCATGGTTGCGGCGCCGAGCGCGGTTTGCAGAACCAGTTGTTTCGCCGTCTCGCTATCAAGTCCTTCAGCTTCTGCCGCCGCAATCATGGCTTCCATCATCAGGAAGAAGTAGGCAGGTCCTGATCCGGACACTGCGGTGACAGCATCGAGTTTGCTTTCTTTATCTACCCATAGTGCTTCGCCGACAGACGCCAGAATATTCAGAGCCAGTTCTTTTTGAGCCTCGCTGACCCCGGGTGTCGCAAACAGGGCGGTCATCCCGGTTTTCACCAGCGCCGGCGTGTTTGGCATGCAGCGGACCACTGCAGACTGGTTTCCCAGGTGCGCCAGCAGTGTTTGTGTGGTGATTCCTGCCGCAACGCTGATGGTCAGTTTATCTTTGAGCGCTTCAGACTCCTCTGCCACCAGGTCTGCAACAACATTTGGTTTTACACAGAGAATGACGACCTCCGCCTGTTCAATCGCCTCACGGTTGCTGTTGGCTATATTGACCCCGATAGAGGCTGCCGCATCACGACAGGCTGCGACCGGGTCATAGGCAGACAATGTGTGATCGCCTGCACTGAGTCCACCCATGATGGCCTGGGCGATATTGCCAGCCCCGAGAAATGCGATAGAAGCCATGAGCGTTTCCTTTATGTGCGTGATCCGAAAATTGCGGTGCCAATTCTAATCCATGTAGCGCCTTCGGCAATGGCAGCTTCGAAATCGCCTGTCATACCCATGGAAAGATGCTGGAAACCTGGCAGGGATGTGGACTCAACGACCCGGTCTCTGGTTTCCCGTAACAATCGAAATGGCGCTTTCTGCTGTTCCGGATCCCCTGCAGCTGCTGGAATCGTCATCAGTCCAACTGGCTCGATATTCGGCAGATCACGCATGTAACGTACCAGATCCAGAGCGGCTTCCGGGGGTACGCCGCCTTTCTGGTCCTCGCCAGAGGTATTCACCTGAACCAGCACTTTCAAAGGGGCAAGACCGGGGTCTCGTTGTTCCGACAATCTTCGAGCGACTTTGTTAGAGGCAACACTGTGTACCCAGTCGAAGTGATTAGCGATGTCGCGGGTCTTGTTGCTCTGTATGGCACCAATGAAGTGCCAGGTTGCCGTGGGCAGCGCCCGGGTCTTGGGCAAGGAATCCTGGAGATAATTCTCACCAAAGTCCTGTTGGCCCGCCGAGTGCGCCTGCTCAATCATGGAAATCGGCTTGGTTTTGCTGACCGCCAGCAGGTGGACCTCAGACGGGTCGCGGTTGCAGTTCCTGCAGGCGGTTTCTATGCGATTTCGAATGTTGCTCAGTTGTTTTGCGATGTCAGACATACACCTATTATAGCTGGCTGCAGATTGCTGGTGCTTGGGGGTATACTGCGGTCTTCAGGGCTCGCACGTGTACACGATTACAGGACATCACTATGGACATGACAGAATTACTGGCATTCAGTGAAAAGCAGGGCGCTTCAGACTTGCATCTGTCGGCAGGATTGCCGCCGATGATTCGGGTTGATGGCGATATTCGACGTATCAACCTGCCTGCTTTGGATCATAAGGAAGTGCACTCACTGATCTATGAGATCATGAACGACAAGCAGCGCAAAGACTATGAAGAGTTCTTTGAATGTGACTTTTCATTTGAAGTACCTGGTGTTGCAAGATTCCGTGTCAACGCCTTCAACCATAACCGCGGCGCTGGTGGTGTATTCAGAACGATTCCCTCAAAGGTTCTGACCATGGAAGAACTGGGTATGGGCGAGATCTTTCGTAGTATCTCTGAGACGCCCCGCGGCATGGTCACTGTGACCGGACCTACAGGTTCGGGTAAAAGTACCACGCTTGCTGCGATGCTTGATTACATCAATAACGCAAGGTACCAGCACATTCTGACGGTAGAAGATCCCATTGAATTCGTGCACGAAAGTAAAAAGTGTCTGGTAAACCAACGGGAAGTGCACCGCGATACGCTGGGTTTTAACGAAGCATTGCGCTCGGCGCTGCGGGAAGACCCTGATATTATCCTGGTGGGCGAGATGCGGGACCTCGAAACCATTCGACTGGCGCTCGAAGCCGCTGAAACCGGGCACATGGTGTTCGGTACTCTGCACACCTCGTCCGCAGCAAAGACGATTGACCGTGTGATTGATGTATTCCCTGCCGCGGAAAAGTCCATGGTTCGTTCCATGTTGTCAGAATCGCTCGCCGCGGTGGTTTCACAAACGCTGTTGAAGAAAGTTGGTGGTGGTCGTGTTGCCGCACACGAGATCATGCTCTGCACACCGGCAATCAGAAACCTGATTCGTGAAGACAAGGTCGCCCAGATGTACTCGGCGATTCAGACTGGCGGTCAGCTGGGCATGAAGACGCTGGATCAGTCCTTGAAAGAGCTGGTAGAGAAAAATGTCATCACTAAGGAACAAGCACAAGAAAAGGCCAAGATGCCTGACGATTTCAAGTAAACGGCCAGGCATAACCAGTAAACATGTGTGCGACAGGGTAAATAAACATGATTGATTTCGACAAACTACTGAAAGTTGTCGTGGAGCAAGGGGCATCGGACCTCTTCATCACCGCGGGTCTGCCTCCTTCAATCAAGGTCAGCGGCAAAATGATACCTATGTCGAAAACTGCGCTCACGCCAGAACAGGCACGCGAGATGGTTCACTCGACCATGAACGAAGCGCAGATTCAGGAGTTTGAAGCCGAGCGGGAGTGTAACTTCGCTATTCACTCGTCCACAGCAGGCCGCTTCCGAGTCAGCGCTTTCTATCAGCGAAACTTTGCAGGCATGGTGCTGCGAAGAATTGAAACAGAAATTCCCGGCGTCGATGATCTTCAGTTGCCTGAGATTATTAAGAAACTGGCAATGACCAAGCGCGGGCTGATCATTTTCGTGGGTGCCACGGGCACGGGTAAATCGACTTCTCTGGCATCCATGATTGGATACAGAAACGCAAATTCCAAGGGTCACATTATTACCATTGAAGACCCGATTGAATTCGTACACGAGCACAAAGGCTGTATGGTGACGCAAAGAGAGGTTGGTGTAGACACGCCAAGTTTCGAAATTGCACTCAAGAACACGCTGCGTCAGGCCCCGGATGTCATCATGATCGGTGAAATTCGAACTTCCGAAACCATGGACTATGCCGTGGCTTTCGCCGAAACCGGGCACCTGTGTCTGGCGACACTGCACGCTAACAATGCTAACCAGGCTCTGGACAGGATCATCAACTTTTTCCCTTCAGATCGACAGCATCAGGTCTGGATGGATCTCTCTCTGAACCTTCGTGGCATGGTTGCACAGCAACTGGTACCGACGATTGACGGCAAGGGCCGGCGCGCTGCTATCGAGGTTCTGATTAATACGCCTCTGGTCTCAGATACCATCAAGAAAGGTGATGTACACGCACTGAAAGAGATTATGTCCAAGTCCACGGAACAAGGCATGCAGACATTCGATCAGGCGCTTTACCAGTTGTATCGTGATGGACAGATCTCTTATGAGTCGGCGCTGGCTTCTGCGGACTCTGCCAATGATCTGCGTTTGTTGATCAAGTTGTCCGGCTCAGATCAGCCGCAATTTGCGCCTGCACAGGGACTCTCGCTCGAAGACTCAGCAGAATAGCGCGAAACGCGAGTCACAATGCCCGATTCATTGGGAGTTCAGCCAGGACTCCAGGATCAGCTTCGCTGCAGTCGCATCCACCTGATCTGAATGATCGAATGACTTCGCCTCGAATGTGCTGAGACGTTCGTCCATAAGATGAGCCGGCTTGTTGTAGCGCCCATGGAGTCTGCGCGAAAATTTCCCCGCGGCAATCGACATGTCACTTTCGGTACCATCCATGTTGATGGGTAGTCCCACCACAAATTCTTCCGGCTGCCACTCTTGCATCAGCTTATCAATGGCCTGCCAATCAGGAATACCATCTTTGGCGGCGACGACAGCCAGTGGGGTCGCAGTGCCCGTGATCCTCTGGCCGATAGCCACTCCGATTTTAGTGGTACCAAAGTCGAACGCCATGGTAAATCCCGACATCAGCCGTGACCCGGCGTTGGCGATATCAGATTAAGATCAACGCCGATGGCTCTTGCGGCAAACTCCGGACGCTTGTCAAACGGTACCTCAAACACAATCTTGTTGACGTATGGCGTAACCAGCCAGACATCGGCGCGGATTTCTTCTTCCAGTTGCCCGCCTGACCACCCGGCGTAGCCAAGTCCTGCCAGAAGGTGTTCCGGCAGGGTGTCATCTTTTGCATCGAAAACGTCCATCGATGTGGTCAGGCTGAGCTGGTCATTGATAGCAAGTGAGTTCTCAAAATGCTGGTCGCTGGTATGCAGAAAGAACAATCGGTTCTGCTCGACCGGACCGGACTCAAGTACGGTAATTCCCTGGGGACAATCGAGTTCGCTGTCGACAATCAGATCCGAAAGTTCAGAGTCCAGGGGCTTATTGATGACGAGCCCGAATGCCCCTTCTTCGTTATGTTCTATCAGCAGCGTGACAGTATGTGAGAAGTAATCGCCCTTCATGCTGGGCAGCGATACCAGGAGCTGCCCGGCCAGAGAAGAGAAGTCGGACATCAATAGCTCCGTAGTGATGAGTTTTTACGGAACTGCCAGGTTCGGATAATTTCCAGGACGTCTGTGGTCTGTCTGAGTTCGTCGGGGAAGGGTGCGAAAGGTGCGGCGAGTCGCACGATTCGAATGGCGGCGTCATCCAGTACCTGATGCCCTGATGATTCCAGCAACTCAACTTCCTTAAGAGAGCCATCTGGCAGAATCGCGACCATAAGCCGCAAAGAACCATAAAGTTTGTCGCGCCTGGCTTGCTCCGGATAGTTAAGATTGCCGACGCTCTCAATCTTGCGCCGCCAGGAGTTGAGGTAAAAGGCATCCGCGCTGGACGCCGTCGATAGACTGGTCAGTCGCTTGATACGTGGACGTTTTGCATATATCTGACGCTGGCGATCGAGTCTCGCTTCCAGGCTGGCAATTTCAAGTGCGCGGGTGCGCAATGTTTTTTCATTCTCGAATTCGGTTTCCAGAGGCTGTGCGTCTGTAATCTCACTGTCTACCGCGACCTTCTGATCGGTATTACCGGTCGTGGTGACCATCGTCTGCTTATGCTCAATGGTCTTGCGAGCCTGCTCCTGTGGTAGTTCCTGGCTGGTCTCTCGAATCTCCGTGTCCTGAAATCTGGCCTCGGTCGGAGAGGTCATGAGAGCTTTTTCTTCCAGAGTACCGCTGCCTGTCTGGTTGAATTGTGCAAGGAAGTCCGCCTTATCCGGCCGATTCTTGGACCGTTGCTGCGCCAGAGTGACTTCCATAGTATGTGTTGAGGGTTTGCTGGTGACGTAGGTAAAAGTCACGCCCAGAATCAGGACCGCATGAATCGCAATAGCCAGGAAAAGCGTAAAACTGAGACGGTCACCGGGACTGACTTCGGTAGAAAGTGTGGCTGGAGTAACGGCTGCCATTACGAGTGGTTAAAAATCTCGCTTTCTATAAATCGCATGTAGTCTCCGGCAATATCGAGATTAAATGCAGCATTCAGTTCACGGATGCAGGTCGGGCAGGTGACGTTAATTTCTGTAAGGTAATCCCCGATGACATCTATCCCGACAAAGTATAGACCCTTTTCTTTCAAAACCGGGCCCACCTGCTGACAGATGAAGTGGTCCCGCTCGGTCAGTTCCCTTCCCACTGCTGTGCCGCCTGCGGCCAGATTCCCCCGGGTTTCTCCCTTGGAGGGTACCCGCGCAAGGCCATAGGGTATCGGTTCCCCGTTGATCATCAGTATGCGGGTATCACCATCGACGATCTCAGGGACGTATCGCTGCACCATGGTCTGTACTTGACCGTAGTCTGTCAGGGTTTCGATGATGACCGACAGGTTGTGCTCGGCTTCTTTGGCGCGAAAGATAGATGTCCCACCCATTCCGTCCAGTGGCTTGTAAATCACATCTTTGTGCTTGTCATGGAAGGCTTTCAGCTGCTTCGGGTCTCGAGAGACCAAATGGGGCGGACAACATTGCGGAAAACGCAATGCGAAAAGTTTTTCGTTGCAGTCACGGATACTAGCCGGCCGATTCAGCACAGGGGTTCCAGAATCTTCAACAATTTCAAGGAGATAAGTGGAGTAGACGTACTCCATATCAAAAGGGGGGTCCTTGCGCATCAGAATGGCATCAAACTCTGATGCGGGGCCCGATCGGGTGTCGGTCTCACGAAACCAGGTAGTCAGGTCATCGAAGAGCTCTACCTTCCGGCTCGAAATCTGGACTTCGCCGTCTTCAATTGACAGATCGCTTTGCGTGAATACAGACACTGACCAGCCCATTGTCTGGGCTGCGAGCATCATCGCTAACGTACTGTCTTTCTTAGGGTTTATGGTTTCTATGGGGTCCATGAGAAACCCGATGGAATAGCTCAATGCGACTACCCTCTTGGCTCGGCGTAACATTTGTGTGAGCATCAGTGCCCACGGAAAAAATGCGGGAAACCACAATGGTCAGAGCGCTTCCCAAACGCAGTCCATTGTAAACCAACTCACGCAATTATGTGAGAAAATTCCCTTAAGTGTCGGGTACTTATGGATTGAGTTTAACAACTGTGTTACAAAATGCGTTGCAACTTACCGGAAGCAATGCGTTTTTCGCATATTTGACGTTTGCTGATTCCACAACCGGCGGCGACCTTCTCTTGGGGTGACAGAGTGACAGGGCAGCAACTATGGACGACAATTTTGATGGCGTGAAAGTTATGGTCATTGATGATTCAAAGACCATTCGCCGAACCGCAGAGACGTTATTGTCCAAGGCGGGTTGTGAGGTCATCACAGCCACTGACGGTTTTGATGCCCTTGCCAAGATTGCAGACTCACAACCCGCTATTATCTTCGTCGACATCATGATGCCGCGCCTTGATGGTTATCAGACCTGTGCCCTCATTAAAAATAATGCAGATCTTCAAAGCACGCCGGTAATTATGTTGTCCAGTAAAGACGGATTGTTCGATCGGGCGAAAGGTCGAATCGTCGGATCAGACCAGTATCTCACCAAGCCGTTCAGCAAGGATGAACTGCTGAGTGCGATTCGCGATCACGTAAAAACAGACTAGTCGACAGCACGGAGCGCAGACATGTCCAAGGTTTTAGTTGTCGATGATTCACCGACCGAGATTTTCCAGTTCAAGTAGATGCTGGAGAAAATGGGTCACGAGGTGGTCGTCGCGGAAAATGGCCGAGCCGGTGTCGAAATGGCCATTAAAGAACAGCCGGACGTGGTGTTGATGGATATTGTGATGCCGGATATGAACGGTTTCCAGGCTACCCGACAGATCGCCAGAGGGGATAGTACGAAACACATACCCGTGATCATCGTCAGCAGCAAGAATCAGGAAACGGATAAAGTCTGGGGCCAGCGTCAGAGTGCCAAGGGTTATATCACCAAGCCGGTTGATACGCAGGAACTGGTCTCTGTCATGCGGACCTGTATGCAATGAGTGAAGTAAACGCTTTTTCAACGCTCACACTTATGGCGGAGAAAGCCAGAGCCTCGGCTGTGCCCTTACCGGAAGTTGAGTCCGCGCAGACCCACACGACAGGGTTGGGGTTCAGCCTGTTGGATCAGCGGTTCGTCAGCAGTATGGAGGATGTCAGTGAACTCATGCGCGTGCCTCAGGTCACCCGTATACCCGGTGTGAAAAATTTTGTGGTCGGCGTCAGCAATGTGCGCGGTCGACTAATGACGGTGATTGATCTGGCCCTTTTCTTTGGACAGGCATCATCTAAGCCGCGCGCACAAAGGCGTGTACTGGCGATTGAAGACGAAGAAAATCTGCTGGGCTTCATGATCGATGATTCTTTTGGCATGCAGCATTTCCCCAGCGATGCTTTCAGCGAACAGGCTGAAGAGGTGCCTGAAATGTTTGCCGACTTCGTAAATGGGTCCTACCAGATTGCCGGTGTCGTCTGGCCTGTTCTGAGTCTTGCAACACTGTCTGGCGATCCGCGTTTGGAAAAACTAGCGATGGGCGCCCACTAGACTGGAGTAAATAATGGCAGAAGAAAATTCCACAAACATGCTTCGTAGTCCGGTACTGCTGGGAATGATCGGCACACTGGTTTTGCTGGTCATTTCCTTTTTTGCCAACCTTTACCTTCTGGGTAGTGGTACTTCCGCAGGCAACCCGCACCTGCAGCCCGCATCTCATTTGAAGGGACTGGCTCAGTCTGTTGCCAAAAACGCTGCGCTTTCGGTTTCCGCTAATCCTGCGGCGATTAATGGACTAAGGGCAGACAAAAGTGCCTTTGACGAACAGCTCGGTTTGTTACGCGGTGCGCCTTCTTCTGTCCAGGGGGCTGTTTCGCAGGTGTCGAATCTATGGGGTGATGTGACGCCAAGAATCGATGCCATTTTCCAGAAAAATGATTCTTTGGGCTCGCTCAGGGAAAGCAGTGCCGATATCAATATCAACCTGCAACTCATCCAACAGGAAAATAACAAGATGGTGCGTGCCATGGCGCGTGCCAATGCCGCGCCAAATGAGATTGTTACGGCGCAGCGCCAGGCACTGCTGATCGAAAGAGTGGGCCATACTATCGATAAAATTGTGGACCGTGGGCACGATCAGTCACTGGAAGATCAATTCACTCGAGACAGTCAGACCTTCCGGGCTGTATTGCGAGGTTTCAGAAACGGCGACAACAATCTTGTTCTGACAGCGGTAACCGACGCGGAAGTTGTCACCAATCTTAATCGTATGGAAGAACTGTTCCGCTCAGTCACCAACAGTTCGCAAGGTCTCATGACGCAGGCTAAAGACGCCTCTGAACTTCGTAACATGATCTCTGCGGTTGATGCAGGCGTCACGGAACTCAACCCCGCGATCGATGCACTGATGGGCTCGATTGGCAGGCTCGAAGGTGGGCACGCATTCGCGTCCATTGAGATCGCCTATGGGTTGGCCGGAGGCATGCTGCTGGTCTTTATCGTTATTACTTTTCTTGTCTATCGTGCGTCGAATACCAGCGTCAGCGAAACCACATTGCAGAATGAAGAAAATCAGTCAGCTATCCTGCAACTGCTGGACGAGTTGGCTGACCTGGCAGATGGTGATCTGAGAGTCCAGGCGACAGTAACTGAGAGTTTCACCGGTGCGATTGCAGACTCGATCAACTTCTCCATTGACCAGATGCGCGGCCTGGTTGCCAAAATCAATGAAACGTCTGGTGAGGTGTCTACCGCGGCAGATCAGACACAGCGTTCTGTCAGCGCATTGTCTTAAGCTTCACAACGGCAGGCAGACGAAATTGCTCAGGTATCTGAAGCAGTGAACGAGATGGCGGTATCCATTGATATGGTGTCATACAACGCGGCAGAGTCTTCTTCGGTTGCTGAGCGTTCGTTCGACATTGCAAGCAAGGGCGCTGTGGTTGTTCAGAATACCATTGACGGTATGGACAACATCCGCGGCCAGATTCAGGAAACGGCAAAGCGAATCAAACGGCTGGGTGAAAGTTCCCAGGAGATTGGTGACATCGTTGCTTTGATTAACGACATTGCTGACCAGACGAATATCCTGTCATTGAATGCGGCGATTCAGGCATCCATGGCGGGTGACGCTGGTAAAGGGTTTGCGGTCGTTGCCGACGAGGTCCAGCGTCTGGCTGAACGATCTGGTGCTGCAGCCAAGCAGATTTCAGCGCTGGTAAAAACGATTCAGAGCGATACCAATGAGGCGGTCAGTTCGATGGAACAGACCACAGCGGAAGTTGTTCAGGGTACCCGTCTTGCCCAGGATGCTGGCGTGGCGCTCGGTGAGATTGAAGGCGTTTCGAAATCCCTGGCGGAAATTATTGAAAACATCTCTGATGCCGCACGGCAGCAGGCTGCATCCGCGGGCAAAATTTCCAACACGATGAAGAGTATTCAGTAAATTACAACAGCAACGACAGATGGAACCCAGGAGACCGCAACGGCGGTAGGTAACCTGGCAAAGATGACGAGCGAACTACGGCCCTCGGTCAGTGGCTTCAAGCTGCCCGAGTAATCGCGTTAGCGAACGAACTAGGTAAGAGGCATGAGTGCAACACAGGATTATGTAGCCCTCGAGTGGATTCGAGGAGAGCTCTCGAACACGCTTCAGAATGCCCAGGTAGCGCTGGAAGCCGTCGCTGAGTCTCCCGATGATGCAGCCAGCATGCGTGCCTGCCTGACTGCGATTCACCAGGTGCATGGCACCCTGAAGATGTTGCAACTTGAAGGCCCGACTCAGGTTGTCGCCGAAATGGAGCAGGTTGCCCAGTCATTGATGAATAACTCTGTGCCGGAGATCAATGCTGCACAGGAAACACTGATGCAGGCGATCCGGCAGCTGCCTGCCTATCTGGACAGATTGCACAGGGATCAGAAGGATTCTGAAAGAAACTATCTGCCGATGGTGAACAATCTCAGAGTGACCCGTGGTGAGGACCGGATTCCCGGGTCTAAACCACTGGAAGGTGGTGACGCAGGTCCTGATCTTAGTCCTCTTGTATCACCACCCTCTGATGAAGTCACCAATACATTTTTTCAGGCAGATGGTGAGGGAAACCTGCCGAAGATTCGCGCCAGGTACCAGCAGTCTCTTGGTGCGATTCTCAAGAAAAATGATGTTCGTGAAAATCTAACGACCATCGGCAAACTTTTCACCATGTTGATCCGCCTTTGCGGGAAGTCGCCCACCGGTAATCTTTCGGAGCTGGGTCTCGCCGTTATCGAAGGTATTGCCAATGGCGGTATCAAGCTGGATAACGCATCGGCGACTTTACTCAAGAAGATTGATGACCACCTGAAGCAACTTGCTGAGAAGGGTAAGGACGGATTATCAGAGCCAGTCAGTGAAGATCTTGCGACTGGATTGATTGAACTGATCCAGGGGGCACAGAAAGAAACCAAGCGTATCAACGCGCTCAAGCAACTTTATGCGACTGAAGCACCGGAACCGGAGGAAGTTTCCATTGGTCCCGATGAGGAAACGATGTCGGCAGTTTCGGCAATTTTGATTGAAGAGCTCGATGGGGTCACCGACAAGCTTGACCTTTACGTTCGATCAAGTAGTCGAAACGTGGATGATCTCGTGGCACTTCTGCCCAACCTTGAACAGATTGCCAGCACTATGGTTGTACTCGGCAATACCGGGATGCAGGAAACGATTACCAGACAGACCGAAGTTATCCGCGAGATTGAACAAAGTGGAGAGCCTGATGATGAAGTGCTGCTTTCCATGGCGCAGTCACTGCTGGAAATCGGTGCGAGTCTTGGCCTGTTGGTTATGGACTCTGATGATTCTGCAGATGGTGACTCATTTGCGAATCTCGATGAAGCCCAGGCTGCCGTCGTACGTGAAACTCGCTCAGGGCTGACAGCGGCGAAGGATGCAGTCATAGACTTCATTTCCTCCAGTTTCGATCACAGCAAGTTGGCAGGTCTGCCAGAATCACTGCGCACCTTGCGCGGTGGCCTGATGATTGTGAATCAGCTCCGTGCAGGAGATGTACTTGAATCTGCTGCCAACTATGTTTCCATTTCGCTGTTGACGAACAACTCAACACCCGAGCTGGAACAGATGGATGATCTAGCTGACGCAATCACGTCAGTGGACTATTTCCTGGAACGGCTGCTCGAAAATGCGAGTGATCCTTACCTGCAGATGCTGGAGGTTGCAGAGGTAGCGGTCGAGAAACTCGGCTACCCGGTGGGGCAAGAGCCCTCAGCGGAAACTGTAGAAGCCTCAGCGGCGGTTGTAGAAGAGCCCTCAGCGGAAATTGTAGAAGAGCCTTCAGCGGAAGTTATAGAAGAGCCCCCAGCGGAAGAAGAGCCTTCAGCGGAATTTATAGAAGAGCCTTCAGCGGAAGTTATAGAAGAGCCTTCAGCGGAAGTTGTAGAAGCCTCAGCGGAATTTATAGAAGAGCCCTCAGCGGAAGTTATAGAAGAGCCCTCAGCGGAAGTTCCAGAGGATGACCTGATCGACGAAGAGATCCTCGAGATCTTTGTCGAGGAAGTCGATGAAGTGCTGGAAACGATCAATGAGTTCCTGCCTGTATGGCAACGGGAGCCAACAAATGAAGAAGCACTTACCGAGGTAAGACGCGCATTTCATACATTGAAAGGTAGCGGTCGCATGGTCGGTGCAACCGTTGTTGGAGAACTCGCCTGGTCAATCGAGAATCTGTTGAACAGGATCATCGACAATACGGTAACAGCCGATGCCGCTGTGATGGATATTGTTGGTCAGGTTGTTGCCAGTGTGCCTGAAGGAGTCGAGGCCTTCAGGGAAGGACACCAGGATCGATTTAAACCTGAAGCTATGGCTGCAGTAGCCGACGCGATCGCAGAAGGTCGTGAACCACCGACAGCGATTACGGCAGTTGAAGAACCAGTAGTAACTGAAGATATCGAAGAAGTTGAGCTGGAAGCGTTAGAGCTTGAGGAAGTTGAAGAGACTTCTTTCCTAGACGATACCGTTGAAGATGATTCCGATGATGTGATCGAGCTTGAGGAAATCGAGTTCGATTCAGAAGAGATGACAGAGTCGGAATTTGTTGAGTCCGATCAGCAGAGAGAGATTGCGCAGGATTCCGCAGAACCAGACGTCGACGACTTTGAAATTGAAGAAGTCGAGGAAATCGATTTCGGCATTGTAGAAGATGAAGCGCCCGCAGCGGAGATAAAAGAGCCTGCGGCGGAGATAAAAGAGCCTGCGGCGGAGATAAAAGCGCCTGCGGCGGAAACAGAAGACCCCGCCATTGAAGTCGAAGAAACGGAAGAAGTCACTTCCGATATCGAGGACGACCTCAGCTTCGAGCTCGATGAAGTAGAACTTGCTGAGGATAGTGTCGAGCAGGTCGCTGAGGAACTGTTTGAGGAAGTTTCTGTACCCGAGATGGTTGGCAGTTCGGCTGATGCTTTGCTTGAAGACGACGACCTTGAGCTTGAGCAGATATTTGCCATTGAGGCTGAAGAGAAACTTGAAGTGATTGATGCCTTTGTCAGCAGCCCTGAAGTTTCAGGAGATCTGGTTGCTGCTTTCCATACGCTTAAAGGCTCCTCGGCGATGGCCGAGATCAACTCTATCAGTGCGATCTCCGCGCCCATGGAGCAGTTGGCTAACGATTACCTTATGCAGAATAAGGCCGCAGATGATCGCCTCATCGAATCTTCTCGCATGGCGGCAACATTGATTCGTAATGTCCTGGCCGATATGGGTGGGCTTAGAGACAGTATCGCTGGTACTGATGCACTGCTTGCCCTTATTTCAGCCGGAGGCGCTGCGGGGGAAACCTCCGAAGCGGAAGCCACCTTCGATTTTCAGAATATCAAGTTGCTCAGCGAAGCCAATATCGCGGCTGACGGCTGGCAGAATGTGAATGCACTGATTGCCGAGATCAATCACGCTCTGGAGCAGGCTGAGACTATTAACCAGCCAGATCTCGCAGCGCTGCTGACTGCCATGCTGCGTATTTACACGGAAGCGTCTGAAAAGCCTGACGATCTGACGCTGTCGCTGATGATGCGTGCCCATGATTATCTGGTGTTTATGTTTGACTCGATTGCCTCGTCGCAGCCCGTTCGATCAGCAGAAAGAGTGATCAACGATCTCAATGCTGTTGAGTTAGCGCCCGCGGCGGAATTGGAAGCGCCCGCGGCGGAAGTAGAAGCGCCCGCGGCGGAATTGGAAGCGCCCGCGGTGGAATTGGAAGAGCCCGCGGCGGAAGTAGAAGAACCTGCATCAGTCACAGAACTGCCTGAAGACGATATTGACGAGGACATTCTGCCTATCTTTCTGGAAGAGACCGAGGAGCTGCTTGAAGAGCTGGACGCAGCTATTCTCGGTTGGTCCGAAAGCGGTGAGCCTGGTGAGCATCTGGATAATCTGCTGAGACAGCTGCACACGCTGAAAGGCCGGGCGCGTATGGCCGGTATCGCCAGCCTCGGTGAGTATACGCACAACTTTGAAACTTTCCTGATTGGTGTTCAATCGAAACCCGCTGAGTTTGATGGTGCGTTCTTTTCGCTTTTGAACTCACAGCAGGACGAGATCATCCGTCGGGTCGAAATCTATCAGAAGATCGCTGCCGGTGGTGGTGCCAGCAGCGAGGAACTGGAATCTCTTAAAACGGCCCCGGTACCTGGCGCGGTAGCGGCCCCGGCGCAACCTGGATCAGGAAGCCCGGAAGATGCTTCGGCTGTATCTGACCAGACCCAGCTCGATGAAGAGCAGCCCTCGATCGTTCCTGCATCTCTAGTGGTGACAGACAACGTCGTAGATCTGCCTGCTGATCAGGTTGATAACGACATTCTGCCGATCTTCCTGGAAGAATCTGATGATCTGGTTGAGGAACTCGAATCGAGCATACAGTCCTGGAGCGAATCTCCCGGCGACATGGATACGCTCGATGTCCTGCTGCGAAACCTGCATACCCTGAAGGGTGGCGCACGTATGGCTGGTCTCAACAGCCTGGGCGAATATGCACATAATTTTGAAACTTTCCTGATTGGTATTCAGCAGAATCCAGTTGAACTGGATGATGATTTCTTCACGCTTCTGGCCAAACGTCAGGATGAAGTTCTCAGGCGTGTTGAAATCTATAAGGCGCTATCTGTAGGGGCCGCATCTGAAGAAGATCTTGCTTCCTTGAAGCAGGCCATAGAGCCGACTCTGGAGGCAGAGCCATCAGAGTCAACGGAACCTGCTGTGACATCAACAGGACCCACACCGGCATCAACCGAAAAATCAGCGCCGGCACCAGACAAGGCAGCCAGCGCGAGTCAGGAAATGGTTCGTGTTTCTGCAGACCTGCTGGAGGAACTCATCGGCCTCGCCGGCGAATCGAGTATTACCCGCGGCCGCGTAGAACAGCAGATTACTGATTTCGGTGAATCTTTGCAGGAAATGGAAGAAACCATCAATCGTATTCGCGACCAGGTACGCCGCCTTGAGATTGAGGCGGAGTCACGCGAAACCCTCGTCCAGACCAGCAAAGACGAGTCTTCTCTCGACGAGCTCGAAATGGATCGTTACACGATGTTGCAGACGATATCGCGCGCACTCAGCGAGGCGACGTCCGATATGATGGACCTCAAGGATACGCTCGGTAACCGAAGCCGTGATGCAGAAACATTACTGCATCAACAGGCGCGTATCAGTTCAGAACTGCAGGAAGGTCTTACCCGAACAAGTATGGTGCCGTTTGCCAGGCTGATACCACGCCTCAGACGCATTGTCCGGCAGGTCAGTGGCGAAGTTGGCAAGTCTGTCCGCTTTGATGCTTACAACGTGGAAGGAGAACTGGACAGGAATGTCCTCGAACGTATTGTTGCACCGCTTGAGCATATGCTGCGGAACGCGGTTGATCACGGTATTGAAGAGAAAGAAAAACGCCTCGAGGCTGGTAAACCGGAGCAGGGCAGAATCAGTCTGCGCCTGTCACGGGAAGGCGGCTATGTCGTATTGACCATCAGCGATGATGGTGGTGGCATTAATGTGGAAGCAGTTCGTGGCAAGGCGATTGAGCGTGGCATCATCGCTGAAGGCCAGTCAGTAACCGACCACGAAGTCATGCAGTTCATCATGCATGCTGGTTTTTCTACCGCTCAGAAGCTGACCCAGATCTCCGGACGTGGCGTTGGAATGGACGTTGTGGGTAGTGAGATTAAGGCTTTGGGTGGTGATATCACCATTGACTCTACTTTTGGCGTGGGAAGTGAGTTCCAGATCCGAATTCCGTTCACGGTTTCGATCAACCGTGCATTGATGGTCGTCGTCAAAGAAGAAACCTATGCCGTTCCCCTGAATACCATCGAAGGTATTGTGCGGGTCAGTCCTTATGAACTGGAAGCTTACTATCAGCCAGATGCACCCATGTTCGAGTATGCGGGTCAACCTTATCGACTCGGCTATATGGGTAAAATGCTCGATAAATCTGACGACCCAAGTCTGGCGGGACAGGTGGCACCGCTTCCTGTGATTCTCGCGCGTAGCGGCGACAATGCAGTCGCGCTGCAGTTTGACCGTGTTATTGGCTCCCGCGAAGTTGTTGTGAAAACCCTTGGTCCACAGTTCAGTGACGTGGGTGGTATTTCCGGCGCCACGGTGCTCGGTGATGGTAGCGTCGTCATCATTCTTGATTGTATGGCGCTGGTGCGCTCATACGAAGCCACCGTTGATGTGCCAGCATCCGCGGTAGAAGAAACAACACCTGAAGGTTCCAGCGACGTTCGGACAGTCATGATCGTTGATGACTCGGTGACCGTGCGTAAAGTCACATCCCGTTTGATGGAACGGCATGGTTATGAGGTTGAAACCGCCAAAGATGGTGTTGATGCCATGAATCAGCTCCAGGATATTCGACCCGATGTTGTGCTTCTGGATATCGAGATGCCACGTATGGATGGTTTCGAAGTACTCAGAAGTGTGCGCCGTGATCCAAATCTGAAAGATCTTCCGATCATCATGATCACGTCAAGAACGGGTGAGAAGCATAAGCAGCAGGCCATGGAGCTTGGTGTTAATCAATATCTCGGAAAACCTTTTCAGGAAGCCAGCCTGCTCGCCACCATTGACGAAGTGATCGAAAGCGCCAAGTCGAAGCCTGAAGGTTAATCGTGACCGATCCAGAACAGCTTCATGTATACGTACTGACCATGCAGAAACAGGGCGTAATTCTGCCTGCTGAAACAATTGCTGAAATAATTCCTTATGAACCGCTGCAGCGAATAGAAGAAACACCCGACTGGTTTCTGGGCCTGCTTGGCTGGCGAGGTCTTCAGGTGCCGGTGGTATCTTTCGAGATGCTCACCGTTGAGCGTGCATCTTTTTCACTGGTCAGTGTGTCATCCGCAAGTCTGGTCATTGTGCGTGCTACTGCGGATCAGGGTTCAATGCCCTTTTATTCTCTGGTGTCACAGACACAACCTGCATTTCAGGAGATTTCATCAGAGATGCTGCTTGAAACCGGTGAGGCAACAGAGCGCACCGAATTCTCTAAAGTCAGGCTGCACAACGACGTCATGTCTGTGCCTGACCTGGACTATATCGAAGCCACGCTGCTCAATGCGTTGATTCAATAGCGCCTGAGTTCAGAGTCTAAAAATCACCCCAAACCCGGTGTATCACTGAGAGTGCTACCGCAGGCGCGGTTTCTGCACGCAGCACCCGCGCCCCAAATGTTGCAGGCTCGAAATCCTGATCACGGGCCAGCGACAATTCCTGATCGCTGAACCCACCTTCCGGACCCACCAGCAGGGAAACCGATTCGGGGGGCGGACCTGCCACCAGTTTTTGGGCGCCTGGCAGAGCAATCAGTTTTCTCGTGCTCTTCGCCTTTGTCATCCAGTCCGCTGTCGCCACCGGTTGGTTTAACAGGGGTAGTCGATTCAATCCACATTGCTCGCAGGATGCCACGATAATGGCTTGCCAGTGTTCCTGGCGTTTGCGAATGACCTTTGTTGAAACGGCACAATGATCACTGATGATCGGTGTGATCTCAGAGACACCCAGCTCGACTATTCTTCCAAGCACCGCATCCATCGGGTCTTTCTTCAGTATGCACATCCCCAGGTGAATAGTGAGTTCAGGGGTTCTGTCTGAGCTGTTAAAGTCTCCGACGTTGACGATCGCGGCCTTGCGGCTCGATTCTTCCAGTATGCAGTGATATTCCCCACCTCGCCCATTGAACAGAATCACGGGATCGCCCGCCTGCCGTCGCAAGACGGTGGTGATGTGATGCGCGGGTGCCTTCGGAAGCGTCAGCTGCTGACCCGATTCGAGTTCGACACTGATGTACAGTCGGGGTGTAGCCATGGGCCTGCGATTACAGGGAAAGATTATTCCAGATCTTGAGCGCTGGCACCGACTGGTTCAAGGTGTAAAAGTGCAATCCTGGTGCACCGCCGGCAAGAAGCCGCTCGCACAGACTTGTAACCACTTCTGCACCAAAGGCTTTCAGGGTCTCCGGGTCTTTCTCGTAGGATTGCAGATGTTTCCCTATCCAGCGGGGAATTTCCGCACCACACAGCTCCGAGAATCGCACAATGCCTTTATAGTTGGTGATGGGCATGATTCCAGGAACGATGGGAATATCGATGCCCGCTTTCTCGCAAAGGTCCAGAAATCGGAAATAGGCGTCTGCGTTATAGAAATACTGAGTGATCGCACTGTCTGCCCCCGCATCGACCTTCATCTTGAAGTAACGAATCTCGCTCTCAACGCTGTCGGACTCCGGGTGAATCTCGGGATAGGCAGCCACATCAATATGGAAGTGATCCCCGGTATGCTCTCGAATAAAGCTGACCAGCTCGTTCGCATGGGTCATACGAGTGCTGCCACCGATACCGGAGGGTCGATCTCCACGAAGTGCAACAACCCGCGTGACGCCAGCCTCACGATATTCCCTGATCAGTGCTTCGATGACCTCAGGCTTATCACCTCCGAAAGACAGGTGAGGTGCTACAACGCTGCCAGCTGTCGTCAGGTCCAGGACAGTCTGTTTGGTACCATCCTTGGTGGATCCGCCTGCACCATAAGTTACTGAGAAAAAGTGGGGACCCAGAGCGCTCAATTTCCCATGAACGTTTTTGAGTTTCTCGACGGCTTCTTCAGTTTTCGGTGCAGAAAACTCGAAACTGAACAATCTGGAATCAGACATGTTTGATCGCTCTATCGCGGTTAAAGGGCCGCGGCCAGGGCGTCTTTCCTGTCCGTAGCTTCCCAGGTGAAGTCCGCATCTTCTCGACCGAAGTGACCGTAGGCGGCGGTCTTGCGGTATATCGGGCGCTTCAGATTCAGCATGTCGATCAGCCCCTTTGGCCTGAGATCGAAGTGTTCCGCAACCAGTGCCTCGATCTGCTCCTCGGGAATCTTGCCGGTACCAAAGGTATTCACGCTGATTGAAGTTGGCTCTGCTACACCAATCGCATAAGAAATCTGTATCTCGCAACGACGAGCCAGCCCGGCAGCGACGATGTTCTTCGCGACGTATCTGCCTGCATAAGCGGCGCTGCGGTCTACCTTTGAGGGGTCTTTGCCTGAAAAGGCACCGCCGCCATGGCGTGCCATGCCACCATAGGTGTCGACAATAATTTTCCGGCCTGTGAGGCCGCAGTCTCCCACCGGACCACCTATTACGAAGTTCCCGGTAGGATTAATAAAGTATTTTGTGTCAGCGCTCAGCCAGTTATCAGGAATCACCGGTTTGATGATTTCCTCCATCACAGCTTCCTTCAGTGTTTCCTGGCTTACATCCGGAGAGTGTTGGGTGGACAGGACAATGGCATCAATACCTGTGGGATTACCATCGCTGTCATAGCGGAACGAGATCTGGCTTTTGGCATCCGGGCGCAGGAAATCCAGCTTCCCGGATTTGCGCACTTCTGCCTGTTTCTCTACCAGTCGGTGCGAATAGGTGATCGGCGCCGGCATCAGCACGTCGGTTTCATCCGATGCATAGCCAAACATGAGGCCCTGGTCCCCTGCACCCTGTTCCTTGTCATCGCCTTCATCGACACCCATGGCGATATCCGGAGACTGTTTGCCAATGGCATTCAGAACGGCACAGGAGGCCCCGTCAAAGCCGACGTCAGAGCTGTTATAGCCAATATCAAGGATGACCTCACGACAAAGATCTTCTAGATCAACCCAGGCGGAAGTGGTGATTTCGCCGGCGATGACAACCATCCCGGTTTTTACCATGGTTTCGCACGCCACCCGTGCTTCGGTGTCTTCAGCGATGATTGCATCGAGAATGGCATCAGAGATCTGGTCAGCCATCTTGTCCGGATGCCCTTCGCTGACGGACTCTGAGGTAAAAGTGCGGTTTACGGTCATGACAGGCTTTCCCTTTTTTGTCTGTGTCAAAGTCTAGTGATTCAAAAGCCCGTCATTCTACTCGCTGGCGTACCCCATGCCCACAGCCCTTAGGTGAGATTCCTTCATTACCCCCGCAAATATTGCTCAACGAATAGGCTTATTGTGGGTTTATTGGTGGTGCCTGCCATTGATGATTTGGGGGGCGTAAGAGAGAATACGCGCACTTTTTCCCGACGGTTTTTTCGATGACTTCAGGTAGTAGAACTTCCAATGCCATTCGCGCATTGACGATGGATGCGGTGCAGAAGGCCAAAAGCGGCCATCCAGGGGCACCCATGGGTATGGCAGAAATCGCAGAGGTTCTGTGGACGGATGTTCTTAATCACAATCCCGCGAATCCTGAGTGGCCTAACCGCGATCGATTTGTGCTGTCGAACGGCCATGGGTCCATGCTGCTCTATTCACTGCTGCATTTGACGGGTTATGACCTGCCCATGGACGAGATTCGAAACTTCAGGCAGTTGCACTCCAAAACCGCTGGCCACCCGGAATACGGTGAAACGCCCGGTGTGGAAACCACGACCGGGCCGCTCGGGCAGGGATTTGCCAATGCCGTAGGTATGGCCATAGCAGAGAAGGTCCTGGCTGCCAGGTTTAATCGCGGAGACCACAGCATTGTCGACCATCGCACCTATGTATTCGCTGGTGACGGTTGCCTGATGGAAGGTGTCTCGCATGAGGCGGCTTCTCTGGCCGGAACGCTTGGCCTCGGCAAGCTCATCTGCCTGTATGATGACAATGGCATTTCCATTGACGGTAAAATAGACGGTTGGTTTACCGATGACACCCCTGGCCGTTTTGCGGCCTATGGCTGGCATGTCATTCCTGATGTTGACGGTCATGATACCGAGGCTGTTCGTGGGGCAATTCTCGAAGCTCAGAAAAGCGACAGGCCCAGTATCATCTGCTGCAAAACGACCATTGGTTTCGGCTCTCCCAATAAGCAGGGTACAGCGGGTTCTCATGGTTCTCCTCTAGGTGATGATGAAATCCAGTTGACCCGTGAAGCGCTTGGTTGGGACGCTGAACCCTTTGAGATTCCAGACGATGTTTATCAGGCGTGGGACTGCAGAAAGAAAGGCGCCGATGCGGAAAATGAGTGGAAGCAACGCTTCGCTGAGTATACCGACGCTCACCCGCAGTTGGCCGCCGAGTTCAAGCGCACCTTGTCCCGGACACTGCCGGATGGCTGGGAAACTGCTATGCAGGATCTTGCGCAGCAGATGCAGTCCGATGATCGCACGGTTGCTTCCAGGAATGCCTCCGGTGAGGTGATTGCCCATATGGCCACCATGCTGCCGGAAATGATTGGCGGCTCAGCCGACCTGTCAGGATCTAACTGCACCAACTGGCCGGACATGACGGCTATGACAGCGGATAACGCAGACGCCAACTATATTTACTATGGTGTGCGGGAATTTGGCATGACGGCGATGACCAATGGCATCGCGCTGCATGGTGGACTTCGCCCATTCTCCGGTACCTTCCTGATTTTTATGGAGTACGCCCGTAACGCTGCGCGTATGTCCGCTTTGATGGGAATACCGAATATCCTGGTCTATACCCACGACTCTATTGGGCAGGGAGAAGATGGTCCGACTCACCAGCCTGTCGAGCAGCTTGCTAATCTGCGTGGTACTCCGAATATGACCCTGTGGCGCCCCGCCGATACGGTTGAGACAGTTCTTGCCTGGAAAGCCGCGATGGAGAAAGACAATGGTCCCAGCGCACTGGTGTTCAGCCGGCAGGGATTGCCGACACTGGAACGATCTGATGAGCAGTTCGCCAATATTGCGAAAGGCGGCTATGTGGTTTTCGAATCCGGCACTACGCCGGAACTGATTATTATTGCGACGGGTTCGGAAGTCGGCCTGGCCATTGACTCTGCGAAGTCGCTGGCAGACACCGGCACGTCTGTTCGGGTGGTCTCCATGCCATCTGTTGAAGTCTTTGAGCAACAGGATGATGACTATCGGGAGTCCGTTCTGCCTTCGGAGATTCGTGCCCGCCTTGCTATTGAAGCAGGTCACGTCGATTACTGGCGCAAGTTTGTCGGTCTCGATGGTGCGGTGGTCGGTATGACCAGTTTCGGTGCCAGTGCGCCGGGGGGTGATCTGTTCAAGCATTTCGGTTTCACCGTCGAGCAGGTTGTCTCAAAAGCGAAAGAACTGATCTAGGAACTTAAACGAAACAATAACGATGAGTGTTACTGAACTTAAATCACTGGACATCTCGGGTAAGCGTATTCTTATCCGCGAAGACCTGAACGTTCCTGTCGAAGGCGGCAGGGTTACCAGCGATGCTCGAATTCGAGCGGCCCTGCCGACATTGGAGTACGCAGTGTCCCAGGGAGCGAAGGTCATGGTGATGTCTCACCTGGGCCGGCCGGAAGAAGGTGTGACGATAACAAATCAGCCTGAGATGAGCCTGGCGCCGGTGGCTGAGAAGATCACTGAACTTTCTGGTCTGAAAGTTCGTCTCGTGCAGGATTACCTGGATGGTTTCGAGCCCGGGGACGAAGATATCGCGCTTTTTGAGAATATCCGAATCAATACGGGTGAGAAGAAAAACGATGAGGGGCTGTCGAAAAAGCTGGCGGCCCTGGCAGATATCTACGTAATGGATGCCTTTGGAACGGCGCATCGTGCGCAGGCCAGCACAGAAGGTGTTGCACGGTTTGCACCGATAGCCTGTGCCGGACCACTGCTCGCAGCGGAACTTAATGCGCTGGGTCGGGCCCTCGCTGACCCGGCCAGACCCATGACGGCGATCGTTGGGGGCAGTAAGGTTTCTACCAAGCTTGAGGTTTTGAATTCACTTGTCGATAAGGTGGATTCGCTGATTGTCGGAGGCGGTATTGCCAATACGTTTCTCGCAGCCACCGGCCTCGAAGTTGGTCGATCGCTTTACGAGCCGGACCTGCTCGATACGGCCAAAGCACTCCTTGAGAAAACCAGCATACCGTTACCCTCGGATGTTGTGGTGGCAACCGAGTTGGCCGCTGACGCAAAGGCCATCACCAAGGCAGTGGGTCATGTAGCAGCGGATGAGATGATTCTGGACGTCGGGCCTGAAACCGCAGCACGGATGAGGAGTTTAATGCATGAGGCACACACCATTCTCTGGAATGGTCCTGTAGGTGTTTTTGAGTTCCCGCAGTTCGCTGAAGGAACAAAAGCCCTGTCACTGGGTATTGCTGAAAGCGATGCCTTCTCACTGGCAGGCGGTGGAGACACACTGGCGGCAATTGATATGTTCGGCGTCAGCGATCGTATTTCTTATATTTCAACGGGTGGTGGCGCTTTTCTGGAGTTTGTTGAAGGCAAAACCCTACCGGCAGTCGCAGCGCTTGAGGCGCGCGCTGTCTGATTCAGTCTATATTTGGAGGTTAGACCAATGGCATTGGTAAGCATGCGGCAGTTACTGGACCATGCAGCGGAACATAGTTACGGCGTTCCTGCATTTAATGTGAACAACCTGGAACAGATGCGGGCCATCATGGAAGGTGCGCAGGCGACAGACAGCCCGGTTATCGTGCAGGCGTCTGCAGGAGCCCGAAAGTATGCGGGTCCAAACTTTCTGCGCCACCTGATCCTGGCAGCCATCGAAGAGTTCCCGGATATTCCGGTTGTTATGCACCAGGATCATGGTGCGTCACCGGCGGCCTGCCAGCGCAGCATCCAGCTCGGGTTTTCGTCTGTGATGATGGATGGCTCACTTCAGGAAGATCAGAAGACGCCGGCAAGTTATGAGTACAACGTTGATGTCACTCGGCGCACCGTTGAGATGGCACATGCCTGCGGTGTCACCGTGGAAGGGGAGCTTGGCTGTCTTGGTTCACTCGAAACCGGTGAAGCCGGTGAAGAAGATGGTGTGGGTGCAGCTGGTACCCTTTCCATGGATCAGCTGCTGACCGACCCCACTGAAGCTAAAGACTTTATCGCCAAAACCAATTGTGATGCGCTGGCGATAGCGATCGGTACAAGTCACGGTGCCTACAAATTCAGTCGTCCACCCACTGGTGACATTCTGGCGATTGAACGCATCAAAGAAATTCACGAGGCACTGCCTAATACACACCTGGTGATGCACGGCTCCTCAAGCGTGCCTCAGGACTGGTTGAAGATCATCAATGAAAACGGTGGTGAGATTCCCGAAACCTACGGCGTTCCTGTCGAGGAGATTCAGGAAGGCATCAAGCACGGCGTACGCAAAGTCAACATCGACACGGACCTGCGTCTGGCTTCAACCGGCAGCATCCGTGAGTTCCTGGCGAAGAACAAAGCCGAATTTGATCCTCGGAAATATCTTGCGGCTTCTCAGAAGGCGATGCGTGATGTGGTGATCGCACGTTATGAAGCATTCGGTACCGCAGGCAATGCCTCGAAGATCAAACCGATCTCTCTGGATGACATGGCAGAGCGTTACCTTTCAGGCTCCCTCGATCAGAAAGCGGCCTAACGCTTTCCCGATGTGATCAACATACGGCAGGCACTGCAGGATATCTTTGGAGACGATAATGTCTCCATGGAATCTTTAGACCTGCAAACCTATGGGCTCGATTGGACGCGTTTTTTCGAGCCCGATCCTGTGGCGATTGTTTTTGTTCAGAGTGTCAATCAACTGGTTCAACTTGTGGAGCTGGCGCGAGAAGAAAAGATCGGGCTTGTTCCTTCCGGTGGTCGTACCGGTCTTTCAGCCGGTGCCTGCGCGACGAACGGCGAGATTGTTGTTTCCTTCGATAAGATGAATCAGATGGTTGAGTTCAACGAAGCGGAAGCTTCGGTGACGGTTCAGCCGGGCATGATCACGAAAGTACTTCAGCGCTTTGCTGAAGAAAAGGATCTTTTTTATCCGGTCGACTTTGCCTCCAGTGGATCCAGCCAGATCGGTGGCAATATCGCCACGAATGCAGGCGGCATCCGTGTTATTCGTTATGGCATGACACGCAACCAGATATCAGGGCTCAAGGTGGTTACCGGCACCGGCGAAGTCTTGAACCTCAACAAGGGCCTGGTAAAGAACAACACTGGTTATGATTTGAGGCACCTGTTTGTCGGTAGCGAAGGTACTCTTGGATTCATTGCTGAAGCCACGATACAGCTGCAGAAACCTCCACCCCCGTCGAGAGTCATCCTGTTGGCCATCGGCAATATGGCAGATTGCCTTTCCATACTGACGATTTTTCGAAGCTGCGTGACGCTTTCTGCCTTTGAGTTTTTTTCGGACCAGGCACTGAGTCACGTTCTGAATCATTCGAAGTTGCAAAAACCCTTTGGTCGAAGTTCATCATTTTATGTGCTGCTTGAATGTGATGAGGAAGAAGGTGAACCCTACATGTCTGCCTTCGAAGACTGCATCACCAAGGGCTGGGTTATCGATGGCATTGTTGCTACCAGTGTTAAACAGGCAGAAGAGCTATGGCAGTACAGGGAGCGAATTTCGGAATCTATTACTCCGAGGACGCCCTATAAGAACGACATCGCCGTAACAATCAGTCGGATACCCGGTTTCCTGAATGAAATCGACATGGTCGTGCAGTCACGTTATCCGGAGTTCGACATTGTCTGGTTTGGTCATATCGGTGATGGCAACGTGCATCTGAATATTCTGAAACCGGAACACTGGGAAACAGAGCGATTCAAGGTGGAGTGCGAGAAAGTCAGTGAGGCAGTACTCGGAGTTGTCGAACGATATCAAGGCAGTATTTCAGCAGAGCACGGGGTAGGTCTCTTGAAGAAAAGCCAGCTTGGGTTCAGCCGATCAGAATCAGAAATCAATGTGCTGCGCGCTATCAAGCAGGTGTTTGACCCGGACGGGATCATGAACCCGGGAAAACTACTCTGATTTCAGGGGCGTTGAACTAAATCCCACAGGTTTCCAAACGGGTCCTCGAATATCGCGGTCCAGCCATACTCGGCTTCGATGGGTCTTCTGTGAATAGTCAGTTCCTGTTGCTCGACGCAGCGAATCATTTCAGCGATATCGGTTGTTTCGAAGATAAAGTCTACGACCCCGGCTTCTCTTTTTTTGTCTGCGATGACGGATTGCTGAGAAACTTTAATGATCTGGAGTTCAAGGCCTTCAGTATGGGGCTCACCCATAGTAAGGAATCGGTCGCCAGTGATGGTGACATCATCAGCTTTCACGATGAAATCGAAGGTTCCGCTGAGAAACTCGATTGCCTTATCAGTGTCAGAAACCAGATAGATGGCATGTGTAATAGGCATTTGACGGTAACTAGAGCCTGATTTCTTCCACGCCAGAGCCATGCCCGACCAGCAGAATGTCAGCAGGTCTTTTCGCGAATAACCCCTGCGTCACCACACCTGTTATGGCGTTGATCTCATCTTCAAGTCCACAGGCGTCGGTAATACGGAGGCCGTGCACATCCAGGATGACATTGCCGTTATCGGTAACAAAACCCTCTCGATATACAGGTTCGCCTCCAAGAGCGACCAGTTTGCGTCCGACGGCAGATCTTGCCATGGGAATAACTTCGACCGGTAACGGAAACTCACCGAGTACGTCCACCTGCTTGCTTGCATCAACGATACATACAAATTCTTTGGCGACTGATGCGACAATCTTTTCGCGTGTGAGTGCACCGCCACCGCCCTTGATCAGTTCAAGGTTCGGATTGACCTCATCGGCGCCGTCTACATAGACCAGAAGTTCGTCCACGCTGTTAAGGTCATAAACAGTGATGCCGTGACCTTGCAGACGTTCAGCCGTTGCTTCTGAGCTTGCGACGGCGCCTTCAAATTTGTGGGCACTTAGTGCGAGTGCGTCAATAAAGCAGTTGGCAGTGGAGCCGGTACCGACACCGACGATGGAACTGCTGTTCAATAGCGGTTCGATATATTCCGCGGCACGTCTGCCGACAGCCTGTTTCAATTCATCCTGATTCATGCAATTTTCTGGCGCGGCTTAAACCAGCTCCCGATCCGGTTGAAGAAGTTAATAATTCTAATGATCACAAACAGGAACGGCAGCTTTTTGATGAATCCTTCTGCATCTGCGTTACGCGCCATCATGTCCAGCTTTGGCAATAAGTTCTGTTTAAGCTCAGCCCCTCCTTCCACGTCGTAGTTGATGGTACCGAGGACCACGAGAAACTTCAGGAACGTAAAGAACATGGCGTCCTTAAAGCCTCGCTGCAACTTCATGTAGGAATAGTTGGTGATGCCTTCCGAGACCAACGCCTCGTGGTAAACCCTGAGGAGATGATCCGCGATCTGATCGTATTGTTCTTCGTCACTGGAAGAGGCAATCAGATTAGCCACATCCATGGCAGGCGTGCCTTTGGCCACCAGTTGCCAATCGAAGATAGTAATGTCGTCTCCCTGAATATGCAGGTTGTTCCCGTGGAAGTCGTCATGTGCCAGGGTGACAGGGCTTGGAAGCGGCGTTGTCTGGGGCGCCCGGGGTAGAAGCTCGAGCAACCGCTTCGCGCAGTTTTCTACATAAGTTGTGTCTTCCTGGCTCTGCTGCAAAAGCTCGATGGCGTGTTCCACGCTTTTACGATTGTTGTCTCGAGATTCATCTGTGCCATCAACAATGGGACTCAGCCAGTCTGTCACCAGAATCGGGCTATTCCAGAACGCGGCATGCAGCTTTGCCGCGGCTCGCATGGCAACCTCGAGTTCACCCAGGGCCAGAGGTTTCAGTTGCTGGTATCTGACTTCCCCCAGATCAGCCATGACAATGGCAAAGTCATTACCGTTCACTTCTGTGTAGTAGACTTTTGGGATATCCAGATCAATATCGGCGGCTAGCTCCTGATAAAAGAGCACCTCCCGCAGCAACATGTCCTGGGTGACCATGGACTCCAGCGTGTCCGGGTCATCCACCGGCAGCTTTATGATGATGGAGTTGAGATCCGAAGGACCATCCCAGGTCAGGTGAACGCGCAGCGTCTTCCCGCCAAAGCCTTTGCCGTCACCGATGTTCTCGATGTTGAAATTGATGACCCGGTTGCTGCCAGCAGGTTCTGCGAGTGCCTGAGTTAACCAGGCGGTTGTGATCTCGATCTTGGAGGAGGTCATGCAAACAGCCTATCGGCAAGCTGCGGTTAACACAATTACATGGTGTAGCGCTAAGATGCCCCCATGGAAAAGTATGTAAAGAAGATCCTTGAAGCCAACGTTTATGACGTTGCGGAAGAAACACCGCTGGAGCTGGCGCCAAATCTGTCAAAGCGGCTCGGCGTCAACGTTCACCTCAAGCGGGAAGACCTGCAGCCTGTATTCAGTTTCAAAATTCGGGGTGCTTACAATCGCATCAGTCAGCTGACCCGAATGCAAAGGGAGAAAGGCGTTATCACGGCGTCAGCAGGAAACCATGCTCAGGGCGTGGCGCTTGCCGCAACGAAGCTGGGCATTGAGGCGCGCATCGTCATGGGAGAGAACACGCCGCGCATCAAGGTAGATGCGGTCAAAGCTTTTGGTGGCAAGGCTATTCTGCATGGCGATTCTTACGATGAGGCGGCCGCTTATGCCCGGGAGCTTGCGGACCTGCATGGTTACACCTATGTGCACCCTTTTGATGATGTTGATGTCATTGCCGGTCAGGGAACCATCGGTATGGAGATTCTGCGTCAGACTCGTGAAACGATCGATGCGATTTATGTCCCTGTAGGCGGTGGTGGTTTGATTGGTGGCATTGGTGCCTATGTTAAGTACCTGCAGCCCACCTGTCGGATTATTGGTGTGGAGTGTGAGGGTTCAGCGGGTATGGCGTCAGCGTTGAAGGCTGGTCGCCGAGTGACGCTTAAAGCCGAGGACCTCGATCAGTTTGCTGATGGCACCGCGGTACGCCAGGTGGGCAAGGAAACCTTTCGTCTTGCGAAGAAAGTCGTAGATGAGGTGATCACGGTTTCCATTGATGAAATCTGTGCCGGTATCAAGGATCTTTTCGAAGACACGCGTGTACTGGCGGAGCCCTCCGGAGCGCTGGCTGTGGCAGGTTTGAAGCGCCATGCGAAGCGAGGCGAAAACGTGGTGGCGATTGTCTCAGGTGCCAATGTCAATTTTGATCGATTGCGCCATATATCAGAGCGTACGGAAGTCGGCGAGAAACGAGAAATGCTTCTCGGTGTGTCAATCCCGGAGCAGGCCGGCAGCTTCCTGAGGTTCTGCTCGGACATCGGGAAACGCAGCATCACCGAATTCAACTATCGATACGCCTCGGGCGGCGAGGCTCATGTGCTGGTAGGCATTCAGACTAACGCCGGTGAAGACCGGTCCAAACTGATCGGTAAACTGAACCAGCGCTATCGGGTTGAAGACCTGTCAGATAATGAAGTCGCGGTGCTGCATGTAAGACATATGGTCGGCGGTGTCGCGGCCATAAGTCACGAGAAGCTGTTCCGATTTGAGTTTCCGGAAAAGCCCGGTGCGCTGCTGAAGTTTCTTACCGTATTGGGCAATGACTTCAATATCTCGATGTTTCATTACCGTAATCATGGTTCTGCTTACGGGCGAGTACTGGTGGGTATTCAGATTCCGGATTCAGAGATGCCAACTTTTATGAAGCGGCTGAAGAGTATTGGTTATCGTTACTGGAATGAAACAGAAAATGCGGCATATCGGCAGTTTCTGACCGATTAACCGTCGTCTCAGCTATCAAGGTGGTGCTGCAAGTACTCCTCCTCGAATGAGAACAGGCCAGGGTCTTTCAATCGATCCACGTACAAAATTCCATCCAGATGATCGAACTCATGTTGAAATACCGTCGCCAGAAACCCATGGGCTTCGCGGCTCGCCGGTTGACCGTCACGGGTCGTGTAATCCACCCGGATATGCTGCGGTCGTTCTACGAATCCCATCATACCTGGTACTGACAGGCAGCCTTCCCAATAACCTTTCTGCTCGGCGTCATGCATTGGTGTGACTTTCGGGTTGATAAACAATTCAAAGGGTGTGCGTTCGATCGTCCCGTAACGAGTTTCGGTGTTCTCGATTTCGATGACACACAGGCGATAGCCGACGTCGATCTGAGGTGCGGCAAGCCCGATGCCGCCATAGGCGTGCAGGGTTTCACGCATATCTTCGATCAGCATGTCGAACTCACCTGAGCCGATCAGTTCCCTGGGGTATGGCTCGGCCGGGACGCGAAGGTTCGGGTGTCCCATTCGGATGACGTCTCTCACTGTCATATCATTGATTCCAAAGAAAACTTGTCCACAATTCGGTTTAGTGAATACTCACTTGGCTTGTAAAATACGCCAGTTACCATCTTAACCGCACCGTTCAGGTGCATAGTTTGCTGGGTAAGGCTTGATTCATGACGTCTATCGCTATATCTTTGGCGCCCTTTACAAAATATACACAGATGAAAAGAAAGCCCGATCTCATGCTTGTCCTCTTCCTGATGGTTGGCTTCGGAGTTGCCATCAGTGCTGGCGCTGCCCTGATTTAGTCTTCAGTAAGGTGCCTTCCTCAGTGATTACCGCGTCCATGGGAACATCGTGCGCGGCGGGTTCAAACACAGCCTCCTGACAGGCAAAAGCCAGACCGACCAGGTGTGGTTTGCGGAATGACCCAGCATCCAGTGCCCGGTCGTAGTAACCGGCACCCATCCCAATTCGATCACAATGTCGATTAAACCCCACCATGGGTACGCATAGAAATGGCAATTCGCTGGCCCGGATGCATTCACCGATTCCTGCATCGGGTTCGGCTATTCCGAAACGGTTTTTCCTGATTCGAGTGACGCCGGGTATATAGCGGGCGAACAGCATCGCGTCTTTGCGAAGATTCGAGTCGTTTATAACGGGCAGAAAAATGTCTTTGTTTTGTTCTGAAGCGAAAGTCAGCAGCGGTTCGGTATTCACCTCTTCGTTCATTGAATGATAGAGGCCGAGCGACGGCGTGCGGATAAAAGGTAGATAACGAGACAGGTTTGATGCGATAGCGAGAGACTTTTCCTGACGATCATCAGAGGACAGTGATTGTCGTTTCGTGCGCAGTTGCGATCGCAAATCGGTCATAAAAGTAAGTTCCCCAAATTGCCGCTGTTCGGATAGGCCCTTGAACCCAGCGGTTCAAGGCGGTGGTCTCCTTATGGCCGTAGGCTTTCCGCTGAACGGACATGCACATGGTTCATGAAAAAAGACCTCCTGGGTGTCGCATAAAGGGTCGAGGACATATCGACTGGCAAACAATCCAGGGAACGTAAACAGATTATATAGAAGGCGATGGTTTGTATCTAAGTCTTTCGTAGCCTGGACAGTGCACTGTCGAGTTTTTCACCAAGCTGTTCAATTTCTTCTGACTGGCTCTTCAGTCGGTTCTCTATTTCGGACTGTTTGGAGTTGAGCTGGTTGGCCTGGTCGGACTGGGCCAGCAGGTCGTTCGTTAAATTGAGCGCAGCCATAACCGCCAGACGATCAAGACCGATGACGTTACTCGCGTCTTTCATCTCGCGCATCTTCTGGTCAAGAAAATTTGCGGAGCGTTGCAGGGCCGCAACTTCGCTGGCCTCGCAGCTGACCTGATAATCTTTATCCAGGATAGATACCCTTACCGTCTTGGAATCAGTCATAGGTTAGTCGGACTCCAGCGACTTAAGCCGCATGATCATGGCTTCGATCTTGGATTTCGCCATCTCGTTCTTTTCAAGCAGGCGCGTACGTTCCTGTAGCCAGCTTGCGCGGTCTGACTCCATGGAAGATTGCTTGCGCTCGAGTTCTTCACACAGAGCAATCAGCTCATCGATTCTTTTTTCTAGGGCGTTAATATCCACAGCTGAGACTATATAGCCCATCAATCCTGTTGTTCAAGCTGACTTCGAGTAAAATTGAACGACCAATCAGGACAGTACATGCCAGTATTTAATCACTTTCAGGATCAGCTCACCGCCTGCGGTATTGATCTTCACCCGTCAGAACTGCACGGATTGCTCATGGGCTATCTGTGTGCGGTTAAAGATCAGTCTCAACAACAAGGCCGATTAGCGGTTTACAGCTCATGGATGGGCGATTCGTTGCCTGAAGACCTGGGTGAGTTGCTGGAGGACGCCTTTAAGCAGGGTCTTGAGAATCTTGAAGAGTTTTCCGATTTTGACTTCTCTTTGGTGTTACCGGCAGACGAGGCACCGATCAGTGAACGCGCGGCGGCCATCGGACTCTGGTGTTCGGGGTTTTTGTCAGGGTTCGGTGAGACGGGTCGGCAGCTTGATGTCGATGAAAAATCAGATGTACATGAAGCCATGCGAGACCTTGCCAGCATAGCCGCCATGACGGACGACGTTCCGGAAGGCGAAGCGAATGAAGCGGACCTGATGGAGATTGTGGAATTTGTGCGTGTCAGTACATTGTTGATCTTCGCAGAAACCGGGGCCTCCGAGAGTAACCAGAAAACTCACTGACCAGAAAACCCACCTAAATGCCGAAAAGAAAACATCGTCACGAACGTAAACAGATAAGCCCGGCAGAGTTTGCCCGTCGGCGCAAAGAGTTGACTGCACTCATGGACGACAACAGTATCGCGATTGTTCCTGGCGGTACGATGCGCCATATGAACTGTGACAAGCGATATCGGTTTCGACAGGATGCTGATTTTTTCTATATCACGGGTTTTGACGAGCCTGATGCGGTGTTCGTTCTGATTCCCGGCCGTGAACACGGGGAAGCCATTTTGTTTTGCCGTGAGCGAGATGCCGAAGTATCTCGATGGCACGGGGATATTACGGGTCCGGAGCGCGCCAGGCAGCTCTTTGGTATGGACGATGCGTTCCCTATTGGTGATATCAATGACATTCTGCCCGGGCTGATTGAAGGCCGGACCAAGCTTTACTACGCCATGGGTCTGGACAGTGAGTTTGATGGTCAGGTCATTGAACGGGTGCGCAAGATTAACCAACGTGGTCATTTGCCGCCGGGCGAACTGGTCCAGATAGAGCATTACCTGCACGAGCTCAGGCTCTTCAAAAGTGCCGGAGAGATCGAGCTGATGCGTCTGGCCGCCGAGGCGACCTGTCGCGGCCACTGCCGGATCATGGAGCAGGTGGCGCCAGGCATGATGGAGTATGAAGTAGAGGCGGAATTGAATCATGAGTTCGCGATGGGCGGTGCCAGATGGCCGGCTTATCCCGCCATTGTTGCTGGCGGCGAAAACGCCTGTGTTCTTCATTATCTGGACAATAATGAACCGCTTCGGGATGGTGATCTGGTGCTGGTTGATGCAGGTGGTGAATATCAGAATTATGCCTGTGACCTGACACGGACATTTCCCGTCAATGGCCAGTTCACAAAGCACCAGCAAGCGGTTTATAGCATTGTTCTGGATGCGCAGCTCGCCGCGATTGCTGAAGTTAAGCCGGGGAACAACTGGAACGATCCCCATGACGCGGCGATTCGTAAACTCACTGAGGGATTGGTGCATCTGGGTATCCTGGCGGGTGACGTGGATCTGCTGATCGAGGAGCAGGCCCATCTGCCTTACTGTGCGAGACGCACCGGTCACTGGCTGGGTATGGACGTGCATGATGTTGGCGACTACCAGGTGAACGGAGAATGGCGAGTATTTGAACCTGGTATGGTGACGACAGTAGAACCTGGACTCTATTTTTCGAAAGACATGGTGGAAGTGCCGAGTCGATTTCGAGGTATTGGTGTTCGAATTGAAGATGATGTGCTGGTCACAAAAACTGGCAATGAGGTTCTGACAAGTGGTGTGCCGAAAGATATTGAAGAAATCGAGTTTCTGATGCAGAGAGGCAGAGTCGCTGGTGGCTGAAACGACCACAGATACTGATATTGTCGTAGTAGGGGCTGGATTTGTTGGCCTCAGCTTCGCTTTAGCCGCGAAGAGTCGGGGCCTTGATGTGGCGGTTTTCGAGCGCCGTGGTCGACCTCAAGCTCCCGAATCCCTGTCTGCCAATGTGATTGCAGTGAACCGAAAATCCAGCCAGGTTCTGAAAACATCAGGTGCCTGGTCGAAGCTCAATCAAGCATTCTGTACCCGTTATAAAACCATGTCGGTGTTTGATGGCCGAGGTGCCGGAGCCGTCAGCTTCAGCTCAGATGAGGGGGGTCTCCCGGAGCTTGGCCATATCGTTGATCAGAACGCATTGCGTTATGCCCTTGCTGAGGCGGCTGAAGACGCTGAATTAGCGGTGCATTGGGAATCTGATATTGATGTCACTGACTGCGGTGCTTCGCTGATAGTCGCGGCAGATGGCAGTCACTCTGAGACGCGCGATAAGCTGGGTCTCAAAAAATTCGGTTATAGCTACGATCAGCGTGCAACCGTCTGTATCGCGCAGTTCACCAGACCACATGATTCGACAGCATGGCAATGGTTTCTGGAGACAGGTCCACTCGCGCTTCTGCCTCTGGGCGAACCTGACAAGGTTGCAGTGGTCTGGTCATCGACCTCTGACCGGTCGGCTGAAACCGATGAGGATTTTTGTTCACAACTTGTCGAGGCGACTGAGGCCCAGCTGGGTGATCTGGTATTTGTCGGCCCCAGGTTCAGCTTCCCCTTATTGCAGCAACATGTCTGGCGTTATGTCGCTGATGGTGTTGCGCTTCTCGGCGACGCCGCGCATACCATTCATCCTCTGGCGGGCCAGGGCGCCAACCTTGGCTTTGCAGATGCAGAAGCGCTGGCGCGTATTCTTGGGGATGCCCGGCTGGAAGGACGAAGTCCAGGGGACCTTGATCTGCTTAAGCGTTATGAGCGCGAGCGTGCCCGGGAAAATCATCTGGCAGGGCTGGCCATGGAGAGTTTTTACCGGCTGTTTGGGTCTCGGCAGCCTGTGGTAGGACTGGCTCGTAGCCTTGGGCTGCGTTTCGTCCATGAAAATACGGCATTAAAGCGCCTGGCAATTAGTGTCGCGGCGGGTGGAGTTTAGTAGAATACGCCGCTTTGCGGTAACGGGCCCCGGCGCCACCTGAAAACATGGGCATGAAAACCCCCCTATATAACAAGCATGAAGCTCTCGGTGCCAAAATCGTCGATTTTGGCGGCTGGGATATGCCGATCAATTACGGCTCGCAGATTGAAGAGCATCACGCTGTGCGCGGAGATGCCGGCGTATTTGATGTCTCTCACATGACGACAGTGGAATTGCACGGTAGTGAAGTACCGGGTTTTCTCGACCGTCTTCTCGCCAATGACTTCAGTCGTTTGAGCCGCCCCGGTCAGGCGATGTATTCCGCCATGCTCCGTGAAGACGGCGGTGTGCTGGACGATCTGATCGTTTACGACACTGGCGAGCCGTACCTGATGGTAGTGAATTGTGCGACCAGAGAAAAAGATCTTGCCTGGATGAATGAGGTGGCCCGAGATTTTGACTGCACGATCAGAGAAAGAGACGATCTGGCCATCCTGGCCGTTCAGGGTCCGAATGCATTAGACCGGCTTTCAGTGACGGTGAGTGAAGCTCAGGCTGATGCGGTTGCGGGTTTGAAACTGTTTCAGGGTACCTGGATCGAAGACTGGTTTATTGCGCGGACGGGTTATACCGGTGAGAAGGGTGTTGAGGTGATTCTCCCAGCGGGTGACGCCCCTGCATTCTGGGATCGGCTCCTTGAGGCCGGTGTTAAACCGATTGGCCTTGGGGCAAGAGATACCCTGCGTCTTGAAGCGGGTATGAATCTTTACGGCAGTGACATGGACGAGTCGGTCACGCCCTTTGAATCCAACATGGCCGGGACGGTTTTTCTTGATGGCCGCGACTTCATTGGTGCCGAAGCTCTGCGTACGCGCAAGTCAGACAAACAGCTGGTCGGGCTTGTGATGCCAGGCAAAGGAGTGCTTCGGGCACACTACCCGGTGTTCAGTGACGGTCGTCAGGTAGGCGAGATTACATCCGGTGCATTTTCACCGACCCTGCAGCAGGGTATTGCGCTTGCACGTGTGACTGAGATTTCCGATGACATGAGTGTTGAGATCCGGGGCAAACAGAACCCGGTAGCCTGCGTGGCGCCGCCTTTCGTGCGACATGGAAAGCAGGTATATAAACCTAAACAGAATTAACCAACCCGGAGAAACGAGATGGCAGAATTCCCAGCAGAACTGAAATACCTGGCGACCCACGAGTGGGCGAAACTCGAGGATGGCCTGGTGATTGTGGGTATTTCTGACCATGCCCAGGATGCATTGGGTGATGTGGTTTTTGTTGAGCTGCCTGAACAGGATATGACCTGTGCAGCCGGAGACGAAGTCGCTGTTGTTGAATCCGTGAAGGCTGCTTCCGATATTTATGCGCCGATCAGCGGCACGGTGGTTGAGGTCAACCCGAATCTGGAAGACTCTCCAGAGCTGGTTAATGAATCGCCCTATACGGACGGTTGGTTCTTCAAGATAAAGCCTGATGACGCCTCCGCTCTGGATGATTTGCTTAATGCTGCCGATTACATGGCGGTCTGCGAAGAGGAACACTAAAACCCCATGCCTTTTATCCCTCATACTAAAGCCGATGAACGTCGAATGTTGACTTCCATCGGTGTCACCTCCATCGAAACGCTGTTCGATGAAATTCCTGAAAGCCTGCGTTCCGGAGAGTTGACAGACACCCCGGAAGGGATGAGCGAGATGGCGCTGCTGCGTCTGATGAATGAGCGCGCGTCGCAGGATGTCGTGCAGCTATCGTTTATTGGAGCGGGTGCTTATCAGCACCATATACCCTCAGCGGTCTGGGATATTGTCGGGCGTGGTGAATTCATGACCGCCTACACGCCCTATCAGGCAGAGGCGAGCCAGGGTACGCTGCAGCTGATCTATGAGTTTCAGACCATGATCACGCGTCTTACAGGGATGGATGTGGCTAACGCCTCTGTCTATGACGGCGCATCTGCGCTTGCAGAAGCCATGCTCATGGCAATACGGGCTAACAAGAAAGTTAAGTCACGCAAGGTGGCTGTGGCCGGCGACTTGAATCCTGCCTATGTGCGCGCCTGCGATGCCATTATTCGTAACCAGGGTCTGGAAATGGTGACTCTGCCCTACGATCCGGAAACCGGTCTCGTTAAAACAGGCGATGAGCTTGATGACATTGCGGCGATTGCTGTCGCCTATCCTAACTACTTTGGTGGATTGCCGAATGTGGATACCCTCACCAACGAGGCTCATGAAAAAGGTGCCCTCGTCATTGGTGTCGTCAATCCGACGGCTATGGCGCTTCTGAAACCACCTGGAGCATGGGGCGAGCATGGCGCTGATATTGCGGTGGGCGAAGGGCAGCCACTTGGCATCCCGGTTTCTTCTGGTGGACCATACTGCGGGTTTATGTGCTGTAAGCAGGCGATCGTTCGTCAGATGCCGGGCCGCATCATCGGCAAGACGACCGATGTCGATGGTCTGGATGGTTTTGCCCTGACACTGCAGGCGCGTGAGCAACATATACGTCGCGCGAAAGCGACTTCCAATATCTGTACCAATCAGGGTCTTCTGGTGACTGCGGCAACGATATACATGAGCCTTCTGGGTGATGATGGATTGCGATCCGTGGCCCTTGCTTCTCATGAAGGGTTGCAGCAACTGATAAAAAACGTGACTCAAATTGATGGTGTCTCACTGCGCTTCTCTGGACCTTCGTTCCATGAAGCGGTTCTGGAAACACCGCGCCCTGCTTCTGAAGTTCTGGCAAAAATGGCAGCACAGGGCATTCTTGGTGGTTATGACCTCGGACTTGAGTTCGAGCAGTTGAACAACGCAATTCTTGTAAATGTCACGGAAACCAAAACCCATGCAGATCTTGAGGCTTACGCAGCTTGTCTTTCAGCCGTGTTGAGCGGAGGAGTTTCCTGATGCTGATTTACGATATTTCCAGTAAGGGGCGAACGGCTGCAGCCCAATATGAAAAAAAGGAAGCAGGCGCACTGACAAGCCTGCCTGCTGAGCATCTGCGCAATGATCCCGCGGGTCTTCCGGAAGTCTCCGAACTCCAGGTGGTTCGGCATTTTACAAATCTTTCTAAAAAGAACTTCTCCATAGATGGACAGTTTTATCCATTGGGCTCCTGCACAATGAAGTACAACCCCAGGGGCGCTCACAAGGCAGCAAGCATACCTGGCTTTCTGGCGCGTCATCCGCTGGCACCGGAAGCCAGTTCACAGGGATTCCTTTCCTGTCTCTATGAACTGCAGGAATACCTGAAGGATGTTACCGGAATGAAAGCGGTTTCACTGACACCCATGGCGGGTGCCCAGGGTGAGTTTGCCGGCGTCGCCATGATTCGCGCTTACCACGAAAAGCGTGGTGATCTTGAACGAAGCGAGATTCTCGTACCCAATGCAGCGCACGGCACCAATCCCGCCACGGCCGTTATGTGTGGCTACAAGGTTCGGGAGATTGAAGTCACTCCCGATGGTGACGTTGATCTTGATGCTCTTAAAGCAGCGGTAGGTCCAAAGACAGCTGGTCTCATGATGACGAACCCTTCGACCTGCGGCGTGTTTGAACGCAGGATCGATGAGATAGCCAAAGTCGTTCACGATGCCGGAGGACTCCTGTACTACGATGGGGCCAACCTCAATGCCATCCTTGGCAAGGTGAAGCCAGGTGACATGGGTTTCGATGTGTTGCACATGAATCTGCACAAGACCTTTGCCACGCCCCATGGTGGCGGCGGCCCCGGCGCAGGCCCCGTTGGTGTTGGTGAACGTCTGGTTCCCTTTATTCCAACACCGGTTGTTGGAGAGGAAGCGGGGAACTATCGCTGGCTCTCTGATAAAGATATACCTGACACCATTGGGAGCCTGTCGGCGTTTATGGGTAATGCCGGTATTCTGCTTCGCGCATACGCCTATGCCAGGTTGTTAGGTCGTCAAGGTATGCATCGTGTTGGTGAGTACGCCACACTCAACGCCAATTACATGGCGCGGGAGCTGGAGAAGGCCGGATTTACGCTTGCCTATCCCGAACGAAGAGCGACCCATGAATTTATCGTGACGCTGTCAAAAGAAGCGAAAGAATATGGCGTTACGGCAATGGATTTTGCGAAGCGCCTGCTGGACTATGGTTACCATGCACCGACAACTTACTTTCCGTTGCTGGTGCCAGAATGTCTGCTGATTGAACCGACGGAGACTGAAAGCCCTGAAGAAATTGACGGATTTGTCTCGGCGATGTCGGCCATCCTTGAAGAAGCGAAAACAGACCCTGATCTTATACGTAATGCGCCTCATACGATGCCGGTGAAACGGCTTGATGATGTGAAAGCGGCGCGAGAGCTTGATCTCGCGCTTGCCAGGGAAGGTTGAGTCAGTTATTCGATCCATACCGGATCGTACTGTTCGTGGAAGTCTTCCAGTCGGTGAGAGATTGCTGCCGCAAGCAATTGCAGGCGACTGCTGTCTGATTCGTTGGGCTGTCCATCATCTGGAATCAAAGCCACTGCTTCTGAGAGCGTGCTGCCTAATACACCTGCCTGTTCATGATTCTGCGCTTCAAGGTATTGATTGATATCCACCTCGCCGTCCAGAAGTTCCTGTATGGCATTGAGCTGTCCCTTGATAACTTGTGCGTAGCGATGACTGTACTCACCATGTTGAGCGCCGAAGTTCAGATCGGAGGATATTCGAGCCGTCCGGGTGGCCAGAATCTCGACCAGCTGCGGGTAAGTCATTTGCGGCAGAGATTCAGTCTCATCGGTTTGTCGGGCTTTCTGAAGTGCTAGCACCTGTATCAGCAGGTGGTCACTGATCGTCGAAACCAGTTCGCGGCGCCTTTCCCGAAGCGCGTTTATACCTGGCTGAAAATCCGCCATTGGCCTGTCGAAAGCGTAATACTCCAGCACATGAAAACCCAGAGAAGCCTCCGATCGATCGGTAAGCATATGCTGTTCCTTGAGAGCAACAGGGGTGATCTCAAGCATCAGGTCGTTGATGATCCCGGATTCAGGGTAATCTGGCAGAGAATCCAGAAAGCCAGGTGCAATCGGCCAGACGTCTATGTCCAGCAGGGTTTCAGGATCCTGCAGTAAGGTGGCTTGATGAAAGTCCTCATGGGCGGTGACCCAGGCATCGCGCCAGTTGCGTCGTGTCTCCTCGTTGGGGTTGGTCAGAAACCGATTGGTCTGATTGATGAGCGCGGTAGTGGAAGCGACGCTCCTGGTCATCTTTTTGCTCTGCCACTGCGCAACACGCGAACCCAGCGTGACCGGATCGATCAATATCTCAGCTGTTTCTGAAGTCTGTCGCTCGCAACCCCCGATGAAGAGCAGTAATAGGATGAATAAATGCCGAATCATCAGTTTCGCAGGCTGATAACACGCCACTGCTTTTCGTTTGCTTCGGCAAGAAGTATTGGATCCGGGTCAACGGCAACGGGATTGTCGACCAGCCGAAGTAGCGGCAGGTCGTTGTGCGAATCGGAATAAAAGTGACTGCCTTTGAGTGACTGATTGTTCTCAGTCATCCAGCTCTTCAGGCGGGTGACTTTACCTTCAGCGAAACTGGGGACACCAACGATATTCCCGGTGTATCTGTTGCCGACGATTTCGGGGTCAGGTGCGATCAGAGTTTCGATACCGAACGCATCAACTATAGGACGTGTAACGAATTCGATAGTAGATGTGATAACCATGACGACATCACCGCTCGACTTATGTTCGTCGACGAGTGCCTGGGCTTTCTCCAGCATGACTGGAGTGATGCGTTCAGCAACGAAATCGCTTCTGAAGCGGTGCAGTTCTTCCATGCTGTAACGAGTCAGTACGGAGCATGCGAAAGCCAGGTACTCATAGATATCGAGCCGTCCTGCTTTGTACTGTTCATAGAATTCATCGTTGCGGGCACGATGTTCTTCTACATCAACCAGTCCGCGGTCACAGACATATTGTCCCCACTCATGGTCACTGTCCGTGGCAATCAGGGTTTCATCGAGGTCAAAGATAGCAAGTGTCATGGTTATGGCTAATGTTCAGTAAACACAGAGTGTAGCCTTTCCTGCTGGTTTGCTGAATCAGCATGATTCAAGCACAATGATTTTAATACTGTATCAAGGTTTAGGTAGTTGATAGATGAAGATGGGTACCGGCCAAATGTAGGGATTATTGTTGCCAACAGTCATGGGCAGGTGCTTTGGGCCCGCCGGATCGGTCAGGATGCCTGGCAGTTTCCGCAAGGTGGTATCAAAGCATCCGAGTCTGCTGAAGAAGCGCTGTATCGAGAGCTGCAGGAAGAAATTGGCTTGCAGCCCGAGCATGTACAGATTGTTGGTACGACCCGAGGTTGGCTCAGGTACAAGTTACCGAAGCGTCTGCTCCGTTCAAACAACTCATCCTTCATTGGTCAGAAACAGAAATGGTTTCTGTTGAAGATGCTTGCTGAGGATGACGCCGTGCACTTTGGACATTCAGATACGCCCGAATTTGATTTCTGGCAGTGGGTCAGTTACTGGTACCCTCTGGGCCAGGTCGTGTCTTTCAAACAGGATGTGTATCGTAGGGCAATGAAGGAACTTGCTCCTTATCTATCCAAGTGCTTCCCACGGTGAATCATGCTTGAGGTTCTGCGCAGCGTCATACAGGAAGTTAACCGCGCAGGTGATCTTAACAGCGTCCTCAGCATTATTGTGGAGCGCGTTAAAGATGCGATGGATACGGATGTATGCAGCGTTTATCTGGTAGATGATCGTGACCAGCGTCTGGTTTTCATGGCGACCCGTGGCCTGAATCAGGAGGCAGTGGGCAAAGTCTCGCTGGCTCAGGATGAAGGGCTGGTCGGATATGTGGCTGAGCGCGCCGAGCCCATCAATCTGGAAGATGCCCAGAATCACCCCCGGAATATTCTTTTTGCCGAAATCGATGAGGATCCCTTTCACGCTTTTCTTGGCGTTCCGATTATCCATCACCGAAAAATTCTGGGGGTACTGGTTGTTCAGGTAAAGGAAACCCGTCGGTTCAAGGATGAGGAAGAAGCTTTTCTGATTACGCTGTCAGCGCAGCTGGCGGGTGTTATTGCGCACGCCGAGGCTACTGGATCCTTGTTGTTGCTTGACGAAGATCAGCCCCGATCCAGAACATTCAAGGGAATGCAGGGTGCCCCCGGTGTTTCCATTGGAACAGCCATTGTCAGTATTCCTGAAGCGGAACTGCATAATGTTCCTTTTCGGCGAACCAATGACATCGAAGCTGAAATTGAGCTTTTTAAGGCTGCGATCCGTGCGACGCAGCAGGACATCTCGGATATTGCCAGGCAGCTTGAAGACAGACTCCAGCGCGAGGAACTTGCGCTCTTTGAAGCCTATCTCCATATGCTGGATGACTCTGCGATCAGCGGCGAAGTGATATCGCGCATTCACCAGGGCGAATGGGCGCCGAGTGCGCTGAAGCAGGTAATCGGGGTGCACGTCGCTAACTTTGAGGAAATGGACGACGCCTATTTACGCGAACGCGGCGCAGATGTTCGGGATCTGGGCAACCGGGTGCTGGGCAATCTTCAGTCCAAGGACACAAGGCCGCAGCATTACCCGGAGGGCACCATACTGGTGAGCCAGGAACTGACGCCAGCGGATCTGGCCAGGGTTCCCAGGGAACGTCTGGCAGGGTTTGTTTCCGTCAAGGGCTCCGGTAAATCACACGTCGCGATTCTGGCGGAAGCCATGGGTGTACCAACGGTGATGGGTGTAGGAGATTTGCCGATAGAACATCTGGACGAAAAGCCAATCATCATTGATGGCTTTGAAGGTGTTGTTATCACCTATCCCGGAGAAGAGCAGCAACAGTACTACCAGCGTATCGCTGCAGAAGAAGCGGCTCTGGTTGAAGGTCTCGAAGTGACTGGAGATCAGCCCTGTCACACGATCGATGGTCATCGTGTGCGTCTCTGGGTAAATACCGGACTAATGACAGACGTTGCGCGATCTCTCGATCGTGGAGCTGAAGGCGTGGGTCTCTATCGAACAGAAGTCCACTTCATGATGAACAATCGATTTCCTACGGAAGAGGAACAGAGGGTGATTTATCGCGAACACCTGCAGGCGTTTGCTCCGCGCCCGGTGACCATGCGTACCCTGGATATTGGTGGGGACAAGGCTCTGTCCTACTTCCCGATTGTCGAGGCCAACCCCTTTCTGGGCTGGCGTGGCATTCGCGTCACGCTGGATCATCCCGAAATTTTCCTGGCACAGGTACGAGCCATGATCCGCGCCAACGAGGGGATTGATACCCATCTGCGTATCATGCTGCCGATGGTCAGCAGTACAGCGGAAGTTGACGAAGCCCAGCGGTTGATCGCCCAGTGCTACCGGGAGATTGTCGAGGAAGGGGTTGAAGTTGAAATGCCCGATGTCGGTGTGATGATCGAAGTGCCAGCGGCGGTCTACCAGGCAAAGGACATTATCAAGCGAGTCGATTTTCTGTCAGTCGGCAGCAATGATCTGATTCAGTACATGCTGGCCGTGGATCGAAACAATGCTCAGGTAGCAGAACTCTATCAGGAGTTTCATCCTGCTGTGTTGCATGCTCTGAACCATGTCGTTCAGGCGGCTCATAGTGAGAAAAAGGGTATTGGCATCTGTGGCGAGATGGCGGGGAACCCTTCAGCTGCTGTCCTTTTGATGGCCATGGGTTTTGACGTGCTTTCGATGACTTCCACCAGTCTTCTGATGGTCAAGCACGCGTTGAGCCATTTTGAGTATTCCTACGCGAAAGAGATATTGGCGAATGCACTGGAAATGGACAATGCATACCTCATCAAGAACTATGTTGACGACGAGATGCGTAAGGCAGGACTCGGAAACATTGTCCGGAGTCGTCGCTACTCTAGTTAGCGTTCAATTCGAAAGTTGAATACGTTGCGTTCAAGTGGATTGCCGTTTGCCCCGAAGTTTCTTTCTTCAAAATAGACCTCGTCATTGTTCTTGATGGTTACGACGGTTGTGGCTCGTGTGCCATAGGTCTCTGCTGCTATAAAGCTGTTGGAAAAATCTCTTTCGTCGCCTTTGTGCAGTAACAGGTTGAACAGCGCTTCAACCATCTCGTTGGATGAGATTCCGGAGCTGACCAGTTCGGTTAGCCGTTGTCTTCCGTCGCTTACCTTCGGCCAGTTGCAGTCCAGAATCTGGTTGCTGAGTCCGTAGGTTCCGGGCTCAAGTCGTCTTTGTGTGCCTGCCCGGTTGCCGAAATACCAGCAGCCCCGGGGGTCTGCGACTATCAGGTTAAAGCCCCTGTATTCGTGACACGCGCTGGCAACCCGCATCAGATACTGATGTGGTTCCGGGTTATCAACAAGAAAATCTGCGGGCAGCTCACCTCGAGATCTGGGAGGCAACGGTTCAGGGGGTGTTTCCATGAAGTTAGTGACCGCGGCGAAACGACCGCTGCGGTTGACGCCAAGCCAGGTGCCGCTCATCTGCTGGTCTCTCCCGGCAAGCACATCGGACTGATCGGTCCAGAAATCTGCTGTTGTCGTCGGCCGGGCGTAGAGCTCATCCCGATTCGCGGCGATGATGAGCCGGTCTCGATCATTTGGATCTACCGCGAAGAGAATGAGGCACATGGCATTGACGGCCTGAGGACTGAAAAGTCGCGAGTTTATCAGACGCTCTGGATGACGGATAATGCCGTTTTACTTTTGGTACAAAGTGGATGCGACACTATCCTGAAATTGATCCGATCGCCATCAGCCTGGGTCCTGTCAGTATTCACTGGTATGCCATCAGCTATCTCGTTGGTATTGGCCTTGTCTGGCTGATTCTGCGTCACAGGAGTAAGACTAAGCGTCTGCAATGGACAGATGATGATCTGTCGGATCTTGTTTTCTATACCGTCCTTGGCGTGCTTCTGGGCGGGCGCTTTGGTTACATGCTGTTTTATGGATTTGATAACCTGCTTGCGGATCCGCTCTCTGCGCTCAAAGTCTGGCAGGGGGGTATGTCTTTCCACGGTGGTCTGATTGGCGTTCTCATTGGCGTTCTTTTTTTCGCTCGCAAACGTGGTGTGGGCTTTTTTGACGTTATGGATTTTATTGCTCCGGCGATACCACTGGCACTTGGATGCGGCCGGATCGGAAACTTTATCAATGGGGAACTCCCCGGCAGAGTAACGGATGTACCCTGGGCCCTGATTTATCCTGGTGAGGTACTGGCGCGACATCCTTCCAGCCTTTACCAGGCGCTGCTCGAGGGTCCTGTTCTCTTTGCATTTCTCTGGCTGTATTCTGAAAAACCAAAACCTGCGATGGCAGTGTCCGGCATGTTCCTGATCGGATATGGTAGTCTGCGCGTGTTCTCGGAGTTCTTCCGTGAGCCCGACGCTCACATAGGCTTTGTTCTATTTGACTGGGTGACCACGGGGCAGCTTTTATCAGTGCCTATGGTCTTGCTTGGACTTTTTCTTGTGGCTTACAGCTACTCCAAAAACCGGATTTAAACAGGATTATTCATGACCATCATCAAACCGCGTATCAGAGGATTTCTTTGCACGACAGCTCACCCGGAAGGTTGTGCCCGTGATGTGGATAACCAGATTGCACACGTTCAGGCTCAAGGCACGAGGGATGATGGCCCCCGGCGAGTGCTCGTGGTTGGTGCCTCAGGTGGCTATGGTCTGGCCTCACGAATCAGTGCTGCCTTTGGATTTGGTGCCTCAACGGTGGGTGTGTTCTTTGAGCGACCGGCGTCCGGAAACAGAACAGCTTCACCCGGCTGGTATAAAACTGCAGCATTTACCGAGCGTGCGAAAGCAGAAGGACTCTATACCGCCAATATCAACGGCGATGCCTTTTCTGATGAGATCAAGCAGGCAACCTGCGACCTGATTGAAAAGGATCTTGGGCAGGTCGATCTGGTGGTCTATTCCCTGGCAGCACCTGCAAGGCAGATGCCGGATGGTTCTGTCGTTCGATCCACGTTGAAGCCCATTGGCGAGCCTTTCGAAGGTATGACCATAGATTTCAACACCCGCGAACTTAAGCCTGTATCACTTGAACCCGCTAACGAGGAAGAAGTCAGCGATACGGTGAAAGTCATGGGAGGAGAAGACTGGGAATTGTGGATCAAGGCCCTGAAAGATCGCGGTCTTCTGGCGCCGGGATGCATCACGACGAATTACACTTATCTGGGCAGTGAAGTGACCTGGCCCATCTATCATCACGGCACTATCGGTAAGGCCAAGGAAGACCTCGACCGCGCGCAGCGGGCTCTGGTGGAACCCATGGCTTCGGTCGACGGTCATGCCTACGTGGTTGTTATGAAGGGTCTGGTAACGCAGGCAGCATCTGCGATACCGGGGATGTCGATCTACCTGTCACTGCTGTTCAAAGCGATGAAAAAAGCTGGATGTCACGAGGGATGTATTGAGCAGACGACCCGGTTTTTTAACACCCAGCTCTATGGATCTGGTGACCTCCGAATCGACGATGGTGGTCGAATCCGCATGGACGAACTGGAGCTGCAGCCGGAGATTCAGCAGTATGTGGCAGACAACTGGTCCTCAGTGGCCGCCGATAATCTCGACGACCTCACCGACTTTGACGGATACAAGCAGGCATTTCTTGAAATGCATGGTTTTGAGATTCCTGGCACTGACTATGATGCAGAAGTAAACGTCGCGGTCGATATCGAACTTCAGGCAGGCGACGCCGGCTGATTCCTACCCCAACTTCCCGGTTGACCTACAGAGCCAGCCGGGGACGCGGTGCATGATGGCGTCATGGCAAGTCACAATGCATCACACTCTCTGATCCGGGCAACTCACCAGCCACGCCAGTTCGGATACCTGCTCGTAGTACTGATACTCGCAACCATCGCGAATCCATCGTCATACCTCTATACCTGGATGGTCGGTTTGCTCGTTTATCCGATGATCGTATCGAGATTGCTGGATCATGGTTCCTCGGGTGACGTAGCGCGCTACTCCATGCTGGCAGACGGATTTCTGGTCGGGCTGCTGATCAGTCTTGTGGGTTTCAACCTTGAGGTAACGGTAGTCCTGCTGGTGCTGCTCTCCATAAGCTGCCTGATTATCGGAGGCTTGGGCTGTCTCTTGCCGGTATGGCTCCTGACCTCAGTTGCCTCTGTAGTTGGCAACCTTGTGCACCCTGAGAAGTTTGTTGGTGGTGAAAGCTTTTACCTGGTGTCGTTTGCCAGCCTGATTGGCTATGTCATCTTCGTGGGTGTCATGGTGTTTGATGAGACCAGGCGGCTAAAACAGGCCGATCATCATGCTCAGAGTTTTCAACGCTGGATCGCGCCTTTCGTACCAGGTCCTCTGCGTGCCCATGTTCCAATGAGTCATCGTCAGCAGAGGAAGCGCCTGACAGTTCTTTTTGCGGACATTTCTGGTTTTACCCGATTGATGGACACCATGGATGAAGCCCTTGTGGCTGAACTGCTCAATGAGTATTTCACAGTAATGACCGGTCTCGCGCAGGACCATGGCGGCACCGTAGACAAATTCATTGGCGATGGAATCATGATCTTCTTCGGTGACACAGGTGCCCGAGGTGCAGAAGAAGATACCAGTGCCTGTGTCGCCATGGCACTGCAGATGAGAGATCAGTTCAGGTGCCTGTCGGATCGCTGGCAAATGAGCCATGGGGGCGCTGCCCTGCACCTGCGGATTGGAATCCATTGCGGCTACTGCCTTGTCGGGCATTTCGGATGTGCGGAGCGACGCGACTATACCGCGCTTGGCAGCACCGTGAATCTGGCAAGTCGGCTGGAAGGTTATGCCGGGCAAGATGAGATCCTGGTATCCCAGGAAGTTATTCGCATGCTTGGGCCCCGGCTGGGTGTCTCGCCGCGAGGACTGCTGGCACTCAAGGGATTCAGCAAACCTATACCCGCCTGGAGTGTCCGGGATTTGTCGACCGAGGACAGCGGGGCGCGATTGCAGCTGTTTGCCTAGCTAAAGCATGTATAGCTGAAGCATGTATAATTGCGCCCTTTCCGCAGCATTAACACCTTATGACTTCAATTCTGGAAGATTCCGTATTTCTTAAAGCCTGTCGAGGCGAACCGACTCCTCATACGCCCATTTGGCTGAACCGGCAGGCTGGTCGATACATGAAGGAATATAACGCCAGCAAAGGCGATACGCCCAGCCTGGATTTTTTCAAAACACCTCATTTAGCGGCTGAAGTCACCTGCGATGCGCAGCGTATCCTGGGTGTTGATGCTGCTATCTTGTTTGCTGATCTGCTACCAATTCTAGAACCCATGGGTCTCTCGCTGGACTACATAGCCGGTTTTGGTCCGAAAATTGCCAATCCTGTACGTGATACAAAGGCCATTGATGCACTGAAGATCACTTCTAGCAGTGAATCCATGCCCTATATTGGTGAAGCCATTAACCTGATTCGCCGAGAGCTGCCGGAAGATATTCCTTTAATCGGATTTGGCGGCGCGCCCTTCACGCTGGCGTCCTATGCCATTGAAGGCCAGGGCTCGCGTAATTACATTCATGTTAAGCGAATGATGGCGAGCGATCCGTCGGCTTTTGCCGAGCTCATGGATCGAATGACCACCTGTGCCATCGATTATCTGAACTACCAGATAGAACAGGGTGTGCAGGCCATTCAGGTTTTTGACAGCTGGGTGGGCTGCCTGTCAGTGCGGGACTATCAGGAACATGTGTTTAAACACATCAGTCGTTTGCTTCAGTCGATTTCAGGTCGTGTGCCGGTGATTCACTTCGGCACCGGTAATCCATCGCTGTTGCCTTTAATGGCCCAGGCAGGTGGCGATGTCATTGCGCTGGACTGGAGAGCGCCTCTGGTCAGTAGTTGGGATCTGATGGGTTGCAAGGCCGTTCAGGGCAATATGGATCCGGTCGCGCTCTTTGGCACCAGAGAATCTGTTCTGGAAACTGCATCCGTCATTCTGGATGAGGTAGGCAACCGACCCGGGCATATCTTTAACCTCGGTCACGGGATTCTTCCGGAAACACCGGTGGAGAACGTCAAGGCACTGGTGCAGCATGTTCAGTCTTATAGTGCTGAACTTCGAAAGTAATCAGGAAAGCAGCCAGCTAAAAGCTTTTAACAAGTACAGAGGAGCCACGCTGATCGTTGTAAAGGGCTTGTTTGGCCTGGGGCAAAGTGTCACGGCTACTTTCTGCGAAACCTCTCTCCTGGAACCAGTGCGCACTCTGTGTGGTCAGTACGAATAGGGTTGTCACACCGTCAGACTTTGCCTTTTTTTCGATCTTTTCCAGCAACCGGTCGCCCCGATCACTTTTTCGATAATCCGGATGAGTCACCAGGCAGGCCAGTTCTCCCATCGTTCTTCCGTTATCGCATTCATACTTGTAAAGAGCGCCGCAGCTGATTAAGAGACCATCTCGTTCTATGACCAGGAAGCGATCAATCTCGCTTTCAAGCAATTCACGTGAACGTTTTACCAGGACACCGGATTCTTCGAGTGGCGAGATCAGTCTGATAATGCCGGGGACGTCGTCCGTTGTCGCGGCTCGAACCTGCTCGTAGCTATGACCAACAATCTGGGTACCGCATCCGTCTCGGGTAAAAAGTTCCTCAAGAATGGCGCCATCAACTGAATAGCTCAGGATATGACACCGATCTACGCCCTGATGGCAGGCCCGATTGCAAAATTGAAGCAGTGTAGAATCGTTAGCGGAGATTTCCGGATTGCTCAGGTCAACTTCGCTGATCACCTCACCGGTTTCGTTGAAAAGTCCTTCATCGGCTGTAAGGAAGATGAGCTTGTCGGCTCTCAGGGCACAGGCCGTTTCGCAGGCCACCTGTTCGGCATCCAGATAAAAAATTTCACCTGAAGGCGAGTAACCCAAAGGCGAAACCAGAATAATTGCGCCATTGTCCAGCTGTGCGGTGATGGCCTGCTTTAGGACTTTTCGGACTCTTCCGGAGTTTTGATAGTCGACGCCTTCAACAATGCCAATAGGTTTCGCCTTGATGAAACTGCCGGAGCTTGTCAGAACGTCACGTCTTGCCTTATTTAATGCAGTTGGCGAATCAGGAGAGCTGGCCGAGAACATGGCAGCCAGATGATGTGTCTGTCCGCCGAGGACGGCGGCCACTGTATCAATCTGATCAGGTGTGGTGATTCTGCCACTGGCAGCGATTTGCCAGGACGACTCCAGCCTCTCTAATGCGTCTTTTATGCCGGCATCCCCGTTGTAGACGATGACCAGGCGAACGCCCAGTGAATTCAGCAGGGCACAGTCGGAAACAATGTTCCTGAGGTTTTCTGAGCGCAGGGCATCGCCGGTCAAACAGATGACAAAGGTTCTGTTCCGGTGTGCATCAATGTAGGGAGATGAATCCCTGAACCACTTTATATGCTCGGTATTGAGTGCCATGACTGCAGTCAGTCGCTAAATGGGGCGCGGATTATAGCAGTAATCTATTGTTCTGCTAGTTTGGCGTTCCCAGTCTACGTCAGGCAACGTTGGCCAATCACACCTCTTAGTAACTCTATGGCCGGGTTAATCTGTTCCAGTGGCAGGAACTCATTTGGCTGATGTGCCTGGTCGATAGAGCCGGGACCTATAACGACCGTATCGATATCCATATTCCCGAAAAAGGGTGCTTCTGTACCGAAGGCAACGGCACCTGTGCTGGAATCGGAAAGTTGGGAGATTTCCTCTGCGAAACTAGATCCTTCGTTATCAAAGGGAGGAACCGGTGAGAATAGTGGCTCCAGCTTGCAGGTAAATCCCTGGTCCCTCAATGAGTTTGTCAGTCTTGATTCCAGGTTGCCGGTGAAATCCGACATATCCATCGAAGGCAGTGCCCTGAGATCAAACGCCAGTTCTGCGTGATCGCAGATACGGTTGGGGTTGTCACCACCGTGAATGCAGCCGAAATTCATTGTCGGAAAACAGACCGAAAATTTTTCGTCCTGGTAGCTCTGCTGGAGCTCTGATCTGAACTGCATCAATTCCGAGAGTGCCTGGTGCATGCCTTCAATGGCGTTGCGACCCAGTGCTGGATCAGAGGAATGTCCGGCTGTCCCTTCGATGCGAAGCTGCATTATCATGATGCCCTTATGCTTGGTGATCGGTTTCAGTCCCGTGGGTTCACCGATGATGGCGAAACCGGCATCACTGACATCCTGCCTCGTTAACTGACGCGCCCCGCTCATGGAAGACTCTTCGTCCGCCGTTGCCATGATAATGAGTGGACGCTTCAGGCTTTTGCTGTCTGTAAGAAATGGTCTGGCGGCCTCGATGGCGATAGCAAAGAAGCTTTTCATATCGCAGCTGCCAAGCCCGTACCATCGATTATCTTTCTCTGTTACCTGGAACGGGTCCGATTGCCATAAATGTTCATCGAACGGGACAGTGTCTGAATGGCCCGAGAGGATTAGGCCATCGGTACCCGAACCAATTCTGGCGATGAGATTATGCTTTCCGGGACGCCCCTGGATTGGCGTGATCTCGACGTCGAAACCCAGTGGATCGAGCCAGTTAGCCAGCAGGTCGATGACATCAGTGTTGGGCAGGTCAAACTCGGATTTGGTAGAGCTGACCGATGGCGTACCCACCAGTGCACTGATCATTTCCCTGATTGGAGGTGGAGAGCCTGAAGGTAGAGATGTGTTCATAGACGCAGTGTAGCCTATCCCTCGATGTAAGGTGTAAAGTAGCCGAAAGACGCCGTCCCCTTAATAAAGAGAAGCAACTTGAGCATTCAGGAAGCCAACGCAAAGAAGCCGGATATTTCGCTAAATCTGCGAACGTTCGCTGATGATCTCATTCAGGATGGCAGGCTGGCGCCTCACGATGCTGAACAACTGGGGATGAAGACTCGCCGCAAGGAACAGCTCAACTGGAATCCGATTGAACTGATCGCAGAAGAGAACTTTGATGATCAGAAAAACCCAGGTCGATCACTGGACCTGGAAACCCTGACCATGTGGCTGGCAGAACGCGCGGGCCACCAGTACATCAGAATCGATCCGCTGAAGATTGATTCTGTCGTGGTTACCCGCGTCATGTCTTATGAGTTCGCACAGCGCCATCAGATCCTGGCTCTGGAAGTGAAAGATGATGAAGTCGTCGTTGTCAGTGCGCAACCCTTTGTGCACAGCTGGGAAGCGACCATCGAACAGTCATTGCCAGGCAAGGTGCTGACCCGTGTTGTCGCCAATCCCGCGGATATCCGTCGGTGTACGACAGAGTTCTATACCATGGCGCGTTCGGTCAATAAGGCCAATGCTGCGGGAAAGGCCGTCAGTTCGCTGACCAACCTGGAGCAGATGCTCGAGCTTGGTCAGATCGAGCAGATGGAAGCCAATGATGCACACATCGTCAATATTGTTGACTGGTTGCTCAACTATGCTTTCACGCAGCGAGCCAGTGACATTCACCTTGAGCCACGCCGTGACAAGGGTCGGGTAAGGTTTCGTATTGATGGCGTGCTGCATCTGGTTTATGAACTGCCTGCTCCGGTCATGACAGCTGTGATCAGTCGCCTGAAAACTCTTGGTCGCATGGATGTGGCCGAAAAAAGAAGACCGCAGGATGGCAGGCTGAAAACAAAGATGCCTGATCAGCATGAGGTGGAACTGCGTCTCTCGACGCTGCCGACCGCCCATGGCGAAAAAATGGTCATGCGGATTTTCGATCCGGACATACTGCTTAAGACTTTCGAGCAGCTGGGTCTTGCCAACGATGATTATGATCGCTGGGAAGACATGGTTGGCAACCCCAACGGCATTGTACTGGTCACTGGTCCCACTGGATCGGGTAAAACCACCACGCTCTATACAAGCCTGAAGCATCTTGCGACGCCGGAAGTGAATGTCTGCACCATTGAAGATCCGATAGAAATGGTAGAGCCGGCTTTTAATCAGATGCAGGTCCAGCACAACATTGGACTCAGTTTCGCTGATGGCGTGCGAGCCCTGCTTCGTCAGGATCCGGACATCATCATGGTCGGTGAGATACGTGACCTGGAAACTGCTGAAATGGCGATCCAGGCAGCACTCACAGGGCACCTGGTTATTTCCACACTTCACACCAATGACGCGCCTTCAGCGGTTACCCGTTTACTGGAAGTTGGTGTCGCGCCCTACCTGATCAAGGCGACGGTTCTTGGCGTTATGGCGCAGCGTCTTGTAAGAACGCTGTGCCCCGTTTGCAAGGCGCAGGGTGATCCGGACCCGGATGGCTGGAAGGTACTGACCACCCCCTGGAAGATGAAGATGCCCGTGCGCATGTACCATCCTGTGGGCTGTCTCGATTGCCGTGATACAGGCTATCGGGGTCGACAGGGTATCTACGAACTCTTGCCGATGACGGACACCATCAAAGGCTTAGTCTCTGCAGATGTCGACATTGGCAAAATTCGTTTATCCGCGATGAAGGAAGGTATGAAAACACTTCGTCTCAGTGGCGCCATGAAAGTCGCAGCGGGTGAAACCACCATTGCGGAGGTTCTTAGGGTCGCACCCTTCTCCGGTACTGAGTAAGTCCTGTCAGCATGTCGCAGTCTTATCCAGAATCACTTGCGCCAGAGGTCAGCCGTGTCGCTGATCTCAGTCCATATTTCTCGGAACTTCTTCAGGATGACTCCACTCAGGTCAGGCAGGCATTTGAGCATGTGAATCAGCTCTTCTCTGCGGATGAACTGATCGAAAGGTATCGCACCTTTCTGGTGTCTGATCAGGACGTGGAACTTTCTGATCTGTTGAGCCGACTTCGACGGCGGGAGATGACGCGTATCATCTTTCGTGATCTAACCCGACGTGCATCCACTTTGGAAACCACCGCTGAGTTATCGCATCTTGCCGACTTCTGTATCGAAAGCGCGCTGGCGCATTGCTACGATCAGGCAGTGGTTCGTTTTGGTCAGCCTGTTGGGCCGGATGGTCGGCCAGAAAAACTGATTGTGCTGGGGATGGGCAAGCTGGGCGCCTATGAGTTGAATCTATCCAGTGATATCGACCTGATTTTTTTCTATGCGAACCAGGGGCAGATTCATGGCAGGAAGCTGGTCACCCATCAGGAGTTTTTTCTCTGGCTTGCACGAAAAACCATTGCCTGTCTTGATGATTCCGATGCTGTTCGCACGGTGTTCCGGGTGGATATGCGTCTTCGCCCTTACGGGGACAGTGGGCCGTTGGTGCTGCATCGCGCAGCGATGGAAAAGTACTACATCGAGCAGGGACGGGACTGGGAACGATACGCCTTTGTTAAGGCCCGGGTTGTTGCGGGTGATCTGGAGGAGGGCGGTGACTTCCTTAACTGGATGAAACCCTTTGTATTCAGAAGAACCCTTGATTACAGCGCAATCCAGTCATTGCGAGAGATGAAAGGACTGATTGCGAGACAGGTTGAACTCAAGGAGATGAGCCACGATCTGAAGCTCGGTCCTGGAGGGATTCGTGAAATCGAGTTCATTGCGCAGGCGCACCAGCTGATCTGGGGGGGTAAGTACCCTGAGTTGCAGGAATCCAGGGTAACGGTTGTTCTTGCGAAACTGGCCGAGCTTGATTTCATGCCGTTCGTCGATGTTGAAAACCTTCTGGATGCTTACTACTACCTGCGAAATTGTGAGCACGTACTTCAGGCAGAGATGGATCGCCAGACTCATTTGCTGCCAACTAACGAGATCAGTCAGTTGCGGCTGGCAGGCGCTATGGGTCATGAGAACTATGAATCTTTTGTCGCTGAACTTGATATCAAGCGAGCACGAGTCACGCAGTGTTTTGATCAGGTTGTTCGTGGCGAAGGTGATCAAAAAGCATCGCCTGTAGAATCAAGATGGCATCAGCAGTGGCAGGAATCCAACGACACTGATCTGGAGGAGCTGCGAACAGACGTTGAAAAGCTGCAACTGGATGACGAGGTTCGGAAGGCAATTGACCTGCTGATGCCTCGCCTGATCAAGTACTGCTCTGAATCAGAAGAACCTCAAATTGCTCAGCAGCGGATGCTTCCGGTTGTTCGTTCCATACTCAGGCGTTCCACATATCTGGTATTTCTTAACGAGGATACTGAGGCGTTGCGTCGTGCTGTGGAATTGGTCGTGATCAGTACCTGGATTGCCGAACAACTGGCGGCTTTTCCAATTCTGCTCTACGAACTGAATGATCGCGCTATGCGTGAGGTGGCTGTGTCAAAAAGTCAGCTCGAGGGCGAGCTCCGTGAAGTCATGCGTTCTGTTGACGCGGCTGATATGGAGATGCAGATGGATGCCCTGCGTCAGTTCAAGCTGGCTGCCATGTTGAAAATCGCAGCTATGGAGCTGACCGATCAGATATCCATTATGCAGGCATCTGATGGCCTGACGGCGTTGGCTGAGGTGATTCTGGATCGCACTCTGGATATGGCCTGGCTGTATCTGGAAAAGAAGCATGGCTCTCCGTGTGATGAGGACGGCAAGCCCATAACTGAACGTATCGCGATCATCGGCTATGGTAAGGCGGGTGGCCTGGAACTGGCCTATGGCAGTGATCTGGATCTGGTTTTTCTATGTCCCTCTTACATCAGGGGTCATACGGATGGTAATACCAGCATCAACAACAATGTTTTCTATGTTCGGGTTGGCCAGAGAATCATCCATATCCTCACGAGCTTAACCCGCTTCGGAATACTCTATTCTGCGGACCTTCGTCTTCGGCCCCAGGGCAATAAGGGGCCTCTTGTTGCCACGATATCTGCCTATGAACGCTACCAGGAAAATGAAGCCTGGACCTGGGAGCATCAGGCCATTATTCGCGCGCGTTATCTGGCTGGCGACTCCTCCATTGGAGAGATGTTCTCGTGTATCCGGGAGCAGGTGTTGCAGACGGTTAGAGATCAGGGAACCCTGCTTTCAGATGTGCTGACCATGCGTGAGAAGATGCGTGAGCATCTCTCCAGCTCCGGGAGTTTAAAAGATTCTGGCGATTCGACATGTGATGATGGCAGTGAAGTCCTGGTTCGATTTGACCTGAAACACGATACCGGGGCTATTGTTGACATCGAATTTATGGTGCAATACGCGGTCCTCGCGTGGGCGTCGCAGACGCCTGCTCTCAGCCGATGGACGGATGTCATGCGGCTTCTGGATGAACTGGGTGATGCTGGTATCTTCGCGGAAGCTGATGCTGACGCCTTGCAGCGGGCCTATCTGATTTTCAGGGCCGCGGTTCATCATGGCTGGTTAGGGCTGGAAACCGATTTCGAACAGCTCCAGAGCTACAGGCAAGAGGTACACAGGATCTGGCAGGAAAAGATGAGTGCCTGAGTAACGGGTCCTGGGACACTAAACCAACCACTAACGATAGTAGAAAAAAGATGTCTGATTCACTGGCTGATAGAGACGGTGTTATCTGGTTCGATGGCGAACTGGTGCCCTGGCGTGACGCGAAAGTTCATGTGTTAACCCATACCCTGCACTATGGTCTTGGGGTGTTTGAGGGCGTAAGAGCTTACGCGACGGACCGCGGACCGGTCATTTTCCGGATGCACGATCATACTGACCGATTGTTCCGCAGCGGTCATATCCTTAACCTGTCCATTCCCTGGTCAAAGGAAGAGATCAACGAGGCGCAGGTGACGGTGGTCAGGGAAAACAAGCTGAAAGAGGCTTACCTCCGGCCTATGTGCTTTTACGGTTCTGAAGGCATGGGGCTTCGGGCAGACAATCTCAAGCCACATTGCATTATCGCTGCCTGGGAATGGCCAAACTATATGACGCCTGAAGCCCGGGTAGAAGGTATCAAGGTACGTACCAGCTCTTACACGCGTCACCATGTCAATATCACCATGTGTAAGGCGAAGGCCAACGGCAACTACATCAACTCGATGCTTGCCCTGAAAGAAGCGCTGGACAGTGGTTGTGAAGAGGCGCTCCTGCTCGACAACGAGGGCTATGTTGCTGAAGGCAGCGGCGAGAATATTTTCCTCGTACAGAAAGGAAACCTTGTTACGCCGGAGCTGACGTCCTGTCTTGAGGGAATTACTCGAGATACTGTTTTTGCGCTTGCTGAAGAGCTGGGGCTAACGATTACAGAAAGGCGTATCACCAGAGACGAGGTTTATGTCGCTGATGAGGCGTTTTTCACTGGTACGGCAGCAGAGGTCCTGCCCATCCGTGAACTGGATGGTCGGATGATCGGGTCCGGTAAACGTGGTCCAATCACTGAAAAGCTGCAGACCATGTACTTTGATCAAGTGATGGGACGTCGATCCGAACACCCGCAATGGTCCACGACCGTCTCCTGAAGCGGATAGGCGACTGATTGACGGGACAAGCCCAGCGAATATTGATTGTAGGACCGGCGTGGGTCGGCGATATGATCATGTCTCAGGTGATCTATTCCGGTTTGCGGGCTGATAATCCGGACGTAGAAATTGATGTCCTTGCCCCTCGATCCACCCTTAGCCTCGTGCAGAGAATGCGCGATGTAGACCGGGGCATACTGATTGACCAGAAACACGGTCAATTGGGTTTCGGTTACCGCAGGTCCCTCGGGGGCAGACTAGCCGAGAATCGTTATGATAAAGCCATAATAACCCCGAATTCTCTGAAATCGGCGCTGGTTCCCTTTTTTGCCGATATTCCTGAAAGGGTCGGTTTTCTCGGTGAATACCGATATTTTCTGCTCAATGATATCCGTTTGCTCGATGAGCGCCGTCTGCCCCTGATGACGGACAGGTTTCTTGAACTGATCGACAAAGCCGGCGAAGACATGATTCGCCCGCAACTCACTGTGGACGCGGAAAATACAGAAAGATTTCTTCGCGAAAATGGATTGAATCCAGATGTGCCAGTCGTGGGTTTCTGTCCCGGTGCTGAGTTTGGCGAGGCCAAGAAATGGCCTGAAGCTCACTACGCTGAACTCGGCAGGCGCCTGGTTTCGAGTGGCCGACAGATCTGGATTTTCGGTTCTCCAGCCGATGAATCGACCGGATCTGCGATAGCAGAAGGCATTGGCCCCGGTAGCGTGAATCTGGCGGGGAAAACGACGCTGCTTGATGCCATCGATCTGCTCGCGGTCTGTGACTCGGTCGTTACCAATGACTCAGGGCTGATGCATGTGGCCGCTGCGGTCAATACTCCAGTGACAGCGATTTATGGTTCCACTTCCCCCGGATTTACACCACCGCTGTCCGATCAGGCTGAGATCATGAGTCTTGAGCTCGAATGCAGCCCCTGTTTTAAGCGTCAGTGTCCATTGGGACACAGGAATTGCCTGAATCAACTGATGCCTGAACAGGTCGAGAAATCGGTCCTTTCCTCATCGGGAATGCCGTTAAACAGGTAAACTGTCCCGTCAATGAAGGTGTTATTGGTAAAAACCTCCTCTCTTGGGGATGTGGTGCATGCGCTGCCGGCGTTGACCGAAGCGCTCGAGGCTGTCCCCGGGCTGGAAATTGACTGGGTCGTGGAAGAAACTTTCCGGGATATTCCCGAACGACATCCGGGCGTCCGTCGGGTGATACCGGTTGCTATTCGTCGCTGGAGAAGAAATCTCTCTGCAGGCAGGAAGGAATTTGCAGCCTTCCGCAGATCATTGCGTAAAGAACACTACGACATGGTTCTGGATTCACAGGGACTGTTGAAGAGCGCGCTGACAGGGTGGCTTGCACATGGCACCCTGCATGGTTTCGATAGCAGCAGTGCACGGGAGACTGCGGCAAGCTGGTTTTATCGCAAATCTCATCGGGTGGATACAAAACAGCACGCCATTATGCGGCAGAAAAAACTGTTTGCGGCGGCGTTGGGCTACGACAGCTCAGAGAAGCTGGAATTCGGTTTGCGCAAGGCCGATGAGGTGGGAAAACGACTGATGTTTCTCCATGGGACGACCTGGCCCAGCAAAGAATGGCCGGCAGAACATTGGCGAGCCCTGGCCCGAGTCGTTGTTGATAATGGATTCGAATTGATTGTCCCTGCTGGCGATGACCGGGAGCGCGAGCGTGCAGAGCAGATTACGGAGTTCGGCGGTCATATTCTTTTCCGGCCACCACTGGCTGAATTGATAGATGCACTCGCCGGCTGCCAGGCCTCAGTATCGGTAGATACAGGGCTCGGACACCTGGCACCGGCTCTGGGCGTACCTGTCATCGGGATTTTCGGGTCAACGGACCCGGAACTGACGGGGATGCTGGGTGATCAGGCTAAAATAATAGCAAGCACTTACTTACCCTGTATTCCCTGTATAAAAAGAGACTGCCAGTACAAGAAGGCTGATGATTCAAGTAAAATCTTTCCTCCCTGCTATGAACAGATAACGCCGGAGACAGTGTGGCAAGCGTTACAGCAGCAGACTGGCAACCCGAGCACGAACCTCGCTTAAAGCTGGCTTTCTGCCTATACAAGTATTTTCCTCACGGTGGTCTACAGCGGGATTTTCTGCGCATCGCACTTGAGTGTCAGGCCATGGGTCACGATGTCCGTGTCTTCACGCTTGTCTGGCGGGGGGATATCCCAGATGGATTCGACGTCACCATTGTTCCCGTGTCTGCACTCACCAACCACACGCTGTATGAGCGATTCAGTGACTGGGTCCAGCGCTCACTCCAGGAGGACCCTGTCGATGCGGTGATCGGCATTAACAAGATGCCTGGTCTGGATATCTATTACGCTGCTGATTCCTGCTACGAGCAAAAAGCGCAAACACAGCGTAGCTGGTTGTACCGACAGTTGCCCAGATATCGTCACTTCTCCAGCTACGAACGCGCGGTGTTCGGTCAGGACTCCAAAACCGAAATACTGATGATCTCGTCAGTTCAGGAACCCTTTTTTGAGCACTATTACCAGACCCAGGAAGACCGGATGACTTTCCTGCCGCCTGGGATTTCCCGTGATCGTGTTGTGCCAGACGATGTTGTCAGGCGGCGAGTAAGGAAAAGACTGGAACTGGGTGTTGCCGAGGATGAGAAGCTGCTGTTGATGGTTGGCTCCGGCTTTGTGAAAAAGGGTTTGAAGCGTGCCCTCTATGCCTTTCGGGCCCTTCCGGAGGAACAGCGTGAGAAAACTCGTTTCATCATCATCGGAGAAGACAATCCGGCCCCCTTCAGGCGCCTGATCTGGTTACTTGGTATATCTCGCCAGGTCACGATTCTTTCAGGTCAGGACGATGTGCCCGATTTTCTTTTCGCCGCTGACCTGATGATACTCCCGGCTGTAGATGAGGCTGCCGGCATCGTGCTGCTGGAGGCAGTGGTTGCCGGGCTTCCCGTTCTGACGACTGAAAACTGTGGCTATGCTCATTTTGTCGACGAAGCAGGCATGGGCGAACTGGTGAAAATGCCTTTTCACCAGCAGGATCTGGACGCAAAGCTCTCCCGCATGCTGCGCGATAATAACCGTGAAGTCTGGACAGAGCGTGGCAGACAGTTTGCCAGTTCCGCGGACATCTACTCGCTGCATCGGCATGCAGCCAGAAAGATTGAAAAAGCTGCGTTGGCTAAATCGCGACGGCCGAAAACCGACACTATTGCTTACTGTCTGTTCAAGTATTTTCCGTATGGCGGCTTGCAGAGAGACTTCCTGCGAATCGCCGAGGAGACCCGTGACAGGGGATATACGATACGGGTTTACACGCTTTCCTGGGAAGGCGATGTACCGGATGGTTTCGAGGTAATTACCGTGCCTGTATATGCGCTGACGAACCACGCCCGTTACGACAAGTTTCAAGTGTGGGTTGATCAGCATCTCTCGCGGTACCCGGTTAGCACTGTTGTTGGCTTTAACAAGATGCCCGGGCTTGATGTTTATTATGCAGCGGACAGTTGTTACGAGGATAAGGCGCGGAATCAGCGAAGCTGGTTTTACCGCCTTCTGCCGCGCTACAGACTTTTTTCAGCTTTCGAGGAAGCTGTCTTCAAGGAAGATTCCGATACCGAGATTCTCATGATCTCGAGTGTTCAGGAACCATTATTCCAGAAGTACTACCACACCGGATCTGAGCGTCTTCACATGCTGACGCCAGGCATCGCTCGTGATCGCATGGTCCCGGAAAACCACGAAGAAATCCGGCGATCATTCCGGGAAGAGATGAGCCTGAGTGATAGAGAGCTGCTTTTGCTGATGATTGGATCAGGATTCATCACCAAGGGGTTGGACAGGTCGCTGATAGCCATGGCTGCGCTACCGGATGACCTGCTCGAGCGGACAAGGCTGATCGTTATCGGTCAGGATTCTCCAGCGAGTTTCCAGCGTCTGGCCAGAAAGCTGGGCATTGCGGAGCGAGTAACGATCCTGAAAGGGCGCGATGATGTACCAAGTTTCCTTCTTGGTGCCGATCTTCTGCTTCATCCTGCCTATGTTGAAAATACCGGCACGGTTCTGCTTGAAGCTCTGGTGGCGGGCTTACCTGTTCTGGCAACAGATGTGTGTGGATATGCGCACTATATCGAGCAAGCACAAGCCGGCGAGCTGATACCGTCGCCGTACAGACAGGAAACTTTCAACAATCTACTTAAAATTATGCTGACGCGACTGCCTGAAGCGTCCTGGTCTGAAAACGGCGTTGCTTTCTCACAAACCGCCGATATCTATGACATGCCAGTTAAGGCCGCTGATTTCATCACTCAAACTGTGACAGCAAATCATGATATCTGACTACATAGCTCCTGAACTTGCGCCTGGGTTCTCTGATGCTGATCTGTTTGAACAGATCGATGCTCTGCAGGGTGAAATATTCAGACAGGTGGCCGTACGCAGAACACTTAAGGTGGAGCTCCAGGGCAAACCCTACTTCGTCAAGATTCATCATGGTGTGGGTTGGGGAGAGATTTTTAAAAATCTCTTTCAGGGTCGACTGCCGATACTTGGTGCCAGAAACGAATGGCTGGCGATTGAACGACTGTCTGAGCGCAGTGTGCCAACCATGACTGCGAGCCTCTATTGTGAGCGTGGCAGGAATCCCGCCACGAGAAGGTCAGCCATCGTCACGGAATCACTGGAACAGACAATTTCTCTGGAAGACTTCACCACAGAGGGTCCGTTACAGAAACGGCGGATCCTGGCGGAAGTCGCCCGCGTTTCGCGAGAAATGCATCGTGCGGGAGTTAATCATCGTGATTTTTACCTCTGCCATTTCCTGATGAAGACGCCTGATTTACCGGAGCCGAAACTGTACCTGATTGACCTTCATCGTGCCCAGATTCGTGATCGTGTCCCGGTTCGCTGGTTGGCAAAAGACCTCGGCGGACTTCTGTTTTCTGCGTTTGATAAGCAACTAACACAAAGAGACCTGCTTCGCTTTATAAAAATTTATACGGGTCAGTCTCTGCGTGATGCCTTGTCGAATCGCGCGCTCTGGCTGAAAGCGATGGCCAGGGCAAGAAAACTCTATCTTCAGGATCACGACGCGTTACCTGACGATATAGAAAAACTTCTCGCTGATTCCGTTGGTGTCACAGCATGACCTGGTGGGTACACGCCGAGGTGTCACATCTCTTCCCTTCCATGCAGGCCTGTGCGGACCTTGATGGCGAGAACATCAACGCTAACTGGATGAGCAGGGTAGACAGGATCACTGATCGCGACGTGGCCTACTACGTAAAAGTCTACAACAGCCGGGGGCGCTGGATGCGGCGCTTTCTTGGCCGAAGCCGCGTCCGGGCTGAATGGGAGAATCTGAAACTGTTCCACACGCTGGGTATTCCCGCAGCGGAGGTTGTTGCCTTTGGCGAAACGTCAGCAGGGCCCGAATATCAGGGTGTAGTTGTGACAAGGGAAGTGAGAGGAACCTTAGACCTTGATGCACTATACAGATCGGAAAGCGAGTATTTTTCAGATGTCACCTGGCGACGGGCCGTCATTCGCCGGCTGGCCGCGGCGACACGGAAGCTGCACCTTTACGGATTTGTTCACAATGATCTCAAGTGGCGCAATATACTTGTGGAGACCGTCGGAGATCCGCAGGTTTATCTGATTGACTGTCCAGTTGGTCGGAAAACATTCTGGCCGCTGCTTTCCCGCGGTAAAGTGAAAGACCTGGCCTGCCTGGACAAGCATGGCAAGGTTCAGCTGAGCAGGGCTGACCGGCTTCGGTTCTACCTGCTGTATAAAGGACATGAGCGGCTGGAAGCTGCCGACAAAAAGGAAATATGTCGCGTTCTGGATTTTTTTAAAGGGCGCGAGTAGTCATTATGAACAACCTTGATGCAGACTCTCTGATTCGCTCTGGCAGGGCCGTGAAAGAACCCTTTCAGCTTAGTGTGGAGATCACGAATGGTAAAACGTCCAATGCTGTTCTCACGGTAAAAAAGATCCTGCGTCTGTTACCCGCCAGGCGGATTGTTGCTCTGGCTGAAGCCGACGGTCGTGAATATCTGATCAAAATATTTGTCGGACGTTCAGCGCGCCGCTATATGCGCCGTGAGATCAATGGCGTCCACGCCATTGAGGGCTCGGGTGTTCTGACCCCTTCCCTTGAGTGGCAGGCCAGACTGAGTTCCGGGGGGGGCTATGTGCTTGCCTTCGAATACCTGAAAGAATCCCAGGACCTGAGTGACATCCTCGAAAATGCTGCCGATGAACTGGAGCGTTCACGCCTCATTGGCAAGGTCATCCCTGTACTGGCATCACTGCATGAAGGTGGTGTGATTCAGAATGATATTCATCCGGAAAACTTTCTCTTTTATGACGACAGGATCTATACCATTGATGGGGGTGATGTCAGCCGTCACTGGGCGCATCCTGTTGGGGAAACGCGCAGCATGAACAATCTGGGGTTGTTCTTTGCCCAGTTCAATGCCCGACATGATGCGATGGTTCCGGAGTTTTTTGAGCGTTATCGGCAGGTTCGGGCGTGGCCGGATCATCCCGGTCGAGCCAGGAGGCTGGCCTACCTGATCAACAGAAAGCGAACTAAGCGCAAAGAAGGCTACATTGCCAAAGCCTTCAGGGAATGTACGCAGTTTGCTGTCGGGCAGTCGTTTGACAGATTCTGGGTATGCGATAGAGCCAGTTACTCAGATGCCATGGCTTCGCTGATTTCAGACCCCTACGCGGCGATGGCCAAAGGCAGGCTCCTGAAAGACGGTAACACGGCAACGGTTGCCCTCGTTGACAGTCCAGCAGGACCTCTTGTCATCAAAAGATACAACATCAAGAGCATGTGGCATCGTCTGTCGCGGATGTTTCGTCAAACGCGAGCATGGACCTCCTGGGCGAATGCACATCGGCTGGAGTTTCTGGGTATCAATACCGTCAAACCAGTGGCTCTGATTGAGGAACGGTTTGGGCCACTTCGGGGCAGAGCCTATTTCATCACGGAATACCTGGATGGACCTGATGCGACAGTCCTTGCCGAGCGAGAAGACCCGTCGCCGGAAATCGTATCGATTGTTGAGCTTCTAAAAAGTTTGTCAGCTGCAGGTGTCACACACGGCGACCTCAAGGCAAGCAACTTCCTGCTGGCCAGTCATGGAGCGGTGATTCTTGACCTCGACTCCATGAGAGAGCACCGGGATCCGGTGGAGAAAAAACGAGCTGAAGTAAAGGACCTCGACAGGTTCCTGAAAAACTGGGAGTCATCTCCCCAGATGGTTGAACGATTCTCTGATCTTCTAGGGTAGAATACGCGGCCTGACCTTAGCGTATGAGCAGTTAAATTTGTCACTCGTTGTACTTGGCCTTTCAGGCGCACTGACACACGATCCCTCGGCGGCAATCTATATTGACGGCAAGCTTGTTGCTGCAGCGGAAGAGGAAAGATTCACTCGCGATAAGCATGCGAAGAATGTTATGCCGCTGCACGCTGCGCGATATTGTCTGAAAGAAGCAGGATTGAAACCCCGGGATGTCGATGTGGTTGCTTTCCCGTACGGAAAAATCAGTCTTTTGGGTAAAGCGCGCTGGCATTATGCGGCACGTTACTGGTACGCCCCGGATCGGGCACTCGATGCGATTTTTAACGGTAATCGTCACTATCGACGCAATGTGCGCAAGGTGAAGGGCCTTCTCGAAGAGCTCGGTATTAACTGGTCAGATATCGAATTCGATGCCGTTGAACACCACATGGCACATGCCAGCAGTGCGTATCACCTTTCCGGTTTCGAGGGTAAAACGGCCATCCTGGGAATCGACGGAAAAGGCGAGTACGCGACTACCTTTTTTGGATATGGTGAAAACGGCCAGATTCACAAGATCAAGGAATTCTTCGATCCGGACTCGCTTGGTCAACTCTACGCTTCCTTCACGGAGTATCTCGGGTTCGAGATGCTTGACGGTGAGTATAAGGTCATGGGCATGGCGCCATATGGAGACCCTGATCTCTACGACCTTTCAAAGCTGATCGAATTTGATGGCAAGGAAATTAGGGTCAATACCCAACTGGTGAACACCGTAGGCCTGAGGCGTTACAAGGAAGAGGGCAAGGGTTTTTACTTCAGTCAGAAACTGATTGATTGGCTGGGGCCCAGACGGGAAGGCGATATTGCCGATGATCCCTATATTCACTATGCCGCTGCCATGCAGAAAATGTACGAGGAAATTTCCCTAAAACTGATTGAGACTTACCTGGGGGATATACTGCGGGAAACCGGCCAACTGGTGTTTGCCGGTGGCGGTGCACTCAACGTCAAACTCAACCAGAAGATTCTTGATCTACCCTATGTCGAGGAACTTTTTGTGCAACCTGCCTCAAGTGACGCGGGTACAGCTGTTGGCGCTGCTTCATTTGCTTCCTGGAGTCGGGGTGTTGCACCGGAAAAAATGAATCACGTTTATCTGGGGCCCAGGTACTCGACCGAGGAGTGTATTCAGGCCTGTGAAGATCATTCCCAGCAACCCGTATTCGAGCAACGGGATGACATTATTCAGAAAGCTGCAGAACTGCTGGCCGCGGGGAACCCGGTTGCCTGGTGTCAGGGGCGCATGGAGTTCGGGCCAAGGGCGCTGGGTGGTCGCAGTATCCTTGGTTGCCCCAGTTACGAGGGAATTGCTGACAAAATCAATGAACAGATCAAGTTCCGCGAACGTTGGCGTCCATTCTGTCCCAGCATACTAGATACCGTTGCCAGGGACATGATTCAGACGGATCACCCGGCCCCGTACATGACCATTACATTTGAAGTTTCCGATGAGTGGAAGCAGCGAGTGCCCGAAGTCGTTCATGAAGATGGCACAAGTCGTGTTCAGATCGTCGAAGAAAGCACCAATCCAAGATATTATGAGCTATTACAAGAAATGGAGCGGCTCACGGGTAACGGCGCAGTATTGAATACGTCGATGAATCGACGAGGTGAACCGATGGTCTGCTCACCGACTGACGCGCTCAACATGTTCTTCGGCTCCGACCTGGAATATCTGGTGCTGGAGGATCTGCTGGTTACCAAGCGCACGCACGTGCAATAGATGGTTCAGAAACCACACATTCTGCAAATTTGTCACGACTACAAGGGGCCTTTTCGCTCCGTTGCGCGTCAGTATGCAGGTTGTTTCTCCGACTGCGATGTCACAACAATCTTTCTTCGTGGCCCTATGTCAGCAAGCCTGGCGCAGAGCATTCATGGAGAGGTCGAGTTTCTGACTCTGCCGGCTGGAGATCTGAGAGGCCTTAAACTTCCCGTGGCTCGTCAGATCAGGGAAATGATCGGTGAAACGCCCCCCGATCTCATTATTGCTCATCGTTATAAACCCTTCTTTATTGGCCAGTTGTTGAACTACCAGCTCGACATCGGAGCGGTCATCGGAGTCATGCATGAGTTTGGGTTTCTTGAACGTTGGACTCGATCGATTTTTTCCAGGTTCTGGCAAGACAATGTAGAACTGATCGGTGTTTCGCATCCTGTCTGTGATGCTGCTCTGTTAAGCCACCCGCATCTTGATGGCCGTATTCATGTGATCCAGCATTCCATAGAAGCGCCGACATTGATGGATCCGGTAACGGCCCGCCACGAACTCGGTATTCCACTGGGTCGTTTCTGCTTTGGCACCATCGGCCGGCTTGTTCGCAAGAAAAACCATGCCCTGCTGTTGCAGGCACTTGCACAAAGGGATGATGACTCGGTGCTTGCTATTGTCGGCGACGGAGAACTGAAAGAAAGCCTGGTAAGGCAGGCAAGGCAGCTCGGCATCAGGGATCGCGTTTTCTTTTGCGGTGCTCATGAAGATGCACGGCGTTTGATAAAGGCATTCGATGCGTTCGTGCTGTCCTCCACAGAAGAAGAGGCCTTTGGCATTGTTCTGCTGGAAGCCATGGCCGCCTCTGTGCCTATCTTATGTTCAGATGCCCCTGGACCGATCAGTGTTGTCGGAGACGCAGCGATGACCTTCAAGGTCGGTAGCGAACAAGAGTTGAGCGCTGGCATGGCCGCCATGCAGGCGCTAACGCATCAGGAGGCTTCTGAACTGGCTGCGAAAGCAATGACCAGGCTGGGCGATCATTTCTCTGTGTCGTCCATGGTGCAGAAGGTCCGCTCGATACCCATAATTGAAAAGCATGCGCCTATTTCGTTCTAACGACCTGGGCATGGGGAAATCATGACGCTGGATTGGCAGAAGCTCTATAAGCACCGCAAGATGATCGAAAAAAAGTTCGGTGACATCTGGGATTTACCTGTGGCAACCCGTTACCACAAAGTCGTCGCAGGAGAAGGTGGCCCCGGCACGAGATTGCTCGAAGTGGGTGCCGGAGACAGGTCTTTCCGCGAGAAGATGGCTGGATATTGGGGGGATCTTGTTTACAGCTCCTGTGATATTGATGCCACTTATGACCATGATTTTTTTCATATCGATGAAGTTACAGGTGACTATGACCTTATTTGTGCATTTGAAATGATTGAACACGTGACGTTGACCGATGCAGCTCATGTGGTGCAACGGATGTTTGAGCTACTAGCACCCGGTGGTGCTGTCGCGCTGACAACGCCGAATATTTACTATCCACCTGCCTTCATGCGCGACGTCACTCACGTTACACCCTTCTGTTACGATGAATTGGGGGGCCTCTTGTCTCTTTCGGGTTTTGAAGTGAGCTCGATTCACCGGCTCTATCATGATTCGCTGATCAAGAAACTGGTGCGCAGGTATCTCATGTACCCGGTGTTTCGTGCTATCGGAATTGATTTTGCGAGACAGATCATCGTGGTCGCGAGAAAGCCGGTCTGACGGCCCATGAAAGCCCTGTTCATTGGTAAAGGAGCAGACAATCCGTCTACCCGCTATCGACTGGAACCCGTGGCGCAAAAACTGCGTGAGATGGGTCACCATGTCAGCGTTATCTATGAACCTGATTTCCTTACACAGGCAAAGATTCTGTTGATACCCGGTACCCTCGATGTTCTCTTTATTCAGAGAAAGCTGCTCTCAAGACCGATGGTCAGACTGCTTCGCATGAAGGTGAGAAAACTGGTGTTCGATGTCGATGATGCGGTTTTTCTTCGTTCCAATGGCCAGGTTTCCAGATCCCGGCGTGGCAAGTTCAATGCGACCGTGGATGCGTCCGACCTTGTTTTTTCTGGTAACCGTTATTTGTGCGAGTCAGTACAGGCTCGGAATGTGCCAGCGGAACTTACGCCAACCTGTGTGAGTATGCGGCGCTATGACGCAGCAGGTGAAAAATTGCCATCTTTCACCCTTGTCTGGATTGGCAGCAGTTCCACCTCAAAATATCTGGAGTATGTTCGTGAGGATCTGGAGGAGATTGGCAGGACATTCCCTGATATCAGGTTGCGGGTTATTGCGGACTTTGACTTCAAACTGGAAAACCTCGAAGTAGAAGTCATGGCATGGAGTGACGAAATCGAGAGCGAGGCTTTGCTGCAGTGCCATGCGGGTATAGCGCCCATGAAAGATAACAACTGGACCCGTGGCAAGTGTGCACTCAAGGTGATCCAGTATATGGCAGCGGGTCTCCCTGTGATCAGCTCTGATGTTGGTGCCAATGCCGAAGTTTTGCGGGATGGCGAGACCGGATTCCTGGTCAGTGAACGTCGGGAATGGGTCGGTGCGATTGGCCGATTGATGGAGTCGCAGGAACTGCGCGAGACAATGGGGCGTCGGGCGCGCACAGTGGCAGAACAGAACTATTCAATATCAGATGTGTCCATGCGTGTAGCAAACCGTCTCATTGATCTGGCTTCATAACGCTCACGCTAAAGGTTATCAGTAAGGTCTCGGCTCACCTTCGGGCCTGGTTTTGAAACGGCGATGCAGCCACCAGTACTGCTCGGGAGCTTCCAGAATGCAGTCCTCTACGATCTGGTTGTACATCGAACAATCTGTGATGTCATCGCCACTGGGATAACCGTCTGGCATTTTTCTGAACCTGACCCGATATCGCCCGGTATCCAGGTCACGATAGTGCGAGAGGTGCAGCGGAATAGCGCCGGTCATTTTCAGCAGACGGGAGGGCGCCGTGATGGTAGCCGTCTGAATGCCAAAAAAGGGTGCGAAAACGGAGTGCTTCAGACCGTAATCCTGATCAGCACCGTACCAGACTGTCGCGCCTTTCTTGAGACGACGAATGACCTGCCGTATGTCTTCGCGCTCGATGGCTGATGGGAAGTGCTGCTTGCGTCCCCTGGTCATAACGGTTTCGATCAGCAGATTCTTGTTGCGTCGATACATGACATCTACAGCAGCTTTACGCCCGACAGCCGCGCCCGTCAGGTCCAGTGTCGACAGGTGCATACCCAGCAGGAGGACGCCCCTGTTCTCTTCCTGTGCCTTGAGCAGGAGATCCAGGTTCTCGAAGTCAACGAGATCAATATATGTATCGGGGGAGGTAAACCATCCCACTGCAGTCTCGACGATGCTGATGCCGCTGGAGATGAAATTGTCCTTCGTCAGCTGCTTGATTTCCTGATCACCCTTTTCTGGAAAACAGAGTCTGAGATTTGTTTCAACGATATGTCGACGCTTGCCAGCCAATCGGTAACCAATACGACCAAGACTACTGCCTACTGCCCAGCGAATCCTGAGAGGCATGAAACAGATCGGGTAAGCGATGAAGATACCAAGCCAGGTTGGCCAGTATTTAGGTTTGAGGAGTTCAGGCTGGGCAAGGGAGGGTATGCTCACGGCGGTCACATTAGCAGTTTTGTGCCAAGGGTTGAATTGGTTCCTGTGATAGAATCCGGCGACTATGAAACCTGTGAGATTTGATAGCGCCAGCGTCCTGACCATTGGCGATGCCATGCTTGATCGTTATTGGCACGGAGATACAGATCGTGTATCAGCGGAAGCGCCAATTCCGGTTATCGATGTCTCTGAAATCGAGGATCGACCAGGGGGTGCGGCAAACGTTGCGCTTAATGTAGCGACCCTGGGCGCACGATCCAGACTGATTGCGGCAACCGGTCTGGATGAGATGGGGGACATACTGAACAGTAAACTTCAGGCGTCCGGCATCGGTTGTTCATTTATCCAGGTATCGGATACACCGACAACGACCAAAGTACGGCTGGTTTCTCGCAGCCAGCAACTGGTTCGTGCTGACTTTGAGCAACCTTTTTCTGTTGACTCAGCTGAGCTGATCAGAATGTCCAGGGAAAACGATGATTTTGATACGGTCATCATTTCCGACTATGACAAGGGGCTGTTCCAGGAACCTGAAAAACTGATTTCTGATTTGCTGAGCCGCAATAAGACCGTACTGGTAGACCCCAAATTCAAACCCTTTGCAGCTTACCGTGGTGCAACCATCATTAAGCCAAACATGCTGGAGCTGCGGCATGCGGTGGGTGACTGGAGCAATGACACGGAGATGTTGCGTAAGTGTCGAGAGCTGATGGCGACTGTCGGCTGTCAGGCGATGCTTGTCACCCGTGCTTCAGAAGGCATGACTCTGATCGAAAAGGAAGACGAGAGTCATTATCCGGCGAGGACCAGAGAGGTCTATGACACTTCAGGTGCAGGAGATACGGTTGTAGCCGTGCTTGCATCCGCCCTGTCGTCAGGTCAGACGATGAAAGATGCGGTTGCCATTTCCAATGTCGCCGCCGGTATTGTGGTCAGCCACTTTGGTGTCACCAGCGTCTCTGGCCCTGAACTTCGGGCAGAAATAGACCCGGAAGAACCTGCCGGCTCTTCCTGGAGAGACAGGGGCAAGATGTCGTCGGAACAGCTGCTGCATGCCGTTCAGGTTGCAAGGTCCCGAGGTCAGCGAGTGGTATTTACCAACGGTTGCTTTGATATTCTTCATGCCGGTCATGTTGATTACCTCAATGATGCGGCAAGGGAAGGCGATCGGTTGATTGTCGCCATCAACTCCGACGAATCAGTGCATCGCCTGAAAGGTGAAGGCAGACCGATCAATCCTTTGGATCGCCGTATGACCATGCTTGCCGGGCTTGCATCGGTGGACTGGGTTGTCAGCTTTGATGGCGATACACCTGAGTCTCTGTTGGAAATGATTAAGCCTGATGTTCTGGTCAAAGGTGGTGACTATGGCATTGATCAGGTCGTCGGCGCTGACATTGTTCGCGCGGCGGGTGGCGATGTAAAGGTACTCAGTCTTGTGGAAGACTGTTCCACAACCGCGCTGGTCGAGAAAATCAGAAACCTTTAACCGGCATTGGCCAGCGACAGGTTAGCCCTGAGATGGTCCCGATTGATCGTGCCAATAACCGCCGAACCGCCTGGGACAGCGTTCAGAACAAATGACAAGCTATCCTGTGGAGATTGATGCCCACTGGCCAGCACCTTCTTTAACAGAATGCCGCATCCCTGCTGTTCTGCTTCCGCAATAATCCCGACGTGGCTCTGATCTTCAATGTTAAGGCTCACCATGACGACGTCACTGAAGGCGAGTGCTGCACGAGTTCCTGCTACGGTTTTTGTCGACATGCCGATGTTGTGGGCCAGACCCTGATCCTTGATATGTAGCAGCGTCTCAACAATATCTGTCTGCTCGATGATGTCGGTGTCATGACCGTCAGAGTGGATCAGCAGGATATCCAGGTAATCTGTCCGGAGTCTCTGCAGGCTGCGGTGCACGCTTTGCAGGACAGCGGTTCTTGAATAGTCGTACAGGGATCTGCCATTCTCGTATTGCTCTCCTACTTTAGAACAGAGAATCCAGTCTTTCCGGTTGCCGGGAAGTAGCTCGCCGATTCGCTGTTCACTGGTGCCATAGGCGGGTGCCGTGTCCAGCAGATTGATACCCAGGTTCCGGCAGTCCGACAGCAGTGTACTGATCTCGTTGTCGTCAGGTAATTCGAAGGCATTCGGATACTTAACGTCGGTATTTCGACCGAATTTCACGGTGCCCAGTGAAATGCGGGCCGTTTCCAAACCGGTCTTTCCAAGAACTACTGCCAAGGGGCTGCTCCCGTTTCTGCCAGCGGCATGTCCTCAGGCAGAGTGAATGCGGAAGTCGACGGCGACGGGGGAGGCATCAGATCCAGAACCATATCACCCAGCATGGGGGTCAGTGTGAGTTTAGTTGGCCAGCACACCATGACGTTGCCGAACTTTTCGGCGAAAGGTTGATCGGGCCTTAACTTCTCTGCCTGTCCGGCTTCCGCTCGATCTACACGAAGCGTGCTGAACTGGCACTGTGACAGGTCTATCCAGGGCAGGATTTCAGCAAGTTCCTGCCGCGCATATTCAATCTGCTCAGACTCTGTTCGCTGCACCCCGGTCTCCGCCAGTTGCCCTCCCAGGTACCAGGCACGCTGATTTCCCGCCTGGTGGGTGGTAAATGTGATCCGTGGTTTGTCGCCAGAGCTCAGTGTCACTGCGTGCGCGTAAAGATCAGGCAGGCTGGGTCCGGTGACGACGACCTGGTGTAATGGTCGAAGTTGCATGGTGACAGGCAGTTGCAGAGTTTCGATCAGAGCACCATTGCCACGGCCCGCGGCCAGGATGGTGGTTTCCGGCTCGATCCGAAGACCCTGCACGAGCAGGCCCGATACGACACCCTGTTGGTGTTCAATGCCGGGTTCGCCCTGAATGATATTGCCGATGGAGGATAGCTGCGAGATCAGCGATGAACTATCCAGGACGATGTCCTGAAGCCGATAAAGACTCCCCTTGAACCTGTCGTTGGCGAAAACCTCAGGATAGTCCCGCTTATTCACAGCTGTAACCCTTCCTTTTACAGCCTTGCTGCCGAAGAAGGCTGTGATGCGAGAGGTCACAGAGCTGTCCGAGAACATAAAGTAATCGCGGGCGAGGGTCTCAACACCACGAAGGTCTACCGGATCATCGCCGGCCAGGCACCGGTTCCAGCGGTCCGGCATCTGTGCGATTGTCTCCGAAGCACCGCTGGTGGCCCCTGACAGCGTGTATTTGATACCGCCATGAATCATGCCCTGTGACAACAGGGTCTGGCCTGATCCCAGCTGGTCTTTCTCAACCAGAATGCTCTGGTAGCCGTGTGCGGTGAGATTTCTGTGCAGCCAGAGACCCGCAATACCCCCGCCGATGATGGCAACGTCTACTTTCAGAATATTCTCCACGTCAGTCTGCTTTTGCGCGATCGCGCAATGGTCCTCGGGATTGGCTGCAGGTATTATACATTGGCATATCCTGCTGATTAGTCAGGCGTCCTCGATTTGTCCCGATATTTCTATTCGTTCCTTTTTTACCTTGCGGTCCCTTTCGTTCTGCTGAGGCTCCTCTGGCGGTCACGGAAAGAGCCCGAGTATCGCCAGGATATTCTGCAAAGATTTGGTTTCTACCGCTCATCAACGCCCGGGGATATCATCTGGATACATGCGGTTTCAGCGGGTGAGACCATCGCCGCCGTACCCCTTGTGCAGAGACTTGTTGATCAGGGTTACCGCTGTCTGATCACCAATATGACGCCGACGGGCAGAGATAGAGTTCGCAGTCTCCTGGATGATCGCGTAGAGAACTGCTACGCCCCCTACGATCTGCCAGGTTCGGTGAACAGGTTTCTGGCTGCCAATCGGCCAAGGATGCTGATTATTGTGGATACCGAGCTGTGGCCCAATACGCTGGGGGCCTGTCGAAGACGCAATACCCCCACGTTTCTGGTAAACGGGCGAATGTCAGAAAGGTCGGCTCGTGGATACAGCCGGATTCAGTCCCTGTCACAACCAATGTTCTCAGGGTTATCGGGCCTTGCGGTTCAGACAGAACAGCACCGGCAACGATTTATAGATCTTGGCGCGGCACCGGAAGTTGTTCAGGTGACCGGCAGTATCAAGTTTGACGCTTATGAGAGTGGCGATATTGCTCATCGTATTGAGAAGGCGCGAGAACTGATCCAAGGCAGACCCGTTCTGCTTGGTGCCAGTACGCACGAGGGTGAGGAGTCACCTTTGATTGAGGCTTTTTTGTCCGCTCGCAGAGAACAGGCTGAGCTTCTACTGGTGCTCGCACCCAGGCATACACACAGGGCTGAACAGGTAGCGGGCTATTGCAGTGCGGCCGGTCTGACAGTGTCCAGGTTCAGTGAAACACAGAGTCTGTCAGAGACGTCGGATGTACTGCTCATCGATGTCATGGGAGAACTCGAGGCTTTCTACCATGTAGCCATCGTAGCGCTGGTGGGTGGTAGTCTGGTCCCCGTGGGTGGGCATAATCTCCTGGAAGGCATCAGGGCAGGTTGTGTCGTTCTGATGGGACCGCATTTGTACAACATTGATGACATTGTCAGGCAGTTCAAAGAAGCCGGTGGCATGATTGTCACTCAGGATGCGCATGACCTGATCCGGCAGGTTGCTCGTCTGCTTAGCGACAGCGCGGCGCGAGACAGAATCAACGCTGCGGCCAACAATGTTCTTGAAGCTAATCGGGGTTCATTGAATCGCATCGAAGCCCTGATTTCTGTTCAACTCACCCGGGAGCCGGTGTCCCTATGACAAATCTCTTATTTCTTTGCACAGGAAACTCCTGTCGATCCCAGATGGCCGAAGGCTGGGCCCGTTCTGTCGCAGGCCATTCGCTTGATCTCATCGCCTCAGCGGGCATTGAGGCACATGGTCTGAATCCTCGCGCTGTTCAGGTGATGCTGGAAGCGGGCGTCGATATCTCAGGTCAGGCGTCTAACCAGATCCACGATTTTAGCCTGGAGGAATTTCAGCTGGTGGTCACAGTCTGTGGAGATGCCGATGAGCATTGTCCCTTGCTGCCGCCAGGTGTCGAGAAGCGGCACTGGCCATTGTCTGACCCTGCGAAACTGACTGGTACGGAGGAGGAAATCCTCACAGGATTTCGTCGTTCCCGGGATGATATTCGATATCGCGTTGAATCTTTGATTGCCGAGCTGACCTAGCACTTTCACGGACACTTTTCAAAGCTGCCGGTGGAAAATCCCGGACTTATTCACCTAACCATCTCCGGAGATTGTGGTAATCTTTTTTGCATGACGAACCCATATATCTATGTCCCGGATCTGGTTGCTGACATGGCCGAATGTGATGCCAACTACATTCGGTTGCGTAAGCTGTTCCCGGATATGGACGCGGAAGATGCCATGCAGTTCGGAATTCAGACAAGAACTGAAGAAGGCGCTACCGTGGTTGTTCGGATCCAGGAGCGATGCCCGTTCACGACCATGGTGAGCGTGGATGTTTCCAGTGAGCAGGATAAACGTCTGATTCGCTGGCCTTATCTTGAGCTTCGCGTCTATCACGATGTGCATTCTGCCGAGGTGGTGCGATTTGAGCGTCACCGCAATTTTCGCTACCGGTATGCAACGCCGAATGAGAACATGTTCCAGCCGGATGAGAAATCCCAGATCAACAGGTACCTGGGTGAACTGCTGAATTACTGTATTGAGCATGGCTACTCTCTTCAGCCGGTTGAGTTTTCCTGAGTTTTTTGGGGAAATCCCTTTGTAAATCCTTATAATTTGGAAGCGACAGTCTTCGCCTGATTTTCTGTTGGGTGGAACACATTCCGTACATCTTCCGCACAGACGTGCGAAACATTTGGATATCGATGGCTAGTAGTTATAAAGCAGATTCTATTGAGGTCCTCGAGGGCCTCGACCCGGTCAAAAAGCGGCCGGGCATGTATACCGACACAACCCGACCAAACCATCTTGCCCAGGAAGTTATCGACAACAGCGTTGACGAAGCGCTGGAAGGTCATGCTTCCGAGATTCGAGTGACGCTACGCAAAGATGGTTCCATGTCAGTCAGTGATAATGGGCGCGGCATGCCGGTAGATATTCACAAGAAAGAAAAGCTGCCGGGTGTTGAGCTGATTCTTACTCGATTGCACTCGGGCGCCAAGTTCAATAGTGACAACTACAAATACTCCGGTGGTTTGCACGGTGTGGGTGTCTCTGTGGTTAATGCTTTGTCTGAGTCGTTTGAAGTGTTCATCAAGCGTGACGGCAAACTGCACCATATGGCTTTCAATGGCGGCAAGAAGAAAGGCAAGCTGACGGTCAAAGACAAGGTTGGGCGGCGCAATACGGGCACCATGATCAATTTCAAGCCTGACCCTCAGTATTTTGATTCCCCGAAATTCTCCGTACCGAGGCTGAGGCACCTGCTTCGGGCAAAAGCTGTTTTGTGCCCGGGTTTGCGGGTCGTCTTCGAGGATGAAACCGCGAAGGCGAAAGAAGAGAAACAGTTTGAATGGTTCTACGAGAAGGGACTTGAAGATTACCTTGGTGCGGAACTGGAAGGTCTGGAACTTCTGCCGGAAGAACCCTTCACCGGATCTATGGAAGGTGAGGAAGAGGCGGTTGACTGGGCGGTGCAGTGGCAGACCGACAATGGTGAGCTAATTACAGAAAGTTACGTGAATCTGATTCCCACAACCCAGGGCGGGACTCACGTGAACGGGCTTCGTGCAGGTTTGCTGGAGGCGCTGCGCGAGTTCTGTGAGTTCCGCAGCCTGATTCCTCGGGGCGTGAAAATTACCGCTGATGATATCTGGGGCAAGTGCAACTATGTATTGTCTGCAAAAATGATCGAGCCTCAGTTTGCCGGTCAGACCAAAGAACGATTGAATTCCCGCCAGGCAGTCAGTTTCATTTCCGGCGTCGTAAAGGACAGTTTCTCTCTCTGGTTGAACCAGCACATAGAAGAAGGTGAGGCGATTGCCGAGCTTGCGATTTCGAGCGCCCAGGCGAGAATGCGAGCAGGCAAAAAAGTTGCCCGGAAGAAACCGACCAGCGGTCCGGCATTGCCCGGCAAACTGGCAGACTGTTCCTGCAGTGACGCCATGATGGGAGAGCTCTTCCTGGTCGAAGGTGATTCTGCCGGTGGTTCTGCCAAACAGGCGCGTGACCGTGAGACCCAGGCGATCATGCCGTTGCGAGGCAAGATCCTGAATACCTGGGAAGTGGATTCAGCAGACATACTTTCTTCTCAAGAAGTGCATGATATTTCTGTGGCACTGGGTATTGATCCAGGTTCCGACGATCTGAGCGGTCTGCGTTACGGGAAAGTCTGCATTCTGGCTGATGCGGATTCGGATGGTCTGCATATTGCGAGTCTGCTGATAGCGCTCTTTGTTCGCCATTTTCGTGCTCTGGTGGAGAACGGTCACGTTCATGTCGCCATGCCTCCTTTGTACCGTATCGATGTAGGTAAAGAAGTTTTTTATGCGCTTGATGAAGGTGAGCGTCAGGGAATCCTGGATCGCATAAAGGCAGAGAAGATGAGCGGCAAGGTCATCGTACAGCGCTTTAAGGGACTTGGAGAAATGAATCCCATACAGCTCAGAGAGACCGCCATGGCTCCGGATACACGGCGGCTGGTGCAGCTGGACCCTGGCAAAGCCAAGTCAGTGAATGACCTGCTCGATATGCTTTTGTCCAAGAAACGGGCACCTGATAGAAAGATCTGGCTTGAAAAGAAAGGCGATCTGGCCGAATTGGCCTGATGTAGGTTCAAGAGTAATAAATCATGACAGAAACAGTAATGGACGGTGATGTCGAAAAGATATCACTAACAGACTATACAGAAAGCGCGTACCTGAACTATGCCATGTACGTGATTAATGATCGTGCATTGCCGCATATCGGTGATGGTCTGAAGCCGGTTCAGCGACGCATCATTCACGCGATGAGCGAACTACGACTGGGTGCGGATGCCAAGTACACCAAGTCTGCTCGCACCATCGGTGATGTGATCGGCAAGTTTCATCCTCATGGTGACTCAGCATGCTATGAAGCTATGGTCTTGATGGCCCAGCCTTTTACCTATCGATATCCGCTGGTAGATGGCCAGGGTAACTGGGGATCTCCGGATGATCCCAAATCCTACGCTGCAATGCGTTACACAGAATCCAAGCTCGCGCCTTATGCGGAGGTCCTGCTGGGTGAACTGAAGCAGGGCACCGTAGACTGGACTCCCAATTTTGATGGCACGCTGACGGAACCTGTCAATCTTCCTGCCCGGGTACCGAATATCCTTCTGAATGGCGGCAGCGGCATTGCAGTGGGTATGGCAACGGACATTCCGCCACATAATCTCAACGAGGTTGTGTCTGCCTGCATTCGTCTTCTGGATAAACCGCGTTCGACGTTGAAAGACGTGATGGAGCATATTCAGGGGCCAGACTTCCCCACAGGCGCGGAGATTATCTCGACCTCTGAAGAGATTCAGCAGATATATGAAACCGGTCGTGGTGCCGTTCGTACACGAGCGGTCTATACCCGTGAAGACGGTGATATTGTGATTACAGCACTTCCTTTCCAGGTATCCGGTTCCAAAGTCCTGGAGCAGATTGCTGCGCAGATGCAGGCGAAGAAGCTGCCCATGGTGGTTGATCTTCGTGATGAATCAGATCATGAAAATCCTACCCGGATTGTGGTCGTGCCCAAATCAAACCGTATCGATGTGGATAAGCTGATGGCGCATCTGTTTGCGACGACGGATCTTGAGCGTACCCATCGGGTGAACTTCAATATGATCGGCATTGATGGCCGTCCCCGTGTGCGTCCGCTGGTTGAGATGCTCAACGAGTGGCTCAAGTTTCGCTCTGATACTGTGCTCTGGAGACTCCAGTTCCGACTCGACAAGATTCTGGATCGATTGCATATCCTCGAGGGGCTCATGGTGGCCTACCTCAATATTGATGAGGTGATCCGGATTATTCGCGAGGAAGACAAGCCAAAACAGGCGCTGGTAAAACGATTCAAGCTCTCGGATATTCAGGCGGATGCGATCCTGGATTTGCGGCTTCGCCAGCTGGCAAAGCTGGAGGAAGTGAAGATCCGTGGTGAACAGGAAGAGCTTGAAGCTGAGCGGGTCGATATTGAGAAGACAATCAATTCCAAGGCGCGATTGAAGACCTTGTTGAAGAAAGAGCTGACCGCTGATGCCGAAACTTATGGGGACGAACGCGTCTCTCTTATTGTTGAAAGGGAGGAAGCGCACGCTTTTGCCGAGAAGGATCTCATATCGACAGAACCGGTGACCGTTGTCCTGTCTGAGAAAGGCTGGGTCAGATCTGCGAAAGGCCACGAGATCAATGCGGTCGAACTCAGCTATCGCAGTGGCGACAAGTTTCTCCAGGCGATGCCGGGTAGATCCAACCAGGACGCTGTATTCCTGGATTCAACCGGGCGTGGATATACCGCGGCGATGCATACCTTGCCTTCGGCGCGAGGACAGGGCGAACCTTTAACGGGACGATTCAATCCTCCCTCCGGGGCTTTCTTTACCGGTGTTGCGCTTGGAGAAAAGGATTCACGCTTTGTGCTTTCCAGTGACGCGGGCTATGGATTCATTGGAACACTTGGCGATCTGCAGACGAAGAACAAGGCAGGCAAGTCTGTGTTGACGGTTCCCAAGGGTGGCATCGTTAATCAACCTGCACAGGTAACCGATGAGAAACACGACTTTATTGCCGCGTTCAGCAACGAGGGCAGATTACTCATTTTCCCCGTGTCCGAGCTGCCAAGCCTGGGCCGTGGTAAAGGCGTGAAGATCATGAACATCCCCAAGGCGAGGGTGGAATCCCGTGAGGAGTTCATGTCTTTCGTTCGTGTCTTTTCCGAAGTCGATACGTTAGTTGTGCATTCGGGCAAACGGACGCTGAACTTGACGATCAATGACCTGGAACATTACCGTGGTGAACGTGCACGGCGTGGGCTGAAGTTGCCGCGAGGATTCCAGAAGGTTGATGATGTGTTAGTGGAAAAAGGTGACGGCTGATTCAGCCGTTCATCACCAGTTCATTAGCCTGGGCATTCAGAAGATCCTGATTGATCAGTCCGGAAATCCTTGAAAGTCTGTCTGAATCTACCAGGGCATGCCGAAATGACTGCAGCTCAACGCGATCTGTGATTGTAGGATCATTGGCCGCGACAATCAGGTCTCCTTCAGCGATAGACGCCAGGTAGCTCGCTGATTTCCTGATCTTTTCGGGTTCCTCGCCCAACAAATCCAGCGTGCCACCGAAAGAGATATGACTGCTTACTCGATTGGCAATCTGTTGAATCAGCAGACCCGTGCAGGTGGCCATATACAGGGCATCGTGACTTTCGAAATGTATAACCAGTTCTTCCGTCGTTGTCTGTTCTACGATACCGCCATACAGCATCGCCGCCTGGTAAAACTTATCGAAGTGCTTATCAAGATGTCGTGCCGGGCGGATTCTGATGACGAGGATGCACTCCTGAGTGGGTCCATAATCGGGCTCGGGCAGGTGGTCTTCAGTCTCGTCCTCTGAATCGGCTTCCCGATCGGCTTTCAGGGTGGGGCTTGCTCGGAGTAACCAGTTTTCAAGGTTTGCAGAGAACCAGACCACCACTGCGATATAAACGAGGAACGTCATGATGAACCCGGTGATAATGGGTGCTGGAGCGTAATCGCTGTGGGTAACGGCAACGCGAACCCCGCCGACCAGAGAATCCTGAAATGTTATGTCCGCAGCGTAGGTTTCAGTCCCTCTCGAGGCCTTGCCGCTCTGCGCGATGAGCCGATTGCTGTCGTCGTAGACGGCAACGAATGCGAGAGAGGCTTCACGGGTCAGGCGAGAAGAGATGACATTCAGAGACAGAACGTCGCCTTCGATGACGTAGTCCGCCAGGTGGTCGGCCACCTGAGCGGCGGTAGATTGACCGTAACTGGCTTGCTCGCGCTCGATGACGTCTCTTGTCAGATTGTCGAACGCATAGCCGATAACAAATGCAGTCAGCACGGGTAAAAGTGTTAGTAGCGCGATGAGTTTCGGTCGAACGTTGCTGTTCGGTGCTGCCATGGGCGCCAACGGGTTCTTGAATCGTGGCAGAGTATAGCTGATATCGTTGCCTCACGGGACGATTAGCGGATAATACGCGCCATCATGAATAAACTGGTTCTCATCAGCGTTTCCGGCGAAGACCGACCGGGTATTACCGCAACCATTGCAAAGCTGTTAGGTGATTGGGATGTGGATATCCTGGATGTCGGTCAATCGGTCATCCACAATCATCTTTCGCTTGGCATTCTCGCCAATATTCGCTCAGAGTCGGGCCCGGTATTTGAGGCACTGCGAAGCGAAACGAAGGCCCTCAATGTCCAGGTTCGGTTCTCGCCTATCTCTGAGGAAAGTTATGACGAGTGGGTAGGGCTGCAGGGCGCATCAAGATACATCCTCACTTTGCTTGCCCGGAAGGTTAAGGCGTCGCACATTGCCAAAGTGTCAGATGTCATTGCTGAAAATGGACTGAATATTGACAACATTACGCGACTTTCCGGTCGTGTGCCTCTCATCGATTCGAACGATACCAGTAAGGCGTGTGTTGAATTTTCATTACGAGGCACGCCCCGGGAAAGTTTTCGGGAACAGTTGCTGGCTGTCTGCTCAGACCTGGATATTGATATCGCCCTGCAGGAAGATGGTATTTATCGACGTAACCGAAGACTCATTGCATTCGATATGGACAGCACGCTGATCAAAACCGAAGTGATCGATGAGCTCGCAATCGAAGCAGGTGTTGGCAATGAAGTAGCAGATATAACTGCGAGGGCTATGGCCGGTGAGCTGGATTTCAAAGAGAGCCTGAAACGTCGGGTTGCGCTGCTCGAGGGCCTGCCCGAGTCTGCACTAGTCAAAGTTGCTGGCAGGCTGCCACTGACCGAGGGTGTCGAGCATCTGTTTCAGACGCTGAATCATTTGGGTTACAGGACCGCCATACTGTCTGGAGGGTTTACGTACTTTGGGGAGGTACTCAAAAAGAAGCTTTCCATCGACTATGTTTTTGCGAATAACCTTGAAATTGAAAACGGTAAGTTGACCGGTCGTGTCCTTGATCCCATCGTTGATGCCGAGCGCAAAGCGTCTCTTCTGCGGGAACTAGCCGCACAACAGGGGATTTCGCTGAAACAGACGATTGCTGTAGGTGACGGTGCCAATGATCTTTCCATGCTGGATGTTGCCGGGCTTGGTATTGCCTTTCATGCGAAGCCGCTGGTTCGGGAGAGCGCAGGGCATTCGATATCAAACCTTGGCCTGGACAGTCTTCTTTACCTGATGGGCATACGGGACGCTGAAGTACTGGACGCGTTATAGATCTTCTGAAGAGAAATCGTAACTCATGTCTTCCAGGGGCTCAGAGATGTAGTTGCCTTGAATGTAGTTAATGCCGGTCATAAACAGTGCGGGAAGAACGCTTGGATCTTCCAGTCCGCAAATACCCGTCAGAACCCCCTGTGATTGCAGCGACTGCACCATCTCGATCATCTCATCGCGCTTTTCTTCACTGCTTTCAATCTGCGTGGCGAAAGATCCATCCAGTTTCACAAAATCCGGAGTTAGATGCTTCAGCAGGTTGAACGGGTTCAGGGAGCAGCCGAAATGATTGATCGAGCATTTCACGTGCAGTGCCTGCAGACCTTTCGAGAAAGCCGCTGCCTGCTTGATATAAGAGGTCGCGTCGTTTTCGTGTATCTGGAGAATCACGGCATCACTGGGTAGGTGGGCTGCTTTCAAGGCGACGCCCATCCATGACAGAAACTCTTCGTCAGCCAGAGTCTTGTGCGTGATGTTGATGACCAGCTTCGTTTTGCCACCTGCTTCCCGTTGTTCCGAGAGTGCCTTCACGGATTGCAGCACAACCCATCGATCAAGTTTGTGCAGCAAGCCAGCTTCTTCGGCAGGCCCCATGAACTGGCCGGGTTTGAGGTAGTTCCCCTTGGCATCCGGAAGTCGTAGCAGCACTTCAAACTGTTCTTCATCATCTCCATGCAGTGAGACGATGGGTTGAAAGCGAAGCTGGAACAGGTTTTCTTCCAGGGCGTGTGCGATCAGGTCTTTCAGCGCATCGGCAGAAACGGCTTTACCTTCTTCGCCCACGGTTATCTTGGCCGGCTCATAGAAGGAGATGGCATTTCCCTCTTCGATGGAGTTGGCTGCCTGATGGGCGCGGGAGACCGCTTCTTCAACGGTAGAGGTGTTCTCTGCGACCACAGAGATACCGATACTGACTGTGACCTGGTAGTTTTTACCGGATACATCCGACATATGACCTTCGACGGCCGTACGAATAGTCTCTGCGAGTTCCTCTGCTGCCGCCTTGTCATCGCCATCCATCAGAATCGTAAAGACATCGTCACCAAACCTGGCCATCAGGTGGTCGTCGGGTATGGTACCTCGGATGAGCGTCGCCAGATCCCCGAGTACAAGGTCAGCGTTGGAGAGGCCCGCTTCGGAACGAATTCTGGGGAAGTGATCAATCAGAATATAGAAAATGATGGCTGACTGTTTGCGCTGGTTGGCATTGTCGACGACGGTTTCCAGTTGTTCGATGAAATACTGTCGGTTGAACAGACCGGTAAGCAGATCCTGACTGGAAATTTCCTTGATGCGATCTTCCAGCTGCGTTTCATCAACCAGTCGCTTGAAGATTGCCTGGGTGCATGATTCACCGTCATAAGTCGCCGGTGACATTTTAAGAGTGGTCAGTATCGTCGAACCGTCAGCGTCGACACAGTTGAACTCCTCTTCGCCGGATTCCAGATCGCTCAGAGATTTCAGGAACTCTTTGAACTTTCCCTGATCTTCAGGCGCGATCAGATCGATGATCGGAATGCCGGCATAGTCGTCTTCATCTTCATAGCCGAAAAGCGCCACGTAGGCAGAGTTGGTATAGATGTGCATACCCTCATGGACGTAAGCAATGGCGGTCGTTGAAGAGTCCAGCAGAAGGTTATTGCGGCGATCGGTTTCGCGCAGCTCTTCTTCCGCCTTTCGCCTCAGGCGGCGGCTCTCGAGATTCCCGAGTTCGCGTTGGATCAGAAGTACCAGGCGTTCGTCGTCATCGTCCGGCGCAACATCGGCAGCGCCCATCTTAAGCCCTTCCGTGATTGATGATGGGTCACGGTTATCGGCGAGCATGATAACGGGGATATCTTTATCCATTGTCTGGATCGTTGATATCAGCGATTATGCGGTGAAACCGTTGGCTTCTGAGGCAGCCAGAACCAGGTCCCACTTCTGTTCAGAAATTTTGGACGAGAAATCATCGCCTGACTCTATCTGATGCGCACGCGTGGCATGCCCTGCTGTTCTCAGCAAGACAATGAGTTCTTCGGCGCGGTTCTGGGATTCTTCCAGAATCAGAAGGCGGATAGGTTCCTTCTCGTTCATTGAGGGTCGCTCACTAAATACGTCTGGCGATCGGTCGCTACTATATCACATGCTTGACCGAACCCTGCCCGACCGTTTATCCGGCCAGCACCTGTTTAGCGGGCGCTCCAGGTACTTCACGAGCAAGCTTTGGCACCAGATAACCTGGCAGTTGCCCGCTCATCAGTTCGATGAGTTCACGGCCTCTGCCCTCCGACACATTGAAATGTCCGGCGCCTTGAACAGGATCCAGCAGATGCAGATAGTAGGGCATGACCCCGGCGGTAAACAGCTTGCGTGACAGCAGGATGAGTGCTTCTGCATTGTCGTTCACATCTTGCAGAAGGACACTTTGATTCAGAACAGTCGCACAGGTTTCCGACAGGTTCTTCAGAGCGGCGGTGAGTGATTGATCCAGTTCATTGGGATGATTAATGTGCGTGACGAACACCACTTGCTTGTCACAGGCTTTTATCCAGTCGAGAAGATCGTCACAGATACGTTCAGGGATCACAACCGGTAGCCGTGTATGAACGCGTAACGTGGTTACGTGGGAGATCTTGTTCAGTTCCTGGATAAATGCATGCAGGGTCCGGTCATTCAAAATAAGCGGGTCACCGCCGCTCAGAATGATCTCATGGATAGATTCATCGTCAGCGATGTGTTCCAGAAGTGCTCGCCAGTCTTCTCTCGACAAACGTTCAGCCTCGTAAGGGAAGTGTCGCCGGAAGCAATACCGGCAGTTGATTGCGCAGGTTCCGGTCGCCACGATCAATGCGCGGCTGCGGTATTTCTGGATCAGCCCCTTCGGGCCGCTATTGTTCTTCTGCTCGGCTACCGGATCACGGGAAAAGCCTTTCTGATCAATAAGTTCTGCTGCTACGGGTAATATCTGTAAAAGCAGTGGATCCTTTGGATCACCAAGCCGCATTCGCTGCAGGTAAGGCAGAGGTACCAGGAGCGGGAATTCGGTTTCGATATCGGTCACCTCAATGCCCAGCGCCCTGGAAAGGTCCTGCGGGTTGCGGATGGCGTTCTTTAGCTGGCATTGCCAGCCAGCTCTGCCTAACTCCAAAGAAGGGCCGCTTGAGGTTATGATTGTCATTGGAAAAGATAAGGAACAGTTGAATGGCGAGTTATTCTACCAACGAATTCAAATCGGGTCTTAAAGTCATGCTCGAAGGAGATCCGTGCAGTATTGTTGAAAATGAATTCGTGAAACCGGGAAAGGGCCAGGCCTTTAATCGTGTCAGACTTAAGAACCTGAAGACCGGACGGGTCTGGGAGAGGACCTTCAAGTCCGGTGAAAGTCTTGAAGGTGCTGATGTTATGGAACATGACATGGAGTACCTCTATACAGATGGTGAGTACTGGCACTTCATGAAAACAGACGGTAGCTATGAGCAACTGGCTGCAGACAAGGCTGCAGTAGAAGATTGTATTCCCTGGTTGAAAGAAACGGACAAGGTCACAGTCACCCTCTGGGATGAGGTGCCGATTTCAGTGACAGCGCCGAATTTTGTCGAGCTGGAAGTCATTGAAACTGATCCGGGCCTGAAAGGTGATACTGCCCAGGGCGGATCCAAGCCCGCGACGCTCAGCACTGGCGCTGTTGTGAAAGTGCCCTTGTTTATTAATGTGGGCGAGGTTGTACGCGTTGACACCCGCACTTCTGAATATCAGAACAGGGTGAAGCAATAACAACCCCTAGACCGCAGGCGCGGCTTTTTCGCCGCGCAACATTACTTCGTTCCGTTCGCGAGTACTTCTTTGATGAGTCCGTGCTCGAGGTCGTGACGCCACTGCTTCGGCCCTTCGGATCAAGCGAGGTTCACCTCGAAAGCCTCTCTCTGGAACAGGGATACCTGCAGACATCTCCGGAATACGCCATGAAGTGTCTGTTGGCGGAATCGGGGCAAAGTCTTTATCAGATCTGCCCTGCATTCCGTGGTGGTGAGACTGGGGAGCGGCATCGAGTTGAGTTCCAGATGCTCGAATGGTACCGGGTTGGTTATCTGCTGCCAGAGTTGATGCAGGACCTCGAAGCGCTCCTTGGTCGAGCTCACGCGGCACTTGCCCGCGAGCATCCGGTCATCCCGATTCAATTGCCCGCAACCCGGGTCACCTACAAGTCACTCTTTCAGGACCGTTATGGTCTGTGTCCGCATTCAGCGCAGGAAGATGAGCTCCGGAGGCTCTGCCACAAGGCCTCTGTGGCACACCTGGGTGAGAATGCCCAGCGCGCAGACCTACTCGATGCACTTTTCTCTCTGGGCGTTGAACCTGAGCTTCATGAGACCACAATTGTGCACGATTTCCCGGCCTGTCAGGCGGCGTTGGCAGAAGTCAGAGAAGATGAAGACGGTTGTGAAGTCGCCAATCGTTTTGAGCTCTATCAGGCAGGTATGGAAATTGCGAATGCTTACCAGGAGTTAACCGACCCTGAAGAACTGCGGCGCAGGTTCAAACGCAATAACGCCGTCCGTCAGGCGGAAGGTCGACCCGAGATCCCGGATGACCTCGAGCTGCTTGAAGCCATGGGAAAGATGCCGGTGTGTTCAGGTATTGCACTTGGTATTGATCGGTTACTGATGGTGTTACTGGGAGCATCAAATATCGATGCTGTTTGAGCGTCAGACGATTGACTGACCAACTTTGACGAGATCACCTTCCTTAACGGCAAAATCAAGACGCTCGGGAAAGAGCAGAATTGCTGTGGAACCCAACAGGAACTGCCCCAGCTCATCACCCTGCTGAAACGGCTGCTTCATCTCCATGTTCACCTGCAATCTGGGTCGGAATGGGTTGTCTGACCAGGCGGGCTTGATTCCCGCAACGAGCATTGCGCCAACCATGACAACGCCCATGGGACCGGATGCCCGATCGAAATGGCACACCAGCCGTTCATTGCGGGCGAACAAGCCAGGAAGTTCCTCAGCAGTTGTCTGATTGACAGAGAAAAGGTCACCGGGGACATAGGTGGCTCGTTTCAATTCTCCGTCGCAGGGCATGTGGACACGATGGTAATTGTGGGGAGCGAGATAAACCGTAATAAAAGACCCTTGCGCGTATTCATCTGTTACCTCTGCAAGCAGAGTGTTTACCGAATAATTGTGGTTCTTTGACTGAATAATCGTATCGCCTGAGATATGTCCCAGTGCTGCGACAGTGCCATCTGCCGGGCTGGTCAAACTGCCACACTGTGGTCTTGCTTCCGGCTTAAGCGAGCGCGTAAAAAAGTCATTGAAGGAATGGTACTGGTCAATTGATTGGCGTTCTGCTTCACCAAAATCTATCGGATAGAAATGGCAAAAAGTCCGTATCCCGATCGTTTTGATCGGACCTATCCTGGAAGCCGCAAGCATTCCAACCAGCCGGCTCAGTAGATGCTTGGGTAACAACCTTTGCAGGAACACGAACATGCTTCAGCCTGCCGGATTGTCGATGGGGGTATCGGGGTCGTTCCCCCACTCGGACCAGGAACCATGATAGGCGCGAATATACAGACCCAGCATCTTGCCTACCAGGTAAGTCAGACCGGACCGATGGTGCGTCTGGCAGTGAGTGATGATCTTGGAATCAGAACGAAAACCCCTGCTGGCAACGAGTGCACCGACATCTTCGCGAAGGCGCAGTCCGCGCTGACGGTCCATAAGTTCCAGCCAGTCCAGATTGATGGCGCCAGGAATGTGTCCACCGCGTGCGGCGACGATTTTTGTGCCAGCCCACTCTTCCGGTGATCGAGCGTCCCAAATCTGGACGTTGTCCTGGTTAAGGCTTTCCAGAACATCTTCCTTTTCAGCAATAAACGCCTGATGAATGTCTAAATGTGGGTCCGTAGGTGTGACCTCAGGTATATCCCGGGTCATAGGCAGTCCAGCCTCTGCCCAGGCGATCAAACCACCATTGAGAAAAGAGGCGCTTTCATGGCCGATGACATCCAGAGTCCAGATAAACCGTCCTGCCCAGCCGCCGCCTTCATCGTCATAGGCAACCACATGTCGTTCTTCGGTGTATCCGATACGAGAAAATAGACTCTCCAGTCTGGAAACATCAGGAAGTTTGCCGACAGCTGGCCGTGCACCTGATATAAGTTCTCCCGGGGATACGTGTACAGCACCGGGTATGTGATGGCGCGCATGATTTTCATCTGAACAGAGATCCACGATGAGCAGCTCTTTATCAGATTGGAGTGCCGCGCTGAGTTCCGCAGGCTCTACGATCAGTGGTAGTTTTTTTTGGTTCATATACAGCGGCGAATGCAGAAAAGACGGTTTTTCAAAGGTCGGGTATTGTACCGGGAAATCAGAGATTCGGTTAACATACGCCTCTTTCGCCAGAACAGGCTGTAAACAGCGGACAATGAATGACCGGGAATGAAAACAATCAGAACCTCGTTTGGATGGATCTGGAAATGACGGGCCTTGATCCCGAACATGATCGCGTGCTTGAGGTAGCAACGCTGGTGACAGATTCAGACCTGAACCTGCTTGCCGAAGGTCCCGTGCTGTACGTAAAGCAAAGCGATTCTCTGCTGGCCGGTATGGATGACTGGAACACCACGCATCACACAGAATCCGGTTTGATTGATCTGGTTCGCAAACAGGGTGTGACAGAGCGGGAAGCCGAACTTGCGACCCTGGAGTTTCTCAAGGAGCATACGGGTCAGCGTATGTCGCCACTGTGTGGCAACAGCATAGGTCAGGATCGACGATTTCTGGTCAAGTACATGCCTGAGCTTGAAGACTATCTGCACTACAGAAACGTCGATGTCAGCACCGTGAAGGAACTCGCCATGAGATGGCGCCCGGACGTGGCTTCGGGTTACAGCAAGAAAAATGCCCATCGCGCCCTGGATGACATCAAGGAGTCCATTGAAGAGCTTAAGCATTACCGTGAGCACTTTTTCAGAATAGCGTAATCAGCTGCCAGTCTCCGCCTGACGTCTTGTCTGTTGATTAAGCGCCCAGTGAATGTGTTCGTCCACCAGCTCCGAAAAACCAAGCTGCGATTGCAACACTTCAATAACCTGTGAGTTGAAAGGCATGTTGCCCAGTGCCACGGCGAGATTGCGTAACCAACCCTCGTAACCTGTTCGTCGAATGGCGGAGCCTTCTGTTCTTTTCAGAAAAGTGTCTTCGCTCCAGCAGAACAGTTCCAGCAATTCAGCATCTTCCAAACCGTGGCGCGGTCTGAAATCCGGTTCCTGATTACTGCCGGCATATCGATTCCACGGGCAGACAATCTGACAATCATCGCAACCAAATACCCGGTTGCCCATGGGTTTCCGGAATTCCTCCGGGATGCTGCCTTTTTGTTCAATGGTCAGGTAGGAAATACACTTTCTGGCATCCAGTTGATAGGGTCCGACGATGGCTTCTGTCGGGCAGACGTCGATACATGCAGAACATGATCCGCATCGGTTTTCTGCAGGCGTATTCAGCTGAGGCAGCGGCAGATTGGTCAGCACTTCGCCCAGGAAAAACCATGAGCCAGCTTTCTCGTTGATCAGCAGCGTATTCTTGCCAATCCAGCCCAGTCCGGCTTTCTCCGCTATCGCCTTCTCCAGGAGCGGGGCGCTATCGGTAAATACCCGGGCATGAAACCCCTCGACTTCGTTTTGCTCGCAGTGGTTTTCAATTCTGTTGACCAGTTTCTTCAGCTTTCCCCGTATGACTTTGTGGTAATCCCTGCCGAGCGCATAGCGCGAGACGTATCCTGAATCTTCCCGCTCGAGTACCTGTCGAGGTGTCGGTTCCTGTTCAAGATAATCGATGCGTACTGAGATGATAGAAACTGTACCCGGGTGCAGGTCCTCCGGGTGCCATCGCAAACTGTCATGTTTCTCCATGTAGGACATGTCGCCGTGGTACTGCGCCTGAAGCCAGTTCCGTAGATGTGTTCCGTGCACTTCAAGGTCGACATCGGTGATCCCAACGGCGCTGAACCCCAGCTCTTTTGCCCAGGTCTGAATATTATTTGCCAGTTGATTCCAGTCGATCTGCTGCATTGGCATATAATCGAGGTTTGTGTTCAACGTAACAAGCCTATGACAGCTTCGCCTACCAATGGACTCTATCTGGCGGCCCAGGTTCGAGAATTGGATCGAATCACGATCGAGGAGCGTGGCGTACCCGGTATTGTTCTGATGCGGCGAGCGGCCGAAGCATGTGTGGCCGAACTGCTCGACAGATGGCCGAGGCCCGGTCGTGTGGCTGTGCTTTGTGGTTCGGGAAACAACGCCGGCGATGGATTTATCATCGCCGGGCTCCTGGCGAACCGGGGTGTTCAGCTAAGTGTCGGTCTGGTTGGGCGTCGGCCCGCGCCAGACACTGATGCCGGTGCGGCTTATCAGTTCTGTGAAGACAGTGGCGTCAGCATCACAACAGCTGCTGAGTCCATGCATGAAGCAGCGCTCATTGTTGATGCTTTGCTGGGAACAGGGATCACCGGATCCGTCAGACCGGATTATGCAGAAGTCATTGAATCGGTGAACCGCGGCACCTGGCCCGTCATGGCTGTTGATGTTCCGTCAGGGTTGAGTTCCGACACAGGTAATATTCTGGGTTGCGCCATCAAGGCAGATGTCACGGTAACGTTCATTGGCAGAAAACTTGGTTTGCTCACCGAGGACGCTACAGAGCTGGTTGGCGAACTGGTGTTCTCTGATCTGGGTGTATCTGATGATGTGTATGACAGCGTTACTGCCTCAGCATCCATGCTGGACTTTGAGGAACTGATTGCAGAAATGCCGGTCAGGAATCGTAATTCCCATAAAATGTCCCATGGACATGTCCTCATTGTGGGCGGTAACGAAGGAATGGGCGGTGCCGTCATTATGGCGGCGGAATCGGCGATGATGACCGGTGCGGGTCTTGTATCCGTCGCGACTCATCCAACTAATGTTGCCAGTGTTCTGGCACGACGGCCCGAGGTTATGCCTCGTGGTATCAGCTCAGTTGATGAACTGTCGTCGTTGCTGGCGCGTGCTACCGTGGTCGTACTGGGTCCCGGTCTGGGGCGTGATGATTATTCGAGGATGTTGTTTAAGGCAGTGATTGAATCAGGAAAACCTCTGGTTATTGATGCCGACGGTCTGAACCTGCTTTCCGAACAACCGGTCCGCAGAGATGACTGGATACTGACGCCTCATCCAGGTGAAGCAGCGCGTCTGCTTGGAGAAGACGTTCAGAAAGATCGCCTGAATGCTGTGATCGGGTTGCAGGAAAAGTATGGTGGTGTTGTGTTGCTTAAAGGTGCAGGCACACTCATATCTGATGTGCAGGGCGTAGCGCTCGTACCCTATGGCAACCCCGGGATGGCAGTTGCGGGTATGGGTGATGTGCTCTCTGGTGTTATCGGCAGCCTTTTAGCCCAAACCGGGCAGTCACTTTTTGCTGCTCAATTGGGTGCGGTCCTGCACTCATGTGCAGCTGACAATATTGTTGCTGCGCGTGGTGAACGTGGTCTGCTTGCCACTGAACTGGCGCCGGAAATGCGCAGGCTGATAAACCGATGACTCAGCAGATCTCAAGAAGTGTCACTCTGGATGCTGTCTGTGAAGAAGACATGATCCGGCTGGGTCGACGGTTGTCCGTGTCCCTTGCGGGCCATGGTGCAGTTCACATCAGTGGTGATCTGGGTGCCGGTAAAACGACTCTATGCAGGGGCATACTGCGTGCGATGGGCCATTCAGGCGCGGTTAAGAGCCCGACGTTTACGCTGGTTGAGCCTTACGAGGTCAACCATCAGGGTGAAAAAGTAGATGTTTACCACTTTGATCTGTATCGACTCAGTGATCCCGGTGAACTCGACTATGTCGGAGTTGATGAATACTTCAGGTCTGATTCTCTTTGTTTGATTGAATGGCCCGAAAAAGCAAGTGGGTTCCTGCCGACATATGACCTGCATATTGGCATTGATGTCTCCGGTGAAAAACGGATCATATGCATAACGGCGAACACCGTGCATGGTGAGAAGGTTTGCGAGCAAGTTATTCAGGCTTACAAAGAGGTGCTGCCGGGCAACACCTGATTCTGATCGTCGCCCTGTTCTTAATGTTGGGGAGCGATGCGTTGCTTGCTGCCCGCACATCGGTTGAAGGGCTCAGGGTCAGACCCTCTCCCGACCGTACCAGGATGGTCTTTGATCTGGGCAGCCCGGTTGAACACAAGATATTTTCGCTGACGGACCCTCATCGCCTGGTGATTGATATCAGCAATGCCGACCTTGATGCTGACGTCAGGAATCTGAAACTCGACAAAACACCGATTCGTTCCATCCGTTCTTCCAGACGTAATGATGGCAATGATGTACGGGTGGTGTTGGATCTGAGTGAAGTCGTTAAACCCCGGTCCTTTGTTCTTAAACCAATCATGCAATATGGGGATCGTCTGGTCATCGATCTCTATAACCCCGACAACGAGCAACGTGAGCCTGTTGCGCAGAAGTCGGAGCGCACATTGACCCAGATGCGGGATGTGGTCATCGCCATCGATGCCGGCCATGGCGGAGATGATCCCGGTGCCATCGGTCCCGGGGGGCTGTATGAAAAGCACGTCGTGCTCTCGATAGCCACGAAACTCAGAGATATGTTCGAACAGGAGCCGGGCTTCAGGGCAACCCTGGTGCGAACCGGTGACTATTACATTGCCTTGCGCAAGCGAACTGAAATTGCCCGGAAAAGTCAGGCAGATGTTTTTCTGTCTATTCATGCTGATGCATTCAAAACGCCCAAAGTGAGCGGCGCGTCTGTCTATGCGATCTCTCAGAAAGGTGCCACCAGTGAAACAGCGCGCTGGCTGGCCGAAAAGGAGAACCGTGCAGACCTGATTGGCGGTGTCGGTAGTGTTTCTCTTGATGACAAGGATGATCTCCTTGCGGGCGTGCTTCTGGATCTCTCCATGACAGCCAGTCTTTCTGCAAGTCTTGATATGGGCACCCAGGTTCTCGGTGAGCTTGGCAGGGTGAACAAACTGCACAAGAAGCGGGTAGAGCAGGCAGCGTTCGCGGTTCTGAAGTCACCGGATATTCCGAGCCTGCTGATTGAGACCGGCTATATTTCCAATCCGGGTGAAGCGAAAAAGCTTGCGACCACCGGGCATCAGAAAAAGTTGGCAACGGCCATATTCAGAGGGGTTCGTTCTGCCATGCAGGACAATCCACCCGCAGGGTCATACCTGGCGTGGGTGAAGCAGGGGCGCCAGGACCAGTCAATCACGCACGTCATTGAGCGTGGTGACACTCTCTCTGAAATCGCCTCTCGTTATCGCGTCAGCTTCAAGAAACTTAAAGACTTTAACGGATTGCGGAGTGATACTATTCGAATCGGGCAGAAACTGAAGATTCCACCCGGCTAGTCCAGAAAAAATCACGCATGCAAACAAACAGAATCAACCAGCTGGACAAGCGGCTGGCTAACCAGATTGCGGCCGGTGAGGTCGTTGAACGACCTGCCTCTGTCGTTAAAGAACTTCTTGAGAATTCGCTGGATGCGGGTGCCCAGCGTATTGAGATCGATCTCACTTCCGGCGGCGTTAAACTGCTCCGGGTACATGATGATGGCGGCGGTATTCATCCTGATGATCTGAATCTCGCGCTTGCGAGGCATGCCACCAGCAAAATCCAGAAACCTGAAGATCTGGCAGCAATAGAAACGCTTGGCTTTCGAGGAGAAGCGCTGGCAAGTATCGCTTCGATCTCCCGCATGAGCCTGACCACCAATATCAGCGATCAGGCTGCAGATGGCTGGTGCGTTCGAGCCACGGGAGCGGATATGTCTGCCGAACTTTCTCCAGCACCACATCCGCGGGGCACCACTGTCGAGGTCGCCGATCTCTTTTTTAACACGCCCGCCAGGCGCAAGTTTCTCCGAACAGAACGCACGGAATACCTGAAAATTGAGGAAGTTGTGCGCAAGGTCAGCCTCAGTCATCCAGAGGTCACCTTTGTTCTCAATCACAATGGCAAGACAACCCGCCAGTATGTCGGCCATGATGAAGCGCAGCGTATTTCCAGCGTCTTTGGCCAAGCATTCCTTGAGAATGCCATCTTTTTCAGTGAAGAGAGAGGTGGCTTGGAGCTGAGAGGCTGGATTGGTTTGCCCACTTTCTCAAGAAGCCAGGCTGATCAGCAGTTTTTCTTTGTGAATGGCCGCGTCATTCGGGACAAAGTTATCACTCATGCGGTCAAGCAGGGATATGCGGACGTGCTGTATCACGGCAGAAACCCGGTTTACTGCCTTTTCCTGTCAATGAATCCGGCGCTGGTGGATGTCAACGTGCATCCGACCAAACATGAAGTCCGGTTCAGAGAGAGCCGTGATGTGCACGACTTTATTTTCAGAACCATCCACAGGGTGCTGGCGGACGTCCGGCCGGATGATGCCTCGCTGGCCCAGACAGCTGAGACACAGGAATACCCTCCGGCAATGATGCGTCAGGCACCGATGAGTTTTGGTGCCCCCGGTGGCAGAAATCCGTCCTCAGGGTTGCGTGAACCAGCGACCGCGGTTTATCGCGAGATGTTTGCCCGAGACGCTGAGTCAACCGCCGTGTTGCCTGAGACTGAGGATGAAACCATGCCACCGCTGGGGTACGCGGTGGCGCAGCTGCATGGTGTCTACATCGTTGCAGAGAACGCCAATGGCCTTGTGCTGGTAGATATGCATGCGGCGCACGAAAGAATCACCTATGAGCATATGAAGAATGCCTGTGACAGCGAAGGTATTCGGAGCCAGCCGATGCTGGTGCCGCTGTCCATTGCGGTTTCGGAAAAAGAGGCCGATATCATTGATGACCAGGGTGATGAGCTGAACCAGCTGGGTATTGAGCTGGAGAGGGTAAGCGAAGAGTCAATCATCGTTCGAGCTATTCCGACGCTGCTCGCAAAAAGCGACGTCGAACAACTGGTGCGTGATGTGCTCTCAGATTTCGCCGAGTACGGGGCCAGTCAGCGAATAGCCCAGCATCGAGATGAGGTTCTTTCTACGATGGCGTGTCATGGTTCTGTTCGTGCGAACCGAAAACTGTCGATACCAGAGATGAATGCGCTGCTCAGGGATATGGAAGAAACCGAACGTTCAGGGCAATGTAACCACGGGCGGCCGACCTGGTGTGAACTGAATCTCCATGAACTCGATAGCCTTTTTTTGAGAGGCCGCTAGTCATTGATGAACGGTGCCCTTGTGATCACTGGTCCGACGGCCAGTGGCAAATCCTCACTCGCTCTTGAACTCGCCAAAACGCTCGACGGAGAAATCATCAGTGCCGATTCGGCACAGGTTTACCGCGGCATGGACATTGGCACGGCGAAACCGGATGCACAGATCCAGCAGCAGGTGACTCATCACCTGATTGATATTCGGAATCCGGATGAGCCCTATTCAGCGGCTGACTTCAGGGAACAGGCGATCACGTCCGTCCAGGGGATTCTGGGGCGGGGAAGGATACCGGTCATCGCAGGCGGCACCATGCTGTACTTGAAGGCTCTGAAAGAGGGGTTGTCTACGCTGCCAGCTGCTGATCAGTCTGTGCGCGATGACATTACCCGGGAAGCTGAGCGTCATGGCTGGACACACCTGCATGAGGAGCTGAAACGCATTGACCCTGAGTCGGCAGCGCGTATTCATCCGACAGATCCACAAAGGCTCCAAAGGGCGCTGGAAGTTTATCGCCTGTCCGGAAAACCACTGTCCAGCCATCATCAAAAGAATGGTGATCCCTGCCCGTTTCCATTACTTGAGATCGCAATCTTGCCGCCTGATCGTGCGTTACTGCATAAGGTTATTGAGCAGCGCTTTATGGAGATGCTGGCTGCGGGTTTTGTGGAGGAGGTCCGCAGGCTAAGAGAAAACCCGGCCCTTCACGCTGGTTTACCGGCTATTCGGGCTGTTGGTTATCGCCAGATCTGGTCGTTCCTGGACGGCGAGATAGATGAACAAACCATGATCGAATCTGCGGTCGCTGCAACCCGACAGCTTGCCAAGCGCCAGTTTACCTGGCTTCGAGGCTGGCGGGATCTGCATCCCATGGAATCAGCCAACCTGGAGCAGACCTTGAAAATCGTCAACAACACCACCATATTAGGATAGTCGCCTGTATATCGAGCGCTGATCCTGAGCCAGATCAGCTGCCAGTATTTGGCAGGCGTTTGCTCAGCACTATTCATTTATCGATTCCTCCGTCACGTTTGCGGCGGGCCCAGGAATCCCAGGAGAGCAACATGTCAAAAGGGCAGTCTCTACAAGACCCTTTCCTCAACGCCCTGCGCAAGGATCGTATCCCGGTTTCTATCTATCTGGTGAACGGCATCAAACTGCAGGGACAGATTGAATCATTTGATCAGTTCGTAATCCTCTTGAGGAATACGGTAAACCAGATGATTTACAAGTCCGCCATATCAACGGTTGTGCCTTCGCGAGCAGTGAAGATGCCCACCGAAGGAAACGAATAAAGCTTGTTTCTAGACCGTCCGGAGTCGGGTAGCAAAGCGCTACTGATTCATATTCAGCAATTTGATTCCGAACTCGCATCAGCGGAGGAATTGAGCGAACTGGTCAGCTCCGCTGGCCTCATTCCGGTTGGGCTTCTGTCCAGCCAGCGTCGTTATCCTCATCCTGGAACGTTCATCGGAGGGGGTAAGGTCGAGGAGATTGCTGGCTGGATTGCTGAGAATGAGTGTGACCTGGTCGTGTTTGGTGATGATTTGTCACCGACACAGGAACGAAACCTGGAACAGGCGCTGGGCAAGCGCGTCCTTGGTCGTACGGGCCTGATTCTTGAAATCTTCGCGCGTCGAGCGCGAACGCATGAAGGTAAGCTGCAGGTTGAGCTGGCCCAGCTTGAACATGCCTCTACCAGACTGGTGCGCGGATGGACTCACCTGGATCGTCAGCGTGGTGGATCCGGGCGTGGCGCAGGTGCCTCGTCTGGTCTGGGCGGTGCCGGCGAAACCCAGCTTGAAGCTGATCAGCGGATGATTGGTGATCGCATTAAGCGAATTAATGGCCGCCTTGCGAAAGTGCATGGTCAGCGTGAGCACAATCGGCGAGCGAGAACTCGTTCATCAATCAAGAGTCTGTCCCTTGCGGGTTATACCAATGCCGGAAAGTCGACGCTTTTTAATCAGCTCTGCAGTGCACATGTCCACGCGGAAGATCAACTGTTTGCGACGCTGGACCCGACTCTGCGCCGCCTTGAGCTGCCGGTCATTGGCAATGCGGTCCTGGTAGATACTGTGGGCTTTATCAGGCAACTGCCGCACTCGCTGGTCGATGCGTTTCGAGCCACTCTGGAAGAGGTCAGCCAGGCAGATCTGATTTTGCACGTGGTGGACGTCGCAGCGCCGCTGCGTGATGAGAGAATTTCAGAAGTGAACGAAGTGCTGGATGAAATCGGTGCAAGCGAGATTCCACAGCTGCTTGTTTACAACAAAGTTGATTTGGTTGGCGAACGCCCCCGTATTGAACGAAACCACCGGGGAGAACCAACCCGGGTCTGGCTGTCCAGTGTGACAGGAGATGGAACAAAGCTGTTGCTTGATGCAATTGCGGAACGAATTGGTGAACATGTCATCGAAACGAGTGTTACTGTGCGACCTGAAGACGGCCGTATCAGGGCGCAATTTTTCGAGTTGGGTGCGGTGATGAGTGAAGAGCCCTGCGAAGATGGTTCTGTACAGATGCACCTTCGAATTGAAGAGAGCAGACTGCGGCAAATCGCACCTTTTGCCGAATAGACTCCTCAGAATTCACGGATTGAGTTCTCAGGAAAACGTGGGAGAATGCGTCTCCCACTCGTCGCAATGCGGCGATTGATAGTTTTACAGGAGGAAAAATGGCTTGGAATGAACCCGGCGGAGGAAACCAGGGAGATAAAGATCCCTGGGGTAATCGCAATGATGAAGGACCGCCCGATCTGGACGAAGCGTTTCGCAAGCTGCAGAACAACCTGTCACAGATGTTTGGTGGCAAAGGAGGTTCCGGTTCAGGTGGTGGCTCCGGCCAGCCATTGAACATGAACCTGATAGGGCTGGCTTTTCTGGTCCTGGCATTGATTTACGGCGTGATGGGTGTTTACACCGTCGACCAGCAGGAGCGAGGTGTTGTGCTGCGCTTTGGTAAAAAAGTGGACGAGGTCGTTATGCCGGGTCTGCACTGGAATCCGCCATTGATCGACGAGGTGCTCAAAGAGAATGTCACGCGAGTGCGCTCCAGGCCACACGATTCCGAGATGCTGACCGAAGATGAAAACATCGTCAAAGTCAAAATGACGGTGCAGTACATCATCGACGATGTGATCGCCTACAAGCTGAATGTCCGTGATCCTGACAAGAGTCTCTATCAGGCGACTGAAAGTGCATTGCGCCATGTTGTTGGTAGCACCGAGATGCACGATATTCTGACTGAAGGTCGTGCTGCACTGGCGCGGGATGTCAAAGAGCGTGTTCAGAGCTACATGGATGACTATGGTACGGGTATCCGTGTTACCCAGGTTGCGGTTGATGAGACGGCGCCACCAGATGCAGTTCGTGCCGCATTTGACGATGTGATCAAGGCCCGAGAGGACGAAGTCCGTTTGCGTAACGAAGCAGATGCGTTTGCCAATCAGATTGTTCCGGAAGCACGGGGTGATGCACAGCGGCTACTTGAAGAAGCCCAGGCTTACAAAGAACGGGTTATCGCCCAGTCTCGTGGTGAGGCCTCCCGTTTTAACGCCCTGTATGCGGAGTACAAGCTGGCACCTGAAGTGACGAAATCCAGGATGTACATTGATACCCTGGAGAGTGTGATGAGCAATTCCACTAAGGTCATGATTGACGTGGATGGCGGCAACAACCTGTTGTATCTGCCTCTGGACAAGATTATGGAGCAGTCTCAGGGCAGTTCCGCTAACTACGGCAAGGATTCCGGCGCCGGGGCGCCCAGCTATAACACCAGTGAACCGACCAGAAATACGAGAAGGGAGAGACGCTAATGGGTAATCGATCTTTTGTATTGGGCTTTATAATCGTACTGCTGGTGCTCCTGGGCATGAACTCCGTCTTTGTAGTTACAGAGAAGGAACGCGCCGTATTGCTTGAGTTCGGTAAAGTCACTCGAGATAACATCAAGCCCGGTCTGCATCTTAAGCTTCCTGTGATCAACCAGGTGCGTAAGTTTGACGGCCGAATACTGACTTCCGACGCGCCTGCAGAACGATTCCTGACCCAGGAAAAGAAGGCGGTCATTGTTGACTCGTTCGCCAAGTTCAAGGTGGCTGACGTCCAGACCTACTACACCTCGACATCCGGTGACGAGCGTCGTGCCATTGAACTTCTGAAAGAACGGATCAACGATGGACTCAGGGATGAGATTGGTAAACGCACGTTGCATGAGGTTGTCTCCGGTGAACGGGATGAACTGATGATGGCGTTGACCCATAGCCTGGATGAAGTCGCGCAGAATGAACTCGGTGTAACGGTGGTTGACGTTCGGGTCAAGCGTATCGACCTGCCACCGGAGGTGAGCCAGTCTGTATACGCTCGAATGAACACTGAGCGGGACATCGAAGCCAGGGAACATCGGGCAAAAGGTGAAGAGCTCGCGAAAGGTATCCGTGCCGACGCTGAGAAGCGAAAGGAAGTGATTCTGGCGGAAGCCTACAGTTCTGCGGAAGAAATTCGCGGTGAAGGGGATGCGCAAGCGGCCTCTATTTACGCCTCGGCTTTCACTAAAGACAGAGCCTTCTACGAGTTTTATCGCAGTATGACGGCCTATCAGCGAACCTTCTCTAATAAGGGCGATATTCTACTGATTCAGCCGGATAGCGAGTTCTTTAAATATCTGAATAGCAGCGAGCTTCAATAGGCAGCGCTATTTGCGTTGACCAACGCATAATAACGAGTTAGTTTGCGCGTTTGATAGCCGGGTAGCTGGGTACCAGTTACTCGGTTATTGCGTTTAAGAGCGGTTAAAACTGTGTGGCATGATCTGGGTGTGGCACTTTGTCTGGTCCTTGTGATTGAAGGCATTGTCCCTTTTTTATATCCCAAACGCTGGCGTGAAATGGTGTCGAGGCTTGCTGAAGTCGACGACAGATCCATGAGAATAGCCGGCCTGGTCAGCATGCTGCTTGGAACCGGCTTGTTGTATTTGATCAATTAGGCATTACCCGAACTATGGCCATTGTCGATCGCTGGCTGCTGCCAGATGGCGTTGAAGACGTGCTACCCCCTCAGGCCCGCAGGCTTGAAGAGGTGCGCCGACGATTCCTGGATCTTTTTGAGTCCTGGGGCTATGACTATGTCATTCCTCCCATGATCGAATACCTGGAATCTCTGCTGACGGGCACGGGTCGTGACCTGGACCTCAAGACTTTCAAACTCGTAGACCTGATGACAGGGCGAACAATGGGCGTTCGAGCGGATATTACTCCGCAGGTAGCGCGCATCGATGCCCACAGTTTGAATCAGGACGGAGTTGTCCGTCTTTGCTACGCCGGAACTGTGGTGCAGTCGCAGGCGGACACCATGCTATCCAGTCGTACACCGCTCAGTGTCGGTGCTGAACTGTTCGGAGAAAGCAGCAGTAAAGCAGACGTGGAAATCGTCAGTCTTATGCTGGAGTCACTGCGATCCCTCGGATTCTCCGCGATTCACCTGGACCTTGGTGACGTCGATATCTTCAGACAGCTGCTGGGCAGCCTTTCTCTCAGTGAACATGATCAGGAACTGCTGTTCGAAGCAGTACAACGCAAGGCCGTTGCTGAGATACGTGAACTGTGTGCGAATCTGGAATTATCTCATCAGGCGACGAAACTGCTTGTGGAGTTGCCTGGTCTGAGTGGCGATAGTGAGGTTCTCGCGAGAGCCAGAGATCTGTTCAGTGATATGCCCGGTATCGTGTCGTCAATTGAGAATCTGCAACAGGTTTCAGAAACACTTGCCGAACGCTTTGATGATCTGCACATCTATTTTGATTTGAGTGAGCTTCGTGGCTACGCCTATCACACGGGTATTGTTTTTGCCGCCTATGTTAATGGTGTGCGGGAAGTCGTCGCAAAAGGTGGACGTTACGATCATATTGGCGAGGTGTTTGGTCGGAGTCAGCGCGGCGCGACAGGATTCTCGGTGGATGTTCGGCGAGTCGCTGATGCAGCGCTGGTCGATGTCGAGGCTAGAAAAACGGTCTGTGTCGCTGATATACCGAGCGGACAGGAGCACTCGCTCTGGCAGAAAGCTCAACAGCTCCGTGAACAGGGATATGTAGTTCTGGAGTCCGGCTCGGCCAACGGTCAGGACTTTCGATTGGTTTATCAGGATGGGGACTGGCAGCTGGTTCCAGAGGAAGACTAGGCATGGGCAGAAATGTAGTAGTAATCGGCACCCATTGGGGCGACGAGGGTAAGGGCAAGGTCGTTGATCTGTTGACCGAAGAAGCTTCTGCGGTCGTCCGCTTTCAGGGCGGTCACAACGCCGGACATACACTGGTAGTTGGTGGCGAGAAGACGATTCTTCATCTTATTCCGTCGGGGATACTGCACGAGAAGGTTACCTGCATGATTGGTAATGGCGTGGTCCTGTCAGTGCCTGACCTGTTCAAGGAGATCGAAGAGCTGGAATCCGCGGGGGTCAACGTTCGCGATCGACTCCATATTTCCAGCGGTTGTCCGCTTATCCTGCCGTACCACATCAGGCTGGATCAAATGCGCGAAAATGTTCGTGGCAACCAGAAGATCGGTACCACAGGTCGCGGTATAGGTCCGGCATACGAAGACAAAGTGGCCCGCCGTGGTGTCCGCGTTGTAGACCTGTTCGATGAAACCAGCTATCAAACGAAAATCGAAGAGATCCTGGACTATCACAACTTTGTACTTCAGAACTATTTCAATACCGACCCAGTCAGCGTTGAAGAGGTCATGTCCGCTTCCATGGCCTATGTCGACAAACTCAGGCCCATGGTCCGGGACGTCGTTGAAGAGTTGAGCGTGCTGAGAAAGAGTGGCGCCAACATTTTGTTCGAAGGGGCGCAGGGCTCACTGCTGGATATTGACCAGGGTACGTATCCCTATGTGACATCATCCAACACGACCGCCGGTGCTATCGGCAGCGGTTGTGGCGTTGGTCCACTCGACCTCGATTACATACTGGGAATCACCAAGGCTTACACAACCAGAGTAGGCTCTGGTCCTTTTCCGACAGAGCTGTTTGATGATGTCGGCAGTCACCTGGCGCGCGTTGGTAACGAGTTTGGTTCCACGACGGGTCGTCCGAGACGCTGTGGCTGGTTTGACGCCTACGCGCTGAGGCGAGTAATCAACATTAATAGTGTTTCCGGGCTCTGTATCACCAAGCTTGATGTGCTCGATGGTCTCGAGAAGGTTGCCATCTGTGTTGACTACGAGAATCCGGATTCAGACAACCCCAAGCCGGTATACGAAGAGCTTCCGGGATGGCAGGAAACAACCGCACAGGCGAAGTCGCTAGATAGCCTGCCAGCCAACGCCCGGGCCTATCTCGACAGGATAGAATCTGCCTGTGAAGCAAAGATTGATTTTGTTTCCACCGGTCCAGATCGTGAAGACACGATCATATTGAATCGCCCGTTTGGATAGATCTCTACAGGTCTGGCTGCGGTACGATAGTGGTCGTTGCTGCGGTTAACGTCTGGTAACCGGGCAGGTCCAGTACGACTTCTATGGTTCCAGGGAAAGCGCCCGAAGCGGTCACACCAATAGCCCCGGTTGTCGCGTTGCCGCTCCCTGATACGAAGGCAGCACCGCCCCCTGGCGCGTTAACGCTCTTTGGATTGTACAGCGAGATCCACTCTGCAGTCGTTGAAGGAATGGTGAGCGTCTGATTCAGCGTTACCTGCACAAAACCCTGCACAAACTTGGATTCTGTGATCTTCAGCGCTTCCTGATACTGGCGCTGGACTTTACTCATATTGGCGGTGCGGATGTAGTCCTGGTAAGAGGGTAACGCAACGGCGGCCAGAATGCCGATGATCGCGACAACGATCATGAGCTCAATCAGCGTGAATCCTTTCTGCCTTCTTTCCAACTTTCCCATTTGCCCTCGCCAGGTGACACCAGATCAACACTATTTAAACAAAATTGATTCTTGGAGATGTGTGTGGATTGTAAGTCAGCTCAGACCAGTTAGTCTAAGGTTGTCGAACGTTAGGATCGTATTCAAGGTTATGCTGGAAAGCCAGTTTTCAGAGCATAAATTGGAACGGGGCCGCCGTCGGCATCCACGTACCGTGGAGGTTCCGACTGGCTACAAAGTATGGACCAATAAGCGTATTGGTGCCGAGGAGAGGACTTGAACGGGGCCGCCGTCGGCATCCACGTACCGTGGAGGTTCCGACTGGCTACAAAGTATGG
>CBFIJB010000002.1:0-295761 GCA_965662805.1 Candidatus Azotimanducaceae bacterium | reverse complement strand
GGTGTTATCTCCATTAAATGACTTTCGCAAAAATCAGTTTAATGAATGCCGGTGTCCCCCGTTAATGATGAAGAGCCAGTTTGTTTAGATAGTATCATCCGCGCTTTACGGAACTCGCCTGATGAAAACATTGCGTGGCTTTTCACTGATTGAACTGATGATTGCTCTGGGCATCGCTGCCTTGCTGGCGAGTCTTGGGGGCAATGTCTACTTTGGCTACTTGCGCTCAGCGCAAACGGCCGATGCTCTGGCAACCATCTCTCTTATGCGGGAACGGCTGACCGTGCTTCACGTGCAAAAAGGCGAAGATCCGTTTGACTGTACGGCGAACGTCGCTCCAAAAAGAGGACCTGGAAAATCCTTACGTGGATCTCCGAGTAGGACCGGTTGAACTCAAACAGACCAGCCAACCGGACGACTGGGGAGCGGGCATATGGGTGACCGCCAACATCTCCAGACACGGCGCTGAAGGTGTGCAGGTCGCGCAGCTTCTACATGAAGAGCTGAAAGGCCAGGGAGCCGACATCCAGGGCGGTCTGCTGCGGGACACCATCACTGCTTTCAGTGTACTGGTAACCAATCCGTCCAAGCCGTTCTGTCTGCCCCCATAAACCGGTCACATGGCGGAGTGTCCGACGCTTCGGTTGCCTGCATGTCTAAAGCATGACGATACTTTTCTGAATGTATTGCCCAACAGTTGTCAGGTTAAAATGACTGGATGAAACCAGGCATGCATCGGCAAAGCTGGTGGCGAAAGATTCACCGCAATTACAAGGTCAAAAGAAACAGACCGAAGATGTGGCTGATTCCTGAAGCCAACACCGGCTACATCAAAGTGACGAAAGTTGCATCTACCTCTATCGAGCATGCCTTGACGACTCATCTCCATTGCCGCATCGCAGGAAACCCGGAGAGCCAGGTTGATCGCACCTGTATCAAGGTATATTCCGATCGTTACACTACTCATTTCTCACCTGCAGGACTGCGGCGCAACAAGCCAGAATTCCTGTTTGGTTTTGTTCGAAATCCCCTCGACCGCCTCCACTCCAGCTATGTAAACAAGATACTGGACGTCCGCGAACAGGGAGGCCACAACATATTCTGGGACCATGACATCACGCTAGACATGCCCTTTGAGGACTTTGTCCGCCGGGTAGCCGAGATACCTGATGACCGCATAGATCGACATCTGCGGTCCCAGCAAACGTGCCTGGCTGACAGCCAGGGATTGATTACTGATTACATCGGCAAGTTCGAGCAACTTTCAGCGGACTGGGAACCCATTGCCAGAAGGCTCGGTATGCCGTCGATTCCACGCCAGAACCGATCCAGCCGGGACACAGCTTCCTACCCCTACGATCCCGAAACCGCACGCATCGCAGCGGACCGATACCAGCGCGATATTGAACTACTTGGTTACTCAGCCGATATAGAGCGCATCATCAATCCGTAACAAACGCCAATATTCGTTACATGATGGCCGGCCCGATGCATCGGTCGCCTGCAAGCCTCATCAGCGCAATACAGATGGTAATTGCGAGCGCCCGGATCTATTGAATCTGTTTGCCCCGCTCGCCGATAGGCACAATTACTTTGTCACCAAACTGATGTCTACCTGGCGTCCCAATGCCGGTAACTCCACTCGACCCATCTGTTTGAAGCCGTCACGAAATACGTCGGGCACACTTAACTCATCTGCAATCAGCTCACCTTCGGCAAACACCTGGTAGCCATCCCCGCCATTGGCAACAAAAGCGCTGGTTGCCACCGTGTAATACCCGGTATCAATCAGTGGCTCTCCGTTATGCTGAATGCTAATCAATCTTTGTGTCGGCGGTTGACTGCCATCGTAAGTAATTTCAAGTCCTGAAAACTGGGCAATCCCATAGGGAAGTGTCAGGCTGTAATTCACCAGTTCGCGAACCTGTTCACCCGTTAAAGAAATCACCGTGAGAACATCAATAAAGGGATAGACATTCATCAGGTGCTCTGCGGTGACGATGCCAGGATTCAAGTCTGCGCGGATTGCTCCGGAGTTAAGCATCGCAATATCACTCGCTGTCGCGTCTCTCATAATATCTGTCAGCAGATTGCCAATCGTGGATTCCCGGTTGTACTTGCGCATAGCGGCCGTTGGAAGGCGCGCAACCTCCTCAGTGAGTTCCGGATACGCACTGCGAGCCTGATCGATAAGTTGGTAAGTGCCTGGGTCTCGAGGCAAGCTGCCGGCATCAACCGGGATGAGTTTACCGCTTAAGTATTTGACCTCGTTGCTGCTGGTGTCGACCGAAAAGCGCATCAGACCAAGATGCATACCCTGGCCAAAGGTCAAACCAATCACTGTGCCCGTTTCGGGGTGTACAACTGGCTCAATCAAACCGTTATCTGAGTGCCCACCAATAATGACGTGCACGCCGTCGAGCGCGCCCGCCATCGCATAGTCTTCGTGAAATCCTCGTTGAACCGAAGGGTCCGACTCTTTATTCGTTTGCATCGGTGCAGTTCTGTTTTGATGGGTCAGCACGATCACCATGTGAACGTCATCACGAATTTTATCCACCCAGTATTGAGCGACTTTAACAGGGTCTTCGATCGTCAACTCGGCGCGATGAAATTTCGCAGTGGTATTGAAGAAAGCGTCTGTACCCATAACACCCACCACCCCGATCCGCACGCCGTCACGCTCGAGAATTGTGTAAGGCTGAGCAATTCTTGACCCGGATGCTTTATGCACGATGTTGGCATTTAAGACTGGGTAACTGGCGCGCGGTAGCGTTTCCACGAGTTTTTCCCAGCCGTATTCAAATTCATGGTTGCCAATATTGATCACGTCGTAGTTCATGGCGCTGTACAAATCGAACGGCAGCTTTCCCAAAGTTTTCTTCGACAGTGCGCCAGTAAAGATGTCGCCAGCGTCGACCAGAAAGCTCAAAGACTCTTCCGACTGGACCTGCCTGATCAGACCAGCAAGGTAAGGCAGCCCACCGATTGTCTCGATGTCGTCGCGCCAATCTGCCTGAAGCGGCTCATAAACACTTTCAATATCATTAGTGTGTAGAAGTGTGACTTCTTTGATTTCTGCCTGGGTGAGCAGCGAGAGCAAGAGAAGTAATGGAAGGCAGACGACTTTTAGAAAAACGTGCATTCATAACCTGCTTATAGTTGAGTGATTAAGTTTACGAGACTTCAAGCTCAATAGTGTCGAACAGGGCCCAAAAGATCAAACTGCGGGGATCTTGCGCACCATGCCAACAACGGCAACGTCGTCATTGTGCTGAAGACGCGTCAACGGACCTGACCGACAAACAAACGATACTTTTTAAGAAATCCAGCATATCGATGACACCCCGGTGAGGCTCGCGATCTTTCAGAGTCTGGATTCGGGAAATCGACCAACACTCTGGGATGATGATACTTCTCCAGATACCAAACAGTGAGCTACCCGGTCTACCCGCTATTCCAGATGACAGGCAACCAGGTTCGGATTGCGGGTTCTGAGCTCCGGCGTTTCAACTTTACAGCGATCCATGACATGTGGACATCGAGGGTGAAAGCTACAGCCTGAGGGTGGATTAATCGGGGAAGGTACGTCACCGCTGATGATCTGGCGTTTGACCTCGCGATGCGGGTCAGGCACGGGGATCGCTGAAATCAGCGACTGCGTATACGGGTGTTGCTGAGCGTGGTAGATCGAATCCCCGGTGCCTTTCTCAACTATTTTCCCCAGGTACATGATCGCGATGCGATCGGAGATATGTTTAACCACCGCCAGATCATGCGCGATGAACAGGTAAGCCAGGTTAAATTCTTTCTGCAGGTCCACCAGCAGATTCAGGATCTGGCTCTGAATGGAGACGTCCAGAGCAGAAACCGGTTCATCACAGATGATCAATCGGGGATTCAACGCAATCGATCGTGCGATACCAATACGTTGTCGCTGGCCTCCGGAGAATTCAAACGGATAGCGTGTGATTGAGCGCGCCGGCAGTCCGACAATATCAAGCAGTTCTCGAACCCGCTTTGCCCGGCTGGCTTTGTCTCCGATGGTCTGCACGATAAAAGGCTCTTCCAGGATATCGCCGACGGTGTGCCTGGCGTTCAGGGACTCCATGGGATCCTGAAAAATCATCTGAATATTCTGGCGATAAGGCCGCAGCGCCCGCCCCTTCATGTGGGTGATATCTGTACCCTCGAAACTCACTGTGCCGTCAGTAGGTTCGTACAATCGCGCGATACATCGGCCAAGTGTGGATTTACCGCAGCCGGATTCACCGACAAGGCCAAGCGTTTCCCCGGGCATGATATCCAGGCTGACACCGTCAACCGCTTTATTGTATTTGGCAGCACGAAGCAAAATGCCTTCCTTCACCGGAAAGTGCATCTTCAGGTCTTTAACACTGAGAATCGGCCCGCCCGTCACTAGATTTCTCTCCATCGCAGGCAGCTGACTTTGTGTATCTCTGAACTCGCTTTTTCTGAGACCAACTCGATATCAGGGACTGTTGACTGACACGCCTCCTGTCGATTCGGGCAACGATTTTCGAAACGACAACCCGCCGGCAAATCCATCAGACCTGGCACCATACCTTCGATAACATTGAGCCTGGCTTTAGGTTCGGTGTTCAAGGTCGGTATGGATGAGAGCAAACCCTGGGTATAAGGATGAGATGGGTGGTCAAAGATGTCATACACCGTGCCGGATTCGGCCACTTTGCCCGCGTACATCACCACCACACTGTCACAGGTTTCTGCGATGACGCCCAGATCATGGGTGATCATGACAACCGACATTCCCATATCACGCTGCAAGTCTTTGATCAGCTCTAGTATCTGGGCCTGAATGGTCACATCAAGCGCTGTCGTTGGCTCATCAGCGATCAGCAGGTCGGGTTTGCAGGCAAGTGCCATGGCAATCACAACTCTCTGACGCATACCGCCTGACAACTGATGGGGATATTCAGTCATGCGCACTTCTGGAGAGGGGATGCCGACCTTGTCGAGAATATCGATCGCCTCCCGGATAAGTGCATCTGACGAGAGGTCAGTGTGCAGGCTGAGGACTTCTGTTATTTGGCGCCCGATGGTGTGAACAGGGTTCAAGGCCGTCATCGGTTCCTGGAACACCATGCCGATTTTTGCGCCGCGAACCTTTTCCATCTCAGGGATAGATAACTGACTCAGATCAGTGCCATCGAATACGACGCTACCCGAGACAATCTGCCCCATGGGTTGCGGCAGAAGCCGCATAATAGACAGCGCGGTGACGCTCTTGCCGCAACCGGACTCGCCCACGATACCCAGCGTCTCGCCAGCTTCCAGAGCCAGTGAAACATCGTCTACCGCCCTGACCCGACCTTCGTCGGTATCAAATTCGGTGACCAGGTTATTGACGGCGAGTAGAGTCATCAGTCGTTCGCAAACTGGTCGTAAACATTAACTTCTTTTTCAAAGCCAACGTTATTTTTGCGGGCTTCAAGGGTTTCCGCTTTGAGCTCAGCATCGATCCAATGCACCCAAAGGTCGTCGTATCGGCTGACGTGTTTGTAGTTGTGGCCTTCCGGGTAGCGAACCCAGCGCCAGTGTCCGGTTCGAAGCATGGGCTGTACGAATCCCGGTACGAAAGAGCCATACTCGTGATGCAGTTCTGTCATCCGATGTGAGAGTTCGATCATCTCTGCCCTGTCGTCAGAGGCACGGTATCGATTGATCATCTCATCCATTTCAGGCAGTGCGATCAGCTCAAGGTTATTGGTCTGTGTCTTGCGCTTGCGCTCCGGATTAACGCTACCGTCTTCCAGGTAGGGCACGTCAAAAGCGTTGTCACCGTGGTAGGTTTCCCAGAATCTCGGGTACATCTCGAGCGACACGGCGAATGCGACAAAATGAATGTCGTGCTTTTTCTCCTGCACTTTCTTAAAGCCTGCAGTGGCGTCGAGGACCTCGATACGAAGTTCAACACCCGCTTTCAGCATTTCTTCTTTCAGAATGGTGAATATGTCCTTGTAGTGCTCATAGCCACTGGAAAGCGTAAACGACAGACGTTCACCTTCCTCGTTAACCAGGATCCCGTCTGTACCTCGAGCTTTAAACCCTGCCCGGGCGAAAGCCTCCTGGGCGAGCGTTATATCAAAGGGCCGAGCCTCAAGCGTGGGGTGCGTGAAGTCACCGTAGCCATCGGAAGACGTGCGCATTCGCACATAGTCACCGCGGAAAAACTTCTGCAGGACCAGTTCCCAGTTTGACGCATAATTGATGCCCACCCGGATATCCTGGTTGTTGAGCAGCGGCTGGTCAGAGTTGATCCACAAACCGAACGTTGGCCTGGGGTGTTGGTTGTAGAACGAAGACTTATGGATATAGCCATTCTCAACAGCCGGGTCGGTATCAGGCAGTTTTTCATACCAGTGCTCTGCCAGACGAAGATTGAACTGATCAACATCGCCGCGCTTGAACGCTTCAAAGTGTTTGGCAGTGTCTCGAATCACAGACAGATGAATACGGTCCGGGTTAAAACGATAGCGCCAGTGTTTCTTGTCTTTGGCCCACCAGTTAGGGGTCCGGGTGAGCGTGACAGATCTGCCTTTTTTCAGATTCTCATCTTCAATCATGTGTGAAGCGGTTGTCGGCCAGAAACGCCACTGATAGCGCTCCACATAATCGTCACCCAGTTCATAAAAGAAGTGTCGTGGAATTGGGCGAAGCCCCAGCACCCGGGATTCCATGTCAGGTTTTCGCTCTGGCACCGAAATTGAAAACGTATGGTCGTCGTATTCGGTGAAACCTGTGTACTGCGTGCCAAACCAGTTATTGAACCAGGGTGAGATGATGTAACTGGAGCGAAAAAAGAAGAACATGAACTTGAAGTCTTCCGACGTCACCGGATGGCCGTCTGACCAGGTCGCGGCCGGGTCAATCTTCACGTAAACCGTTTTGTTTTCCTCATCCACTGCCCAGGATTCAGCGATGCCAGGGAAATACTCGAACTCTGTCGGGTGACGATGCGCGATCTGCACGCCGAAGTCGTCGACCAGGTAGATCCGAAAAGATCCGTTTGAATCCGGGCCAGCCCACCTCAGGGTTCTGGGAAAGTCCTGCAATCGCTTGTACTCAGTGCCACCTTTAACCGCGTTCGGAGAACCAACTTCAGGAAGGTGAGCGCCATTTTCCCAATTAAGGTCGGCAGGCAGGTCAGCCACAGTCTTCGCGTGGAAGAAGTCCGCGTGTTCCTCGTAGTAGGCGTTCACCTCTTCAGTATTGTCTATGGGCTCAAATTCCGCCTGCTCGGATTCGTCCGAACCACCACAGCTGGCCAGCGTTGTCGCGAGAACCAGTACAAGTACCGGCGGAAATAGTTGTTGCAGTTTCAGCATGATTGATGAGTCCTAGCGATAGATAGTAAATTTTTTGGGATCGAACGATTCACGCACGGCTTCCCCGATAAATGTGACCACGGTCAGAAGAATGACCAGCGTCCCGAATGCCGACATGACGATCCAGGGTGCGGTTCTGAGTGTGGCGGTTCCCTGTCTGAGAAGCTCTCCAAGACTGGGTGTGGGTGGCGGTAATCCAAAACCAAGGAAGTCCAGTGCGGTAATCGCTGTAATCGCAGAGACAACGGTGAATGGCATAAACGTCACCAGTGTCGACAGCACGTTGGGCAGGATATGCCGGAAAATGATTCGGGTATTGGATGCGCCGATCACCCGTGCAGCCGCGACATAATCCCGCGCCTTCTCTTTATAGGTTTCGGTTCGCATGTAGTAGGTCATGCTGGTCCATGAGAACAACACCATCACTGCCAGCAGGATGGTTATCCGCGCGGTAATGGAAAATGTCGACGGGATAACGCTGAAAACGATAATGACCATATAAAGAAAGGGTATGTTCGACCAGATTTCTATGAATCGCTGAAATAACAGGTCAAAGGTGCCACCGAAGTAACCCATGGCACAGCCAATGGCAATGCCGGTGGCATAGACTGAAATCATAAACCCTATGGAGAACCACAGCGCAATACGTGTGCCGTAAAAGAGGCGGGCCAGGATGTCCCTGCTGGTGGTGTCGGTGCCCAGAAAGTGACTGTCGGCCATCGATGGCGGTGACGGTTTGAACACACCGTCTTTGGCATTGTTTTCCAGTGGGTTGTATGGAACGAGAGGCATGATCACCCAGTTACCGGAGTCATCCGCACTGAACTTCTGTTGCAGATCCCGATAGTTGGTCTCGTAGTCGTACTCGAGACCAAAGTCCGTACCAGGTCGAAATGCGGAGTAAGTGGGAAAGTACAGCGTACCTTCATAGCTCACGACCAGCGCGCGACTGTTCACAACCAGTTCGCCAAGCGAGGTAATAATCAACAAGCCCAGTAGAAAAAGGAAACTGTAGTAGCCGCGCTTGATATCGCGGAACCGACGCAGTCGCTTGATCGTTTGTGGGTTGAGCTTGATCACTAGCTGAACCTGATACGCGGGTCGACCATGGCGACCAGAATGTCTGAGATGATATTGCCGATCAGCAGGAGCAGGCTTGCCAGCAGCACCACGCCCATCACGACAGGGTAGTCGCGATCCAGAATGGCTGTTAACCCGAGCAGTCCGAAGCCGTCGATATCGAAGATACTTTCAATCAGAAAAGATCCGGAAACAAGCAGAACAATGTTCTGGCCGAAAGTGGTTGCGATAGGGATAAGAGAGTTTCTAAGGGCGTGACCGGTTACGGCTTTCCTGAACGACACACCTTTTGCAATAGCCGTCCGGATGTAGTCTGAAGCGAGGTTGTCCATCAGATGATTCTTCAGCAACAGCGTAACCAACGCGAAACTACCAATCAGATAACAAATCAGCGGCAATACCGAGTGTCTAACGATATCGGCAACTTTGCCGAAGAAGTCGAGTTCGTCGTGGTAAAGAGAAACGAAGCCACCCATCGGGAACCACTCAAGGCGCACAGAAAAATAGAGCAGCAGCAGCGAGCCCAGTGCATAGCCGGGTATGGCGTAACCCACAAAGATGAGTATCGAGGTAATGTTGTCTACGGCGGTTCTGTGGCGTATTGCCTTCAGGATCCCGAGCGGGATACACACAATATAGGTGATAACCAGGGTCACCAGCCCGTAATACAGGGACACCGGGAAACGATCCTGAATGACATCCCAGACCGGTTCGTTATAACGATAAGAGGTACCAAGGTCTCCCTGCACCACTTTGGTGACCCAGTCGAAATAGCTTTCAACAATGGGTTTGTCGAAGCCGTAGTATTCCTCGAGCTTCTTTAACTGCGCTTCCGAGATGGCCATGCCGGAGCCGGCGGATTGTGATGAGGCTGCGCCAGCACTGAGTTGTTGTGTCTCCATGATGGCGCGTTCTAGAGGACCACCCGGTACCAGACGGGTAATAGCGAACACAATGATCGTCACGCCAATCAGAGTTGGCGGAATCAGCAACAGGCGTCGGATAAAGTAGTCGCGCATACAGAACTATCGAAGGGCTTGTGACCCGAAACGGCTCTTTCCCAGGGTAAGGAAAAGGGCCCCGACAAAGCGTGAGATGGTGCCACAAAGCTCATGATCTTGAAAGTAGACATGTCATCCAGCGAACACTAGGCGCACCAGTCATGTGCATGTAGTCTGTATCCAATGGAATATCTCAGCGTAGAAGAAGAAAAAGAGCGCGATGGTCTCAGACGGGAACCGCTTCTCCGCCGCGAACATTTATTTCGCCTACATCTCGAATATCCTGTCACCGCAACCTCACGACATCAATCCGATGCCGGATGGGTTAGGCGGCAGCTAAGAGTTGTTACAGAAAATCATGGGTGAGTTTGATCCGGTGTTGTTCGAATTCAGGGACAGGATTTTTGAGAAGCACCTGGAGTTTCCACTCACCTCCTAAATCGAGCCAACAAGAGGACATCGATATGGTCAAGTCTGAAATTATCGAACGACAGAAGAAGATATCGCAAACACCCGTGCTCGATCGGATCGAGGGCATCAAGGAATCCCTCCGCGCAGCAGGTGACGAGGCCCAGGCGCTGCGCCATCTTCCGTCATGGGCATCAAAAGAAATGGCCGACATCGGTCTGTATCGCTATGCCTTGCCTCATGAACTGGGCGGTGAAGACCTGAGCGCGCGTCAGCAGATTGAAATCATAGAAGCGGTTTCAGCCATCGACGGCTCCGTTGGCTGGTGCGTTCAGATTTCATCTGAGATCAATGCGTTAGTGATCCGTCAGATGAGCAAAGAGCTTGCGGTCGAGATCTTCGATGACTGGGATGCGCTGGTATGTTCCGGTCACGGTCCAGCAAACGGAGAGAACCCGGGTCGCGAGGCGACCCCGGATGGTGAAGGCTGGCGAGTAAACTACCAGGGCTCTTTTGCCAGCGGATGTCATAACGCCAACTGGAATTACCTGATGGGTGCGATGACGGTTGACCCTGCGACGGGTCAACCTGCTCAGGCATCTTTTATGGTGCCGAAAGGTGAATTCGAGATAGTGGACACCAGGGACACCGCAGGCATGAGAGGGTCAGGCAGCCATGACGTTCGTATGACGGACTGCTATGTGCCGCCGGAGCATTTGTTGCCCTTTCGATCCCTGGCGCCCAGCAGTCTCTGGGATAATCCAACGTATCGAAACCCAACCCATGCAATTTACAACAAAGCAGCCGTCGCGCTGGGTGTCTGTCGTGGCACCATCGATAACTTCATAGAGCTGGCGCTCAAAAAGACGCCCTGGGGCATGAGTTCCAGCCTGAAAGATCAGTCTCAGATTCACTATCGGATCGGAGAAGCGCAGGCGAAGCTCATGTCTGCAAGGGCTTTTGTCATGGAAACCCAGGAGGCTCTCGAAAAGCATCTGGGACCCGGCGCGGACGACGGTGGCCTAATGTCACCTGAATGGGAGTACTATTGGCCAGCGATTCTCGCCTGTGCCCATGCCGCCCAGACCTGCCGGGAAATCGTGAGCATGATCAACAATACTGCAGGTACTACGGGCAGCCGGATGGACAGCCCGCTGGAACGGCAGTTAAGAGATGCACATCAGGCAGCGAATCATGCACTGATCTCCTATCGGCACTTCGAAGAAATTGGCCGGACGTTTTTCGGCCATGATCCCGAACCGAGATTTGTGGAGCTTGCACGGCCTTAACACCACGATAAAGAGTTCGAAGCATGAGTACAGATCATCTGAGATATGACGGGCAGGTTGCCCTGGTCACCGGGTCCGGTCGTGGACTTGGCAGGGAGCATGCGTTGCTTCTGGCTGAGCGCGGCGCATCCGTGGTTGTGAACGACCCGGGTCGTGCCTTTGATGGCACCGGCAACGACGCACACCAAGTGGCTGATGAGGTCGTTGAAGAAATTCGAAACAGTGGTGGTACAGCGATCGCGAACTATGACTCCGTTGAACAGGGTGAAGCGATTGTCAGAGCGGCCCTGGATGCCTATGGCCGAATCGATATCGTCGTCAACAATGCGGGCATCATTACACCGGAAACCTGGGGTGAACTGACGCTTGAATCCTGGCAGAAAACACTGAACGTGAATCTGACCGGCGTGTTCTCGGTGATGAAAGCTGCATGGCCTGTGTTCGTAGCGCAGCAGCACGGAAGATGTATCGTAACTGCCTCACCGGCGATTTACGGCGCGGGGGTTGCGGCCTATGCCGCGAGCAAAGCAGGCGTCATTGGTCTTGCGAACTCCCTGCAATTTGAAGCTCGCAAACTCAAACTGGATATCAAATGCAATGTACTTATCCCGCAGGCGAATACCCGGATGGTTCGTGATCTGAACAGCAGCATTTCAGCGAACCGCGTTGCCCAGGGTAAACCTGAACTGAAAGCAGCGCCGGAATCAGTGATGAACATGATGGGGCCAGAAAAAGTCGCCGCGATGGTTGCCTGGCTTGCTCATCAGGATTGTGATGCTGAGGCCCAGATCTTTGAAGCCGGCGCGGGATACTTTGCACAACTGCACTGGGCTCGATCTGCGCCCCTGTTTGCCACGGAAAAAGAAGGCGTCATGGGTGCGCCAGAGCCAGAACATATTCGCGACGGACTGGAGACTCTAAACAACTTCGCTGAAGGAGACATGCCAAGATCCGGTGATGGCACCATGGGAGCACCGACCGCATTGGAGCAGATATTCCGTCACCTTCGAGACTAGCGTACTGCCAAGTTTCAGGTGACTCCTTACTCGGGCAGCTCCCCAAGTTTAACGAGTTGAGTGCCGAAGTTTTCACCGGCCAGCACGCGCACCAGGGCATCAGGCGTCTGTTCGATACCGTCCAGCACATCTTCCCGATAGACCAGCTGCCCTGAATTGATCAGCTCACCCAATCGCCGATAAGCCTCATTAAAGCGATGTGCATAGTTGAAGATGTAGAACCCCTGCATCGTGGCTTCACGATAGACCAGGTTGAAGTAGTTCTCCGGCCCGCGCCAACTGGCATCACCTTCATACTGGGAGGTGGCACCGCAGAGCACTACCCTCGCCCCCTGAGTGATATTGCCCAGCGCAATGTCGAGCATCTCACCACCCACGTTATCAAAGTAGATATCGATACCATGAGGGCAAAGCGACTTCAGCCTATCTGCAACATCTTCAGATCGGTAGTTGATGGCGGCATCGATGCCAAGCTCGTCGGTAAGATAGCGGCACTTGGCATCACTGCCGGCAATACCAATCACTCGACAACCTGACTGCCTGCCCAACTGACACACCAGCGACCCCACGGTACCTGCCGCCGCGGAAACCAGCAGCACATCCCCAACCCGGGGTTTCGCGAGGTCGTAAAGCCCGATGTAGGCAGTCGCACCACTGGCACCCATCACGTGCATATTTGCGGTGATTGGTTGTCCATGACGCGCTTGTATTTTTTCAATAGGAAAAGGGTTCTTGCCATCCGTGACCGCATACTCCTGCCAGCCCATTGCCCCTGACACCAGATCACCTGGCTCAAACCCCGGGTGTCTGGATTCAACAACCACCGCCTGCCCGCTGCCTCGCATAAGCGAACCCAGCTGAACGACATTTCCTGTGATGCCGCCCGTACCGACGGCCATCCTTAAAGGTGGTGAAATCACCAGTGACGTTGTCCTGATCAGAATTTCGCCGTCTGCAGGCTCGGGCACATCCTCGTAAACCAGCTCGAAGTGATCACTTCTGAGTTCTTTTTCAGGGTAGGACTTGACCAGCCAGCGGGCATTTTTTTCATTGGACATGATATCGCTCCCTCCGGAAGCAGTTAGGATGATCAACCACAAATTTCAGACATTCGGGATAATGTATCGACCCGCAGGCAAACACAACAACGGTTGGTTTGTTGCTGCAGATCAATGTTCTGGCCGCCAGCAAACCTATGCTGATCGTATGAGTACAGAAAACTGGAGTTAAGCATGTCTGACGAAGACGAATTTGAGCGTATCTTCGAGGAGCTTCGAACCGCACGAGACGAACTCAGGGTTCAGATGCATCTCGCTAAAGCCGAGATCAGGGATGAGTGGGAAGAAGAGCTGGAGCCGAAATTCCAGGAAGCCGAGCGCAAGCTTGAAGGGGCGGCAGAAGAAACCCGGCAGGTCATCAATGTCATTGCCGCGATAGATATCGATCGAGAGCGCGCAGCCAAGACAGAATCAGAACTGACAGATCTCGGCGCTGATGTGGAATTTATTATCGCCGATCTGTCAAAACCAGGGGATCTCAATGATGTCTTGGCAACCTTGGTCTCATCCGTAAAACAGTTTGCCGTGTGCATTCACAATGCCGGCATCAACGTTGTTGGTCAGTTTTCTAAAACGAATATGGCCAATCAGCAACGTGTTATCGACCGGAACATGCAGACTCCTTTACTGATGACGGCTGGACTGCTGGCAAGGAGCGTGATGGTCAGAGGTGGTTCATTCGTATTCATATCATCCTCATCAAGCTACCCTGGCGCTGCCGTTTACGCCGCCACTAAACACGGCATTGCCTCCTACGCGGGCAGTCTTCGTGCTGTCAGCGAACAAACTGGTGTCAACGTGTTGACCGCCTATCCCGGACCCACCAGAACCCGACACGCAAGAAAACACAGCCCTGATAACCGCAGGGAACATAAACGAATGTCGCCAGATATCCTGGCAAATAGAATTTTCAGCGCAGAACAAAAAGGCCGCCCGATTCTGTATCCAGGCGTGAACAGTCAACTGACAGCATTACTGGGCACATTGTTACCACAACTGACAGAGAAAGTGATGCGGATCACAGTCTACGACAAGATGCTCTCTGGAGATGAAAGGCAGGCCTAAACGTGCGGTTGATGTGTGCAGTGAATGAAGCGAAACTAAATTAATTCGACGACTTGGATGATGATGCATTCTTCTGGCCGCCCCGATCTTTTCAGTGATTTGACTGATGACCAGTACGAAGCGTTGATAAATGACGCACCAGTACTGACTCTCAATGCAGGAGAATATCTTGTTCTCGCAGGAGACCAGGCAGAAACGTTTTACCTGATAGAAAGTGGCAACGTCGCCATTGAAGTTGTCGATCCGAACTTAGGTGAACAACATATTGTCTCGCATCTTGGCGCCGGTGACGTGGTTGGTGAAATGGCTCTACTGGATAGCAGCAGCCGGTCAGCTTCAGTGGTTGCCAGCAGTGATTTGATGGTACGGTCAATCAACGTCGCGGAAGAAACTGCTGCCACGGCAGATATGGCGCTCAAGCTTTACCTGAACCTGGGCGGAGTGATCGCGAAACGACTTCGCACAACCACCACCAGCCAGGCATCGACGATGCAGGCTCACCTTGAAGAGTGTGAACACAGGGTAGAAATTGGCACGTTTCTCGGAAACATTCTTATTTGCACATTTCTCTACACTTTTACGTTGTGTGCACTGAAAGCGTTGTCAGAGTTTGTGCCAGCCAGCACCTTCGTCACCATTCCGGTGCTTGCCATGTTTGGTGGCGTCATCTTCTACGTCATTCGCCGCAGCAACTATCCTCTCGAGGAATACGGCCTGACCACCAAGGGCGCCGGCGCTGCCATCAGAGAGGCGATTCTGTTTTCACTGCCAGTTCTATTGCTCGTCGTTGGTGTCAAGTTTCTTCTGATCAACACCGTACCAAGTATGCAGCACATGGACCTGTTTGGGCTGTCCGCGATTCGCTTTCTAGACGATCCGGAGATCACCTTCGGGTTAACCGTGGCTGTCGTAGGTGGCTACCTCCTCTTCTCTCCGGTGCAGGAGTTTGTCGTGCGGTGTGGCCTGCAAAGTTCCTTCGATAAGTTCATGAGCGGCCGATTCAAAACCCCGCTTTCCATTGTTGTGGCGACCATGTTGTTCAGCGCTACGCACCTGCATGTGTCTTTTGTACTCGCAGTGATTGTCTTCCCTCTCGGTCTTTTCTGGGGCTGGCTATACTCCAGACACCCCACCTTGTTCGGTGTCAGCGCATCCCATATGTTGATCGGCTTCTTTGGTCTCTTCATCGTCGAATTCCACGTTAACTAGCTCTGCTGCACTGCCTTATTCCGTGAAACCCAAGCAGCCCCCAGAAACGCTTTCGGTGGTTATTCCCACACTCAACGAACGGGACAATATCAGACGACTGTGCGGGGAACTCTTGCAGCAGACAGACGTTGATCTGAAGATTATCTTTGTCGACGGAGGCAGCCGGGATGGCTCTCAGGATTTGCTGGAGAGCCTTTCCAACGAATACGAGTCACTGGAATGGCTCGAGAGTGCGCCTGGTCGCGCGCTACAGATGAACCTGGGGGCATCGGAAGTGCAGTCTGGATACTTGCTGTTTCTTCACGCTGACTCTTATCTTCAGGACAACGCACTGCTGCAAGAAGGACTCGCAGAGCTTGAGCTCCAGAATGAACCACAAAGCCTTGTTGCCGGGCATTTTGGGCTCAGGTTTCTGACTTCAGTCAACAGACCCAGAAAAGGTTACTTTTTCTACGAGGCGAAGAGCCACCTTAATCGTGCTGAATGTGTGAACGGCGATCAGGGAATGCTGATGTCAATAAATTGCTTTAGAGAACTGGGCGGATTTGACACCAGCCTGACTTTTCTGGAGGACCTGAGGTTATCAAGGCAGGTAGAACTCAAAGGGCGCTGGATCAATCTACCTGGCGTTCTACATACGTCAGCACGCCGCTTTGAAGTTGAAGGGCTGGCATCACGCCAGGCACTCAATTCCTTCATCAAGTGTTTTGACAGTACCGGATTTCAAAAGTTTTATCTGAAAGCCTCTGATGCTTATCGCGTTCAATCAGACTCTGAGCGATTACTGATGAAACCCTTTGCCCGACTTGCCTTGACCCTGAGTGCGGAAGACGGACTGACTGCCTTTCTCAGGCAATGGTATTTGATTGGTGAGTACGTAGCGCAGAATGCGTGGCAATTGGCTTTTCTAATGGACTGCCGGCGGTCAGACAACCCCGCTGAAATTGAACCGCGCTGGCTGAACCTGTACGAATCACGTCTGAAGTGGCTGATTGAATCACCACCGGCATCTGCTCTGACTGGTGTCCTGACGCTGACCTGGGTCACTTATATGGCGCTGTTTTCTGGCTAGAAAGGTAATCCGACGATCCACAAGAGCGTGCTGCCAACGATAAAGTGAGCAAGTGCTGTCCCTGTCAATGTGGGATACCTTGAATAAACCCAGCCTAACGCGAGCGAAAATGGGAACACGAGTATCGCCGCCCATAAAGACAATAACGCGTAGGATGTACTCATCAAGAGCCCAGAGAGAACAATTGCTACCAATGTCTTGTTTGGCATCGTCAGATGAATCATCAAAGAACTCTGAAGACCGCTGCGAACAATGAACTCCTGTGCCAGAACAAAGGTACCGTAACTGAATAATCCAGTCAGAAGCGAACTTGTCATTAAGTCTGGTTCGACTAGCTGGTGATCAGACCAGGCAGCGATCTGCATGACTCCAATGCTCTTAGCCAGCAACGCGATGCCCAGCGTCAACAAAGTCAGCCCGAGCCCTGAGGCGACCGACCGTACCCAGTGATGTACGTTAAAGCCGTAGTCGGACACACTGAACGGGCTGGTTTTTATATTGAGATAAGTTGCCAAGGAAAAAGCAGCCAGTATCCCCACAACGGCAAAGGGTTGCTCGTGATAAGACCCGCCAAAACTAAGCATGGCACCAATAGAGAACGTATAAACACTAACGCCAACCATTACCCTGCTCATAAACTTGCTCATCTCAACGCGCCGCTCGGCCTCGTCAATCATTTCCTGCAGTTTCTGTGCGGTCTGTTCATTGGATTGCTGGGTGCGCCGAACCATGATTCGAGCCAGCTTCAGTTTGAGCGCTTCGTTGACAGACATCTCTGCAGGCAGAGTCAGATCGGCAGTAGGAATAACCACAACCTCAACGCGATCAAGCGCCCTTGCCGATGCGGTTCTCTTGCCATCATCAAGAAGGGCCATTTCACCAACAAAATCACCTGCAACTAGGGTTGCAATGGGGTGCAACCGATCAGACCCGCTGTCTCTGGCGAGCACCTCGACATGGCCCTGTTCAATGATATAAAGGTCAGTGGAATTGTCGCCTTCGCGAAGCAGAAACTCACCGGGTTCCAGTATCCTGATCTCCGATATCTTCTGAGTCAGAGCTTTGAACTGCTCCTGAGAAAAACCACGGAAAAGCGGCTTGTCTTCTATGAGATGGATTTACGCTTGGTCCATGAGGGGATCCGACATCCTCCGTTAATGGTCGTGATCTTATCATCGCTCGCGGTGATATCACCTCTGTTATTCCTGCAACATCTATTCCTGCAACATCTATTCCTGCAACATCGCAAGTACCGGCAGATACCGAATAGCAATCATACCGATCACCCAGTGGACCAGCGTAACACCAAGCAGATTTTTCTGGTGTAGATAGAGATAACCAAAAACAACACCACCGAGTCCTGAGGCAAGCGCCATTTCAAGCCCAAGATGGACATGCATAACCGCAAACGCGAGGCTGCAGGCAAGAATGGTTTTGTTCCCACGATCGTCTCGCAGAAAGCGTTGAATCGCATTCTGCATGATGCCTCTGGCGACCAGTTCCTGAACGTACGAATGCAGAAGGTAATCTGGCGTAAAGACAACAACCCCCCATTCCCAGGTTAACTTTTCATTGATCTGAGGCACACCTTCGACAGGAACAACGCCGGTAGTTACAAGATAGGTAGGAATCAGTATGAGGGCTGCCAGAACCAGTGATTCAATCATGGTTCGACGAAAATTGATCCTGACATCAAGGACACTGAGCATCGGAAAATCAATCGCCCTGACCAGATAAACCGCAGGGGCCATAAAAATAAGAAACCCTGCCCAGCTGATCGGGCGTTCATACAGGAAGCTGTATTGCTGACTCTCGTAATAGTAATAATCGGCGAACGTTGACTGTATAAAGTCGACGACCACACCATTCAGGCCAAACAAAAGAACCATCACGATGAATAGCGTTCCGAAATCCACCTGTTGTTTCAGCAGATCCACTTCCCGCCTGAGGCTTTGCACAAAATCATCGGTGGTATCACGCAAACGTTGCGTGTTGATGAGCGCAATGTTCCTTTCAATATGATGCATGACCCTCAGCCCCTCGGGGCCATCCTCAGCGAGTCATCACCTTCACACCGTCTGTTTTACCAGGCACGAGGTTCCACATAACCGTGAACCAGTACTGACGAGACAAATCATGCGTGCTAGATTCTCCTAAGGAACGAGCCGTGCGATCCAGTGCTTCAGGAAATCTTTGCCGATGATCAAAAAATCCGTTAAGCCCCCCAGTTTACGGACCTCGAAGTCGTCTATTTCCCTTTTCGGCCTGCCAATCTTTTACTGATTCTTATTTTCAGCGGTATCTACACCTACCTCTATTCCGTCTGAGATATGCTGGGCGCCGCTGGTTTCGTCTTAACGGCATTCTCAACCTCCGTCACCACACTCTTTTTCACCGGCTACCTGATCTATGTGCTGGACTACACGACCATGGGTTATCAGTATCTGCCACCACTTTCCACCACGGTCATTGAAGAGTCTCGCTGGAAAGTCTTTAAGGTCATGCTGCTCATCAGCATTTTTATCTCGCTTTTACCCTTTATCGAAGATCCGGAATGGCGAACCACCATTATCATCGTGTTCATGTTGCTCCTGCCATTTGCGACCGCCGTGCTGTTGATCGAGAACAGCCTGATCGCAGCAACGATACCCAGCAACTGGCTGAAGATACTGCTGGCGACTCATCTGGACATCTCATTGATACGCCTACTGTGTGCCGAGCTGCTATTGCTTGTTGCCTGTTACATCGCCTCCAGACAGGACACCGGTATAGCCGGGATATTCGCCATCATTTTCTTCGCACTGCTGATGTTCAGAAGTCTCGGTGTCATGCTGCATACGCATGCATCAGAGCTGGGTATCCATGTGACTCATGGTCCTGAAATTGATGCCGCGAACATCGCCCGAATGCGGGAGCGTGATATTGCTGATGAAGTACAAAATCTGAAGAAGCTCAGCGAGGAAGTTTCCGTATTAAAGGCCTTCCGGCAACTTCAGGGACGTCTTGCGCAAGACCACTTCCAGACAGAAACCGGCTTTTTTGATCATCTGACGGAACTTCAATCACCAGAGCTCGCTCTGATGGCTGGCCAGGGGTACATCGAGCGACTCGTCCAGAAACGGCGCTATACAATGGCCCTGGACGTTCTGAACTTCTGTTTCACCGCCAGCGGCGGCGATTACACACTGCAGCGCCTGAGAACGCTGATGACACTGGCTACCCACATCAGAACTTCCGAAGAACGACTGATGGTCGCCAGGCTATTGGCGGACGCCCACGAGCACTTCCCAAGAGATCCAAGAAACGGAGATGCACTGGTGCTGTCGGCAAAGCTCTATGCAGATGAGCTTCAGCTTGAAGAAGCAGAAACGGTTCTAAAGAAAATTGGGCAGAGTTATCCCATGTGGACACAGGATCCTGACTACCAGAAGGTCAGGGAACTGATTCTTCGGGACCGTCCAGGGTCAGACTAACCCCGCAGCGCCTTCACTTGATTTTCCAGCGCTGCAACACGCTCTAATGAATCAGTCCAGAGATGGACAACGGCTTCAATGATCTTGTGGTAAACCGCGGGTTTCAACGGATGCGATTCCGCATAGTCGAAGGCCTCTGCCGGAGACTGCCCCTTTTGTATCTCTTTGACCTGAATGGCCATTTTCTGGTCCGTCCGCAGCGTATGGTAGATCAGCCAGGATGCTGTGAACTGCAGGATTTCTTCGTACTGATCCTCAAGTTCACCATCATCGTCGGTGTAGCTTCTTAGCCGATCCAGATCGTAAATGAAGGAGCTGTGTTCCATACGCTGAACACGCTGGTGCCGCTGATCGACCGCGTGATGGACCATCTCGCGCTCCTCATCCACAAAATGCTGGTGCGCGCACTCAACCAGGCCATCCAGCGCCGCCTCAACCGTATCCTGATCTATACCACCCTGCCCCAGCCGATCTGCGATTTCATTGATCATATCGAACGGCTTATGGTGTTGTTCATCGACCAATGGGATGTCGGTTCTATAGAGGTCTGACCACTCTAGGCGTTCCAAATGGAAACCTCCTGATGTACTGAAGCCTCGAGCCTAACCAAGGACAACCTCGTGTTCAACGCCTTTTGAACCATAGCTGCGGTATCGCGCTGCCAGGCAGGTTCAGGGCAATCACTCGTGTTTCTGCATCTAGCCGCTGTTGAGCAGGACAAACCCCGAAGTACTTGGCAACCGCTATGTATCCATGGTTTATTCTTATTTCAGACATATAGCCAGCTTTTAAGAGGACGGATATAAGAGGACGGATAATGAGCGAAGCGCAAGACCTACCACCAGCAGATTTTCAGCGCCCCGGTGATTCAGAATCAAAAATGGTGGGGCCTATTCCGAACCCTTACGATCTTCCTCTGGAAGAGATCAACCCCGTCAGCCCCAGGCTCTTCAGTGAGAACAAGTGGCCTGATTTCTTCAAACGCCTGCGTGAAGAGGATCCCGTGCACTTCAACCAGACAGAACTGGCGGGTCGATACTGGTCTCTAACGCGCTATGCAGACATCAAGGCCGTTGACACTGATCACGAGAACTTCTCGTCGGCGCATGGCATTACCATTGGGTTTCCTGTGGGCGCAGAACTGCCTGAGGGCGCATTGAATGTCTCGATGTTCATCGCCATGGACCCACCTACTCATGATGTTCAACGAAAGACCGTTACCGGCGTCGTTGCGCCCAGCAACCTTGCGAAGCTTGAGTCTCTGATTCGTGAACGCACCGTTGAAGTACTGGACAGCCTGCCGGAAGACGAACCCATTGAGTGGGTCGACACGGTTTCCATTGAATTGACCACTCGAATGCTCGCAACCTTGTTTGACTTTCCCTTTGAAGAAAGAAGAAAACTGACACGCTGGTCAGACGTAGCAACGGCAGTTCCAGGTTCCGGCATCGTGGACTCTGAGGAGCAACGACGAGCGGAATTACTGGAGTGTCTCGAATATTTCACGCGGCTGTGGAACGAAAGGAAAGAAAACCCTGGAGATGACCTTGTCTCCATGCTCGCGCACGGTGAAGAAACAAAGAACATGGAACCACTCGAGTTCCTGGGTAATCTCATCCTGCTTATCGTCGGCGGTAACGACACCACCCGCAATACCATGAGTGGCAGCGTCTATGCGCTGGACAAGTTCCCTGACCAGTTCAAGAAACTGGTTGAGAACCCGAAGCTTATTCCTTCTATGGTCGCTGAAGTGATCCGCTGGCAGACACCGCTCGCGTACATGCGTCGTACTGCCAACCATGACTGTGAGATTGGCGGCAAACAGATCAAGGAAGGCGATCAGCTGCTGATGTGGTACCTTTCCGGCAACCGCGATGACAGCGTCTTCGAGAATCCAGACGACCTGATCATCGATCGAGCAAACGTACGAAACCATCTGTCCTTCGGCTTCGGTATGCACCGCTGCATGGGTAACCGTCTCGCGGAACTCCAGCTGCGTATCATCTGGGAGGAGATCCTGGCGCGATTCGAGAAGATCGAAGTGCTGGAGGAGCCAGAGCGCACTTACTCTTCCTTCGTGAAGGGCTATACAAAGATGATGGTAAAACTAAAGCGCAAAGCCTGATAGCCAGCCAGTCAATTCGGCTCATCAGCACTCGATCAATGTGCTGATGAGTCGGCTCTGAAATCCGCACCACCCCGCCTCATTTATTGATCAGCTTGCAAAACATCTGTCCTGGATCAATCTGACTTGCAAACAAGAGCTGCGATACTTTCCTGAAGATGGGAAAATCGAGGGCTTCCACCTGATCGCTGAGTTCTTCAGGGAACAGGAAAGGTGGAACCAGAACTAACTGATCGAATAAGGAAAATAAGAATGGGTAGAGTTCAAGATAAAGTCTGTATCGTGACCGGTGGCGGTTCCGGTTTAGGTCGGGCAGATGCCATGCTGCTGGCAGCTGAAGGCGCCAAAGTCGTCATCACAGACGTTAACAAAGAAAACGGTGAAGAGGCGGCACATGCCGCGGGTAACGGTGCGATCTTCCTCGAGCACGATGTGGCTGAAGAGGATCAGTGGAAGCAGGTTATCGAACAGACCGTTGCTCACTTTGGAGAACTCAACGTACTCGTGAACAATGCTGGTATGTTTATTCCGGCCACCCTTGAAGATGTGACCTGGGATCATTACCGAATTCATCAGCGTATCCACATGGATGGCACATTTTTCGGCATCAAGTACGGTGTTGAGACAATCAAACTGAACGGAAAGCTGGGCGCGATCGTCAACACCGCATCGACCACGGCTCTGCTGGGATACCATACCAGCTTCGCCTATGGCGCCTGCAAAGGTGCTGTGCGCACCATGACATCCCACGCTGCCATCCACTGTCAGCAAATGCGCTACAAGATTCGGGTGAATTGCGTATTCCCCAGCGTGATTCAAACCCCGATGATTGAGAAACTTTACGCCGACGCTGCAGCGGCGGCAGAAGCCGCGGGAAAACCCGTACCCAAGGCACCGCCACCAGAGTCTTTGCCACCCAGCCCGGGCCGCGGTGAACCGGAAGATGTTGGCTACGCGGTACTCTTTCTGGCTTCCGATGAATCCAAGTTTATTAATGGCGCAGAGCTTCGAGTTGATAACGGCAGTGTAGTCAATCCGGCACCGCTCTAACCCCACCAATATTATGAACGCGATCAGTATTCTAAAAGACACCTTTGGTTATGACGCGTTCCGACCGCCTCAAGGTGAGATCATTGATACTCTCGTCAGGGGTGACAATGCTCTGGTTCTTATGCCGACCGGTGGCGGGAAATCACTGTGCTACCAGATTCCAGCAATGGTCCGTGACGGTTGCGGCATTGTGATCTCTCCACTGATTGCGCTGATGCAGAATCAGGTTGATGCGCTGCGGGTGAATGGAGTGCGCGCCGCTTTTCTGAACTCCACCCTGGAGTTGACTGAAGCTGCACAGATTGAGTCAGATCTGCGGAACAATCAGCTGGATCTTATCTACATCGCACCGGAGCGACTGACACAGCCTCGAACTCTGGCTCTGTTAAAGGAGGTGAGCATCAGTTTGTTCGCCATCGATGAAGCCCACTGTGTATCGCAGTGGGGGCACGATTTCCGTCCTGACTACATCTCTCTGGGCATGCTGGCCGACGAATTCCCAGATGTACCCAGGATAGCGCTGACCGCCACAGCGGATGCAAGAACCCGTGAAGAAATCGCCTCACGACTCGAACTGAAAGACGCCGAACGGTTTGTTGTTGGCTTTGATCGACCTAATATCCGTTATCACATCGCGCTTAAGCAGAACGCCCCACAGCAGCTACTCAGCTTCCTGCGGCAGCAGCACGACGGTGATGCCGGGATTGTCTATTGCCTGTCACGCAAAAAGGTGGAGCAGACGGCTGAATGGCTCAGCAGTCAGGGATTCAAGGCATTACCCTACCACGCCGGATTACCGGCGCAGGCACGGGAAAGCGCTCAGGCCAGATTCCTGAACGAGGAAGGCGTCATTATTGTGGCCACGATCGCTTTCGGCATGGGCATTGATAAACCTGATGTCAGGTTTGTGGCGCATCTCGATCTGCCAAAGACCATTGAAGCCTACTATCAGGAAACCGGCCGCGCGGGGCGCGATGGCGAACCTGCGGACGCCTGGATGATCTACGGTCTACAGGACGTCGCCAAGCTTCGGCAGATGGTGGAGAGTTCCCAGGCACCACCCGATATCCAGCGTGTCGAGCAGATCAAGCTGAATGCCATGCTTGGGTTCTGTGAGATCACCAGTTGCCGGCGACACTCACTACTCGCCTATTTTGACGAACAGGCACCGATGCAATGCGGCAACTGCGATACCTGCCTTTATCCAGTCGATACCTGGGATGCCACTGAAGCCGCACAGAAAGCACTCAGTGTTGTCTATCGCACCGGGCAGCGCTTCGGCACTAATCATCTGGTTGATGTTCTAACGGGCAAATCAACAGACAAGATTATCCAGTTCGATCATCACCAATTGCCGGTCTTCGCCATCGGCAGTGAACTGTCGTCTGAACAGTGGAAATCTGTTTACCGGCAACTGCTGGCCAGAGGCTATCTTCGCGCTGACGCAGAACGCTTCGGCGCTTTAGTGCTCGAAGAAAAGTGCCGGCCGCTAATTCGAGGGGAAGAAACGATTGAGCTGCGACGGGACGTCAAAGTAAAGACCGCCCGCCAGCTGACAAAAACACCTCTGCCGGAGGATATTGACGTGGGCCTGTGGGAAGCGCTTCGCGATAAGCGACGCTCTCTGGCGGAGGCTCAGGGGGTTCCACTCTATGTGATTTTCCATGACAAAACCCTTCAGGCGATGGCCGGCGACATGCCGAGGGACCTGGATGCCTTCGCAGAACTACCGGGAGTGGGCGCTCGCAAGCTGGACAAATATGGGCCTGCCTTTCTTACGGTCATCGATGACTTCAGAGATGAGTCAGCCTGGCCGGTGTAAGCTGACACCGGCTTTCATCGATTACCGCCTAGTCCGGGAGTCCAAGCACTCGCTTGCTGATGATATTCATCTGAACTTCATTGGTGCCACCATAGATGGTTACCGCTCTATCACGCAGCCAGCTACGTGCAGACTCCAGCTCATCTTCCGAGAAGCCTTCCCCTTCCCAGCCAGTACCCGAGACACCTCGAAGTTCAGATTTTAAGGAAGAACCTTCCTTTGCAACCGTCGATCCCACAAGTTTGAAGATAGAGGTGGCAGCACCCGGCGCTTTACCGGATTTGCTTTCGTCCGAAACACGCTGAATCGTCAGCTGCAATGACTTTTCCAGCATGGTTTGCCGGGTGATTTTATCCCGGGCTTCATGATCAGCTATTTTGCCTGCGACTTCGCCAACATATTCTTTGGCAATCTCAGCGTAGGTATTCTTTGGCTTACCTTTCTTTTTCTTCGTTCTTACAGAGGAAGCCGAACGCTCGTACTGAAGCAATCTCTTACCAACGGTCCAGCCTTTATTCAGTTCGCCAACGAGATCATCGCGCCGCGCTATCGCATCATCGAAAAAGGTCTCGCAAAAAGGTGAAGAACCGGAAATCAGCTGAATCGGTTTTACGGTCACACCGGGTTGATCCATCTCCAGCAGCACAAAACTGATACCGTCATGCTTCGGCGCATCCGGGTCAGTGCGCACCAGGGCGAACATCCAATCCGCATGGTCCGCACCTGTGGTCCAGATTTTCTGACCATTAATCACAAAATGATCACCTTCAAGTACGGCTTTGGTTTGCAACCCAGCAAGATCGGAGCCGGCTCCCGGTTCACTGTATCCCTGGCACCAGCGTACTTCTCCGGACACGATCTTCGGAAGATGGCGCTGCTTCTGCTCTTGCGTACCGAATTCCAGCAGTGTCGGGCCAATCATCGCGAGCCCCATACCCGTCGAAGCAGGCAAAACTTTCAGCGCCGCCATCTCTTCCTGCAACGCCCGATGTTCTTCGAAGCTGAGACCGCCACCACCATATTCTCTGGGCCAGGTCGGTGCTGTCCATCCACGGGCAGCCATGACGTCCAGCCAGACCCTGGCGTCATCCGTGCTGTATATTTCGTAAGCCTCTTCAAAGTGGACCATTTTATTGCGCATCGACGCAGGACAATTGGCGTCCAGGAATTCCCTGGCTTCCGAACGAAATGCTTCCAGACTCATTATCGTACCCCTTCTTGAATTACCCGATTAAACGACATTCCTGGCCTGCAATCCAACAAACCCGGAACGCTGCCTGGCCAGAACCCGGCGGCCATTCACTTAACGCCCAATAAATGTAAGCACTGCGCTGTACGCGGCCGTTTTCAAGGCTTAAACTTCACAGAGCTGTAAGTTTTTAACTGAGCCGGCCAGGAGTCAAAGAACTCCAGCCGAGAAAAATAATAACGATCATTCAGATCAACAGAGGGGAAACACCATGCAAAAAGGTGAAAACCGATTGCGAAAACTAGCTGTCGCCCTGGGGCTGGCCACTATCACAGCCAGTCCTGGCATCTTCGCTAACGAGATTGAAGAAATTGTCGTGCAGGCACGGGCTGAGGAGGAATCCGTCAGGAACATTCCCGTTGCCCTGACGGCCATTAACGAAGAGAGAATGAACAACTTCGGCATCGAGAGCATGACAGACCTCGAAGCACTGACGCCACAGTTGTCCATCGCCCGTGCTGGTAACGGCAGCGGCGCAACGATCAATATCCGGGGTATTGGTTCACCTACCACCAGCATCGGTATTGAACAGTCAGTCGCTGTTGTCATCGATGGTGTCTACTACCCGCAGGGTAGAGCCATCAACGAAGGGCTCTTCGACACCAGCCAGGTTGCTGTCCTCAAAGGACCTCAGGCACTCTATTTCGGCAAGAATGCCACTGCCGGTGTGATCTCGGTAATGTCCAACAACCCGGGCGATGAGTTTGAAGCAAGTATTCGCGTCAACAATGAGTTCGAATCCGACGACCTGACACTGGAAGGCATGGTGTCTATCCCCATCAATGAGAAGATCGGCGTACGTCTGGCGGTGCAGACTTCGGAAATGAAAAACGGCTGGATCGAGAACAATGCCGTTGATGAACCGAATGCTTACCTGACGACAGATGCCGCAACTTTCCAGCAGCGCACCTACTTTAACCCAAAAGCCGAGTCAGACTGGCCGCAGGAAGAAACAACCTATGCGCGTCTGACCGTTGCCGGTCAGTTGTCAGATCGGTTTGACTACAACATCAAGGGTTCCTACGCCAAGTTCGAGCAGGGCACACCAAGCGGCGCACTGGAGCTGTTTGACTGCCGGGCGCTGAACGGCATCGCTCACACTTCTGCCCTGGTGGTTCCTCAACCGCCTGGTCGCCAGACTCCTTTACGCCAGCCGCTACCGTTGGCCAACGTAGACTGTAACCCGGATGGCCGTCGCGGCTGGAATAATGTGCCTCCCGAAATCGCAGCAACCAATAGTCTGTTGAGCCAGTTCGGTGGAAAAGACGGAGACCTGTATGAGTCTTACTCGATTACCAGCACCCTGAACTGGGAACTCGACAATGCCGATTTGAAACTGGTGCTGAACTATCACGAGCAGGATGCTGAATGGGTCGGCGACCAGGACGCAACCGGTGTAACGGCCATCTTTGCAGGTGAGCGTAACGAGTTTGAAAACCTGTCTGCGGAGTTCCGCCTCGTGACCAGATACGATCAACCGGTGAACTTTGTGCTTGGTGGTTACTTCCAGCAGACGGATCGCTACTTCAACCAGGTTGTTAACTTTGCTGGCGCCTGGAACACGGCAGCCAACCCGAATGACGAGTACACAGCATACGACAAGATCTCGGAAACCGAAGGTGAGACTCAATCCATCTACGGTGAAGTTATCTGGGATATCGCAGATCGCTGGCAGCTCACCGGTGGTTTACGCTGGATCGACGAGTCAAAGGACTCGTACTTTATTCAGCCTTATGTGAATCCATTCTTCCTGGGTTTGTTCACCCTGTACGATCCGACTAACCCTGCAACGCGTGCTGTCGCTGATCAGTCATTTGACGAAGTCATCCCCGAAGTCACACTGCGCTGGGAAACAACCGATGACCTGACCATGTATGCCGCCTACAAGGAAGGCTTCAAATCAGGCGGCTTCTCTAACAGCGCCATCCTGAGCAACCTGTCACCCGCGGGCTTTAATGACTTTATCTTTGAGCCTGAAAAAGTTGACGGCTTCGAAGCCGGTGCCAAGGCTTCTCTGTTCGACAGTTCTGTACTGGCGACTTTTGAAGTGTTCTTCTATGACTTCGAGGACCTGCAAGTTGATTACTTCAACTCTGCTCAGTTTGCCTATGTCACAGAGAACGCCGGTGGTTCAGAGACCAAAGGTGCTGAGCTGCAGCTCGAGTGGGCAACACCGGTCGATGGCCTGTACCTGTCCGGTTCAATCGCTTATCTGAGTTCAACATTCACTGACTTCGAAAGCTTCTGTGCTACCGGTCAGAGTGCGGCCCAGGGTTGTGTCCTGCCGCCACCGCCTGCGGTTGAAACTGACGCCAGGCAGAACCTGGATGGCAACGACCGTCCTGGTGCCCCGGAATGGAGTGGCTATGTCGCACTCAACTACGAGCGTCCTCTCGGTGAGAAACTGTACTTCGGCGCAACGGCCAACCTGCAGTTCAAGAGTGAAACCGGCCTGCTTGCACAGGATGCTACAGCGACTCAGGATTCCTACGAAACCTGGGATGCCAACCTCCGTATCGGCTCCGCTGACCGTAAGTGGCAGCTCGCGCTGATCGGCAAGAACCTGTCTGATGAGTATGCATTCCGCAGCGCGGGTAACACACCGGGTACTGGTGGTAACACCGGTACCGCGGAAGGTTTCCCATCAGACCTGCAGGGTGTGGCCATTCGACCTCGCCAGGTGGAACTGGAGTTCCAGTACAACTTCTAAAACCAGAGCACAACGAAAAAGGGAGGCTATACGCCTCCCTTTTTTTTCGCGTCCAGTTTCAGTCAGTACCTGGTGACACCAGGGGCATCTGCATAACCGAGGTAGGCACAACGTCTGAAACCCAGCTCCATATCCGGCGCACTGGTTACAACTCGCCTGTCATCCAGTATTGAAAACTCGGGTAGTGAGGCAAGATTGTCGCGCATCGTATCTGTCAGAGGTTTCTTGAGTTCAAGCTCAAATTGGTAAGGCGCGACCACACCGTTTCTGATCGGCAGTTCGCCTGCCATGGCCCGGGTCACCGCTTTTCTGGCCGCCTCACGGATGATCGGTCTGGCTCGTTCGGGCGGAATGCAGTCTGCTGACTGATGTGCCAGTGCCTGCTTAACAACGGCGGTTTCTGCGCTCGGCGCAAACGCCAGAACCTGCGCCGCCACAACCTGATCGCCACTGACCATCCCCACAGGAACACCTAGTTCACCTGCACGAATGGAAAAGAAATCAGGTTCACCGATGACATCCCCGTCAAGCAAAACACGCTTGAACCAGCCTCCGGAAATCGTGTGCGCCATAACGCCGGGGAAACTTCCGGCACTGGCATGATGGCCAACCAGCATGACCAGACCAACGTCTTCAGTCAGCCCCGCCATGGTTGAGGCGCCCGGCCGGCCCGCTCCCCGAATCACGCGGCAGCGCGGGTCGATCTCATCCATAACAAGTACGCAGAGGCCTTCAACACCATGATTCTCTTCAACAATCACCTCGGTGGCTCCTGCGGCAAAGGCCCCTTCAATGGCAGCGTTCGCATCTGCAGTCATGAGGGATCGGTTGCGCGGGAAGTCGATACCCTGGCTGGCGACATCCATCCACCTGACAAGCCCGGAGATACCTTCCATATCAACACTGATAAACACTTTCATCGCTTTGTCATACTCCTTCCTGCGTTTTCCGATGACTGATACAAGCAACCAGAGCCATCACTGTCTGACGACCCAGGGCATGACCAGAAGAAGCGTACCGATTCCGACAATCAGCAGAGTGCCGGTAACCAGATAGGGGAATACAATCAGTGAAAGGCAACAGATCAGCGCCACTTTCTTCTTCTGTTTTTTCCCGTACATGATGTAACCAATGCCCATGCCACCGAAAAGCGTGCTCCAGAGCAGCGTTGCCTGATCCATATCGATTCCGTGGTATTCGAGTGATCAAGGGAGTATACGGGATCAGTCAGTGGGATAAGCTTAAGATCGGGGCTAACTGTGCAGATCCACCAGCAGTTGCTTCGGTCCGCCGAGGCCGCTGCCTTCTTCAGCACCTACGCTACTGGCCAGTGAGATTCGAGAGAAGTTCTGCACCAGCTGATGCACCGCAATCTGACCTTCAAGACGCGCCAGATGCGCACCCAGGCAGAAGTGGATACCAAAGCCGAAAGCCAGGTGAGAGTTGGGATCGCGATCGATAAGAAACTGCTCGGGGCGATCGAAAACCCGTTCATCCCTGTTCGCACTGCTGATCATCGGCAAGACGAAGGAACCCTGCTCAATATGCACCCCGGCAATAGTCACGTCTTTGGTTGTTTTCCTAATGGTCGCGGCGAAAGGTGAGTAGTAGCGCAACGCTTCTTCTATAAAGGTATTCACCAATTCGGGATTGTCTCGCAGCTGAACCAAGGTGTCAGGTTGTTCATCAAAGATTCTGACAGCCGCGGTAATCAAACCCGTGGTGGTTTCATTACCGGCAATCAGCAACAAACGGCAGAAGCTCAGCAGTTCCTCATCGGAAAGTTTGCCGTCTTCGGTTTCGGTCTGCACCAGACGCCCCAGAAGGTGATCTACCGGGTCGGCCCTGAGAATCGCGATCTTCTCAAGAAAGTAGGCATTCATCTCATTGGCACAACGCTGGGCATCTTCACTGCTGACACCAAACAGGATATCGCCGATATTACTGAATATTGTGTCAGACCAGACCTTGAAGGTTTTCATATCACCATCAACCACACCCAGCATATGGGCGATGATGTTCACCGGCAGAGGCGAGGCAAAGGCATCAACCAGATCCACCTGAGTCTGCTGCTTCATCTCGAGAATAAGTTCCTCGCAGCGATGCTCGACTGCGGCCCTTTGCGCTTCAATATGCGCCGGTTTGAAAGCGTAGCTGACAAGCTTGCGCAAGCGATTGTGCAGTGGCGGGTCGCTGAACAGCATGCTGGGCTGGCGCTCTTCCGGTGGCTGCATCGAGACATCAGAAGAGAAGGTATCGAAATCCTTGAGGACTCTGTGTACATCTTCATGTCGGGAAACCTGCCAGGGGCCGTCATCCAGTCGACGAACTGGCTCATGGGTGCGCAGGTATTGATAGAACCCATAGGGATCTGTCACTTCGTCGGGTATTTCGACTCCGGAATTTTCTGCCTGTGTATGGTCGGTCATGGCGTAATACTGATTCAGGTCAATCTTGGCGCAACTGTACCATGCTTACCCAAAGCAATTTCGCTAAACTGCAGCGGCTTCGAGAAACTGAACAACACATGCAGCACCTGACACTCAGACAAGCCGGACACCGTGCCCTGCAGCTTATGCTGTTGGCCGCACTGTTGTTGCCCGCAATAGTACCGAGTGGCTACATGGTCAAACGCAATGAATCGACCAACGTCGTTGAACTAACAGTCTGCCCGGGCGTTGCCCATCATCAGAGTCAGCTCAATACGCGTTCCGCCAAACTCGAATTCGATGCTGCGAATCCGGATATGGGCACAACCAGCCGTATTGACGAACCAGCGCCCTGCCCGCTGGCAATTTCAACTCTGGCCGCACTCCCCGATATCAACTTAACGCAGGTTTTACCCGTTCACAGTGATAACCGGGTGACACCTTTAGTCCATCACTCCTACCAGACTTTCCAGGTCCTGCCTCCGGTCAGAGCACCGCCTTTCACGTCCTGAGCACTATCTAATTGTTATGCGCGATGGCCAGCCCGTCGCCTCACCTATTGATGGACAAGAAAGATGAAGACAAAGCATTCGAGGCTGTTCAGCCTCGTCCTGGTCTCCTGTTCTGCTGCCGGTGGATTCACCGTAACAGCCCAGGCAGACGAAGGAGTATTCATGGATACCATCGTTGTCACAGGGCAACGAGAGAACACCACACATCACAGTTCGTTGCACGCCGAAGACGTACCCCAGGTCTCCGCAGACACGGCACGAATGATCAGTCGTTTACCGGGCGCTGCGCTGAACAGTAATGGCAGCCTGTCCGGCCAGGTGCAGTACCGCGGTGCCAGCGGCTTTCGGGTAGGCACGAAGATTAACCAGCAGAGTTTTCATTCCGGCGGTCCCAACCTGATGGATCCGCCCATGCACTACGCACCACCGGTTCTGGTCGATACGATTCAGGTCTACCGGGGTACCGCTGACCTGGCTTTCGGGCCTTCACTCATCGGTGGTGTCAACGCGCAGCTTAAAAGCGTGTCTTACACTGGCTCCGAAGATATAGAGGCAGACTATGACATCACCGCCATAGGGCGCTCCGCCGACAGCAGTCACGCTCTGGGGGCAGTTTTCGGGGCAGCGAACAATCGGTTACGGGCGTTCGGTCTGTACTCCACAGAAAAGGGTGATGACAAGCGTATTCCCGATGGAGAGATTGCCAATACTTTTCATGAGCGCGAGGTTTATGGTCTTGGTATCGGAATGAAGCAGGGTTCAGGAGACTGGGCTTTCGAATTCAGGCATCAGGAAACCGGTCCTACCGGCAATCCGCCGTTCGCCATGGATATCGACTATGTGGAGACGGACTTTTCCCGGATCGCCTATACGAACACTTTTCGGAAGACCGACGTCAAAGCGACCGTGTCCTACACGGACGTGGATCACGGTATGAACAATTTCGAACACCGCCCACCGCCACCCTCGCCCATGCGGTACCGCTACACCACTGCTATCGCGGAAACCCTGGGCTTTGCTCTGGACTTCAAGACAGACACCGCCCTGCGTGAATTCACCTACGGTGTCGATACGGTGGCGTACGAGCTCGATGTCATCATCAACAATCCCGGGATGACGGCGTTCTACGTCACATCTCTGCCAGATGTTTCAATGCAGAGGACCGGTCTGTACCTGAACATGGAACAGAAAGCCGGCGCGGGGATGGTCAGCTTCGGCGCACGGGTAGATCGACATGAAAGTGAGGCAGGATCAGCGACAACAGGACCGGCGGTCCCACCCATGGCAGGCATGCTCGCAATGCAGTTCAACACATCGGATCGAGACTGGCAGGATACAACCACCGACCTTCTCGCCCGTTACTGGATTTCAAAAGACAACATCACATGGCGCGCCAGCCTGGCCCGGAAAAACAGGGCACCAACTTATCTTGAACGCTATGGCTGGTTGCCCATTGCAGCCAGCGCCGGGCTTGCCGATGGCAGTAACTATGTCGGGGATCTTGAGTTGAATCCGGAACGTGCGCTGATCGCGGAGTTCGGCATAGAACTTCTGAGTAACAACTGGCGATTCACACCCACTGTGTATTACCACTCTGTGGACGATTTCATTCAGGGCATCCCTTATGACGATACGCCTGGCGTGATCAGCGGACCGGTCGAGATGGTATCCGCCATGAACGGCGATCCAACCCCGCTGAGGTTCGCCAACGTCGACGCAGATATGTACGGGCTGGATGCGGATTTTAGTTATCAGTTGGCGCCACGCTGGCGATTAGATGGTGTTGCTTCAATCGTTCGAGGAGAAAGGCGCGATATCAGCGACGATCTGTATCGAATATCACCGGACAAGCTGACTCTGGGTGTGACCTATGACCGCTCGGATTGGTCGATGACACTTGAAGGTGTTGCCGTTTCATCCCAGAAAAGGGTCTCTGAGAGCAACAGCGAACAGACCACCAGCGGCTACGCGATACTCAATCTGCATGCCTCCTGGCAGGTCAATGATCGAACGTTTGTCTCGGCCGGGGTGGAGAACCTGGCGGACCGGGAATACGCGGATCATCTTGCCGGATACAATCGGGTAAACGCCTCAGATGTCGGGCTTGGGAATCGGATTCCCGGGGTTGGCAGAAATGCCTACATCAGAGTATCCCTGACCCGGTGATCGCAAGAGTCGCCGGTCAACCGCCGGCGATTCTCGGCAACAGATAAACATCGGCATCGGCCGGGATTCTGGTACTCCAGTTGTCCCGGTAGATCATGCCGTTTATCGAAACCGCGATACCGATCTCCATGTGCTGTTTCATCGCCGGATAGCGTTCCTGCAGGCGAGTCAGCAGCTCACGGATGGTTTCGGCTTCGATGTTAATCGACTCCTCACCATCCGCAGCTACTCGCAGTGGTCCGGATAGACCAACTTGCATCGTGATTAAGCGTCTTCGAGTGCTTTCAGGATGCGCGGCGGTGACATCGGCACCTGATTCATTCGTACACCAACCGCATTGGAAACTGCGTTTCCGATAGCAGCGAGTGGCGGTACGATCGATGTTTCACCCACACCACGAATACCATAAGGATGATTCGGATTCGGAATCTCCAGGATCTTGGTATCGATGAATGGCAGATCTGAGCACACCGGAATCCGGTAATCGAGGAAACCTGCATTCTGCAGGCAACCGTCCTCACCGTAGACGTATTCTTCATTCAGCGCCCAGCCAATACCCTGGGCTGCACCGCCCTGGAACTGACCTTCCACATAGTCCGGGTGAATGGCTTTACCAGCATCCTGAACTACCGTGTAACGCAGAACCTGAGTTCGACCTGTTTCGGGGTCTACCTCGACATCAACAATGTGGGAAGCAAACGACACTCCAGAACCGTCGGCGGTCACCTCATGATGACCGGCAATAGGACCACCGGTCGCGCCAGCCTCTGCCGCAATCTCTTTCAGCGACAGGGGCGGCAGATTGCCATGTTCGGTACCATTCGCTATCGCATGACCGGCTTCCCAGGTAACAGCTTCCACCGGGATGCCCCACATCTGCGCGGCGCGGTTTTTCATCACTTCAATCGCTTCACGAGCAGCAAAGATCGTCGCCATACCAGAAGAAAAAGTACCGCGGCTACCTTCTGTCGTATCGTTATGGCCCAATGAACTGGTGTCACCGATGTTGGTTTTCACCTCGTCATAGGAAATACCCAGCTCCTCAGCCGCAATCAGTGACAGCGAAGCTCGCGCACCACCGACATCAATCGTGCCGACGGTCAGGTTTACCGTGCCATCAACCCCGATATTCAAATCCGAACAGGTCTGACCACCGATGTTGAACCAGAAACCGCAGGCCATACCGCGACCCTGGTTTTTACCAAGCGGAGCTTTCATGTGCGGATGGTCACGAACCGCTTCCAATGTCGGCTCAATACCAATCGGTCCATAGACAGGCCCATAGGAAGACTGCGTTCCCTCACGAGCAACGTTCTTCAGCCGCAGTTCAACTGGATCCATATTCAGCTCTTTGGCCAGCATATCCATTGTGCTTTCAACACCGAAGGCCATCATCGGCGCTGAAGGCGCGCGGTAAGCCGCAACCTTGGGGCGGTTCACCAGAACGTCAACGCCAACGGACTTGCAGTTCTTCAGGTCGTAACAGGCCCATGCGGTCATCCCGCCGAGCATGCCCCAGATACCTGGAAAAGCGCCGTCAGAATAGCGACATTCAATATAGGCGGAGGTGATCGTGCCATCTTTCCTGGCGCCGATTTTTACGTCCATGGAAGAAGAACAGGTAGGGCCCGAGGCTTTAAAGACCTCTTCCCGGCTCATGACCATTTTCACAGGGCGATTCGCCTTGCGTGCCAGCGCCAGTGCAACGGGCTCAATCCAGACGTGTGTCTTGCCACCAAAACCGCCACCAATCTCTGATGAAGTAACTTTCAGTTTCGCGATATCCATACCCAGCAACGTCGAACAGACGTTTCTGAAAGTAAAGTGGCCCTGGGTAGTCACCCATAGCTCACCGGAACCGTCAGGGCTGACCGTTGCCAGACAGGCATGTGGTTCAATATATCCTTGATGGGTCTGACCCGTTTTGAAGCTCTTTTCGATAACAACGTCAGCCTCTTTCAATCCGGCTTCCACGTCACCGTGGCCAAACTCGTAACGACCACCCAGATTGCCGTCGATGGCGGGCTGGACCTGGGGAGCGCCTTTCTTCAAGGCTTCATCAACATCTGTCACGTGAGGCAGCTTTTCGTAAGTGACCTTGATCAGCTTCAGCGCTTTCTTTGCCGTGGACTTGTCGATCGCGGCTACCGCAGCAACTGCATGCCCATCGTACAAGGCACGCTCTCGCGCCATACAGTTTTCCAGCGTGGCGTAATCACCAGCATTACCGTTGGTCAGATCCGGCAGGTCAGCAGAAGTCAGAACCGCTTTGACGCCTGCAAGCTTTTCAGCCTTTGAGGTATCAATCTTGACGATTTTGGCATGCGCATGCGGTGATCTCAGCATGAGACCCACCAGTTGACCTGGCGCATTCATGTCAGCGCCATAGCGCGCTCGACCAGTCACCTTGTCGACACCATCCGGGCGTTTGGGCCGGCTGCCTACGACTTTAAATTCCTGTCCGGTATATTTTTGATCGTGTTGCATGACGGGCCTCCTTATTTCTTATTCTGCTTTTGCAGATCTTTCGCCGCTGCCTGAACAGCTCTTACTATCTTGTCGTAACCTGTGCAACGACAGAGATTGCCAGCCAGCGCATACCGAATTTCTTCTACGCTCGGGTCGGGGTTGTTATCCAGCAGAGCTTTACCGGCCACCAGGAAGCCCGGTGTACAGATACCGCACTGCAGGGCAGCATTGTCGATAAACTGCTGCTGCAGGGGATGAAGGTTTTCACCATCCGCCATACCCTCTACCGTCGTAATCTTCTTACCTTCGGCTTCTGCGCCGAGCACGAGACAGGAACAGACAAGCTGTCCATCCAGCGTAATGCTGCAGGCGCCACAGTCACCTGTACCGCAGCCCTCTTTCGCCCCGGTCAGAACCAGTCTGTCTCTCAAAACATCCAGTAAAGACTCATCAGCGGGGCAAACATACTCCACCGGGTCACCGTTCACAGTTGTTGATACATGTACGCCAGCCATTACTTACCTCCTGCTCGCTCGTAGGCAATTTTCGCGGCGCGCTGCGCCAGAATGCCTGCAACTTTGGTTCGATACTCGACGGTACCTCGCTTGTCATCGATGGGTTTACAGGCTGCCGAGCAGGCCGCACCCAACGCCTCAAGCGCTTCTTCATCCAGTTTGGTGCCGATAATGGCGTCCGCTGCCGCCTTAACCAGCAGCGGTGTCGCAGCCACAGCACCAAGGGCGACTCTGGCTTTCTCAACAACACCCTTTTTCAGGGTCAAACTCACAGCCGCGCCGACCACCGCAATATCCATTTCTGTTCGGGGAATAAATCGAAGATAAGCATCTCCGGATTTTGGTGCTTTCTTGGGCAGTGTGATGGCTTCAATCAGTTCGCCTTTCGCCAGCGACGTCTTTCCCGGGCCGGTAACGATATCTTCAACGGGTACGGTTCTTCGTTTCTTACCAACGATATTGGCTTTGGCACCGGCTGCGATCATCGCAGGCACGCTGTCTGCCGCCGGAGAAGCGTTGCAGAGATTACCCGCCATGGTGCATCTGCCCTGGATCTGATCTGAGCCAATCAGGTTCGTTGCCTCAACCACGCCAGGCCAGGCTTTCTTCAACGCCTTGTTGGCGCCAAGTTTTGCCCCTGAAACCGCTGCACCAATTTTGAATCCACCATTCGGCGTCTTCTTGATGTCGTTCATTGCCGGAATGTTTTTGATGTCGACCATCAGATCCGGTTCGATCATGTCCATCCGCAGCCTGACCAGGAGGTCTGTACCACCTGCCAGGACATAAGCCTTGCCCTTTTCTTTGGATAGAAGATCAACCGCAGCCTTGGCAGTTGTCGGAGATTCGTACCTCATCACTTCCCTCGTCGTTAGTAAGCTGTCGTTATTAAACGGTTATTGAGCTGTTGTTGAAATCAGCTGAGTTCGTCAGTGTATCGAAATCCAGCCGATATTGCGTCCTTCTGTACATCGATATAGTGTCTGGATCTTTATCGATGTAATGTCCTGAATAATCCAGAGGAAGCCCCTATGTGTACAAGCCATGACGTTGAAAACGGTACTGAAAGCAAAGACCCCCGCGACGGCTACCAGCTGGCTGACTGGCCCAGTTATCCGGCAGGCATGGAGTTTGAAATGGGTTCCGGTGTTGCGGTGGACAAAGAGGGCATCATTTATCTGTTTACCCGCGATATTGAGCACTGGGCGACGCATCCCCTGGCTATGAAAGACAAGATGGGTAAAAGCAGCATTTCCATGTTCACCCGGGAAGGCAAGTACCTGGGCAAATGGGGCCATTCTGATGACCGGGGTTTCGCACTGGGCGCTCATACTATCTATATCGAAAAAGACGGCATGTTCTGGACCACCGACAGAGACGGACACACGGTGCGAAAGTTCAACCCGGACGGCGAGCAGCTTCTGGAACTCGGTACTTTCGCGGAATGGGGTTGTGACGAAAACCATTTCAATGGTCCAACCGCCGTGCTGGTGCAGGACAACGGCAATATTGTGGTCTCAGATGGCTACTGGAACTCCAGACTTGTCTGGTACACACCTGAGGGAGAGTTCATTCGATCTGTTGGTGAGTGGGGTCGGGGTCCAGCTCAGTTCAATACCCCGCATGCCATTACCCAGGACTCCAAGGGGCGAATCCTGGTTGCAGATCTTGTCGGCGGTAACTTCCACGACTACATGACAGTGCCGGGTCAGATAGAAGCCCATCGAACACAGCCAGAGGCAGACGCCGTGCATCGTATCCAGCGACTGACCCCGGACGGCGAGTACATTGATGAGTGGACGCACATTATGCCGCTGAGCCTGGCCACTTATGGAAACCGGATTTACGCCAGTGACAAGATGAGTGACCTGGCGGTTCTGGATGAGGAGACCGGCGAGGTTCTCGAGCGGGTCGAGAAGATTTCTGTATACATTCATCAACTCGCCATGGATCAGCACGGCGACCTGTATTGCGCCTCTGTGTACCCGGAACATGCCGGGGAAAAACGCGGGCCCGAAGGTCCAAGCCACAGGCGCTGGAGCCGAGATCTCAGCGCAGCCTAACTGCTACTCGGAATCAAACAGCTCTTTGGCCACGCGCATGCCTTCTACTGCAGCAGGGAATCCTGCATAAATAGCCACATGTAATATCGCCTCACTGATCTCGTCAGGTGTTAAACCATTAGCGAGCCCGCGCTGCACGTGAAGTTTAAGTTCATGTGGCAGATTCAGCGCGGTCAGCGTCGCGATCGTGACGAGGCTCTTGTCTCGCTGCGCGAGACCCGGCCTGTCCCAGACCCGCTCAAGCACCGAATCTATGATCAGGTTGTGCCAGTCTTCACGAATGTTTTCAGGTGCCGGCAGAACATCCCTGATCTGCTCTCTGATCTGTTGCTTGGTTTGCTCATCCATAATCGTCTCTCCGCTAACGTATCGCGACAGGGTTAATCACCGCCTGAACCGCTCCGACAAACCGCGGCTGCCCAAGCACAAACAGGAATTCACTCACGCCATCTTTAGCGAGTTCCCGCGTATCCATGTTCTCCAGGATATATACGCCATGTTTCGCCAGCAGCTCCGGGTGGACAGGGAAAAGTTCGCCCTCTTTCTCACCGGGCAGGACCTCCAACGCCCAGGTATCTGAACCAATCGCGACTACCCCCAGTTCAGCCAGATATCGCGCGCCGTCCACGCCGAGGCCTGGCTCACCTGACATGAAACGGTTCTTGTCTTCGATCAGATTCATCCAACCTGTGTGGAACAGGACAACATCGCCGTTGCCGATTTCAATGCCCTGAAGTTTCTGGGCGGCTTTGATCTCCGCACTGTTAAAAGCCGTACCGGCGTCAAGGACTGGTTTACCCATAAACTTTGCCATATCCAGCAATACGCCACGACTGACGATGGGTGGCAGTTTGTCGATGCTGAGTTTCGTTAATCCGGTCGTCTGCACGAAGTCGCTGGCATGGTTGCCGTTGTAATAGGTGTGGTTGATGCCCATATGACCCAAGCCATCAATCTGGCTGCCAATACCCATCCAGAAGGTGATCAGATCATCGTTGCCGGTCGCTTTGTTAGTGCCAATGGGGGTGCCGGTGCCGTCACTCAGCTGCAGTACCGTCATGGAATAGGAACGAGGTGGATAGGCTGGAGAGTCCGGGCCGGTCTCGACACCAAGCGCATAGGTTTTACCGGTTGTTACCAGCTTCGCAGCTTTGACCACCTGCGCCGGAGAGAGGTTATTAATGGCTCCCAGAGTATCGTCCGCACCATATTTGGATGGATACCAGTTATCTGCGGACCCACTCATCGCCATCGACGTCAGTAACATAAAAAGCAGGGGTTTCATCAGGCTGCGCATCATTAACACTCCTTTCTCGTTATTGTTTTCTCACCAGTATCAACCAGACAGGCAACCCGCACCAGTTAATCGGAAACCCGGGAACATGCCCGGCCCCGGGTGATCAGCTTGCATCACGGCGCTGCTTTGACGCGTCTGTTAATTCCTGCAACCACTCATCCGTCGCCCGATCCTCAAGAATTTCGATAATCTCGTGATCCGGACCTTTGATATAGGTTGTCTTGTGAAGACCCAGATCCTGGGGTTCAACATTCGCGTGGTAACCCGCAGCCACCACTTTTTCATACAACGCATCCACATCATCGACTTCAAAAGCGTAGTGGGTGACACCTTTATCCGCGGGCACGTAATCTTCAGGCAGAGGACGGCCCGCCGGGGTATCCCACTGCCACAGTTCAATCATCGTATCGCCCGCACGCAGCCAGGCGACACGACCTGTGGCCCGCTTCATGCCAACAACCTGGCTGAGAGGTTCGTTTTCCGGCACATCCGAGTCAAAAATCAGCTCCATGCCCAACAGGTCCCTATAGAACCCAGGGATCTTTCCATGTCAGATACACTGATACCGGTATGATTCACTCGCTTAATCGTCATCTACAAACCCCTGAACTCAAGTTTCGGTTATTGTGCCATCATAAAGACTCACGCAAGGACTGACATCATGTCTCAAATGACTCCATCTTTAGATTCCCTGGCCTGGCTGGTCGGCGACTGGCAGGGCAATCTTGGCCCCCTGACCGTGGAAGAAACCTGGTATCCACCGAAGCACGGCAGCATGCAGATGATGATCCGGGTTTCTGCCCCTGACTCTATTCAGATGCTCGAATTCATTGTTCTTCAGGAAATCAAAGACGAAGACGGCAAAACGGCACTGATACTTCACCTGCGACAGTTTGGTGAACACATGGAACTCAGGACCAACCAGGAGATGCGACTCGCCGCCCAGACAGCGACAGCATTATGTTTTGTCGCTGACGATACTGATTCCGTCAGGCAACTGGACTACACACTGGTAGAAGACAATCGCCTTAAAGTAGATGTGACTGTCACCACCGGTGATGTGGTGACAGCTGAGCTGGTACGTCAGACCACTGCGATCTGAATTCTAGTCACCCCAGAATCGCCACCAGGGTTTACCTTGTGACTTTTCCATCGCCTCGTTTCGCTTTCCTTTGTTGTCGACATTGCCAGGCGCGTTTTCTCGACCTTTAGCCTCACTGTCCCGAACTTTTTCCGCGCGCTCTTCCATCTCTTCGCGCTCATCATCGTCAGCGTCGTCAGATTCTGAATCGTCGTCGTCATATTCTCTTTCTTTTTCTTCTTGCATAGCCTTTTTGGCGGCCTTCTCAGATTCACGGGCCGCTTTCCGGAGCTCCTTCTCCTCCATTTTGCTGGCTTTATGGAGTTCCCGATCCTGTTTCGGACCTTTGTGATTGTCGGCATGTGCGCCGAGCGATAGTAAAAGAGCGCTTCCCAGCAGCAATAAAGTTCTGAGTGATTTAGGCATTGGTTCTTCCTCTGGATTCTTCTGATTTTTGTTAGTGTCCGACTGAGCCTACTCAGGCGAACCGGGCGCAGCAACATCATCGTACGCCTCGAATCGAACCACTGCACAGCCCATGTCTTCAATCCGTCTGACCGTCGCAGCTTTCTTCGCCAGGGTTTCCTGGTGGCGCCCTATCAGACAGGAGATCAACACTATGGCCTGTTCACGATGCCAGCACAAACCGAAGGATGTCATTGCTGATCAGACTGTCGATCTCTTCTTCAGAGAATGCCATTTCCCGCAGCACCTCCTGACCGCCCTCTCCTGTTCGCGGTGCCGGCGTGTCGTCTACAAGCTCTGCGCCCTGCGCTGAAAAGGGGCTGCGAACAGAACGCAGCCGGCCTTCTGATTCATGTTCGACTTCCGGGAAAAAGCCAATAACCTGAAGATGCTCATCATCCAGGAGGTCATCCATACTATTCACAGCAGAGCACGGGATATCCTGCTCCGCCAGCAAACGGCACCAGGCTTCCGTGGTGCGCTTTGGCATGGCACTCGCAATCACCTGATACAACTCATCGATCCGCTGACTACGCTGCACCGGGTCAAGTACCCACTCTGCAGAAGCCAGATCAGGCTCGTCGATCAGATGCAGAAAACGCTGCCAGTGCCTTGTCGTGTATGGCAGCAGACTGATGTAACCATCAGCAGACGGGTAAGGCTTTCGATTGGGTGACAGCAGACGATCATAGCCCGTGCTGCCCAGGGGTGGCTGGAAGCTTTGTCCCGCCAGCTGCTCCAGCATGAGAAATGCGACGCTGCTTTCAAACATCGGTGCCTCTATTTCGCAGCCTTTACCGGTTTGCAATCGATGGACTATGCCACCGAGGACAGCGATTGCGAGGTGCAAACCACCAACTTTGTCGCACAGAATACTTGGCAAAAATCGCGGCTGACCATTCGAATCCGCATTGAGTGCTGCTATGCCTGAGGCTGATTGAATAATGTCATCGTAGGCGGGTTTATCAGCATAAGGGCCGGATTGACTGAACCCGGGCGCATGACAAAGCACAATATCAGGACGGGCAGCGACAAGGTCTTCAAAGGCAAGCCCCAGGGCTGCTGCAGTCTTGCCTCGCATGTTGTGAACCACCACATCGGTTTGCGCCAGGAGCCGCTTAAGCACCCCCTGCCCAGCCTCGGTCTTAAGGTTAATCGCCAGGGATCTCTTGTTCCGATTACAGTTCAGGTATCCAGCACCCATATCAGCCGAATGACCGGGTCGCACAGCACGAAAGTTGTCACCCTCCAGATTTTCTATTTTGATGACGTCGGCACCAAAATCTCCGAGCAATTGAGTGGCATAAGGGCCCAGGACGATCGTTGTGAAATCCAGAATCCTGACGCCGTGTAAAAGATTCAGCATGTATTCTTTCCCAGAAGCACAGAGTCACCTTATAGCATCTCTGAATTTGAGAGCATAAGCACACGCGCGCACGAGGTGTGCTTTAATCCCAACAATAAACTCACCGGTATCCCTATGATCGCTAGAATGATCATCGTTCTGATACTGCTTGGACTCGTGTTCGGCAGCATCTTCGGTTACAAGTCCTGGCAGCAGTCTGAAATGACGGCACGCATGCGCGCCGCAGGTCCACCGATGGTGACAGTGTCTTCCTCAACAGTCAGGGAGGAACGCTGGCAGAGGCAGGTCAACGCGGTAGGCAGCCTGCGGGCAATACAGGGTGTCGAAGTCAGCCCGGAGGTCGCCGGTGTGGTAGCCGACATCAGTTTTGACTCAGGCAACAGTGTCGAGACCGGAACTGTGCTGGTCAGGCTGGATGCGACCGCAGAAGAAGCTGAGCTGCGCTCGCTCGAGGCTCAACTGGTTCTGGCTCAGCAGGACTATGACCGCGCAAAGGGGCTGGAGGTGAAAACCGTTCTGTCTCAGGCGCAGCTTGACCGGGCTCGAAGCGTCATGGACAGCCTTGCCGCCCAGGCAGAAGAACAGGTGGCACTGATTGCCCGAAAGACCATTCGAGCGCCCTTTGGCGGGGAACTGGGAATACGGCAGATCAACCTGGGTGAGTACCTGTCACCTGGCACACCCATCGTTACACTGCAGAAGCTTGACCCTATCTTTGTCGACTTTACGGTCCCTGAGAAAAATCTGCACCGGTTGGCTCTCACACAATCGGTGGACGTGGAACTCGCCGCACTGCCTGGCAGATCATTTCGCGGAACCATCACCGCCATCAGCCCGAAGGTTACGACCGCTACCCGCAACGTCGAAGTTCAGGCGACACTGGAGAACGCCGAGGCGCTCCTTCGGCCAGGCATGTTTGCCAGAGTGGCAGTCATCATCGGTGAAACAGAAACTGTTCTGACCCTGCCAAGAACTGCCGTAGACATTCTTCCCTATGGCAATAGCGTTTTTCTGATCGAAGGCAACGAAGAGTTAACGGTACGACGGCATCAGGTTAAAACCGGCCGGATCATCGGCAATCGGATAGAGGTGCTCTCTGGCGTTCAAGAGGGTGATCGCGTGGTGCAATCAGGCCAGCTGAAACTTCGCAATGGTCAGAATATCAAAATAGACAACTCCGTTGAGCTGCCGGAAGGGGCCACTCAGGGATGAGATTCACCGACCTCTTTGTCGGTCGCCCTGTGCTGGCAACTGTCATCAGCCTGCTGATACTGGCAGTCGGTCTGCGCTCGATGTCTCTGCTGGAGCTGCGTGAATATCCCAGAGCAGAGAGGTCTGTCATCTCTATCACCACTGCTTATCCAGGCGCCGATGCTGATCTGGTTCAGAGTTTCATCACCACACCTCTTCAGAGAGCCGTGTCGGAAGTTGAAGGCATCGACTACCTGATATCTGAATCCAACCAGGGCATATCATCAATACGGGCCAATCTCGTTCTGAACAAGGACCCGAATGTTGCCATCGCTGAAGTGCAGGCCAAGGTCGCAAGCCAGCGAAGCGTCTTACCAAGAGAAGCTCTGGACCCGGTGATCGATCTGCAGGCCGGTCGCGCCTTCTCCCTGCTTTATCTGGCCTTTGCCAGCGAAGAGATGAACCCGAGCCAGATCACCGATTACCTGATGCGTGGTCCGATACCCAAGCTCCAGGCGGTTCAAGGTGTTGCTAAAGCAAGAATCAGTGGTAACCAGGTTTTTGCCATGCGGATATGGCTTGATCCAAAACGCATGGTTGCAGCCAATGTCACGGCGGCAGAGATTCGCGCCGCACTGCAGAGGAACAACTTCCAGGCCGGTGTCGGAAAAACCAAAGGCGATCTGATCGCCACCAGCCTGACTGCAGATACAGATATTTCAGATACTGAAGCATTCAAGCAACTGATCATTCGTTCTGACGGGGATACTCTGGTGCGGATGCGGGATGTCGCCGATGTCACCCTGGACGCCCGGAACTATGACCAAACCAGCTGGTTTAACGGCAAACCCGCCATCATGGTGGGTATCGAGGCGGCCCCGGGGGCAAACCCTTTGCAGGTCTCGGATGCCGTCCGGGCACTGGTGTCAGATATTGAGCAACAACTGCCGCAAACCCTGAAGCTCTACCGGGTACACGATGGCAGCCAGTACATCGAAGACTCCATCTACGAGGTACTGCGAACGCTGGCTGAAGCCATGGTCATCGTATTGATCATCGTGCTGCTGTCACTGGGCAGCTGGCACGCCGCCATTGTTCCTTCCCTGTCCGTACCTCTGGCGCTGATCGGTGCCGGTTCCATCATGTTGCTGCTGGGTTATTCCCTGAATCTGCTGACGCTGCTGGCGTTGCTGCTGGCTATTGGTCTGGTTGTCGACGATGCCATTGTCGTGGTCGAGAACGTCCATCGACATATCCTGATGGGGAAAACGCCCTACCAGGCAGCCGTGGATGGCGCTCGCGAACTGGCCATGCCGATCATTTCCATGACAACAACACTGCTCGCCGTGTATCTGCCAATCGCTTTTATGGAGGGCCTTGCCGGCATCTTGTTCTCAGAGTTCGCTTTCTCACTGGCCGGGGCTGTGCTGATCTCAGGCATCATCGCTCTCGTGTTCTCTCCGATGCTTGCATCAAAGGCTTTGAACACCGCCGATGAGCCGGAACGATTTGAACAGGCCGTAGAACACTTTTTTGAAAGGCTCTCTGACTTTTACGCGCGCTGGCTCGAAGCCTCCTTAAAGTATGTACCCGTCACCCTCGTATTCTCACTGGTCATCATCGGCAGTATCTACGCCATGTACGCCACCAGCAAAAGCGAGCTGGCACCCATGGAAGACCGGGAGGTCCTGAACGTTCAGATCAAAGCGCCGGAAACAGCCACGCTTGAATACTCGGCCGCTTACATTCGTGAGATCGTGGGTATCTATGAGAGCTTTCCCGAATACATCCGAAGTTTTCTATTGATCGGTGGCGGCGGTACACCCGCCACTTCATTCGGTGGCGTACGATTCTCTCCGGTTGCCGAGAGAGAGAAATCACAGACAGATCTGCAACGCGAACTACAGGGAAAGGTGAACTCAATAGCAGGCGTCAGGATTGCTGTGTTTTCCTTCCCTGCATTGCCTGGCGCAGCACAGGGAGCACCCCTGCAATTCGTCATTACGTCTGACCAGGAATATGAACAACTGGACGATCTGGCAACAGAGATGATCAGCGCCTCGATGCAAAGTGGCATGTTTGTCTATATGGATAAGTCGATGGATATGTCACTGCCTCTGACCCGAATACAGATTGACCGCGATCGAGCCGGAGATCTGGGTGTCAACATGGACGACATCGGCGTCACGCTTGCTACCATGCTGGGCGGCAATTACGTGAACCGTTTCTCTCTGCAAGGTCGCAGCTATGAAGTGATCCCGCAGGTAATGCGGGAATACAGAGGTAACTTTGATCAGCTGGATGAATTTTACGTTCGAAGTGCTTCAGGTGAACTCGTGCCGCTCTCCGGTCTCATCAGCTTTGAGACAGTCCTTGAACCGACGCGCAGAACTCAGTTTCAACAGCTGAACGCTGTCACCATCAGCGCCATTCCTGCACCCGGAATTTCCCTCGGTGACGCCATCGAGTTTGTTGAGGCAGAAGCAGCACAACGTTTCCCCAGGGAGTTCAGCTATAACTACACGGGGGAGTCACGACAGTTCAAGCAACAGGGTTCCGCCCTGGTGTTGACGTTCTTTCTTTCATTGCTGGTCATCTATCTGGTATTGGCAGCACAGTTCGAAAGCTGGCGTGATCCATTGATCATCCTGATGTCGGTGCCCATGTCGATTGCAGGGGCAATGATTTTTATTACTCTGGGTTTTGCCAGCCTGAATCTGTATACCCAGGTAGGACTGATCACATTAATTGGGCTTATCTCCAAGAACGGCATACTTATCGTCGACTTTGCTAACCGCGTCCGGGATGAAGATGGTGCCTCCAGGCTTGAGGCAGTTATACAGGCAGCTCGCATCCGGTTACGACCTATTCTGATGACAACCCTTGCCATGCTGATGGCCATGGTCCCGCTGCTCATCGCGTCCGGACCTGGCGCTGTAAGCCGTTTCCAGATTGGTCTGGTGATTGCCTCCGGGCTGGGAATCGGCACCCTGTTCACACTGTTCATCGTGCCCGCCTTCTATCTGCTGCTCTCAGCTGAAAACCGCTCCGCCGCAACTGCCCGCACAAAGTAGAAATCTGCCCTGCGCGACACACTGTAGTAAAGTATGGCGATGAATACAGAGTCACTTCTTCGTTTCACCATCAGTATGGCGCCAGCGCTGCTGACAATAGTCATCGTTACTGTATTGCTGGCGCTGCTGAATTACCTGATGCGTCGCAACCAGTCCGGTGAGCTTCCGGTGTCAAGGCAAGTGCTCATGCTGCTTTTTACGACTGCAGGCATCTTGCTCGTCATTTTTGTGCTGCCCATCAGTGAAACCGGTCGTGGCCAGATTCTCAGTTTGCTGGGTATTGTGATCACCGCCGTGATCGCCCTGTCTTCAACGACTTTCGTCGCCAATGTCATGGCCGGGTTGATGCTGCGCGCAGTCAACAGTTTTCATCCCGGGGACTTTATTCGCTCCCAGCAAATGTTCGGAAGAGTTACCGAACGGGGGCTCTTTCACACAGAGATACAAACCGAGGACCGTGACCTTGCAACTATCCCAAACCTGTTCCTGGTAACCAACCCCGTTACCGTGGTCCATGACTCCGGCACCATCATTTCAGCAACCCTTTCTCTGGGCTATGACGTGTCACACAGGCACGTCGAAGAGTTGCTGGTCGAAGCCGCAGAAGACGCCGGTTTGACCGATGCGTTTGTGCTGGTGGGAGAACTCGGTGATTTTTCAGTCTCATATCGTGTCGGCGGCTTTTTCGAAGACGTCAGCAAACTTCTGACCGCCAAGTCCAACCTGCGAAAGAGAATTCTGTCTGTACTTCACCGCCATGGTGTCGAAATCGTGTCACCCAATTTCATGAATCAACGAGTGCTGCCTGAGGGCAGGCTGATGATTCCAAAGGATTACCGGGAAGAGTCACCTGCGGAAACTGAAGGCAGCACGGTGGAAGAAATCATCTTTGACAAGGCGGATTCCGCCGCAGAAAAAGAATCTCTGAAACAGGAACAGCAATCTCTCAAGGCAAGAATGGCTGAAATAGGCGAACTCATGAAAGACAAAGCCATCGAGAACCCGAAAGCCCTTGAACAGGAGAAGCAAACCGCAGTGCAGAGGCTCGAAGAGATAGAGGCTCTGCTGACGACTCCGAGCAGCGATAAACAAGGCGAGAACTAGACTCTTATCCCTTAGAAACTGGAAGCATTATGAAAGACCGAATTTCTATTACTATTGAAGACGGTGTGGCAGATGTCCGACTGATTCGCAGTGACAAAATGAATGCGCTGGACGACGCCATGTTCAGTGCCCTGATCGAGGCGGGTCAAACGCTTGCAGCTGATAACTCAGTTCGCTGCATCGTGCTTTCGGGCGAAGGTCGAGCATTCTGTGCGGGTCTCGACATGGGCAGCTTTGGCAAAATGGCAGAGGGAAGCAGCTCCAAAAGTACCAGTGGCGATAACGCCTCGGATGTCACCAAAGGGCTCGCTGCACGAACTCATGGCATCAGCAACCGTGCACAATATGCGGTATGGACATGGCGTGAGGCTCCGGTACCCGTGATTGCCGCGGTTCACGGTGTCGCATTCGGCGGAGGATTTCAGTTAATGCTCGGGAGCGATATACGTATCGCACATCCCGACACCAGACTTTCTGTCATGGAAATCAAGTGGGGGCTGGTACCGGATATGGCTGGCACGGCAATTATGCGCAACCTCGCCCGTGAAGATGTTGTGCGTGAACTGACCTATACAGGCAGACAGTTCAACGCCGTGGAAGGCAAGGATCTGGGTTTCGTAACCAGGACGTCGGAAACACCTCTTGAAGATGCTCTTGAACTCGCAAAAGAGATCGCAGGAAAAAACCCTGAAGCAATCACCGCAGCCAAAAAGATCTTTAATTCGGCAACTGACATGACGGATGCAGAACTGCTCATGCAGGAATCTGTGCTTCAGGACGAGATCATCCGCACACCCAATCAGGTGGAAGCGGTGATGTCGACGATGGAGAAGCGCCCGCCAAAGTTTACGGAACGGAAATAAGCTACTTGAGCGCGCGAAGCTCTACCATGATGTCTTTCATCGAGGGAGAATCAAGGTGGCGTTCCGCCGATACCATAAAGTCTTCGGGATCAACCAGACCCTGCAGCTTATAGACACTGGCCTGCATGGCCAGCTCCAGTCGATCAATCTGCTTCACGAACCTGGCCTCGTCTGTCGACTGGTGCTCATACTCATACCAGTCCTGTATCAGCCGCTCCCCGTTGGGCAACTTGCCCAGAATCTTTTCCACGGCTTGTGATTCCTTTTCCGACTTAACGGCCGAATCAACTCTATCCTGAGGCGTGATATCACCAACATAGGCTTCGCCGATATCATGCAACAGCGCCATTCGGAGAACTTTTTCCATATTGAGCTGCGGGAATTCATCGGCGAGCAGCAGGCACAACATCGCGTTACCAAAGGTGTGTTCGGCAACGGTTTCACACCTGCCAGAAGGCACACCTCGCTCAAGCCAGCCCTTACGGAAAAGCTGTTTGAGATGCACCAGTTCAAACCAGGTGCTGATCAGGGGGGAGGCACCATTGCCCAGAAGTTCAACCGGAATCCCGGCTTTTTCCGTTTTTATATCAATTGCATCGCTCATGGGCGCGCAGATTAACGGATTTCAGGCATTTATCCAGTTCAGAGTTCGTCTGGCTGCCCTGACCGATCTCAGGTTTCCTGCCAGGGCCTCCCATTGACTGCCCGCCTGATACTCATGTAACTGTTTACTGAACCAGTGCAGGTGCAACTTTTCTCCCAGTGCGAACTGCACGGATGCGATTTTGGATGTCGTCTCTCCAGAAAGGCGCGCCGCTTCAACAATACTCAGAAGCGAATAGAGGTGATGGGATGCCGAAGTAAACTCGGCCAGCTCGCGGGGCACGCCTTCCGTTGTCAGTCGTTGACAAGCCACCTGCCACTCTTCAATCGCATCACCACTTCCGATGGACGCAGTAACCTTTCTGAAGGCCATGCAATACGCCCTCGAGAACCCGGACATCAGCGCCATAGCGGGCGTCTACTTTGTCTGCCCCATGGTCAATGGACTTACAGCTTACGGAGAAGCGGTCCATGGAGTGGCTGTCACTGATGCCGTGAGCTACAGCGCATGACACCAACCACAAATTTCAGCCTGGTCATCCCTCTGTGGAACGAAGGGGAGAATATCACCCAGCTTGTCGAACACATTCACCGCAGCGGGTTGCCTGAAAAAGGTATGACGGAACTTATAGCGATCAACAACGGATCTACAGATCAAACGGCGGAACTTCTTGAACAACTGTCAGATCAATACAACTGGCTGATCCCGGTACACCTGAAAGACAACCTGAACTATGGCGGCGGTGTGTACGAAGGCATGAAGTACACCTGCGAAGATACTGTCTGCTATGTTCCCGGAGACCTGCAGGTTATGCCTGACGATATAGAGAAGGTGCATCGCATATTCAGCGAGACTGAAAACAAGCATCCGGAAAAGCTCTTCGTCAAAGGTCAGCGAACAGTCCGGCATGATCCCCTGCAGACCCGAATTGTCAGTCGGGTGTACACGATGCTCGGCAACCTGATTCTTGGGCTCGATGTTCGCGACGTTAACGGCTTGCCTAAAATGTTCCACCGATCTCTGCTGGACACAGTACCAGAGCAAAGAATGGTCACTTTTATATTCGATTCCCAGCTGATTTACCTGGCACGAAGGAACAAATGGCATATCTTGGAAGTACCTGTGACATTCCACAGCCGTCGAGAGGGCATATCCAGTTGGTCAGGTAAACGCCTGAAAGTCTATGTTGAGGTCTTCCGACAACTCATTGCACTACGCAGCCTGAAAAGTGAACCGGGTATACCATTGGAACGACTCCGTCAGGGCCAATAGCAGATCATCGCAGTACCGGGTTTATGATCGCAGTACCGGGTTTATCATAACGACCGTCATCGCGGGGGTGACTCTCTGGTTGGCCAGGGACGAGTCTGATACAACGCGATTTCGCTCCAGCACTGAACGCCCCAGGGTCTAGGGCTTGGAGAATCGCCAGACAAAACGATCCGTATTACCTCGTCGAACTTCACCAAACACCGAGTCATCTCTCGGGTCTTCCGGATTTGAAAGCACACGGGATTCCTCAGACAAAATAAAGCCCGCAGCCTCTATTTCCGCTCGAATCATTGCCGCATCACCGCGATGCAGCTCCTGCGTCACTGAATTCGGGGCACCGGTCAGGGCATGGTGATCGATCACAAGATAGGTACCTCCGGTCCTGAGCGCATCAAAGAAGCGCTGATTCATGGCCGCACGATCCTCGCCCGTCCAGATGGTGTCGTGGTAATAAAGTACCATCCATATCTGATCTACCCCTGCAGGCAGTTCCACCGTATCCAGAAAATCTGTCTTATAGGTCACGTTGTCACGGGGGTCCCGCTCTATATAAGCAGGAAAGCCTTCCCGCCCCTTTGGGAAATACTCAAAGACTCGCTCTGGGTCTATGGCAATAACCTCTCCCTCAGGCCCCACCACACGGGACACCAGCGCTGTGTAATAGCCGCCCGCCGGCGCAATTTCGACCACCGTGTTACCGACCTGCAGACCTGAAAAACGCAGGATTTCAGCAGGTTTTCGTACAGCATCGCGTTCCCGGGCATCACTCAAACGGGTGGGGTCATTGATGACTTCTTCATAGGAAGCGCTGATTGCACAGGCAATGCAGAGCAATGTAGAGAGCAAAATTGGACGGACATACATGTTAGCCACCTCCTCGCGCTTTAAATCCTCTTAAATTTCAAGGTGTTAGTCAAAGCCAAACTGATGGTGAAATTTTGAATCGTCTGTCTGGAACATGATTGAACGTTGATATATGATGCGCCCGCGCAAAAGTACCCTCTCGCCAGGCAACCCCTGGGAAAACCCGAACATATTTGAAAACCAACACGAGCCATTGTGATGACTGACCTGACTAAATATCGAAATATCGGCATTTTCGCCCACGTGGATGCTGGCAAGACCACAACCACTGAGCGAATTCTGAAATTGACCGGCAAAATCCACAAGCTGGGCGAGGTTCACGATGGCGCCGCCACAACAGACTTCATGGAACAGGAACAGGAACGCGGCATTACGATTCAATCCGCTGCCACTACAGCTTTCTGGGACGACCATCGCCTGAACATCATCGATACTCCGGGACACGTCGACTTTACGATCGAAGTTTATCGTTCTCTTAAAGTTCTGGACGGCGGTGTTGGAGTTTTCTGTGGCTCTGGTGGTGTTGAACCACAATCTGAGACGAACTGGCGCTATGCCAACGATTCAGAGGTCGCACGCCTGATCTTTGTGAACAAGCTCGATCGTCTGGGTGCAGATTTCTACCGGGTTATTGACCAGGTCGAGAATGTCCTGGCTGCTAAGCCCCTCGTAATGACCCTGCCTATCGGCGAAGAAGATGATTTTGTAGGCGTTGTCGAGCTTCTGACTCGTAAAGCCTGGGTCTGGGATGACTCTGGCAATCCAGAAGCCTATGAACTGCAGGACGTGCCCGCAGACATGGTCGACAAAGTGGAAGAATATCGCGAGAAGCTGATCGAAACTGCGCTGGAGCAGGATGATGACGCCATGATGATGTACCTCGAAGAAGGCGAAGAGCCTGATATCGATACACTCAAGGCATGTATCCGCAAGGGCACCATTAATCTCGACTTCTTCCCAACTTTCTGTGGTTCTGCTTTCAAGAACAAGGGCATTCAGTTGGTACTCAATGGTGTCGTAGATTTTCTGCCGAACCCAATGGAAGTCAAACCACAGCCTGAGGTGGACCTCGAAGGCAACGAAACCGGTGAAGTTGCCACCGTTGACGCTGAGAAACCACTGCGCGCACTGGCATTCAAGATTATGGACGACCGCTTCGGCGCCCTGACCTTTACCAGAATCTATTCCGGCTCTCTCAAGAAGGGCGATACCGTACTCAATACCTACACCGGTAAAACAGAAAGAATCGGTCGTATTGTTGAAATGCACGCTGAAGAGCGTATCGAGCTTGATGGTGCTCAGGCTGGTGATATCGTCGCGCTGATTGGTATGAAGAACACTCAGACCGGACACACCCTGTGCGACCAGAACAAGCCGGCGACCCTCGAACCGATGGTCTTTCCGGATCCGGTGATCTCCATCGCGATTCATCCGAAGGACAAGGCGGCATCTGAGAAGATGGGTGTCGCACTTGGCAAGATGATCCAGGAGGATCCGTCATTCCGCGTCGAAACCGACGAAGAATCCGGTGAAACCATCATCAAGGGTATGGGCGAACTGCACCTGGACATCAAGGTCGATATCCTGAAGCGTACTCACGGCGTCGAGGTCGATGTCGGTGCACCACAGGTTGCCTACCGTGAGTCCATCACGAAACGCGTCGAGGACAGCTACACTCACAAGAAACAGACGGGTGGTGCTGGCCAGTTTGCGAAGATCGACTACATCGTCGAGCCAGCAGAAACCGGAACCGGCTTCGAGTTCGAATCCAAAGTTACCGGCGGTAACGTACCTCGTGAATTCTGGCCTGCCGTTGAGAAGGGCTTCAACATGAGCATGGAAGAGGGACCCCTGGCTGGCTACCCGCTTCTTGACGTAAAAGTCACCCTGATGGACGGTGCCTTCCACGCGGTTGACTCATCAGCCATTGCCTATGAGCTTGCCTCAAGGGCTGCTTACCGTCAGACCATGCCAAAGGCATCGCCACAGCTGATGGAACCCATCATGAAGGTAGACGTCTTCACCCCTGAAGAACACGTTGGTGATGTCATTGGTGACCTGAACCGTCGCCGCGGTATGATCGAGGGGCAGGAAGCTGGCACCACGGGTGTTCGAGTCAAAGCCACTGCACCGCTGGCGGAAATGTTCGGCTACATTGGTGATCTGCGAACCATGACTTCCGGTCGAGGCCAGTTCTCCATGGAATTCAGCCACTATGCCGGCTGCCCGAACAGTGTCGCTGAAGAAATCATCAAGAAGGCAAACGAAGCCGCATAAAGCGCAAAGCTTTAAAGCAGTAACCGCAAGGCCGCATCCAGTCCATTCTGGGTGCGGCCTTTTTTCGTAAAGAAATACTTACAAACTCATTGGTTACCTGAAACCTTCCTGAACAGCCTCTTCGCGATACCAGTTTTTTTCAGAATACTGTAACGTTTCTCTCGTGGCTTTCTCTATGAAACCATCTGCCCATTGGGCAGGTCTTATTAAATGAGATTCATCGACTGACGGTGCATCTGCATAAGCTGGCCGACATCCTGATAAGAAGGTCGGCGTACTAATCAACTAGAGGACGTTTAGATGACAACCAGGAACACAAAGAAGACCCTTTCCATCGCCGTTGGTACCGCTCTTGGAGCAAGCCTGGCGCTATCTCCAATGGCAATCGCTGACACAAATCCATTCGGCATGACGGAACTGCAAGGTGGGTATATGCAGGTTGCTGGTGGCCACGGCGAGGGCAAGTGTGGTGAAGGCAAGTGCGGTGGTGACTCCAAGCACGCTGAAGGCTCATGCGGCGGCGAAAAAGCCGGTGGTGAAGGCAAGTGTGGTGAAGGCAAGTGTGGTGGTGACTCCAAGAACGCTGAAGGCTCATGCGGCGGCGAAAAAGCCGGTGGTGAAGGCAAATGTGGTGAGGGCAAGTGCGGCGGTGCTGCATAAATCTGAAAAAAGTCCGTTAACCATGTAACCCATAGGTCCCTGCTCTTCAGACAAGCACGCTTTACTGAAGCGCAGGGACCGCTCCCTTCCTGTCTATGCTTTCACACATTCATCCTGTTTCCGGCGCAGGTATTGGTCTTCGCCGCCCCATGACACCGGAACTTCTGGCGGACGGTATTCCCGACACCATTGATTTCTTTGAACTCGCCCCGGAGAACTGGATCGGTCTCGGCGGCAGACTTGGCAGACAACTGCGGGAAATCAGTGAGCAGAAACAGATTGTTTGCCACGGGCTCTCACTGTCTATCGGCGGGCCCGCACCCCTGGATGAAACACTGGTGGCTGATACCAGAGATTTCATGCGCCAACACAGTGTCGCCATCTACAGCGAACACCTCTCCTACACCAATGATGGCGGCCAGCTCTATGATCTACTGCCACTACCTTTTACTGACGAAGCCGTCTTGTATACGGCAGACAGAGTGAAGCGCGTTCAGGACATGATCGGTGAACGCATGGCCCTGGAGAACGTATCCTACTACCTGACACCCAAACACGAACTGCAGGAAGCAGAGTTCGTTCGCGCGGTCATCGAAGAAGCAGACTGCGACTTGCTGCTGGACGTCAACAATGTCTACGTCAACAGTATGAACCATGGCTATGAACCCATGGACTTTATACGAGCCATGCCCGCAGACCGCATCAGCTATCTGCACATCGCCGGCCACTATGTAGAACCTGATGGCTTGATCGTCGATACTCACGGCGCTGATGTCATCGATCCGGTCTGGTCACTGCTGGAAGCGACCTATGAGCTGATTGGCAATCGACCAACCCTGCTGGAAAGAGACTTCAACATCCCCGATCTCAGCACCCTGCTGCTTGAGGTCGATCTGATCAGGCAACGGCAGTCTGTATGTCAGAGCTGACAAACCATGGGTGAACTGTCAAAACTGCAGAAAGCATTCACCGAACATCTGCGCGATCCTGAACATGTTCCGGTTCCCGAGGGACTTGATAAGCGGCGCATGAGCGTCTACTCCGAACTGATATTCAACAACGTTTCATCTTTGCTGAGCGACTTCTTCCCGGTCATTCGCAGTATTGTTTCCGATGCAGCCTGGCAAACCATGGTTCGGAACTTCTTTATCTCACATCAGTCACAGACGCCGTACTTCATGGAACTCTCCGGCGAGTTTGTGCAATACCTGAGCCAGACCCAGTTAAGTGCAGATCTGCCAGACTATCTCATCGAGCTTGCGCACTACGAGTGGATTGAGCTCGCCCTGTTTACCATGGATGAAGCACACCCGGACCCCATCGACGATCAGCAGGTCAGTGATTTACCACTGGCGCTGACTGCACTGGCACAACCTCTGGCGTACAGCTATCCCGTGCATCGCATCAGCCCTGAATTCCAACCAGACCGTCCAGGAGACACTGTTTCGTCTCTGCTGGTCTGCCGAATACCCGACGAATCCGTGAGGTTCTTCGAACTGCAGCCACTGGCATTTCACATGTTGCAAGAAATGCAGCAGAAACCCGGTCTGATTCCCAGAGAATGGCTGCAGGCAAAAGCTGATGAATTTGGCATCGAAGAAAAAAGTGACTTCGTGCGTAACGGAACCTCACTTTTGCAGTCATTTAACAAGTACCAGATATTCAGACAGGTAGATGTATGATTGCACTCACAAACAGATTCCAGGACTGGCTTGAACTGACGTTCAGGGCAGACATGATAGCGCCCCTGTTACTTCGCGCTTATCTCGCCCCCGTGTTCTACATGGCGGGTATAAACAAGTACAACGGCTTTGACAGCACCGTGGCCTGGTTCGGAAATCCGGACTGGGGTCTGGGATTACCCATGCCGTGGCTCATGGCCTTCCTGGCAACCGCAACAGAACTCGCCGGCGCCATATTGCTGGCACTCGGCTTTGCGGTACGCTGGATATCGATACCTCTGATGGTCACCATGCTGGTCGCCATGTTTACAGCTCACTGGCAGAACGGCTGGTTAGCCATATCGACCGGCAGTGGCATTTTTGCCACCGAACGCACTATAGAAGCGATTGAACGCCTTGATCGCGCCAAAGGCATTTTGAGGGAACACGGGAACTACAGTTGGCTCACAGAAACCGGCAGCTTTGTGGTCTTGAACAACGGCATTGAGTTTGCAGCCACCTACTTCATCATGTTGCTGGCGCTGTTTTTTCTTGGTGGTGGACGGTATATCAGTGTGGATTACTGGCTGAAACGCCGATATCGAGACTGATCAGCTAGCCTAGACGTTAAACCGGAAGTGTATGACGTCGCCGTCCTGAACCGTATAGTCCTTGCCTTCCAGGCGCCATCGACCCGCTTCTTTGGCGCCATTCTCACCACCAAACTCCACATAGTCATCATAGGAAATGACTTCAGCGCGGATAAAACCCTTTTCAAAATCCGTATGAATAACCGCTGCAGCCTGAGGTGCGCTAGCGCCTGCCTTAACGGTCCAGGCCCTTGCTTCCTTGGGACCCGCCGTGAAATACGTCTGTAATCCAAGTAGCCGATAGCCAGCACGAATCACGCGATCAAGACCCGGCTCTTCCATGCCGAGGTCTGCCAGGAACTCAGCCCGCTCCTCATCGTCCAGCTCAACTATTTCTGCTTCCAGCTTATTACAGATAGCAACAACTTCGGCTTGCTCAGAACTGGCTATTTCTTTCACCTTGTCGAGGTAAGCGTTGTCTTCGAATCCATCCTCATCCACATTGGCGATATAAAGAACGGGTTTCATCGTGAGCAGATGCAATTCTCGAAGCACGTCAGAATAATCTGAGGAAACCTCAAATGTCCTCGCCGGCTTGCCTTCATCAACGTGTGCCTGCAGGCGCTCCAGAAACTCCAGCTTTGCCAGCTCTTCCTTGTCCCCGCTTTTGGCAACCCGGGAAACCCGATTGATACCATTCTCAATGGTCTGAAGATCAGCGAGTTGAAGTTCCGTGTTGATCACTTCGATGTCGGCCGCGGGATCAATTCGGTTTTCAACGTGAGTCACATTCTCATCTTCAAAACACCGAACGACATGTGCGATGGCATCTGTCTCACGGATGTTCGCAAGAAACTGGTTGCCAAGGCCTTCACCCTTGGAAGCCCCTTTGACCAGCCCGGCAATATCAACAAACTCCATGGTAGTTGGTATGACCTTCTCAGGCGCAACTATATCGGCCAGCTTGTCCAGACGAGGGTCAGGCATTGGCACAATGCCCGAATTCGGCTCGATGGTGCAGAAGGGAAAATTCTCAGCACCGACACCCGCTTTCGTCAGCGCATTGAAAAGGGTCGACTTACCCACATTAGGCAAACCAACGATGCCACAGTTAAAACCCATTAATTTTCTCCCTGAAAAGGTTGTGGTGCGTTGTGCAACTGTTGCATCGCACCCTGCCAGTCTCCCGCCACCGCCAGGGGTGTTGCAGATAGCGCTTCGGAAATACAGGTATCGATCATATCCCGATCACCCCGGGATACTTTACCCAGTACGTGGCCGGTCACGCCGCCTCTGTCACCAGGATGGCCTACCCCTATTCGTAAACGATTGAAGTCTTTCGTCCCTGCCAGCCGTTGGGAGATATCTCTAAGCCCATTATGGCCGGCGAGACCACCGCCCTGCTTGAATCGTATTTTGCCAGTGGGAAAGTCGATTTCGTCATGCGCAACCAAGATTGCACCGGGGGCAATCTTGAAGAAGTTCACGAGTGCAGCAACGCTCTTACCAGACTCATTCATATAAGTATCCGGCACCAACAGCCGCACTTCACGGTCCGCGATGCGAACCGTGGCAGTTCTGCCAAAAAATTTCTTCTCTGGCTTGAAACTGCCACCATAAGCGGAAACCAGGTGTTCAACGAACCAGACACCCGCATTGTGGCGGGTGTCTGCATATTCAGCACCGGGATTTCCGATACCTACGATGAGTTCCTGGGGCTGCGAATCAAGCGGTGCGTTCACACCTTCCATACGTCAAGCCCACACGCTGCGCAGAACGAAATTAATCGTCGGCTGAATCTTCGCTGTTCCCAGCGTCATCTGCCGCACCTTCTGACGGAGCAGCTGAATCAGCTTCGTCTGCAGTCGGTTCAGCAGCTCGTTTCGGTTCGTAGCAGGAAACAACAACATGGTCATGGTCTGCGCCAAGACTCAATGATGGAATCGTTAAACCTTCAGCAAGCTTCAATTCACTGATGTGAATCGCGTCACCAATATCAAGGCTCTCAATATCCACCTCGATGTACTCAGGAAGATTACCTGGCAAACAGGTGATCTCCAGGGAGGTCATGTTATGAGACACGTTACCACCACCCTGACGCACACCGACGCACTTGTCTTCATTAATGAAGTGCAGCGGTACTTCCACGGTGATTTCCTGGTCCATCTGGATGCGCAGGAAATCCGCATGCATGATGCGATCCTTTGCAGGATGACGCTGCAGGTCTTTCAGAATGGCCTGCTGGGAATCACCATTGGCTCGAATAGTGATGATGTGTGAGAAGAAAGCCTCGTTCTCGCAGGCTTTGTGCAGGTCCTTGTGCGCAATGGACAAGGGCTGCGGGTCTTTACCAGCGCCATAAATGATTGCTGGAACGATATCTGCTTGACGACGCAGGCGGCGGCTCGCACCTTTCCCTTTGTCTTCTCGCAGTTCGGCATTCAATTCGAAATCTGCCATGTCTGTCTCCTTGGACTTTATGTCGTTCTGTCGGCTGCGACCACCTGCAGAACGGTTAATGGTTTCAATCCGAGCGGCTTATCTAAAACAGCGCGGGTTGAATCCGTTTCTTGAAGAGCGCACTCAGTGACTCTTCATTACTGATTCGACGAATCGACTCAGCAAGTTCATCAGCAATACTCAGCTGACGTATCTTTTTCGACGCCTCTGCTTCCGGTTTCAGCGGAATCGTATCCGTTACAACCAGCTCATCCAGCGTTGAGTTGTTGACTCTCTCGATCGCGGGACCGGAAAGTACTGGATGTGTACAGTAAGCAACAACCTTCTTTGCGCCGTCTTTTTTCAGCGCCTCAGCAGCGGCACACAAAGTACCAGCTGTATCGACCATGTCATCCACGAGCAGACAGGTTCGATCCTTAACATCGCCAATGATATGCATAACTTCTGACTCATTGGCCTCAGGACGACGTTTGTCGATAATCGCAAGATCTGCATCATCCAGCTGCTTAGCCATCGCTCTGGCTCTGACGACGCCACCGACATCCGGTGACACAATCATCAGGTCGTCATACTTCTGTCTTTCTATGTCCATCAGCAGAACTGGTGAACCATATATATTGTCCACCGGAATGCTGAAAAAACCCTGTATCTGATCCGCGTGCAGATCGATGGTCAACACCCGGTTAATACCTGCACTACCCAACATGTCGGCAACGACTTTTGCGGTAATAGGCACCCTGGCCGATCGTACTCGCCGATCCTGGCGTGCATACCCGAAATACGGTATGACCGCTGTCACCCTTGCTGCTGAAGCTCTCTGCAGACAGTCAGCAATAATGACAAGCTCCATCAAATTGTCATTAGAGGGTGCGCATGTCGGCTGAATGACAAAGACATCCTTGCCTCGCACGTTCTCATGTATCTCAACAGCGATTTCACCATCGCTGAACGTGCCAACATCAGCAGCACCGAGATCCATTCGAAGCCGATCTACCACTCGAGTCGCCAGCGCCCGGTGGGCGTTCCCCGCGAATATCTTTAGTTCAGCCACTTTTTATTTTCCAGATTCTTTATTGTTTTCAGATTCGAGGAACAGGAAATGGCTGGGGTGGCAGGACTCGAACCTGCGCAATGACGGGATCAAAACCCGTTGCCTTACCAACTTGGCGACACCCCAATAGTCTTTTTCTGCCGCGCCAATTCTACCAAGGCGCGCCCGAGATCAGCAATTACTGGTCAATTTTTCGCGTCGTTCCGGGGCTTTCTGTTTCTGTGGGGGACCCGAAAAAAGGGCGCTATTGTGCGGATACAGGGGGCAAGTGTCAAATGATACCTGAAAGGCTCTGGACACGGAGTCGCAGGGCAATATCGGGGTGCCGGAAAGCGATGAGTTCAGGACCGTCAGCATTCCTGCGAATCGTCGTGATCTGCCATAGACCCTGCTCATATTCTTGCGGGAGTGCCTCCCCGGAAGGCCCGGTCAGACCACGAATCCAGTAGGATAATTTGCGCCACGGCAGATACAGGCTGGTACCTTCAATCTGCAGAAGCTCATTCGAATTCAGCCGCTGTGGACCTTCTCCGGTATCTATCCAGACCTCATTCATCCTGACAACAACGTCGGCCTGCCCTGAACCGAAAGGACCGTTCAGCGTAACCTCACTGTCATCGCCGGACTGACGCCAGTCAACCGAAACAACATGCGTTTTACCCTCATAACGGACCGACAGTTTGCCTTTCATCTGCCAGTAACGTTCCTGAAGAACAGGCGCTTCTATTGTCGTTGAGCAGCCTGCAACCAGCAGGATCAGGCCAAGGCAGACTAACCGCAACTAGGGTGCTTCCTGAGACGTTTCCTGACTACCCAGAAAACGCTGCATAACGTCTTTCAGAATATCACTGGCCGGAGTTCGCTCCAGCGCCTCTTCCCAGACGCGAATAGCCTCTTCCTGCTGACCCGTGACCCAGAGGACTTCACCCAGGTGAGATGCCACTTCGTCATTCTGAAACAGCTCCAGGGCACGTCTGAGATGTCTGATCGCTTCCTCATAGTTCTTCAGTCTGTACTGCACCCAGCCCATACTGTCGATAAATGCGGCCTCATCAGGCTTCAAGGACAGCGCCTTTTCAATCAACTCCAGCGCCTCTTCATGACGGTCTGTCTGATCGGTGAGCGTATACCCCAGAGCGTTCAGTGCATCTGCGTTATCAGGTTCGATCTCAATGACCCTTCGCAGATCCGCTTCAAGGATGTCCAGATGTCCGAACCTTTGCCCGGTCATCCCCCGGAAGTAGAGCAGTTCAATGTTCTCAGGTTGTTCAGCGACAACAGCATCCAGAAACTCAAAGACTTCCTGTTCCATGCCGCGCTCTGCGAGTAGTTGTGCCTCCAGCAGAATCAGCTGCTGCCTGCGACCTGGCCGCTGCGCACGCAGGCGCTCAAAGTGCTCCTGGGCTTCAGGCAAACGGCCTTCATTGACCAGAATGGCACCGATTCGGGCCTGAGCAGGGATGAATTCATATCCATCACCAGCCTGACGATACTCTCTGAGCGCCGCGACCGTATCGCCCTCACGTTCGGCAATGCCACCGAGGTAATAATGTGCTTCTCCAGGCCGACGGTTCCAGCGCACCATGCGTTCAAAATATCGCCTGGCCTCTGAATCCTGGCCCTGATCCAGGGCGATCAGTGCCAGCGCAAACAGCACATCACCGTCATTGGGTGATTGTTCCAGTACCTGCCCATACTGAACCCTGGCCGCCTCAAGATCGCCTGACTCAAACAGCATCCGTGCCAGAATCAGACGCAGCCGACGGTTACCGCCGGTTGTCTCGATGCCCTCTTCCAGCACCTGGAACGCCTGGGGCAGACTATCCAGGTTGGACAACAGACTTGCTTTGAGAATGATCAGACTGACATCCTGGGATACCGTCAGAAGCTCATCAGCCAGAGTCAGCGACTCTTCATAACGGCCTGTTTGCTCCAATAGAATCGCCATGGCGAACTTCAGTTCCTGATCTTCAGGGTGCTGTGCCTGCATCTGCGTGATCGCTTCAAGCACCCCCTGACGCTGTTCTGGTGAAAGGTTGGCTGAACGATAAGCAAACAGGTCGAAGCGGGCGAGACCGCCAAGCTCCTTGATTGCCCAGAGATGCGAGATAGCCTCTTCCATGCGACCCTGCTTGAGCAGCAGATCAACAGCCGCACGATGTGCATCAGCACTCTCCGGGTCCTCTTCAGCCCAGACAAGCGCAGTTTTCAGGGCCTGCTCCTCGTCTTGCAGATAAAGCGCCAGGCGCGTAGCCCGCGCGGCTACCTGTGGATCACGGGTGTCCTCGGAGACAGACACATACTTCTCAAGTGCAAAATCCAACTGTCGACGATAGCCGGCAACTTCAGCGGCCAGAAGGTCATAGAGGGTATCCCCGGTAAATGGTGCCACTGGATAGACGATTTCTTCCGGTTCAACGGGTTCCGAATCCTGGTTGGTCTCGGCAACGTTTTGCGCTGCCTCAACCAGAGCCTCATCCTCAGTTTCGGCCGCAGTTATCGCAACATCCGGATCCGGAGCTGTTGTCGCGCACCCTGCAAGGAAAACCACAGAAACCAGCGCCAGAAGCAGCGGGCGTTTGGCAAGGCTCGGGGCTTTAAAATTAGAGCTCGAGGCTTTATTACAAAGTCTCAGGGCTTTATTACAAAGGCTCAGGGGTGTTTTACTCCGGCTCAGGGCTGTTTTACTCCGGCTCAGGGCTGTTTTACTCCGGCTCAGGGCTGTTTTACTCCGGCTCAGGGCTGTTCTACCGCAGCTCAGGGCTGTTTTACTCCGGCTCAGGGCTGTTTTACTCCGGCTCAGGGCTGTTCTACCGCAGCTCAGGGCTGTTCTACTCCGGCTCAGGGCTGTCAAATATATATTGGTGATATTCACTTCTCGTTTAGTCACCCAAAGAAAGGGGTTTTTGCGTACAATAGGCGCCTGGTCAGTCGGCCATTGTCCCCGTGAGGACTCAGGTTAGACCCTGCAGTCTCTCGTTAGTGTTTCAGCACAGGCTTTTTGTTCAAAGTCGTTGTGCAGAATACAGGAACCTTGAACATACAAGGGGGCCATTTTACTACACCGGTTACCTATGAATCTGCTCATTGTTGGTATCAATCATACTTCTGCACCTGTTGAACTCCGGGAGAAGATCGCGTTCACGCCAGAGCAACTGGTCGATGCCCTGCATGATATCTCAGCCCACGCGGAACTGGCAGAAGTTGCCATTCTGTCCACCTGTAATCGCACTGAAGTGATCGCAACCAGCCCCCAATCGAACAGTGCTGCCATCATCCAGTGGCTCGCAGACTATCACGGAATGGCAGAGACAGACCTTTCGAGCAGCATTTACACCTGCATCAACCGGGAAGCCGCGCTGCACGCTATGCGCGTCGCCAGCGGTCTAGACTCCATGGTGATCGGCGAACCCCAGATCCTGGGGCAGTTCAAAGACTGTTTTGAGCAGGCTCGGCGACTGGGAACACTCGGTGCGGAACTCGACCATCTGGCACAGACCACCTTCAGAATTGCCAAGAAAGTGCGCACAGAGACCGCGATTGGTGAAAGTTCTGTCTCGGTAGCGTCTACCGCCGTCACACTTGCCGGTCAGCTTTTTTCCGACCTGACAACCTGCAATATCCTGCTGATCGGCGCCGGAGAAACCATTGAGCTGGTAGGACGCCACCTCCATTCTGCAGGTATTCGCCATCTGACCATTGCAAACCGAACTCTGGACAACGCCAGGCGCCTTGCCGAACTCTTTGATGGCCATGCCATTGACCTGCAATCCATCCCGGCAAGGCTGACAGACATTGATATTGTGATCGCATCGACGGCATCCCAGTTGCCGATTTTAGGAAAAGGAACCGTCGAAAGAGCCCTGAAGTCGAGAAAACACCGACCAATTCTGATGGTCGATCTGGCCGTTCCTCGAGATATCGAACCCGAAGTGGGCAGCCTGCGCGACATTTACCTGTACAGTGTGGATGACCTGCAACAAATTATTGATGTGAATCTCAGTAACAGGGAACAGGCGTCGAGTGATGCGGAAGCCATCATTGAGCAGGAAGTTGCCAGTTACCGTTCCAGACAGGAACTCAAAGTCGCCGACGAGTTAATCGTGCGGTTTCGCCAGCAGCATATGCAAATAAAGGAAGCCGAGCTTGCAAAAGCCCTGACACGACTAGAAAAAGGCGAAGACCCTGATGCCGTGGTCAACCAGCTTGCGAACCAGCTGACCAACAAAATCATACATACGCCCAGCGTGCAGCTGAAAAATGCTGTCGCCGAGGGTGAGGAAGATTTCCTCAAAGCCATCTCACGGCTCTACGAACTGGAAAAAAATCGTTGAACACATCACTGAAGCATAAACTCGACCAACTGCTGGACCGATACGAAGAACTGGGCGCCCTCATGAGCGACAGCGAAGTCATCTCGGATCAGGATAAGTTCCGTGCCTACTCGAAAGAATACGCAGACATAGAGCCTGTGGTGCACTGTTTCCGTGAATTTGAGTCATCCAGCACCGAGCTGGAAGATGCCCGTGTTATGGCCGAGGATCCGGACCCCGAGATTCAGGAAATGGCCAGGACGGAGATCGAAGAGCTTGAAATCAAGGTAGAGGAACTCAACGCCCGGCTACAGAAATTACTGCTACCGAAAGATCCACATGATGCCAACAATGTTTTCCTGGAAATTCGTGCGGGAACGGGAGGCGACGAAGCAGCCATCTTTGCCGGTGACCTCTTCCGGATGTACAACCGGTTTGCAGAGATGCAGAACTGGGGTATGGAAATCCTCAACGAAAGACACGGAGAGCATGGAGGCTACAAGGAAATTATCGCGCGCATCGAGGGCAAAGACGCCTACGGCAAGATGAAGTTCGAATCTGGTGCCCACCGGGTACAGCGCGTCCCGCAGACGGAATCACAGGGTCGAATTCACACTTCCGCCTGCACCGTAGCGATCATGCCGGAGCTGGATGAAATTGAAGAAATCGATATCGACAAGAGCGATCTGCGTGTAGATACCTATCGCGCTTCCGGCGCCGGCGGACAGCACGTCAACAAAACAGACTCCGCAGTTCGCTTAACCCATCTGCCCACGGGCATTGTCGTCGAGTGTCAGGACGAGCGGTCACAGCACAAGAACAAAGCAAGAGCCATGAGCCTGTTGCAGGCCAAACTCCTGGATAAAGCGCAGTCCGCGCAGTCGCAGGAACAGGCAGAAACACGCCGCAACCTCGTCGGAAGTGGTGACCGGTCAGAAAAGATTCGCACCTACAATTATCCTGATGGACGCGTTACCGACCACCGAATCAACCTCACACTGCATCGGCTACCCCAGGTGATGACCGGCGAACTGGATCCCATTATCGATCAGCTCATCATCGAGCATCAGGCAGACCAGTTGCGTTCACTCGGGGCTGGTGATGAGTAGAACCATCGGCGAGCTGCTGGACCAGCACGCCAGGGCTCTTTCACCGATATCAGATTCGCCGAAACTCGATTGCCAGATGCTGATGGCCAAAGTCACGGGTCATCAACGAGCATGGCTGTTGGCTCACGACGACGAAGCCTTATCCTGCAGCGATCAGGCCAGACTGGCAGAACTTGTCGAACGCCGCCTTGCCGGAGAACCCATGGCGTACATTACGGGCAGCAAGGGTTTCTGGCAGCGCGAGTTCGAACTTAACCAGGCGACGCTGATTCCTCGACCCGAAACAGAACTCCTCATTGAAATCCTGCTTCAAAGATTCGATCAGACGGCACTTTCGGTTCTTGACCTTGGCACTGGCACTGGCGCCATCGCCATCACGCTCGCCGCAGAAAGACCACAATGGCAGATTCTCGCCGTGGATATCGATGAACAAGCCGTTTCTATGGCCAGAAGCAATGCCTCAGATCTCAACAACGTTACCGTGCAGCAGGGCAACTGGTTTGAGGGTATCGATCGAGAATTTCAGCTCATTGTCAGTAATCCGCCTTACATTGCTGAAGATGACCCCCACCTGGATACACTGACCTTCGAACCGAGAGCGGCACTCGTCTCTGGCACTGACGGGCTTGATGCCATTCGCACCATTGTGGCTGAGGCTGACCTCCATCTCGCGGCTGATGGTTGCCTGCTTCTGGAGCATGGCTATGATCAACAGAGTCAGGTTGTTGGGCTGTTTGCTGAAACTGGCCTGACAGACATTGAAACTTTTCGCGATCTGCAGGGCCAACCCCGCGCGGTCATGGGGAGAAAACGAACAGAGATATCGCATCGTGATGAATGATGATCAGCTTCTAAGGTATGCGCGGCACATTATGCTGCCGGACATTGATGTGGCAGGTCAGGAAAAACTGCTTGCTGCCAAAGTGTTGATTATTGGCCTGGGCGGCCTGGGCAGCCCTGTATCTCTGTATCTCGCTGCTTCCGGTGTGGGAGAACTGGTGCTTGCCGACTTCGATACAGTGGACTTGTCGAATCTGCAACGGCAGATTGTGCACACAACGTCTTCCGTTGGCGAACCAAAACCTGAGTCCGCCAGGAAAACCCTGCAGAGCATTAATCCCGAAACCCGAATCAGAACCCTTTGCACGCGCATGACACTCGAGGAGCTTGAGGAAGAAGTTCAGGCGGCCGATCTTGTTGTTGATTGCACGGACAACTTCGAAGTGCGCTTCGCCATCAATGATGCCTGTCTGCGTCAGAGAACCAATCTGGTCTCAGGGGCTGCGGTTCGCATGGAGGGACAGCTGATGGTGGTCGACGCCACCGACCCTGAAAAACCCTGCTACCGCTGCCTCTACCAGGAAACCACGAACGAGGAACTGAACTGCGCTGAAACGGGTATTGCGGCACCGGTGGTCGGCGCCATCGGGACTCTTCAGGCACTGGAAGCTCTGAAACTGATCGTCGGCATTGGTGAATCACTGGCCGGTTACATGCTCAGTTTTGATGCCCGATACATGGACTGGCGTAAACTGAAGCTACCGCAGCGCGCGGATTGTGAGTCCTGCCAGAAACTGAGAGTGCAGGCGGGGGAGTAATACCAGAGGTCCACTCCAGGGAATTAAAAGGTTCCTGCTGCCTGCAGATCCGCATGGTAGGAAGATCTGACCAGAGGACCACTGGCAACCTGATCAAACCCCAGAGAACGCGCCTCTTTCGCCAGCTGCTCGAATTCATCGGGATGCACAAATCGCTCAACTTTCAAATGATCCCTGCTCGGCTGCAGGTATTGCCCCAGAGTCAGCATTTCCACCTTGTGCGCACGAAGATCGCGCATGACTTCAACAACTTCCTCATTCGTTTCACCGAGTCCCAGCATCAAGCCTGACTTGGTCGGCACCCCGGGGTTATCAGCCTTGAATCGCTCCAGCAGATCCAGTGACCAGTCGTAGTCCGCGCCAGGCCTTGCCTTGCGGTAGAGCCGGGGCACCGTTTCAAGATTGTGATTGAATACATCAGGAGGTGTCTGGGTCAACGTTTGCACAGCAATATCCATGCGCCCGCGAAAATCGGGCACGAGCACTTCGATGGTTGTCGAAGGCGTATGCTCACGAATGGCCGAGATACAGGCGGCAAAGTGCCCAGCCCCACTGTCCTTCAGGTCATCCCGGTCAACAGAAGTGACGACCACATACCTGAGACCCATCTCCTGCACGGCTTCTGCCAGCTGGCGCGGTTCGTCCTGATCCAGAGCCTTTGGACTGCCATGGGCGACATCACAGAACGGGCAGCGTCGGGTGCATATCTCCCCCATGATCATGAAAGTCGCGGTGCCATGGGCAAAGCATTCGGGCAAGTTAGGGCAACTGGCCTCCTCGCATACCGACGCAAGCTTTCTGCGACGAAGGATTTCCTTGATACGCGATATCTCCGGGTTAGCCGGAATTCGAACTCGAATCCAGTCGGGTTTGCGCGGCATTTCCTCCGTCGGGACTACCTTGACGGGAATACGTCGCACCTTGTCAGCACCACGCAGTTTCTCACCGGGAACCATTCGGTTCTTGTTTGCCATCTTCTCAGAGCGCCTGATCACTTACTGAAACGGGAACGCCATCATAACCGATTCGACGCCACAATATGTCGATCAGCCCTGTGCCAAGCTGCGACAGTTCAGCGTCAATTCCAAGAGACCGGGTATCTGTAACCTCAAGACCCGCATAACCACAGGGGTTGATCTGACCGAATGGCGAGAGATCCATATCTACATTCAGACTGAGACCATGGTAACTCCGCCCCTTGCGCACTCTGAGCCCCAGTGCCGAAACCTTTTTCTCTGCCACGTAGACACCTGGCGCATCCGGACGAGCCTCGGCGGTGACACCATGCTGAGCCAGCAAATCGATCACACTCTTCTCAATGAGCGTGACAAGATCACGCACACCCAGCCCGTGTCTGCGCAGCTCTATCATCAGGTAAACCACCAGCTGGCCGGGTCCGTGATAAGTCACCTGACCACCTCGATCGGAGTGCACCACCGGGATATCCGTGACATTGAGTAGGTGCTCTTTCTTGCCAGCCTGACCAAGGGTAAACACTGGCAGATGTTCAACCAGCCAGATTTCATCAGAGGTAGATTCATCCCGGTTGTCAGTGAAGTCCTTCATCTGTTGCCAGACATCGGAATAAGCAACCTGCCCGAGATGTCTGATGATGCATTGTCCAGGCATGAGCGAGATTCAGAGGACCAGTCTGACTGATTCGATCCGTTTCAGTTCCACGAACAGCTTTTCGAGCTGCTCCTCGCTTCTGGCAACCAGCATGAAGGAAATGGATATATAGTTGCCCTTGCGGGATGTCCGCTGCGAGACACGTTCCGTGGTTATCGTAGGGTCGTGTCGTACAACCACATCAAAGACTTCTTCATGAAAATTCGGTCGAACATCTCCAACCACTTTGATTGGGTAGTCGCAGGGAAAACTTATTCGGGTGTCATCACTCATATCGCCAGGGGATCACCACCGAACAGTTTGAGGAAAAACAGTGAAAGCGAATCCCACAGGCTGGCGAAGAAACCGCTTTCCTGAACGCCATTCAGCGCGACCAGAGGTATCGTCATCGCATCACCGCTTGGCAAATTCACCTTTAACTGACCTAATGCCTGCCCTTTATCAAGAGGGGCATGCACTTCATTATCTACCGAGATTTCAGCGGACAGGTTCTCCCTGCCCCCCCTTGGGATCGTCAGCACAAGGTCATCAGCGATCCCCAACTGCACTGACTGATGCTTACCTCCCCAGACACGAACCTGTTTAAGCGCCTCGTCGGCGGAATACAGGCGAGCAGTCTCGAAGTATCGAAAGCCATAGGTCAGCAGCTTCTGGCTCTCTGACGCGCGTGCTTCTTCAGAGGAGGCGCCCATCACAACAGAAATCAGCCTCATACCATCACGCACTGCCGATGCGACAAGGCAGAATCCTGCCGCCTCTGTATGGCCGGTCTTTACGCCATCTACTGACGAGTCTCTCATGAGCAGCCGGTTACGGTTGGGCTGGCGAATATCCGCGAAAGTGAACGTCTTTTCTGAATACATCTTGTAGTGCGATGGATGCTCGTTAATCATCGCAACTGTGAGCCGGCTGAGGTCTTTCGCCGTCGTGTAGTGATTGTCATCCGGTAGTCCCGTCGCATTCACATAGTGAGTGCCCTCCATACCAAGTCGCGCAGCATACTGGTTCATGATGTCGGCAAAAGCATCTTCACTGCCGGCGATGTGCTCAGCCAGAGCAACGCTCGCATCGTTGCCGGATTGAATGATGACACCCCTAAGGAGGTCTTCAAGTCGGACCTTGGTGCCTTCCTGAATAAACATCCGGGAGCCTTCCATTCGCCAGGCCTTGATCGAAATATCAACCTCATCGTCCAGGGATATGGAACCGCGCTCTATCTCTTTTGCAGTCACGTAACTGGTCATGATCTTTGTCAGGCTGGCCGGCGGCAGTCTTTGTTCTGCATTAAACTCAACCAGTGCCTCACCGGTTTCCGCATCAATCAGCAGATATCCCTCGGCGGCCAACTGTGGTGGGGAAGGAATAATCGCCGGTGCAGCCTGCAGCTGAACTGCCATGAGCATGGAAACCGTGAATACAAAAACTCGACGCAACATCGCGTCCTCCTATACTGCTTTCAAATTCTAGTGTTCAACCAAAACCCGCAACGGATTACCCAGATTATTCGCGGTAATACGTGCGGCTATACGTTCTTCTTCTTCCAGGCTGGCCATTGGTCCAACCCAGACCTTGTAAAGCAGGGAGACTTCGGTCTCACTGGTCAATACCCTTGCCCCTGTACCTTCAGGCAGCACCGCCATGACGTCCGACAATACTTTTTCAGCCCCACTCTTCGATCGGTAGGCACCTACCTGCAGATAGTAGGTCCCGGGATCTGCAGGTGGCGCTCTAACAAGTTCCGGATGATTGATCTCATCAAGCGCTTCTACCACAACCGGCGCTGTTCCCTGGTTTTCAAAACCCAGTTGTCGGGCTGCACCGTATGACAAGTCGATCAACCTGTCATCGTGGAAAGGGCCGCGATCGTTGACACGAAGCACCACGCTCCTGCCGTTGTCCAGATTAGTCACTTTGACGACAGTCGGCAAAGGGAGTTCCTTATGGGCCGCGGTCATGGCGTACATATCATAAGTTTCTCCCATGGCTGTAAGCCGGCCGTGGAACTTCTTGCCGTACCAGGAGGCAATACCTATCTCGAGATAACCCAGGTTAGACGGCATGATCTGGTAAACCTTGCCAAAAACCTCGTATTCATTCGATTTCAGTGGCTGCCTTTTCCCCAGCGGTTGCGGTGTGATCGTGCACGAAGACAACAACACACATTGAACCAGCACAAGGACGAGAAGTATCCGAGACACAAGTGAATGACTAACGAGCAACGATGGCATCGCTGCCTTTTTTCAGCCCCTCACTTAACTGGAATACAGCCATCGCATACAACTTGCTGTGGTTGTAGCGTGTGATTACGTAGAAATTCTGCATGCCAATCCAGAATTCATCTCCCATCTTGCCGGAGAAACGCATAGGCGATACCTGCTGCGTTCGGTCAAGATCGCCAAGAGCCGCCTTCATCCCAAGTGTTTCGAGCTCGGCTATGGTTTTACTGGGCTTGAGTGAGACATTAAAAACGTCTTCCGGCACACTGGCGCCTTCGACGGGCAATGTTATGTCCGAACCTCGCTGCCAGCCATGCTCACTTAAATAGTTAGCAACACTGCCGATGGCATCGGTCGGGTTACGCCAGATATCACGGAACCCATCACCATCAAAATCCACCGCATAATGCCGATAACTGCTCGGGATAAACTGACCAAGCCCCATCGCACCAGCATAGGAGCCCTTCAGGTCAGTGATCATCTGTTTTTCTTCTCTGGAAAGCAGAATGAACGCTTTCAGTTCTCCGCGAAAAAAATCTGAACGTGGTGGATAGTCAAAAGACAGTGTTGTCAGTGCATCAAGCACGCGGTAGTTACCGGTAATTCGACCGTACATGGTTTCAACGCCGATGATCGCAGTCACAATAACCGGCGGTACGCCATAGGTCCGGTACGCCGCTTCGAGCGCCTCCCGGTTTTCGGACATGAACTCAATACCTGAGCGAGTTCGCCGCTCGGTCAGAAATATGTCCTGATACTCAGCCCAGGTCAGCCGCTTTTCAGCGGGGCGGCTAATGGCATCGATAATACTCTGCTTGTACTCCGCATGACTGAAGACAGAGAGCAACTCGCGTTCATCGAACCCGGCTTCTTCAGCCAGCTCCTGAACAAATGCCCTCACCTCAGGACGCTCAACATAGTCGACGCTCGCCATGTCAGCCAGCGAAAGGATCGGAGAAACCGCCAGAAGAAAAAATAGAATCAGATGTTTATGCATCACAAAGTAATCCTGCGGTGCGTGTGGATGGACATCAGAATGCCAAAACCCGCAAACAGCGTCAGGATGGAAGTTCCCCCATAGCTAACCAATGGCAGTGGCACACCAACTACCGGCAGTATGCCACTGACCATACCTATATTAACAAAGACATAAACGAAAAATGTGAACGTAATGCTACCGGAGAGTAAACGTCCAAAGGTGTCTTGTGCCTGCAATGAAAGCACGACCCCTCGCCCGATAAGCAAAAGGTAAAGAATCAGCAGAGCGACAACCCCCACCAGACCCAGCTCTTCACCAAGCACGGCAATAATGAAATCGGTCTGACTCTCAGGCAGAAAATCCAGGTGCGACTGGGTTCCTTCAAAAAGTCCTTTGCCGAACAGTCCGCCAGAGCCAATCGCTGTCTTTGACTGAATAATATTCCAGCCGGCACCCAGAGGATCACGCTCAGGGTCGAGAAGCGTCATGATTCTCTGTCTCTGATAATCACGCAGTACAAACCAGAACGCCGGCGCCGACACCAGACTCAGACCGATGGCAGAGAATACCAGCCGCCAGGAAACCCCGGCCAACAAGAGTACGAACAGACCGGAGGCGGCAATAATCAGCGACGTTCCAAGATCTGGCTGCATGGCAATCAGCATCACGGGTATCACGATAATGACGAGTGACCAGAAGACGTGTCGCGCTTTCGGCGGCAGGTGACGGTCATGAAAGTACCAGGCCAGAATCAGAGGAAGCACAAGCTTCATGATCTCTGAAGGTTGAAAGTTAATAATGCCGGGGATTCTGAGCCAGCGTCTGGAACCTTTAATCTCAACGCCAAAAACGTAGATCATGGCCAGCAGCAACAGCGCGCCAAGAAAGATCCAGGGTGCCAGCCGCATGTAGAAAATCGGCGAGATCTGGGCAATCACGATCATTACCCCGACACCTGCAAGAACCTTGAAACTCTGGGAGATGACAGGAGCTGTCTGCTGGCCGACCGCACTGTAAAGAATCAACAATCCATAAGACGATATCGCCAGAAGCAGAAGCACCATGGGCACATCCAGATGAACAGCGTCTCCGATACCCGCCTTTCTCTGTGTCACAAGACCGGAGCCCGGAAGCTGTCTGACGAAATCCTGACTCATTGACCGGCCGCCGCGACGACACGACCTTTGGTCGATGTGTTCTTCAGCAGATGATGGTCAATCACGGCTCTCGCTACCGGCGCCGCGACAGAACTGCCGCCACCTCCGTTTTCCACAAGAACCGCGAGCGCAATCTTCGGGTTTTCCACCGGAGCGAACGCCACGAACCAGGCATGCTTGCGCTGTCGTTCATCCAGTTCTTCTTCATCGTATTCCTCACCCTGAGCTATACCGACGACCTGCGCTGTTCCTGATTTGCCTGCCATGCGGTAAGGAATATCCTGGCCGATATATGCCCAGGCAGTGCCGTTCTCTCCGTAGACCTGGTTGCCACGATGAACGACTTTTTCCATCGCGCCAATAACCAGATCCCAAAGATGATCGGGAATCAATTCAATGCTGTCCATTCGTGTCACCGACGAATGTTCCAAGAGGTCACTGCCGGATTTCAGCATCCTTGGTGCCACCCACTTACCTCGATTGGCAATGACAGTCACTGCTGTGGCCAGCTGCAGCGGCGTAACCAGCATGTCACCCTGGCCTATACCAATGTTTATCGTATCACCGGGGTACCAGGGCAAACCGCGTGTGTCTTCCTTCCATTCCCTTGTAGGCAGAAGTCCGCTTCTGGCCTCAGGCAGATCCAGCGCCGTGTTAACACCAAAACCGAAGAGCGCCATATAGTCATCTATTCGATCAATGCCCATTTTCACAGCAAGACTGTAGAAATAGACATTGCACGAACGGTAGATCGCCTTCTCCAGGTTAACCTTGCCATGACCACCCGCGCCGCTGGCCTTCCAATTCCAGTCGCGATAAAGACGCTCATTGTTTGGCAATTTAAACCAGCCGGGATCATCCATGGTGTACTCGGCATTGGTCATCCCGGTCACAAGCCCCGCGAGCCCGATCACCGGCTTAATAGTCGACCCAGGTTCATATTGTCCTTGAAGTGCCCTGTTAAAGAGAGGTACATCCGGCGAGTCCCTGAGCGATGCATAGGTCGCAAAATCGATACCTGTTACAAAGAGATTCGGGTCATAACCAGGCTTGCTGACCATCGCAAGGATGCCACCGGTCTCCGGTTCTATCGCGACTATCGTGCCACGACGGTCTCCGAGCGCCTCGCTGGCGGCCTGCTGGAGTGAACTGTCGACATGCAGGACCAGATCTTTCCCGGGGCTGGGCAGGTTCGATTCAAGAATCTTCATCACCTTGCCGCGGGCATCAATCTCAACCTGCTGATAGCCGACTGTACCCAGAAGATCTGATTCGTAGAAGCGCTCAATACCAATTTTGCCGATATGATCCGTTCCGGAGTAGGCCACTGGATCCAGTCGTCGAGCATCATTTTCGTTGATCCGCCGAACGGAACCGACAGCGTGAACCATCAGTTCACCCTTCGGATAATGTCGAACAAGCCTGGCTTCTACTTCCACACCAGGCATCGCGTGTCGATCGACGCTGAATCGGGCGATCTCTTCCTGCGCCAGTTTGAAGCGCAGTGGCACTGACTCGAAAGGCCGCTGTCGTCGTTTCAGACGCTTCGCAAACGCCTCTATTTCTTCATCCGACAAGTTAAGCACGTCATTCAACCTTGCGAGCGTTTCGTCCATATCGTCGACACGCTCGGGCGTAATAGTCAGGTTGAACGAGGGCGAGTTATCAGCCAGCAGTTCGCCGTTTCGGTCATATATCAGACCGCGAATCGGCGGCAGGGGCTGAACCTGAATGCGATTTTTATCTGAAAGTGTCGCGTAGATATCGTGCTGAACAATCTGCAGATAAAAGAACCGGGCAACCAGGAAAAGTGTCAACACGACCAGGATGCCGAACCCCACGACAATACGTTCGAAGAAGATTCGACTTTCCCAGGTATGATCTTTTAGTGCGAGTGGTTCAACCATCTCTTCTGGTTTGCGCTACCTTTTGATGTGGCTTTCTGTTTGGGTCGCTCTACTTACTTGTAACTTCCCATCGATGGCATTCTTCTGCTTCTGAATCGTTCTACTTATGGTACGGGTGATTCGCATTCAGCATCAGCGCTCGATAGATCTGTTCACTGAGGAGCACTCTAACCAGAAAATGAGGGAAGGTTAAGGCAGACAGTGACCAGGTTTCATCTGCGCGCTGCAGGACTCGATTCGCGAGCCCGTCTGGTCCGCCGATAATGAACTGCAGATGACTGGTCACCTGGCTCCAGTCTCCAATTTTTGATGCCAACTGTTCGGTGCTCCAGCCCTTTCCTCTTGCATCCAGAGCAATGACTCTGGCGGATGGCTGCAGCGCCTCTAGAATCAGTGATGCTTCGTTCTCCTGATGTGCCGTGACAGGCTGCTTCCGGTTTCGGTCTGAGGTTTTTACTTCGCGAAAGTCAAAATGACACTCGCGTCGCATGCGGGAAACATATTGCTCAATGCCTTCCTGCACCCAGGAAGGCGGTTTTGTACCAACAGCAATGACTTCTACTCTGAGCACGGTTATTCAATCAGGATCGTCCTGCTGGTGCTCCTGATTATCGCCATCAGGCTTACCGCTGGGGCTTACACTCCACAATCGTTCCAGATCATAAAATTCCCGGATGGAAGGAAGCATGACGTGGACAATGACATCTGCGAGATCGACCAGAATCCATTCACCGGAATCCTCGCCCTCTACACCAAGAACCTGAACGCCTTCGGCTTTCACCTTCACCAGCACACTATCCACCAGGGCTTTGACCTGGCGACTGGTATTGCCCGTCGCAACAACCATGTGATCCGCAATATCTGTCTGCTTTGTGACATCAAGAGCAACAATGTCCTGTCCCTTGATGTCATCCAGGGCTTCAATTACAAGTTCTTTCAATGCTTCGCTATTCATTACTGTCATTGTCCAAATAGAGTTGGTGACGGGCAATGTATTCCGCCACTTTCGGGTGCAACATATCTATCGTGCTGACACCATTCTTTATCGCCTGCCGAACCTCTGTCGCAGATACATCAAACTGAGTCAGTTCAACGCGGCAGATCAGTCCTGCTGCTTTCTCCGTCAACCTGCCTGTTTCATCGACAGTTTTTGATCTTGCCCAGTCTGAAAGCTCGCTCGGTTCTTCCAGTGCCTCTGTACCGGGGCGCATCATAATGACCAGGTGTGCCAGCTCGCAGAGCTCTCGCCATCTGTGCCAGGTCGGCAGCGTCACCCAGGCATCCGCTCCCATGGCGAATACAAGAGGCTGGTTATCGCTCTGTTGCCGATAACCCCTTAGAGTATCGAATGTATAAGAGCGCCCTTCCCGCCTCAGTTCACAATCATCTGATTCAAGGCCCGACACATCGGCAACAGCCAGTTGCAGCATATCAAGACGCTGTTCAGGTCGGGCCGAGGGCGTCCCTCTATGAGGTGGAATCTTGCTCGGTACAAGTATCGTCCTGCAGTCGGCGAACAATGCCATCAACGCACTGGCAGACTGCACGTGGCCGAAATGAATCGGGTCAAACGTACCACCCAGCAACAGGGTCACTGACACAGTGACAAAGACCGTTTACTGACGTATCTGACCGTCACCAAATACCACAAACTTCTGGGAAGTCAGACCTTCCAGGCCCACGGGACCGCGCGCATGCAGTTTGTCGGTTGAAATACCAACCTCTGCTCCGAGACCGTATTCAAATCCATCTGCAAATCTTGGTGACGCGTTAATCATGACAGAACTGGAGTCAACCTCACGCAGGAACTGGCGCCCAGCCGTGTAGTTTTCAGTGACAATCGCATCAGTGTGTTTCGAACCGTAGCGATTAATGTGTTCAATAGCCTCTTCAACGCCAGGCAGCACGCGGATCGAGAGTATCGGCGCAAGATATTCCGCAGACCAGTCGGATTCATCGGCCTGACTGACCTGAACATCACTGCCAAGTATCTCGACGGTCCGCTGACAGCCACGAAGTTCGACGCCGTGTTCCTGGTAACCAGCCGCCAGTCTTGGCAGTATTGATTCAGCAACATCTCCGGCAACCAGCAGTGTTTCCATGGCATTGCAGACAGCGTACCTCTGCGTCTTGGCATTAATGGAGATCGCGTAAGCTTTTTCCAGATCTGCAGCGCTGTCGATATAAACGTGGCAGATACCATCAAGATGCTTGATAACCGGGATAGTTGCTTCGTTGGTAATCCGTTCCACCAGACTGTTGCCACCTCGCGGAACAATGACATCCACATAGTCATTCATCGTAATCAGTTCGCCAACGAGTGCTCGATCCGTATCACGAATAATCTGTACAGCAGAGGCAGGCAGACCCACCTGATTCAGACCCGTTTCAAGACAGGCAGCAAGGCCGAGATTGGAATGAATTGCTTCTGAACCGCCTCGAAGAATTGCTGCATTGCCGGACTTCAGACACAGACTCGCAGCATCAATGGTTACGTTGGGTCTCGACTCATAAATAATGCCGATAACCCCCAGAGGCGTCCTCATTCGACCAATCTGCAAGCCATTTGGCTGATAGGACATGTCGCTGATTTCACCCACAGGATCTTCCAGCGCGGCTACCTGCTGTAATCCTTCAACCATGGATTCAAAACGTGCATCGGTAAATGTCAGACGATCCAGCAAAGGATCACTCAGTCCATTCTCCCGCCCTGCCTCAAGATCCTTCTCGTTTGACAGCATCAACTCTGCTCGTCTTGCGAGAATCGCATCTCCAATAGCCAGCAGCGCGTCATTCTTGAGTTGTGTGGACGCACGGCATACCTCAGCCGAGGCGGATCGCGCCTGCTGTCCTACTGTTCGCATATACTCTGAGATTGCCATCAAATAAAATCTTGCAGTAAAAGAATAACTTGTCGAAAGCCGCGCATTATACCCTGCTTATCCCGTGATCGTGCCACCTGCATTTTTCCACCTTGAACCCCTGGATCTGGCCAAGGCCCTGATCGGCAAAGTGCTGCGCCACCGCATTAACCACCCGGTTCATGGGGATATCTGGCTGGCGGCCCGCATTATAGAGACCGAAGCGTATTATCGCGCTGAAAAGGGCAGTCATTCTTCTCTCGGATTTACCGAGAAACGAAAAGCCATGTTCATGGCCCCCGGTACGATCTACATGTACTACGCTCGAGGCGGTGACTCACTCAATTTTTCAGCGCTTGGAGACGGCAATGGTGTACTTATAAAATCCGGCCGAGCTCACGTGGACAGGAAGTCACCCAGTAAGTGCATAACCATCATGCAGGAATTTAACCCTATCGGCGGTCGACCAAGAGCCGCAGATCGCTTGTGTAGCGGTCAGACACTTCTGTGCAGATCTCTCGGCCTCAAGGTTCCGGAATGGAATCAACAACGTCTGAAGCGCGGCAGGTTTGTACTCGAAGACGTGGACATCAGCCCATCAACACTCATTCAATGCCGGCGACTCGGAATCCCGGAAGGGCGAGATGAACATCTGCCATATCGATTTGTCGACTACGAAGAAGCGCGCACGGCAACCAGAAACCCCCTTAAAGGTGAGCACGAGATCATCCAGTTATAAAGTCTACCGTTCGCTTGTTTTTTGAATCCTCTCTACCAGTTTATCCAGTTCACTCAAACGAACCAGCGGATCTTTTAGTTCGAGAAGCCTCTGTTTGAAGTGATTCGGACAGGGCAGCAACTCTGTCAGGCGGGCACTGACCTGAACCGCCAGGCCAAGATCGCAGGAAAGACCCAACTGCTGTACCGCTTCGTGCGACATCAGAGATTCGAGCAGACCGGATAGATGCTCCCTTTCTTCCGGCATGGCAACTTCCTGTTCCGCTTCAATGAACTCGACCTGCGCCATCATGAGCCTGTAAGGTAGTTCATAATGATCTCGTATGGCGAACTTGCTGCGCCCCTCGACAATGACGCTGAGCAAGCCATTCGCCTGTTGATCAAAATCAACAATCTCGCAGTAAGTGCCGCAATAAGAAATTTCAGGAAGTTGCTCCTCCGGACCTGCCAGTACCTGGCTGCCTTCGGTGATCATCACAACGCCAAACCCGGAACCATCCCGCAGGCAACGCTTCACCATATCCAGGTATCGGGTTTCGAAAACCTGAAGCGACAGTTTACCTCCCGGGAACAGGACGAGTGGCAGCGGAAATAAGGGAATTTCTTTCATCGGCACATTTTAGAGGTGCGCAGGTCGCACTTCCACCAGTGTGCAGCTAAACTGCCGTCATGGACATACTACAGGCCATGGCCCTGGCACTGATTCAAGGTGTGACGGAGTTTCTGCCGATATCAAGCTCGGCACATCTGATTTTGCCCGCCAAACTTCTCGGCTGGCCCGACCAGGGACTCGCGTTCGATACGGCGGTCCACTTTGGCTCGTTGATCGCTGTGATCATCTTCTTTCGAGCCGAAGTGCTGGGCCTTTTCAATGGCGTCTACGCTCATCTGCTCAAAGGTAAAGTCAGTGATGAAAGCAGGCTGGCCTATAACGTACTGATCGCCAGCCTGCCCATAGTCCCGGTGGGATACGCGGCTCGTTTTCTGATCGAGGCTGAACTACGCAGTGTGCAGGTGATTGCAACCACGACCATTGTATTCGGCATTGCGCTCTGGCTGGCTGACCACTATCGCAAACAGGGAAATACGCCTCTGACACCGCTGAAAGCGCTTGGAATTGGTATCGCCCAGTGCTTCGCCCTCATCCCAGGAATATCAAGAAGCGGCGTCACCATGACCATGGCCTTATTGCTTGGTCAATCACGGACAGAAGCTGCGCGGATCTCATTTTTGATATCCATACCTGCCATAGCAGGAGCAGCCTCACTGAAACTCTGGGACATCACACACCAGCAAGCGGCTATACACTGGCCGGAGCTCATCATCGGTACTTTCTTTGCCGCCATTTCCGCCTATGCCTGTATCGCCTGGTTGCTTAACGTGGTTGAGCGAATTGGATACCTGCCGTTTGTACTCTACCGGCTGGTACTTGGCGTATTACTGATCCTGATGATTACCTGAAGGCGACAAGACTAAAACGGAATGTCGTCGTCGAAGTCATCAGAGGGCGGTGGGCCAAAGTCATCGGCGGGTCCACCAGAACCACCACCGTTGTAACTGCCCCCACTGTTACCGCCGGATCCACCACCACCCATGGGTGCACCACCACCTGACGACGGAAAGTCTCCGCGGCCGTCCAGCATCTGCATTTCATTGGCAACAATTTCCGTGGTGTAGTGCTTCTGCCCGTCACGTTCCCAGTCTCGGGTGCGCAGTTCACCTTCGATGTAAATCTTGGATCCCTTCTTCAGATACTCGCCAGCAATCTCGGCCAGGCGATTAAAGAAGACGATCCTGTGCCATTCTGTGCGCTCTTTCTGCTCACCGGAATCACGATCACGCCATTGCTTCGAGGTGGCGATAGATACATTTGTAACCGCACCACCACTCGGCATATATCGCGTTTCAGGGTCTCTACCCAGGTTTCCTACCAGGATTACCTTGTTTATTCCGCGAGCCATACTGATCTCCTGTTACTCATTGCCTATCTCTTTTAAAAATTCGTCCTGGAATCGCTGCTCATCAACTTTCAGATAGGCAACCTGCTCATCTTCAATGACGACAACATCAAGAACACCATCGGCAGATGATAACGCTTCCACCCTTGCTTTGGCACTCGCCGACTCGAGATTCTTAAGAGAGATCGTTCGACTGCCAATGTCTCCGAGTTTTGGAAGCCCGGCAGTGACCAGCAACCAGACAACAACGATGCCCATATTCACCCACAACAGCACAGTCGGCTCGTGCAAGGTTAAAACCCAGCCGCTGACAAGTCCTCCGGCAAATATCCCCAAAAACTGACAGGTTGTGTAAACGCCCATTGAAGTGCCACGGGCACCAGCATCAGAGAGCTTGCTGACCTGAGCAGGCAAAACGACTTCCAGCAGGTTAAAACCCATGAAAAACAGAGTGATACCGATGATAACCGGCAGGTAGCCCTGACTCTGGCTGAGGATAAGAAAACCCAGAAAGCAACTGAAGATCATGGCCATCATGATAGGGCGAGCATCCGAAAGTCGATCAGATAGCGCCATGAAAGGCATCATGCCGACAAACGAGAGGGCTAGCAGGCAGAGATAGTAAAGATAGTGATCGGCCTGCTCTATCTCGCCAGTCGCATCAAACATTAAGGGGAAAACAGAGAACGAACTGACCAGCAGCAGGTGCAGGAACAGAACACTGATATTGAGCCGCCACAGATGCGTATTGCCAAGCGTTCCTGACAACAATTCCCTCTGCACCGCAGAATCAAGATTGTTTGCCATGACACGCGGCGACGGAACTCTGGTGAAAAGCAGAATCAGCCCGAGCAATCCCAGCACGCCAGTCAAATGAAATATTCCAGGCAGACCAAAGTTTGCGGCGATTAATGGGCCCAGGATCAATGCCAGACCAAAAGACCCCGCGATCGCAATGCCTATGATCGCCATGGATTTTGAACGCTGATCGACTCTCGTAAGATCTGACATCAATGCCAGAAGCGTACTGGCGATAGCACCACATCCCTGCAGGAAGCGACCCGCAATCAGCTGGTAAACATCCTGAGCAAATCCCGCAATAAAACTTCCAACGACAAAAACCAGCAAACCCGCTGCGATGACAGGTTTGCGTCCATATCTGTCCGAGAGAAATCCAAGCGGAATCTGCAGCATGCTCTGGGAAAGGCCATAAATTCCTATTGCGACGCCAATCAGTAACGGGGTCGCTGAAGGAATCTCCTCACCGGAAATCGGGAGCACCGGCAATACCATAAAGAGCCCGACCATGCGGACAAGGTAAAGCGCGCCTATCGCAGTAGCCGCACTAAGTTCCTGTTGATTCATACCGGATTTACCACTTTGATGCGCATACTTTTGCGCAAGGACGAACAAACTTATAACATCAGTGCCCTGCTCGTCGGGGCAGACTTTCTGGGGGTGCCGAGAGCCGTGGATCATAACAAAAACCGACCCTGACCGGCACCTGTATACCTGCCAGATTCACGCACATTTACGAGTTAACCTGACCGGAAAATATTAATCGGATGACAACCACGATATCGATTCATGGTGCCAGGACGCACAATCTAAAAAATGTCAGCCTGGACATTCCTCGTGACAAGCTGATTGTCGTGACCGGTCTTTCCGGTTCCGGCAAATCCTCGCTCGCATTCGATACGCTCTATGCCGAGGGCCAGCGACGATATGTGGAATCCCTGTCTGCCTATGCCCGTCAGTTTCTCTCCCTCATGGAGAAACCTGACGTCGAGTATATCGAGGGGCTTTCTCCGGCCATTTCCATTGAACAGAAATCGACCAGCCACAACCCCAGGTCCACGGTTGGTACGATTACAGAGATATACGACTACCTGCGTCTTCTGTTCGCCAGAATCGGCGAGCCTCACTGTCCCACACACGGGGCAAAACTACAGGCACAATCCATCAGTCAGATGGTGGATCAGGTGCTGGCTCTGCCTGAGGGCACCCGGGTCAACCTGTTGGCACCTGTCATAAGAGAACGTAAGGGTGAACATCTCCACGTGTTCAAGCAGCTGACCGCACAGGGTTTTGTGCGAGCACGAATTGACGGTATCGTGACAGACCTCGACGATACGCCAAGTCTGGATAAGAACAAAAAGCACACCATCGAGGTCGTCGTTGACCGTTTCCGGATACGTCCCGACCTGCAAACAAGACTCGCAGATTCTTTTGAGACGGCTGTGCAGGTCTCAGATGGCCTGGCCGCTGTCAATTTCATGGATGACGAGCAGGATGACCTGCTGTTTTCGTCCCGATTCGCCTGTCCTCTCTGTGGTCACGCTATCCAGGAACTGGAACCCAGACTGTTCTCATTCAACAATCCAGCTGGCGCCTGCCAGACCTGCGATGGCCTGGGCCTAAAGCAGTTCTTTGACCCCGACAACGTTGTCCAGGACCCTGACCTCTCACTCGCCGAGGGTGCCATTCATGGCTGGGACAGACGCAACATCTACTATTTCCAGATGCTGACCTCGATCGCTGAACATTATGAATTTAGCGTCGCTACACCATTTGCTGAACTTTCACCGGCACACCAGAGCGTGGTGCTGCGAGGCAGCGGCGACGAGATGATTCAGTTTCGATATGTGAATGACCGCGGCGACGAGTACACCCGCGCACATGCTTTCGAAGGCATTATTCCGAACATGGAACGCAGGTACCGGGAAACCGATTCCCAGATGGTTCGCGAAAACCTCTCCAAGTTTCTAAGCACACAGGCCTGCCCCGATTGTGGTGGCGATCGCTTGAATGCTGACGCACGTGCTGTGACCATCAACGGGAGTTCTCTCAGCCAGATCACAAATCATAGTGTCGGTGATGCCCACGCTTATTTCGTTTCACTGGAGCTGAGTGGTCAAAGGGCCAAAATCGCCGAGAAAATTCTGAAAGAGATCGAAGCCCGCCTGGGATTCCTCATGGATGTTGGTCTCGACTACCTGACCCTGTCGCGCAGTGCCGATACGCTCTCAGGCGGGGAAGCACAGAGAATTCGACTTGCCAGCCAGATAGGGGCAGGACTGGTGGGCGTTATGTACATCCTGGATGAACCTTCTATTGGTCTGCATCAACGGGACAACGAACGTTTGCTTGGAACCCTCACTCGACTCAGGGATCTCGGCAACACCGTGATCATCGTGGAGCATGACGAGGATGCTATTCGAGCAGCGGATTTTGTTGTTGATATTGGTCCTGGCGCGGGCGTTCACGGCGGGGAAATTGTCGCGATTGGTTCCATTGACGATATTCTTAGCTCGAAGGACTCTATAACCGGGCAGTTTCTTTCCGGCACACGACAGATAGACGTCCCAGAAGAGCGTCATGCATTCGACGAGGAAAAAATACTTCTACTCAAAGGTGCCAGGGGCAACAACCTCCAGGAAGTCGATCTGACTATCCCATTAGGCTTGATGACCTGCGTGACAGGTGTTTCCGGTTCCGGCAAGTCCACTTTGATCAATCACACTCTGTACCCGATTGCAGCTCGTGAACTGAATGGCGCCACGAATCCACAGGTCGCACCCTATGAAGAGATTGTTGGGCTGGAGCAGCTCGACAAAGTCGTTGACATCGATCAGAGCCCTATTGGCAGGACACCACGGTCAAATCCGGCCACTTACACCAATATCTTCACCCCGATCAGGGAGTTGTTTGCTGCAACACAGGAAGCAAGGTCACGTGGTTACAAGCCGGGCAGATTCAGCTTTAATGTCAAGGGCGGGCGCTGCGAAGCCTGCCAGGGTGATGGTCTGATCAAGGTTGAGATGCACTTCCTGCCGGATGTCTATGTGACCTGTGATGAATGTGCAGGCAAAAGATACAACCGGGAAACCCTCGAAGTTCTCTATAAAGGCAGAAACATCCACGAGGTTCTGGAGATGACCGTAGAAGATGCCCACGACTTTCTGGCCGCGGTACCCATGATCGAAAGACGTCTGCAAACGCTTCTGGATGTTGGTCTCGGCTATATCAAGCTCGGACAAAGCGCGACTACCCTTTCCGGGGGTGAAGCCCAGCGCGTCAAACTGGCTCGAGAACTGTCAAAGCGGGATACCGGAAAAACCCTCTATATTCTCGATGAACCGACAACCGGACTGCACTTCCATGATATCCAGCAGCTTCTGGAGGTGATTCACAGGCTAAGGGATCATGGTAATACAATCGTGGTCATCGAACACAACCTGGATGTCGTCAAGACCGCGGACTGGGTTGTGGACCTGGGTCCTGAAGGCGGCTCAGGCGGTGGGCAGATCATTGCGACCGGTACGCCGGAGGAAGTTGCGAAACAGGAGCAATCCTTCACCGGTCAGTTTTTGAAGAAGGTGCTCAAATGAAAGAGATCCTAAAAGGTTTCGGTGCTGCTACCTTTGGAGAACTTTATGCTGACGAGTATGACGAACGGCATGATCCGGGAACGACCGACGCGGCGGTAGCGCTACTGACAGACATTGCCGACGGAAGAAGAACGCTGGAACTGGCGGTAGGTACCGGCCGTGTCGCCTTACCCATGCTGCATGCCGGGGTCGATATCGAAGGCATCGATGCATCTCCGGAGATGCTGGCGAAGCTCAAAGACAAAGCTGGCAGAGACAAGATGACCGTCTTGGTGGCGAACATGGCTGATTTCGATCTGGATCGATCTTTCGAATTCGTGTTTCTGGTTTTCAACACTTTCTACAACCTGACCTCTCAGGAAGCGCAGATTAACTGCATAAAATCGGCTGCCGATCACCTTGATCCCGGCGGCCACCTGCTGCTGGAGATGTTTGTCCATGACTACAAGCTGTTCAGCGGAGTGCGAGTCGAAGAACTTGATATGAACTCACTGGTTCTTGAAGCAGCGGAACATGACCCTGTCACTCAGACCGTTGAATTTCAACGAGTCATGATGACCGATGGATCAATCAGGATGCGCCCATTGGCAATGCGCTATGCCTGGCCATCTGAGATCGACCTGATGGCCAGACTCGCAGGACTGGAACTGGAGTCGCGCTGGTCTGACTGGCATCGATCCCCCTACTCGTAGAGCAGCAGCATGCATGTTTCCCTCTATAGGAAAACAGTCTAGCTGTAAGCCTGCTGAATCGCCTCGGTTGCCGCACCCTTGTTAATGTGTGCGTTATAACCACTGAGCACTGACTCCAGGGCATTGGCACAGAAGAGAACATTCTTCGGGTTGCTGGCATATCCCATCAGGCCGATGCGCCAGACTTTTCCAGCCAGCGCACCCAGGCCAGCGCCTATCTCCAGATTAAACTGCTGCAGTAACTGCTTACGGACGGAACCTTCGTCCACACCGTCCGGAATCGTCACCGCATTCAGCTGCGGCAGACGATAGTTTTCTTCAACGATGAACTCGAGACCGAGTGCTTCGAGGCCCGCTCGCAGTGCGAGATGATTTTTCTGGTGACGCGCCCAGGATGCCTCAAGTCCTTCTTCTTCAAGAATGACGAGGGATTCGTGCAGACCGTAGAGGGCATTTACCGGTGCCGTATGATGGTAAGCACGCGTCTGTCCGTCCCCCCAGTAGCCCATCACAAGATTCAGATCCAGAAACCAGGAGCTGACCTGCGTGGTACGACTTTTGATTCTCTTGACCGCAGCGTCACTCATACTGATAGGAGACAGGCCCGGCACACAGGACAGGCACTTCTGTGTGCCGCTGTAGGCAGCATCAGCGCCCCAGTCGTCAAGATTGACTTCGACACCCGCTAACGAGGTCACGCAGTCGACAATCGTCAGACAATCATGCTCTTTTGCGATCGAACAAAGCGTTTTTGCATCAGAGCGCACGCCGGTAGAGGTCTCTGCATGAACAAACGCGACGATTTTCGCATCGTCATGTTCAGCCAGCGCCGTTTTCAGTTTCTCAGGGTCGACTGGCGTACCCCACTCATTCTCAACCAGCACAGCTTCACCGCCCACCCGTCGGACGTTGTCGGCCATTCGACCGCCAAAAACCCCGTTTACGCAGACAATCACTTTATCGCCCGGCTCAACCAGGTTTACAAAGCAGGTTTCCATACCTGCAGAACCTGGCGCAGAAACAGGAATCGTCAGCTCGTTACTTGTCTGAAAAGCGTACTGCAGGAGCTGCTTGGTCTCATCCATCAGACGGATAAACTCAGGATCAAGATGGCCAATGGTTGGTCTGGCCAGCGCACTGAGAATTCGAGGGTTCACATCGGATGGGCCAGGGCCCATAAGAGTTCTTGGAGTTGGGTTAAATGAGCTGACCACAGTGATTCCTTTTTCTTTGAACACAGAGCTATGCAGATAAAAAGGCCGGGATAAATCCCGGCCTCTCAACTTTTACGACAGGAGGTTAATCCTCATCATCCTCGAAATCATCAAAGTCGTCGTCATTGTCCGGAAGTGGACGATCAACGAGTTCAACGAAAGCCATCGGTGCTGCGTCTCCAGCACGGAAGCCACACTTGAGGATGCGGGTATACCCACCTGGACGATCCTGGTAGCGAGGCCCAAGCTCACCAAACAACTTGCCAACCGCCTCTTTGCTGCCGGTCCTGGCAAAAGCCAGACGACGATTTGCTACAGAGTCGCTTTTTGCGAGCGTAATCAATGGCTCAGCAACACGCTTCAGTTCCTTTGCTTTGGGCACAGTTGTCTTAATGACTTCATGCTCGAACAACGAACAGGCCATATTGCGGAACATTGCCTTACGATGAGAGCTGTTCCTGTTTAACTGTCTACCACTTTTTCTATGGCGCATGACGTATCTTCCTGATTATCTATTCGGGCTGGTGTTTAACCCAGTACTCGGTCATCACCTCGGAGGCTTGATGGTGGCCAGTTCTCAAGGCGCATACCCAGAGACAAACCACGCGAAGCCAGAACGTCTTTGATTTCGGTCAAAGACTTCTTTCCAAGATTAGGTGTCTTCAGCAGTTCCACTTCGGTTCTGCGAATCAGATCACCAATGTAATAAATGTTCTCAGCTTTGAGGCAGTTAGCTGAACGAACCGTGAGTTCCAGGTCATCGACAGGGCGAAGCAGGATTGGATCAATCTCATCTTCCTCTTCGACGACTTCAGGCTCATTCTCGCTTTCCAGGTCGACAAAGATGGCGACCTGCTGTTGCATAATCGTCGCAGCCCGGCGGATCGCTTCTTCCGGATCGATTGTGCCGTTGGTTTCCAGATCGATGATCAACTTATCAAGGTCTGTTCGCTGCTCAACACGTGCACTGTCTACTTTGTAGGAAACACGACGTACAGGGCTATACGAAGCATCGAGAAGCAGTGAACCAATAATACGACTTTCTTCCTCATCGGCCATACGAATATCAGCAGGCTCATAACCTCGGCCACGACCAACGTGGGCACGCAGCTTGAGTGAACCGTTCTCGTTAAGATTCGCGATGACGTGATCAGGATTGGATATCTCGATATCGTGACCAAGCTGGAAGTCTCCAGCGGTAACAACGCCAGGACCCTGCTTCTCAAGCGTAATCTCAGCTTCGTCAACAGAGCTCAGCTTAACGGCCACACCCTTCAAATTCAGCAGAATCTCGATCACGTCTTCCTGCACGCCTTCAATAGTGCTGTATTCGTGCAGTACCCCGTCGATCTCAGCCTCAATGATTGCGCAACCCGGCATGGACGACAGCAGGATTCTTCGCAGCGCATTACCCAGTGTGTGGCCGAAACCTCTCTCGAGAGGCTCAAGGATCACGCTGGCGCGGGTCGCACTCTGCTGATCAACCTGAATGTGCTTCGGTGTCAAAAACTCTAATGAAGAATGGGGCATATTCTCACCTTTAAGATGAATAACTGTTCTAGATTGCTGGCCTTACTCGGCACGTTGTTCACGTTACTTACAGTCACGTTACTTCGAGTAAAGTTCCACAATAAGGTTTTCGTTGATTTCCTGCGGCAACTCATCCCGTTCCGGATAGGCTCTAAAAACGCCTTCCATCTTGTCCGCATTCACTTCAACCCAGGGTACGGGAGCCCGGTTGGCCGACAAAGCCAGCGCGCCCTGAATTCTGAGCTGGTTTCGTGACTTCTCACGAACCGCAACAACATCACCTGCCTCAACCTGGTAGGAAGGGATATTGATCACAGAACCATTTACCGTAATAGATTTATGGGAAACCAGCTGGCGCGATTCAGCGCGAGTACTTCCATAACCCATGCGGTAGACAACGTTATCGAGACGACGCTCAAGAATTCGCAGCAGGTTCATACCTGTTGCACCCTTCTGGCGATCAGCCTTCTTGTAATAGTTTCGGAATTGCTTCTCCAGCACGCCATATAAACGACGTACCTTCTGCTTTTCTCTCAGCTGTACCGCGTAATCCGAATTACGAGTTCGTCGCTGACCATGCTGTCCTGGTGCGCTTTCAGCTCGGCACTTGGACTCGAGAGGGCGAACACCGCTCTTCAGGAACAGATCTGTTCCCTCTCTTCTGGATAACTTTAACTTGGGTCCGAGATATCGGGCCATTATTAATCTCCTCGGTTAAACCCTACGCTTTTTCGGGGGTCTACACCCGTTGTGTGGAATCGGTGTAACGTCTGTAATGTTGGTAATGCGATAACCAACTCCATTCAAAGCTCGAACAGCCGCTTCACGGCCAGGTCCAGGACCCTTCACAAACACTTCAAGGTTCTGCAGACCATATTCCTGTGCCGCAGTACCAGCTCGTTCCGCAGCAACCTGCGCAGCAAACGGTGTACTCTTTCGTGCACCACGGAAACCAGAACCACCCGCAGTTGCCCATGCAAGTGCGCCGCCCTGTCGATCCGTGATCATCACGATCGTGTTGTTAAAGGAAGCATGAATGTGCGCCAGTCCGTCCACGACCTGACGCTTGCCTTTTTTGGCGCGCGTCGGAGCTGGAGCAGGCGTTGCAGCCTCTGCTTCGGCTTCTGGCGTTGTGTTTTCTACTTCAGACATATGTCGATTCTCTTAAATTAACGATCGGCTTACTTACGGATAGGACGCTTGGGTCCTTTCCGGGTACGCGCGTTTGTCTTCGTTCGCTGGCCGCGCAGAGGGAGGCCACGACGATGACGAATTCCACGATAGCAGCCAAGGTCCAGCAAACGCTTGATGTTCAACTGGTTTTGACGACGCAGGTCACCCTCGACGTTTATCTTGGCAATTTCATTTCGCAGCTTATCGAGTTCTTCTTCTGACAGATCCTGGACTTTGGCGGTGGGACTCACGCCGGTGGCTTCGCACAACTGCTTCGCAGTAGTACGGCCGATTCCAAAAATGTACGTCAGAGATATCTCTGCGTGTTTGTTGTCGGGGACGTTGATCCCGGCTAATCGAGCCATAGGAATTGCTCTCCTTTATCCTTGCCGCTGCTTATGACGTGGTTCAGTACAGATAACCCGCACGGAACCCTTGCGCCGAATGATGCGGCAGTTTCTGCACATCTTTTTTACTGAAGCTCTGACTTTCATCGCTTGTCTCTCAGTTAGCGTCTTGATCCAAAATTCTGCAAATTCGATTTCTTCATCAGTGTTTCATACTGATGAGACATCAGGTGAGTTTGCACTTGTGCCATAAAATCCATGACGACCACTACCACGATCAACAGTGCTGTACCTCCAAGCTGGAAAGTAATGTTGAACTGCAGAATAAGGAACTGTGGTAGCAGGCACACAGCCGTCATGTAGAGCGCACCCACCAGGGTGAGGCGCGTTAAAATCGTATCTATATGCCTCGCTGTCTGATCACCGGGACGGAACCCAGGAATGAACGCACCAGACTTCTTCAGGTTATCGGCAACCTCTTTCGGGTTGAACATAATCGCCGTGTACCAGAAGCAGAAGAAAATAATACCCAGTGAAAACAAAATCACATTCAAAGGCTGACCCGGGGCAATAAGCAGGCTCAGGTCCTGCAACCATTCCATACCTTCAGACTGACCAAACCACTGTCCAATGGACGCCGGGAACAACAAAAGGCTGCTGGCAAAAATCGCGGGTATAACACCAGCCATATTAATCTTGAGCGGCAAATGGCTGCTTTGTGCCGCATATTGCTGACGGCCCTGCTGGCGCCGCGCATAATTCACCGTGATCCGTCGCTGCCCACGCTCGATAAATACGACAAAACCGACAATCGCAATCGCAATGGCTGCAATCAGCAGCAGCGCAATAATCGAGATTTCGCCCTGTCGCGCCTGTTCGAAAGACTGACCGATTGCACCGGGGAAGCCAGCAACAATACCGGTGAAGATCAGAATAGAGATACCGTTGCCGATACCACGTTCTGTGACTTGTTCACCAAGCCACATCATGAACATCGCACCCGTCACCAACGTGGTGATCGCCACAAAATGGAAGGCGAAGTCCGGTGCATAGGCAAGACCCTGCGAGGCCAGACCATTACTCATGGCAAAACCCTGAATCGTTGCCAGCAGCAATGTGCCGTAACGCGTGTACTGAGCAATCTTACGACGCCCGGCTTCACCCTCTTTTCTGAGTTGCTGCAACGATGGCGTGGTTGCAACGATCAGGTTGGAAATAATAGATGCCGAGATGTAAGGCATGATGCCCAGCGCCAGAATACTCATGCGCTCTATCGCACCGCCGGAGAACATGTTTACCAGATCAAGAATACCGCCCTGATTCTGGTCAAACAGAGCCGCCAGACGATCCGGATTAATTCCTGGCAGCGGAATATGGCTGCCAATACGGTAGACAATAATCGCAAGCAGGACAAAGCGCAGACGTGCCCAAAGCTCGGACAAGCCTCCTCCCGCCATCATGGCGTTTGCTCTATCTGCTACAGAACTGCTCATTCGCTATTGCTGCTCTTGATAACCGTCTTTACTCTTCTATCTTTCCGCCAGCAGCTTCAATAGCTTCCCTGGCGCCCTTTGTAGCCCTGAGCCCTTTCAGGGTCACAGCTTTCTCAATCTTTCCTGACAGGATGACCTTCGCTCGCTTCATCGTGCCCTTGATGATGTCTGCATCCTTCAAGGCTTGCAGATCGACAACGTCTGCATCGACTTTTGCGACCTCAGACAGCGTCACTTCAGCTGTAATCCGTGCTTTGGCCGAGTTAAAGCCGAATTTCGGCAATCGCATCTGCAGCGGCTGCTGACCGCCCTCGAAACCGCGTCGAATTCGACCACCGGAACGGGACTTCTGACCTTTGTGACCGCGACCACAGGTTTTGCCAAGACCACTGCCGATGCCACGACCTACTCGCTTTCGCGGATTACGGCTACCGGAACCTGGTTTCAATGTATTCAGTTGCATGACTCTTACCTTTTATTCAGACGCTCAAGTCTGTCTTCCAAAACGCTCAAGGCTGTCTTCTAAAACGCTCAAGGCTGTCTTCTAAGACGCTCAAGGCTGTTTTCCAAAACAGCTCAAGGCTGTCTACTCTTCGACGCTGACCATATAGGACACTTTATTGATCATGCCCCGTACAGCCGGTGTATCTTCTACTTCTACCGTATGCCTGATTTTTCTCAGACCCAGACCGGCAACACAGGCCTTGTGTGCTTTAAGGCGACCAATCGTGCTCTTTGTCTGAGTGACTTTAATTTTCTTCGCAGCCATTGTTCTTAACCTGTAATTTCTTCAACCGTCTTACCGCGCTTCTCCGCGATACTTTCCGGCGAACGCATTTCCTGAAGCCCCTTAAATGTTGCCTGCAGGACGTTAACGGGATTTGTTGAACCGTAGGACTTGGCCAGTACGTCATGCACACCTGCAACTTCAAGAACTGCACGCATCGTCTTACCAGCAATCACGCCTGTACCTTCTGAGGCAGGCTGCATATAGATCTTGGATGCGCCATGACGAGCAGTGATCGGGTACTGGATCGTAGACCCTTGCAGGTCAACCTGGATCATGTTGCGGCGAGCTGCTTCCATAGCCTTCTGAATGGCCAGTGGCACCTCACGGGCCTTACCCCGGCCATAGCCAACGCGCCCGTTACCGTCACCAACCACGGTCAGTGCAGTAAAACCGAAAATTCGACCACCTTTAACGACCTTGGCAACCCGGTTGACCTGGACCAGTTTCTCCTGGATGCCTTCTTCGTTTTCCTGCTCGTTATAAGCCATTACTTTTCCTCAATGAGTCCAACTACAGTTCACCTAGAACTGCAAACCACCTTCTCTCGCTGCATCGGCCAGCGCTTTGACCCTGCCGTGATACTGGTAACCTGATCGGTCGAATGCGACCTTCTCAATGCCCGCCGCCTTTGCTTTTTCAGCGATTTTCGCGCCAACCTTGGCTGCATCTTCCGAGTTACCCTTGTTCTCGCTGCGAAGTTCCGGATCCAGGGAAGAGGCAGCTGCCTGAACCTGGTCGCCAGACGCAGAGATAATCTGGGCATAGATATGTCGAGGTGAGCGATATACGCACAATCGTGGCATTTCCAGTTCACGGATATGCATGCGACCGCGCTTCGCTCTCTTCATACGGGCTGCTTTCTTCTTATCCATAGCTTCTTTTATCTCTCTTCCTAAAGGCTCTCTACTACCAAGAACTCTTTTGTTCTCCAGCAGAAGACCCTGCTTAAATAGTCTCTTACTTCTTCTTCGCTTCTTTACGCTTCACGTACTCATCAGCATAGCGAACACCCTTACCCTTGTAGGGCTCCGGTGGACGGTAGGCACGAATCTCAGCGGAAACCTGGCCAACCAGCTGCTTATCAATGCCTCTGACAATCACCTGAGTCTGGCTTGGTGTTTCAATCTCAATCCCTTCCGGCGCCTCGTAAACAACGGGGTGAGAAAAACCGAGTGATAGATTCAGCTTCTTACCCTGCGCCTGTGCGCGATAACCAACGCCCTGAAGCTCAAGCTCTTTCTGGAACCCTGTGCTGACTCCAGTCACCATATTGTTGACCAGCGAACGGAATGTGCCGGCGAGGGCAACAGACTTCTTGGACTTTTCGGCTGCCTTAAGCTGCAGCGTGTCCTCTTCCTGGGAAATCTCGACCAGCTCGTGCATGGTCAGTGATAGATTTCCTTTAGATCCTTTAACGTTCAGATCCTGGCCGCTGATCGAAATCTCAACGCCTTTAGGAATTGACACCGGGTTGTTAGCAATACGTGACATAACTCGTTACCTTTGTATCAGTCTCAGTGCTTAGAACACTGAGCAGATCAGTTCTCCACCAATACCCTGTGCTCGGGCTGCACGATCCGTCATCACACCCTTGTTCGTAGACAAGATGATGATGCCGAGACCACCTTTCACCACGGGGATCTCATCTTTGTTCTTGTACTGCCTGAGACCAGGGCGACTCATTCGCTTGATCTCTTCGATGACCGGTCTGCCCTGGTAGTAACGCAGCTCGATGCTCAGGTCGGCCTTTCCGCCCTCACCCTGCTCAACCGAACAGCTTTCGATATAACCTTCTTCTTTCAAAACTTCAGCTACAGCAGCTTTCAGCTTTGAGGACGGCATGATGACGTTCGAAATATTCGCGGTTTGCGCATTTCGAATTCGAGTCAGCATGTCTGACATGGGGTCTTGCATAGTCATAAATTTTTCCTCTGAAGGCCCGCCGCAGGCGCTTCCTTCTACTCTTTTTTGCTTACCAGCTGGACTTGACCAGACCTGGCACATCACCACGCATTGCAGCTTCGCGCAGCTTGTTACGTGACAAACCAAATCTTCGATAAACCGCATGTGGGCGACCTGTCAGGGTACAACGTCGCACCTGTCTACAGGGGCTGGCGTTCCTGGGCAGTTTCTGCAGCTTGAGCTGTGCATCCCATCTGTCATCGTCACTGGATTCTGGGTTAGCAATAATCTCTTTCAATGCTGCTCGCTTCGCCGCGTATTTCTTAGCCGTCTTCTGACGCTTAAGCTCGCGGTTGATCATGGATACTTTTGCCATAGGTTTTTCTGTCCTCTTGGGTTATGCCGCCGGGTTCGCTTCCCGCAGTGGGAAGTTGAACGCACGGAGCAGTGCCCGGCTCTGGTCATCAGTTTTTGCTGTTGTCACGATCGCAATATCCAGACCACGAATTTTGTCGATCTTGTCATAATCGATTTCAGGAAAAACGATCTGCTCAGTAATACCCATCGCAAAGTTTCCCCTGCCATCAAATGATTTCGGGTTGATGCCACGGAAATCACGCTGACGTGGAATAGCGATACTGATCAGTCGATCAAGGAACTCGTACATACGCTCTCTGCGCAATGTCACCTTGCAGCCGATCGGCATATCATCACGAATCTTGAAGCCTGCAATGGACTTTCGAGCCTTCGTCAAAACCGGCTTTTGACCGGCAATGGCTTCCATGTCCGCGACAGCGGCATCAAGCTGCTTGCGGTCCGCCACTGCATCACCAACACCCATGTTAAGCGTGATTTTGGTGATGCGGGGCACTTCCATGATATTGGAAAGACCCAGCTCTTCTTTAAGCTTTGGTCGGATTTCCTGTTCGTAAACTGATTTTAGGTCTGCCATCTCGATTAACCGTCTATTTGTTCGCCAGTGGACCTGAATACCCTGACCTTTTCGCCGTCATCGAGTACTTTTATGCCCACCTTGTCTGCTTTATTCGTAGCGCTGTTGTAAATCGCAACGTTAGAAGCCTGTATTGGCGCCTCTTTTTCGATGATGCCACCAGGCTGATTCATCTGAGGATTGCCTTTGGTATGACGCTTGATCATATTGATGCCGGAAACGTAAACACGTCCGTCATCCATAATCCTCGTTACAGCGCCAGTCTTACCTTTGTCTTTACCAGTGATCACAATCACCTGGTCATCTTTTTTTATCTTTTGCATGCCTAACCTCTACAACACTTCAGGTGCCAGAGACACGATTCTCATGAAGTTGTCTGTCCGCAGCTCACGGGTCACCGGCCCAAAGATTCGAGTTCCGATCGGCTGCTTCTGTGCGTTCAGGAGTACTGCCGCGTTTCCATCAAACTTGATCAGGGAACCATCCGGGCGACGAACACCTTTCTTTGTTCGAACGACAACCGCGTCCAGCACCTGACCTTTCTTAACACGACCCCTGGGGATCGCTTCTTTAACAGTAACCTTGATGACATCACCAACACTGGCGTACCGACGCTTGGAACCGCCCAGCACCTTGATGCACATCACGCGGCGTGCACCACTGTTGTCCGCGATATCTAGATACGTTTGCGCCTGAATCATTTCGTTACTCCAATGTTTCTTCTTTCAGAACCCTGCCTGCTGGCAGCGATCTCAAAACTCTTAATCAATAATCGTCGCTTTACGATCTACTGAACTCAGCTTCCAGGCCTTGGTCTTGGAGATAGGTTTAGTCTCCTCAATCGTAACCATGTCACCTTCCTGACACTGGTTTTCAGCATCATGGGCGTGAATCTTCTTGGATCGCTTAATGTACTTGCCGTAAAGCGGATGCTTGATTCGTCGCTCAACCAGGACAGTGATCGTTTTGTCCATCTTGTTGCTGACGACGGTGCCGCTTGCGGTACGGGCCAGGCTGTTTTCTTCGCTCATTCCTATTTCCTGTGTATCGGTTTCGATCAACCGTTATCCTGTTTCTCGCGAATCACGGTTTTGATCCGTGCGATATCTCTCTTAATCTGACCGAGCAGGTGCGTCTGGCCCATCTGACCAGTGGACTTCTGCATTCGGTAAGTGAACTGCTCCTTGGACAGGTTATTGATCTCCTGCTGCAGTTCATCTACTGATTTTTCTCTTAGTTCCGATGCTTTCATCTGCCTACTCTCTTACACCCTATCTACATAACTACGCGTTTTACGAACGCAGTCGGAAACGGCAGTTTTGCCGCCGCCAGACGAAATGCTTCACGCGCGAGTTCTTCGGATACACCTTCCATCTCGTACAGGACCTTTCCCGGCTTGATCTGGGCTACCCAGTACTCAACGTTACCCTTACCTTTACCCTGTCTGACTTCGAGGGGCTTATTGGTAATCGGTTTATCCGGAAACACACGGATCCAGATCTGGCCACCACGACGAACATGACGTGTCATCGCTCGACGTCCCGCTTCGATCTGACGCGCGGTTAAACGGCCACGACCGGTTGCTTTCAGGCCATACTCACCGAAGGACACAGTGCTACCACGGTGTGCCAGACCACGGTTGCGGCCTTTTTGCATTTTTCGAAATTTTGTTCTCTTTGGCTGTAGCATGACTTCCTATCCAAAACTCTGAACGTTAGCGTTAGCTGCCGACTCTTCACGATCACCGATAACTTCACCTTTAAAGATCCAGACTTTTACACCCAGAATCCCGTAGGTGGTCAAAGCTTCCGCAGTTGCATAATCCACATCTGCACGCAGTGTGTGCAGAGGTACACGACCTTCGTGATATGTTTCAGAGCGTGCGATCTCAGCGCCACCAAGTCGGCCGGCAACACGGACCTTGATGCCCTGGGCACCCAGTCGCATGGCATTCTGCATGACTCGCTTCATCGCGCGACGAAACTGCACACGACGCTCAAGCTGTTGCGCGACGTTTTGTGCAACCAGCTGGGCATCCAGCTCCGGCTTTCGAACTTCTTCGATATTGATGTGTACAGGCACGCCCATCATCTTGGTCACTTCCTGACGCAGGCGCTCTACATCTTCGCCCTTCTTACCAATGACAATCCCTGGTCGAGCGGTGTGGATCGTAATACGCGCAGTCTGAGCTGGACGCTGGATTTCGATGCGGCTGACAGATGCTTGCGCCAACCTCTTACGGAGGTAATCCCGGACAGTGAGATCTTCATGGAGCTTCTCAGCATAGGCAGGGCCGGCTGCATACCAGATAGAGGTATGATCCTTAACAATGCCCAGCCTAAATCCTGTGGGATGTACTTTTTGACCCATAATGGTCTCCTGCTAATCCTTCTTTTTAATTCAAAAGTCGGCTTACTCGTCCGCCACGGCAAGCGTGATGTGACAAGTACGTTTCAAAATTCTGTCTGCACGACCTTTCGCACGTGGTCGTATGCGCTTCATCGTCAGCCCTTCATCAACGAAGACGGTTGAGACTTTCAACTCATCCACGTCTGCACCTTCGTTGTGCTCAGCGTTGGCAATCGCCGATTCCAGCAGCTTGCGCACCAGATGAGCACCCTTCTTGGTGCTGAAATTCAGGATATCGAGCGCTTCGCCGACTTCCTTACCACGGATCTGGTCTGCGACCAGTCGTGCTTTCTGTGCTGAAAGCCTTGCACCTTTAAGTTTCGCTGCTACTTCCATCTTAAGATTCCTCTAACTCTTTTCTGCTGCTTATCGCTTAACTTTCTTGTCAGCAGCATGACCACGGAAGGTCCGGGTCAACGCAAATTCACCAAGCTTGTGGCCAACCATATCTTCACTGATAAACACAGGCACATGCTGTCTGCCGTTATGAACCTGGATAGTCAGACCGACAAAATCCGGAGTAATGAGGGATCGTCGGGACCACGTTTTAATGGGACGCTTGTCATTGCTGTCTACGGCTTTCTGCACTTTGTCTGCAAGATGCAGGTCAACAAACGGTCCTTTTTTCAAACTACGAGGCACTATTTTTTCTCCTATCGCTTAGAACGGCGGCGAACAATCATCTTTTCGGTGCGCTTGTTCTTACGAGTCTTGTAACCCTTAGTCGGTACACCCCAGGGCGATACCGGATGACGACCACCAGAGGTCTTACCTTCACCACCGCCGTGCGGGTGATCAACCGGGTTCATCACGACACCACGAACAGTTGGTCGCACACCGCGCCAGCGTTTGGCACCGGCTTTACCCAAAGAGCGCAGATTATGCTCAGAATTCGATACTTCACCGAGGGTAGCCCGGCATTCCGCCAGGACCTTACGCATTTCGCCAGAACGCATTCGCAACGTCACATAACGTCCTTCTTTAGCTACCAGCTGCGCAGATGTTCCTGCACTCCGCGCCATCTGGGCACCCTTGCCTGCCTTCAGCTCGATGCAGTGGATAACACTACCCATCGGGATATTGCGCATTGGAAGGCAGTTACCCGGCTTAATGGGAGACATTTCACCCGACTGAAGGACATCACCTGCTTTGATGCCTTTCGGGGCGATGATGTAACGTCGCTCACCATCTTCGTACTTGAGCAACGCAATGTTTGCGGTGCGGTTGGGATCGTATTCCAGTCTTTCCACGACGGCTTTGATACCGTCCTTGTTTCGTTTGAAGTCGACAACCCGATACTTCTGCTTATGGCCGCCACCAATGTGACGGGTAGTAATCCGACCATTGTTATTACGACCACCGGTCTTGGATTTCTTCTCCAGTAGCGGCTTGTACGGTTCGCCCTTATGCAGGTCCGGGTTCGTCACCTGAACGACAAATCTGCGTCCTGGTGATGTTGGCTTGGCTTTAACGACTGGCATGCTCTGCTCTCTTAAATCTCTCTACAAAAAGTCCGGTTACGATGCGTCTCTATTACGAGAAATCGATATCGTGACCGGCTTCAAGGCTGACATAAGCCTTCTTCCAGTTCGGGCGCTTGCTCGTACCGCGCCAGCTTCTCTTAACTTTCCCTTTTACATTCATGACAGTGACCTTTTTCACCGGCACTTCATAAATGGTTTCCACAGCTTCCTTGATCTCTGGCGCTGTCGCGTCCTTGGCTACTTTGAACGCGAACTGATTCACCTCGTCAGCAATAACCGCGGCTTTCTCAGAGATGTGTGCGCCAAGGATGATGTTGTAAAGACGTTCCTGATTCATGCGAACAGCTCCTCTGCTTTCTTGAGCGCTCCGACTGTAAACAGAACTTTCTCAAAACCGATCAGGTTGACCGGATTAACGCCCTGAACGTCGATAACATCCACGTCTTTCAGGTTACGCGCTCCCAGATACAGACTGTCATCAACCTCTTCAACAACAATCAGTACGCTGGTCAAATTAAGCTCTTTCAGCTTCGCTGAAACTTCCTTGGTCTTCGGCGCAGCAACAGCAAAGTATTCTGTCACTACCAGACGTTCCTGACGCACCAGTTCGGAAAGGATGGCCTGCATCGCTCCACGGTACATCTTCTTATTAACTTTCTTGGAATGGTCACGCGGCTTGGCAGCAAACGTAGTACCGCCTCCACGCCAGATTGGGCTTCGGATCGTACCCGCCCTTGCTCGGCCTGTGCCCTTCTGACGAAATGGTTTTCTACCACCACCCTGAACTTCAGAGCGCGTCTTCTGTGCTTTGGTACCCTGCCGGGCACCTGCCATATAGGAGACAACCACCTGGTGCACGAGAGCTTCATTAAACTCACGCCCAAATGTTGTGTCAGATACGTCGACGCCGTTGTTTGCGCCTATGATATTGAGGTTCAAGACTCACCTCCGCTAGCTACCTTTACTGCTGGTGTCACAATGACATCGCCACCTTTGGCGCCCGGAACGGCACCTTTAACCAACAACAGATTGTTTTCCTGATCGACCTGGACAATTTCCAGTGTCTGAGTAGTTACTCTTGCAGATCCCATATGACCTGCCATTTTCTTACCTTTGAATACGCGGCCTGGCGTCTGGCACTGGCCGATGGAACCAGGCGCTCTGTGCGATACAGAGTTACCGTGAGACATGTCCTGAGTTTTAAAGTTGTGTCGTTTTACAACACCGGCAAAACCCTTACCCTTGGACTGGCCGCAAACATCCACTTTCTGACCCGCCTCAAAAGCCTCTACCGTCAGCGCATCGCCAACACTCAGCTCTTCTTCACCTGCAATCCGGAATTCCCAGAGTTTTCGGCCTGCTTCCACAGAGGCCTTACTGAAGTGACCGGCAACAGCCTTGTTTACGCGAGAAGCCTTAACTTCTCCGGCAGTTACCTGAATTGCCGCGTAACCATCAGAATCCTGAGACTTAACCTGTGTAATTCGGTTGGGAGTCGCTTCTATTACAGTGACGGGAACTGACACGCCTTCCTCTGTGAAGACTCGCGTCATACCTCTTTTGATTCCTACAATACCGATGGTCATTTTCCTGCTCCCTATACCCTGCTACGGATCAACCGAGGTTAATCTGAACTTCAACACCAGCCGCGAGGTCGAGCTTCGTCAGCGCGTCGACGGTCTTCTCGGTGGGTTCTACGATGTCCAGCAGACGCTTATGTGTGCGGATCTCGTACTGATCACGCGCGTCCTTGTAGACGTGTGGTGAGATCAACACCGTAAACTTCTCTTTGCGGGTTGGCAGCGGAATCGGGCCTTTTACCTGCGCACCGGTGCGCTTGGCCGTATTAACGATTTCCTGGGTCGAGAGGTCAATCAGCCGATGGTCAAAGGCCTTCAATCGAATTCTAATTCTCTGGTTTTGCATCCAACCCGTCTCCGTTGGGATTCTTCTAGTTTCACAAAGTGCAAAAAGCCCCCTCCCCAGTCAGGGGAAGACGCATTTAATGCTAGTGCTCTCTTCGAGCTACCCATGGCACCAAATCGATGCCCTGTTTTTAGCTACGCAGGGGTTCCCTACGTAGAGGGCGCGAATAATACGCCGGTTCCGCAGGAATTTCCAGCCCTAATTGAAACTTTACATCTATCGTCCCAAAAAGGCTTAGAGCGCATCCAGTTAATTGATTTTATTGACAAAAAAGCCGGGCGAGCCCGGCTTTTTTGCTTCAGCGATATTGTTAATCGGAAATTTTCGTAACAACACCGGCGCCAACCGTTCGACCACCCTCGCGGATAGCAAATCGCTGACCTTCTTCCATCGCAATCGGCGCAATCAGCTCAACGTTCATGTTCACGTTGTCGCCAGGCATCACCATCTCCGTGCCTTCCGGCAACTCACAGCTACCCGTGACATCCGTCGTCTCAAAGAAAAACTGCGGCTTGTAACCCTTGAAGAATGGTGTGTGACGGCCGCCCTCGTCCTTCGACAAGACGTAAACCTCACCCTCAAACTTCGTGTGCGGTGTGATCGAACCAGGCACAGCCAGTACCTGACCACGCTCAACTTCTTCACGCTTCGTGCCACGAAGAAGAACACCAACGTTCTCGCCAGCGCGACCTTCGTCAAGCAGCTTGCGGAACATCTCAACACCCGTACAGGTCGTTGTCTGCGTGTCCTTGATACCAACAATCTCGATATCGTCGCCTACCTTGATAATGCCACGGCCAATTCGACCAGTGACTACCGTGCCTCGACCTGAAATCGAGAATACGTCTTCAATCGGCATCAGGAACGGCTGATCAATCGCTCGCTCCGGCTCAGGAATGTATGCGTCCAGCGTCTCTACCAGCTTAACAACCGCTGGCGCACCAATGTCTGACTGATCGCCTTCCAGTGCCTTAAGAGCACTACCAATCACGATCGGCGTGTCATCTCCAGGAAAATCGTACTGGTCCAGAAGTTCGCGAACTTCCATCTCTACCAGTTCCAGAAGCTCCTCATCATCAACCATGTCCGCCTTGTTCAGGAACACAATGATGTAGGGAACACCGACCTGCTTGGACAGCAGAATGTGCTCACGCGTCTGAGGCATGGGGCCATCTGCCGCCGATACCACCAGAATCGCTCCGTCCATCTGCGCCGCACCCGTGATCATGTTCTTCACATAGTCAGCGTGGCCGGGGCAATCAACGTGCGCATAGTGACGATCCGGAGAATCGTATTCCACGTGAGAAGTCGCAATCGTAATACCGCGCTCTCTTTCTTCCGGTGCATTGTCGATCTGATCAAACGCCTGGGCATCTCCACCCCACGTCTCTGCACATACCTTGGTAATCGCTGCTGTCAGCGTCGTCTTACCATGGTCTACGTGACCAATTGTTCCTACGTTTAAGTGCGGTTTTGTCCGCTCAAACTTCTCTTTAGACATGTGTCACCTCATTTGTAACGATTAGATCGAGTTATTTACTGATTACCATTTCTGCAATGTTATCCGGCACTTCGCTGTATTTGGCGAACTCCATGGAAAACGTAGCGCGCCCCTGAGTTGCTGAGCGCATATCGGTTGCATAGCCGAACATTTCTGCGAGCGGCACTTCGGCCCTGACGGCCTTACCCGCGGGGACATCTTCCATGCCCTGCACAACGCCACGACGTCGATTAAGATCGCCGATAATGTCACCGTAATAATCTTCAGGTGTTACCACCTCGACATTCATGATGGGCTCCAGCAGGACAGGGTCCGCATCCAAGGCACCAGAACGCAGCGCCATGGAACCTGCCACTTTGAAGGCAACCTCGCTGGAATCAACGTCATGATAGGAGCCATCATAGAGTGTTGCCTTGATTCCCTGGAGCGGATAACCGGCGACCACGCCGTTGGCCATCTGCTCCTGGGCGCCTTTCTCAACCGCACCGATATACTCTCTGGGAACGACGCCACCGACAATCTCGTCGACAAACTCGAAATCCTCTCCTTCAATCGGTTCAATCTTCAGCCAGACGTGTCCGTACTGCCCTCGGCCACCTGTTTGCCTGACAAACTTGCCTTCCGCTTCAACAGACTTGCGAATCGTTTCCCGGTAGGCAACCTGCGGCTTACCGATATTTGCCTCAACACTGAACTCACGCTTCATGCGATCAACAATGATATCCAGGTGCAATTCACCCATACCACCAATGATCGTCTGGCCGGACTCTTCATCAGTGCGCACACTGAAAGAGGGATCTTCCGCTGCAAGCTTACTGAGCGCTACGCCCATCTTCTCCTGATCCGCCTGGGACCGTGGCTCTACCGCAACGTGAATGACAGGTTCGGGGAATTCCATACGCTCAAGCGTAATGGCCTTACTTTCATCGCACAGGGTGTCGCCAGTCGTGGCCAGCTTCAGGCCGATTGCCGCGGCAATGTCTCCAGCGCGAACTTCCCTAATTTCTTTCCGGTCATTAGAGTGCATCTGCACCATTCGCCCAATGCGCTCTTTCTTGACCTTGATGGGGTTCCAGACTGTGTCGCCCGTCTGGAGCACGCCGGAATAGACCCTGAAAAAAGTCAGAGCCCCTACGAACGGATCCGTCGCGATCTTGAACGCCAGTGCCGCGAACGGCTCATCATCGTCCGCATGGCGCTCCCCTTCTTCTTCCGTATCGCCGACGAAACCCTTGATTGCTTTCACTTCATCCGGCGCAGGCAGATACTCAATGACCGCATCCAGCATGGTCTGTACGCCCTTGTTCTTGAAGGCCGAACCACAAAGTGCCGGTACAATTTCATTGGCCAGCGTGCGAGCACGGATTCCCTTCTTAACCTCTTCATCGGTGAGCTCACCGTCTTCAAGGTATTTTTCCATCAGGTCATCGTCGGCTTCCGCCGCTGCTTCGATCAGTTTCTCGCGGTATTCGTCTGCCAGTTCCTGAAGTTCAACCGGAATATCTTCTTCAACGAAGGTCAGACCAAGGTCTTCTTCATTCCAGTAAATCGCCTTCATCTTGACGAGATCGATAACACCTTTGAAATTTTCTTCCGCGCCAATCGCCAACTGCAGGCATACAGGCGTCGAACCCAGTCGCTGCTCAATCTGCTCTACAACGCGGAGGAAATCAGCGCCGGCTCGATCCATCTTGTTAACGAAAACAAGTCGCGGCACTTCATACTTGTTGGCCTGACGCCAGACAGTTTCAGATTGAGGTTCAACGCCCGATGTTCCACAGAAAACAACTACCGCGCCATCAAGGACACGCAGGGAGCGTTCCACTTCAATCGTGAAGTCAACGTGGCCGGGAGTATCAATAATATTGATACGATGCTGTTCAAACTGGCCACTCGTACCCTGCCAGAAAGTGGTGGTTGCCGCAGACGTGATGGTGATCCCACGTTCCTGTTCCTGCTCCATCCAGTCCATGGTGGCGGCACCATCATGAACCTCACCAATCTTATGAGACAGACCGGTGTAGAACAGGACCCGCTCAGTGGTCGTGGTTTTACCCGCGTCCACATGAGCGACGATACCAATATTGCGGTATCGCTTGATCGGGGTTTCTCTTGGCACGGTAGTAATCCTACCTGTTCAGTTTGTTAGAACCGGTAGTGAGCGAATGCCCGGTTCGCTTCTGCCATACGATGCGTATCTTCACGCTTGCGTACTGCAGCACCGCGACCTTCAGCAGCATCCATCAACTCACCAGCAAGGCGAAGTGACATCGACTTCTCACCGCGATTCCGGGAAGAATCAACAAGCCAGCGCATAGCCAGGGCATTACGACGGGAAGGACGAACTTCAACCGGAACCTGGTAAGTGGCACCACCGACACGTCGAGATTTCACCTCAACGGAAGGCGCAACCGCTTCCAATGCCGCATCAAAGACTTCAATAGGATCGCCTGTACCGCGCTCCTTGATCTTGTCCAGCGCACCGTAAACGATTTTTTCAGCAACTGATTTCTTACCGCTGACCATGACGTGGTTCATGAACTTGGCAAGGGTTTTATTCCCATACTTGGGATCAGGCAGGACGTCCCGCTTCGGGGGGACTCTTCTTCTAGGCATGACATTTCCTCTTCAGGTTAATCGGGCATATTGCCCGGCCTTACTCTTAGAACTTCCTTGAAATTTTCGTAGAAAATTACTTAGAAGCTCTTAGACCCTGAGCATAAGCCGATGGGTCGTTTATTTACTACCAAGGTCTCTCCGCTTCGGTCGAGACGAGTGTCGTTTCTTCTATTGTTACTAATATTTTTACTAGGCTTTTGGTTTCTTAGCACCGTACTTGGAACGGCCCTGCATACGATCACTGACACCAGTGGTGTCGAGCGTGCCGCGAACCGTGTGATATCGCACACCAGGCAGGTCTTTTACTCGACCACCGCGGATAAGAACAACAGAGTGTTCCTGCAGGTTATGACCCTCACCGCCAATATAGGAAGTGACTTCATAGCCGTTCGTGAGCCGGACACGACAAACCTTGCGAAGCGCTGAGTTCGGCTTCTTAGGGGTGGTCGTGTAAACCCGGGTACAAACACCACGTCTCTGAGGGCATGACTGCAGTGCAGGCACGTCGCTCTTTTCGACTTTGCGCTTCCTGGGCTTGCGAACCAATTGATTGATTCTGGCCATAAATGACTTTGCTCCGTAAATTAATGGCGGCTCCCGCCATTGCGAGGGCAGCATTCTACAGAGGCAAATGCAAAAATCAACGTTTTTGCATTTGCCTCAATTCTCAGATACCCGCGTTAGCTGGCCTCTGACGAGTTCAGCGCCTCTGAAAGCGCCTGTTCAACTTCACTTGCGCTGACAGTGGTGGATTCCGAACCGGAATCGCGCCTCTTCTTGCGATCTTCGTGGTACTTGAGACCGGTACCAGCCGGAATCAGACGACCCACAATGACGTTTTCCTTCAGTCCTCGCAGGTAATCGCGCTTGCCAGTGACCGCTGCCTCGGTAAGCACTCGGGTAGTCTCCTGGAAAGACGCGGCAGAAATAAAGGACTCTGTTGCCAGCGCTGCTTTGGTAATACCCAGCAGTACTCGCTCACCCTTCACTTCAACCTTGCCTTCAGACTTGAGGCGATCGTTTTCCTCGAGATAGCGGTTGAACTCAACCTGTTCACCCTTAATCATCTCGGAATCACCCGTCGCAGAGATCTCAACCTTGCGCAGCATCTGGCAGACAATCACTTCAATGTGCTTGTCATTAATGCCAACACCCTGCAGACGGTAAACATCCTGGATTTCCTTAACGATATAGTTCGCGAGTGCTTCGACACCCTTCAGACGCAGAATGTCATGTGGATTCTCGGGACCGTCGGATACGACTTCACCTTTTTCGACATGCTCACCCTCGAAAACCGTCATATGACGCCATTTCGGAATGAGAACTTCATAGTGGTCTGAGCCATCCGGCAGTATGCTCGGATCCATGGGCGTAATGACCAGTCGACGTTTGCCTTTGGTTTCCTTGCCAAAACTGACCGTTCCGCTGATCTCAGCAAGTACCGCCGCTTCTTTCGGCTTCCTGGCTTCAAACAGGTCGGCAACTCTCGGCAGACCACCTGTTATATCACGAGTCTTCGAACCTTCCTGGGGTATACGTGCAATAACGTCACCAGCACCAATGCTGTCGCCATCTTCCAGACTCAGAATCGCGTTGGCTTCCAGGAAATAGTGCGCAGGCACGTCGGTACCCGGCAACATAATCGCATCCCCTTTGTCATCAACCAATTGAACAGCAGGACGCGTGTCCTTACCTGCACTAGGCCTGTCCTTGGGATCGATGATCGAGATACTGGTCAGACCTGTCAGCTCATCCGTCTGTCGACGCATGGTGATGCCTTCTTCCATACCTTCAAAGATCACCTTACCCTGGACCTCAGATACGATCGGGTGAGTATGTGGATCCCAGTTGGCAATAATCTCGCCGGATTCCACATGTTCGCCTTCGCCCTTCTTAAGAACTGCGCCGTATGGGAGCTTGTATCGTTCTCGCTCACTGCCGGTCTCATCATCGGATACGGCAATCTCACCGGAACGACTGACAGCAACCAGTTCGCCATTGGCCTTGGCAATCGTTTTCAGGTTGTGCAACTTGATCTCACCAGTATGCTTCACCTGAACATTGTCGATTGCAGTTGCTCGAGAAGCCGCACCACCAATGTGGAAGGTACGCATCGTCAACTGTGTGCCTGGCTCACCAATAGACTGAGCAGCAATAACCCCAATCGCTTCACCGATGTTAACCAGGTGACCACGTCCAAGGTCGCGTCCATAACACTTGCTGCAGATCCCGTATCGAGTCTCACAGGTGATCGGGCTGCGGACCATGATCTCGTCAACGCCGGAAGTCTCAATCTCCTCAACCAGCTTCTCGTCGACCATGGTGCCTTTTTCTACGATGACCTCGCCATCAGAGCTGACGACGTCTTCAACAACCACTCGTCCGAGAACTCGATTGCCCAGAGCCTCAACAATATCACCACCTTCAATAACCGCGGTCATCAGCATGCCTGCGTCAGTACCACAATCTACTTCAGTGATAACCAGATCCTGAGCAACATCAACCAGACGACGTGTCAGATAACCTGAGTTTGCTGTCTTGAGTGCGGTGTCAGCCAGTCCCTTACGGGCACCGTGAGTGGAGATGAAGTACTGCATCACAGAAAGACCCTCACGGAAGTTCGCTGTGATCGGTGTTTCAATAATACTGCCGTCCGGCTTGGTCATCAGACCTCGCATACCGGACAACTGTCTGATCTGTGCGGGGGAGCCTCGAGCACCAGAGTCGGAGTACATCCAGACACTGTTGAACGAAGTCTGCTCTTCGTCTTCACCTTCGCGGTTTTTCACCGTCTCCTTGGACAGTGTATCCATCATCGCCGCACCAACCATGTCGTTTGCGCGGGTCCAGATGTCGATGACCTTATTGTACTTCTCACCCTGGGTAACAAGACCTGAGGCAAACTGAGATTCAATCTCACGAATCTCATCTTCGGCCTCGCCAATGATCCTGGCTTTCGCATCGGGAATCACGAAGTCTTCAACGCCGATAGAAGATCCTGAGCGAGTGGAGTACTCATAACCCATGTACATCAACTGGTCACAGAAGATGACCGTTTCCTTCAGGCCCACTGAGCGATAACACAGGTTAATGAGGCGGGAAATATCCTTGTTGCCCATCGTATCGTTAACGTGACTGTAAGGAATGCCGTCCGGCACTATCTCGTAAATCAACGCGCGGCCAACTGTCGTATCAATAACTTCGCGAACTTCTTCAAACTCGCCCTGATCGTTGAACAGCTTCTGCGTCACACGAACTTTTACGCGAGCCTGCAAACCAACCTGGCCGCTGCGATATGCTCGTGACACTTCCTCTACATCAGCGAATGCCATGCCTTCACCAATGTCATTTACACGCTCCCGGGTCATCCAGTAAACACCAAGCACGACGTCCTGAGACGGAACGATAATGGGCTCACCATCTGCCGGCAGCAGAACGTTGTTTGTGGACATCATCAGAGCACGCGCTTCAAGCTGGGCCTCGAGGGTCAGAGGCACGTGCACGGCCATCTGGTCGCCGTCAAAGTCAGCGTTATAAGCCGTACAAACGAGCGGGTGCAGCTGAATAGCCTTACCTTCAATCAGTACCGGCTCGAAAGCCTGAATGCCCAAACGGTGCAGAGTAGGCGCCCGGTTCAACAGCACAGGGTGCTCACGGATCACTTCTGCCAGGATATCCCAGACTTCAGCGGTTTCGCGTTCGACCATTTTCTTGGCAGCCTTAATGGTTGTCGCGAGCCCTCGCGCCTCCAGCTTGCCGAAGATAAACGGCTTGAATAATTCCAATGCCATCTTCTTGGGCAGACCACACTGATGCAGTCTCAGTGTCGGGCCAACCACGATGACGGAACGACCTGAATAGTCAACGCGCTTGCCAAGCAGGTTCTGACGGAATCGACCTTGCTTACCCTTGATCATATCCGCCAGGGACTTAAGTGGTCGCTTATTGGTGCCGGTAATGGCTCGACCACGTCGACCGTTGTCGAGCAGTGCATCAACAGCTTCCTGCAGCATACGCTTTTCGTTTCGGACAATAATGTCCGGCGCAGAGAGGTCAAGGAGTCGCTTTAATCGGTTGTTTCGGTTGATCACTCGACGGTAGAGATCATTCAAATCTGAAGTCGCAAACCGGCCACCTTCGAGAGGTACCAGTGGGCGCAGATCTGGTGGCAGAACCGGCAGAACATTCAGAATCATCCACTCCGGCTTGTTACCAGATTTAACAAAAGCTTCCATCAGCTTAAGGCGTTTGGTCAGCTTCTTGATCTTGGTGTCTGAATTAGTTTGTGGCAGCTCTTCCCGTATCGTGGCGATATCATCGTCGAGATCCATATCTTCCATCAGATCCTGGATCGCCTCAGCACCCATCTTGGCTTCAAACTCATCGCCGAATTCTTCCAGTGCTTCATAGTACTGCTCATCCGTCAGAAGCTGACGCTTCTCGAGAGTAGTGAGGCCAGGATCAATCACGACGAAAGATTCAAAGTACAGAACCCGCTCAATATCACGCAGCGTCATATCCATGAGCAGACCGATTCTCGAAGGCAATGACTTCAGGAACCAGATGTGGGCCACGGGGCTGGCCAGTTCAATGTGCCCCATACGCTCACGACGAACCTTCGCCAGCGCAACTTCCACGCCACACTTCTCACAGATCACACCGCGATGCTTGAGTCGCTTGTACTTTCCACAGAGGCATTCGTAGTCCTTGTTCGGGCCAAAAATCTTGGCACAGAACAATCCATCTCTCTCTGGCTTGAACGTCCGATAGTTAATGGTCTCGGGCTTCTTTACTTCACCGTAGGACCAGCTACGGATCAGATCGGGCGATGCGAGTCCGATTCGAAGTGAATCAAACTCTTCTGACTGTCCTTGTGCTTTCAGTATATTGAGCAAATCTTTCAAGGCTTTTCTCCTAAATTTGTGTCAGTCGATATCAGTCTGGGTTTGAACGACCTAGTCGTTCTCCAGCTCGATATCGATGCCCAAGGAACGGATTTCCTTCACCAGTACGTTGAATGACTCAGGCATGCCCGGCTCCATTCGGTGATCACCGTCCACGATGTTCTTATACATCCTTGTTCGACCATGAACGTCGTCTGATTTGACTGTCAGCATTTCCTGCAGCGTATAAGCGGCACCGTATGCTTCCAATGCCCAGACTTCCATTTCACCAAATCGCTGTCCACCGAACTGCGCTTTACCACCCAGCGGCTGCTGAGTAACCAGCGAGTAAGATCCTGTGGATCGCGCGTGCATCTTGTCGTCAACCAGGTGGTTAAGCTTCAACATGTACATGTACCCAACGGTTACCGGACGATCAAACTGCTCGCCGGTACAACCATCATAAAGCACACACTGGCCATCTTGCGGCAGGTCCGCCAGTTCCAGCATGGCCTTGATTTCAGCTTCGTTTGCACCATCAAAGACATTGGTGGCCATGGGCACACCACTTCGCAGGTTGCCAGCCATCTCAAGAAGCTCTTCTTCCGAGAACTGGTCGAAGTCTTCTTTTCGACCGCTCTGGTTGTAGATCTTCTCAAGGTAGCCACGGATTTCCGCAACATCTCGCTGCGCATCGAGCATCTCGCCAATCTTGATACCAAGACCATGGGCTGCCCAGCCGAGGTGAGTTTCCAGAATCTGACCTACATTCATTCGCTTGGGTACACCCAGCGGGTTAAGAACGATGTCTACCGGCTCACCATTTTCGTCAAACGGCATGTCCTCAACAGGCTTGATCACGGAGATCACGCCTTTGTTACCATGACGTCCAGCCATCTTGTCTCCGGGCTGAATGCGGCGTTTAACGGCCAGGTAAACCTTGACGATCTTGAGTACGCCAGGAGCCAGGTCATCACCAGTTTCCAGCTTGCGCTTGCTCTCTTCAAAACGTTCGTCCAGATCTTTACGACGTTCTTTGAGCCGAAGATCTGCCTGTTCGAGAAGCTCGTTAAGATCATCTTTCTCAAGACGCAGCTTGAAGAAGTCATTCAGCTCAAGCTCCGACAGATATTCATTCGTCAGCTTGTCACCTTTCTTCAGAGAAGGTCCGGCAATCACTTTTTGATTTGCCAGTGCACCAATCAGCCGCTCAAAAGTCGCTGTCTCTACGATGCGGTATTCTTCGTCAATGTTCTTGCGAACTTCATCCAGCGCAGCACGCTCTATATCCAGTGCTCTCTGGTCCTTGGGAATTCCATCCCGGGTAAACACCTGCACATCGATAACGGTGCCGCTGTATGAGCTGGGCACGCGCAGTGAGGTGTCCTTCACATCAGAGGCTTTCTCACCGAAGATGGCACGCAGCAGTTTCTCTTCAGGCGTCAGCTGGGTTTCACCTTTTGGTGTAACCTTACCGACAAGGATGTCACCAGGGTTGACCTCGGCGCCGATGTAAACAATCCCCGATTCGTCCAGCTTGGACAGGGCACCTTCACCAACATTCGGAATATCACAGGTGATCTCTTCGGATCCGAGTTTTGTATCCCGGGCTATACAGGTCAGTTCCTGAATATGGATTGTCGTAAAGCGATCTTCCTTGACGACTTTTTCAGAGATAAGAATCGAGTCCTCAAAGTTGTAACCGTTCCAGGTCATAAACGCGATTCGGATATTCTGACCCAATGCCAGGTCACCCATATCAACGGAAGGGCCGTCTGCCAGAATGTCTTTCTTGGCAACGACATCGCCTTCTCGCACCAGAGGCTTCTGGTTAATACAGGTATTCTGGTTTGAACGGGTGTACTTGGTCAGGTTGTAGATATCTACGCCAGCCTCACCACTTTCGGTTTCTGCATCGTTAACCCGGATCACTATACGTCCGGCATCCACCGTTTCGACGACACCACCACGCCGCGCAACCACGCAGACTCCAGAGTCACGCGCAACATTGGCTTCCATTCCGGTGCCGACAAGCGGCTTCTCGGAACGCAGTGTCGGAACAGCCTGACGCTGCATGTTTGATCCCATCAGAGCACGGTTCGCGTCATCATGCTCAAGGAAAGGAATCAATGATGCTGCAACTGATACAACCTGTTGCGGCGAAACGTCCATGAAGTTCACAGATTCACGTGGCATCTTGGTGAATTCACCCATGTGCCGAACATCAACCAGGTCTTCTACCAACCGACCCGTCTCGTCCAGCTCAGAGCTGGCCTGTGCAATCACGTAATCGCTCTCAACAATCGCTGAAAGGTACTCAATGTCCTTGGTAACCTGACCATCGACAACGCGACGGTAAGGGCTTTCCAGGAATCCATACTCATTGGTTCTGGCATAGGTAGCCAGAGAGTTAATCAAACCAATGTTTGGTCCTTCCGGGGTCTCGATTGGGCACACTCGACCATAGTGAGTCGGATGCACGTCCCTGACCTCGAATCCGGCTCGCTCTCGAGTCAGACCGCCTGGGCCAAGCGCTGATACGCGACGCTTGTGGGTCACTTCCGACAACGGGTTGTTCTGGTCCATAAACTGGGAAAGCTGGGCGGAACCAAAATATTCCTTAACGGCCGCAGCGACAGGCTTGGCATTAATAAGATCCTGAGGCATGAGCCCTTCAGACTCGGCAAGTGAGAGACGCTCTTTTACAGCGCGCTCAACGCGAATCAAGCCAAGGCGGAAAGCATTTTCAGCCATCTCACCAACGGAACGAACACGTCGGTTACCCAGGTGATCGATATCATCGACGGTATCTTTACCGTTTCGAATATTGATCAGACATTTCATTACATCAATGATGTCGTCATTGGAAAGTGTGCCTTCGCCCACTTCCTCTTCACGGCCAAGGCGTCTGTTGAACTTCATTCGGCCAACAGCCGTCAAATCATAACGCTCGGAAGTAAAGAACAGGTTTGTGAACAGGTTTTCTGCTGCTTCTTTGGTCGGCGGCTCGCCCGGGCGCATCATACGGTAGATCTCAACCAGCGCTTCCAGGCGGTTGTTGGTTGGATCAAAACTCAGCGTGTCAGAGATAAACGGACCGCAGTCCAGATCGTTGGTGTAGATCGTCTTGAATGCAGTAACACCTGCTTCTGCCAACTGGTCGAGGACTTCCTCGGTGATGGTTGTATTACACGGAATAACGATCTCGCCGGTTTCTTCATCGACGATATCTTCGGCAAGCACGTGACCACAAACATACTCAGATGGGCAATCAAGCCTGGTCAGACCTGCTTTCTCCATGTCCCGGATATGGCGGGCAGTGATCCTGCTGCTTTCTTCAACGATCACATTGCCTTTTTTATCCGTGATATCAAATTTCGCAGTTTCACCACGCAAACGACTGGCAATTAACTCCAGCGAGTAAGATTCCTCGGTGACTTCAAAGCTGTCTGTGTCAAAAAACATCTCGAGGATGTCCTGAGAGCTGTAGTCCAGCGCACGCAAAAGTACGGTAGCCGGCAGCTTTCTTCGACGGTCAATACGAACGAAAAGCGCATCCTTCGGATCAAACTCAAAGTCCAACCAGGAACCCCGCATCGGAATGACCCGCGCAGAGTAAAGAAGCTTGCCCGATGAATGGGTCTTACCCTTGTCATGATCAAAGAAAACGCCGGGTGAACGGTGCAGCTGTGAAACAACAACCCGCTCAATGCCGTTAATAACAAAGGTACCGTTTTCAGTCATCACGGGAATTTCACCCATGTAGACTTCCTGTTCCTTGATGTCCTTGATCGCCTTGCTCGAAGAGTCCTTATCGTAAATGACCAATCGGACTTTGACGCGCAGTGGAACCGCATAGGTGACGCTTCGGAGCTGACATTCTTTAACATCAAATGGCGCTTTGCCGAGGCGATAGCTGACGTACTCCAGGGATGCATTGCCGGAGTAGCTGACAATTGGAAATACGGACTGGAATGCCGCATGCAACCCCTTGTTGATCCTCTCTGCGGGAGTCACAGTTTCCTGCATAAACTCCAGATATGAATCCGTCTGGATTGCTAGCAGATAGGGGATATCCATGACTTGAGGCAGCTTGCCAAAGTCTTTCCGGATACGTTTCTTCTCAGTGTACGAATAGGCCATTAACGCCTCCACGCTGGTATTGGATCGTTCGTCTTTTCAAACAAAAAAGGGTCAGACGCAAAAAGGCCAGACAGCCCCATAAAGGGGCTGCCAGCCTTCTCACTTCTGAGTCCAAGATAGTTAAATCCTGGATTACTTGAGTTCAACAGAAGCGCCTGCTTCCTCAAGTTGACTCTTGATGTCTTCAGCTTCGTCTTTGGTCACGCCTTCCTTGACCGTGGACGGCGCTTCATCAACGAGTGCCTTGGCTTCTTTCAGGCCAAGACCGGTAACGGCTCGAACGACTTTGATGGCGTTAACCTTCTTGTCGCCGGCAGAAGTGATGACGACTTCAAACTCGTCCTTCTCTTCCGCGCCGCCACCTGCGTCGCCACCAGCTGCGCCAGCAGCCGGTGCAGCAGCAACAGCCGCCGCCGCAGATACACCAAACTTTTCTTCCATTGCTTCAACGAGCTCAACAACGTCCATGACGCTCATCTCAGCAATCGCATTCAAAATATCGTCTTTAGATAATGACATGTGTCCTATCTCCTAGTAGTAAATTTAAGCAGCTTCTTCTTGTTTCTGATCACGAACGGCAGCAACCACCCGCGTCACCTTGCCTGGAACGTCGTTAAACGTTCTGACCAGCTTGGTAACCGGCGCCTGCATGACAGCCATCAGCATCGCAAGAGCTTCATCACGTGTTGGCAGTTTCGCCAGTGCATCGATCTGTTCTGCAGGAAGCAGTTTCCCGCCTACAGACAGCGCTTTGATTTCAAAGGCTTCATTTTCTTTTGCGAAGTCCTTGAAAACCCGAGCACCAGCACCTGGATCTTCCAGTGAAAAAGCCATGATGTTTGGTCCCAGCAGTGCTTCGTTCATGCACTCAAAATCAGTGCCTTCAAAAGCTCGCTTGGCCAGTGTGTTGCGAATCACGCGTACTTGTACGCCAGCATCGCGCGCCGTCTTTCGCAGCGTGGTCATATCGTCTACCGAGACTCCCCGGTAGTCTGCCATCACTGCAGACAGCGCTTTGCTTGCTGTTTCATTCACATCAGCAACAATCGCCTGCTTTTCTTTAAGTCCTATTGGCATGAGTTACGTACCCCTTGGCCTCTCTCGACTTGTTAAAAAATACTGCTACCGGATTAGCCGGATAACAGCGCTACCTACGGCGATAGATTCAAAAATTCTGAATCGGGTTCACCGTCTGCGCAGGCTCTTTCGAATTAACCCCTGACAGATGCAGTTTTCGCTTCTGGGCCGGGGGCCTGCGGTCTTTGACGAGTCAGGCGACGAATCGCCTGAACCCTTCAAATTCTGTTTAGACGTCCAGTGACGCCTGATCGATTGGAATACCTGCACCCATAGTCGTGGAAAGCACAACTTTCTTCAGGTAGGTTCCCTTGGCTGAAGCAGGCTTACCCTTTTTCAGGTCTGCAATCAGCGCTTCAAGATTCTCTTTTATCGCATTGGGCTCAAAACCCACCTTACCGATACCACCGTGAACGATGCCGTTCTTGTCCGTCCTGTAACGAACCTGACCCGCTTTGGCATTCTTTACCGCTTCAGCAACATCCATGGTCACGGTTCCCAGTCGCGGGTTGGGCATCAGACCCCTTGGTCCGAGGATCTGACCAAGCTGGCCAACTACGCGCATACTGTCCGGTGTGGCGATCGCAACATCAAAGTTCAGCTCACCGCCCTTGACGACCTCTGCAAGGTCATCCATGCCAACAACGTCGGCGCCTGCAGCAGAAGCTTCATCGGCCTTATCGCCCTGTGCAAACACAGCGACACGAACTTCTTTTCCGGTACCGTTTGGCAGCACCGTAGCGCCGCGAACGACCTGGTCGGATTTCTTGGGATCCACACCAAGGTTGATGCTGACATCAAATGATTCAGTAAATTTAACTGCAGAAAGTTCGTTGAGCAGCGATACCGCCTCATCAATCGCGTAGAACTTTCCTTCTTCAACTTTCTCTTTAAAGGCCTTCGCTCTTTTGGACAACCTGGCCATTACACAACTCCTTCTGTTTCAATACCCATGGACCGCGCACTACCTGCAATGGTACGCACGGCAGCGTCCATATCCTTGGCAGTAAGATCCGGCATTTTCGTTGTCGCAATCTCTTCGAGCTGCTGGCGATTAACCTTCCCGACCTTATTGACATGAGGTTCCGGGCTTCCCTTTTGCAGACCTGCGGCTTTCTTCAGCAGGATGGAAGCAGGAGGAGTCTTCTTGATGAACGTAAAACTCTTATCACTGTAGACCGTAATCACCACTGGAACGGGCATACCGGCTTCAAGCGATTGGGTTTCAGCGTTAAACGCCTTACAGAATTCCATGATGTTCACACCATGCTGACCCAGCGCAGGACCAACGGGTGGACTTGGGTTCGCCTGCCCTGCAGGAACCTGCAGTTTTATATAGGCGTCAATTTTCTTAGCCATTATTTTTCTCCTCGGGTACGAGCGGCTTTCTCAGCCTCCCCATAAATGACAGTTTCCGACTAAAGTCCCTGCCAGATTCACGGTCAAACAAAGCGCTCAGCGAGTTACCCGCTAAGCTCTAACCTTTTTCTACCTGCCCAAAATCCAACTCGACAGGGGTAGATCGACCAAATATCGTCACTGCAACATGCAGTCGATTCTTGTCATAGTTGACTTCTTCAACGACGCCATTGAAATCGTTAAATGGTCCATCTATGACACGAACCAGTTCTCCTGGCTCAAATACTGTCTTCGGTGTTGCCTGTTCACTACCTGCCTGAACTCGCTGCAGAATAGCGTTCGCCTCAGCCTCACTGATCGGAGCAGGCTGATCAGCCTTGCCGCCAATAAAGCCCATAACACGGGGCGTTTCTTTAACCAGATGCCAGGTGTCGTCATCCAGTTCCATTTCCACCAGGACGTATCCCGGGAAAAACTTGCGCTCACTTCGGCGTTTCTTGCCGGCGCGCATTTCTACGACTTCCTCGGCTGGCACAATGACCTCACCAAACTTCTCGGCGAAGGTAGAGAGATCGATTCGCTCCTTCAATGCGCGCATGACCTGCTTCTCGTAACCCGAGTAGGCATGAACTACATACCAGCGTTTACTCACCTCTGACCTCCTAACCGATTACGCCAGCAACACCCCAGGAAAGACCAGAATCCAGCCCCCAGAGTATCAGCGCAACAAAAATAACCACCGCGACCACAATCAATGTCGTCTGGGTGGTCTCCTGGGTTGTCGGCCAGACAACCTTTCGCACCTCGACCCGAGCTTCTTTTGCCAGCTCCCAGGCCCAGGCACCTTTCCCCGTCTGCAGCGCTATCGCGAAGGCAATTCCAGCAATCGCGACACCCGCAAGAGCACGATAAAGCGGCTCAATCGCTGAATAGTAGGAGTTGGCATAAATGCCACCTGCCAGTATCGCAAGCACAACAACCCACTTGAGGCCGTCGAGCTGATATTCGCTTGTTTCCGCTTTCGTACTCATAATCTTCAAGTAGCCATATTAAGTAGACAAGTGGCAGGCCAGGAGGGAATCGAACCCCCAACCTGCGGTTTTGGAGACCGCCGCTCTGCCAATTGAGCTACTGGCCTACTTTTCATCTTGGCGTCTTACTCTTAAAACCCCTTAGTCAGAGATTTTCGTAACAACACCGGCGCCAACGGTTCGACCACCCTCGCGGATAGCAAATCGCTGACCTTCTTCCATCGCAATCGGCGCAATCAGCTCAACGTTCATGTTCACGTTGTCGCCAGGCATCACCATCTCCGTGCCTTCCGGCAACTCACAGCTACCCGTGACATCCGTCGTCTCAAAGAAAAACTGCGGCTTGTAACCCTTGAAGAATGGTGTGTGACGGCCGCCCTCGTCCTTCGACAAGACGTAAACCTCACCCTCAAACTTCGTGTGCGGTGTGATCGAACCAGGCACAGCCAGTACCTGACCACGCTCAACTTCTTCACGCTTCGTGCCACGAAGAAGAACACCAACGTTCTCGCCAGCGCGACCTTCGTCAAGCAGCTTGCGGAACATCTCAACACCCGTACAGGTCGTTGTCTGCGTGTCCTTGATACCAACAATCTCGATATCGTCGCCTACCTTGATAATGCCACGGCCAATTCGACCAGTGACTACCGTGCCTCGACCTGAAATCGAGAATACGTCTTCAATCGGCATCAGGAACGGCTGATCAATCGCTCGCTCCGGCTCAGGAATGTATGCGTCCAGCGTCTCTACCAGCTTAACAACCGCTGGCGCACCAATGTCTGACTGATCGCCTTCCAGTGCCTTAAGAGCACTACCAATCACGATCGGCGTGTCATCTCCAGGAAAATCGTACTGGTCCAGAAGTTCGCGAACTTCCATCTCTACCAGTTCCAGAAGCTCCTCATCATCAACCATGTCCGCCTTGTTCAGGAACACAATGATGTAGGGAACACCGACCTGCTTGGACAGCAGAATGTGCTCACGCGTCTGAGGCATGGGGCCATCTGCCGCCGATACCACCAGAATCGCTCCGTCCATCTGCGCCGCACCCGTGATCATGTTCTTCACATAGTCAGCGTGGCCGGGGCAATCAACGTGCGCATAGTGACGATCCGGAGAATCGTATTCCACGTGAGAAGTCGCAATCGTAATACCGCGCTCTCTTTCTTCCGGTGCATTGTCGATCTGATCAAACGCCTGGGCATCTCCACCCCACGTCTCTGCACATACCTTGGTAATCGCTGCTGTCAGCGTCGTCTTACCATGATCTACGTGACCAATTGTTCCTACGTTTAAGTGCGGTTTTGTCCGCTCAAACTTCTCTTTGGACATCTCAGCCCTCTCCTTACGTTGACACCTGAATTGAAATGAACACCCAGTATTCGATTCGCCGATTTGGAGCTCATAACCGGATTTGAACCGGTGACCTCTTCCTTACCAAGGAAGTGCTCTACCGACTGAGCTATATGAGCGCTTAACTTTCTCCCTACAAAGGAATTCTTGGAGCGGGTAGCGAGGATCGAACTCGCATCATCAGCTTGGAAGGCTGAGGTTCTACCATTGAACTATACCCGCCAAAATTCGCTAAATATTGCGCTAACTAACTATAAACAACCTATAAAGTAGCTCGATCGATCCATCCCGCCTGGTGGAGGGGGGTGGATTCGAACCACCGAAGCTTACGCGTCAGATTTACAGTCTGATCCCTTTGGCCGCTCGGGAACCCCTCCCAAAAAGAGGCGCTAGATTCTGCCTACGCGTCAGGTAGTTGTCAAATATATTTCGCCGAAAACCATGATTTTTCGCGGGGTTACGGGAATCTGCTCATATCATTCCCGAACACCGTGCTTGCCCGAACTTCAGAGAGAAAAAAAGCACCCGAATGTAACAATAAGGGGTGCTTTCGCCTGTTTCTGCATTCGTTCAAATGATGGTGCCGCCACCAAGAGTCGAACTCGGGACCTACTGATTACAAATCAGTTGCTCTACCAACTGAGCTATAGCGGCACAAAAATCATCAAAATCAATAATTTACGACAGACACGATAAACAGCCATCTGGCCTGCCTCAAGAGCGGGGCGGATTGTAAGCGATTGTTTAGCGGCTATCAATTGATACAGGCGGTTTCTGTTAAAGAAACTTCGGGAAATTCACCAATCAGATCATCGACAGCTGCTATCGACAGTATCCCACCGGTTGCCTGGATCCAGTAACCCCTTGATAAGCGAGGTATTTGTTTGATCTCCACCTGGTAACCACGCTCGCCAAGAAATACTTGATGGCTCTCAACTGCTTCCTGGGTCGAAAAGACCCCCAGAGAGATTCCTTGAGCATCTTCACCTTGCGTAATCACGTAGCTGTCTATTTCCCGGGACTTCAGCTCCCGTAAACGACGAAAGGCTTCCTGCACGGATGCGAGCGGAGGCAGGACAACCCGGAAATCATACTCCCCGGTGGGTGTGTCTACGGCATTCAGCGTGACCTCGATACCGGTTGCATTGAGCCGCTCTGTCACGTTCTGAGCGATCAGCACATCCTCAAAGGGTCCAAGCCCCCTGCACTCTGACGTATCAGTGCCTTCAGGGTCGGCTGTCACCGGGTTACTCAACACCTCTACGACTTCGACGCTTCGTTCATCGAGACCACCCTGTTCGGAAAGCAGCACAACAGAAGCAGTTTCGCTCAAAGGTATCGCATTGGTGACAACAACATTCGGCTCTGGTTCAAGAAGCACCAGATATCCAAAGAAGAGAACATTTGCCGCCAGCAACGCAAAAAAGATCAGCCTCAACGTTTTGGCCTCATGCTGACTTCACCCGCATTATGCACTTCAATTCCACGGTCAGTCCTGATCAGCAGATTCCCCTGCTCATCTATCCCCTGATTTATCCCCTCGAATCCCTGCTCCCCTCGAAGCACACGTACCTTTTCACCGGCATAAACATCGTAGTTACGCCAGGCATCAACGAATGGCTGAAAACCGCGATGGTTAAAAATTTCAAAAGCGTCTATCAGCCTTGCGGCGAATTCTCCCAGAAACTCATTCCTCGAGATTCGCACTGTTTCACCAATGACACTCCAGGCCTGATCAATCTTGCTCGTATCATCTTCTTCCAGCAGGAAATTGACCCCCATGCCAGCAACCACGCCAATGCCTCTTTTCTCCTGAGGTTTGAGCTCAACGAGAATACCGCCAAGCTTGCCACCCTGATGCAAAATATCGTTCGGCCACTTGAGACCAACATCTGCAAAACCCAGGTCTCTCAACGTATCAACGGCCTGCATACCAACGACAATAGATAGTCCGCCAAGGTCTGAAAGCTCACGCTGAATAAACCGGCCATAAGTCACATAAACATTTCGACCAAAAGGGCTCACCCAGTGTCTGCCACGTCGCCCTTTACCCGCCGTCTGCATCTCAGCAGCACACAACAGAGAGTGACAGCTTTCCTCCGAGAGCCGCTGCATCACGGTATCATTCGTTGAGCCAATCACCCGATGTATTTCCAGCGGTGTTTCACGGTCATTAACAGATGCGAGGATCGTATCGTGATCAAGCAACTCCAGATCATCAGAAAGTCGAATACCCCTGGCATCTGACTCATAGGGCACCCCTGCTTCCTGCAGGAATCCAAGCAGTAATTCCGAAGAAGGAACCGCCTCTCCGAGGGCCATTTGTTCAAATTCAGGGTGGGTACTTTTTATCATTCAGGATCGTTTGTAAAAAATTCGGCTGTGCGTATAATACGCGCCCTCGGCCAGATGCCCAGCATCTGGTAACGACCCAAGGGTCTGTAGCTCAGTTGGTTAGAGCGCACCCCTGATAAGGGTGAGGTCGGTGGTTCAAATCCACCCAGACCCACCAACTCAAAGAGTTGGTGGTATTATTGAAAGGGTGAGCACGATGACCGCTTTGTCGGACAGTCAAACTCACCCAACGCCACCACAGGAAACTCTGGTTTTCGTGGTGGGCCCCGGTACTGCGGCGAGCGAATACTTTAAAGCGCGCGACGAAATATGAAGGGGCCGACTGTTACGATACTGGAAACAGTTTCGGGGCCATAGCTCAGCTGGGAGAGCGCCTGCCTTGCACGCAGGAGGTCGGCGGTTCGATCCCGCCTGGCTCCACCAATACAGAAAGGCACCCATCGTGGTGCCTTTTGGCTCTTCCCACTGGCTCTACCCAATTAACGGGGGATACCCTCATCCATCAAACCCCCATGGTCGATTGATAATGCCATCCCAGCCACAGTGGGTTAAGACCCTCAACCGATAGTTTTCAAAGTTTCTAAATCCAAACGCTCTTCGCGTCATCATCTCCATCTTGGTGTGGAAGCCCTCAGTGATGCCGTTGTTCTTCTGAAACCGCCACATCGCAAGAATCGGGTCCAGCCAAGAAGTGAGTGTTACTGCCAGTCTGTGCAGTGGACTCTATCTGAGCTGCTCAATAAGCGTCAGGAAACCAGGCAGTTGCTGTCTCGCCGCGCTCGGGTTCAGTGCTTTTAGGAGCAAATAGCGGTTGAGACGCTGCTTCGCCTCATACATCGCATCGAGTGCCGGGTAATCCATCAGGTAACGCGACAGGTTCTGACGTTGTTCATCTGACAGGTGCCACGCATGTCGGCGCATCAGGCTCAGTAAACCGCGGTTCTTCCGACCCTCTGGATCGTGCTGTTGCCAGGCCCTAAGAAAGTGCTGGTTCACCAGCCGAATGACATGAAACCGACCTGCCACAATCTGAGCGTTCGGAAAGTACCGACGGGCAATGCTGCGGTAAGTCTCGGACAGGTCCATGACAATCACCCGGACCTGGTCTTTGCCCGGTAAACGCTTTAGATACTGTCTCAAGCTCGCTTCAGAGCGGCCTAGCTGAACGTCAAAGACCTTGTGGTTTTTGAGATCAACCATCGTCGTCGCATATCCTCGGCGGCGGGTAAAGAAGTGTTCGTCGATTCCCAGCACCTGTGGGCACGGTCGATTCGACATCTCGGACCTTCGCTGTTGACTGAAACCCTGATACCAACGTTCTACCGTCGCGCCACTGATGTCATGCGTGCGCGTCAGCTTGTGCTGGGTGACCCCGCCATGATGGGCTTCAAAGACTTCGAGGCGGAAAGCCTCAGAAGATCTGTTGCGTGGCTGAACGCCTTTGAACCGATGGCAGAAGTATCGATGACACTTTGGGCAATAATACTTTGGCGCTCTCAGATGGAGCCTCATGATTTGATTACCCTGCCGAGTGTGCTTCAACGTCCTTTGATTGGTCGCCTTGATCTTAACGTCGTCGTGCTCGCAATGAATGCACGAGGGGCGCTTTGTTGGCCTGGCGTAGGCAGTGATCTGTTTATCTCGATCAACGTGTTCGACCTCAAGGTCAGATATGCCTAAGATAATGCCTGCGTGGGACATCGGTGTTATCTCCATTAAATGATCTTCGCAAAATCAGTTTAATGAATGCCGGTGTCCCCCGTTAATGATGAAGAGCCTGCCTTTTTCGTTTCTGGAAAGGACTTCCCATTTATTAGAGCTTAATCCGTGTTCCCTCAACCCGGAAGAACAACCAAATGGTGATTCTTCTTCCCTTTCTGAACAACAAAGTATCGACCGTGCAGTGCACTTTCTCGATCTAATGTCATTTCAATATCGCTTGCCTTTTCACCATTGACAGAGACACCATTTCCCTGGATCAGCTTTCGCGCCTGCCCCATAGTGACTTCTCCTCTTGGAGTAACAGCGAGACCTGACTCCACCAGCATATCTGCAAGCAACGGTGAGGCATCTTCAACATGCGTTGCCGGCATGCCATCCTGAGCCAGCTGACCCAGATCATCAGCAGAAAGTTCCGTCAGGTTGTTACTGAAAAGTGCCGAAGTAATCCTCTCCGCGGCTTCCAGCCCGCTCTCATCATGAACCAGTCTTGTCACTTCCTGGGCCAGCGCAATCTGTGCTTCACGTCTGCCCGGGTCTTCCTGGTTTGAAGCGGCCAACGCAGCCAGTTTTTCATCAGAAAGAAAAGTGAAAATGCTTAGGTACTTCATCACATCGGCATCGGCGGTATTCCGCCAGAACTGATAGAAACTGAATGGCGAAGTCATTTGCGGATCCAGCCAGATCGCCCCTCCGGAGCTCTTGCCGAACTTGGTTCCATCAGATTTCGTGATCAGCGGGTAAGTAATCGCATAACTCTGACCACCACCCATTCTTCGAATCAGGTCAATTCCAGCTGTGATATTTCCCCACTGGTCACTACCCCCCATCTGAACCGTGCAATCGTAATCACGATTAAGAATGGCGTAATCATAGGATTGCAGAATCATGTAACTGAACTCTGTATAGCTGATACCTTGAGAGTCATCCTCTATACGTCGACGAACAGACTCTTTCTGAATCATGCTGTTGACACTGAAATGCTTGCCAATATCACGGAGGTAATCGATCACTGACAACCCGCGCGTCCAGTCCATATTGTTTACGACGACAGCCGAGTTCTCACCACAGTCAAAATCCAGAAACTGTTTCGCCTGCTCCCGGATTCTTTCCAGCTGTCGCTCAACAGTTTCGAGAGATTGAAGCTCCCGCTCAGAATCGCGACCACCCGGATCACCGATCATTCCCGTGGCACCACCCACCAGCAAAAGCGGTCGATGACCCGCCAACTGAAATCGGCGCAGAGCCAGTAGCGGCACCAGATTACCAATGTGCAGACTGTCCGCCGTGGGATCGAAACCGGAATAGACCGTTCTTATGCCGGAATTCAGGTGTTCTTCCAGTTCATCGGTTGCTGAAAGCTGCGCAATCAGTCCCAGTTCATTAAGACGGCTGATAATACTCATTAGATACTATGCTCAGTTGTTATAGAGGCTGGTTTAAAACGGCGTTAACTAAAGGACGCGCAACATACCGGAAATCCGACCAATTACAAGTTCGTGTGGTGCCGCGCAAATTCAAACAACATCGAACTTCCACTATTTCTATATTTTTTATATAGTTAGCGCCAGTTTTTCAGCTAATGCCGTAAAAAATACGCCTACACCTATGCTTTTATGGAAGCTTATCCAAAATTACATCTGAAACTCGCGCTCGCACTTAGTTGTGTGATCGCGCTGATCGTATTTTCACTGCCGTCAGGACAGAACGAAACGCTGTCAGAATCACCTGTCTCTCTGGATCTGACGCCAGTCGCTGTCGCCGAATCGGTAACGCTGCCTACTCCACAGCTTGAATCACTGAGCGTGCCCTCTACGAGCTGGAAAGAAGTGGTCATCAAGTCCGGTGACAATCTTGCGCTTCTGTTCAAACGGAACAATATCCCCGCGGCTGATCTACAGAATATTCTGGCTTTGGGTGAACCGGTCAAAGCACTTAAGAAAATCATGCCGGGACAGACACTGGGTTTTCAAACAACTTCCAGTGGTCGCCTGATCGCCGTGAACTACAAGAAAAACGCCTTCGATTCGCTGCTGATTGAAAGAAACGGCGACGACACGTTCCGTGCAACCTGGCAGTCCGCAACACCTGAGAAAATTCTGGCATACGCTTCCGCGGAGATTACCCGCGACAACCCTTCGCTATACCATGCCGGGAAAAGCGCGGGTCTGAGTGACAACGTCATCATGAAGCTGGCCAACATCTTCCAGTGGGACATAAGCTTCGCGCTGGATCTGCGTGAAGGTGATCACTTCTCTTTCATGTACGAGGAAATCTACGTCGATGGCGAACTCGTGAAAGTCGGAGATATTATCGCTGCCACTTTCTACAACATGGGCAACAAACACGAAACCGTTCGATATACGGATATCACAGGCCGGAGCGATTACTACACGCCCGACGGCATGAGCATGCGCAAGGCGTTTATCCGCGATCCAGTGCATTTTTCGCATATTAGTTCGAGATTTAACCCACGCCGTCTGCACCCGATTCACAAGCGCGTGATGCCTCACCGCGGCATTGACTATGCCGCGAGAAAGGGAACACCAGTAGTTGCCTCCGGAGACGGGAAAATCACAATCCGTCGACAGAACGAAGCATCAGGTAAATATGTTGTCATTCAGCATGGCGAGCAATACACGACCAAGTATTTGCATCTTTCAGGATTCGCAAAGGGCATTAAACCAGGTGCCACTGTCAACCAGGGGCAGGTCATCGGCTACGTCGGAGCAACCGGATGGGCAACGGCGCCACATCTCCACTATGAGTTCCTTGTCAACGGTGTGCATCGAAATCCTAAAACCGTGAAGCTACCGAAAGCGTTACCAATCGCCAGTGATGAAATGCAGCGTTTCAGGAATTTCGTTTCGCCAGTTCTGGCGCAGCTTTATTCAATCTCGGGCAGCGGCTTTGCTTCACGCGATGCCGACCGCTCAACGGGTGGCTAGCGCCCGCGGCGTATTAAAAGCCCGCGGCGTATTAAAAGCCCGCGGCTATATTGAAAAAGAGTTACCGCAACCACACGTCGTCACGGCATTAGGATTGGTCACAACGAAGCGTGACCCCTGAAGGTCTTCAAGATAATCAATGACAGATCCCGCCAGATACTGATAGCTGAGCGAATCTACCAGCAATGCCACACCGTCATTCTCGATCTGCGTATCGTCTTCTTCGATGTCCTCATCAAAGGTAAAGCCGTACTCAAATCCAGAGCAGCCACCCCCCGTCACAAATACCCGAAGTTTGAGGTTCTCGTTTTCCTCTTCCTGCATCAGCGCGCGCACTTTATGCGCCGCTGAATCGGAGAAGGTCATAGCCTGAGGATCAAATGTGGTTGCTTCCATAACTTATCTATTGGGTCGATTTGTTTGAATTCAAGCCTTGGCAGGAGGTGTGGCAACTGCTGCAACGGCGGCAACAACAGAGTCATCTTCGGTCTTGTCTGCCGCTTTAGGTGGCCTGGGCTCATTCACTTCCTGTTTCGCATCCTGCATGTGGACCAGCGACCCATCAACTCTGGAGCCTTTTACCATCTCAATCAGATTGTAATAGACGTTTCCTTTGACTTCAGCCTTCGTCGCCAGCTCGATATGTTTGTCCGAGCGAATGTCACCGAAGACCTTGCCGTTAACGATAACATGAGGAACCCTGATCTCGCCTCGAACACGTCCCTTTTCGCTGATGGTTACCGTCGCCTTGGAACCTGCCTGTGCGTATATATTCCCCTTAACGATACCGTTTACCAGCAACTGATCACTGAAGTGAACGTCGCCCACCAGCTCACAGTTTGTTGCGACGAGCGTAATCCCTGACTCACTTCTTCCGTCTTTTTTAAACATCCTTTCCTCCGTGCAAACTAACCACTACCCAGTGGCCAGTTGAAAGTCTTCTCCAGTCTTTGCCCGTTTGATCCGGATGATTGTGCAACAATCATGACTTCTCGAGGCTCAAACCCTTCGGGCAACTTCAGTTCGCCGTTGATATTCTGAAAGTATCTGAACCTGAATCGGACCGGGTTGTCCTTTTCACTATCCAGATCACTCAGGTTGAGTTGCTTCTCCAGCCCGGCCTCCTGGCCAAGCACTGATATCTGAACACCACCCTGCACATAATCGTGCTTATCCACTACCTGTGTCAGCAACAACGAATACTTTATCCTGCCGGGCACATTTGAAGTGACATCAAGCCGCTCAATACGCAGGCCTTTATCTGCTGCATTCGGAACCATCACGCCCTTATAGAAGTTGATCTCCTCGTTGAGCTGCGCAATCTGTTCCTGAAGGGTTTCGATGGTCAGCCGAACTTCTTCATTGGCCTTATCATCAATTTCGCCACCCACCTGCAGGTCCGCAATTTCCTGGCGCATGCTCTCAACCATCTGCTGTGCTTCCGCCAGCTGTTGACCGATACGCTCTTTTTCCTCAACGACCTCAACTTTGAGGGCAAGGCCTTCGTTTTTTCCGTAGTGGTACGTCAACCAGCTGAAAGCCGCCAAAGCCACCAAAAAAGCCATGAAAATCATGGCTTTATACATAGGCCGGTATGGTACGACTACCATCTGGTACTGTTTGCTACCTTTAACCGCAGCCATAACTGACACGAACACTGACAAAATGGGCCAAATAGCTTAGCACAATTCGCTAGAATCCAGTCCCTGATACATTAACCTGCTGACAGCACTATGAAGTTGCTCCCACGGATCTCCATAAAAACCTTTCGACGAAGGCTCGCTTCGTTCGATTCCGTGGCCCAGTTTGCGTTACTGGGCCTCGCCTCCGGGTTCGTAACCGGACTGGTGATCATCGCATTCAGACTTGCTGTTGAATGGCCACTTGGGATGATTCTGGAAGGCGGCCCAGAGAGCTTTGAGTCGCTACCTCCGCTCATAGCATTTGGTCTTCCCATTGTCGGGGCGCTTGCACTGATACCCATCGCAATCTGGCTGTCACCAACCGATCAACGTATTGGTGTTGTTCACGTGCTGGAGCGACTGGCTCGCCACCAAGGGCATATGCCCCTCAGAAATGGGGTTGTACAATTCTTCACAGGCATTATCGCTCTGGTGTCAGGTCAGTCGGGCGGTCGTGAAGGTCCGGCAATCCATCTTGGTGCTGCAGGCAGCAGTCTGATCGGACACTATATGAAGCTGCCGAATAACAGTATCAGGGTGCTGGTCGGTTGCGGTGTCGCCGCCGCAATCTCGGCTTCATTCAATACTCCGATCGCCGGCGTCATTTTCTCCATGGAAGTCATCATCATGGAATACACCATCGCCGGGTTTATCCCTGTCATCCTTGCATCCGTCGTTGCGGCAGTCATGACACAACTCGTCTTTGGTTCCGCCACCGCTTTCGAAGTACCTTCGGTCTCTATGGCGTCACTGCTCGATGTCCCTATTCTGGTGGTCGAAGGTGCATTCATTGGTGTACTCGCAGCGATCTTCGTAAAAATGCTTCTGACAACGACACGATACGCCCCGGAAAAGGTCTGGATGAGACTCTTGATTGCAGGTGCACTCACTGGTTCCACCGCCCTGGTGGCACCACAGATTCTTGGCATCGGTTATGACACGGTTAACATGGCGTTGGTCGGGGAGCTTGGGCTGAGTGTGCTTTTACTGGTCTTCATCCTGAAGATTATTGTCTCTTCAACGATTCTCGCTCTGGGTATGCCTGTCGGGATCATCGGCCCCACCCTGTTTATCGGCGCAATGGCGGGAGGCATATTTGCGCATGCCGCAGGTAATCTCGGCACCATTCTATCAGACGACGCGCTGTACGTGACTCTGGGGATGGGCGCAATGATGGGCGCCGTTCTTCAGGCGCCACTGGCAGCATTGATGGCGGTGCTCGAGCTAACCAACAATCCCAATATTATTCTTCCGGCGATGCTGGTGATCATTATCGCGAACATGACAGCAAGTCAGCTCTACGGAGTTCGTTCCGTGTTCATGATGCAGATGCAGGCGATGGGTCTTGAGTTCCGCCAGAATCCACTGTCAATGGCACTCAATCGTGCGTCGGTCGCATCAATCATGATCAGAAATTTTGAGAGAGTAAGTCGCCACGTAACGCAGGATGATGCGAGAGCACTTGTGACCAGGAAACCTGTATGGATATTGGTCGACTTCGATAACGGGCCTTCATTTGTGCTTCGTGCAGAGGATCTCGGGCAGTACCTGCAGGAAGCAGAAGAACATGTCATCGACCTTGCCGCCATCCCGGCGACTCGAAAAGACGTAACCGGTATTCTGCTTCAGGCAACGTTAAGCGAGGCGCTGGACACACTGAACAGTTCCGGTGTTCAGGCCTTGTACGTGAACCGCATAAGCGCACCCCTCATGGACTCACCGGTGGGTATCGTCACGCGCGAAGATATCGAAACCTACTATCAGGATTGATTCAATTTGAAACCTGACCCGCAGGATGCTTGAATGCGCGCGCTAAGCTTCAGACAAAGAATGACAGGAACTGACATATGACCCGATCTGAAACCCTTTTTGAAGACGCGAGAAAGTACATCCCAGGAGGCGTGAACTCGCCGGTACGTGCTTTTTCGCGGGTTGGAGGCCAGCCCATATTCTTCAGGTCCGGTGAGGGCGCATACCTGACGGATGAAGATGGTAATCGATATGTCGATTACATCGGTTCCTGGGGTCCAATGATCCTCGGCCATGCACATCCGCAGGTAGTCAAGGCAGTACAGAGCGCCATGGAGCAGGGGTTATCCTTCGGCGCACCGACAGAGATAGAAACCCGCATTGCTGAAAAGATCATCACCATGATTCCTGCTATGGATCAGGTAAGAATGGTGAACTCCGGCACCGAAGCCACGATGTCAGCCATTCGCGTCGCTCGCGGCTTCACCGGCAGGGACACCATCGTCAAGTTCGAAGGCTGTTATCACGGTCACTCTGATTCATTGCTGGTGAAAGCAGGCTCCGGAGCACTCACACTGGGTGAACCAGATTCTCTCGGAGTCCCTGAAAGCTTCGCGCGACACACCCTGACCCTCGAGTACAACAATGCGGACCAGGTAGAAAAGTTATTCGAGGAAAAAGGCTCAGACATTGCTGCTATTATCATCGAACCTATTGCAGGAAATATGGGTTGCGTGCCGCCAGTGCCTGGCTTCCTGGAAACCTTGCGTCAGGTATGCGATCAACATGGCGCTCTGCTCATATTCGATGAGGTCATGACAGGATTTCGGGTGGCGCGCCACTCGGCCCAGGGACTTTATGACATCAAACCGGACCTGACCACGCTCGGCAAGATCATTGGCGGCGGCATGCCCGTGGGCGCTTTCGGCGGCCGCAGCGATGTCATGTCTGTCGTCGCACCACTTGGTGGTGTTTACCAGGCCGGTACTCTGTCAGGCAACCCGATAGCCATGCAGGCAGGACTCAGTACACTTGAGCTCATCGATTCTGAAGACTTCTACCAGGGTCTGGAAACCCAGTCAGCAAAACTGGTGGACGGTATGCAAAAACTGGCAGATACAGCTGGCGTCCCGTTTTCCACCAATCGCGTTGGCAGCATGTTCGGCTTCTTCTTCACCTCTGCGGCTCCTGTCACCAGGTTTGAACAGGTCATGAACGCAGACAGCAGGATGTTCAATGACTTCTTTCACGCCATGCTGCAGGCCGGCATCAACCTCGCACCTTCACCTTTTGAATCTGGTTTCGTATCAGCGGAACATGGAGACGAAGAGATCAAAACCACACTTGAAGCTGCCGAAGCCGCTTTCAAAATACTGAAAAAGTAACTCTGGACACCACCATGAAAAACTACGACGTCTATGGCATCGGAAACGCACTTGTCGACACTGAATACGAGGTAGATGACAACTTTCTGGCGCAGGCAAAACTCCCTAAAGGCATCATGACTCTGATTGAGGAGGATGACCGTCAGAGACTGATCCGATTACTCGAGGATGAACACGAGCACCTTGCCGTGAAAGAGGCCGGTGGTGGTTCTGCCGCAAACACCATGGTGATCGTGGCTCAGCTGGGCGGTTCGGCTTTCTATAGCTGCAAAGTTGCTAACGACAGCACTGGCGATTTTTTTGTTAGCGACCTGGCGGAAGCAGGCGTTGATACAAATCTTGGACAGGATCGGGAACAGGGCGCCACGGGCCAATGCATCTCAATGGTAACGCCGGACGCTGAGAGAACGATGACAACCTGCCTCGGCATTACAAATTTTCTATCGACCAAGGAACTGGACCCTGAGGCTCTTGGGAATTCCTCGACGCTCTATATTGAAGGCTACCTGGTCAGTTCGACAACCGGTTTCCAGGCGGCACTGGAGGCTCAGGCAATCGCCAGAGCTGCAGGTGTAACCGTATCCCTGACTCTGTCGGATCCGGCCATGGTTGAAAACTTCAAGTCGAACTATGAACAGTTCCTCGACAAAGGTGTTGACCTGTTGTTCTGCAACCACGAAGAGGCGCGATTGCTAACCGGAGCCGACTCTCCTGATGACTGCGTCTCGGCACTGAAAGGCATTGTGCCAAAGTTCGTTATGACCTGTGGCAGTGCCGGCTCCATTGCCTGGGACGGCGACCGAGTCATCTCAACCGAGGGTGTACTGACCAAGGCCGTTGATACGACCGGTGCCGGGGACATTTTCGCTGGCGCCTTTCTTTTTGCTATTTCACGGGGCCAGGATTTTGCGTCGGCAAACGAGCTCGCGAATCGTTCCGCATCGCTGCTGGTATCGCGATTTGGCGCACGCCTGACTCAGCAGGAAGTGACGCAGCAACTAAAAAAGGCCTAGCTGCCGGTCTGTTAACTCTGCAAGAGTTGTACTCTCGAGCGTCAGTATTGCATCTGCGATCGGCGCAAGCTGGCGATCAATGTAAAAGTCATAATCAAGGGGCGACTCTCTGAAGGCTAGAGGCTCAGGTCCATTAACGGTCATGACATACTCTATCCAGCCGCCGTTGTCGTATATCGGTTTCAGCCCGCGACTCACACGCTGCTCATCTGCACGTCGGGCCGCCCGGACATGGGGCGGCACATTTTTTACATAGTCAGACAATTGCCGCCGCAGACGACGACGGAGGACGAGCTGTTCATCCCGCTCGCCCTGCAGCACCTGATCCACCGTCATCTTTAGATAGGGGACATAGTCCTCTTCCGTAAACACCAGCCGGTACAGCTCCTTCTGAAACTCTTTTGCCAGATGAGTCCAGTCACTACGGACACTTTCCAGGCCCTTGAAAACAAGTTTCGGTCCAGCAGTTTTATCGATCATCCCGGCATAGCGCTTTTTGCTGCCTTTCTCCGAACCTCTGATGGTCGGCATAAAAAATCTTGAAAAGTGCGTTTCAAACTCGATTTCGAGAAAACAGTCTATTCCATACTCTTTATCTAAACGCTCTTTCCACCAGAGATTGAGAGCTGACGCCAGTTGCGAACCTGCCGCATCAACGTTGTCACCCGCTGAGTTCATATGCACAAACACAGAATCCGTATCACCGTAGATGACAGGATAGCCCCGATCCTCGATGCACTCGCGAGTGAGCTTCAATATCTCGTGACCGCGCATGGTGATGGAGCTCGCGAGTCTCGGATCAAAGAAACGACAACCGGGTGTACCCAGTACGCCGTAGAAAGAATTCATAATAATCTTGATTGCCTGAGACCCGGCCGTATCGCCCACTCGCTTGGCATCATCACGTGCAGCCCATAGTTCCTCGATGATTTTCGGAAGAAGAAACTTTTCTCTAGAGAATGATGCTTCCAGAAAACCGGGAATCCCGTCTTCCTCACCAAGAATCATGGCAAGCGGGTCAACGTGAAAGGTCCTTATGATGCTCGGGTACAGGCTTTTGAAATCCAACACAATAACGTCGTTGTAGAGCCCTGGTTTTGAATCAAGCACATAACCACCCGGGCTGTGAACCACAGATTCTTCATCTACCACTGGTGCAACAAAACCCTCACGATGGAGTCTGGGCAGGTAAAGAAAGTCAAAGGTGGCGACGGAACCGCCCTGCCTGTCTATCTCGAGACCGGTCAGACAGCTGCGTCGAATGGCAAACTCAAGCAGGTTCGTGTGTTCGAAAATATCCAACACCAGATCACAGTCCTCCAGGTTGTACCGGGCCAGACTGTCTTTATCGTCGCGGTGCATTTTCTCAATCTCTAAGGCTCGCGAATCAACATCGTGAACCAGCTTGCCGCGACCGAGAAGTTCCCGCGAAACATTCTCCAGAGAAAAACTTTCAAACGAATAGGTGGCCGTTCTGAGCAGTGCTATACCATCCAATACCACTCTGCCAGGCACCACAGCTATCAGACGTTGCGGCCCCTGCTCAAGGCTGCGCCAGTGTACCGATTCACCAGCGCGGCCCAGTGAAAAGGTCTGGCCAAGCGCATCGCAGCGATCCTGGAGATACTTGAGATCAAAACCCACCACGTTCCATCCGATCACAACGTCCGGGTCCAGATCCGCGAACCAGGCAAGAAAACGTTCGATCAGCGCGGCCTCACCCTCTATGCATTCAACATAGTCGAGATCCGTGGCGTACTCTGGCCCCGACACAAACACCTTGCTCACTCCTTCACCGGAAACAGCGATACTCAGAAGGACGCCCGAGGAGATAGAGGTTTCTATATCCAGAGACACAACCGATAGGCGAGGTGCATACTCGGTCTTGCGGATCAGCGGGTTCTTAGCTTCACGGTAACCCGGGCATTGTTCGATAGGTCCGGATACCTCCAGGGCACCCTGGACAAAGCGCTCCATCAGAAATCGGTCAGTCGGCCGGATATCCCCTTCATAAACAGATACTGACTGCTGCCGAAGCAATGTTCTCGCGTAAGCCAGATCACGCTGATTCAGGAAGTAACAGGCTACGGCAGATTCATCGGGGTAATGGAAACAACGAAGCTCAAGCTGAGCATGGCGCCAAGAGATATCTCTGCCAAGCACCATACGTAAAGTGTCGAGCTCCGATGACCGAACAAAGAAAACACTTTCCTGATCAGTGATCTCTACCCGGAGCGGACCTTCGTCCGTTGCCAGCCAATAGATTAGAGACTGTCCATTCGGCATGTCACCTGGCGCATTTTTACTTTCTGAAGCGCCGCGTTCTGCGTCCCGCAACTGTCTCGTCAGCAAGAACCCCTTGGTAATCTCGGTCATGACCTCACTTTTGCGCGAAAGTAGGGTTGTTCGCTGACTTCAACAGGCGTATCAAAGGTCTTTTCCAGCAACTCCGCCGTCAGCACTTCACCAGGCTTCCCATCTGCAATGATGGCACCCGAGGACATCAGGACAACCTTGTCAGCAACCGAAGCTGCCATATTGATGTCATGCATAACGACAACCTGGGCTACGCCCTCAGCAGCCAGCCGTTTCATCAGGGTAAGCACATCGACCTGGTGCCGAAGATCCAGGGCCGTCATGGGTTCATCCATCAGCAAAACAGCGGCAGAACCGCGCGCCCAAACCTGGGCAAATACCCGAGCTACTTGCACCAGCTGCCGCTCACCCCCGGACATGGTGAGATAATTCTGATCGAGACGAAGTCCGAGGCTGTCGACCAACTCTTCAAGTAATCGTGGGTCGAGACTGCCCGGACCATACGGTGTTCGTCCCATGGCAACCACTTCCCTGGCGGTGAATGGAAAATCAAGCGCGACGCTTTGTGTGAGTACACCAATTGTCCTCGCCCGATCAGCTAAAGACAGCCTGGATAGTTCACTACTGCCGACACTCACAGTTCCGCTATCAGGTTGAAGCACGCCGCTCATCAGCCTCAACAGCGTCGACTTGCCCGCGCCATTAGGTCCAAGCAAAACGAGTATTTGCCCTTCTTCTACGTCAATATCTACGCGATCGACAATCAGCTTACGATCAATGGCATACGTGACCTGTTTCAAGTTGATGTTCATATCGCCATTCTTACCCTCTGCTCGCGAAGCAGCAGATACACAAAAAACGGCCCTCCCACTAACGCAGTGATTATGCCCACGGGCAGCTCAGCAGGAGCAAGCAGGGATCGACTCGCCGTATCTGCAACCAGGAGCAAAAGTCCTCCCAGGAGTGCTGAGCCTGGAATCACAAGCTGATGGTTGGAACCGAACATCAAGCGAACGAGGTGTGGAACAACAAGTCCGAGAAAGGCAATCACACCCGTTAGCGCAACCCCTACACCCACTGACAGCGCAGCAAGCAGTATAATTTTGAGGCGCAGCTTTGCGGGAGATACTCCGAGGTGTTCGGCTTCGTCATCGCCCAGCGTCACCACATTCAATGATTGTGATTGTGTAAACAGAATCAGGGTCGCTAACGGAATCACCAGTGCAACCAGAACTGACAACCAGTCTGCGCCATTAAGACTTCCGAGCGCCCAGAACGAGATCGTCCTGAGCTGGGCATCCGTTGAGATATAAGAAAGCAGGCCTACTCCGGACAGCGCAATCGCGTTAATAGCGATACCCGCCAGCAGCATCGTTGAAATACTGGAACCGCGGCCACCGATGTACAGGACAAGCCAGGTGGCAAGAACACCACCGACAAACGCGCTTGCGGCCATGCCAAATGGTGCACTGGAGCCAAAAATCACAAACAAAGAGGCAAACAACGCTGCCCCTGCTGAAACCCCAATAAGTGCCGGATCTGCGAGCGGATTTCGAAAGAGGCCCTGAATTGCCGCTCCCGAACTCGCAATACCGGCACCCACAACAACCGCGAGCAATATGCGGGGTAATCTAATCTCGAGAAGGATCGTCGCAGTCCCCTGGTCCAATGTGCCATTAAGCAGCGCAGCGATCTCCGAGAACCCAATGGACACACTACCAGCCAGTAGCGCCAGAGCCATGGTCAGTAGGAGAGTCAGAAGAAGCAGGAACGATTTCATGAATTAGAGAATCACCGGGACCGATTTCCAAAGACGAAATCCGTCTTTGTAACGTCTGACCTTATAGGCCAGTATCTCGACCCCATATTCTGAGGCTTCCCTGATCAGTTCACCATAACTCGTATCGATATGGTCCGCGGGTTGCACACTCTTGATACCCGTATGTTGCACACAGAATAGCAAAACCGCCCTGTTACCCTGATCTACCACACCCATCAGTTCTCGAAGATGTTTGGCGCCCCTGTCACTGACTGCATCAGGGAAATAGCCTTCCCCTTTCGAAAAGGGTTGTTCAAGCAAAGTAACGCTTTTGACTTCAACAAAACAATCGCGGCCCGCGCCAGAAAGATGAAGATCAATGCGGCTGTTTTCACTCCCGTATTTCACTTCCCTTCTTACGTCCGGGTATCCAGCCAGTTCCTGAATACGAGCCCCACTGACCGCCTGCTCAACCAGATGATTCGCTCTGCCAGTATTTACACAGATCCAGTGACCCCGATGGGTCACGATGTACTCCCATGTATATGGATACTTTCGTTTCGGATTATCCGATATCGATAACCAGACCTCGGCCCCTTGTTCTAAGCAGTTCTTCATGGAACCTGTATTCGGACAGTGCGCCGTAACCATATCCCCATTGTCCAGAATCACGTCTGCCAGAAATCTTTTATACCTCCGGACAAGTTCACCTCGAACCATGCCCATCATACGAATCGACCTAATCTTTCAACCGCCTGCTCGAGCTCCGCAATGTCTCTGGCATAGCTGATGCGAACAAAATGTTCCGCGTCGTTAAGTCCGAAATCTGTACCTGGCGTGATAGCAACAAACTGCTCTTCCAGCAGTCTTACGCAAAATTCGTCGGCCCGTGGACTGTGTTCTGGTAATCGCGCGTATACGTAAAACGCACCAGCCGGTTTCTCCGCAATCTCGAATCCAAGGTCACGTAGCCTGGGGACCAGAAAATCACGTCGCATCTGCAACGTCTCCCGCTGCGCTTCCATGATCGCCAATGACTCCGGGGAGAACGCGGCCATGGCAGCCTTTTGTGAAATAGAAGAAGGGCAGATAAAGAGGTTTTGAGCCAGTTTGATCAACTCAGGACCCATAGATTCTGGCACGACCACCCAGCCCAGCCTCCAACCGGTCATCCCGAAGTATTTGGAAAAGCTGTTGACGACAAAAATGTCATCTGTCAGCGAGAGAGCACTCGGCGCGTTTCGATTGTCATAAACCAGGCCCTGATAGATTTCATCAGCGATAACAAAGCCGCCAAGGTCATTGACCGCGGAATGCAATTCACGAAGGGCGGATCGAGACAGCACGGACCCCGATGGGTTTGCGGGAGAGGCAATAAGCACTCCGCGTGTGCTTGGGGTCCAGTAACGAGACACCAGTGAGCCCGTCAACTGGAAACTGTCCTCAGCTGAAACCGGAACAAGAAGACCCTGTGCATTGAAACTGGACAGGAAGTGTCGGTTACACGGATACCCAGGATCCGTCATGAGAAGGTTTTCGTCGGGGTTAAGCAGCAAGGCTGTCAGCAACAGCAAACCACCGGACGCTCCGGCTGTAACAAAAATCCGCGATGGGCTGACATTGATACCTGCAGTCTCCCGGTAGAAATCCGAAATCAACTGTCGAAGCGCGGGGTCTCCCTGCGCATCAGTATACCGAGTGGCACCCTGTTCTATTGCACGAATCCCCGCCTCGCGTATCGGGCCAGGCGTCTCAAAATCCGGCTCACCAACCTCTAGATGAATAACACTATGGCCCTGGTCCGCGAGTTCATTGGCACGTGCGAGCAGGGACATAACCGTAAAAGGTGCTATCTCGCTGAGTCTTCTTGCAGGTTTCAAACGGTATCCATATCTCGGGCTGGAGAAGGATATTAACCCAAAAAAACACGGTGTTTCCTGCTCGCAAATTCTCTTGGCGAACGCAACTCTATCTGGTAATGTTCGCCGCTCTTTTTAGAACCGACCGCTTCGTAACGGAAAAAATATGGCAGCAAAAAGAAAGGCAGCTCCGAAGGCAAAGACGAAAGCCAAGGCAAAAACAAAGAAATCTCCAGCAACAAACGCGCCTGGCAAAAAAGCGCCTGCGGCCAGCAAAAAGACTGCGGCCAGCAAAAAGACTGCGGCCAAAAAGACGGCTGTAAAGAAGAAGCCTGCAGCTAAGAAAGCCCCTGCGGCCAAAAAGACGGCTGGAAAGAAGAAGCCTGCAGCTAAGCCCGCAGCTAAGAAAGCCCCAGCGGCCAAAAAGACGGCTGCAAAGAAGACGGCTACAAAGAAGAAGCCCGCAGGCAAGAAAGCTCCTGCAACTAAAAAGGCGGCTACAAAGAAGAAGCCCGCAGCTAAGCCCGCAGCTAAGCCCGCAGCTAAGAAAGCTCCTGCAACCAAAAAGGCGGCTGCAAAGAAGAAGCCCGCAGCTAAGAAAGCCCCCGCAACCAAAAAACCTGCTACAAAGAAGAAGCCCGCAGCTAAGCCCACAGCTAAGCCCACAGCAAAGAAAGCCCCCACGGCCAAAAAAGCGGCTGAAGTGGTAGAAAAGACCAAAGCTCCAAGACCCAAGGCTCCAAGGCCAAGGTCAGTATCTACTGAACCAACATTCACTCCTTACAAGACTAAACGCAACGAGGAGTACATGAATGAAGAGCAGAGAACCCATTTCAGGGAGATACTGATGCAGTGGAAGTTGCAGCTAATGGAAGAAGTTGATCGAACCGTTAGTCACATGAAAGATGAAGCCGGAAACTATCCTGACCCCGCAGACCGGGCAAGCCAGGAAGAGGAGTTCAGTCTCGAACTCAAAACCCGCGACAGGGAACGCAAGCTGATACGAAAAATAGACAGCACGATTGAGCTGATCGATCAGGATGACTATGGCTACTGTGAATCCTGTGGCATCGAGATTGGCGTGCAGAGGCTGGAAGCCAGACCCACAGCGACAAAATGCATCGATTGTAAAACCCTGGACGAAATCAAGGAACGACAGATCCACGGTTAACCCCGTTTTTATGTTCGTGCAAGATGGCACAGCTGGACACCCGATCTGACATCGAATACACAGGGCGTTTCGCGCCCTCTCCAACAGGTCCCCTCCACTATGGATCACTGGTAGCTGCGGTTGCCAGTTTCCTGGATGCCAGACACCACAATGGTCAATGGTTACTACGTATTGAAGACCTGGATCCCCCCAGGGAATCTCCTGAAGCACCTGACCAGATCAAGCGACAGCTCGAGGCCTATTCCCTGAACTGGGACGGCCAGGTCCTCTATCAGAGCAGCCGGCTTGCCGACTATCAGGAAGCCTTGTACAACATCCGGGAAGACACTTTCTGCTGCATCTGCTCGCGCAAAGACACACCGCCGGTATATCCAGGCATTTGCAGAAATCGCAGTATCGCAGAATCAGCAGACAAGCCTGTCGCCGTAAGGCTGAGAGTATCGGATCACGTTCTCAGCATCGATGACCGCATCTGTGGTCACCACTCCTGGTCGATGGATGAAGAGGTCGGGGACTTTATCATTCGACGAAAAGACGGCCTGTTCGCGTATCAGCTAGCTGTGGTTGTTGATGACATTTATCAGAAGGTCAACCATGTCGTCAGAGGCCGAGATCTTCTCGACTCCACACCTCGCCAACTGGCCCTCTACCATACATTCGGGCAGACCCCGCCCGAGTACGCTCATCTGCCACTGGTGGTGGACACCCAACACGTCAAACTAAGCAAACAGGCGCATGCAAGGCCAGTCTCAACACTCAACCCCCTGACAGTACTACGATCAGTGCTGGATCAGCTGGGTCAGGCTACTGTGGATGAAGCCGAAAGCGTGGAGCAACTGATCGATCAGGCAATCAGAAACTGGGACATAGACGCTGTTACCAGGAGCCACGAGCTACCTGAGCCATCGGGAATTCACGAAGCAAGTTAAACATGATAACGTCCTCGCCATACTCGTGTGTTCCGATATGACAATAAAGACAGCCAATCAGAACATACTGATCGTAGACGACGACACAGTCTTTCGCTCATCAATAAAAGCATTCCTCGAGAATCACAACTATAAAGTTTGCGAAGCCGGATCAGTTAAAGAGGCCATCAGACATGATCTGACGGCATTCGATGCCATTGTCACTGACACAAAATTGCCTGGTAGCAATGGGGTCAACCTCATCAAGATCGCCAGCGGTACTCCTGTGATTGTCACCTGTGCGCAGGCCAGTCTGCGATCCGCTGTCGAGTCCATGAAGCAGGGGGCCGCCGACTATCTGCCAAAGCCGTATGACTTTGACGAATTGCTCGCGACCCTCAGGGAAGTGACGACCCACAACGAAAGTGAAATCGGAATAGAGATGCTTGGTCGTTGCCAGGAAATCGTCAGCGTTTCTTCACAGATTGACAAAGTCGCGCCAACAGACACAAACGTGCTGATCGCAGGAGAGTCCGGAACAGGAAAAGAGCTTGTCGCCAGGAAACTCCATCTGCTCAGTGGTCGCGCGGGCAGGCAAATGATTTCTCTAAATTGTGCGGCTATCCCAGACACATTAATTGAGTCAGAGTTGTTTGGTCATGAGAAAGGCGCGTTCTCCGGAGCGACTGCTGACAGGGTGGGATTGGTTGAAGCAGCTGACGGGAGCACGCTGTTCCTGGATGAAATCGGTGAACTGCCTCTCAGCGCCCAGGCAAGGCTGTTGCGGGTTCTTCAAGAAGGCGAGGTGCGGCGCGTGGGTTCTGTGGAAACTCGCAGGGTTGCCGTCCGTCTAATTGCTTCTACACATCGAAACCTGCAGGCGCTGGTTAACGAGGGCGCTTTCAGAGATGATCTTTACTATCGGCTGAATGTTGTGCAGCTCTCACTGCCACCGCTGCGTGAACGCGGTGATGACATCCTGCTACTTGCCGAGCACTTCCTTGCCAACGCTGCTGAAAGACATGGCAAAACCAGACTGCGATTCAGCGATTCCGCCCGCCAGAGAATCACGTCTTATCACTGGCCCGGGAACATACGCGAACTGGAGAACGCGGTTCAAAGAGCCGTCATTCTTTGCGACAAGAAAACCATCGGTGAAGAACTGCTTGCTGTTGAAGCAGAACCCGCGACGACGCTTCCGAGCTTTGACCTTGATTCAGAAGCAACTTCGCTGGAAGACTATTTCGTAAGATTCGTTCTGGACCACCAGGAACAACTGACAGAGACCCAACTTGCCGAGAAACTGGGGATTTCCAGAAAATCCCTCTGGCAGAAGCGGCAGAAGCTCGGGATACCAAGAGAAAGGGGTCGAAAGCGATAACGTTACTTTTTTACTCATCTCTCGCGGTTTTGGTAGCAATGGGTAACACCGTGCTCCCAGGCCTTAAGGTGACTTGCGCGTATGTTATTGTTTTGTAAGAGGTTGTGTATTTCCTTACATATCTGGGATAGTTAGACCTGCCAGTTAATAGTGACTCTATAAAAATAAAAACAAGATCAGGATATAACTGGTTATGACCAACACCACTTCTTTAGAAGGGTGAAGGTCTTAAAAATAACAATCATAAGAAAGATAAGAAGAAGAATATTCTGGCTCGCTAAATGGGAAAAGTTCGCTTTTCCCTTTTTCTTTTCTGAACCTCTATTATCCCCACATCGCGGACACAGATTGGCAAAGAGTCTGTTAAAATCCACTCTCCAGCCTTCTTTATCCGATTAAACTAACGTAGTTCCCAGATTCTCTTCTTGAATACATCACTCAGTAAGATCAATCCTGACAAGATCAGTATCGGTGCTCTGAAAGTTGTTAGACGACTTCAGGAACATGGCTACCAGGCATATCTTGTCGGTGGGTGTATTCGCGACCTACTCCTGGACAGGTCCCCAAAAGACTTTGACGTAGCAACCGATGCTCATCCAGAAGAGGTACGCGACCTCTTCCGGAATTCAAGAATCATCGGTAGACGGTTTCGCATCGTTCACGTCAGATTCGGACCCGAGATCGTTGAGGTCACTACTTTTCGTGGACCGCACGATGAACAGCATGACGAGAATCACAGCGACACGGGTATGACACTCAGTGACAACGTCTATGGCAACTTTGAGGAAGACGTGTTCCGCCGGGACTTTGCCATGAACGCGGTTTACTACGATCCAGAGTCCGAGGAGATTATTGATCTCGCAAAGGGCGTGGATGACATCACAGCGGCGACCATAAGAACGATCGGCGAACCAGAAACCCGCCTTAGAGAAGACCCAGTGCGGATGCTTCGAGCGATTCGTTTTCAAGCGAAACTGAGGTTCGAGCTCGAAGATGAACTGGCCGACTCGATAGCATCGTTAGGCTATCTGATACAGGATGTTTCAGCTGCCAGGTTATTTGAGGAAGTACTGAAGCTGTTCATGTCAGGCCATGGCGCCGCCGCATTAGACCATCTGCTGGATCTTGAGCTCTATGGCTGGATGTTTCCTGATTCAAAGCGCTCTATGGAGCAAGATGCGACCGAGGCGCTGGTCAGGCTGGCACTGGAAAGCACCGATCGACGTATTGCCGCAGATATGCCGGTCACACCCGCATTCATCTATGCTGCCATCCTGTGGTACCCCTTCGTGGCAGAGAAAGAGCGTCTGCAAAAAGAAGAAGGCGCAACACAGGTCAATGCCTCACATGAGGCAGCTAACAATATTATTTCCAAGCAGCAGCTGTTTACCTCGATTCCTAAAAGATTCACTGGACCAATGCGTGACATCTGGTTTCTGCAATATCGCCTGCCCAACCGATTTGGTCAGAAGCCCGACATCCTGATTCAGCATAAACGCTTTCGCGCGGCCTACGACTTCCTGCTCCTGCGCGAGGAAGCCGGTGAGAGGTTGGATGACCTTGGCAAGTGGTGGACTGAATACCAGGAAGCAGACGAAGAACGCCGCACTGCCATGAAACAGAGAACCGGCCAGAAACGACGGCGACGACGCAACAAGAAGAAAAAGAGCCCACAAAATTCCTTCGAAGGAAATATCGGACAGCCCTGAGCTTTCTATAAACAGCCCTGAGCTTCTGTAAACAGCCCTGAGCTGTCTATAAACAGCCCTGAGCTTCCAGCAATCAGCACCGTGTCAGCCGGGAAAATTGCATCACTTTATGGCAACCTATCTCTTCTCTCGTGATTGGCTAAAAGGACAATTCCAGACATGTCGGAACACAAAATATATCCCGTACCCAAAGAAGCCGAGAACCACTCTCATATCCGCAATGACCAGTACCTTGCGATGTACGACGCTTCAGTTAACCGGTCCGAGGAATTCTGGTCCCAGAAAGCAGACGAGTTCCTGAGCTGGTCAAAAAACTGGCATAAGGTTACGGAATCAGATTTCAGCAAAGGCGAAGCAGGCTGGTTTATAGGCGGTCAGCTGAATGCCTGCTACAACTGTGTGGACCGACATCTTGAACTCAAGGCGGATCACGCAGCGATTATATGGGAGGGAGACGATCCTTCCGAAGATCTGACGATCACCTACCGAGAACTGCATGAACACGTCTGTCGACTCTCGAACGTGTTGAAAGACCGCGGCGTCAAGAAGGGTGATCGAGTCTGTATTTATATGCCAATGATTCCTGAAGCAGCCTACGCCATGCTTGCTTGCGCAAGGATTGGAGCCATTCATTCCGTTGTATTTGGAGGCTTCTCGCCACAGGCACTGAGAGACCGTATTCTTGATTCAGACTGTCGAACGGTCATCACTGCAGACGAAGGTATTCGCGGCGGCAGACCTATTCCACTGAAAGCCAACACCGACGAGGCGCTTGAAGCCTGCCCCAACGTATCTACCGTTGTTGTCGTCAAACGCACCGGAGGCAATATTCACTGGCAGGCTGATCGAGACGTCTGGTACGGCGAAGCCACCGCAGCGGCCTCAGCACAATGTGAAGCGGAAGCCATGGACAGTGAAGATCCCCTGTTCATTCTTTACACCTCAGGCTCAACCGGGAAGCCCAAAGGCGTTCTACATACAACCGGCGGTTATCTGTTGCACGCCGCAATGACGCACAAGTACGTGTTTGATTACCACGAAGGCGATATTTACTGGTGCACGGCAGATGTCGGCTGGGTAACCGGCCACTCCTACATCGTCTACGGCCCTCTCGCGAATGGCGCCATCACCCTGATGTTTGAGGGCATACCAACCTACCCTGATGCATCTCGCTGCTGGCAGGTTGTTGACAAACATAACGTCAACATCTTCTACACAGCACCTACAGCTCTGCGTGCACTGATGGGCCAGGGCGACGAATTTGTGACGAGTACATCCCGAAAAACACTACGTCTTCTGGGCAGTGTTGGCGAACCGATCAATCCGGAAGCGTGGGAATGGTACTACCATATCGTGGGAGACGAACGATGCCCTATTGTTGATACCTGGTGGCAGACAGAAACGGGCGGCATCATGATCACCCCCCTGCCCGGTGCAACCGCACTGAAGCCAGGTTCTGCGACCCGACCTTTCTTCGGTGTAAAACCTGTGCTTCTGGACGAAAACGGCCAGGAAATTGAGGGCGCTGCTTCCGGCAATCTGGCAATCAGCGGATCATGGCCAGGACAGATTCGTACGGTTTTCGGAGACCACCAACGCTGTATTGATACCTACTTCTCGACCTACCCTGGATACTATTTCACCGGCGATGGCGCGAGAAGAGATGAGGATGGCTATTACTGGATCACCGGGCGGGTCGATGATGTATTGAATGTTTCCGGTCACAGAATGGGCACTGCTGAAGTTGAATCCGCCCTGGTTGAACATGATCTGGTGGCTGAAGCAGCCGTCGTCGGTTACCCACACGACGTCAAAGGACAGGGTATCTACGCGTTTGTTACGCTGATGTCAGGCACAGAGGGTTCCGAAGAGCTCAAAAACGAACTGAACAATCTAGTAAGATCGGAAATTGGGGCGATCGCCAAACCGGATATCCTGCAGTGGGCACCGGGTCTGCCGAAAACCAGGTCAGGCAAGATCATGCGCCGGATTCTACGCAAAATTGCGGAAAACGAACTGGAGAACCTGGGAGACACCAGCACGCTGGCTGATCCTTCGGTCGTAGACGATCTGATCACTAACTCGCCGACAGCGGGAAAAACCTAGTTGTATTCAAGTCGTATCAAAAAAAAGGGCAGCCAAGGCTGCCTTTTTTATTACTACTGGAGTCATCGGTTTGACTAGCTGGCGAGTTCCTCATCAGCTTCTTCGTTTCCACCTTGATCTCCCTCATCGTCTTCAATGAGTTCCTTCATAGACAGCTTGATACGGCCACGGTCAACATCCAGAACCTTCACCTCTACTTCCTGGCCTTCGCTCAGGTAGTCAGTGACTTTCTCAACGCGTTCCTTGGCAATCTGTGAGATGTGTACCAGACCATCCTTACCAGGAAGAATGTTCACGAAGGCGCCGAAGTCAGCAATCTTCACGACTTTACCGGTATAGATCTGGCCAACTTCAGCTTCAGCTGTAATACCTTCGATCATGGTAACGGCCGCATCACGAGAATCTGCATCTTCACCAAAGATGGTAATGGTACCGTCATCTTCGATATCAACTGATGCACCAGTCTCTTCGGTAATGCCACGAATGGTTGCACCACCCTTACCAATAACGTCACGAACCTTGTCAGAGTCAACCTTGATGGTGACCATGGCGGGTGCGTTTTCAGAGACGTTCTCTCTGGACTGACCGATCACCTTGTTCATTTCGCCAAGGATATGCAGACGGGCATCGCGAGCCTGACCGAGGGCAGTCTCCATGATCTGTTCAGTGATTCCCTGAATCTTGATGTCCATCTGCAACGCAGTGACACCGGTTTCAGTTCCAGCAACCTTGAAGTCCATATCTCCAAGATGATCTTCATCACCCAGGATATCAGTCAGGACAGCGAAATCTTCGCCTTCCAGAACCAGGCCCATAGCAACACCAGCGACTGGCGCTTTCAGAGGAACGCCTGCGTCCATCAGTGCGAGGCTGGCGCCACAGACTGAGGCCATAGAGGAAGAACCATTTGATTCGGTAATCTCGGAAACGACGCGGGTTGTGTAAGGCCAGTCTTCAGACTTCGGCAAAACCGCTGCAACACCACGACGCGCCAGACGGCCGTGACCAATCTCTCGCCGCTTGGGACCACCGGAAAAACCGGTTTCACCAACACTGTAGTGCGGGAAGTTGTAATGCAGCAGGAAGTTGTCTCTATATGAACCCTGCAGCGCATCAATGATGGCAGCATCCCGCATAGAACCCAGCGTAGTAGATACAATCGCCTGAGTTTCACCTCGAGTGAACAGCGCGGAACCGTGAGCTTTCGCCAGAACGCCGACCTCTACATCAATGTTCCGAACCGTTTTCGTATCACGTCCGTCAATTCGTGGCTGGCCATCAACGATCGCCTTACGCACAACTTTCTTTTCAATGCTTCCGAAGACGCCACGGATCTCATCCGCATCAGTATCTTCAGTCTCCAGCGCTTCAACCGCTGCATCCCGTAGTTCACCAAGACGATTCTGACGGGACATTTTCTCAGTGATCTTGTAGGCCTCTGCAATCTGGTCGCCAAACTGGCTGCTGACCGCTTCAATCAAGGCTGTGTTCTGCTCTGCAGGATGCCATTCCCAGGCTTCCTTGCCAGCTTCCGCTTTCAATTCATTAACCGCGGCGATAACATCCTGCATCTCCTGATGGGCGAACAGTACTGCACCCAGCATCTGGTCTTCAGTCAATTCGTTAGCTTCTGACTCAACCATCAATACAGCAGATTCAGTACCTGCTACGACCATGTCCAGATCGGAACCTTCGAGGGCTTCATAGCCAGGGTTCAGCAGATAGCCATCAGGCGTAAATCCAACACGAGCAGCCCCGATCGGACCAGCAAAAGGAATACCGGAAAGCGTCAATGCCGCGGAAACGCCGATCATGGCGACGATATCCGGATCAACATCTTTATTGGCAGAGATAACCTGACAGGTCACCTGCACTTCGTTCATGAATCCCTTAGGGAAAAGCGGACGAATCGGTCGGTCAATCAATCTTGACGTCAGAGTTTCCTTTTCCGAAGGACGACCTTCTCGCTTGAAAAACCCACCCGGAATTTTACCCGCAGCATAGGTTTTCTCTTCGTAATTCACCGTAAGCGGGAAAAAGTCCTGCCCGGGTTTCGTTTCTGTTCTGGCCACAACCGCAACGAGCACTGTTGTCTCTGCCATGGTTACCATGACCGCAGCGTCCGCCTGTCTGGCTACCTTACCTGTTTCGAGCAGTACTTCCTGCCCGCCATAATTAAACTTCTTACTTACATAACTCACTATATTCTCCATAGCCGATCCCCATTGATCGGCATCCAACTACCTATCGACGCAGACCAAGTTTCTTGATGATGGTTGCGTAGCGATCAGTGTTCTTATTGCGCAGGTAGTTCAGCAACTTTCTTCGTTGACTCACCATGCGAAGCAGACCGACCCGGGAATGATGGTCGTGTGAATGCTCTTTAAAGTGTGACTGCAGTTGTTCGATATTAGCAGTCAGCAGGGCCACCTGTACTTCAGGGGAACCTGTGTCATTTTCCGATGTGCCGAATTCCTTAACGATTTCAGCTTTTCTTTCTACTGATAAAGCCATTAGTTTTCTCCAATGTTTAATATGCCAATGCCTCAACAACATCCCGTTGTCCTGGCGTTAAATTCAGGAGCATCCACGCATATTTGTAGATACCCTGATTTCTCCAACCTTCCATGGTCGGGTTTCCTTGATCATGGTCCTGATTCATCCAGGACCGTAATCAAACAAATTCTTTAGCTCGCAATCAGTCGGCGCGGCGCCACGAGACCGTCATCCTGGATTTCACCAACACCGATAAACTCCACGTTCTTATCTGAAGTTTCCGCAAATATGCTGACCCATCCATCGGTCGGCGCGTTCGCTACCTGAACAGGTTGTCCCTGCCGCAGATAGGAGGCCGTTACTTCCGGCAACTCAACCGCCGGCCAGTCTTTTACAGCAGAGCCCGTGGGTTGCAGCTTCGCATCCATACCCTCACGGCTCTCTGAAGAAAGCGCTTCCAACTGACCTATGGAAACTGTTTCTTCAATCTTGAATGGGCCAGCGGCTAATCGGCGCAAACCTGCGACATGTGCACCACAACCGAGATCGCGACCGATGTCTTCGGCAAGTGTTCGCACATACGTGCCCTTACTACATCGAACATCAAGCGTGAGCTCATCACTGCTTCTGTCCTGAACATGCAGTTCGTAGATCGTGACTGGTCTTGCTTCCCGCTCAATCTCCACACCCTGACGGGCAAGCCTGTAAAGGGGTTGACCGTCCACCTTCAGCGCGGAGAACATGGAAGGCACCTGAGTAATTTCACCGCGGTAGTTATCCAGCACCTGCTCAAGTTCAGCATCACTGATCTCCGGTACCGGCAGCGTCTCAAGAACTTCTCCATCTGCATCGCCGGAATCCGTTCGGACACCCAGTTTGACCCTGGCACGATAAAACTTATCGGCATCGAGCAGAAACTGGGAAAACTTTGTCGCTTCACCGAAACACAGCGGTAATACACCCGTTGCCAGAGGATCCAGCGATCCCGTGTGACCCGCCTTACAGGCATCGAAAAGGCGCTTCACCCGCTGCAACGCGGCATTAGAGGTAATACCCATGGGTTTATCCAGGAGCAGTATGCCGTTGATATTTCTACCTTTGCGTGCACGACGCCCCATTATTCGTCTTCTCCCTGACGCTTTTCGGAGTGTTGAGAAGCATCATCTGCAAGGGCCTGGTCGATCGCCTGACTCATGCGGGCACCGTCTTCGATCGTGCTGTCGAAGTGAAAACGAAGTTTTGGCGTTGTACGTGTATTCAATGTCTTAGCCAGTTGTGATCGGAGAAAACCACTGGCCTGATTCAGAACTTCTTCTACTGCAGCACTGTTATCGGAGGGCAACACAGTGAAGTACACATCGGAGAAAGCAAGATCGCGACTGACCTTGGCTTCATTGATCGTCACCATGCCGATACGTGGATCCTTGACTTCCCTCTGAATGAGCATCGCAAGTTCACGCTGTATCAGGTCAGCAACCTTGCGACCCCGACTGGATTCTTTTGGCATCAATCAATAACCGTTTAAAGTTCCCGGGCCACTTCCCGGGAATCAAAGACTTCGATCTGATCGCCAACTTTAACGTCGTTGTAGTTTTTGACGCCGATGCCGCATTCCGAACCGCTGTTAACGCTTTCCACCTCATCTTTGAAGCGTCTGAGTGATTCAAGCTCACCTTCGTAGATGACCACATTGTCACGCAGCACGCGGATCTTTTTGGCTCTATAGACAGTGCCATCGATGACCATGCTCCCAGCAATCTGTCCCATCTTCTTCGACTCGAATACTTCCCGAACCTCTGCGATACCAACAATCTCTTCCCGGACTTCCGGATCGAGCATGCCGGTGAGTGCTGCCTTAACATCATCAACCAGATCATAAATAACCTTGTAGTATCTAAGATCCAGGCCTTCGTTCTCGATTACTTTCTTGGCTGAATTATCAGCACGGACATTAAATCCAAAGACGACGGCTCCCGCGGTGACAGCATAGGTGGCATCTGACTCGGTGATTGCACCGACTCCCTGCATAACCACATTAACTTTCACCTCTTCGTTTCCAATCTCGTTCAAAGCAGAAACGATCGCCTCCAAAGATCCGCGAACATCAGCCTTGACCACGACATTCAGCCGCTTGACCTCGTCTTCTCCGAAGCTTTCAAACAGGCTGTCCAGTGACATGCCAGTGTTCAGTCTCGCGGCATTGGCTCTGTCAGAACGGAACTCTGCCACTTCTCTGGCTCGCTTCTCATCTTTAGTGACGATGAAGCTGTCTCCGGCATTCGGTGTTCCATTCAACCCAAGCACTTCTACCGGGGTCGCGGGGCCAGCCGATTTTGTCATCTTGCCGAGCTCATCATTCAGCGCTCTGGCACGTCCAAAGTACTGACCAGCGACAATGATGTCGCCCTGCTTCAGCGTTCCATTCTGAATGAGCAATGTGGCAACTGGGCCTTTACCTTTGTCGAGTTCTGATTCAATAACGACACCCTGTGCCGGTCCATCTTCGACGGCGGTCAGCTCCATGAGTTCTGCCTGCAGCAACACCGCTTCAAGCAGCGCTTCAATACCATCTCCCGTAAGCGCACTACAGGGAATAAACTGCGTGTCTCCACCCCAGTCTTCCGGGATCACATCCCTTGCGGCAAGCTCATTCTTAACACGATCAGGATCAGCACCTTCCTTATCGATCTTGTTGATGGCAACAACAATCGGCGCCTCCGCACCCTTGGCGTGCAGGATGGCTTCCTCGGTCTGTGGCATAACACCATCGTCCGCAGCGACCACCAGAATAACGATATCTGTTGAGTTGGCGCCGCGCGCGCGCATCGCTGTAAACGCTGCATGCCCAGGAGTATCAATAAAACAGATTTCACCGTGATCAGTGCTCACACGATAGGCTCCAATATGCTGCGTAATGCCGCCTGCTTCACCACTGGCAACGCCTGATTCACGGATGTAGTCGAGCAACGATGTCTTACCATGATCAACGTGGCCCATAACCGTAACAACCGGTGCTCTGCTAGATGCCTCGTTCTCGTAAACCAGCTCATCTTCAAGCGTCTTCTCAACCGAATCCGCATCGAGCAGTTTCACGGTATGCCCGAATTCTTCCACAACGAGCTGAGCAGTTTCCTGATCAATCGCTTCATTGATGTTTTTCATAATACCAAGACCCATCAGTGTTCTGATGACATCATTGGCTTTGATGGACATCTTTTGTGACAACTGCTGAATGGTAATGTTCTCACCCAGCTCCACTTCGCGCGTAATTTCTTCAGTTGGTGCGTTGAACTTGTGTTGCTTGGATGGACGCCCACCACCGGAGGCACGTCTTGATCTAGGAGAGCTAAGACCCAGAGTAGCGGCTTCTTCTGGCTTTTCTTCGACAGGCTCTACAGCGGCAACAATTTCTTCTTCGTCGAGGAGGCCATCACCAATGAGCTCTTCAACACGGCGCTTGCGGTTACCATGCTTGGATTTCTTCTGCTGAATATCTTCTTCATCAAGGTCACTACGATCCCGCTTATCCTTGCGAGCAGAGATTCTCGCTTCTTCTGCAGTCTCAGGCGTTTCACCACCCTTGGCTTTTTCTTTCTCAGCAGCAGCGGCAGCAGCTTCCTCTTCTTCCTTACGCTTTTTCTCGGCTTCCTCGCGCTCCTTGGCTTCTTTCTCAGCCTGCTCGGCGAGCTGTTTCGCAGCTTCCTGACGCTTTCTTTCGATTTCTGCATCAGGATCACTCGCAGATCGCCGCGTTGCCTGCGGTGCAGCTTCAGCCTTCGGTGCTTCTTCCGCAGCTACAGGATTTTCCTGTTCACCTTCTACGGTACCGCGACGAACATAGGTACGTTTCTTTCTAACTTCAACGTTAACCGTACGGCCTCTTCCGGCTGAACCACCGGTTTTCAGCGTCGATAATGTGCGACGTTTGAGCGTGATTTTCTGGGGCGACCCCTCATCATCACCATGGCTCTTCTTCAAGTAAGCGAGCAGTGTTTCCTTCTCGTCTTCCTTGATGACGTCGTCAGCATTTCGCTGAGGCAGTCCAGCCTCCTCAATCTGAAGCAACAGGCGCTCTGTCGGTGTCCCAACGGTCTCCGCCAGCTTTCCTACTGTTTCTTCAGCCATAAATATTTCCCTCTTGCTTACGCCTGCTCTGCTTCTTCAGACGACTCGTCTTCAAACCAGGGCGCTCGTGCCGTCATAATCAATTCACCAGCACGCTCTTCTGTCATGTCTTCCACGTCCATCAGGTCATCTATCGCCTGTTCGGCAAGGTCTTCCATGGTGACGATACCCATACCCGCTAACTGGTAGGCCAAACGGCGGTCCATACCTTCCATATTAAGCAGGTCCTCTGCGGGCTCCGCATTTCCAAGCTCTTCCTCGCTGGCCAGTTCCTGAGTCGTCAAGGCATTTTTTGCCCGTGATCTGAGCTCATCGACAATCTCTTCGTCAAAACCTTCAATCGCGATCATTTCTTCTATCGGCACATAGGCCACTTCTTCGAGGGTAGTAAAACCTTCTTCCACAAGAACGATCGCAACGTCTTCATCAACGTCAAGTTGCTGCATGAAATTCTCGATAATGGATCCTGCTTCTTCCTCGTGTTTCTCGGCTGCCTCTTCCTCGGTCATGATGTTCAATTCCCAGCCAGTCAGTTCGCTGGCGAGCTTCACATTCTGACCACCACGGCCAATAGCCTGTGCGAGGTTATCCTCCGAGACAGCGATATCCATGCTGTTGGTTTCTTCATCAACAACTATCGAAACAACTTCTGCAGGTGACATGGCGTTAATCGCGAGTTGAGCAACATTATCGTCCCAGGGGACAATGTCGATCCTCTCGTTGCCCAGCTCATTGGATACGGCCTGTACCCGTGAGCCGCGCATACCAACACATGCACCAACCGGGTCAATTCGGCCGTCATTGGTCTTTACCGCGATCTTGGCGCGCGAACCGGGATCCCTTGCGCATCCAAGGATCTCAATAACACCATCAGAAATTTCCGGGACTTCGATCTTGAACAACTCCACCAGTACCGTTGGTGCCGTCCTTGTCAGCGCGAGCTGCGGACCACGAGCTTCCGGTCTGACTTCTTCAAGCAGCGCACGCAATCTATCGCCGATACGGAAAGTCTCTCTGGGGATCCACTCTTCGCGGGGAAGAATAGCCTCAGCATTGTTACCGAGATCCACGATGACAGCTTCGCGAGTCACCTTCTTGACCTGGCCGTTAACCAGCTCACCGACTCGACTTCGATAGGCATCCACTACCTGAGCCCGCTCAGCTTCACGAACTTTTTGCACGATAACCTGTTTCGCTGTCTGGGCTGCAATCCGGCCAAATTCAACGGATTCGACGGGTATTTCGAAGCGACCACCCACCTCGAGCGAAGCGTCTTTCTCCTTTGCCTCAGTCAGTGTTAACTGGGCCCCTGGAAACTCGATTTCTTCATCGTCGGCAACAACGTCCCAGAATCGAAAGGTTTCATACTCACCCGACGTTTTATCAATGGCAACGCGCAGTTCCACTTCCTCGTCATAGCGTTTCTTTGTTGCTGTCGCAAGCGCCAGTTCAAGCGCCTCTATGATGATGTCCTCGGACACACCTTTCTCGTTAGAGACCGACTCAACAACCATCAATATTTCTTTGCTCATCGCTCTACCTCTGATCGATTCCGGTTAATCTATTTACCCGGAACGACATTCGCTCTCTCAATATCTTCGAAGGGGAAGAGAATCTCTTCATCCTGCTGAAGCAGGACAATCTCATCACCCTCAACACCTCTAAGCTGCCCGGAATACTTCCGCGAACCTTCAAATGGCCGCTTCAACTTAATCCTGAGCTGTTCGCCCACATAGTCGGCATACTGTTCCAGTCTGAACAATCTGCGGTCCATGCCTGGTGACGACACCTCGAGGGTGTACTCACCTTTAATTGGATCCTCGACATCAAGCAAACTGCTCACCTGCCGACTCACCCTTGCGCAGTCCTCGACGTTAATGCCCTGCTCAGCGTCAATGTAAATCTTGAGCGTCGAGTGCTTACCCAGTGCAAGCTGCTCAATACCCCAGAGTTCACATCCCAGCGCTTCCACAACTGGCTGAATGAGTTCGCTCAGCTGGTCATCCATCGCTTTTCAGGCTCCGCAAACAAAAAATGGGCCTTGAAGCCCATTTCGTTATGTCGATGGGCTTGCCGTCCCACCTTATCTTCGGTGTCTGAAACCGAAGTTAATAAAAAGCCCCTGTTCCCTAACCCAGGACAAGGGGCTTGATTCTCAAAACGTGGTAGCGGGGGCAGGATTTGAACCTACGACCTACGGGTTATGAGCCCGTCGAGCTACCAGACTGCTCCACCCCGCAACAACAAGGGGGCGAATTATAGGGGTGCTGCCGGATCAGAGTCAACCTTAGAAGCTGCGGAAAAGGGATTTAATTTGAAATGTAAGTTATTGATTTACTTATATGTAAATTCCGGAGGGTTCGCAGGTCAAAACTCCTGGCATTTCGCTCTGCCTGGATCGCTTCCAATGCTTCGTACTAAGGGGCCAGATAGATAAACGGCCACTTTGAGTGGCCGTTTATTTTGTGATGGTGCCGAAGAGAGGACTTGAACCTCCACGGGGTTTCCCCCACTACCCCCTCAAGGTAGCGTGTCTACCAATTTCACCACTTCGGCAATAAAACTTATATCAACCCTCAGGGATCTCCGATTCCTCAGCGGGCACCTCGAATGCCGGCAGCTCATCATCCATCGGGGCACTATCCATAGACGCTGGCACCTGCTCAACAACCATGGGAATACCAAGCTGAGCCGCAGCCTGCGACTTTTCCTTGGCATAAAAAGACAAACCAAAGCTCGTCAGGAAAAATGCAATCGCGATAATGGTTGTCGATCGAGTCAGGAAATTACCGGCACCGCCAGAACCAAAAACCGTCGTACTTGCACCGGAACCAAACCCTGCGCCCATATCCGCGCCCTTGCCATGCTGGATCAAAACCAGACCGATTATGGCAAGCGCGGCCAGCACGTGAAGTGCCAGTATTAATGTTTCTACCGTATCCATATTTATCGCTTTACTCTTTCTGCAGTCTCACAGATCTTCGCGAAACTGCCTGCATTTAGCGACGCCCCGCCTACCAGGGCGCCATCAATATTATTCATCTCAAACAAAGACTGCGCATTCTCCGCAGAAACACTGCCTCCGTAAAGTATGCTGGTGGCTTCTGCCAGAGCAACATCAACTTCAGCCAGGCATGCCCGAAGACTCGCATGCACTTCTTCCGCCTGTTCGGGACTTGCGCTTCTACCCGAACCAATCGCCCACACTGGCTCATAAGCCACAAGCGATCCCGCAAATTCTTTACCGACCCTGTCAGTTACCGCCTTAAGCTGGCGACGCACTACGCTTATCGTCTCTCCCGCTTCGCGTTCTTCCAGCGTCTCGCCCACACAGACGATCGTTATCAAACCGGCCGACTGACAGAGCTCATACTTATCAGCAACCGTAGCATCACTTTCCTGAAAAAGTGTACGGCGTTCCGAGTGGCCCACAATGGCATACCGGCATCCCACATCTTTTACCATCGCTGCCGATACGCCGCCGGTTATTGCGCCTTCAGGCCGTTCGTCCACATCCTGTGCACCCAACCCGATGCTCGTCCCTTCGAGTTGACCAGCAACCCTATCCAGATAAACCTGGGAGGGGAAAACCAGAACACGGCAACGCTCCAGAGCCACTGATGCCAGCTCTGCCTGAAGTTCATCGACCAGCGTGCCGATCTCCAGCTTGGAGCCATTCATTTTCCAGTTGCCCGCAACCAGAGGATCTCTATGCGCAGCGCTCATGGCTGTCTACCCAAGCTCATGGCTGTCTACCCAAGCTCATGGCTGTCTACCCAAGCTCATGGCTGTCTACCCAAGCTCATGGCTGTACCCCTGAAAAACGGCGGCAAATATTAACCTTACGAAAGCGCATCCGCAACTCGCTGTGCAAGATCTTCCGTCAAAGAGGTCACAACCCGCGAATCCTCACCCTCTACCATGACACGAACTACCGGTTCGGTTCCTGACGGTCTAAGCAGTACGCGCCCCTTGCCTGCCAGCCGCTTTTCTGTCTCTTCAACCGCATCAGCAACCGCGGCATGACTTGAAACATCAACACTGCGATCACAGGACACATTAATCATATGCTGCGGGTACTTTTGCATGCCGCCCTTCAGCTGTGCCAGAGATTTTCCCGACCGGACCATAGCCGCCAGTATCTGCAGAGCAGAGACGATGCCGTCACCGGTTGTCGTCTTATCAAGACAGATCAGATGGCCCGAACTTTCGCCACCCACTTTCCATTTGCGGGACAGCAGTTCAGCAAGAACGTAGCGATCTCCAACGGCTGCGCGAACAAACGGCACGCGCAAGTCTGACAGAGCCTCTTCCAGCCCAAAGTTACTCATCAACGTACCAACGACACCACCGGGCAACTCGTCAGCCGCCAGGCGATCTGCACAGATAACATAAAGAAGCTCGTCGCCATCGACCACTTCTCCGTCACCATCCACCATGATGAGACGATCACCATCGCCATCAAGAGCAATCCCGACATCCGCGCCAGATTCACAAACCAGCTTTACGAGCGCATCAGGTTCGGTAGAACCGACGTTCTGGTTAATGTTAAATCCATCCGGACTCGTTCCCTGCTCAAAGACTTCAGCACCCAGCTCTGAAAGCACCTTTGGTGCAATGTGGTAGGTCGCGCCGTGCGCACAATCAAGGGCGATTTTCAGACCACGAAGGTTCAGATCACCGGGGAAACAGTTCGTGCAGAACTCCACATAACGGCCTGCAGCATCATTGATTCGAGACACTTTCCCAATCCTGTCTGACGCAACCATCTGCATATCCGCTGCCAGTTCTTCTTCAATCGCCAGCTCAACAGCGTCATCCAGCTTTTCTCCCTTACTGGAAAAAAACTTCACGCCATTATCAAAGTAGGGATTGTGAGAAGCGCTTATGACTATACCGGCGCTGGCGTTAAACGTTCGGGTAAGGTAGGCGATTGCGGGCGTAGGCATGGGGCCGAGCAAAGAGACGTCTACTCCGGCAGAAGCCAGACCGGCCTCAAGCGCAGATTCGAACATGTAACCAGATACGCGAGTGTCTTTGCCAATCAATATCTGACCACGACCCTCGCGGGAGAAAACACGGCCGGCAGCCCAGCCAAGACGCAGCATAAACTCGGCTGTAATCGGGTGTTCACCGACTTTGCCTCTTATGCCATCTGTGCCAAAAAACTGTTTTCTCAAGCTGGATTCTTTTCCGGTCAATTTACTGGTGGAACATTGTGTTCTGTCGTTTCCCGTCGTATAGCGGACCACACTTTCAATGCAGCCACTGTCTCAGGTACATCATGAACACGGAGTATTCTTGCCCCCCGCTCCGCTGCAGCCAACGCGCCAGCCAAACTACCGACAAGCAAATCGTCCACAAGCTTCCCAATGGTACTCTTTCTGGAAAGCCCCACCAATAGAGGCAACTGAAGATCAATAAACCGGTCAAGCCGATTCAGCAGAGCCAGATTATGTTCTGGCGTCTTACCAAACCCAAAGCCAATATCCAGTATTAACCTGCCCTTATTCAGCCCCGCATGCTCACAAGCAATAATGCGCTTCTCGAAAAAATCATACACCTCTGAAATGACATCCTGGTAAACGGGTGCTTCCTGCATCGTACGCGGCTCACCCTTCATATGCATGAGACAGACCGGGAGAGCACTTCCTGCCGCAACCTCGAGGCTCTCCGGTTCCCGTAAAGCCCTGACATCATTTATGAGGTCAACATCTTCGCCAAGCACCGCACGCATTAAGGCCGCTTTGCTGGTATCAATGGAGATGGCGACATCGGACTCCCGGCGAAGTGCCTGCACAACTGGCAATACGCGGTCTATTTCTTCCTCTTCCGAAATCGCGGCTGCACCCGGACGGGTTGATTCACCACCAATATCGATGATATCCACCTCATGACTGATCATTGCACGAGCGTGGGAGAGGGCCGACTCCAGTTGCAGGAATCGGCCTCCGTCAGAAAAAGAATCAGGTGTCACATTCAGAATACCCATGACCAGGGGACGGTCATGTTGCAGCAGAGCCGCAAGTCTGGACATGCTATGACCTAGTGATCCGGTGCTGGATCGCCTCCACCAAAATCAGACTGGGCACCAGAGTCAGCATCCGGCTTTTTCTCGTCTTCTTCAGCGGTGTTTGAGGGTGTACCCGGGTCTTTGTCGTCCCAGTTCTCAGGAGGACTCGGTTTACGACCGGCCATAATGTCATCGATCTGTTTGCGGTCAATCGTCTCGTATTCAAGAAGCGCCTCGGCCATCATATCGAGCTTATCGCGGTTCTCCTCGAGCAAACGTTTCGCTGTGCCGTAACAGTCATCAATAATCGAGCGAACTTCTTCGTCGATCTTTTTCGCAGTTTCACCTGAAACCTGCGAGCGGGACGCGCCAGCAGACATGCCAAGGAATACTTCTTCATCTTCCTCGTCATACATGAGCGGCCCAAGTTCCTCAGACAATCCCCACTTGGTGACCATTGCCCGGGCCATTTTCGTCGCCCTTTCAATATCGTTAGACGCACCGGTCGTTATTCCATCAGAACCAAGCGTAAGCTCCTCAGCGATCCGACCACCAAATAATGAACAGATCTGGCTGAGAATAGAACGTTTACTCATCGAGTAACGATCTTCTTCAGGCAGGAACATGGTGACACCGAGCGCCCTGCCGCGAGGAATGATAGATACCTTGTAGCTTGGATCATGCTCCGGCACGAGGTAGCCGACGATACAGTGCCCTGCCTCATGAAATGCCGTGTTCTTGCGTTCCTTCTCAGACATCACCATGGACTTGCGTTCCGCGCCCATCATGATCTTGTCCTTTGCCTGTTCAAACTGAGCCATCGTGACGGTTCGTTTGTCCTGGCGAGCCGCAAACAGCGCCGCTTCATTAACCAGATTCGCCAGATCAGCACCCGAGAAACCAGGCGTGCCGCGGGCAATAACGGCCGCATCCACATCAGTACCGAGCGGCACTTTTCGCATATGCACTTTAAGAATCTGTTCCCGACCACGGATATCCGGCAGAGGAACCACGACTTGTCGGTCGAAACGTCCCGGACGCAGCAGCGCTGGGTCGAGTACGTCCGGGCGGTTAGTTGATGCAATAACAATGATGCCTTCATTGCCCTCAAAACCGTCCATCTCCACGAGCAGTTGGTTGAGTGTCTGCTCGCGCTCATCATGACCGCCACCAAGGCCGGCACCACGATGTCGGCCCACTGCATCAATCTCATCGATAAAGATAATACAGGGTGTCTGCTTCTTTGCCTGATCGAACATGTCGCGAACCCGGGATGCGCCAACACCCACGAACATCTCGACAAAGTCTGAACCGGAAATACTGAAAAAGGGTACTTTCGCTTCTCCGGCAATCGCCTTGGCCAGCAGCGTCTTACCGGTACCCGGCTGCCCCACCATCAGGATACCGCGAGGAATGCGACCACCGAGTTTCTGGAATTTGCTGGGATCCTGGAGAAAGTCCACCAGTTCCTGTACGTCTTCTTTTGCTTCATCAACACCTGCGACATCAGCGAAGGTGGTTTTAATCTGATCCTCTCCAAGAAGTTTGGCTTTGCTCTTGCCGAAAGTCAGAGGTCCGCCACGGCCACCGCCGCCGCCCTGCATCTGGCGCATGAAAAACATGAAGACCGCAATAATGACCAGTATGGGGAAACTCGCAACCAGCAGTTGCGTCCAGATACTCTGCTGTTCAGGACGATTGCCTTTGAACTCAACATTGTGATCCAGCAGATCGCCAATCAAAGCGCTGTCTGTTATCTGAGGTTGGATCGTCTCGAATGGCTGCCCGTCGAAGCGCTCACCACGAATCGTCAGCCCATCAACTTCAACATTGCGCACCTGGTTCTGATTGACCAGATCCAGAAAGCTGGAGTAGTCAATTTCCTGTGTTTCCGGTCGAACATTGAAGTTCTGAAAAACCGTTAACAGAACCGCCGCGATGATAAGCCAGAGCAGCAGATTTTTTCCCATATCATTCATTCTCTTTCCTTAAGAGCCGACCACCGATAAACGTACGCCGGGCAGAACCTCTTATTATACTTCTACGACGATTTCATATCATTCGACCATTTTGGTCAGCTTTTGCTGCCTCTGAAGCCACGCCCAAGCAGGTATATTTCCCTGGATTTACCACGCGAAGCCTTGGGCTTTATATTACTTAACTGTTTGAAATCACTACGAATTGAGGCGCGAATCTGCTCAATCCCTTCACCTTCAAAACACTTCGCAAGGAAGGTGCCGCCTGGCCTCAGAACCTCGTTGGCAAAATGGACTGCCAGCTCCACCAGATACATGGAACGTGGCTGATCAATATCCTTCACACCACTTAAATTGGGGGCCATGTCCGAAATTACAAGGTCCACCGGGCGCCCATCCAGAGCATCCAGCAACTGTTGAAGGACGAAATCCTCGGTAAAGTCGCCCTGAATAAACGTGCATTCGGGCAGAGGCTCGATGTCCAGCAGATCAAGCCCTACCACAAACCCTGTGGCGCCGGTCGAGGCGCTGGCCACCTGCATCCAGCCTCCCGGGGCTGCACCCAGATCAACCACGGTCGTACCGGGCTTCAGAATCTGGTATTTCTCCTGAATTTCCAGGAGTTTATAGACCGCCCGAGACCGATACCCCTCACGTCTGGCCCGCTGCACAAACTCGTCATTCTCATGATCGTTGAGCCATCGGGCACTGGATTTAGATTTCTTCATGAGATGAGTATCGCAAACCGGAGGCGGTGTGGGTACAATCGCGCCCCTCTTTCAGGACACCACATGAACCAGAAACTAAAGAAAAAGCTCCGAGCGATCGGACACGGGCTGAAACCCGTCGTCACGGTGGCAGGCAATGGTCTCTCCGAAAATGTTCTCGCAGAGCTTAATCGCGCCCTGGACGACCATGAACTGATCAAGATCAAGATTGCCGGAGACCGCGAAGAGCGTGCTGTGGTGATTGCAGAACTTGAGGCACTGGACTCCACGGAAGTTGTTCAGAAGATCGGTGGCGTCGCTATGATTTACCGACCATCACGCGAACCTAAACCCGGTCTGTCGAATATTCTGCGTTCAGGCGTTCTGTGACGCGCATAAACATCTAGCCGCCATGCAGATAAGCTGCGACGTCCAGATAAGCTAAATATGCTTGACGGAACAGATTTCGTATTCGACCTCACCGTTGGGGGTCACGACGACCACAACATCGTCAACTTCCTTGCCGATCAATGCACGGGCGATCGGCGAATAAACAGAGATCTTGCCTGATTTAATATCGGCTTCATCGTCACCCACGATCTGATAGGTGATCTCTTCGTCGGTGTCGAGATTCATCAACTCAACGGTGGTTCCGAATATAACCTTGCCGGACCGCGGTATACTGGTCACATCGATAACCTGAGCGTTTGAGAGCTTACCTTCAATCTCAGCAATCCTGCCCTCGATAAAACCCTGCTCTTCCTTAGCGTACTGATATTCCGCATTTTCCCGTAAATCACCCTGCGCGCGCGCCTCGGCAATTGCCTGCACAATTCTCGGGCGCTCCTGGCCTTTTAGCTTATCCAGTTCTTCGCGGAGGCGTCGTTCGCCAGCCGCTGTCATCGGGTATTTTTCCATGAGTCGATATCGCTTTTACTGAATGCCTAGTGTCAGCAAGATTAATAGGTTTGTCTAGGTGAAGACCCGCTGAAGGCTGTCTATTCCTTTCGCTGAAGGCTGTCTATTCCTTTCGCTGAAGGCTCTTTATTCCTTTCGCTGAAGGCTCTTTATTCCTTTCGCTGAAGGCTGTCTATTCCTTTCGCTGAAGGCTCTTTATTCCTTTCGCTGAAGGCTCTTTATTCCTTTCGCTGAAGGCTCTTTATTACTTCCGCTGAAGGCTCTTTATTACTTCCGCTGAAGGCTCTTTATCCCTTTCGCTGAAGGCTCTTTATTACTTCCGCTGAAGGCTCTTTACTCCTTTCACTGAAGGCTCTTTATTCCTTCCGCTGAAGGCTCTGCAAACTATGTACAGAGGTGTCTTCGCCGTGATTGAGCGCGGCGACACTGGCCCGGCCACCGGCCATGGTGGTGGTATAGCATACCTTGTTCTGCAATGCGGTACGCCGAATCGCAAAGGAATCCGCGATGGCTTGCTTGCCCTCGGTCGTATTCACAATAAAGTCCACTTCCCGGTTTTTCAGCATATCAACGATATGCGGCCGACCTTCGAGCACTTTGTTTACCACCTGCACTTCCATTCCCGCTTCCTCGATGATCTTCGCACTCCCACGTGTTGCCACTACGGAGAAACCAAGCTTGATCAAACCTTCAGCGATCTCCGGCAATTGATCCTTGTCAGCATCACGGACACTGAGAAACACCCTGCCTTTAGATGGAATTTTGTCGCTGGCTGCAGTCTGAGCCTTGCCATAAGCCTCGGCGAAACTCATACCCACACCCATCACCTCACCCGTTGATTTCATTTCAGGGCCAAGGATAGGGTCTACGCCAGGGAACTTGCCGAACGGGAATACAGCTTCCTTCACGCTGAAATAATCTGGAACAATCTCTTCGGTAAACCCCTGTGCTTCAAGGCTGATGCCCACCATGCATCGAGCCGCAACCTTCGCAAGACTCAAACCGATACATTTGGAGACAAAAGGCACCGTACGGGAAGCCCTGGGATTAACCTCCAGAACAAAGACTTCGTCACCCTGAACCGCCAGCTGAACATTCATCAAACCCACGACACCCAACTCCATCGCCATCTGTTTGACCTGATCGCGCATGGTTGCCTGTAACTCATCAGACAGGCTGTAAGGTGGTAAAGAGCAGGCCGAGTCACCAGAGTGAATACCGGCCTGCTCGATATGCTGCATGACAGCGCCTATGACCACCGTGCTGCCATCAGAAACGGCATCTATATCAACTTCAATTGCCTGATCCAGAAAACGGTCCAGAAGAATCGGAGAGTCATCTGAAACCTCGACCGCTGCATTCATGTAGGACTTAAGCTCGTCCTGATCATAAACAATCTCCATAGCGCGCCCGCCAAGCACATAAGACGGACGAACAACCAGTGGGAAGCCTATTTCATCAGCAGCCTGAACCGCATCTTCCTGAGTCTTAACAGTGCGATTGGGAGGCTGTCGCAACGACAGCTTGTCTATCAGTTTCTGAAACCTTTCACGGTCTTCCGCCTCATCGATTGCATCCGGAGGTGTACCAATAATAGGTACCCCTGCCTCCTCCAGCTGCCTGGCAAGCTTCAGTGGTGTCTGACCACCAAACTGCACAATGACACCTTTTGGTTTCTCAAGGTCTACGACCGCCATTACGTCTTCGAATGTCAAAGGCTCAAAGTAGAGTCGATCTGACGTGTCGTAATCCGTGGACACGGTCTCCGGATTACAGTTGATCATGATGGCTTCATAACCATCCGCCTTCATAGCGAGCGCGGCATGCACACAACAGTAATCAAACTCGATACCCTGCCCGATGCGATTAGGACCGCCACCGAGCACAATGATCTTCTCTCGATCACTGGGCTGGGCCTCACACTCATCCTCATAGGTGGAATACATGTAAGCTGTAGAGGAAGCGAACTCGGCTGCACAGGTATCCACCCGGCGATACACAGGCCGCACATCAAGTGACAATCTTCGCGCGCGTACATCCGGCTCAGACGCGCCGGTCAAAGTAGCGATTCTAGAATCAGAAAAACCTTTCTGCTTGATTCGAAACATTTCATCGCGATCAAATGAGTCGATCGATCTACCTGACATCGTGTTCTCGCAGATGACCAGATCCTGCAGCTGCACAAGGAACCAGGGGTCCATGCCTGTAAGCTCATGGATTTCTTCCAGATCAAATTCCTGCCGCATGGCGTCTGCAACATACCTCAGTCGTTCTGCGGTAGGTACACGAAGCTCTTTTCGGAGGATACTGCGCCATTCTGGCTCGTTTGTATCCAGCAGCGGGGTCAATCCATCGATACCGATCTCCATGCCTCGCAACGCTTTCTGCAAAGACTCCTGAAACGTCCTGCCAATAGCCATGACCTCACCCACAGATTTCATCTGCGTAGTCAGGATATTCTCAGCCTGAGGAAACTTCTCAAAAGTGAAGCGCGGTATCTTGGTAACAATGTAGTCAATGGAAGGCTCAAAGGATGCAGGCGTAATACCCCCGGTAATCTCATTGGCCAGTTCATCCAGTGTGTAACCAATGGCAAGCTTTGCTGCAACCCTGGCTATCGGGAAACCTGTCGCCTTCGATGCCAGCGCTGAAGAACGTGACACGCGAGGATTCATCTCGATGACAACCAGCCGCCCCGTATCGGGATGCACGGCGAACTGCACATTCGAGCCGCCAGTCTCAACACCGATTTCTCGCAATACCTCAAGCGAGGCATTACGCATGATCTGGTATTCCTTGTCCGTAAGTGTCTGTGCCGGCGCGATGGTAATGGAATCCCCGGTGTGCACCCCCATGGGATCGAGGTTCTCAATGGAACACACAATAATGCAGTTGTCGTTCTTGTCGCGAACGACCTCCATTTCGTATTCTTTCCAGCCCAGCAGCGATTCATCGATCAAGAGCTCTTTGGTTGGCGACAGATCCAGACCGCGCAGACAGATCTCTTCAAAGTCTTCCTGATTGTAAGCAATACCGCCACCGGAACCGCCGAGTGTAAAGGACGGACGGATAACACAGGGGAACCCGAGCTGAACTTGCACCTGTTTGGCTTCTTCTAACGAGTGGGCTATCGCGCTTCTGGGTGTCTCCAGACCGATCGACTTCATGGCAACGTCGAACTGTTGCCGGTCTTCGGCTTTGTCTATGGCTTCCTTGGTCGCACCAATCAGCTCAACATCGTATTTCTCAAGAATACCTTCGCGCGCAAGGTCCAGCGCACAGTTGAGTCCAGTCTGGCCGCCCATGGTCGGCAGGATGGCATCCGGCCGCTCCTTCGCGATGATATTTTCAACGTGCTTCCAATGAACAGGCTCGATGTAGGTAGCATCCGCCATCTCGGGGTCGGTCATGATCGTGGCTGGGTTTGAGTTCACCAGAATGACCCGATAGCCTTCTTCCCGCAGCGCCTTACAGGCCTGCGCACCTGAGTAATCAAATTCACAGGCCTGACCGATGACAATCGGACCCGCACCGATAATCAGGACGCTTTGAATATCTGTTCTCTTAGGCATTCCGTGACCTCATAAGCTCGATGAAGTGATCAAACAGCGGACTTGCATCGTGCGGTCCGGGACTCGCTTCAGGGTGTCCCTGAAATCCAAAAGCGGGACGATCATTCAGGTGAATTCCCTGTATCGTCGTATCGAACAGGGACCTGTGGGTGATGCGGACATTAGCAGGCAAATCAGACTCATCAATGCAGAAACCGTGATTCTGACTGGTGATCAGCACCGTCTCGTCTTCGAGGTTTTTAACAGGGTGATTGGCCCCATGATGACCATGACTCATTTTCGTGGTTTTCATTCCGGCTGCGAGGCCAAGCAATTGCAGGCCAAGACAAATACCGAAAACCGGCGTATCCGTTTCCAGAATCTCCCGGATCGCAGCAATTGCGTAGTCACAGGGGTCCGGGTCTCCAGGACCATTAGAAAGAAAAATGCCATCCGGCGACAGGGCGAGCACTTCACTGGCCGGAGTCTGAGCGGGAACGACAGTCAGGCGACATCCACGGTCTGCCAGCATGCGAAGAATATTTCGTTTCACGCCGAAGTCGTAAGCGACTACATGGAATTCGCTTTCAGCGATGGCGGGGTAGCCCTCACCGATCACCCAGCTGCCATGATCCCACTGGTAAGTTTCAGCAGAAGTTACTTCCCTGGCCAGATCCATGCCCTTCAGGCCTTCAAAGCCACGAGCTGCTTCAACCGCCCGGTCAATATCCGCGTCTGTCAGGTCAGGTCCCGCAATAATCGCGCCGTTCTGGGAACCCTGATCCCGCAGGATCCGCGTTAGTCTGCGGGTATCGATCTCGGCGATAGCGACAACACCTTTCGCCTGCAGATACTCACCCAGCCCCTGTTCGCTTCGCCAGTTGGAGGCGAGCAGAGGCAGATCTCTGATCACAAGTCCCGTGGCCCAGACACCGTTCGATTCTTCATCTTCTTCATTGGCCCCGGTATTTCCGATGTGCGGATGGGTCAGGGTAACAATCTGCCTGGCATATGACGGATCCGTGAGGATCTCCTGGTATCCGGTCATCGACGTATTAAAAACCACCTCGCCGACCGAGAGGCCATCAACGCCAATAGCAGTACCCTCGAATGTTATTCCGTTCTCGAGTGCAAGCACTGCTCTACTATTCAAGTGTCAGTCTCCGAATATGGTCTGAATTTTGGTTAAGTGCAGGTCGAAAAAAAGCGAGATGGAAGAGGCTTCCATCTCGCTTTTCATATTCTTTTACACTGGGGTGTCATCCTGAGTGCGGCATTCTAATGGAGGCCTTGTTTATGGTCCAGTATTCAGGCCCAGTTTTTCATTTATTCAGGCCTAAAACATCGCTCATATCATAAAGACCCGCCGGTTGACGCTTGATCCAGCCCGCAGCGCGGAGTGCGCCCTCGGCGAAATTTGAGCGGGATTGGGCCCGATGGGTGATTTCCAGTCTCTCTCCGCCCGCGATGAACATCACGGTGTGTTCACCCACAATCTCACCGCCGCGAACAGCATGGAAACCAATGGTTTCGCGCTCCCTGGCTTCTGTCTGCCCATGACGACCGTGAACAGCCACGTCTTCGAGCTTAAGGCCAAGACCCCGCGCAACGCGTTCTCCCAGGGTAATAGCAGTGCCGGAGGGGGCATCAACCTTGTGGCGGTGATGGGATTCCACGATTTCGACATCAACTGAATCCCCGAATATCTCCGCGGCCATTTCCACCAGCTGGAAGGTGGCATTCACCCCAACGCTGTAATTGCTGGCAAATACAATCGGCAAGGATTCGGAAATTTCCTTCAGGCGGGACTGCTCAGTCGCAGACAAGCCCGTCGTTCCTATCACCATCGCGGTATTGGTAGCCGCGCAGATTTCCATGTTATTCACGGTGGCGCTGGCTATCGTAAAGTCGATCAGTACGTCAATGTCGCCCGCTACGCTGGCAAGGTCATCCACCACCTTGACGCCAGCCGCACCGGCACCGGCGAGTTCACCGGCATCAGCACCTACAGCTGACACGCCCGGCTGCTCAATGGCAGCAGACAATGTCAGGGCATCAGAATCCTGGATCAGATCGATCAGGGTTTTACCCATTTTTCCGGCCGCGCCAACGACCCCTACTTTCGTCATAACGGAATTGTAACGCGTTTAGTCTGTGAGCGAATCGATGAAATTCTTCACCCGGTCAAACCAGCCAGTTTGCTGGGGTCGCTGCTTCTCATTGGTCTGGGATGCAAACTCACGCAACAGCTCTTTCTGTTTGTTCGTCAGATTAACGGGCGTTTCAACAATGACACGACAGTAAAGATCCCCGGTGCCACCGCCACGAACCTGCGTGACATTGACGCCTTTACCTCTAAGGCGGAACTGTTTGCCAGTCTGGGTCTCTGAGGGAATCTTCAGATTAACCCGTCCGTCCAGGGTCGGCAGTTCCAGCTCTCCGCCCAGTGCGGCATCGACAAAGCTGACAGGCACATCGCAGTATAGATGCTCGCCATGCCGCGTAAAGATATCATGATCACGCACTTCCACCTGGACGTAGAGGTCGCCAGATGGGCCGCCCATGGCGCCAGCTTCTCCCTGGCCGGCAAGGCGTATGCGATCACCGGTATCAACCCCTGGTGGCACTTTGACCGACAGGGTTTTCTGTTCTTGAACACGGCCCTGGCCCTGACAACTTTTGCAGGGGTCCGTAATGATCTTTCCCTGCCCACGACAACGAGGACAGGTCTGCTGAATCGAGAAGATACCCTGCCGCGCAGAAATCTGACCCATACCACCACACTGGATACAGTCTGTTGGTGACGTGCCTTTCTCTGCGCCGGACCCCAGGCACTCCATACACTCGACGAGCGTGGGCACCTTGATCTTTGGATTACATCCCCGAACGGCTTCCTCAAGATCCAGAGTCAGGACGTAACGCAGATCTGCACCACGAGAAGGACCACCGCGACGTCCACCCCCGGCACCACCGAAAATATCCCCGAATACATCTTCGAAGATGGAGCTGAAGCCGCTGCCACCACCACCACCGAAACCACCAAAGCCACCTGCACCACCAGACCCGTCAAACGCAGCATGACCTAACTGATCGTATGTCTGGCGTTTCTCGGAATCGAGCAGTATTTCTGCCGCTTCGCTGGCTTCCTTGAACTTCTGATCCGCATCCTCATCGTCCGGGTTGCGGTCCGGGTGAAATTTCATGGCAAGACGACGATAGGCTTTTTTAATCTCCTGCTCTGAAGCGTCACGTTCGACACCCAGCACTTCATAATAATCTCGTTTTGCCATCTGAATTCTTCTCTCTCTTAACGCAAAACAGGGTCGAAAGTGACCCTGCCGCAGGGAAAGCAGAATTCTTCTGCTTTCCCTGGCGCGAACGCGCTTCCGCGCTGTACTCCGTTACTTGTCGTCTTTAACTTCTTCGAACTCGGCATCTACCGCATCGGGGTCACCGGCACCAGCATCTGCTGTTCCGGCTCCTGACTCGGCCTGCGCACCCGCTTCCTGCTGGGCTTCGGCATACATGCGCTGCGCCAGCGATGAGCTCGCCTCGGTCAGCTTCTGCGTGCCAGCTTCGATGGCATCCTTGTCATCACCTTTAAGCGCTTCCTCGAGTTCAGTAATCGCCGACTCGATCGCCGCCTTCTCACTTTCCTCGACTTTGTCAGCTGCTTCTTCAAGCGTCTTGCGAGTCGCATGGATCATGCCGTCTGCTGTATTTCTTACAGTGACCAGTTCTTCGAACTTTCGATCCTCTTCGGCGTGGGATTCCGCATCCCGAACCATCTGGTCAATCTCTTCGTCCGACAGGCCACTTGAAGCCTTGATGACAATCGACTGCTCTTTCCCAGTCGCTTTATCCTTCGCTGACACATTCAGAATCCCATTGGCATCCAGGTCGAAACTCACTTCGATCTGAGGCGTGCCCCGCGGTGCCGGTGGAATATCTGCCAGGTCAAACTGACCCAGAGACTTGTTCTGGCCTGCCTGTTTTCGTTCACCCTGCAGCACATGAATCGTGACCGCCGGCTGATTATCATCTGCTGTAGAGAACACCTGGGATTTCTGAGTTGGAATCGTCGTATTCTTCTCAATCAGTGTGCTCATGACCCCGCCCATGGTTTCAATACCCAGTGACAGCGGTGTGACATCCAGCAGAAGCACGTCTTTCACATCACCTGCAAGCACTGCTGCCTGGATAGAGGCACCCAGAGCAACCGCCTCATCGGGGTTTACATCCTTTCGCGGATCCTTGCCGAAGAACTCTTTTACTTTCTTCTGCACCAGCGGCATACGCGTCTGACCACCAACAAGGATGATGTCATCAACCTGGGATACGCTGACATCAGCATCTTTCAACGCCGTGCGGACAGGTTCGAGGGTACGGTCTACCAGATCTTCTACCAAAGCTTCCAGTTTCGCCTGAGTAACCTTGATCACAAGGTGCTTGGGTCCGGTATTGTCTGCCGTTATGTAGGGCAGGTTCACTTCCGTCTGGTTGCTGCTGGACAACTCGATCTTAGCCTTCTCTGCTGCTTCCTTGAGGCGCTGCAGAGCCAGCGGATCGCTGTGCAGATCCATGCCGTGCTCTTTCTTGAACTCATCAGCCAGATAATCAATCAGCCTGAGGTCAAAATCTTCACCACCGAGGAACGTATCACCGTTAGTGGATAACACCTCGAACTGCTTCTCTCCGTCGACGTCTGCAATTTCAATGATGGAAATATCAAACGTACCACCACCAAGGTCGTATACGGCAATCGTAGAGTCGCCTGTCGCTTTATCCATCCCATAGGCAAGAGCGGCTGCCGTCGGCTCGTTAATGATCCGCTTAACATCCAGACCTGCGATTCTGCCGGCATCCTTGGTCGCCTGGCGCTGCGAATCGTTAAAGTATGCAGGCACTGTAATCACAGCTTCAGTTACCGCTTCACCGAGGTAATCCTCTGCGGTTTTCCTCATCTTCGATAGTACTTGCGCAGAAATCTGTGGAGGCGCCATTTTTTCGCCTTTAACCTCAACCCAGGCGTCGCCATTATCAGCTTTAGCAATGGTATAGGGCACCATCTTGATGTCGCGCTGAACAACATCGTCCGTAAACTGACGACCGATCAGCCGCTTTACGGCAAACAGTGTGTTCTGTGGATTAGTGACAGCCTGGCGTTTCGCGGACTGACCTACGAGAACCTCACCATCATCGGAATAACCTACGATAGACGGCGTCGTTCGATCGCCCTCTGAGTTCTCAATGATCTTCGGCTCTTTGCCTTCAAGCACGGCGACACATGAGTTCGTCGTTCCGAGGTCAATACCAATAATCTTGCCCATCTTTGTGTTCTCCAGTTTTCACCACCTTACCGAGGGTGGTGTCGTTACAAGTGATAACTTCTATATTGTTACTGTCCCGGGAAATTCAAGCCTGCTCCGGAATCTGATTAGCGGTCCTGTTAGTCAGTCCCTGACGGCGCCTTGGTCACCATCACCATAGCGGCACGAACCAGCCTGCCATTCAACCGATATCCCTTCTGAACTACGGCGAATACAGAGTTAGGCTCCATATCGGGGTTTTCAACCATCGACATGGCCTGATGTTCATTAGGATCGAAAGGCTCGCCTACGGGATCAATCACCTCGACGCCTTCTTTACCCAGCACGTCGATCATCAGCTTATTGCAGAGCCGAATGCCTTCGAGCATTGGATCGTCTTCGTTCTCAGAGGCCTGCTCAGCGGCCTCAACCGCTTTTTCCATACTATCGGCAACCGGCAGCAGGTTTTGCAGGAATTTTTCCAGACCAAACTTGTGAGCGTTCTCCACGTCGCGTGCTGTGCGACGCTGCATATTATGCATTTCCGCTTCTGCGCGGAGCGCCTGGTCTCTGAACTTCTCTACATCCTCAAGGGCTTTCTGAAGGGCTTCTAGAGGGTCCTGCTCAGTGTCAGCAGCTTCTGCCACCTCTACTTCTGTGACTTCCTCTTCGGACTCGGAACTCTCTGCAGGCAGCTCGCTGTGCGCCTCCTGCTCGTTCTCCGGGATTTTCTCGTCTTCCGGCAACGCCATGAATCACTCCTACATTAGGCGAAGGTTCTTGTGTTGCTGGTATATGGGGGCTTTAGGTTTGGCTTTCAAGGTTTTGTCCGCCTGGGCACCGGGAGTGTTTGAGATTTTCGCCGAGGGAGGGTTCTTTATGGGCTGAGTATGGGCTGAGGGCTCTTTATGGGCTGAGTATGGGCTGAGTATGGGCTGAGTATGGGCTGAGGGCTCTTTATGGGCTGAGTATGGGCTGAGGGCTCTTTATGGGCTGAGTATGGGCTGAGTATGGGCTGAGGGCTCAACGCTTGTTGGTGTCGAGGGCGGCGGACAGCAGACGAGCAGTGGCGTCAACAATAGGAATAATTCGGTCATAGGCCATGCGGGTCGGTCCAATCACACCCAGGACCCCGACCAGCTGACCTTCAACCTGATAGGGCGCAGTCACGACAGAACATTCGTCGAGCACCTCGTAACCGGACTCATTGCCGATAAACAGCTGGATACCTTCAGACTCCATGCACCGATCAAGCAGGTGCAAAATGTCCCCTTTCATTGAAATAGCCTCAAACAACTGGCGAATATCTTCCAGTGCCTGGTTGGTTGCCAGCAGATTTTCCTGCCCTTTCACCACGAAATCGTTCGCACTTTCTGTCTCGAATGCCTGATCAACCACTTCAAGCGTTGTCTGCATCAAAGAGTTCATGCTCTCCCGGTCGGCCTTCATCGAGGACAACAGACGGTCGTGGATACTGCCCAGAGCCTCACCCGCAAACTGGGCATTGAGAAAATTGGAGGCTTCCCTGAGCTGAACTTCTGTATAAGTCTGCTTGGTGTAGATAACCCTGTTCTGTACCTCATGGTCATCAAGTACCAGGATAACGAGTACCCGGTTGCCCTCCAGACTCAGGAAATCCAAGTGCCGCAGGGTTACCTGGTCGCGTTTGGGAATGGTAACCAGGCCAGCCATGCGCGTGAACTCAGACAGGATGCCGGAGGCTGACTCCACCAGTTCTTTCGAGGACATATCCGGATCCAGCACACGATTGAGGCTGGCAAGGTCGTAGGTATCAATCTGTTCGACCTTGATCAGGCTATCAACAAAAAAACGATAACCGAGAGCCGTTGGCACACGTCCAGCAGACGTATGCGGCGATCGCACAAACCCGAGTTCCTCAAGGTCTGCCATCACATTGCGCACGGTTGCCGGACTGACACGCACAGAGGCGGTATCAGCAAGAGTTTTCGAGCCGATCGGCTGCCCTTCTGCGATGTACTGTTCGACCAGCGACTTCAGAAGAATCTTCGACTTTTCGTTCAAAAGATCAGGTTGAGACATATCAAAATACTAATTCAGCGTAGTGCCTACGACAATGGCAGACGAATCCAATTGCACTGCCTGATTGCCTCAAGGTTAAATACACCTTTCACGGGTTCAGAAATCAATGCTGACACATCTGTCTATTAATTCACTAACTCTGGTCGACCAGCTGGAACTGGAGTTTGACCCGGGTATGAGTGTCATAACCGGAGAAACCGGAGCAGGAAAGTCCATTCTACTCGGTGCGCTCGGTCTTGCACTCGGAGATCGCGCGGATTCAACATTGATTGCTCCAGGCGCAGATAAGGCCGAGATTAATGCGACTTTTGACCTTGCCAGCCACAATCGGGCGCTGACCTGGCTTCATGAGAGGGAGCTGGAGGACGGTGAAGAATGCATTCTTCGTCGAGTTGTCTCAAGAGACGGTCGCTCCAGAGCCTTTATCAATGGCAGCACCATCACTTTAAGCGAGCTGAGGACCCTGAGCGAAATGCTGCTCGATGTACACAGCCAGCATGAACACCAGTCACTATTAAAAAGGGATACCCATCGACGACTTCTGGACGAATTTGGCGGATTGACAGAGGTGACGGCCGAAGTTGATGGAAAGTTCAATCTGGCTGAACAGATTAGACTGGAGCTAGAACAGCGTCGCCATGACGCAGAAGAAGAGTCCGCCCGCGTTCAGTTACTGAGCTACCAGGCTGAAGAGCTGACCAACCTCTCGGTAACCGTCGGGGAAACCACAGAACTCGAAGCCGCACAGAAATTATTGAACTCCGCCGAGGATGTGCAATCCCGGTTACAGCAGGTACTGCAGTTATGCGAGGGAGACGAAGCAAACGATGCAGCAAGCATGATCTCACGCGCTATCAGCCTGCTTGACGGTATCGAAGATGAGTCCGTCCGGACAGTCCGGGATATGCTCGCCACCGCAGCGATACAGATCGACGAAGCGGTCCATGATCTGCATGGCGCCACCGACCGTTTCGCTGCTGATCCTCAGAAACTGCAGGAAGTGGAGAACCGCCTCAGCAGCATTTACGACGCATCCAGGAAACACAGGGTAACGCCAGATGAACTCCCGGCTTTATCAGAGTCGATCCAGGCAGAACTCGACAACATCCTGAATGCGGGAGAACAACTGAACGAGCTGCAAACTCGACTGGATGAGGCAAAGAGCGCCTACATGACCATTGCCGAAAAACTGTCTATGTCCAGAAAGAAGACGGCGGAGCTGCTGCAATCAGAGGTCACCAAAGCGCTGCAGGCGCTGGGCATGACTGGCGCCGAATTCACCGTTTCTGTGACCGATTCGGATTCGCATGCTCACGGTATCAACGATATCGAGTTTCAGATCACCACCATTCCCGGCAAAGCACCTGGCTCTCTGTCGCGAATTGCTTCAGGCGGCGAATTATCCAGGATATCCCTGGCTATACAGGTCATCACCGCAACGTCCGCCAATACGCCAACCCTGGTATTCGACGAAGTAGACGTTGGCGTGGGCGGTGCAACTGCCGAGGTGGTTGGCGGACTTCTGCGCAAACTGGGCGGCACTGCACAGATTATCTGCGTGACGCACCTTCCCCAGGTTGCGGCTCAGGGCCATCATCACTATGTGGTGACCAAATCCACGACTGTCGAGAGCGCCAGCACCATGGTCACAAAGCTGAATGAAGAAGAGAAAGTCGACGAGATTGCGCGAATGCTTGGTGGTATAGAGAAGACCGAGCAGTCGGTCGCTCACGCAAAGGATATGGTTTCAAGAACCGCCGAGAGCACAGGCAACCCCTGAGAGGATCAGGAACCCGGGCTTTGGGCTGGCAGTAAACCGGACATCAGAACAACTGAACTAGCGGCAATCCGGACATAGCCCATACATGTTGAGGTTATGGTCTGTCAGCTCGAATCCCAGTTCTTGAGCTATTTTTTTCTGGCGGCGCTCTATTTCTTCATCGGTGAATTCTTCAACCCGGCCACAACGTACACAGACAATATGATCATGGTGTTTGTCCGTGGAAAGCTCGAAAACGGAATGGCCACCTTCAAAATTGTGGCGCACAACCAGCCCCGCCTGCTCGAATTGAGTAAGAACCCTGTAAACCGTTGCCAGCCCGATCTCCTCGCCATTTTGCAAAAGCAGCTTGTATACATCCTCTGCACTGACGTGATGCACGTCGTTGCTTTCAAGAATCTGTAAGATCTTGATCCGCGGCAGGGTGATCTTCAAACCGGCGTCTTTAAGTTCCTGGGATTCAGCAGTCATAGGGGTATTCGTTGTGGGTCTGGTTGAAAGGTAGTATCCGATGCGCGGATAATCTACAGTATACCGCGATTTACAAAGCGACACCTCAGATGCCACGAAGATTTACCCAACTCACAGTCATTATTCTTGCCATCACTGTTCTGGCCGGCTGCTCTAACCTGCGCTTCCCTGGCGTTCACAGGATCACGATTCAGCAGGGCAACGTCATCACCCAACAGATGATCGACAAGCTTAAGCCTGGCATGACTCGCAGTCAGGTGAGATTCATACTTGGCAATGCCGTGATCGACGATCAACTGGATGAGGATCGCTGGGACTATGTTTACACCATACAGATAGCCGGTGGTAATACGATCCGGAAATTTCTGACCCTGCACTTCCTGGATGATCGCCTGAGTTATTTCGTCGGAGACTTCGTCCCCAGTGAAGAATACGAAGATTTCGTCGAGCGCGGCTCCGCTGGATAAAATCCTGCGGGATAAACACACCAGCTAATTCCCTCTGGTTTTTTGCGCTCTAAGTCGTCTGGCCTCTTTCGCATCGGTTATTAGGGACCGATAGATCTCTATTCGGTCACCATCACTCAGCACCGAGCTGCCCGGTAGCTTTTCGTACCAGACCCCTTTTTGTAATGAGTCGATATCGACTTCAGGAAACCGGGACTGAATACCAGAGCGCACCACGGCCTCATCGAGCGTTGTCCCCTGAGGCACATTCAGCTCCAGGACCTCCTGACGATCTGGCATTGCAAACACCACCGAAACTCGCATTGTTTCTGCGCCACTCATAAGCTAACCATAGACTTGTCGCGCACGGTCTGAAAACGAATCGACCATCGTATCCGCCGCCTGTGCAAATACTTTTCCAAAGGTCGCGTTCAGGATGGACGAGTTAAAGTCGAACTTCAGATCAAGTTCGGTCTTACATCCATCCTGCCCCAGTTGACTGAACTGCCAGCGGCCTTCGAGGCTTGAAAACGGCCCCTCAACCAGCGTCAGACGGATAAGCGAGGGTCTGACCAGTTGATTGCGGGTCGTGAAACTCTGACGGATACCCGCCTTGGCCACTGTCACGCTGGCCAGCATCTGAGTTTCAGATGCCTCAATCACTTGACTGCTGTCGCACCAGGGAAGGAACCCAGGATAAGCTGCAACATCATTAACCAGGTCAAACATCTGCTCTGCTGAATAAGGTAAAAGGGCAGAACGCGATACCGTTTTCATGGGGCGTTCTGACTCAGGAAAAGAAAACAGTCATCAGAAACACGATGAACACGGCTAAGGGTGCGACAATCCTGATCAGGAATCTGAGCACTGAGCGAAGTCCGCTCGACAGCTCATCCAACTGCTCATCGAAAATCTTTTCGCTCAGGACCCATCCGGCAAACACAGCAATCAACACCCCGCCGATGGGCAGCATAATGTTGTTCGCCACATAGTCCATGGAGTCAAAAAAGGTTTTCCCCGGCAGGAAAGTCAGATCTGACCAGAGATTAAAAGAGAAGGCGCTGCCCAGACCGACAAACCAGCCCGAACCACCGATCATGCATGCAGCGGTCACTCGACCAACCTCCAGCTTTTCCACCAGCCAGGCGATCGCCGGCTCGACCAGGGAAATCGCCGAAGTAATCGCGGCAAAAACAACCAGCAGAAAGAACAGACTGCCAAAAAACTGACCGGCGGCCATCTGCCCGAAAGCAAGTGGAAGGGTGATGAACATCAGTCCAGGGCCAGCCGATGGCTCAAGACCATTGGCAAACACGATCGGAAATATCACCATGCCCGAAAGAAGAGCGACCAGAGTATCCAAAGCAGCGATCGTTACCGCTGAGCTCATGATGGAGGCAGACTTCGGCAGATAGGCGCCATAAGCCATGATGGCGCCCATTCCGAGACTGAGTGTGAAGAAGGCCTGACCCATAGCCATCAACACCGAGTCGGTTGAAAACTGGTCAGCCTTGAATGCGAACAGAAAGTTCAGTCCTTCCATGAAATGCCCGGAACTGACTGCTGCCCAACCGACAAGCGCAAGCAGCAGAACAAACAACGTTGGCATAAGGTACTTGACCGTCGCCTCCAGACCCGCTCCCACGCCTCTGGCAGCAATGAAGGTCGTCAATGCCATGAACAGAGTGTGCCAGCCAATCACGGTCCAGGGATTGGCTGTCAGTTGAGTGAACGTTTCACTGGCAAACTCTCCGTCTGCTCCGGTAAACGTTCCGGATGCCATCTCTACCAGATAAGCAATCGCCCATCCCGCAATCACGGCATAGAACGACAAGATCATGAATCCAGCCAGCGCGCCCATCCAGCCGATGACCCGCCAGCCAGACGAGGCTCCTGACTGAATTGTCAGATCCTGCATGGTGTTGATTGGACTTTTGCGGCCAGCACGACCCAGCGTGATCTCCGCAACCATAATGGGCACGCCGATCAGGAAAATGCAGACCAGGTAGGCAAGTACAAACGCTGCACCACCGTTTTCACCTGCGACATAAGGGAATCGCCAGATATTGCCAAGACCAACCGCTGACCCCGCAGCAGCCAGGATGAACATCAGTCTTGATGACCACATGCCATGCACAGATTCAGACATGGACTACCACCTTATCTCATCGTTTCTCATAACTGCCGTATTGTCGCACCTGAGTGCGTCGTGACAAACTGCAAGATAAGCCTATAATGGCGCCCCCCAGTGATTTGCCACCGGGGCTGAGTGAAATGGCCAAGAAACCGAAAGCACAATCCAACACCATCGCCCTGAACAAACGTGCGAAATTTGATTACCACCTGCATGACAAGTTCGAAGCAGGTGTCGCACTTGAAGGCTGGGAGGTGAAATCTCTGAGAGCGGGGAAATGCCAGCTCCTGGATACCTATGTGCTGCTGAAAAATGGCGAGGCATTTTTACTTGGTTGCAACATCACGCCTATGGCGTCGGCCTCTACTCACGTTAACCCTGAACCCCAGAGAACACGCAAGCTGTTGCTGCACAAGAAAGAAATCGCACGTCTGATCGGAGCGACACAGCAGAAAGGACAGACCTGTATTCCGGTTGCACTGTACTGGAAGAACAACCGGGTAAAGTGCGAAATCGCTCTGGCGACAGGGAAGAAAGAACACGACAAACGGGCCAGTATCAAGGAACGTGACTGGAGCCGGGATAAGTCGCGCCTGCTAAAGGCAGATAATCACTAGTTGAATCGACAGAAAACAGCCCCATATAAAACCTGTATACTTAGATAATCACCTTGGGGGTGACTTGGCTTCGACGCCGGTTACAAAACCTGAAGTGCATGCCGAGAGGGTAGTGACTCTCGTAAATAAATCACTGTAACTTTTTATAGTTGCCAACGACGAAAACTACGCACTAGCTGCTTAAACCCTCTTTTTAAGAAAGGCTTAAGTTTTAGCTTGACCCGGGGCGGATGTGCCCATGTATTCAAACCGGGTGCACGACTCATGGGACCGCTGCCAGACCCCGCTTGCGGTTAAAGCAGTTAAACTTAAAGTAAGCTCGCCTTCCGATCCCTGTTTGCCGGGCTAGCGTAAGGTTAAAAAATAGACAAACTAAGCATGTAGAGCTGAAGGCGGAGAGCTGACGGACCCGGGTTCAATTCCCGGCACCTCCACCAAACAAACCATCCCGGACCGAAATACAACGGCTGGCTCTACCCACTTAACGGGGGATGGGGCAATTCATTAAACTCCCTAAACACGATTGATAATGCCATCCCATCCACAGTGGGTTAAGACTCTCAACCGATAATTTTCAAAATTTCTAAATCCGTAAGCGCGTCTGGTGATCATCTCCATCTTGTTGTGGAAACCCTCAGTGATGCCGTTCGTCTTGCTGAAGCGCCACATCGCAAGGACAGGCTGTAGCCACGAAGTCAGGGTCTCGGCCAGTTTGTACAGTGGACTTTCACGGAGCTGTTCAATCAGCCTCAGGAAGCCACGTAGCTTCCTGCGGGCTCTTCTGTGCGTCAGTGTCTTCTGCAGCAGGTAACTGTTGAGTTGCTGCTTGGCATCGTAGAGTGCTTCGAGTACAGGAAAGTCACTTAGATAGTCATTGAGGTTACGACGCTGCTCCGATGACAGATGCCACTCATGACGCCGCATCAAACTTAACAAACCACGATTCTTCCTGCCCTCAGGATCGTGCTGCTGCCAGACCTTGAGAAAATGGTGATTGACCAGTCGAATCACATGGAAACGATCCGCCACAATGATCGCGTTAGGGAAGTACTCTCGAGCAATGCGACGATAAGTCTCTGACAGGTCCATGACGATGACCAGAACCTTGTCGCGACCCGGTAAACCCTTTAAATACTGCCTCAAACTCGCTTCAGAGCGTCCCAGGACGACATCAAAGACCTTGTGGTTCTTCAGATCAACCAACGTTGTCGCATAGCCCTTCTTACGCGTGAAGAAGTGCTCATCAATACCCAATACCTGCGGACAGGGGCGGTTCGACATCTCTGACCGTTTTTGCGCCAGGAACCCCTGATACCAGCGCTCAACTGTTGCCGGGCTTGAATCATGGGTCTGACTAAGCTTGCGTTGCGTGACACCGCCATGGTGTGCCTCAAACACTTCGAGACGGAATGCCTCAGAGGATCTGTAACGCGGCAGGACGCCTTTGAAGCGGTGACAAAAGTACTTCCCACATTGAGGACAATGGTATTTTGGCGCTTTCAGCCGCAGCGTCATCACCTGGTTGCCCTGGCGGGTGTGCTTCAGTGTACGTAGGTTGGTTGCCTTGATTTTGACGTCATCGTGATCGCAGTGAATGCACGAGGGGCGTTTGGTGGGGCGCGCATAGACCGTGATGTTGTCATCTCGATCTACGCGTTCGACCTCAAGGTCAGATATGCCTATGATATGACTTGCGTGGGACATCGGTGTTATCTCCATTAAATGACTTTCGCAAAAATCAGTTTAATGAATGCCGGTGTCCCCCGTTAATGATGAAGAGCCTAAGACCCTCAATCGATAATTTTCAAAGTTTCTGAACCCATACGCTCTACGGGTAATCATCTCCATCTTGTTGTGGAAACCCTCAGTAATCCCATTGGTCTTGCTGAATCGCCACATGGCAAGCACAGGCTGTAACCACGAGCTCAGCGTCTCTGCCAGCCGATGAAGCGGGCTCGCTTTCAGCTGCTTAATCAACCGCAGGAAGCCAGCCAACTTTCTTTTCGCTCTACGAGCGTTCAGTGTCTTCAGCAGCAGGTAGCTGTTTAGATGCTGCTTGGCATCGTAGATAGCATCCAGCACAGGAAACTGACTCAAATACTCATTGAGATTCCGGCGCTGCTCAGATGACAGATGCCATTCATGACGACGCATCAGGCTCAACAGGCCGCGGTTCTTCCTGCCCTCTGGATCGTGCTGTTGCCAGGCCTTGAGAAAGTGGTGATTGACCAGTCGAATCACATGGAATCGGTCAGCCACGATGATGGCATTCGGGAAGTATTGGCGTGCGATACGACGATACGTTTCGGCCAGATCCATGACGATCACCTGAACCTTGTCTCGACCCGGTAAACGCTCTAAATACCGCCTCAAACTCGCTTCAGAGCGCCCCAGGACGACATCGAAGACCTTGTGGTTCTTCAGGTCAACCAGGGTTGTGGCATAACCTTTTTTGCGCGTGAAGAAATGCTCATCAATCCCAAGTACTTGTGGACACGGACGATTCGACATCTCAGACCGTTTTTGTTCCAGGAAGCCCTGATACCAGCGCTCAACCGTTACCGGACTCGAATCGTGGGTCTGGCTGAGTTTGCGTTGCGTGATACCGCCATGATGGGCCTCAAACACTTCAAGCCTGAAGGCCTCAGAAGATCTATATCGTGGTCTGATGCCCTTGAAGCGATGACAGAAGTATCGCTGGCACTCTGGGCAGTAATACTTTGGAGCCTTCAGATGCAGCTTCATGATCTGATTCCCCTGACGCGTGTGCTTTAAGGTGCGTTGATTGGTCGCCTTGATCTTGACGTCATCGGGCTCGCAATGAATGCACGGCGGGCGATTCGCTGGTCTGGCATAGACCGTGATGTTGTCATCTCGCTCAACGTGTTCGACCTCAAGGTCGGATATGCCTATGATTGTTACTGCGTGGGACATCGGTGTTATCTCCATTAAATGATCTTCGTAAAATCAGTTTAATGAATGCCGGTGTCCCCCGTTAATGATGAAGAACCTGAAGAGCTCCGTGTGGACGATTGTAGTTGTAGTAATTCTCCCATTCACGGACTTTCTCGTTGAACAAAACAATATCGTCTGAGATGCCATCTTGATCGAGCATTTGATAGAACTCTTCATCATTAATTCGATGTGAGCGTTCGACCTTACCATTCAATCGCGGTGTCCGTGGACGGATGTAAACATGCCGGATATCTAGAGACTCGGCGTGCCAATGAAAGTTTGACTGGAACTCCGCCCCATTGTCGGTCTGGAGCACTTGGATGCGGAACGGCAGTCTTTCCCGTACTTCGTTTAGGAACCGGATAGCCGTCTTCTGATTACATTTATCGTAGACCTTGAGTATTCGGACACGTGTGCAGTCGTCGATCGCAGTGAACTGATAAAGACGTTTTCGTGTCCCAGGAACCCTCTCCAGGAACTTCACGTCCATCTGTAGCCGGTGTCCAGGCTGAGCCTTCTCGTATCGCTTCCAACGCTTCTTGTGTGGCTGATGCTTCTGATTCGCCGGTAATCGGCCCATTCCGTGACTCACGAGGATCCGATGCACAGATGAACGAGCGATCTCAATTTCATGGAAGCGCTGCAGATAAGCCCGGATCCTGCCCGCGCCAAAATGATAGTTCTGACGCAGATACAAAATCTTACTGACGACTGATGGTGGGGTAGCGCGTGGTGATCGATTAGGTCTCTTGGGCCGATCGGCTAACCCAGCCTCTCCGAACTCCTCAAATCGCTTTTTCCAGCGATAGTAAGTTGGTCTGGATATGCCGAAATGTCTGCATGTTCTAGAGACCTGGCGAGGCTCGCCTTGTGCCCAGTTAAGGACCTTCAGCCTCCAATTTACCAGTCTAACCTGCTGCGCTTCTGTCATCATGTTCTCCTCTAAATCTAAATATTAGAAAAGAACTGGATGTGTCACGCATCTATTGGGATTTCACATCTGAAAGACCTCTTCGATTGATTTAAAAGGATTGATCCACGTCCTCAGCAGGAAAGTTTCCACTGGGCGTACCCACAACACTGGCAGGTACACCGGCGACGGTGACATGAGGACGTACATCTTTCATAACGACGCTGCCAGCTCCGACCTTAGCGCCTTCACCAATTTCAATATTGCCAATGACCGATGCTGAAGCGCCAATCAAAACGCCGTGTCTGACTTTGGGATGACGGTCACCCTGTTCTTTCCCCGTACCCCCCAGGGTAACCCCATGCAGCATTGTCACGTCATCTTCCACAACAGTGGTCTCGCCAATAACGATACCGGTGGCATGGTCGAACATGATGCCGCAGCCAATACTTGCTGCTGGGTGGATATCAACGCCGAATATGGCACTCATCTGATTCTGGAAGTAAAACGCCAGGCTATGACGTTCCTGGTGCCATAGCCAATGAGCGACCCGGTATGACTGCAACGCATGAAACCCCTTATAGAACAGTAACGGAGTTGAATAGCTGTTACAGGCAGGGTCTCGCTCGCGTATCGCCTTGATATCGATTTCTGCGGCTCTGATGATGGAGGGTTCCTCACGATAAGCCTCATCGATAATCTCGCGGATGGCCATGCTGGAAACAACGGGGCTGTCCAGTTTCCCAGCCAACAGGAAACTCAGTGCACCTTCGAAGGTGTCATGATTCAGCACCGTCGCGTGAAAGAACGTTGACATGATGGGTTCAAAATCAGCGCGCAGCTTCACCTCATGGCGTATCGCATTCCATAGGGAGCCTGCAGCACGAATATCTGCAATCTTTCTCTCTTCAGCCTGCTCCCGAGCATGGCGTCTGTTGATTCGGGAGTTCACATATTCTCCTCTAAGCAATCAGGTGTGCCAGTTTGCGCCTATTATAGTCCCGATCAAGTCGTAATTAATGCCTTAAGCGAATAAATGTGATGCGCGTTTCCTGTTGGGATGTGGTTAAATGCGGCACGGTTACAGGAATACACCAATAGAGAAGATGCCGCAATTCAGGACGATTGGCCTGGTTTCACGAGTCAGTAATGATCAGATTCGTGAATCCTTGGTCGCAGTGTTTGAGCTTCTCAAGACTCGCAAGATCGACGTGCTGGTTGATGAAGTTGCCGCAGGTATGCTCTGTGAAGCAGATTGTCGTGTTACTACCTGGGATGACATGGCTACGGCTTGTGACTTGCTGATCGCCGTCGGAGGAGATGGCAATATTCTGAGCGCAGCCAGGTCGATGGCACCGCATGGTGTACCCATACTGGGTATCAATCGAGGCAAACTGGGTTTTCTGGCTGATGTCTCGCCTGACCAAATCGATACACAACTATCTGCTGTGCTGGATGGCGAGTTTACCACTGAAGAACACTTTCTATTGGAAGGTCTCGTTGAAGGTCACGATGAAGTGCCTTCGGCGCTGAATGAGGTTCTTGTGCATTCGGCAGAGATGCCGAAAATGATCGAAATGGAGCTCTATGTAGATGACAGATTTGTCTACAGACAGAATTCCGATGGTTTGATTGTCTCGTCACCCACCGGGTCTACGGCATATGCTTTGTCCGCTGGCGGGCCCATCATGCATCCGAGTCTGGATGCGATCGTGCTGGTTCCCATGTTCCCGCACTCTTTGACAAGCAGGCCACTGGTAGTGCCTGGTGGTGGAGAGATTCGTATTGTGATCAGTTCTGCGACAGGTGTTGATGCCAAGGTCAGTTTCGACTCGCACCTGGAGTTTCGCATTAAACCTGGAGACTCCCTGACGATACGTAAGAAGAAGGAAAAATTGAAACTCGTGCATCCACCTGGGCATAGCTTTTATGAAATCTGCAGGAGTAAACTCGATTGGGCTTCGCGAAGTAAACAACGATAGATGCCTGATGATGAGGTGTCGGGTGAGGCCGTCACTCTTTTAGGCAAGACAGGTCAGAAGAATCAAGATCGGAGGGTTTGACTTGCGTAAAGTTGCGCTTATCACAGGCATCACCGGCCAGGATGGTTCTTACCTGGCCGAACTCCTGCTTGAGAAGGGCTATGTTGTTCACGGCATCAAGCGACGCAGTTCACTCTTTAATACTGATCGCATAGATCATATCTATCAGAGCCCTCATGTTGATGAGCGTAACCTCATTCTTCACTACGGAGATCTGACAGATTCTTCCAATCTCACGCGCATCATCAGCGAATGTCAGCCAGACGAGATTTATAACCTTGGTGCGCAAAGCCATGTGGCAGTGAGTTTTGAAGTGCCTGAGTACACGGCGGATGTCGATGCGCTGGGTACTCTTCGTCTCCTTGAAGCGATTCGCTTTCTCGGGCTTGAGAAGAAAACCCGCTTTTATCAGGCGTCCACATCAGAGCTTTATGGGCTGGTGCAGGAATCGCCTCAGAATGAAAACACCCCATTTCATCCTCGCTCACCCTATGGTGTTGCCAAGCTTTACGCCTATTGGATTACGGTGAACTATCGCGAGGCTTACGGTATCTGTGCCTGCAATGGCATCCTGTTTAATCATGAATCCGAGCGGCGTGGCGAGACTTTTGTCACACGTAAGATCACTCGGGGCCTCTCGAACATCGCGCTGGGTCTGGAAGACTGCCTGTACATCGGCAATCTCAATGCCAAACGGGACTGGGGCCATGCAAAAGACTATGTGGACATGCAGTGGCGTATGCTGCAACAGGATGAACCCCGTGATTACGTGATAGCGACCGGGCATCAGATCAGCGTTCGTGAGTTTGTTTAGCGAACTGCAGCCTGTCTCGGTATTGTGCTTCGCTGGGAGGGTGAAGGTCCTGAGGAGTTGGGTATTGTTGATTCTGTTTCGGCTTCGGACGTTATTGACACTATCAGCCTGAAGCCTGGTGATGTTCTGGTTCGTGTTGACCCCAAGTATTATCGACCAGCCGAAGTAGAAAGCCTGCTTGGCGATCCATCCAGGGCGCATGCGGAACTGGGCTGGCAGCCAACTACAACGCTGGATCAGATGATTGCTGAAATGCTTAACCACGATCTTGATCAGGCAAAACGCCAGGCCTTGCTGAAGTCCAGCGGTTTCAGTGTGAACAACCCGCACGATTCATGAGCCACGAATCATGAGCCACCAGTCATGAAAAGGGTCTTTATCGCCGGTCATAACGGGATGGTAGGCTCGGCTATTGTTCGCAGGCTTGAGGGTGAGGCCGACATCCTGACGGCTGACCGTGCTGAGCTTGATCTTACTAATCAGGAACAGACTTTTAGGTGGCTTGCAGATCATCGACCCGATGTTTTGGTGGTTGCTGCGGCGAAGGTCGGTGGTATTCACGCCAACGATACCTATCCGGCTGAGTTCATCAGCCAGAACCTGATGATTGAGACAAACCTGATGCAGGGCGCGCATGAAACAGGTTGCGGGCGTCTTATGTTTCTTGGAAGTTCCTGCATCTATCCCAAATTTGCCGAGCAACCCATGAAAGAAGAAGCCCTGCTCACCGGAACGCTTGAACCAACCAACGAACCCTATGCCATTGCCAAGATCGCCGGCATCAAACTGTGCGAATCCTATAACCGGCAATACGGCACGGATTTTCGTTCGGTAATGCCCACGAATCTTTACGGGACTGGCGACAACTTTCACGCTGAGAACAGCCATGTGATTCCCGCACTGATGAGGCGTATCCACGAGGCGAAAGAAGCGGGATCAGCCGAGGTCGTTGTCTGGGGAACCGGTAATGCCATGCGGGAGTTTCTTCATGTCGATGATCTGGCCGATGCCTGTGTGCATGTTTTGAATCTTGAGAAGTCTCAGATTGAGTCTGTAACTGAGCCCATGTGCTCACATATTAATGTGGGCACGGGTCAGGACGTCACGATCCGGGAGCTGGCAGAAACTATCCAGCGTGTTGTTGGGTACGAGGGTCAGCTCTTTTTTGATACCAGTAAGCCAGACGGCACACCACGTAAGTTACTGGATGTGAGCAAGATCAATTCCCTCGGCTGGCAGGGCCGGATCAGTCTGGAAGAGGGTTCGCGTTCGACTTACGAGTGGTTTCTGGAAAACCAGGATACCCTTCGCCACTAACCCTCATCCCGAGCGAAGCCGAGGGATCTCTCCGCTCCGCTTGCTCTGCAAACTCCAGTCGAGATGAGGTCTCTCCGCTGCGGGCTGCGCCCTCCGGTCGAGACGAGGTCTTAAGGGACCCCTCGTCTCGACCGAAGCAGCCAAAGGCTGCGTAGCGGAGAGACCTCAGGCCAGATCGGCCTGCTGATCGATATCACTCAACACGCCTTTATCATCGACCTCAATAACCTTGATCGCGTCCTCGTGATTCTTGATGACCGTTCTTGCTCCGGTGTCGCCTGAGATTGCTGCCAGTTCTTTGAAGAATACTGAGTCGAAGTAAACCGGGTGGCCGGGTTTGTTGTTGTAGCTGGGCACGAGGATTCTCCCCCTCATCCCGAGCGAAGCTGACGGATCTCTCCGCTCCGCTTGCTCTGCAAGCTCCAGTCGAGATGAGGTCTCTCCGCTGCGGGCTGCGCCCTCCGGTCGAGACGAGGGTTTTATCTCTAGCTTCAGTTGCTCCAGAGTCCCAACCTCCACAAACGGCATATCCCCCAGAAACACGAACACCCCATCCCAGCCTTCAATCTGACTGATGCCACTCGCCAGGCTGTGACCCATGCCCAGTTCTGAGTCGGGTGCATGGTGATAGTTGAGGTCAGGAAAGAGCTTTACCAGGCGCTCGCGAAGTTCTCTGTCTTCAGCACGCAGCACCACCAGCACGTCATCGAATACGGCCGACACTTTCTCCAGCGTCTGTTGAATGACGAGCTTGCCATTGGGCAGGGTTGCCTGACGTTTGTCGCCGCCGAAGCGCTTTGACTGCCCCGCGGCCAGCACCAGCGCGCCGATGGTCACGCGCTGATGGTTTCCCGAAAGTCGGCCTGGATCAGTTGTTCTTTTTCACTGCGCAGGGCAGTGAGCTGCGAGATGATAGCAATCGCAATCTCGGCGGGCGTCTTGCTGCCAATAGGTAACCCCACGGGTGCGTGCAATCGGTTAATTTCTTCTTCAGTGAGATCCAGCTGCAGCAATCTTTCGCGGCGCTTGGCAGACGTTCGCGTGGAACCCATGGCGCCAATGAAGAATGAATCAGTTTTGAGTGCCTCCATCAGCCCCATGTCATCAATTCTCGGATCATGGGTGAGCGCGATGATGGCAGAGAAGGTGTCGTCAGCATGATTCTTGACGGCATCATCCGGCATATCACAAACCAGTTGTGTGCCTTCGATGGTCCATTGGTCAATCATCTCCTGGCGCGGATCACACACGACCACATGGTAGTCCAGCATCTGGGCGATCTGCGCCAGGTACTGGGAGACCTGACCGGCGCCGATCAGGAACAGCTGGTACCGGGGCCCGTAAGTCTGGATCAGAAACTTCTCACCGGGGGTGTCGGTGTTTTCGAACTCGCCGGTGAACTGCAGATGCTTGAATCGACCTTTTTCTTCGATGCTGATCTCGCCCGTGGCGATATCAACTTTGCGTTCGATACATTCCCGTGCCGCAAGTCGATCGGCAATCGCCTGAAAGTGCTTAAGGTTTCGGTCATCCATCTGGGGTTCAACCACAATGTGCAGTTGACCGCCGCAGGGCAGGCCGAAACGTTCGGACTCTTCCGTGGTTTTGCCGTAGAGCATCACTTCCGGCTTTTCGGTCGCGAGTTCACCGTTGGTAATTTTTTCCAGCAGGTCTTCTTCAATGCAGCCGCCGGAAAGCGAACCCGCCACATGGCCGTCTTCGTTGCAGCACAACAGAGAACCCACAGGTCTTGGCGATGAACCCCAGGTTTTTACCACCGTGGCGAGCCAGGCTTTCTTGCCGGCTTCAATCCAGCGGGTCAGCTGGGTCAGTACCTGTTGGTCAGCGTTTTCGATCATGTGTTCGTGTCCTCATCCCGACCAGAGCAGCCGGAGGCTGCGGCGCGGAGGGATGTCGTGTTTCAGATATACTTAGATTTTACACCACCTGGCCTACCGTTGATCAACGCACTCGAAATTCCATCCGAAGTGGACCTAACCGGCTTTGCCCGTTTTCTTTCGGCCCAGGGCCTGCCACACCGCATCACAGAGGAGGGCCTGAACCAGGTGATCTGGGTGGCAGATGAGCGGGCTGTGGCATATGTCCAGGCTGCGTACAGCGAATACCAGGCAGGCCGTTTACCTCTTCAGGAAGAAGAACCTGCGCTAGCCCCTCAGGTCAGCGTTGCACAGCGAGTCTTTGAAGCCTTCTGGCGCTATCCGCTGAGCATGGGTTTGATCCTTGTCTGCATCCTGTTTCTGCCGGTGGGCATGAACCTGCAGGACGTGCAAACCGACAGCCTTTTCGCCCGCATGATGTTTGTCATGCTGGTGGATGTTCAGGGTGAGCAATATTTTGCTTCCATGGAGTACACGCTGAAACAGGGTGAAGTGTGGCGATTATTTTCGCCCATGTTTGTGCATTTCAGCTGGCTGCATATTGTGTTCAACCTGCTCTGGCTCTGGGAGATCGGCAGACGCATTGAACAGGTGAACGGCTCCTGGGCATTACTCGGCATCGTGATGGTTTCTTCGCTTGTTGCGAACGTACTTCAGTATGTGATGTCGTCGCCGGGATTCTTTGGCGGGATGTCAGGTGTGGTGTTCGGATTGCTCGGGTATGCGCTGGTCTGGTCTAAAGCCATACCCTCGCGCGCTATGGGTGTGCCCAACGGCGTTTATATTTTCATGCTGGTGTATCTTGCCATCGGCTTTACCGGCGCTATTGATCTGCTGGGATTAGGCAGCATTGCCAATGGTGCACACCTGGGCGGCCTGCTCGGCGGGTTGGCTACAGGAGGCTTAGCTGTTCTTCTGTTTCGTCTCCGCCATCAGAATCAGGTGCGTCCGCCACAGTGACTTCCACCTCATAGCTCGTAAATCGGCGCAGGTTGATGACTCCGGTATCGAATACCAGGTACTGGCCCTTGATGCCGGTGAGGGTGCCGCCCAGTGTCGGCGTCTTATCGAAGTTCAGCGATGTGACCTTGGCAGGGTAGTTCGTCATGGGATAGCAGAAGGTCTGCACCTCGGCGTCAAGGATGGGCTGGATCGCCTGAATACCGAAGCGTTCCATCACGGGCGCCAGATCAGCCTGAACCTCGTTCATCAGCTCGTCGCGTTTGGCGGCAAGATCCATATGGTCATCTTCTGCTTTCAGCATCTTCTGCCAATGGGTTTTGTCTGAGATGTGGTTTTTGAAAGCCACTTCCACGAAGCCGGACTGCTGGCGGGTCATGACATTCATAATGGGTAATGCCTGTACCGCGCCCTGGTCGACCCAGCGGGTCGGCAGGTTCCCGGGTCGTGTAATGCCGACTTTGGGGCCAGAGGAATTGGCGATGTAGACGATATGCGGTTGCATGCAGAAGTTTTCTGCGAAGTCGTTGTCACGACAGGTGCCCTGATCGAAGTGGCAGCGCTCGGGGCTCATGACGCAGAGGTCACACTGAGCGAGCTTTTTGAAGCAGGGATAGCAGTAACCCTGGCTGAAGCTCTTCTTGGTTTTGCGCCCACATTCCACACACGCAATCTTGCCGGTGTGGGTGAGGGTGACCTGCCGGCCAATCAATGGGTTCAGGGGGTGGGCGTTATCGTCCAGGCGCAGGAAGTACTCAACCGGATGCTCGGCAGTGCAGCCGCCCTCGGGGACTTCACTGGCCATCTTTCTGAGGAAACCTCGTAAGTCAGGCAAGCGGCACCATTTTTGACGATTTGATTTTGCTGTCTCGAGTCAGCAACGGGATATTGTGGACAACGCTGGTTGCAGCAATGAGTTCGTCGGCTGGGTCGGATGAAATGTCCAGGTTTCTGGATTGCCTGGCAACGTTGGCATCCAAAGGGAGGACTTCGACCTTGTTCATCAGATCACGGACATCTTCTGCGTCAAAGTCGAAGTCTATCCGACCGAAATCAGCCAGCATAGCCAGTTCCCACAAGACGATGGGGCAGATACACCAGTCGTGAGAGATGAGGATGTCCCGTTCTCTTTTCTCTAACGCACTTTCTATGATGAAAAAGAGAATGTGTGTATCGAGATTAACTCTCTGCATTCCACTTCACACCCGTACTCATGATGTCTCCCTTGATGATGACTTTTCTGCCATCCAAAGAATCCAGAAATTCTTTGTTTGTTATCTTGATAGGTGTGACTTTCGCGACGGGTTTTCCATGTTTCGTGACAATGACGCCATCAGGTTCAAGGTTGTCCAGAATCGACAGGCACTGCTCCTTGAATTTTGCGGCTCCGATCTTTTTGGGTTCCATAGTTCCGACTACAAAGTATGACTGGTCATAAATTATGACCAGATTTTGCCCGGCGTCAACGGGATATCACTGAACCTGGTGTGAGACATCTGCGCTTGCAGAATGCATGCAATGCCTGCAAAATGCATGCATGAACATCACGATACGAAACGTACCTCAGGAAGTGCGTGATGCGCTGGCCGACAATGCAGCCCGCCAGGGTAAATCCATGCAGGAATATCTGAACGCCGAGTTGGTAAAGCTTTCTCGAAAAATGTCTACCAAAGAATGGGTCGCGCGGGTTTCTGAGATGAAAGCCGAATACAACACCGATGTTTCGGTAGAGGAAATCCTCGAAGCACGAAAGCGCGAATGAGCATCGTCATTGACGCAAGTGTCGTTGTCGTAGCGCTGACAAAGTTGGATCAACGAGGCGACTGGGCAGGTGCTGTGATGGCCGGCGAGGAATTGATCGCACCTGACCTGCTGCCTTATGAAGTCACGCAGGTACTGCGCAGGCTTGAGCGCTCAGGTTCGATCTCCGAGTTGCGGGCCAGGGAGTCTTTTCTGGTTCTCGATGCACTGGATGTCCAACTGTTTCCGTTTGACGATCTTTCGGAGAGGATCTGGTCTCTTCGACATAACCTCACAAGCTACGACGCCGCCTATATCGCCACCGCAGAGATCGCTAAAGCCCCGCTTGCCACCCTTGATCTCAAGATGACCACTCAAACTGTCGACTGCGAATTCCTGACGCCGCCCTGATAGAATCTCCTTCCCGCAATACTCTGGCTCAAGGCATGAAAGAAGGCCAACCCAAGGCGATTTACCTCAAGGACTATAAGGTCCCGCCTTTCCTCATTATCGAAACCAATCTGCATGTGGATATCCATGAGGATGTGACCACGGTCACGAGCACCTTAAAAGTCGTCAAAAACCCAGAGGCCGCCGCGGATGACCAGTTACATCTGGTGCTGGATGGCAGCAAGGATCTGGATACCCAGTCCATTGCCATTGACGGTCGGATGCTCACTGACAATGAGTTCAAGGTTGATCAGGATGAACTGTCCCTGTTCGATGTGCCGGAGGCATTTGAGTTAACCACCGCGGTTCAAATCAAGCCCCAGGACAACACTGCGCTTGAAGGGCTCTATAAATCCGGCGATATGTACTGCACCCAATGTGAGGCAGAGGGCTTCCGCAACATCACCTGGTATCTCGATCGCCCTGACGTTATGTCGACCTACACAACGACAGTTGTCGCCGACAAACTGAATTATCCGGTACTGCTTTCAAACGGCAACAATGTTGATCGGGGCGAGGACGGAGATCGCCATTGGGCGACCTGGGAAGATCCGTTCAAGAAGCCGGCCTATCTGTTTGCCCTGGTTGCTGGTGACCTGCAGCACATCGAAGATGAATTTGTGACCATGAGTGGGCGAAAAGTCACACTTCAAATCTTCACCGAGGCGCACAACATCGACAAGGTTGATTACGCCATGGTGTCGCTCAAGAACTCCATGAAGTGGGACGAAGAAGTCTATGGGCGGGAATACGATCTGGATATCTTCATGATCGTCGCGGTTGAGAGTTTCAACATGGGTGCCATGGAGAACAAGGGGCTAAATATCTTCAATACGTCCTGTGTGTTGGCGCATCCGGAAACCACCACTGATGCCGCCTATCAGCGCGTGGAAAGTGTTGTCGGCCATGAGTACTTTCATAACTGGTCCGGCAACCGGGTGACCTGTCGCGACTGGTTTCAGCTATCCCTGAAAGAAGGTTTCACCGTGCTGCGCGACCAGCAGTTTTCAGCAGACATGGGATCACCGACAGTTTGCCGTGTGAACGATGTGGCGGTGCTGCGCAGTGCCCAGTTCCCGGAAGATGCCGGACCCATGGCGCACCCGATCCGCCCTGACTCTTTTATCGAGATCAACAATTTCTATACGGCCACGGTCTATGAGAAGGGCGCAGAAGTGGTCGGTATGATCCGTACACTTCTGGGTCCTGAGCGATTCCGTGCCGGCACGGATCTCTATTTCGATCGTCATGACGGACAGGCCGTGACGACCGAAGATTTCGTGAAGGCGATGGAAGATGCCAATGGTGTCGATCTGACCCAGTTCCGCACCTGGTATCGCCAGGCCGGCACACCGGTGCTGGACGTCGCGGGTGAATACGACGATAACGCGAACACCTTTACCCTGACAGTGAAGCAGTCCTGTCCGGCGACGCCTGGTCAGGATGACAAAGACCCCTATCACATGCCGCTCAAAGTGGGGTTGCTGGATGAGGAAGGCAGCGACATCCGCTTCCCGATTGTCGGCCTGGATGTGGCGAGCGTGGATGAAGAGAGCGGTTTCTCGACGGTGTTGAATCTGACACAGCCTGAGCAGGCGTTTGTGTTCCGAGGTATCGACACGAAACCTACGCCATCATTGCTGCGCGGCTTTTCTGCACCCGTACGGCTGAATTATGACTACAGTCGAGATGATCTTCGGTTTCTGATGAGCCACGACTCGGATGGTTTTAATCGTTGGGAAGCGGGGCAGCGGCTTTCGCTTGATGTGATTCAGGAAGTTGTTGGCCAGATCGAGGCGGGTGATGAGATTGTCGTTGATGAACGGCTGATCGCAGCGTTCGATGCGATCCTGACGCAGGCGCTTGAAGGCGACAAGGATCCGAACCTCGACAAGGCCATGATCGCGCACATGCTGGTGCTGCCGGGTGAGGGGTATCTGATTGAGATGTCAGATTCAGCCAATGTCGATGCGATTCATCAGGCACGGGAAGCCGTGCGCACAACGATTGCAAAGAAACTGAGTGGTTTGCTGCTGTCGGTTTATAAGCTGAACCAGAAAGAGGTGAGCTATGCGGCGGAAGCCCGGCAGATTGCTGAACGAGCATTGAAGAATGTCGCTCTTGGCTATCTCATGCAGCCGGAAGATACGGAGATGGTAAAGCTCTGCGTCGAGCAATATGAATCAGCGACCAATATGACAGACCGGAGCGCCGCGATCAGAGCGCTCGTGAATGCGTCTGCTGAGTCGGCGCAGCTGCCAAAAGAAAAAGCGCTGACGGATTTCTACAATCGATTCCAGGACGAAGCGCTGGTAATTGATCAGTGGTTTGCCATTCAGGCCAACTGTCCATTGCCGGGTACCCTGGATCAGGTGAAGGCGCTGATGGAACACGAGGCTTTCGATATCAAGGTGCCGAACCGCATGCGTGCCCTGGTGGCGCAGTTTGCGATGGCGAACATCGTGAACTTCCATGATGCCAGTGGTCGTGGTTATGAGTTTCTGGCAGACCGTGTGATTGAACTGAATGCGATTAATCCGCAGATGGCCGCGCGTATCCTGTCACCGCTGACACGCTGGGGCAAATTTGACGAGAACCGGCAGATACTCATGAAGGAGCAGTTACAGCGTATTCTGGAGGTCGAGGGTATCTCGCCGGATGTCTATGAGATCGTGACGAAGAGTCTGTAGTTATAGAAAGCCTACTGAAAGCCGGCTAAATCGATGGTGCTATCAGGGAAGGTGCGAACAAGTTTTTTGTCCTCCGTCACCAGGGGTACGCCAAGTACCTGTGATAACACAACGAATTGAGCGTCGTAAGCGGATATTTTTGCTTCGACAGCGAGTTCGACAGCATCCGCAGGATTCACAGGTAGCTCACGACCTGCGAACAGTTGTTTCGCATAAAGCATGGTTTCCTTAAGGTCATCCACCGGCAGGAAACCGGCTTTGCCATGTGTCGCCAGCACATTGGCGAATTCAAACTGCCACAAGACGGGTAGTCGCCATTCATTATCTCGTTGCCAGACATTTCTGGCTTCTGAGGACTTCTCTCCTTCAATCAGGAAGTGAGTGACGATATTTGTGTCGACAACGATCAAGAACGCCCACTTCTTTTTGCGTCATCAATCATTTTCTGAGTCAGCGGGTATTTCCCTTTTACGAGCGGTGGCAAATCTTCAATACCACCAGGGTTTTCGAGACCCGTCTGCAGTAACGTAATCGCTTCTTTGGTCATGCTGCGGTTGTTCGCTGTCGCGCGCTCTTTGAGCTTTGCGTGCAGGGCCTCCGGAAAGTTTTTCAGAACCAGGGTTGTCATAGGTTTCTCCACAAAAGGAACCATTATGCTACCTTACTGCTTCCATTCAAGCCTCCCCCTCATCTCGACCCTTCGGCTACGCTCAGGGCAGGCCAGGCGGAGAGACCTGAACCCTCCCCCCCTCGTCTCGACCGAAGGGCGCAGTCCCTATCCCCCCCCTCGTCTCGACCGAAGGGCGCAGCCCGCAGCGGAGAGACCTCACCCCTCATCTCGACCCTTCGACTACCCTCAGGGCAGGCCAGGCGGAGAGACCTCATCACCCTTAAAGCTCAAGCTCCCGCCACCTGGGATTTATCTCTTCTATCAGCGCATCCCTCTTCTCTCTGCGCCAGCGCTTGATCTGCTTCTCACGCGCTATCGCCGCCATCGCCGAATCGCAGCTTTCTGCGTAAACCAGTCGTTTCAGGTTGTACTTCTTTACGAACTCGGATCCTTCACCCAGCCGGTGTTGCGAGATGCGACGTTCAATGTTGCGTGTCACGCCGACGTAGAGTGTGGAATTGGATTTGTTGGTAAGGATGTAGACCCAGTGCATGGGTTCTATTGAACAGAATGATTGATCGGTTGTCTTTTGTGATGTGTCTGATTTTTGTGTGGGAGATTTGAGTTTGGATTTGGTGGAGATTGGTGTTTAGGGGTGATGAGGTCTCTCCGCTGCGGGCTGCGCCCTTCGGTCGAGACGAGGGGTGGTAGGGGCTGCGCCCTTCGGTCGAGACGAGGGGGTTGGGGTTAGGCGGGGTTGAGTTCGGGTTCCAGGGCCTTGTTCTTCTGCTTGCCGGTTTTCTGTGCTCGTAATTCTGAGACGAGTTTCAGCAGCGCCTCACCACGCCAGGTGGTGCCTTCGCTGTCAGCATACAGATGTGACTCCAGGTTGCCGATTTCCGCGGCGAGTATCGGGTGCCTTCGACCGAGATCCACGTTGGATTGAATATCCGGGTAGCGGGCTTTTGCCCACAGGAATAACTGCCGGTGTGCGCTTTCTGCTTGATTGCGGGTGCAGGCTTTCTTCAGTTCGGCAAATTGTCTGGATTCGTCCGGATCGCTGAAGGTGACCGTATCGAATTTCGAGTTCTGCGCGGAAGCCAGTTCCCGCACTTGTCGCCGAAGCAGCATCCATTGCCATGCGGTCAGAAGCCATAAGAGACCAAAAGCGATGGCTGCCCACTGCCAATAAGGATTTGCTGGTGTCTGGACGACGTTGGGTGCTGACAGTTCTGAAATCGGAACTGTGACGGTCGGTGCAACCGCGCTGTTCCCGGTGGCAGGAAGTACCTCATAGGTGGCGGCTGGAATGATCGCGACTTCTTCACGATCTGTTTGTGTGTTCCACCAGGGAATGCGGATCTCTGGCAGGTTCAACTGACCTGCCTGGGTTGGCACGATACCGACTGTGGTTACCTGCAGTGCTGTAATACCGTCCTGGGAAACCCGGTTTTCAGTGGTGGGCGGATCAGCGTAGACCTTGGCATCTTCGATTTCTATGTCGCCGAGTTCCGGCAGCAGCGTGCTGGAAAGGCCGATCGCGGAAATCGCGAGTTGTCTGTTAACAGGTTCGCCCACCCTGAAGACCGGGGGCTGCTCTGTCCAGGCTTCTTTCACGCCCAGTGCCTTGGCGGGAATCCAGGCGTCACCGCTGAACGAATCAGGAATGGTGCGAACGGTCACGGTATGCGCGTCGGATACTGCGGACACCCGTTGACGCTGCGAGAAAGTCCCGCCACGGCCGCGTGTGCCGACAAATCTTTCACGGGGGATCACCAGTTCACCGCTGCGCTGGGGGAAAAGGGCATAGCGTTTTTCCAGGACGTAGTAACGCTTGCCATCAACAACCGATTCATAGCGGTTTTCGGTTTCGATGGTTTCAACCACGGTGTCCGGCAGGCTCGGAGCCTGCGGGAAATCGCCACCAATTGCCTCGGTGTAGAAGAGTTTTACTGAATAGATGATCTGGCCCTGCACATAGGTCTCATTGGTGTCGACGCTGGTCTCGAAAAACACGAACTGACGCATGCTGTCGCGCTGGGAGGAGGACTGCTGTTGAACGCGGATCGTGATCGGTTGAGTGCGCTCGTTGCCGGCTTTGAACACGGGAATAAACAGGTTGCCGAGACGTTTCGGCTGCAGTGTGAACACATAGTCTTCATAGACCACGCGTTTCGTCTGTCCGTTGACGATGGACAGAGACTGATTGCGGTTGACGCGTTCGCTGATGATCTCGAAGTCATCCTCCAGGGCGGAAAAATCGATTTCATCCTCGATGGCCCGGTCCGATGCCCGCACCGTCAGCTTGACGATGTCGATGTCGGTAATGACGGTTCGATCCACGGTCGCCGTCAGCCCCGCCTGGGCAGCTCCCGAAAACAGACCGATAAAAATCAGTGCGCTACCAATCAGAAGTCGTGTCATTGCTCGATACCTTGCCTTCTTTGAGACGCGTCTCATATTGTTGTTTGAACTTGTTGCGGAGCAGTCCGCCGGGATCATCAGGCACTCGCCTTAACCACTGCTGCAAAGCCTGTTTTTCTTCCTCGTCCAGTTCCGACTCTTCTTCGGAAGCCTGTTTCTGTTCGGACTCCTGCTGCTCCTGTTCCTGTTGTTCCTGCTCTTGCTGTTCCTGTTCCTGTTCCTGTTCCTGCTGCTGCTGGCTGTCCTGGTTCTGTTCCTGCTCGTCCTGCTGATCCTGGTTTTCCTGATCCTGCTGGTTCTGATCCTGGTCCTGCTGGCTTTCTGAATCCTCGGAATCCTGATCCTGGTTTTCCTGCTGTTGTTGCTGCTGTTCCTGTAGCAGTTTCTCAATCAGTTCCTTGTTGAACCGCGCATCTTCATTGTCAGGATTCAGTGTCAGCGCCTGCTCATACGCCTCGATCGCCTCGTCGAAGCGTCCCTGTTTGGCGAAGGCATTGCCGAGGTTGTATCTGCCGGAACTGGAATCGATGTCACCATACTGTTTTGCTGCGTCCTCGAAGTTTTCCCCACGGTAGTTGGCAGTCGCTTTCCACGCCTGATGCTCGAAGAGCTCGGCCGCACGCTCGGCATCACCCTGCTCAAGTGCGTTCATGGCCTGTTGATCGCGAGTCTGCCAGAGGTCATCCCAGACAGAGGCCTGTGATTGCTCGACGGGAAGGATCACAACAAGCAGTGCGAATGACCAGAGCCAGCCACGTCGAAACGCCAGCGAGGCGAGAGGCAGCAATAACAGGAGCAGCCATGGTCCTTCCTCGAACCAGACATCAAACTCCCGTTCCAGTTCGCGGTAGGTTTCGTCTTCCAGTAAAGGCTGCTCCGCCAGCAGGTAGTCCAGATCTTCCTCGTTTAATGTCATCGGGGAGTAACGGCCACCGGCAAGTTCTGCAAAGTCCTTCAGGCTCCTGGCATTGAGTTGCGGGATGACCATGTTGCCGCGGGCATCTTTCAGATATCCGCGATCGGGTCGTCCGGGAATCAATGGGACGGGTGCGCCCTCCGCCGTGCCGACCGACATCACGGACACCGGGTAGGCATTACGGTACTGCCTGGCGACCCGCTGCGCGGCGACCACGTCACGGATCTCATCCGTCATGATCAGGATACGGCCGCTTGTCATACCGCCGTCGCGGAACAGTTCGATGGCGCGTTCCAGCGCCGGGGTCAGCTGGCTGCCCGGGGCAGGAATAATATCGGGTGACAGTGCCGGAATCATGGCAGCAATCGTTTTTGTGTCATCGGTGAGTGGTGAGACCACGTGGGCATCGCCGGCAAAAACCACCAGAGCCGTGACGCCTTCCTCGCGCAGATCCAGCAGATCAATCAGTTTGCGTTTGGCGCGAACGAGACGGTCGGGTTTGACATCTGTCGCCAGCATACTGCGGGTCAGATCGAAGATGACCACCAGGGCGTCTTCACGCTCCTGAACCGGTTGCGGTGTTTTACGCCAGACCGGCCCGGCCAGTGCCAGGGTTGCGACGATCCAGGCGACCAGCAGCAGAGTCAGCGGGCTGCGTGAAACCTGCTGGTTCGGATTGTCGAGGATATGCGGTAACAGATGCGGGTCAATGGCCTTTTCCCAGTTGCTGTGATGACTCTGCCGGTAGCGGAGTACCAGGAACAGCAGCAGTGCCGGGATCAGCGTGTAAAACCATTCCGGGCGCAGGAAGTGAAAGTTCAGGGCAATGTCATTCAGCATCTGTTCGCTCATGAGGTGGCAGCCTCTTCGGACGAGTTCAGACCTGGTCTGGTGCGCCACAGATTCATGGCCCATAGAGTGATCTGGGGGTGCAGCAGGGCGAACAGCATGCTCAGAAGCAGGGAGAAAGCAAGGGGATACCAGTACAGGGAGCGAACCGGACGATAGGTTTCCTGGTCCTGCTCAATGGGTTCGAGTTCATCCAGCGCTTCATAGATCTGGCTCAGTTCCTCCGTGGAACGGGCACGCTGGAACAGGCCGCCGGTCAGCTCGGCGATCTGGGTGAGGGTTTCGATGTCGAGTTCCGCAGAAGGATTGACCTTGCGCTGGAACAGAAACCCGGGCACCACCATTTCTTCAGCGCCAAAGCCAATGGTATAGATGCGTATGTCTTCCTGTGCCGCCAGTTTTGCCGCCTGCACAGGATCGACTTCACCGACATTGTTGACCCCGTCGGTCAATAAAATCAGCACCCGGTGCTCCGCCGGCCGTTCCTGCAGTCGTTTCACCGCCAGGCCAATCGCATCACCAATGGCGGTTTTACCGCCGGCAATCCCGAGGGGTGTTTCTTCGAGCAGGGTGCGCACTGTATTTCTGTCGAAGGTCAGTGGTGTCTGCAGATAGGCACGAGTACCGAACAGAATTAACCCGAGTCGGTCACCCTTCCTGCGCTCGACAAAGTCACCGACAACGTCTTTCACGACCGCCAGTCGGGTCGTCATGGCACCGGCCAGCTCCATGTCTTCAGTGCCCATGGAACCGGATATGTCGACAGCGAGCAGCAGATCCCTGCCGGAAGTCGGCAAGGAGATAGGCTCACCAATCCATTGTGGTCTTGTCGCTGCCAGAACCAGTGCACTCCAGATGAGTGTCAGAACGAGGCGACGCAGCAATGAACGCGTGCGTCCGCCGGTTGTGGCACTTTCATAGGATGATGCGGTCTGGAAGAAAGGGACCTGCAGTGCCGGTTCCTGGCGGTTTGCTTTGGGCGCCAGGAAATAAACCAGAACTGGCAGCGGCAGGAACAGGGCGGCGAGGGGCCAGAGGAATTCAATCATGCCATCGCCTCCTCAAGTGCATCCTGAAGAAAGCGGATATCGTGTTTGTCGATCCAGGTGCGTGCGGCGGTTTCCAGAGCGTCAATGTCAATGGTGACGTCTTCCCGGTAGGCGCCATCAATCAGGGCTTCTGATTCGGCCATGGAAAAGTCGTGGCTGCCGGTCGAGCGATCCAGGAACTGCACCCAGGCTTCTCCGGTGAGTCCGGCCACCTGTTCGCGCGGAAAACGTGTCAGCGCGACCCGCTTCAGCAGCCGCTGCAATGCTTCAAGGTAAACGAGGTCATCACCGTGATTTACCCAGTCAGATCGAATCTGTGCCAGTTCCGTTTTTGCTTCCCGCCGATAACGGTTCGCCATCCAGCGTTTGATCAACCAATAGATACCAAACAGAACCAGCGCCAGGGCGATGGCTGCCAGCATCCACCAGCCGGGTGCCGGAGGCCAGGTTTCAATCATGCCCGGTGTATGAATATCCCGGAGCTGTGCCAGTGGGTCGGTCGCCTGTTGCATCATGCCTGGGACTGCGCCTGGGTTGGGAGCTGCGTTTGCCATATCAGCTTCCCGTGGCCGTCTGACGGTTCAATCCGTCGACAATTGATTGCGCTGTGTTCAGCATCAGCAGCGGCGACTTGACGCGCATGAACTCTTCCTGGATGGCACTCAGTTGCTGCTGGAAACCCTGTTCATAGGCTTCGCGATGTTTCCGGTTACCGGTGTTGATACGTGAACGATCGCGACCATTGGTAATGCTGTAGACATCCGGCGCTGGCAGATGTTGTTCCAGTGGGTCGGAGATATGAATGCCGATGACATCACTGGACTGTGCCAGGGGTTGCAGGTGAATTCGGGACGCTTCGCTGTAGCTGCTGAAGTCGCTGATGATGAATACCACACTGCCGTGTTTGGTGACTCTTCGCACCTCTGCAAGGGCGTTGTTGAAATAACTTCCGGAACCTTCTGTCAGCGTGGTTTCGCGATTCAGCGCATGGTTGAAGTCGTGAATCTCATTCATCAGACGCAATACGGCATGCTTGTTGCGCCTGGGTCTGACCTCACGGTGGCCCTGCTCCGAGAAGACGATGCCGCCCACCCGGTCGCCACGTTCCAGCGCCGCCCATGCAATCAGGGAGGCGGTGCGAGCTGCCAGAACGGACTTGAACGTAATCTGGCTGCCAAAGTACATGGAGGCAGACTGGTCGACCAGAATCAGGACAGGACGTTCTTTTTCTTCCTGAAACAGTTTGGTGTGTGCCACCTGAGTTCGTGCGGTGACTCGCCAGTCTATCGTTCGAACATCGTCGCCGGGCTGGTAGACGCGTACCTCGGCGAAATCGATACCGCGACCTCTGAAGTTAGAGGTCAGCAGGCCGGCAAGCGGGTTGGACGTCTTATTGTCAGCGAGATCGGTGATCTCCCGCGCCGCGTAGCGCAGGCGGATCAGGTCGCGCAGGTCCGTATAGGCACCGCGATATTCATGCAGTGCTCTCAATTCGCTTCCGGGGGTTACGCGGCTTGCCACGGTCTATCCTCAGGCTGCTGCGACTCTCTGCACCAGGATGTCGAGTATCTTGTCGGCATCGACACCCATGGCTTCTGCTTCGAAGCTCACAATGATGCGGTGGCGGAATACGTCATGGAGTACCGCCTGGACGTCATCCGGTGAAACAAAGTCTTTATCTAACAGAAAAGCATTGGCGCGCGCGCAGATATCCAGTGCGATGGTGCCGCGAGGTGACGCGCCATAGTCAATCCAGTTCGCCAGATCTTCACCGTAAGCGCCCGGGTTTCGTGTTGCCATGGTCAGCTGCACGATGTATTCCTCGACTACCGGCGCCATGTGCAGTGCCAGCAGTTCCTGGCGCGCACTGAAAATAGCCTCCTGGGTGATGGCCGCTGGCGGTGCCTCTTCATCGGCTGCCATGGCTTCGTTGCGCACCAGCTGCAGGATGCTGCGCTCTGAAGCGGCATCGGGGTAGTCAATAGTGACGTGCATCAGGAAGCGGTCGAGCTGTGCTTCCGGCAGGGGATAGGTGCCTTCCTGCTCAATGGGGTTCTGGGTCGCCATGACCAGAAACAGTGGCGGCAGCGGGAAAGTCTGGCGCCCGAAACTGACCTGCCGCTCCGCCATGGCTTCCAGCAATGCAGACTGCACTTTCGCGGGCGCCCGGTTGATTTCATCGGCAAGTATCAGGTTGTGAAAGATAGGGCCTTTCTGAAATTCAAAGGAGCCTTCCTGCGCGCGATAGATCTCTGTACCGGTGATGTCAGAAGGCAGCAGGTCAGGCGTGAACTGGATGCGATGGAATTCGCCTTCCATACCATCGGCGAGGGTTTTGATGGCCTTGGTCTTGGCGAGACCCGGGGCGCCTTCCACCAGAAGGTGTCCGTCTGCCAGCAGGGCCATCAGGAGGCGATTAACCAGCTTTTCCTGACCGATGATGCGACTTGAAAGCCACTTTTCCAGTTCCATGATCTGAGCGCGATGTGACATAGCTCGTTTACGACTCCTATAGGTGTTACTACTACCGACGTTATCTGGGGGCGCAGTCACTGAAAATCAAGTGAAATGAAGGACTTGCAGCTCAACTGGCGCGATGGTTATAGACAGTAGGATTTGGCTGAGGTTCAACCTGAGATCATACCACCTCGATGAGGTGACGGGGTTTTGCGTTTAATGATGAAAAAAGCAGGGATGCACCACAAAACCAGTGCTTAAAAACATGTCTTGCGATGATCCTTTAAAACCGCACGAGGTGAAAACAAACAGTGCCCACAGCGCGGGCACACGCCATCAGCGACAAATACCTAAAACACTCCTCGCCGTAGTCTTTTGAAACCACCTGAGGTGAAAACAAACAGTGCCCACAGCGCGGGCACACGCCATCAGCGACAAATACCTAAAACACTCCTCGCCGTAGTCTTTTGAAACCACATGAGGTGAAAACAAACAGTGCCCACAGCGCGGGCACTGTCCACCTGTGCTAAATATCTAAAACACTGCTCGCGAGAACGTCCAAAAAACCAAGAACTATCAAAGAGAACCCAAATGCGCTTCGCGATTCACGCCCGCCGTACCAATAAAACCATCCCAGTTATCTTCACGACCGGTCCTCCATCCTGACAACCAGGCCTGTCTGGATACTTCGTCATGGAAAGGGCACATATCCCTGGATTTACCGTGTACGCCACAGTGATAACCACGGGCAAAAGCTCTATCAGACTTCTGGCGTTTCTGTCGTCGCATGGGAGGGAACTCCTGAAGTGGGGGGGACTCCCATTGAAGCGGACTGGGAGAGGTCTGTCGATGATCGATTCGCTATAAACCGGGCCCTTGATATCTTGCTCAGACATAAGCAGCAGGAATGCGGGCTAGCGTGGGTTTCCCGAGATACATCCGGTACACTTAGGTGCTAACAATAAGAAATATTGCCGGTTATCACTGGCAAGCTGAGGGAGAAAACCATGATGAAAACAGCTGCTGCTGTGCTGTTACTGTTGCTGTTCGCACCTTTTGCGATGGCTGACGAATTAAATCAGGCGAATACCGCCTGGATCCTGACTTCTACTGCACTTGTCCTCTTTATGACGATTCCAGGTCTGTCGCTTTTTTATGCGGGCCTGGTTCGTGTCAAAAACGTTCTGAGTGTTCTGATGCAGTGTTTTGCGATCACCTGCGTCGTATCTATTCTCTGGTTACTGTTCGGCTATTCCCTGGCCTTCTCTGAAGGCAATGCGTTCATCGGTGGCTTCTCTAATGTCCTCCTGGCGGGTATCCAGGAAGACACTCTGAGTGGAGACATTCCGGAAAGCGTTTTCGCGATGTTCCAGCTGACTTTTGCCATCATTACACCGGCGCTGATCGTCGGTGGCTTTGCGGAACGCATGAGGTTTTCTGCGATGCTGCTGTTTGCTGCGATCTGGCTCCTCGTGGTTTATGCGCCGGTTACCCATTGGGTCTGGGGCGGAGGCTGGCTCGGTGAGATGGGGTTGCTGGACTTTGCCGGTGGTACGGTTGTTCACGTGACAGCAGGTGTGGCTGCGCTGACGGCTGCCATGTACATGGGTACCCGTCGCGGGTTTCCGTCAACCCCCATGACACCGCATAACATGACGATGACCATTACCGGTGCAGGTATGCTCTGGGTAGGCTGGTTCGGTTTTAATGCCGGTAGTGCGCTCGCCGCTAATGGCGATGCGGGTATGGCCATGCTGGTCACGCATATGTCGGCTGCTGCCGGAGCCTTTACCTGGATGTGTATTGAGTGGATTCGCTACGGTAAACCCAGCGCCCTGGGTGCGGTCACGGGTATGGTTGCCGGCCTCGGTACGATCACGCCGGCTTCCGGGTTTGTTGGTCCGGGTGGTGCGCTGATCATTGGTATCAGTGCCGGCTTTGTCTGTTTTAACGCCACCATGTATCTGAAGCAGAAGCTGGGAATCGACGATTCCCTGGATGTGTTCCCGGTTCACGGTGTTGGCGGTGCACTGGGTACTATCCTGGCAGGTGTTTTTGCCAGCAGTTCACTGGGCGTATTCAGCGGCCAGGGCGACGGCCTGCCCATGGGTGAACAGGTTGTTGTGCAGCTGACGGGTGTGTTCGCGACCGGAATCTACACGGCGATCGTTACCTTTGTGCTGCTAAAGGTTATTGATGTGGTGATCGGTATTCGGGTGACGGAAGAAGAAGAGACCGAAGGGCTGGATATTAATCAGCACAATGAACGGGGCTACGATCTTTAGTTTGGGATCGGCCTAGCCGATCCTTCTTCTTTGTCTGCCCCTGGTTTGGGCGAGCAGTGGTTTAGATTCTTGCCTCAGAGGGGAAGTGCCCGCGCTGTGGGCACTTTTTACAAGAGAAGGTGTTGCGGGTTGTCGCGGGCAGTGTTTTAGATTATTGCCTCAGAGGGGAAGTACCCGCGCTGTGGGCACTTTTTACATCCGAAGGTCGTTCGGATTGTCGCGGGCAGTGTTGTAGATTCTCGCCTCAGAGGGGAATTACCCGCGCCGCAGGCGCTTTTTACATCAGAAGGTCGTGCGGGTGCTAAGCCTTAGCGTGCTGCGGCGCGTTCTACCAGGTATTTGACCAGTTCCGGGAATTCCAGGCCGTAGCCTCGCGCGCCGTCGGGATACAGGCTGGTCGGGGTCATGCCGGGCAGGGTGTTTACTTCCAGCAGGTAGATTTCGTTATCGGTAACGACAAAGTCTGCCCGTGACAGATCACGACAACCCAGCGCCTGATGTGCTGCGACGGCGCAACTCTGAAGCGCTTCGGTCTGAATATCCGGCAGTGCCGCCGGCATCAGGTGTTCAGACCAGCCCGCTGTATAGCGATGTGCAAAGTCGTACCAGCTGTCCTCCGGCGTTGTGATTTCTATGACCTGGAAGGGCTCAGTACCCTTTTCTGTGTCGATCACGCCAACCGTAATTTCCTTGCCGAGGATGCGCTCTTCCACCAGCAGTCTCGGGTCATGCTCAAATGCCGAAGCCAGCGCCTTATTCAGCTCGTTGGCGTTCTCGACGAGGGTAACGCCAATGGCGCTGCCCTGGCATGCAGGTTTGACTACCACGGATTCACCGAGAGACTTCACGATGCTGTCAGCAGCCTGACTGATGTCCGTATCCCTGTTAACAACACATTGTTTTGCGACTGGCAGACCCGCGGTTCGGAATATGTCTTTCGCGACAATCTTGTCCATGGCGAAGGCGCTGGCGTGAACATCGCTGCCGACATAGCGATATCCGAGGATCTCAAGGAATCCCTGCAGGGTGCCATCTTCCCCCGGTGGTCCATGCAGAATGGGGAACACGACATCCGGACGGCAGTCAGCCAGAGACTGAGCGATATTCCCATCCAGCTCGACGCTGGTCACTTCTGCAAAGTTTTCCTGCAGTGCCTCAATGACACCGCGGGCACTGCTGCGACTGACGTCCGCTTCTGCGGAATTGCCGCCGTTGATGACGGCGATACGAATATCTTTCAAGGTAGACCGGCTCCGGCATGTTCAACGTGAATGGTTTCGACTGCGGCGGATTTCTGCGCCTGACATTCGTCGGGATGAGATGACGCGCTGGTCATGATAAATAGGGTCCTGCCGTCTTCGCCACCCAGCATGCAGGCATAGGCCTGGTTCTCGACCTTGATACGATCGGTGACGTCCCCACCTTCGATCACTCGAAGTACCTCATGGCTGACCGGAGAGGCGACCCAGATGCCCCCGGCCTCATCCAGGCAGATACCGTCGGGTACAGCGCCTTCCATGGGCGCCCATTGGCGGCGATTGGTCAGGCTTCCATCTGACTCGATATCAAAGGCGGTCAGTCTGGCACCGAAAGATTCACCGACAATCAGCGTTTTACCGTCCGGAGTGATGACTGTGCCATTAGGGAAAGACAGTTCATCAGCTGCCAGTTCAGTGCTGCCATCAGGGTGGACCAGCACCATGGCCGCTTTTCGGAATTCGCCGTCCTGGTGCAGGTCAAAACCGAAATTGCCGACATAGGAACGGCCCTTCGCATCGGTCACCATGTCGTTACAGTGGCATGTTGCGTATTCGGAAAGGTCAGCGAAATCCTCAAGGCGATCTCCGTTAAAAACCAGCAGTTTTTGTTTCTGCATGGAGACGATCAGCATTCTTCCGTCGGGCAGCCAGCCCAGTCCGGAGGGTTCGTCATCATCGAGTTTAACGATGGGTTCAAGAGTGCCTTGCGTATCCAGGGCATACACAGTGCGGGCATGCATGTCGTAAAAGAACAATCTGTCGTTGTGCCATCTGGGACCTTCGCCAAAGCAAAGACCGTCTGCGAGTGTTTCTGTTTTCATGGGTCAGTGAAAAGCCAGGAAGAATGCAGTCTAGAAGGGATTGCTGACCCTGAAAAGGCTAACCGCGTGAGATTCTGTGGAAATTTGAAGATTGGAGTAAACTATAGGGTTATGAACTATCTGAAAATAGGCGAGCTTGCCTCGCAGACAGAAACCAGTGTTGAAACCCTGCGTTACTATGAGTCGGAAGGATTGATTCCTGAGCCCAGGCGTAGTGACGCCGGTTACCGGTTATACACAGTCAATGATCTCGAACGTGTGCACTTTATCCGTCGAGCTCGTGCCATGGACTTCTCCCTCAAGGAAGTGGGCGAACTGCTTTCGCTTCAGGTGGACCGTGAACACGCAACCTGTGGTGAAGTGAAAGAGCTGGCCGAACAGAAGCTCGACGCCATTGAAAGCAAGATGCAGGAGCTTCAGAAGATGAAACAGGCGCTGAAGCAGATTACCGATGCCTGTGAAGGTGGGGATGCGCCTGCTGCGCGTTGCACAATATTGAATGCGCTGGAGCGCTGAAGGCGTCTTGTCGACTTGTTCCATCGACTTGTTCCATCGACCTGTTACAAGCTTCAATCCAGTGTGCTGGAAAGCCGTTCAATTTCTTCGCGCCAGCTCTGCTGCATTTTTGGCTTCTGGAACTTTTTCTTTCGCGCCAGATCTGCCTCCAGGCGTTCCTCGAGTTCGACAATTCGCGCCAGTATCTCTTCCTCGTCGCTCAGTGTCTTCGTCTCTGATTGTTCGTCCACCCTGGCCCTGGCGCGATTTCCGGAATCCATTTCGTAGAACATCTCCGGTCGATTGATCTCCTGCAGTTTGCCGTCATGAATCAGCAGGTAGCGCTGCGCAATGTTGTCAACAAAGCGTCGATCATGTGAGGTGATCAACACGGTGGCGTTGGTTTCCAGTATCTGTTCTTCGAGTTCTTCCTTGCCCTGAATATCAATGTGGTTGGTGGGCTCGTCCAGGATCAGGAAGTTTGGCTGATTCATTCGGATAATCAGGAACATCAGGCGAGCGCGCTCACCACCGGAGAGCACGCCGACTTTCTTGTCCAGATCCTTGTACGGGAAGCCTGCCTTGATCAGCGCGCCTTTTAATGTGCTCTCCGGTCCGCCACATTGGTCGCGCAGGGTCTGCATAAGTCCAAGGGATTCATCCAGCCGCGTCATCTCCTGGTCGTAGTAGCCGATATCAACCTGGGGGTTGAACTTGATGATGTCGCCCGTGCGATTGTTCTCATACTCCGACATGATTCGAGTGATCAGGGTCGTCTTACCGGTGCCATTGTGCCCGAGCAGCGCGACCCGGTCGCCGGGTTTAATCATGAAGTCATCAATGTGAAACAAAGGCCGGTCATCAGGCGCAAGAATGTCCTGCTGCTCTATGGCCAGCATGCGGTTGGCCCTGGCGCTGCCTACATCGAGGCTTAGACGAAGCCCTGAGCCCTTCGAGACAAAGGTCTGTTCGTCTTTCAGTTTCTCAATGCGCTTCTCCATCGATTTGGCCTTTCGAGACAGGTCTTCGTTGTCATAAACCTTGCCCCAGGTAGCGAGTCGTTTGGCGCTGGCCTCCAGTCGTTTGATGCTGCGTTCTTCCTGCTCACGAGCCGCCTGGGCTGCTTCGTCCTGTTCCTGCAGCGCTTTTCTCGCTTTCGAGTAGGGCATGCTGAACGGGTAAAAGCGTTCGTCCCGCAGGAAGACAGTTCTGTCGGTGACAGCGTCGAGAAACTCGCGGTCGTGGGAGATCAGCAGGAAGGCGGCCTTCATCGACCTCAGGAAATTCTCGAACAGCAGCAGTGTCTTCAGATCCAGATGATTGGTCGGTTCATCGAACAGAATGAGATTGGGTTCTGTTATCAAGGCGCGGGCAAACATCAGACGATTCTGCTGGCCGCCAGAGAGATCTTTTACCAGGAATTCGAATTCCGGTTCAGTGAAGCCCAACTGCATCAGCAACTGTTCTGCCCGGTATTGCTGCGTCAGCCTTTCTTCGGCGGCTAGTTTGCTGGTGAGGGCGTCCAGCATGGTCAAGTCATGCAGCGCCGGATCAATAAACTGTTCGACGGTTTCCAGGTGCAGGTCGTTGTTGCGGGAGATATCTCCTTCGTCGGCGGATTCGACGCCATTCAGGATCGACAGCAGGGTCGATTTGCCGGAACCATTGTGACCCACGAGTCCAATGCGATCCCCGGTGTTGATGGTGAGATCAAGTTCCCTGAACAGTGATTTGGTGCCGGCGGCGTGCGAGACCCGATGGCACTGTAGTAGTGGTGGCATGAGGCCTATTTTAGCAGAGCAGGAATGCTCGCAGCTCGTCCAGGGTGAATGGCCAGCCCAGTTCCCGTGAATCCACCTCGACCACGGGAATACGGATACCATACTTTTCCATCAGCGTATCGGAGTCCGCGATCTCGATGCTGTGTATCTCCAAGATCACGCCCTGCTGTTCCAGGGTGACCAGCAGACCGTGAGCCTGCTCACAAAGATGGCAGCCGAGCGTGGTGTAAAGATTAACCTTCATGGCGAACGTGCTCGGACGGCAGGTCAAAGAACGCTCTGGCGTTAACCGTTGTCTGGCGAGCCAGTTCTTCGTAGGAAACATCACGACATTCAGCCACTGTGCGGCAGACTTCCGGCAGGTTCATCGGTTCATTGCGCCTGGTCTTGGGTTTTGGCCGTATGGTACGCGGCATCAGGTAAGGGGCGTCAGTTTCTATCATCAGTCGGTCGTCCGGGATGTCCCGAACGAGTGTTTTCAGGTGCTCACCGCGGCGCTCATCGCAGATCCAGCCGGTGATGCCGATATAGCAGTCGAGATCCAGGTAAGCATACAGCGCTTCTTTTTCTCCCGTGAAACAGTGTACAACCGCGCGGCTGATGTCATCACGATAGTCCCTCAGGACTTCGGCAAAAGTCGGATGCGCATCGCGTTCATGCAGAAACATGGGCAGGCCTGTCTCCATTGCCAGTTCGATATGTTGTTCGAAGGATTTGACCTGTGCGGGGCGAGGTGAAAAATCACGAAAAAAATCGAGGCCCGTTTCGCCGATCGCTTTCACCTTGTCGTCGTCAGCCAGGTCTCTCAGCAGGCTGATCGTTGAGGCATTGGTTTCTTCCGCGTGATGAGGATGGATGCCTGCCGTTGCGAACAGGTGTTCGTGGCGGGCAGCTATGTCTCTGGCCTGCTCGCTGCCGTCGCGGGACGCGCCGGTCACCATCATCTGTGTGACACCGGCATCCGCTGCGCGAGCAAGTACCTCGTCGAAATCGTGGTCGAACGAGTCGTGGGTCAGGTTGGCCCCGATATCAATCAATTCTGTCATCTGTTCTCTGAATGTTTTGGTCAGGAGTTAGCGGGTTGGCGCTTTGCCAGTTCTGGGATTTCCCTCGTCTGTTGTGGAAGAAAGACTTGCTGCGGAGAAAAATAGTTCCTTTCGTGCGGATAGATCAGAGGCTGGCGCTCTTCCATGCGCCGGCTGTAGATGCTCGAGAACATCAACACATTCTGCACGTAGTTGCGCGTTTCATTGAATGGAATCGTTTCAATCCAGACGTCGAACGGCATGTCTGGGTCCAGCCACTGGTTTACGCGTCCCGGACCGGCATTATAGGCAGCAGAAGCGAGAATGCGATTGTTATCAAAACGCCGCAGCATCTGACTCAGGTAATTTGTGCCGAGCCTGATGTTGAGGTCCGGGTCGGTGAGGCTGGTGTCGTTCTTGTAGGAAACACCTATTTGCCTGGCGACAAGTTGAGCGGTGCCGGGCATCAGCTGCATGACGCCAAGTGCGCCTGCGGATGATCTGGCATCCGGCATAAAGGCGCTTTCCTGCCTGGCGATCGCGAGACTCCACTGCACGGGAATGTTCACTCGTCGGGCATGCTCGATAAAGGTGTCCTGGTAGGCCAGAGGAAACCGGAAATCAAGATGGTTCCAGGCACCTGCATCGATCATCGTTTGAATCGACGCTTTGTACCAACCCCAGCGCAAAGCCACTTTGGCGGCGACCTCTCTTTCCGCGTTGGTGAATTCTGATGTTGTGAAATACCACTCACGCCGGGCTCGTGACCTTTCTCCCAGGGCAAACAGCTCCAGCGCCCGCTGTATGCCAGGAGATTCTTCCAGCGACAGAATCTGCTCGAAGGTGACGGGTGCTGGTTCGTCTTCGTAGTTGTAATTCGACTGCAGAATATCCGCGGCAACAAAACCGTAGAAAGATCGTGTAATGCTGAGTTCCATCAGCATGTCGTGGGCAATCTGTCGGTCAGCCTCGCCGTCAGACTGTGCGAGCACCCGTGCTTTCCAGTATTGCCAGCGCGTTGATGCCTGCAGTTCCTCAGGCAGCAGGTTGATCAGAACGATCACGCTGCTCCAGTCCTGCAATCTCAGACTCTGGCGTAGCCGGGCTTCCACCAGATCCGGGTGCGCATGCAGGTTGACGGGCAGGGTATCCATGAGAGCGAGATCGTTGGTCTTTCCGGCCAGACGGATGCCGATATAGGCATAGGCTTCTTCCAGGTGCGCGGGTTCAAAGCTGAGTCTCGCTTCATAGGTTCGCAAAGTTGCCAATGCCTCCACGGGTTTTGTTCGAGCCAGTCTGCGGACACCATGCAGGACAATTTCGCGATAGCGTTCATTGTCCTTACTGAAGGCACTGTAGCGCTTCACAGTATCCGGCTTCTGATGCACGAGCCGATAGTTGGAAGCGTAGGGCTTATCCTCCTTGCTGACGAATCTCATCAGGTAATTTGCGAGCTTTTTCTCGTTCTCCTGCAGCGAGAGCGAAAAACGTGTCCAGGCGATCTCCGGCGTCATGCCGTCATTGCCGCGCCAGACATTGAATATCGAGTCGCATTCATCGGGTTGTGAGAAACCGACACTCCAAAGCTTCACCGCCTCAGCCATGGCCTGCTCGGTCATGCCGACCTTGTAAAGACCGTAGCCATAATGGCAGGCCAGCTCACGGGTCGGTTTGGCCTTGTCGTAGTTGGCAATGAAGGTTTCCCATTTGCCACGTTTCGCCAGACTGGCGAGCCAGTGCTGCAGCAGTGGCTGTGTCAGTGGCGTATCCAGATTCTGCTCTACGAACGCCAGAATCTCGTCTTCACTGTAGCGGGAGATTCGATAGGCCATCTCCGTGTACTCAAGGTACGGATACAGTGCGTAGGTTCGAAGCTGTGGCTTTAGTTTCTGCAGGCGGGAGAACTGGCTGGTGCGAATGAGGTGCAGACCATCCAGATAAAGCTGTCTCTGCTCGAACTTGTCGGGTGCTATGGATGGATCGTAGTTGCCGCTTCGGGAAAAGTCAGCCGCAGAGTTTGTTGCCAGCAGGATGAGTACGGTGGTTAGAAAAAAAGCTTTCACGCGGGTATTCGATCATTGAACACGGTTCTTAGTAAAGACGTGTTTATGGATATCCTGTGAAAATCCACAGGAGGTAAAGAAGAACGTCGACTGAGTTTCAGCGAATACTCTGGTTATCAGTCATCTTTGTGGCCGACCCGAACGGCCAGCACATCACAGGGAGCGCCATGCAGCACACCGTTGGCTGTTGAACCTAGTAGTAGTGCCAGACCGTGACGGCCATGACTGCCGACAACAATCAGATCTGCACCGATCTCATCGGCCAGTGTGTGTATCTCGGTTTCCGGTCGCCCGAAGATCAGGTGTCGGTCTGCTTCAGGAATATCCAATGAAGCGGCAAATTCTGCGAGATGTGTTTTGGCTGTATCCTGAATCTGTTCCTGAATGGTCGACAAATCCATTGGGATATCGCCGCCATAGGCAAGAGACAGGGGTTCGATAACGTGAACGCAACTCAATTTGCAGTCGAAGGCATTTCTGAGTGCGCAGGCTCGCTTGGATACGTCGCGGGATTCGACCGTGAGGTCAACGCCCACCAGTATGTGATTATATTCGCCCATCTCATCCACCTGCCGTTGTTGTTTTTGTGGTTGGATCTTTAGGCAAATTTACACAGTAAGCCTGCTATCCTCAACAGTATGGTTTATCTGATTATCGGCCTGGTCCTACTGTTCATCATCGTACCCATTGTTGCGGTGCTGCCCTCGGCCCGGCAGAAAGAACGCATGCAGATGCGCATGATCGCGCGGCAGGCAGGCGTCTCCGTCGAGCTGACCTCGATTACAGACCCCAATCCGAAACAGGAAAAGTATATTTCGCCGACGGGCAGGCCTATTCCGCCTGACCTGAAGGTAACCGCATGGCGTTACCAGCGCAGGCGTGAGGGTAACTGGCGCGAGCTTCCCGAGGTTAACTGGTGCGCTCAGCGGATGCTGGACAAGACCTGGCACTGGCAGGAAAAGCCCTCGGGCCACGCAAGCGATGAGCTTCGAAACTGGTTGAACAATTCGATTGAGTCTTTACCTGAAGATGTCGATCAGGTGGAGGAATCACGTTACGACATCACGGTTTACTGGCACGAAGCGCAGAAAGGTACCGAGCAGGCAGTGCTGGATTTTCTCAGACAGTGTGCGGACTTACCCCTGCACAAACCTGTGGAAGAAGACGAATAAACACTCGAGGGTTGACAATACGCGGTGCTCTGCGCGTAAAGTAAAAAAGGGTCAGGGTTTGTGATGGCGCCAACAAATCCAAGGATTGTTGCTTGACCTGGGAAAACATAGTCCTTATATATGTCGCCCCTCAGCGCTGCGATTAGTGCAGCCAAACGAACAACGGAAGTATTGAATGGGTAAGTCGCTCGTTATTGTCGAGTCACCAGCTAAAGCGAAAACGATTAATCGTTATCTCGGCGATGACTATATTGTGAAGTCCAGTGTGGGTCACATCCGTGACTTGCCGGTTTCTGGTACCAGTAAGAGCGATCCCAAAGCCCGAGCCGCGGAAGCGGCCAAGACTCGAAAAATGGCACCGGAAAAGAAGGCGGCCTATAAAAAGGAAAAAGCGCGTAAGCAACTGGTCGCGCGTATGGGTATAGACCCGGACAATGACTGGGAGGCTAACTACCAGATTCTCCCCGGCAAAGAGAAAGTTGTCTCTGAGCTGAAAAAGCTTGCCAAAGATGCCGACGAAATTTATCTCGCGACTGACCTTGACCGCGAAGGAGAGGCGATTGCCTGGCATCTGCGCGAGGCTATTGGCGGTGATGAATCCCGTTACCGTCGGGTTGTGTTCAACGAGATCACAAAGAAAGCGATCCAGGAAGCCTTTGAGGAACCCGGCGATATCAACATGGACCATGTCAGCGCACAGCAGGCGCGGCGGTTTCTTGATCGGGTGGTTGGATTCAAATTGTCACCACTCCTCTGGGCCAAGGTTGCACGTGGTCTTTCCGCGGGACGTGTTCAGTCGGTAGCGGTCAAACTGATTGTTGAGCGTGAGCGGGAAATTCGCGCCTTTATCCCGGAAGAGTACTGGGAAGTTTATGCAGACCTTCTGCAGAACGCCGGCGATGAGAACAGCGTCAAGTTCCAGGTCACCAGGCAGGATGGTAAAGGCTTCCGTCCATTGAACAAGGAGCAGACGGATGCAGCGCTGGAAGTGCTTCGCAATGCGACCTTCACCGTTACCAGTCGGGAAGATAAGCCAACTCAAACCCGTCCGACTGCGCCCTACATAACATCAACACTGCAGCAGGCAGCGAGTACAAGACTCGGATTTGGGGTCAAGAAGACCATGATGCTGGCTCAGCGTCTTTACGAAGCCGGTTACATCACCTACATGCGAACTGACTCCACCAATCTCAGTGCAGAAGCGGTGAATGCCTGTCGCGAGTTGATCGGCAAGGAATTCGGCGACAAGTACCTGCCGGAACAGCCGCGCCTGTACTCCAGTAAAGAAGGTGCCCAGGAAGCTCACGAGGCGATCCGGCCTTCTGACGTGAGCGTTAAGTCCACCAATCTGAAAAACATGGAGCGTGACGCAGAACGTCTTTACGAGTTGATCTGGCGCCAGTTTGTGGCCTGCCAGATGCCGAACGCTGACTATATAAGTACCTCGATTCTGGTGGGTGCAGAGAATGCCGCCGTGAGTGAGATGCAACTGGAGTTGCGGGTCCGCGGTCGTATCCTGCAGTTTGATGGTTACACCCGAGTGCAGCCACCGGCAGGCCGCAAGGATGAAGAGCAGCCATTGCCTGATTACAAGGTTGATCAGGTCCTGAGCCTGGAAGAACTGCATCCCTCCCAGCATTTTACGAAGCCGCCGGCCCGTTTCGGTGAGGCCAGCCTGGTGCGGGAACTGGAAAAACGAGGTATTGGTCGGCCATCTACCTATGCATCCATTATCACAACGATTCAGGATCGTGGTTACGTTACGCTGAACAACAAGCGGTTCTACGCTGAAAAGATCGGCGATGTGGTGACAGAACGCCTGAGCGAGAGTTTCCAGGATCTGCTGGATTACAACTTTACGGCTCAGCTGGAAGAAAGCCTCGATAAGGTTTCTGACGGTAATGTGGAATGGAAGAGCCTGCTGAACGAGTTCTACCAGGATTTCGAGACCAAACTGGAGAAGGCTGAGGGTGACGGCAAAGGCAGCATGCGTGCCAATGAACCGTCCATGACTGATATCAAGTGTGAGAAGTGCGGCCGTGATATGCAGGTCCGCACCGCGAGCACCGGTGTGTTTCTCGGTTGTTCAGGTTATGCACTGCCGCCGAAGGAACGCTGTAAACACACCATCAATCTAATCCCCGGTGATGAAGTGGTCAGTGTTGATGGCGATGAGGAAGAGGAATCACGGATTCTTCGCGACAAGCATCGCTGCGAGAAGTGTGGCACAGCGATGGACAGCTACCTGATCGATACCGAGCGTAAGCTGCATCTTTGCGGTAACAGTCCCGACTGCCCCGGTTTCGAAATTGAGAAGGGCGAGTTCAAGATCAAGGGCTATGATGGTCCGATTCTTGAGTGCGACAAGTGCGGCGCAGAGATGCAGCTGAAGACAGGCCGGTTCGGCAAATACTTTGGCTGTACGGCGGAAGAATGTAAGAACACACGCAAGTTGCTGCGTAACGGCGAACCGGCACCTCCCAAGATGGACCCGGTTCCCATGCCTGAACTGCAGTGCCAGAAGGTAGAGGATACTTATGTGCTGAGGGACGGTGCTGCGGGTATCTTCCTGGCGGCAAGTCAGTTTCCCAAGAACCGCGAGACCCGGGCGCCATATCTGGACGAGTTATTGCCACACCAGAATGAGATTGATCCCAAGTATCAGTTCCTGATGCGTGCGCCGTCGAAAGATCCGGAAGGCAGACGTTCACTGGTCAAATTCGCCCGCAAGACGAAAGAACATTACGTCATGACGGAGAACGATAAAGGTAAGCCGTCAGGCTGGCGAGCCGACTTTGTGAATGGCGAATGGGTTGAGTCAGAGAAGACTTCGAAGAAACGCGCTGCCGGCTAAACCCGGCAGCGGATGTTCCCGCCTGCTAGTGCCGTATAACGCCGACGCCAAGCCCTTCGATTTCAAACTCCTGGTAACGCAGATCCACCTCGATCGGTGAATAATCCTTGTTCTCGGGCAGCAGGATGACCTGATATTTGCTGCGGGATTTTTTCAGGCGCTTCACGGTGACTTCATCTTCAATGCGCGCAACCACAATGTCGCCATTGTTCACATTCTGAGTTCGATGCACCGCAAGCAGATCTCCATCAAGGATGCCGCACTCGATCATCGAATCTCCACGCACCTGCAACAGGTAGTCAGCATTCGGGCTGAAGAAGGTGGAGGGTAGTTCGCAGTAGTCTTCGATGTGTTCTTCGGCGAGGATCGGATTACCCGCAGCAACGCGGCCGACAATGGGTATACCGTTTTCTTCCGGCAGTTTGATGCCGCGGGAGGTGCCCGGAATCATTTCGATCGCGCCTTTGCGGGCCAGCGCCTTCAGGTGTTCTTCGGCCGCATTGGCACTCTTGAAACCCAGTTTGTTGGCGATATCCGCACGAGTCGGGGGATATCCCGTGTCATCAATGTAACTCTTGATGAAGTCGAGGACTTCACCCTGTCGGGGTGTCAGTTTGTTCATGAGAACACCTGTTTTTATATACAGTTACTGGAATTATATACAGGGAAAAGTGAATGACAATATGTTTTGGTGCTTATTTTCAGGGACCTCATAACGCGTCAGGATTCGATGGTGCCTCGAATGCTGATTGTGAGGTGCCTGCGCTATACTGCTGAGTCTGTGCTTTTGGCTGTTGTGAACAGAAAAGGATTTAGCATGCTTAATAGACTTCTTATGCCTTTACTGCTGACGTTTTCGTTGGGTCTTTATGCGGAAACACCGGAAGAGAAAGGGCTCGCCATTGCTGTTGAGGCGGATCTGCGTGATCAGGGCTGGGTGGATATGCAGGTCACCATGAGCATGATCCTGCGCAACGCCAGGGGTGATGAAAATCATCGGGAGATGCGCCTCAAGTCCCTTGAAGTACCGGAAGACGGAGACAAGAGCATCATGGTGTTCGATACGCCGCCGGACGTGCAGGGGACGGGTCTGCTCACCTTCTCTCACAAGATTGAGGATGATGACCAGTGGCTTTACCTGCCTGCACTAAAGCGGGTGAAGCGGATTGCCTCGAAAAACAAATCCGGTCCGTTCGTTGGCAGCGAGTTTGCCTTTGAGGATCTCAGTTCCCAGGAAGTCGAGAAGTACACCTACAAATACCTGCGGGATGAAACGATCAATGGTCTCGACTGCTTTGTAACGGAACGCTACCCGACTGACAGGTACTCGGGTTATACCCGGCAGATCACCTGGATTGACAAGGAACATTACCGAATTCAGAAGGTGGACTATTACGATCGGAAGAACGCGTTGCTGAAGACGCTGACCTTCCATAACTATCAGCAGTATCTTGACCAGTTCTGGCGAGCTGATTCGATGATGATGGTGAATCATGTGAACAGCAAGAGCACGGAACTCATCTGGAAAGCGTACAACTTTCAGACGGGGCTCTCTGATCGCGATTTCAGCAAAAACGCGCTTCAAAGAACCCGTTAGCAGGTGAACCTTCGCCCCCTCCACATTGTCGCGTTGACGCTGGTCATATATACGGGGCCTGTTCATGCTGACCAGGCGTTCCTGGTGCTGGGCAGTTTCGTGGATCAGGAGGCTGCCCGTGCGGAGGGTGGCCGGCTTGCCAGGGAGACAGGTCTTGAAATTCTGCTTCTTGAATCCCGCGTTGAGGATCGGTTTCAATATCGTCTGCTCACCGGGTTTCCCGGCGACGAGAATAAGCAACAGCGCCAGCGTCGGCTGCTTGATGCATCTGGTATTGCCGAATCCTGGACGCTGAGGCTTCCGGATGAACTGCCTTTTATGGAAACGGTATTTGCTGAGCTGTCGCCTGTGCCAGACGACCTGGAAAAGGCGCTGCAACCCGCCCCTCTGCCGCAGGTCGAGTCAATAGAATCCCCTGGCAATTTCGTCGTGGCCGGCAGTTTCCGGGAGGCGGGCCGTGCCCGGGCGCTGGTGGACACTCTGCTGCTGGGGTATCCGGTAACGGTTCGCGAAACCGTCATTTCCACTGAGCCTTATTACAGGGTTCTGGTGGGCCCGGTCAGCGCCGCTGAAGAACCGGTTGTGATCGCTAAGCTGTCTGAGCTGGGTATACCGGGAGCCTGGGTGCTTCGCGCTATCTCGGAGACGCCGTCGCTCGTGCCGCAGGAGCAGGACATGACGCCACCGCTGCGCGGTTTGAAGATTCCTGGAAGTCCGGCATCGAGTGTGCGCTCCCGCGCACATGAATATGAGGGTGACTACAACCCCGCAGAGTTAAAAAAAAAGACCAGAGATTTCCCGACCCCAGGGGCTAGCGGACGGGCAGCAGACCTGCCTGGCAATCCCGGCCGATGGCGTACCGATATCGCTTCCGAGTTCAGAGTATTTAAAGATCCGGGCCTGAATGACCTGGATACGTTCTATCCGTCGGTCAGTATTCAGGCTGAGTATTTCCGGACCTGGAACGGCGGCGACGATATCTTCGCCTTTGTCCCTTTCTATCGTTGGGATGGTCAGGACGAAGAGCGTACCCACTTTGATATCTGTGAACTGACCTGGGTTCATGTGGCGGACGACTGGGAGCTCAGGACGGGTATCCGCAAGGTATTCTGGGGCGTTACCGAGTCGCAGCATCTCGTGGATATCATCAATCAGACCGACAATGTTGAGAATCCCGATGGCGAAGAGAAACTTGGGCAACCGATGATTAATCTCTCGCTAACCCGTGACTGGGGCGTGCTGGATTTTTATGTCCTGACCGGTTTTCGTGAACGCAATTTCCCTGGTGAAAATGGCAGGCCGCGCCTGCCGTTTATCGTAGACACTGATGATCCTGTTTATGAATCTTCTGCGGAACAGTATCGAACCGATGTTGCTGTGCGCTGGACCAACTACTTCGGTGAGCTTGAGGTCGGGCTGTCACACTTCTCGGGAACGTCCAGAGAACCACGTTTCCAGTTGCAGTCGCGCTCAGATGAATCGGGTAACCCCGGCGAGGTTGTCCTGATTCCGGTCTACGATGTCATTGACCAGACCGGCCTGGATGCCCAGTACTTTATTGGCGACTGGGCATGGAAGCTGGAAGCCATCTCGCGGAGTGGACAGGGTGACCGTTTTTCTGCGGCCACCTTCGGTTTTGAGAAGACCTTCGTGGGTATTTTTGGTTCACGCGGTGATCTGGGTGTTGTCGCCGAATACCTGTTCGATGATCGCGGTGAAGATGCCCCGGTGATCGGTGAGGATGATGTGGCCCTGGGTTTTCGTTACACCATGAACAATCCCTCGGATACGACAGCACTGCTGGTGTGGCTTTATGATGTGGATTCTGATGAGTACCTGATGACGCTTGAAGCATCCGGCCGCCTGGGCGCCAAGTGGAAAATGATTCTGGAGGCTTCTGTCTTCAACGGTGGCGAAAGCCCCGCTAATAACCTGCCTTCGTTGCTGGATGCCTTTGGTGATGCGGAATCCGAGTTGGGATTGTTTCAGGACGAGGACTTTATCAAGTTAGAATTCATCCGTTATTTTTAGTAGAACTGGCTCTATGGAAGCATCGCTCAGCGAAATTGAAGAACTGTTGTCCCGTCCGGATGTGATCTGGGTGTTCATGGTGGTGTTTGCCACCATGGTTGCGAACTATGTCTCACGTCGCGTCATGCTGCACCTGGAAAAACAGGCAGAGAAGACGAACAACCTCTGGGACGATGCTCTGGTCAAATCGGCACGCAGACCCGTGACCTGGCTCATTTGGGTGATCGGCATCAGCTGGGCGGCGGAGGTCATTGCCAGAGGTACCGATTCTACGCTCGATCAGTTGATCGAACCGACTCGGTTTATTGCGGTTGTCGGGCTGCTGGTCTATTTCTTGACGAGGTTTGTCACGGCGGCGGAAAAGGCTTTCATCCAGAACGGTGCGGACATCACTACCGCCCTGGCAGTAGGCAAACTGCTGCGTATTTCGGTTTTTATTACCGGTGCACTGACGATACTGCAGACGTTGGGTGTCAGCATTTCCGGCGTCCTGGCTTTTGGTGGTATTGGTGGTATCGCCGTCGGTTTCGCTGCAAAAGACCTGCTCGCCAATTTTTTTGGTGGCCTGATGGTCTACCTGGACCGACCCTTCTCTGTGGGTGACTGGATCAGGAGTCCGGATCGCGACATCGAAGGCACGGTGGAACACATCGGCTGGCGCCTGACGATTATCCGGACGTTCGATCAACGTCCGCTTTATGTGCCGAATTCAGTGTTCAATACCATCTCTCTGGAAAACCCGTCACGCATGCGTAATCGCCGTATCTACGAGAAAATCGGCGTTCGGTATGATGATGCCGCCAAGGTGAAAGTCATTGTGGACGATGTGCGGGCCATGCTGGCGGAGCATCCGGATATTGACCCCAACCGTACCCTGATCGTGAACTTCAATGCATTTGCTGCCTCCTCCATGGAGTTTTTCGTCTATGCCTTTACCAAGACAACCAACTGGGTGGAATATCACTCGATCAAGGAGGCGGTCCTGCTGGATATCGTGAACATTGTGGAAGGGCATGGCGCTGAATTTGCGTTCCCCACACAGACGCTGCATATCGCGGAGCCGGAACCCGAACCTGATTCCTGAGAATGGCACCTGCACGTCTGGCGACTAACGCCAGACGCCTGTCGGGTGACTATGCGGTATCAATTTCAATCATGTAGACTGCGCACCTGCACATAGACTTATGACAAGTGAAAAGACGATCTTATGACTAGTGGATAGACGATGACAACCAACCTCCTGTTCTATCAAAAGCCAGTTCCTCTCAATAAGACGGACCACAAAGACAAGAAGATCAGTTCTGAAGGCCGCACGTTCAAATTTGCGGCGGGCACGAACTCGGTGATTATTGCTGGCGTGGAGTTCAGTGAGGCGGCCAAAGAGTATCCCATCGTGTTTGCCCAGGCAGGAGAAAGCGTGGTTCCGGTCGCACTGCTTGGTCTGCGTAACGAGGAAAACCTCTATGTCGATGACGAGGGAAGCTGGGATGCCCGCTATGTGCCGGCTTTTGTTCGCCGCTATCCTTTTGTTCTGGCAGAAACCGGCCAGGACGGGCAGCGTGTTGTCTGTATTGATGAATCCTATGAGGGGTTTAACGACACTGAAGGTGAGCCGCTGTTCGACGGAGAAGAGACCACGCCGATTCTGAAACAGGCCATGGACTTCCTTGAAGAATATCAGAAGCAGTACCAGCGAACGGAAGCCTTCGTTCAGCGACTCAAGGAAAATGATCTTCTGATGGCCCTGAATGCCAAAGTCGATATGGTGGACGGCCAGCAGTTTGGCCTCTCTGGTCTGCTTGCGGTCGATGAAAGAAAGCTGTTGCAGATGGCTGACGATCGGGCGCTGCAATTGTTCCGTTCCGGTGAGCTTTCCTGGATCTACTGCCACCTGATGTCGCTGGGGAATATGGGTCGCATGGTTGACCGAATCGCTCAGCGGGCAAGCGCCGGTGACGCGCCAGCGGACGAAGAAAAAGCTGAAGATGAAAAAGACAAGCCCAAGGCAAAAGCACGGGCGAAGAAATCCAGCTAGACGCTAGTCCTGCTCGACTCGGTATCGATTGATTCTGATGATGACGCCGAACAGCGGATGATCAATGTAATGCAGTTCATCGCTGCGTAAGCGGCGAGACTGCATCATGACGTGAGAGCGTGCGGCGTAGTACTGCCCGCGTTCTCTCTCTACCTCAACCAGTTCCTGGTATTCCGAGAGCTGCTCTTCAGAAAGTGTGGATTCAAAGCCCTGGACGTAAGGGTTTCTCGCACCCCCTCTGGGCTCGAAAATGGTGTACCAGAGATCTGTCTGGACATGTAGAAATCTCGAACGACTCAAGGACAGGGTGCCCTCAACCTCAAACCGGTCATCGTAACGTTGCCCAGCCTGAACCATGACAGGAGTCGGTTCAGCGTTGATCGGCTGTACCCAGGATTGATGGTCAATGACATCGAATCTGGAAGATCGTGTCAGGCTTCTTCGAATGGCTTCCAGAGATGAGGCGTCTTTTGCACTGGAGAATGCGATCTGCCCGTAGCTGTTCTCTGCTGCGTTCTGAACCAGTTCACGGATAAATGCGTCGTCAGCAGGTTCTTCGCTGTTCAGTTCACCTGCTGCGATTTCGTTTTCCGGCTCTGCAAGCGGCTGGTTCTCAGCCTCCCGCCGCGGTTCGTTCTCAGCCCCTGGCAGCGGCGCTTCCGCAGTTGCTGATCTGGTTTCAGATGTGCTGTTGCTGGCGGTTATTCCGGTGGCGGCTTCAACCACCCGGCGATTCCGGTTGCGACTGCTCAGGTTCTCGAAAGCGAATTCGCTGTGGCCGAGCGCAGGTGCTTCATCGGCCTCCGGCAGCGCGGTTTCACTTTGCAGTGCCTGCTCGAGTTGTGACAGGTTGAAGGGTTCTCCGGGATAGATCGCTGTAATGTCTGCCGGGTATACGGGAGCGCCTTCCCGCCAGCTTTCGTTATTCAGGTCGGTGGTTCTCGGTTTGAATACAATGACATCGACCTGGTACCAGCCTTCGAACCCGGTCTCAGAAATGGCAGAGGGCGAGAGACCGAACAGCGACAGGGTCAGTAGTGACAACTGACCCAGACGGACTGACAACTTAGCTGGCAATGGCAACGCGTTTCTTCTCAAGTCTTTCGAGCAATCGCTCGACCTTTGTGAATCTGGTTTCGACTTTTTCCATCTTATCATCGAAAGCCAGCTGGTTGGCGGTCGGCAGGCGATAGCGATGAGGCTCTGATTGAACCAGTTCTACAATCGAGCCGGCATCCACGGTGGTCTCCTGATCGAACTCGATTCTGCCACCTTTTTCCCCGGCATCGAGTTTCTTTACACCAAGGTCCTCTGCGCGAAGCTTAATTGCCGTAACCCTGAAAAGATTTTTCACCGGTTCCGGCAGAAGCCCGAAACGATCAATCATTTCTACCTGTAGTTCCCGCAACTGATCTTCCGACTCAGCGTTGGAGATACGCTTGTACAGAACAAGGCGCATGTGCACATCTGGCAGGTAATCATCGGGTATGAGTGCCGGCAGGTGCAGGTTGATTTCAGTACCTTCCTTGAGAGGGCGATCCAGATTGGGTGTCTTGCCGTCCTGGATAGCCTTCACGGCCTGATCCAGCATTTCCATATACAGGGAGTAACCAATCGTCTGCAGATTACCGGTCTGCTCGTCACCCAGCAGTTCTCCAGCGCCCCTGATCTCAAGGTCATGGGTGGCGAGAATGAAACCGGCGCCGAGGTCCTCTGCATCTGAGATGGCATCCAGGCGCTTCACGGCATCTGATGTCATGGCTTTCTCGTGTGGGGTCAGCAGATAGGCGTAAGCCTGATGATGGGAGCGACCGACGCGACCACGTAACTGGTGGATCTGGGCCAGGCCAAACTTATCCGCACGATCCATGATGATGGTGTTGGCATTCGGTATGTCGATGCCGGTTTCAATGATGGTCGTGCATACCAGTACATTGGCGCGCTTGTGGTAGAAGTCGGACATCACCTGTTCCAGCTCCCGCTCACGCATCTGGCCGTGGCCGATAGCGATGCTGGCCTGTGGTACCAGCTGCTGCAGTTTGTCCGCGGTGTTGTCGATCGTACTGACTTCATTATGCAGGTAGTAAACCTGGCCACCACGCATCAGTTCACGCTGAATGGCCTCCTTCACCAGGCCATCGTTGCGTTGTCGGACGAAAGTTTTGATCGAAAGACGTTTTGCCGGTGGCGTTGCAATAATCGACAGATCGCGCATGCCGGACATGGCCATATTCAGGGTTCGCGGAATCGGTGTCGCCGTGAGGGTAAGAATGTCGACCTCGGCACGCAGTGATTTCAGCTTTTCTTTCTGGCGGACACCGAACCGGTGTTCTTCATCAATGATCAGCAGGCCCAGGTTCTTGAACTCCAGCCCCTCCTGGATAAGTGCATGCGTGCCAATCACCACATCCACCTGCCCGTCCTGCATGCGATCGATCACGGCTTTCTGTTCTTTCCTGGTTTTAAACCGGGAGATAGATTCGATATTCACTGGCCAGTCCGCGAACCGGTCTTTGAACGTTTCTGTGTGCTGCTGAGCGAGCAGGGTGGTGGGTACGAGCACGGCAACCTGTTTGCCGGACTGCACGGCGATAAAAGCGGCGCGCATGGCTACCTCGGTTTTGCCGAATCCGACATCGCCACAGATGAGCCGGTCCATCGGTTGGTCGGACACCATGTCGGAGATAACGCTATGGATGGCGACTTCCTGATCCGGTGTTTCCTCGAAGGGAAAGCCGCGCGCGAACTGATCGTAGCTGCTGTCGGGTTCCGGGTAGCTGTATCCTTTCTTTGCTTCACGCCGGGCATAAATGTTCAGTAGTTCAGCCGCGACATCGTGAACCTGTTCAGCGGCTTTACGTTTGGCCTTCTGCCAGGTTTCTCCACCCAGTCTGTGCAGGGGCGCGAGACCCTCCTCGGCACCTGTATATCTGGAGATGAGGTGCAGAGAAGAAACCGGTACATAGAGTTTTGCCTCATCCTGATATACGAGGCTCAGAAACTCCGTTGCCTGACCATCAACAGTCAGTGTCTGTAGACCCTGGTAGCGACCGACCCCGTGATCAATATGTACAACCGGGGCGCCGATGCTGAGTTCCGTCAGGCTCTTGATCGCCAGTTCGGCAAAGTTTTCCCGTTCTCTGTCGCGGCGTCGCTTCTGCAGCACGCGCTCGCCAAACAGTTGCTGTTCGGTAATCATGGCCAGAGACGGGGTCGCAAGACTCCTTTCCAGCGGGGCAACGGTAATTGCCAGGTGAATATCTTCCTGTACGAACGTCTGCCAGTCCTCGATCACACGTGTCTGCAGGCCATGGCGGGCCAGCAGTTCGTCCACCACTTCACGGCGCCCGTTGGATTCAGCAACGATCAATAATCGTGTCGCAGACTCATCGCTGAAGGTCTTCAGGTCAGCCAGCGGATTCTGGTTTTTCTCCTTGATGGTGACATCCGGCAGATCCTCGTAATCGAAGTTGATGGCCTTGGCATCAGTTTCCTCGCGGATATCAACGCGCGGATAGTTTTTCAGCAGGGCGAACAGTTCGTCCGGCTTCATGATGATGTCCCGGGGTGGCAGGATCGGTTTGCGAATGTCGTAGCGCAGGTTCTCGTAACGATCTTCAGCTTCCTGCCAGTGTTCCTGCAACTTTTCCTCTATGCCATGACAGAACACCAGGGTGTCTTCGGGCAGGTAGTCGAACAGTGAAGAGAGTTCCTCGAAAAAGAGAGGCAGATAGTATTCGATGCCCGCTGGTGAAATTCCCTGGGATACGTCCCGGTAAATGGGGCACTCCCGGGCCTCTCCAGGGAATTTCTGGAACCAGTGATTCTGGAACACATTGATGGCGCTTTCGGTGAGGGGAAATTCCCTGGCGGGCAAAAGTGAAATTTCTGTGATCTGATCCAGTGAGCGCTGGGTTTCCGGGTCGAAGGTACGCAGTGAATCAATCTCGTCATCGAACAGATCGATACGAAGAGGATAGTCCGAACCCATCGGGTAAATATCCATGATCGCGCCGCGAACAGCATATTCACCGTGGTCATAGACGGTTTCTACGGCTCTGTAAGCGGCGCCCTGCAGTTGCCGCCGCATTCTGGTGATGTCGAACTTCTGTCCTTTTTTCAGGATCAGGCTGCTGCCGATGATGAAACTCGCTGGAGCCACACGCTGAATCAGTGTGGTGGCGGGTATGACCACGATGCCTTTTTCCAGTGTGCCCAGACGGTTAAGTACCGTGAGGCGCTCGGAGATGATGTCCTGGTGCGGTGAGAAGCTGTCGTAGATCAGGGTCTCCCAGTCCGGCAGGTGCAGAATCTCCTGCCTGTCACCCAGGAAGAATCGCAGTTCATCGTGCAGTCGTTCAGCACTCAGTGTGTCTGCCGCGATAACCAGCACAACACCGTCATGGTCCGCGGTTGCGCGGGCAATGGCATGGGTCCCGGCCGCGCCTGGCAGATTGGCCCAGCGCCTGCGGTCTCCTCCCTTTTCGGGTAAGGATGGCGGAAATGCGTGTTCAGACATGCCTGCTCGTCTATTTATCTGGGGGTTATTCGGGGGGAGGCAAGGTTACTTGAATTTCCAGCCACGGCCAATGGCGGTAACATCAGGTTATGAAAGTTCTGATCGTCATACTTGTCGCATTTACAGCGGGTCTTGGTGCTGGATATTACCAGTGGGGCATGTCCGGTGAGGCTTCAGTTCCTGAACCGCAGGCCCAGGAAATCATTCGTGATGTGCGGCGCCCGGTCGAGATAGAACTCTCGGAGTTCGAAGGTCTGATGATCGTTGCTGAAAATCTGATCGGCCGCAAAGACTACGCAGGTGCACTGGACATCCTGCTGGAAGCCGATGTTGCGGCAAAGTCCTCAGCTGAGCAGGAAGCCGGTGCCTCCCTGTTAAGACAAGCGGTTAATGCGAGGGTTGCCGAACTGCAGGCTCTCGGCCGATCTGACGAGATCGACGGACTCTACGAAAGCCTGACACTGAGAATGCCTGAGCAGGCTGAGTACTACATCCTGCTCGCAGAGCATCGCGTTGCCATGAATAATGGCGAGCAGGCGTTGCCGGTTCTCGCTCAGATTGAAAACCATCACCAGTTGGGTGGTCGGGCCCGGAAGTTGATCCGTCAGATTAATGCGCCTGAAGAACCTGCGCCTCTTGCCAGCATCCCTTTGACCAGAAATGGTGATCAGTTCCTGGTGAATGTCTTGATTGATGCTAAAACCACGACGCGGCTGCTGCTGGATACAGGCGCGTCAATGACCATCGTCGCGCCCGATCTGCTGCGAGATCTTGGCTATCCTCTGCAGGGTCCTCTGGCGGGTTTCAATACTGCCGGCGGAGTGGTTCGCGCACCTGTCGTGGAGATATCCTCCATGGCGCTTGAAGGCGTCGCCGTGTCTCCCATGACGGTCGGCGCGCTGAATATTGAGGGCAGGGTGGGTGGCCTGCTGGGCATGGATTTTCTGCGCCGCTTTGAGTTCAGAATTGATCAGGATCAGGAGTTACTTATTCTGGTCGCCTATCGAACTCGATAAGGTGATCTTTTTTGACACACCAGTCATTGCGTATTGGTGTGCAGATAGTGATAATTCGCGAAATTGCAGGGTCATCCCTGTAACCATCGAATTTTCATAGGGATTTTACTGTTTTCGCCCTATCTGGAGGACATCACTGTGGCTAAACCCGGACTGGACAGCGCGTTCGCGGATTTTAAAGAGCGGGAAGCACTCGCTGAATCAATGATACCGATGATCGGTTCCATGTATCGTCGAAATGTCGTGCTTTATATCCATGGTGTGCCACTTTATAACCTGTCCGTGATCGAGCTGATGAAAGCCCACCGATTTGTGCGCCAGATCGAACACAACGAGATGTCCGAGTTTGAGACCCACCCGATTCTGCAGGTGTTATGTGACCTCGATCTTGGGCCCGCTCACATTGATATCGGCAAACTGACTTCCAATTTCATGGCGGACGATGAAGGTCTCGATATCCAGAAATACGTCGAGCGTGAATGCGCCGAGATCCTGGGACGTCACGACACAGTGACCCATGAATCCAGGGATGTTGTGGTTTATGGTTTTGGTCGTATTGGCCGTCTTGTGACCCGCCTGCTGGTTGAGAAGGCCGGTGGTGGCCAGAACCTGGTGCAGCGCGCGGTTGTTCTCCGTCCGCCCAAGGATCCGATAGATGACCTGAACAAGCGGGCCAGTCTGCTGCGACGCGACTCTATCCACGGTCTGTTCAAGGGGACGATACGTGTCGATGAGGAAAATCATTGCCTGATCTGTAATGGTAATGTCATCCGCTTTATCTACGCGAGCGACCCGGCGACTATTGACTATACGGAATATGGCATCAAGGATGCTCTGATCATTGATTCCAGTGGTGCCTGGCGGGATCGTGCAGGACTGGAAGAGCATCTCAAGTCCAAAGGCGCCGCCAAGGTCCTGTTAACGACCTCCGGCAAGGGTGATCTGAAAAATATCGTATCCGGTGCAAACTCTGATCTGATTCAGGACGATGATGAAATCATTGCGGCGGGTTCCTGCACAACCAATGCCATTGTCCCGGTTCTGAAGTGCATGAATGACCACTTTGGTATTGTTCGCGGGCACATGGAAACCGTTCACGCCTACACGGACGACCAGAACCTCCATGACAACACCCACAGCAAAGAGCGTCGTGGTCGAAGTGCACCGCTGAACATGGTGTTAACTGAAACAAATGCCACCCAGTCCATTGGCAAGCTGCTGCCTGAACTGGACGGCAAACTGACGGGTAACTCCATCCGGGTGCCTGTCCCGAATGTTTCCATGGCTATCCTGAACCTGACACTGGAAAGAGACACGTCCGTTGAAGAAGTCAACGAATATCTGAGAGACGTGGCTCTGAACAGCGCCATGAACCGCCAGATTGACTTCACGGTATCCAGCGAGGTGGTGTCGACAGACTTCATTGGTAATCGCCATGCCGGCATCATTGATTCCCATGCCACCATTGTTCAGGGCTCTCAGGTGATCCTGTATGTCTGGTATGACAATGAATTCGGCTATTCCTGCCAGGTGATTCGTGTCGGCCAGAAGATGGCGGGCATCAGGTATCCGGTAGTGCCACCGCGGCCAGTGACCGGTGAACAGGCTCAAGCTGACCTGTCAAAGGTTCAGTCTGCATAGCGCTTTTCTGACCCTGGCAGGGCTGCCTGACCTGAATTGCTGAAAAACCGTGGTTTTGTGCCGTTGAAGGGTGCTGTACTTCTGGCAAATCGCCTGCTACATCTCTATAATTAGCCGCGTTTTTCAGGGGCTTATTTCAGCCCCGATCGAGTCCTCTCACCCAGCATTCGATTAACTCCATATTTACAAATTGTCATTACATTTGAGATTCGAAAAGGCGTTGTCAGAAAGGCATGATTAAGACCAAACGCGGACTCGATTTGCCCATCATTGGGAGTCCTAAGCAGAGTATTGAACACGGGCCGGAGGTCAGGCAGGTTGCCCTGGTCGGTTATGATTACCCTGGGCTGAAACCCACCATGGAAGTCCGGGAGGGCGACGCGGTCAAGGCAGGCCAGCTCGTGTTCACGGACAAGAAGACCGATGGCGTGCGTTATACGGCACCGGCATCCGGCACTGTCAAAGCGATCAATCGTGGCGAGAAGCGTGTCTTTGAATCTCTGGTGATTGAGCTGGACGACACTGAGGGTGAAACATTTGCCAGCTACAGTGCCTCTGAACTGAGAGGCCTGGATCGTGAGAAGGTTGTCGATAACCTTGTATCCAGTGGTCAGTGGACAGCCTTACGCACGCGTCCCTACAGCAAAGTGCCCGCCCCGGGTGCAGAAGCACCATCTGCGGTTTTTGTGACTGCGGCCGATACGCGACCTCATTGCCCGGACCCGGCGCTCTTTATCAACGAGCAATCCGAAGCCTACCTCGCAGGTGTCGAGGTTCTGTCAAGACTGACCGATGGGAAAGTCTACGTCTGCGCCAACGCTGGCAGTGAACTGCCGCAGTCAGACAACCCCCAGGTCGTTAACGAATCATTTTCCGGCCCGCATCCCGCGGGCAATGTCGGCACACATATCCACTTCCTGCATCCTGTGCATACCAATCGCAGTGTCTGGTACGCGGGTTATCAGGATGTGATTGCCATAGGGCAGCTGTTCCTGACCGGGAAACTGTTTTTTGACCGTGTCATTGCGCTGTCTGGCCCGGAAGTCGCCGAGCCCCGCGTTATCCGTACGAGGCTTGGTGCCAGCACCGACGAGCTGACGGCAGGTCAGCTGATTGAGGGTAACAATCGAATCATCAGCGGTTCGGTCGTTGACGGTCGCCGAGCAGCGGAAGGTACCGCTTTCCTGGGGCGATTCCATAACCAGGTTTCAGCAATCCATGAAGGTACTGAGCGTGAGCTGCTTGAGTTTGTGGCACCGGGACTGAACAAGTTTTCCCTGACTCGACTCTATCTCGGGTGCTTTAAAGGTGGTTTGTTCAGAATGTCCACGTCGACGGAAGGCTCCGAGCGGTCCATCATTCCCATTGGCACATACGAGCGTGTGATGCCGCTGGATATTCTGCCTGTACCTTTGTTGAAGGCGCTGGTGGTCAGTGACTTTGATGCAAGTATCGAGCTGGGAGCGCTGGAACTGGACGAGGAAGACCTCGCGCTCTGCACCTTTGCGTGTCCGGGCAAATATGAATATGGACCTTATCTGCGTCAGATGCTGACGCGGATCGAAGTAGAGAGTTAATACATGTCTTTGCGTGATGTACTAGACGATTTTGAGCCGCACTTCGAGAAGGGCGGCAAGTACGAGAAATTTTATGCCTTGTATGAGATGGTCGATACCATCTTCTACTCTCCCGGGCATGTGACCAAGACCGGTTCACACGTGCGTGATGCGGTCGATATGAAGCGCCTGATGAGCACCGTCTGGTGGTGTGCATTCTTCCCGATGTTTGCCGGTATGTATTACACCGGTCTGCAGGCCAATATCGCCATGGACAACATGGGTGTCGAGAGTCTCGGCGGCTGGCGCGGTTTCCTGCTGGAACTGGTTGCCGGCTATGACGCGAACAGTGTCTGGGACTGCCTTGTCTACGGTGCGGTTCACTATGTACCTATCTACATGACCGTATTCATCGTGGGTGGTATCTGGGAAGTTATCTTTGCGGTGATACGTGGGCATGAGGTTAACGAAGGCTTTTTTGTTACCAGTATTCTGTTTTCCCTGATCGTTCCGGCCACCATTCCTTTGTGGCAGGCGGCACTGGGCATCAGCTTCGGTGTGGTGATCGGCAAAGAAATCTTTGGCGGCACCGGAAAGAACTTCCTGAATCCGGCGCTGACCGGCAGGGCTTTTCTCTTCTTTGCTTATCCTGCCCAGATATCCGGTGATTCTGTCTGGACAGCAGTCGATGGCTTCAGCGGTGCCACCCCGTTGGGTATTGCGGCCCTTGAGGGTCTGCAGGGTGTTACCGCGACCGGTCTTACCTGGATGGATGCCTTCCTTGGCAATATCCAGGGTTCTATCGGTGAAACATCCACGCTGGCGATTTTTATTGGTGGCGCCATTCTCCTGATTACCCGGGTCGCTTCCTGGCGCATCATGACGGGTGTCATGCTTGGTATGGTGGCGACCTCGCTTCTGTTTAACTTCATAGGCTCGGATACCAACCCGATGTTTTCCGTTCCCTGGTACTGGCATCTGGTGATGGGTGGTTTTGCTTTCGGTATGGTTTATATGGCGACTGACCCCGTGTCTGCTGCCATGACCAACACCGGCAAGTGGTGGTACGGCGCGCTGATCGGCGTCATGGTGGTGCTGATCCGGGTGGTGAATCCCGCCTTCCCGGAAGGCATGATGCTGGCCATCCTGTTCGCTAACCTGTTTGCCCCGCTGTTTGACTGGCAGGTGGTCCGCGCCAATGTGAAAAGGAGACTGGCACGTGTCGGAGCCTAGCAATAAAGACTCAATGAAAAACATCATCATGGTGTCGCTGGCGATATGTTTCGTCTGCTCCATCGTGGTATCCAGTGCGGCGGTATTCCTGAAGCCGCAGCGTCTTGTTAACAAGGAACTGGATCGGAATCGTAATATTCTTGAAGCAGCCGGGCTCTACGACAAGGCATCCGGTCAGCAGGTGAATATCGCTGAGCAGTTTGAAAAATTCGAGATTCGCCTGGTGGATCTTGAAGAAAAACGGGTGTTGAGTGAACTCGAAGCCTCTGATCTCGGCATTGAGCCGTCAACTTACGATCAGCGAAAAGCGGCGAAAGATCCTGACGTATCGAAAGCACTTGAGACGTCTGAAGACATAGCCTCTATCTCTCGCCGTGCCCGTTACAGCACGATTTATCTGCTAAAAGATGAAGCCGGTGACATTGAGAAAGTGGTCTTGCCACTGCACGGATATGGTCTGTGGTCCACGCTTTATGGCTTTATCGCACTGAAAGGTGATATGGCGACCGTGTCCGGTATTACCTTTTATGAACACGGTGAAACCGCCGGTCTGGGTGGCGAGGTGGATAACCCCGCATGGAAGGGACTCTGGCCCGGAAAATCCCTGTACAAGGATGGAGAGGTAGCGCTGAAAGTCATCAAGGGCAATGCCATTGAGGGCACACAGAATTACGATTATCAGATCGACGGCCTGTCGGGTGCCACGCTCACCAGCAAGGGCGTCGAGAACATGGTCAGCTATTGGATGGGCGATGCAGGTTTCGGTCCTATCCTTGATGATCTGAGCAGTTAAGGGGAAAGCAATGAGTGCAAATGCTAAAGAAGTTTTACTGAGCCCCATTTTTAACAACAACCCGATCGGGCTCCAGATTCTGGGAATCTGTTCCGCGCTCGCGGTAACGACGAAGATGAGTGTCGCGCTGGTCATGTGCCTCGCGCTGACCTTCGTGCTGACGCTCTCGAACGTATTTATCTCCCTGATTCGTAATCAAATCCCGAGCAGTATCCGAATTATCGTGCAGATGACGATTATTGCATCACTGGTGATCGTGGTTGACCAGATACTGGGTGCAGTCGCTTACGACATCAGCAAGCAGCTGAGCGTTTTTGTCGGTCTGATTATTACCAACTGTATCGTTATGGGGCGCGCCGAGGCGTTTGCCATGCAGAACCCACCGGGTCTCAGTGCCATCGACGGGTTGGGTAACTCTCTGGGCTACAGTGTCTGCCTGATGGTGGTTGCGACCATTCGTGAGCTCTTCGGTTCAGGCAGCCTGTTCGGTATCGAGGTGTTGCCTCTGATCACCAATGGCGGCTGGTACGCGCCTATGGGCCTGATGCTGCTGCCACCGAGTGCCTTTTTTATCATTGGTCTTCTTATCTGGGCGTTGCGTGCCTGGAAGCCCGAGCAGGTCGAAGAGCCGGAATATGAAATCGGCGGTCATACCGCTCTGTCAAAGGTTTAAGGAGACGTCTGCATGATTGAATACTACTTAAGCCTTTTCGTTCGCGCGGTCTTCATCGAGAACATGGCCCTGGTGTTTTTCCTGGGTATGTGTACTTTTATCGCGATCTCAAAAAAGATTGAGACAGCCCTGGGACTTGGCATCGCTGTTGTCGTTGTGCTGACAATTACCGTGCCTGTGAATAACCTGATTTATGCCTATCTGCTGGCTGACGGAGCGCTGGCCTGGGCGGGTCTGCCCAATGTCGACCTCAGTTTCCTGGGCTTTCTTTCCTACATTGGTGTTATTGCAGCCATCGTTCAGATTCTTGAGATGTTTCTCGATAAGTATGTCCCTGTACTGTACAACGCACTTGGCGTGTTCCTCCCGTTAATTACGGTGAACTGTGCCATTCTTGGGGCGTCACTTTTCATGGTGAATCGTGATTACGACTTTGGCGAAAGTGTCGTTTACGGTTTTGGCTCCGGCGTGGGCTGGGCGATCGCTATCGTCGTTCTTGCTGGTGTTCGCGAGAAGATGAAGTACAGCGATGTGCCTGAAGGTCTTCGCGGACTGGGTATTACGTTTATTACGGTTGGTCTGATGTCTCTGGGCTTTATGTCCTTCGGCGGCATCTCGCTATAACTGCAGATACTAGAGTTTACGTATGAATTTTATTGAAGTAGTCCTTGGCGTCACCATGTTCACGGGTGTCATCATGTTGCTCGTGTTTGTCATTCTTTATGCACGCAAGCTTCTGGTGAGTACCGGTGAAGTTCATATTGAAATCAACGGCGACCCTGAGAAAACCATCACCTGTTCCGCTGGCGGCAAGCTGCTGAACACGCTCGCAGACTCGGGAATTTTCCTGTCCTCAGCCTGTGGCGGTGGCGGTACCTGCGCTCAGTGTCGCTGTAAGGTGATGGAAGGCGGCGGTTCCATGCTGTCCACGGAAGCCGGTCACTTCACTCGCGGTGAAGCAAAGGAAGGCTGGCGTCTTTCCTGCCAGACGGCAGTAAAACAGGACATGAAGATCGAAGTGCCCGCAGAGTTCTTTGGCGTGAAGCGTTGGGAATGCGAGGTGATCTCCAACGACAACGTTGCCACCTTTATCAAGGAACTGGTGTTGAAGCTGCCGGAAGGCGAGGAAGTGGATTTCCGAGCTGGTGGATACGTGCAGTTCGAGATTCCGCCCTACGACATTGATTACAAAGATATTGACGTCGAGGAAGAGTATCGGGGCGATTGGGACAAATTCGGTGTGTTCGACCACAAATCAAAAGTGGATGAGCCAACGATTCGAGCCTATTCCATGGCCAACTACCCGGAAGAAAAGGGCATCATGAAGTTCAACATCCGGATCGCGTCGCCACCTCCGGGCACCGACTTCCCGCCGGGTAAGATGTCTTCCTACCTGTTCACCCTGAAGCCGGGCGACAAGGTGACGATTTTTGGACCGTACGGCGAGTTTTTTGCCAAAGATACCGATGCCGAGATGGTTTTCATCGGTGGTGGTGCTGGTATGGCGCCGATGCGCGCGCACATCTTTGATCAGTTGAAGCGTCTCAAAACAGATCGCAAAATCTCTTTCTGGTATGGCGGACGAAATCAGCGTGAACTCTTCTATGTGGATGAGTATGACAAGCTGGCCGAAGAGAACGATAACTTTGAATGGCACATCGCGCTGTCAGACCAGAATCTCGATGATTGGGACGGGCTGACAGGCTTTATCCATAACGTGCTTTATGACGAGTACCTCAAGGACCATCCGGCACCTGAGGATTGCGAGTTCTACATGTGTGGACCGCCCATGATGAACCAGGCGGTGATCGGTATGCTCGAAGACCTCGGGGTTGAACGCGAGAATATCTTCCTGGACGATTTCGGCGGCTAAGACCTCAGCCATATCCGGTATCACGATTGAGTGAGTGGCTTCGCATGGCGATAAGTCTGCCCTCACTCGGTCCTGAGACCCTTCGCGGCTCTCTCCGCTCCCTCGTCTCTCTCCGCTTCCCAGGCGGTCCCTTAGTGCGTCGCACATGGCATTGACCCGCGCTGGATTCACAGCGGTGGTGAGACTGGGTGCGATGAAGTGGATGTGTTGTTAGAGGGTCTGGTGAACGGAGAGCTAAGCAGGCTGCTGCATTTTCTCCGCCGTCGTCTTATAACCGGCATCTTCAGGAATACAGATGTAATTGCCGTCTTCCCGCTGTTCCGGCCAGGGCAGGATAGACACAATCTTCCGCTCAATGGCTGCCTGCATCGCCTCGTCAACCGACGCGCTTTCGCCAAGCATTTCCACGTTCACCCGGGTAGGGAAGATGATCGTATAGGTGTCATCAGCATTCCCTTTGATGGCGTCTGCTGGTGAAATCCAGATGGAATCGACGGATTCATGACCGTCATGGATCGCCAGATGGTCTTTCGGGGCAACAGCCAGGTAAAAATGGGTATCGAAACGCTTCGGTAGCATTTCAGGTGTGATCCAGTGGGCGAAGTGCTGCAGCTTGTCGCATGCGAGTCTGAGTTGTTCTTTCTCAAGAAAATCAACGAGCGCGACTTCTCCGCTGTTCAGAGGATCTCGATAGTGTTCCAGTGATTCGAGTCGCGTTCCGGAGACCAGCGCTTCCGAGCCAACTTCCCGGGCCAGCAGAATGCCGCATTCTTCGAAGGCTTCCCGTATGGCGCCAGCCATGAGTGCAACAGTCGTGTCATCAGCACCTGCTACGCCATCGCAGTAATCCCTGACCTTGAAGTCGCCGTCATCAACCTTGCCGCCAGGAAACACGAGTGCTCCTGAAGCGAAGTCTATCTGGTGGTGACGAACCACCATAAAAGTTTCCAGGCCAGTTGGACCATCCCTGAGCATCAGTATGGTCGCAGATGGAGCCGCGGGAGCGACCGCCATTATCTTGAGCGCTCGACCAGAATCATCCAGTCAGTGTCATTCTCTTTGCGCATTCGCAGCACCTTGTCTGTCAGATCGCTGTAGGTATTGCTGCTGTATGTCTGGCGGAAGAACACGTCCACAACATTCGGCTCAACCAGCTCGAAGTGCTGGTACTCGACATCGAGTTTTATATAACTGGGGCGGGTCAAGCGCGTGCGTCTTAGCGCTTCCCATGTACGTCTGCTCTGTTTGCCGGGGACGACGAAATCTTCTGAGTAGTTGGCAAGATACTGTGGAACATTCTGATCAGACCAGGCGGCTGCCCACAGGTTGACGGTCTCGATCAGCGTTTCTTTAACCGCGTCCGTAATCTCGGTGACGTCTGTTGAATAAGGGTCTTCAAATGTCTCATCTGTGAAGAGTTCCTCTTCCAGAGGAGGTTCTGAGGCGGCAACTTCCTCAACGACTGTATCGTAGTCATCGACGGGTTCATCCACAGGTTCAGAGACTGGCTCATCGAAGCGGGCACTCTCGATCATGTCGTATTCATCGACCTGTGCCACCTCTACGTCTGGCAAATCTGCGGAGTCGTCTGCTTCCTCGATGTTTTCGCCGAGCGAGTCAGCTTCCATCGGCAGTTCGGCATCACCCAGAGCATCCAGGGACTCCTCGGTGTTCATTTCCACCGACGATTCTGCGCCACTGGCGGCGATGGTGGATTCGGTATCAACAAGCTGATCGTCCCTGAAAAATCCCGTGTAAACAGTGCCATCCGGTAGAATCATCGTGCCGGGTCCATTGCGCATGTCGTTCTCAAACTGGCCAACGAAGCGTGTTCCATCCTGCCAGAAGATCGTGCCCTTGCCTGAACGTTTCCCATCGACCACGCCACCAACGTAGCGGGTGCCATCTGGCCAGACGAGCGTCTTGGTAACAGGATCTGCCACCTGCGTGTCGGTGTCGCCTGAATCCGCAGCATCCTCGGCTGATGCCCATATGGACCAGACTGGCAATAACAGAATCAGAATGGCAAAAGAACGTAGCATTTTCATGGTTTGGCTGGTTTTCCTGTAGACCGGCATGATGTCAGTAGTCGCTTAGGATACCGGATTGACAGGCCTTTGGCAGCGAAATTGTTGTAAGTGTTTAGCTGATGTTTTGCTCAAACAAGCCATTTCTCGCTGCACTTTCCATAATCTTTTCGGCTTCGATGATTCTGGGGCCGTCTCTCTCCACCCGAATGTCTGCCGTTTCGCTGTCCAGCAGTTTGATTGTCCTGTCGCCATCGAAGGCGAGTACGCCCGGGCCAGTCACCGTAACGGTTCCACCCAGGGATAATTTGCGAACATCATTGATGCCGACTTGCTGGTGCAGGCCGGGGGATATGGGGATCTCCAACTTGCGTGGTGCTTCCTGGTGGCAGTCCACGTAGACACCATTGTCATCGTGCAGCCCCGTTGGCGCGATGAAGCCACCGATTGGTGATATGCCAATAGAGGCGGGTTCCGCGCGCGTGAGCACGACGTCAGCCAGGTTGTCTGCTTCGAAGGGCAGCAGATTGCCGAGAAAGTCGTTACGCAGCATGACGGCATCAATCAGCGCGATTTCGTGGATATCGTCTTTTTCGATGTGTATCCGCTTGCAGCGAATACAGTCTTCGCTGGATATCCTGCCCGCGGCAACCAGGCCTGCCGCCATTCCGGCGACGGAAGCCTCGAGCCGATAGGGAAAAACATTGTTGGTGCCGGTCGACAGGGGCAGGATCGTGGCGTCGGTAAAGCTGCTGGCAACAATCCGAGAGGTTCCGTCACCACCAAGTACGATAAATACACGGCAGCCTGCATCCCACATCATGGTGGCCATCGTGGTGGTGTCTGCAGCCTTGTGAGTCAGCTTGTAGCGGAGTATTTCAATACGGTCGCGTTCCGGGAGGTTCTCCACCGCCTTCTCATTGATGCGAAATGGTTCATGCCCCAGGTAGATCCTGTCGACACCCATGGAGAGTGCCCCAAGCACCAGGCGGGTAACCTGCTGCTGTTTTTCATGGTGATCGCTGGTGCTTGCCCTGGCAGCAACACGTCGGACATCCCGCCCCGAAAAAGGGTTAACAATGATACCCAGGGGCATCAAGAGCTCAGTCGGCTTTGCGTGTGAAGACCCATTGGTCTTCGGTCGAGTAGGTTTCGTTGAATGTGTAACCGTCCTCGTTGAAGTCCTTCAGATCATTCGGCTTGTTGATACGGTTCTTGACGATGAACGACGCCATGGAGCCCCGTGCTTTCTTTGCAAAAAAGCTGAGTATCTTATAGGTCCCGTTACTGTAGTCCTTGAAGACCGGGGTAATCAGGCGGCCCGGCATCTGGTCTGTCGCCACGGCTTTGAAGTATTCGTTTGAGGCGAGATTGATCAATGCTTTGGAACGATGTCCGTCAAGTTCGGATGCGATGGACTTGCCGATATCGTTACCCCAGTAGTCATAGAGATTGCCGCTTTTCTCCGTTTTCAACTTGGTGCCCATTTCAAGGCGATACGGCTGAATCATGTCCAGCGGTTTCAGTACGCCGTAAAGTCCGGAAAGGATACGCAGGTTCTTCTGGGCAAAGTTAAAGTCGCGTTCATTGTAGGAATCCACGTCCAGACCGATGTAGACGTCCCCTTTGAAGGCGAGAATGGCCTGCTTATAGTCTTCATTTACCGGACCCCGGGTCTTGAAGCTCTGGAAGCGTTCAGCATTCAGCTCAGCGAGCTTTGGACTGATACCCATGAGTTTGGATAGATCTTTTGGAGTCTTGTCTCTCATCACGCCTATCAACTCGTTGGTCTTCTTCGTGAAAGCAGGCTTTGAGTTTTTGTTCGTCGCTGATGGTGTATCGAAGTCGAGTGTCTTGGCAGGGGAGATAACTGTAAGCATGGAATGCGCTGGCGGCCCAAAAGTCGTCAAGAATACTAGATTTGCAGGGGCGGTGGAATGGACATGTATTGTTCGATATCGCACTATTGAAACATGAAGAATCCACTCAAACGTTGGGACGTTGCCGTAGCACTGTTTTTGCTCCTGTTAACCGTACCTGCCGAACGGTTTGAGGCTTTTTCGCTCCTGGAAGACCAGACGATTTCCTACCGTCATATTTTCGAACGGTTCATGGCGACCCGGAAATGATGAAGCTGCGCGACGAAATCATGATCGTTGCGCTGGAAGAAGCGCTTTATGAGGAGTACGGCAGCTTTCCATTCCGTCGTACTGACCTCGGAAAGATAGCCGAGACATTGAGTGGCTTTGGTGCAAAAGTTGTCGCACTCGACTTTCTGATGGATTTCCGAAGTTCCTACGGTGAGGATGAACCCACGGCGGAAATGCTGGATCGTGCGGGAAATGTGCTCCTGGTTTCTTACGCCAACTTCGACGGTGATAAGTTCACCGGACTGACGTATCCCACCGAAGTGCTGAACGCCACCTCCCAATCCGGGTACACCAATCTCTCTCCGACCAGTGCCATCGTCGACAATCTCGCTCGTGTGCGTGTGCACAAAGACATTACCAACAACCGGGATGGCTGGCCGTTCGCCATCCAGGCGCCGGCCATGTTCTGGGGCGTGGAACCTCAACTGGAAGACAATACGCTCGTTCTTGGCGACCGCCTGCGGGCCCCGCTTGACCATTTTGGTGACATTTATATCGATTTTCCGCGACTGGACGCCGGCACGCAGTATCTCTCGGAGGGTGAAGCCGGCTTTTCGGCCCTCGAGATACTTGAACTTGGTGACGTCAGTGAGGAGTACGCCCAGGAGTGGCGTTATGTTTTTGGTGACAAGATAATTCTTATCGGCGATACCTGGGAGGTCACACACGATAAATTCAATACGCCGGTCGGGTCTGTTTATGGCGTTGAGATTATTGCCGATACGATTCATACCCTGATGAACGGTGCGCCACTTCGCCCTGCGAGCACGCTGGTTGAGTCACTCAGCACATTGCTGTTTCTGGTCGCACTGCTGGCGACAGGTGCGCTGGTGGGGCTCGGTGCGCGCATTTTTGCGGCTATCGGTGTGTACCTGGCTTATATCGTCGCCGTCACAGCGGTCTATGTGTACCTCGGCATCGTAATTTCGATGGTTTATGCACTATTGGCAGGTTTTCTGGTGCTGGTGGTCATGAGCCTTCGCCTGTTCATGCTCTCAGAACGTCGGCAGGCGATCAGCGCGGCTGATTCCGCAGAGAGCAACAGAATGCTTGGTCTTGCCTATCAGGGGCAGGGTCAACTGGATGCGGCGTTTGATAAATTTCGACATTGCCCGCCGGAAGAAAGTACCTACAACCTTGTGTACAACCTCGGGCTCGATTACGAGCGTAAGCGCCAGTACAACAAGGCCCAGACCTGCTACGAGTTCATTGCCGAAACCGACGCTGGTTTCCGCGATGTGGAAAAACGGATTACCCGATGTGAGTCGATGGAGGATGCTGTGCTCATGGGGGGGGCCACCGTGGGTATGCTCGGCGCAACGATCGTCAATGAAGACGGCTCCGTTGAGAAACCGATGCTGGGTCGCTATTAGGTAGAGAAAGAACTTGGTAAAGGTGCGATGGGCATTGTTTATCTCGGCAAGGACCCAAAGATCAACCGTGAAGTTGCGATCAAAACCATGGCTCTGGCCCAGGAGTTCAGCGATGAGGAACTGACGGTGGTCAAGGAGAGGTTCTTCCGGGAAGCTGAATCAGCAGGACGACTCAATCATGCCAACATCGTGGCCATCTATGATGCCGGGGAAGATCATGACCTCGCCTATATCGCGATGGAGTTGCTCAAGGGCTACGATCTTGATCAACATATCAAGCCAGAGGAATTGCTGCCCCTGGTCGATTTTCTCCAGATCGCTCATGACTGTGCGCTCGCTCTGGACTTCGCGCATTCACAACAGGTCGTCCATCGTGATATCAAGCCTTCGAACATCATGTACGATCCGGAAACTAAAACGAGCAAGATTACGGATTTCGGTATTGCCAGGATTACAGATTCGAGCAAGACCCGTACCGGTTCCGTCCTTGGTACGCCCAATTACATGTCACCGGAACAGTGCATGGGCAAGAAAGTCGACGGTCGAGCAGACCTCTTTTCACTGGGTGTTGTCCTCTACCAGCTGGTGAGTGGACACCTGCCATTTAAGGGCGAATCCATGGCAACCCTTATGTATGCCATCGTCAATGAGCCGGCGATTGACATTAAGAAGGTTAAGCCTGACATTAACCCTGCTCTGAGAAAGGTGATTCATAATGCCATCGGCAAGAAGCCGGAGAAGCGCTATCAGAGCGGGAAGAAGCTTGCAGCGCATCTGAAAGTCGTGATGCAAAGAATGGGTGTCAAAAGTGCGGATGAGGATGCAGAAGCGCTATGAGTGTTAATCTCAAGGGTAAGATCGAGATCGTAGGCCGCACGGACGAGGGCAAGGTTCGCGATCACAATGAAGACTATATCAGCGACAATCCGGCGCTCGGCATTGCGCTGCTGGCCGATGGCATGGGTGGGCTTAATGCTGGCGAAGTAGCCAGTTCCATGGCGGTGCACCTGCTGATGGAGGAACTCACCGCCCATTGTCTTGGAGACTCTGAGCTTGCCGCAGAACTTGCTCATTCAGACTCTGAACTCCCCATCGAAGCCCAGGTCCTGCGAAAAACGGTGGAAAACGCGAATAGTGCCGTGTTCCACGCCTCACAGACCCAGTCACAGTATAAAGGTATGGGAACCACAGTCGTTGCGGGTCTGTTTTATGACAACAAAGTTTCTTTTGCCCATATCGGTGACTCCCGGGTGTACAGGTTTCGACAGGGTGCCCTTGAGCAGGTGACGAAGGACCATAGCTTCGTGCAGGAACTGATCGACAAGGGCTTGTATACAAAGGAAGAAGCCAGGGTTTCGGACAAGAAGAATGTTGTGACGCGGGCTTTAGGTGTCACGCCCTTTGTCGAAGTCGAGTGTCATGAGTATGAGGCCCAGGTAGACGATATTTACCTCATGTGCTCGGATGGCCTGCACGATATGGTTGCGGACCGTGATATCGGGCGTGCGTTTATCGAACTGGGTGGCAGTATCAAGGAGCTGGCGGCTTATCTGGTGGACCTGGCGAATGCAAACGGCGGTAAAGACAATGTGTCAGTTCTTCTGACCAGGGTTGCGAAGCCTTACCCCGAAGAGGGTGGCGGTTGGTCTGCTGGACCGGATAGTTAACTGGTTTGAGTGAGATGTACGAAAAATGACAGTTAAGATCATTGTTATCAGGGAAGACAGACCCGTCGAGCAGCTGCTGATGGAGCAGGACAAGCTGGTCATCGGGCGGCGAGCCGAATGCGATATCTCCATCAAGGACCCCGCGGTGTCAGGCAACCATGCGGAGATCGAGTTTGTTGGCAACGGCTATATTCTTCGCGATCTGGGATCGACTAATGGTGTGCATGTCCGTGGCAGACAGATCAAGGAGCATGCGCTGAAGCATGAAGATCTGATTACGATCGGCGAACACCAGTTACGTATTCTGATGACAGACAACAAACCGCCTTCCAAGCAGGCTCCGGAGAAGCCGATTTCCGAGGCGCTCAATCGTGATGTTACGGAAGTGCGCAACGTACCTGTGAAGAACAGGCTGGATGGTTATCTCAAGTATGTTCAGGGTGGTGATCCCGGGCAGGTGGTGATGCTGGAAGATTCTATGACGTCCATCGGTATCGCCGGTGTTCAGATGGCTGCAGTTTCCAGGCGTCCACAGGGTCATTTCATTATCCATGTCGATGGTGGCAAGGATCGGGAAAAGACGCCTGTGGTAAACGGGGAACCCATCGGCTTTAAATCCAAGAAGCTTGATGTTGGTGACCTGATAGAAGTAGCGGATCTGCAATTCGAGTACTGTATCGACTGACTGTCGATAATCTATCTGCCCGAATCAGCCACTTCGCCGGTATCGCGGTTACAAATCAGTTACAAAACAGGGGGGCAGAGTGTGATGGAGTCCTCATATATCCCCGCCTCTCGTCGGATACAATAATTTCCTGGATTCGGGGATGAAGCCGGTCAGAAAAGCGATAAGTGGCACCGTCCGTTGTTGCATCTGGTTTACACTGTTCCCGGGGACAAAGCATTCTTAAGCTATACGTATTTAGACCAGTCATGTTTAAGCACGTCGTGGTTAAGCACTGCAACTTACAAGCATTGCACCCGCAGGCAATGCAGCTTGATTCGGAGGAAACTATGAAAATTAAGCAATTGGGCCTGAGTATTCTGGTCAGTTTGGTCCTTACCATGATCGGTGGTCATGTAATGGCAAAAGAACCCCCAGTCGCAAAACTCGTCCAGATTGAGGGCGAAGTTGAATACAGTCGAAACGGAACCCGGTGGAGCCCGGTTCGACGCACCAAGTATCTCTTTTCCGGTTATCACATCCGTACGGGTGAGGATGGTTCCGGAAAACTGATCAATCAGGCCAGTGGCGAATCTCAGGAGCTCGGGAAAAATTCTGAAATCCAGATTGAAGATGGAAACGTTTTGGTGCTTGCCGGCAGTCTGTCAGAACCCGAAGAGGAAGAAACCAGCCTTTTTCAGAGTCTGATGAACAAGTTTGCCAAGGCGCAGCGCTATACCACCGTACGTCGTAGTGCAAATTCAGGTGAAGAAGCCTGTGACAATAAAGTACGAACCATTCGTGAAGTCGCCGTGTCACCGACACATTCTGATCTGGTCTGGCGCAATGCCTGCCCGGAGTATTCCTACAAGCTCGTGATTAACGGCAGCGAAGAGATCGAGGTGCCTGCGCAGTCCACCTCCGAAATGATTCGCTACAGCGTTGGCGACCTGACGCCGGGTGAACACAGTTACCGTGTTGAAGTACTGGATGTGGATGGGACGGTCTATATACCCAGGAAGGACAGCAAATTCACGGTCCTGACAGCCGAAGAAGAAAAGGAAATCATGAATGTGCTGGACCAGATCGGCGATGACATCTTCCTGGAAACCAATGTCCTGGAAGAAAATGGTCTGTATGTCGCCGCCATGGATGCCTACCGTGAGTACTTTCAGGAGAACCCTGATGATAACGATATGCGACCGCTTCTGATTCAGTCCTATCAGGATCTCAAGTTGAGTAACCTGAGAGAAAGCGAAGCCAGACTGTATAACGCATCGCTCGAAGAGGATTACTAACTTTTCAGAGTCTAAAGCCTCGGACATTGAGTTGTCTGAAGACGATGGTTGTTGGTCAAAGCTTTTAGTTGGTCAAAGCATGTAGTTGGTCAAAGCATGTAGTTGGTCAAAGCATGTAGTTGGTTGAGGCTTGCAATTGTCCCTGTAAAAGCCCACTGGTATTTTATAAGATGCCTGTGGGCTTTCTTCATTCTGTTTCCGGCTTATGGGTTCGAATCAAAGACGTTATGACCTGATCGCCGTAGTTTTCTTTTTTCTACTGGCGATGATTCTGGAGTATCGAGAAGCCTTCTCCCTGCTCGAAGATGAAACCCTGTCTTATCGTCAGATTCTGCGTACGCACTACGCCGATGAATATCTGACCAGCCCCTCTGAAGATGTCGCTATTATCTATACCGATGAATCCTTCTATGAGGATTATGACAAATACCCCCTGACACGTGTCGACCTTTCAACCCTTATTGTCCGTCTCAAGCAGATGGGAGCAGCCGTTATTGGTGTCGACATGCTCCTCGACTTCAAGAGTGCCTATGGTGAGGACCCGTCGCTGGAAGCGGCCCTCGTGGAAGCGGGTAATGTCCTCATGGTTTCCCAGGCCCGGATCAGTGACGAGGGAGAATATGAAGGGCTGAACACGGCCATTGAAAGGTTTGATGCGGTGACCCGTAATGGTTACTCCAATATCAGTCCTGCCAGTACGATATCCGAAAGTATTACGCGCCTTCGTATCCACGAAGCGGTTTTCCAGGACCATGATGCCTGGCCGTTTGCGGTGGAGGCGGTTGCCATGTATCTCGATGAAGAGCCTGAGTTGTCCAGAGGGATGCTGAAGATTGGGCCGGACGTTGAAGTCGTTCTGGATCAGTTCAGTGAAATGTATATTGATTATCCGCTCCTGCCCGGTTCCGGCACGAACACCATGCGACTGCATGAGGTGATAGGCATTTCAGCCTCTGACCTGCTGTTTGTTGATTACGAAGAAGAACTGGAGGAACTGGCATTCCTGATAGACGGTAAGATTGCCCTGATTGGTGAGGTCGCGGAGGTCGCCCATGATGAGTTTGAAACCCCGGTGGGTAATGTTTACGGGGTAGAGGTTATCGCCAACTCGATAGACACAATGCTCAAGAGCGGACCACTGAAACCCGCTTCACTGATCGTAGAGCTGATCATCGGTTTCCTTTTACTCGGCGTATTTCTGGCCACGCGGCTTATTCAGAACCCGCTGCCGAGAAATGCCATCAGTATCGGTATGTTGCTGGCTTACATAATCTTCTGTTCATTGGTTTACATTTCTAATGGTCTGGTGATTTCCATGACCTATATGATTATCGCCATCATCCTGTCGATCATTGTTATCAACGCCCGCTTTTACATTGCTGAGATGGGACAGAAGGCCAGAATTCGTGACATGTTTGGCCAGTATCTGTCACCGAAGGTTGTAGAAAACCTGGTGGAAGACCCCAGCAAGATTCAGCTGGGTGGTGAAGAAAGGGAGATGACAGCCTACTTTTCTGACATCGCCGGATTTTCGGGTATCTCGGAGAATCTGACGCCATCGGAGCTGGTTCAGGTGCTGAATGAATACCTCACTGAGATGTGTAACATCATCATTGGTTTTGAGGGGACTGTCGATAAGTTTGAAGGTGATGCGATTATTGCTTTCTGGGGTGCGCCGACCGTTCAGGCAGACCACGCGCGGTTGGCCTGCTACGCGAGCATCGATATGAATGATCGCCTGGTTGAATTACGAGACAAGTGGGTAAAGGAAGGCATACCGCAACTCAGGGTGCGTATGGGCTTGAATTCAGGCCCGATGGTTGTCGGCAATATGGGCTCCATCCAACGCATGAATTACACCATTATGGGTGATGCGGTAAATGTTGCTTCTCGCCTGGAGGGTGCGAACAAAGCCTATGGTTCGATGATGATGATTTCCGAAACCACTTATCGTGGCTGCCAGGCCGATATCGATGTGCGTGAGCTGGACACTATCCGTGTCGTGGGTAAAACCAAGCCCGTGACAGTCTATGAACTGCTCGGGCGCAAGAATCAAACCCCAGGCCAGCTGGCGGACCTGGCCGAACAGTTTGCGAAGGGGTTGCAGGCATATCGGAACATGAATTTTGCTGAAGCCGGGAAACTGTTCGAACAGTGTCTGGAGATCAAACCGGACGATGCGCCAGCCCAGACCTATATAGCCAGATGTCAGAGTTACATGGATAATTCGCCAGGAAGTGACTGGGACGGCGTCTTCACGCTGACAGAAAAAGGATGAGCGTACAGGAACGAATCGAGGAAAAGCTCGGCGATCAGCTTGATTTGAAGCACCTCGAAGTCATCAATGAAAGCAGTAACCATAATGTTCCCCCGGGTTCTGAGTCCCATTTCAAGGTGGTTCTCGTCAGTGAGCTGTTTGATGGGGAACGACTTGTTGCCCGGCATCGTCGGGTCAACCAGATTCTCAAAGATGAGCTGGCGAACGACATCCATGCCCTTGCCATCCACACTTATACCGAAGGGGAGTGGCGGGACAAGCATGGTGAAGCGCCGCTCTCACCGCCCTGTCTGGGCGGCAGCGCCAGCGAGTAGATGATGGCGCCCCTCTCTTCGGCGTGAGCCGCCCCCTATACATCACCGGTACGGAAGTTAAGCGCCTTGATGTCGAGTCGCCTGGACGTGCAGGGGTTTATCTCTACCAGTTATCCCGCTTTGGTCAGGTCGTTGACGTTCGGGTTATCCGTAAACGGCGAAAGACCATGGCGATATACGTTGAAAAAGGCGTGACGCCGGAGCTGCGGGTCCCACTGAACTGTCCCTGGCAGGAAATCCACTTTTTCCTCGCAGACAAGTTTGTATGGATCGTCCAGGCGCGTGATGAACTGGCGACACGTAAGTCGGCACCGAGAAACCATTACGAGCCCGGCGGCGAGATCAGCTTCATGGGCAGGCGCTACAGGCTTTCTCTGGTCAAGAGCCGTATTACCGTTGTCGAGCCTGAGGATGGTCGACTTTATCTGTCATGTGCCCAGCCGGCACGTCCGGATCTTGTGGAGAAACATGTTCTCAACTGGTATCGCAAGCAGGCGGAGCAGCTCTTTGCGGAACGGATTGCGCTTTTGAATCGACGATTTTCGGACAACATAAATCCAGGTCGACTGACGATTCGTAAAATGAAGGCGAGATGGGGAAGTTGCTCGTCGAAAGGAGAGATCTGTCTGAATCTGCATCTGATTAAAGCAGGTTTACCGCAGATTGACTTCGTCATAGCGCACGAGCTGTGTCATTTGCGCCATTTTGCTCACAATAAGAGTTTTTACCGGTTGCTGGATGAGATCATGCCTGACTGGCGTGAACAGGAAATCCTGCTGGGTCAGGCAGCCTAAACTCAGAGGCCTCTATTTGGAGGCTTGTATGTAGAGGCTTGTGTGTAGAGGACTGATATAGAGACCTGAGTTTAAAGGGGAAGTTTTACAGAAGTTTCTCCAGAACAGGATAGATGTCTTCAAGAATCATCGACTGGGCTTCCACCGTCGGGTGGATACCGTCCCGTTGAACCAGATCGCGGGTCGTGGCAATGCCATCGAGCAGGAAGGGCACAAAAGGAATCTGGTGATCTTCTGCGAGTGTCGAGAAAATCTGCTCAAAGGCAGAAATATAGCGTCTGCCATAGTTGGGAGGCAGGACCATGCCGACAAGCAGGACCTTGATACCGGCATCCTTTGATTGGCGGATCATTTCATCGAGATTGCTGCTGATTTTGTCGATGGGGTAACCGCGCAGGCCGTCGTTGCCGCCGAGTTCCAGCACGAGAACGTCGGGTTGGCGAATGGATAGTGTTTTGGGCAACCTTGTCAGCCCGCCGCCGGTTGTTTCGCCAGAGACGCTGGCATTGATGACCCGATAAGCAGGATGTTCGGCGCTCATCCGTTCTGCGAGCAGGCTTACCCACCCCTGTTCCTGGTCCATGCCGTAGGCGGCGCTTATGCTGTCGCCGTAGACGAGGACCGTGGGCTGACTGGCAATAGCCACGCGGTGATCCACAAACATGGTGGATAACAGAATTGAAAGTAGAGAAAGCAAACGTAGCATGATTAAAGCGAAAGACCTGGAAAAAACCGTCACGACCTCGGAAGGTCAATTGACCATTCTGAAAGGGATCGACCTTGAGATCAAGAAATCCGAGTCGGTTGCGATTGTCGGAGCTTCTGGTTCGGGCAAAACGACTTTGCTGAGCCTGCTTGCGGGACTCGATACGCCGACCTCCGGGCAGATTTTTCTTGGTGACTACGAAATCACAGCGCTGGATGAAGAAGAACGCGCGAAGGTTAGATCAGAGCTGGTTGGCTTTGTTTTCCAGTCTTTTCAATTGCTCGCCAGTCTTTCTGCTATCGAGAACGTGATGCTGCCCTCCGAACTTCGTGGTGACGGTGGTGCCGAGGCGAAGGCTCGTGAGTTACTGGGGCGGGTTGAGCTCGGTCACAGAATCAATCATTACCCCAGACAGCTCTCGGGTGGCGAACAGCAGCGCGTTGCTATTGCACGGGCATTTGCCTCTTCCGTGGATATTCTTTTCGCTGACGAGCCTACCGGGAACCTGGATACGACCACCGGCCAGCATGTGATTGATCTGATATTCGAGCTGAACAAGGAGTTCGGCACCACACTGGTGCTGGTTACTCATGATCAGCGTCTGGCTGATCGGTGTGATCGCGCCATCCATATTTCGTCGGGCGAGATTGTCACACCGGAGGCTGCTCCGCAGGCTGTCTCCAACAGCGTCGCCTGATGAATATCTTCTCTCTCGCTCTGAAATTGCTCTGGCGTGACTGGCGGGCGGGGGAACTGACGCTTCTGCTGGCATCGCTGGTGATCGCGGTGGGCACCGTCACCACGGTAACGCTGTTTGTCGATCGGTTGCAGCAGGCACTGGTTGCCGAATCAGCCACTTTTCTCGCGGCTGACCGGGTGATCAGCTCAGGCGACCCTATCGAGCCCGAGATCGTCAATTATGCTGAATCTCTTGGACTTCAGACATCAGAAACCCTGGGATTTGCATCCATGGTGTTCTCTGAGGACCGGGCACAGTTTTCTTCTGTGAAAGCCGTGGATGGTGACTATCCGTTGCGGGGTAGGCTTATCGCCGGCGATGAGCCCTTCGTGCGTGGTGCGCCAGTTGATCAAGGCCCGGCACCGGGCGAACTCTGGATTGAGAGCCGGCTGTTTCCTTCTCTGGACGTGCAGCCCGGGGACCTCATTGATGTCGGTGTCGCCAGCTTCCCGGTTACGAAAGTGCTCATTAAAGAACCTGATCGTGGCGGCGGCTTCAGTAATGCCGGCCCGAGAGTTCTCATGAACCTGGCTGACGTGCCAGCGACGGAAGTTGTGCAGCCTGGGAGTCGTTTGTCCTATCGTTACCTGTTCGCTGGGGACTGGGACACGCTGGAAGAGTTTTCCAATTGGGCAGCACCCAAACTCGGGCCCGAAGCGAGATTGTTTGGCGTCAAGGAAGGCACCGAAGGCATCGGCGAAGCTCTGGCCAGAGGGGAGCGTTTTCTTCTGCTGGGCAGTCTGCTGGGTGTCGTGCTCGCGGGTGTTGCCATTGCGCTGGCTGCGCAGCGATACAGTCTGCGGCATTTTGATCACGTTGCAATCATGAAAACCCTGGGTGCCACCCCAAAGAATGTGGACATGGTGTTTATTGCAATTTTCGTCATCCTGGGTACTGTCTCGACCCTGCTGGGCGCGCTGATCGGCTTTGCCATGCAGGCAGGTGTAGCCGAAATCCTTTCGCCTTACATCCCTATAGAACTGCCTGCACCCACCCTGAAGCCGGTGTTGCTGGGTCTTGTCACCGGATTCATCTGCCTGCTCAGTTTCGCGCTGCCACCCCTGCTCAAGCTGCGGTCTGTGGATCCTGTTCGGGTTATTCGCCGCGACCTTGGCGACCCGAGCATATCTGACAGCCTGACCTATAGTTTTGCGGTCCTGGGTACCCTGGGGCTGATGTGGTGGTACTCCCAGGATCTGTTTCTTACGATGATGATCTTCAGCGGCGCCGTCGTTTCTCTGGTGATCCTGTTTGCCGTCGCTTACCTCATGCTGCGCAGTGGTCGCGTGGTCGGCATGCAGGCTGGCAGTGCCTGGCGACTGGCACTTGCAGGTATGCAAAGGCGCGGGCGGGAAAACACCCTGCAGATTCTGGTTTTTGGCCTGGCGATCATGCTGCTGCTCATACTGTACCTGGTGCGAACGGCACTGATTGCGGAGTGGCAGGCGCAGATTCCAGAGGATGCCCCTAATCATTTCGCGATCAATATATCTCCCGAAGATGTGGCGCCCATCAGGAACCTGTTGGAAGACAATGGTGTTGAATCGCAGCCCCTGTATCCAATGATCCGCGGTCGAATTACGACGGTAAATGGCGAGGTTGCCTCAGAGCGGGACAAGCGCCTTGGTGAGCGAAGGCAGGGAGAGGATGCGCCACGGTCCAGTTCCGGACGCAATCTCACCTGGTCTGCTGTGTTGCCGGATGACAATCAGATTATTGATGGTCAATGGTGGCCGGAGAACTACGATGGTCCCCCGCTGGTCTCTATGGAGCGTGAACTGGCGCAGCGTAACCAGCTGGATGTTGGCGACGAACTGGTGTTTACAGTCCAGGGGATCGAGATTCCCACGCGCATAGCAAACATCCGGTCCGTTGCCTGGGACAACATGCAGCCGAATTTTTATATCATTTTTGCGCCTGGCTCCCTGGAGGAGTTTCCATCAACGTTCATGACCAGTTTCTTCCTGGCGAAAGACAGGAAGCTGTTCCTGAATGAACTGCTGCGGGAATATCCGACCATGACCGTGATTGAAATTGATCCCCTGATCGAGCAGGTGCAACGTATTATCGATCAGGTGACGCTCGCCATTGAACTCGTGCTGGTCCTGATTATTGCGTCCGGCGGCATGGTATTGCTGGCCAGTATTCAGGCCTCCATGGATGAGCGGATGAAGCAGCATGCCATTCTTAGAACTCTGGGTGCGGGACGTAAGCTGGTACTCGGTAGCCTGCTGATTGAATTCTGTGCGCTGGGATTGTTTGCGGGGATACTCGCCACCATCGGTTCGGAGATCACGGTGTTTATGCTGGAAACGCAAGTCTTCGAGCTGGAGTATTCAGTCAATCCGCAGCTCTGGTTACTTGGTCCGGTGGTAGGTGTTGTGCTGATCGGTGCCGCGGGGATTCTCGCCACCAGACGTGTTGTGGAAACACCACCAGCCAGTGTCCTGAGAGAGCTGGGCTAGTCCTCCAGGCTGGTCCTAGGGTTCGTCGTACCAGTCGCCGCTGTCTTCCTTTCTGATCCACAACTGTGAGAACCAGTAGAAACGGCCGTTCCATCGACTCGGTAACGTACAGTTATAGCGCGACCGACCCGTCGGAATCTCCTCAAGTGATGTGGCAACCAGGTGATTGTCCGAGATCTCGGAGATGGGCATTAAGCCTCCGGGACCGTAGCAGGTTAATCTCGCCGGATTCGCCCCTCCTTCAACAAATCTGAGATGCAGTTCCGGTTTGTGAGTATCCGTCACCAGAGGTTTGCTGTTCGGGAAACTGATCGGCATGGGGAGGCTGCGGATTTTGTCCCTGAACGCGGCTTCTCCGACATAGATACCGGACAGCGGGAAGCGAGGTAATAAGGCTGGATGTGATTGTGGCCCAATTGCGCCGCTTTGCTGTCCGTAACCGACCATGGCCATGTCATTCACGAGTTCCAGCAGCGCTTCATTGTATTCGCCGTAAGGAAAGGCGAAAGCATTGGATGTAAAGCCGTTTTCGGCCATGAGTTCAGAGGCTGTCGATATATCCACTCTGACACGACTTAGCCAGCTGTCATGATCTTCCTCTGGCTGCATCCTGATCAGATGAGTATGTGAGTGGGTGTGGTTGGCGATTTCCCCGCCATGCTTTGTCAGTTCCTGCAGCTGTACCCAGCTCATGTAAAAAGGATTGCCCGTCTCAACCGGTTCTGTCGCAACAAATACCGTGAATGGCCAGCCGCGGGATTTCAGAAGGGGCAGGGCATTGTGGTAGATACTGAGGTAGGCATCATCAAAAGTGATGGCCGCCAGCCTGCTGTTGCCGGTGTCGGCCATAGCCGTTTCGGTGAGTTCCGATAAGGGCAAGACAGTAAATCCCTCTTCTTCCAGAATCTCCAGGTGTCGTTCAAATTGGGCTGGGCTGATGCTGGTAAGCGCCGGTGTTTTCGTGTCCACGTGGTGATACAGCAACACGACGCCAGCGTTGACCTGGGAGCAGAAGATCAGCGGCAAAGTGTGTAGAATGCGCGGCATGCCGGACCTGAAACTGGAAAAAAACAAACTGCACAAGAAGCTGAGAAGGGAGACCGGAAAAGCTATTGCAGATTTCAACATGATCCAGGAAGGGGATCGTGTCATGGTGTGTATTTCTGGCGGTAAAGATTCGCTGGCCATGCTGGATATTCTACTGAGCATGCAGAATCACGCACCGATTAATTTTGAGCTGCTGGCGGTTAATCTGGATCAGAAGCAGCCGGGATTCCCTGAGGACTTGCTGCCAGGCTATTTCGAGTCCCTCGGCGTACCCTATCGGATTCTCGAGGAAGATACCTATTCGCTGGTCACAGACATGGTGCCTGAGGGTAAAACTTACTGTGGCTGGTGCTCCCGATTCCGTCGCGGCATCCTGTACAAGTTTGCCCGCCAGAACGGCTATAACAAGATCGCGCTCGGCCATCATCGTGACGACATGATCGAGACACTGTTCCTGAATATGTTCCATGGCGGAAAACTGAAATCCATGCCGCCAAAACTCCTGAGTGATGATGGTGCAAACATCGTGATTCGACCGCTTGCGTACTGTCGAGAAAAGGACATCGAGCGGTATGCGAATCTGGCCGAGATGCCGATTATCCCCTGCAACCTTTGCGGTTCGCAGGATAACCTGCAGCGACAGGTCATCAAGGAAATGCTTCAGAGCTGGGACAAGGCGCATCCCGGACGTCTGGAAACGATTTTCAGGGCGATGACGGACGTGGTTCCCTCACATCTTGCAGACACCGATTTCTTTGATTTCTCGACTCTGGAAGAAAACCAGGTACAAAAGCTGGATCTGATCAACCTGTCTTAAGCTGCCCGGTTCTGGAACTCCCGTATGGCCTCGATGAAGTTTTCCAGGTCTGCCTTCAGTGCAGTAAAGCTATCATTGGAAACCTCACCGCTTTGTTGCAGTTCCTGCTCGACTCTTCGTGACGTGTCCATCAGAGAGGTAGCGCCAAATGTACCCGACAGGCCGGCAATGTTGTGCACGAGTCGCTCAGCGGGTTCCAGTTCAGAGTTGTCCAGATGTGCCTTGAGCGTTTCGTCGGTATCACCATAGAAGCTGATGAAATCTGTTGTCAGGGTGATGAGAAACTCCATGTCACCGCCGTGGCTCTCTAAAGCACTGCCGAAATTCACGCCCCGAACCACGTAGTCATCCGGACTTTGCGGCGGCTGATCCTCCATGGCGATGACCCTGCCGAGAAGGCTGTTCAGTTCTTCAAAATCGATGGGCTTTGTCAGGTAGTGGTCAAAGCCCGCTGCCATCGCTTCCTCAACCTCTTTGTCGAGTACACCGGCGGACAGGGCGATCACCTTTGTGGTTTTCAGTCTGTCATCATTGCGGATATGCCGGATGGTTTCGATGCCGCCCATCACAGGCATTCTTATATCCATAAGGATGACCGGGAAAGTCCTGGTTTCCAGAATCTCCAGTGCCTGTTTGCCATGCTCTGCAACGGTTACGCTAAAGCCCGCCTGCTCAAGCATGCGTCGGGCCAGTTGCTGGTTGATTTTATTGTCTTCCACAAGCAGCAGATCCATGTCCGTGTCTGATAACGGAACTGGATCAGCGCTGGGGTCAGCCTCCTTCAGGTCGGTCTTCTCAACGATGGCAGAGAAGTAGAAAGTGCTGCCGAATCCAGGTTTGCTGTTTGCTGCGAGTTCCCCGCTCATGGTCTCGGCAAGTCTGCGACTGATGGACAGTCCCAGGCCCGTACCCGTATCGGAGGGTGTTTCGCTCCCCTGTGCGAATGTCTCGAAAATGTTTTCGAGACATTCGCACAGGGTCGATGCCTCGTCCGCTATCTTTTACCCGAAAGCTGAGCCGAATATTGTCACCGGTGACCGGCTCTTCGATCCAGCTGATATCAATGGAACCGGCGTCGGTAAATTTGATCGCATTGCCAACCAGGTTGATCAATACCTGGCCCAGGCGGATGGGATCACCCAGGTAGGTGCTTTCATCTTCCGGGTCCAATTGAGGGAGTGTGAATGTAAGGTTCTTTTCCCTGGCGGCAAGCGCGAACAGGTTGTTCAAGTCATCGAATACGGTAGACAGCTTGAATGGCCTGAGATCCAGCGCCATCTTGCCGGATTCCACCCGTGACAGATCGAGGATGTCGTTAACGACGCGTAACAGGTGATTCGAAGCATTGCGAATGGTGTTCAGGTACTCGCCCTGTTCCTCGGAAAGTCTGGTCTTCAGTGCGAGGTTTGTATAGCCAATGATGGCATTCATGGGAGTACGAATTTCATGACTCATATTTGCCAGAAACTGGCTCTTTGTTTCCGTTGCCGATTCCGCAGCGATTCGTGCCTGTTCAGCTTCCTCTCGTAGTTTGCGCTCGCTGATATCGACGATGGCGCCTTCGAGTTTAAACTCGTTGCTGTTTGTGTCCTTGATGACCTGGCCTGACAGCGCGACCCAGACTTTTTCCCTGTCTTTGTTCAGGATCTGGGTTTCGAAGTCAATGACCCTTCCAGAACTCGTCAGACGTTCCCGGAAGAGATTGAAATCGCCAGGATTGACAAAGGCCTCGCTGATTTCCTGAGACATGGTTGATTTCAACTCGTCTGGTGTGCTGAATCCCAGGATAGACGCGGCAGCGGGGTTAATGTTGGTCACTGCACCGTTGGCGCTGACTTCAAAAATTCCCTCAACCGCATTCTGATAAAGCGACAGGTATTTGTTTCTGGAATCATTGAGTTGCTGATACAACCTTGAGTTCTCAATGGCGATCGCAGATTGTGATGCCAGCAATTTGAGCAGAGATACGCGGTCCTGTGGGAATGCATGAGTGCTGTGACGATTCTCCAGATAGAGAACACCCGTCAGATGAGACTGGCTCATGATGGGAATGCAGAGTACCGATTTCGGACGCTCACGTATGATGTATTCGTCCTGAGTGAAAATGTCCTCATTGACGGCATCATTGAGGACAAGGTTTTCCTGAGTGCGGGCGACATACTGTACGACGGAAACCGGGATTTCGTCTGCCTGTTGCAGTGGGATGCTCTCAAAGCGGTACTCGGTGTTGTTGTCGCTGACCCAGGTTGTAATCTCGACCGTCAGACTGTCTTCATTGTTCATGATCAAGCTGGCCTTGTGTCCTCCCGCATTGATCAGTGCAACCTGCATGAGTCTCTCTAACAGATTCTCCAGGACTATCTCACCGGCCAGAACCTGCGAGGCCTGCATCACCGTTTCCATATCGAGCAGGTTTCGGTCGGCATACACAAAACTGTTGGCCGCAGAGACTATGGGGGTGCCGGGTTGTTCTGCGAGTTCCGGATAGAGGCTTTCGATGTGGTGCACCTTGTTGGTAGCACCCCAGCGCTTGAAGTTAGTCAGCGCGTTGCGCAGGAAGTAGTGTGACAGCTCCTGTTTTCCGATCGTCGAAAAGTATCGGCCTGCTGATTCATTGGCGAGCGCGAGATCGTTCAAATAACCATTGTCTCTGGCATTGCTGATAGCCGCTTCGAAGTGCTTCATCGCATCAAGTTCACGACCTGATACTGCGGCATACTCGGCCTCGACCAGATGCAGGCGATGCAATATGTTCCGCGGTGCATGATGGTCCCATTTACGGAGCCGGCGACGATTTCGAAAAATGCGGATGCGTAGCGACAGCGCTGAACTCGGAGCTGCGTCCGGCAGTGCCCTGATGCAGGCCAGGGACTCGAGCATTCTGAAGAACGGAATCGCAGGGGATGCCTGAATGGCGTTGATGTGTCTGCTCACCTGGTCTGCAAACGAAAGTGCGTATTCGTTTCGATCAAAGAGAATCGAAAGATAGAGTTTGGTGACAAAAAGGTTGGCCAGTGCAGAGTCGTCGTCTTTCAGTTCCTCGAACTGAAGAAGTTCGTTCTCGCTGAAGTTTTCGCCTTCGAGCAGCCAGGGTGTTTTCACGGGTTCAATGAGATTCCTGGTGGCCTGCAGATAGATCGCGCCCATGTAGTAGATGGGAATCTGCTGATGCAGAACAGTCTCGTTTGTTTTTTCGACGAGGTTACTTTCAATGCTGTTCAGGTCATTGCCCAGAACAAAGGCATTGGCTGACGAAGATATTGCTGCAATCAGGGCGTACTCGATGTCCTGATTCTCCATGCCGAGTTTGTAGGCACGGGCCAACGGTTCCAGAGTGGTGTTGAGATGATCTCGCCAGCTGAGGTTCCAGTTGTAAGCCAGCGTCAATGTGCGGCAATGTAATTCCAGGTCGTCGTCGCGCAGGTTGGCCAGAGCAAGCTGGCCCAGGCGATAGCCAAAATCTATGGTTCCGAAGTAACTGATGAAAACTGAGCCAAGGGCCGGGAACGCGAAAGAGGACTCAGGCGCCATGCCGTATTTCAGGGATCGGTGTGCCATCTCCAGAACATAGCGACTGATGCGGGAGTCGCCAGCAATGTACGCGGCGTGACAAAGCAGAAGGAGCAGTTTCATGATGGCGAGTTGTGTCTCGTCTTTCATGTCCGGGAGTTCAATCACCTCTCGATGTGCCAGACGCCAGGACGAAAACAGAACCCTGATGGTGGTAGCTGCCGTGGTGAGACTGAAAGGTCCGGTCAGATTTACACCCAGGCTTTCCACTGCCTGCCTGGCCGTTTCTGTTGCCTCATTGAGACGATAGCCCGCGATCAACGCGCGTATCTTGATTTCATGCGCCCGGGCGATATCAATCGGAGCGCTGCTGTGCTCAAGAATGGTGTTGATCAGGTATTCGAGCTGGTGTTCGTCTCCGCAAAGATAGGCTGCGTTGGCTGCCTCCAGATGCATTTCCAGGCTTCGCTCATACTGAACCCAGGCGTTTTGCCCCAGCAGTACGATCGCGGTACGAAAGTATTTGAAGGCCTGCTGAAATGCGGCCGCCGATTTTGCCTTGCGGCCTGCGGTGATATTCAGCTCTGCCAATTGCAACTGATCCACATGACTCGCATCTGGTGTATCGAAGCTGTTGTTCAGCTGATTCACGATATCGAATATGCGACTCCCGGGCTCTCCCCGGGATAACCGCAATATTGACTGTCCGATGCTCGCGTGATTCTGGCGTCTTTCGCGGCTCTCCATCATCGAATAGGCGGTTTGTTGTATGCGCTCGTGGGCAAAGCGAAAAATGATTCTTTTATCGCGAATAGCCGGCTGAGAAGAAAGCTGCAACAGATATCCCTGTTGGATTGCCAGGGATAACTTGCTCGAGGTTTCGGCAAAGGAAAGTCCTGCGACCATCTGGAGCAGTTCCAGATCGAATTCGGTACCGATGCAGGAGGCGATCTGAAGCAGTCGTACGGTCGTCTTGTCCAGATTCTGCAGCTGATCAATCAGTGTCAGGCTGACATTGTCGGATGGTGCCTCAGCGTTTATCTGCTGAATGTTCCATTCCCACTCCCGGTGCGCATGATTGAAAGTCAGCAGGTTTTTCTCGTAGATCCGGTTCAGAAATTCTCTGACAGCAAGTGGATTCCCGCCGGTCTTTTCATGCACCAGTCGAGCAAACTCACGTGTTTCAGATGCAGATCGGAACAGGGTTTCAGAGATCATCCTGCTCACGGCGTCCTGACTCAGATTCTCGAGTGGCATCAGATGAATATTGCTGTTTCGGTCCAGAAGTTTCTGGATCTGCACTCTGTTTTCATTCTTCTGGTCCAGAGCATAGGACCGATAGGCGCCGAGTAACATGACGTAAGGTAGCTGGTTTCTGGAGAAAAGGTCTTCAAACAAATCGATAGAGGCGCTATCGATCCATTGAATGTTGTCCAGACTGATAACAAGCGGTGTTTTGCCGTCGCAGATCGTACTCAGTAGCGTCGTTAGTCCGCGAACGAGTTTCGGTCTTGCTTCCACGGAAGGCAGCGGCTTATCGGAAGGCACATATTCCAGGATGTTGTGCAGTTCGGGTGCCAGTGAATAGACAGGTTCCTCCAGCCCGATCATGCGCTTGCGAATCGCCTCTCTGAGAGTCTCAAAATCCTGACGGTAGATCAGTTGTTTGACGAGATCATTCAGCGCATTGGACACCGCCGTATAGGGGACTTCCGTGGTTATCGGGTTGTGCGTACCTTTTGCCAGGTAGCCGCCCCGCGCGATTACCTCTCGCTCCAGTTCTCTAATCAGCGAGCTCTTACCTATGCCACTGTCACCGGTAACAATCACTGTGGCACTTTCTCCCCTGGAGACCTGGTCGAAGTAAGTCAGCAGCTGTACCAGGGGAGCATCGCGTTCGAGTAGTCTTTCCGGGATGTTCAGTTGTTCGCTGATATCGTCCAGGGCGACTTCAAAGTCCACCTGTCCGCTGGACTGTGTTTTTGACAGGTCCAGGAATCTGTCCAGGTCCGCGATGATCGCATAGGCACTCTGGTATCTGTCTTCCGGCATTTTTGTCAGCAGCTTCATGGCGATCCGGGACAGGGCCAGAGGTACCTGCTCATTCAGCTGATCCGGCGGCTTTGGCGTATAGGTCATATGCTGGTGGATCAGTTCCAGGCTGTCGTCACTGTGGAAGGGTAACTGGCCCGTCAGCAGCTGGTACAAGGTGACGCCCAGGGAATAGAAGTCAGAGCGAAAATCCACACTGCGATTCATCCGGCCGGTCTGTTCAGGTGAAAGGTAGGCGAGGGTGCCCTCCAGCATGCGGTTCACCTCCGGTTCCACCTGGTTGGGCGAAATGGCGGTTGAGATGCCAAAGTCGATCAGTTTGATCGTGCTTTCTTGCGCGTCGTAGACAATGTTGGCCGGATTAATGTCCCTGTGTACGATACTGACGCGATGCAGGTCATGGATGGCATGGGCAATAAGACAGCCGATTTTTGCAGCCTCAACCACGGAGAGATCATGAGCATTGATGTATTCCATCAAGGAAACGCCATTGGGTGCCTCAGTGACAAGAATGGGCGCATCGTCGCGTTCTATCAGTTCCAGTGGTTTGATCACATGGGGAGAGTGAATCTGTGATAACAGCTCAAACTCCCGCTCATGTCGGGAGATCAACTGAGGTGAAATCAATTCAGGACGAAGCTGTCGGAGTACCGCTTTTTGACCGTCTTTAATACGAACGCCGGAATACACAAGGTTCTGCAGGCCCTGATGGACCAGCTTCAGTTGCTTGTATCCCGGTACCGTAATCACAGTGCTGGATTCATGTCGGGTTGGTTGGTCAGGTTACGGTCGGCGCGAACAGATAACCGGTGCCGTGGATGGTGCTGATGAATGTGGTTTCCTGATCATACTGGCGGAACTTGCGTCTGACCTGGCCGACGAGAACATCGATGTAACGATCATCCGGATACCATTCTCGGTTTCGAATACGGTTCATGAGCTGATCCCGGGTCATCACCTCACCGGAGTTTTCTATCAGCGCCAGCAGCAGGTGAAATTCGCCGGCAGACAACGACTGTTGATCGCCATCAGGCGTTGTCAGCTCTCGCTTGTTGAGGTCCAGTGTCCAGCCTTCAAATTTGCGCTTGAAGCCCTTTTCTTTCTGCTTCTCCTGAGCCTGCACACGCCACAGCAGGTTTTTAACCCGTGAAAGAAGTTCTCTGGGGTCGAAAGGTTTGGTGACATAGTCATCAGCACCACTTTCGAGACCAACAATTCGATCGACGGGATTATCTTTGCCCGTCACCAGAATAATTCCCAGATCAGAGGCTGCCCGTAGCTCCCTTGTCAGCGTGAGACCATCCTTTCCTGGCAGATTGATATCAATCAGGCAGATATCGATATCATCCTCTTCGACACGGTTCACAATGCCATCAGCGTTTTCGCTGGTCGAAACGGTGTAGCCCTCTTTCTCGAAATGAGACGATAGCTGGCTGCGGGTGATGGGCTCATCTTCTATAATGAGCAGATTGGCGATGTGCTCGCTCATCTCTTCGGCTGGTTCTTCCCTAAAAGCCACGCATTATATACGATTCGAGCCAGCGAAATAATAGTGGTTACTAACTTGGGGCAGCTAAACATTCCATGGCAGGAGCTCTCTGATGATGCACTGCACGGTATCATCGAGGAGTTCGTTACCCGTGAGGGAACCGAGTATGGTGCTGCCGAAGTCTCCCTGGACACTAAGTACCTGCAGGTCAGGCAGCAGCTTGAACGTGGCGAGGCAGTCATCACTTTTGATGAATCAACCCAGACCTGCTCTATTTTGCCTGCCAGGTGACCGCATTGCGGCCATTCGGTGTCTCAAGTAGCATCGCTGCTCACCAACCGTATTACTAATAACAACAATCTAAATCAATCGGGAATCACAACTCATGAGAATCATCCTTGCACTTGTCACAGGCGGTGCCGTCGTTTTTGGTGCCTGGCTGCTCAGCCAGCAGGAGCAGATCGCTCCTGAAACACCTGTGGAGCAGATGGAATCAGGTGAAGACAGCCGAACGGCATATATTCAGTCGGTGACCAGTACCCTTGACGGCGCCAGGATTCAGCAGGCCGACAATGAGCCTGGAAACTGGCTCTCTCATGGTCGTACCTACGATGAGCAACGTTTCAGTCCGTTGAATCAGGTGAATGCTGATAATGTCAGCGACCTGGGGCTCGCCTGGTATTTCGATACGGGGACAGACCGTGGACTGGAAGCGACACCGATTGTTGTTGATGGTGTCATGTTTACGACAGGCTCCTGGAGTGTCGTGTTCGCAAATGATGCTCGGACAGGGGAGTTGCTCTGGAAGTACGATCCCGAAGTTCCCAAGGCCTGGGGTGTCAATGCCTGCTGTGATGTGGTCAATCGTGGCGTGGCGGTGTGGAAAGGAAGGGTCTATGTGGGCACGATAGATGGTCGCCTGATTGCTCTGGATGCGGCGACTGGTGAGGAAGTCTGGGACGTAAATACCATCGATCGCACCAAGCCCTATACGATTACCGGTGCTCCGCGCATTGTGAATGACAAGGTCATTATTGGTAATGGTGGTGCTGAATACGGTGTGCGTGGATACATCACGGCCTACGACACAGATACCGGTGATCAGGTATGGCGTTTTTACACGGTGCCCGGTGACCCGTCTGAGCCCTTTGAATCAGAGACAATGAAGCAGGCCGCCAAAACCTGGACCGGCCGATGGTGGACCTTTGGCGGTGGCGGTACGGTCTGGGATTCCATGGCTTATGATCCTGAGCTTAACTACCTCTATATTGGCGTGGGTAACGGTTCTCCATGGAACCAGAATATTAGAAGCCCCGGAGGCGGTGACAACCTGTTTTTGTCATCGGTCGTCGCGCTGAATCCGGATACCGGTGAGTATGTCTGGCATTACCAGACGACGCCTGGTGATACCTGGGACTACACGGCGACACAGCACATGATTCTTGCGGACATTGAGATCGATGGTCAGATGCGCAAGGTCATCATGCAGGCACCCAAGAACGGTTTCTTCTATGTGCTGGATCGGGTAACCGGAGAGTTTATCTCAGCGGAACAATATATTCCGATGACCTGGGCGACGCATGTCGATCCGGAAACCGGCAGACCGGTGGAAACCGATAACGCCCGCTATCAGGTGGCTAACCCGCTTGTGGATCTGCCTCTTGAGGAACAGATTGCGGCGCTCAGCGCGATGTCTGCGGAAGAGATTGAAGCGGCGCATCACAAACCGGGTCCTCTTGGCGGTCATAACTGGCATCCCATGTCCTACAGTCCGGATACAGGGCTGGTTTATATCCCTGCGCTCGACATGCCCTATGCCTATGGCAATGAGCCCGAATTCGACTACGAGGAAGGTCGCTGGAATCTGGGTAATGACTGGCGTCTCGGTATGCCCACAGGAGACCGGGGTGTTGATGCGAAAATCGATGGTTTACTGCGCGGTCACATCGCGGCGTGGGATCCTGTTGCGCAGAAAGAAGTCTGGCGTGTTCAGCATGCCGGCACCTGGAACGGCGGCATGCTTTCTACCCACGGGAACCTGATTTTCCAGGGCAATTCCAGTGGTTTTTTTGCAGCGTATCGCGCGGACAATGGTGAGGAACTCTGGTCTGCTCCGGTGCAGACAGGCGCTATTGCGGCACCTGTCACCTATGAGATTGATGGCGAACAGTACGTGACGATTGTTGCTGGCTGGGGAGGTGCTTTTGCACTTACCGCGGCAGCGGCGGAAAACTATGAGCTTAAGCCCCGCGGGCGAATTCTTACGTACAAACTGGGCGGTACCGAACAGCTACCTCCGGTTGTCGATGTCGCCAGGGTGCTGCCTGAACCACCTCCGCTGGATGCAGCAGATGATGAAGTTGCTCACGGCAAGTTTCTGTATCACAAGTACTGTGGCGTCTGTCATGGCCCTGGTGTGCGCTCTGGCGGTGTGCTCCCGGATCTTCGATTCATGGTGCCCGGCAAACACATCGTCTTCGAAGACATTGTGCTGGGCGGTATTCTGAAGGAACGCGGTATGGTGAGCTTTGCCAGTTCTTTGACCAAGGAAGACAGCCGTGCAGTGCACCAATATGTCATCAGCGAGGCACACCGTCTGAAGGCTGAAACCATTGATTGACAAAAATCAACATTGGAAGCTGCTGAAAACCGCTAAAATCATGTCGGCAATGTCAACATATGAAGCGTCAATATAAGAACTGCATAGTGAATATAAGAACTGCATAGTGAATATAAGGACTGCATAAAAGAGGGAAGCCCAGTGAGCGAAGCGATAAATACAGATACAGAGTGGATGACTCAGGATCCGGACAGCATCAAGCTGGATGAACTGGATCTGATGAATCCGAAGTTGTTTCACAACGATTATCACGTGCGTATTTTCGAGCGACTTCGTGCTGAAGATCCTGTGCACCTGCAAAAGGATCACGAGGAAGTAGGGTCATTCTGGAGCATCACTCGCTATGAAGACATCATGGCGGTGGATACGAATCACGAGGCTTTTTCTTCTGATGGTTCAATTGTGGCGACCGATCAGGATGAGGAGTTTCCGCTGCCGATGTTCATCGCTATGGATCCACCCAAACATGATCGTCAGCGCAAGGAAGTGAGCGGGGTGGTTGCGCCATCGAACCTCGCCACTCTGGAAAGCACGATTCGTGAGCGGGTCTGCAATATTCTGGATTCGCTGCCCCGTGGTGAGGAATTCAACTGGGTTGATCAGGTATCGATTGAGTTGACGACTCAGATGCTGGCCACGCTGTTTGATTTTCCGTTTGAGGATCGCCGTAAACTGACACGCTGGTCTGATGTGGCGACCGCCGATGAGCAGTCCGGCATCATAGAAAGTGAAGATCAGCGTCGCGCTGAACTGATTGAGTGTCTTGAGTATTTCACCGGACTGTGGAACGAGCGTGTCAATGAGCCACCGAAAAGTGACCTGGTCTCCATGCTTGCCCACGGTGAATCCACGAAGAACATGGATCCGGTGGAGTACCTGGGTAACCTGGTGCTGCTGATTGTTGGCGGTAATGATACGACTCGCAACTCGATCTCGGGGGGCGTCCGCTTTCTGAACGAGAATCCGGATGAGTACCAGAAATTGCGCGATAACCCCGGTCTGATTCCCAACATGGTGCCGGAGATTATTCGATACCAGACGCCATTGGCCTATATGCGTCGAACCGCGGCTAAAGATGCCAGGGTCGGCGATAAAGACATCAAGGCCGGTGACAAGATCCTGATGTGGTATGTGTCCGGCAACCGGGACAGTTCGGCTATCGAGGATGCCGATCGATTCCTGATCGACCGTAAGAATGCACGACGACATCTTTCCTTTGGGTTTGGCATCCATCGCTGTATGGGTAACCGACTGGCGGAAATGCAGTTACGTATTCTCTGGGAAGAGATCATGCAACGGTTCAATAACATTGAACTGGTCGGCGATCCCGTGATGGTGAATTCAAATTTCGTAAAAGGTTATTCGGACCTTCCAGTCATACTTCGCTGATCAGGGGTAAAACTGACCGTTTGTCGGATTTTCACCTGCGGGATTCAGAAAGTCGGGGTACAGTTCGGCCCATGAATCTTGTGACAAAATTCCTGATGTTAGTGCTGCTGTGCGTGAGTAGCAGCCACGCTTTTGCGGTGTCTGAATCGCTGCAGAGCCAGATTGAAGCGTTGATCGGTGCAGTAGCCCAGTCCCAGTGTGTTTTTATTCGAAATGGTAAACAGCATACGGCTCGTGAAAGTGTCAAACACATCTCCCGGAAATACGCGCATTTTGAAAATGAGATTGATTCCATCGAACGCTTTGTTGACCTGACCGCAAGCCGCAGTCTGATGACCGGTAAAGCCTACGAGGTAGAGTGTGAGGGTCTGTCAATGACATCGCAATCCTGGATGTTGGACAAGGCGGCTGAACTCGGCTTTTTTGAAGTCCCGGCGGAGTCCTCATGAAGAAATCCCTGCTGTGGATGCTGATGTCCCTGACGACGCTGTCTGGCTATGCATATGAGTCAGCTAATGATCCAGTCGACTTGCCAGCGACCATGAAGGTCATGACGCTGAATGTGGGACATGCCCGGGCTGATGGAAGAACTCAGTTACTGCAGAGTTCAGATCAGGCAAGACAGCATCTTTGGCGTATCGCGAATGTCCTGAAACGTGAGAACCCACATGTGGTGGCCTTTCAGGAGATCGACACGGACAGCTTCTGGAATGGCAGGTTCAACCATACGGAATTTGTGGCTGATCGTGCTGATTACCCGCACCACTTTTCTGGTGCGCACATGCAGATGGGCAACCTTGAATACGGCACCGCCCTGGTGGCGAGGCAGTCGTTGATCGAATCCCGCAGTTTTCGTTTCGATAAACCGTTCGCGCGACCACGCAAGGGTTTCGTGGTTTCGACGATGCAGTGGCCCGGCGCAGAAGACGTCCTTGTCGATGTGGTTTCTGTGCACTTTGATTTCCTGACGCGAAACCAGAGAAAAAAGGAAGCACACAAGCTGATAGAGGCATTGTCTTATCGCGATAACCCGAGAATCATCATGGGGGATCTCAATACGGACTATCGCCCCGGCCGAACAGTGATTCCGCTGCTCGAAGACGCTCTGAACCTGACAACCTGGCAGCCGGAGGAACAGTCAATTACTTTTCCCAGATTCCAGCGTCGTTTGGACTGGGTGCTGGTTTCAGAGCAGATAGAAATCGTCAGTCACGAGGTCCTGCCAGATCCGCTTTCTGACCACCGGGCCGTTGTTGCCGAGTTAAGACTCATCGAGAGTTAGCCGGACCGCATTGGATTGCTCTCGGCTACCGAGCATGAATGCAATGATTTCGTCTCCCCAGGTATATTTGTCACGCATCAGTTGATTGATGTTGTCGATGTGCTGGTTCTGTATCTGATGACGATAGGTTCTGGTTTCACCGTTCCGCGTTATCTCAACCAGTTCTTCTGACTGTAGCCGCTGGAACCATCCTGATTCCGATTCACCGCGCAGGTAGGGTACACCCTCATAATCGACGACCCAGAGGCGGGTTGTGACCATGTCACCTGTTTGATCCTGAGTGTGCAGTTCAATGACTTCAACTCGCTCTGAAGCGACGTACTGCAATATGCCCAGAGCAAGGGCCAGAGCCACCACCCCGCCAACTATCCAGAATATAAACTTCATGTTGTTTCCTCTCGTTTAGTAGCAAATACTTTAACATTAAACTATTTAATATTAAACAAAAGCGTTAGAATGGTCCCATGGCGCGACAAACGACTGATATCGATACACTGTTCACGTTTTTTAACGAGATCGGCATCATCTCTCAGCTGGCGACAGGCATGTTCGAACAGCAGCTGCCCCATGACCTGACGATTTCCCAGTTCGGTGTGTTGAACTGGTTCGTGCGAGTAGACGATGAGTCGACACCATCACGACTGGCTAAGGCGTTTCAGGTGACCGGCGGTGCAATGACCAACACGCTGAAAAAGCTGGAAGCCAAGGGGTTTGTTCTGATCAGGCCGGACCAAAGCAGCGGTCGACAGAAACAGGTCACCATGACCCCGGCCGGGCGTGAAGCGCGTGATGAATCGATTGCTGCAATGGCTCCGATTCTCACGGAGTTTGCTGACGCCTTCCCGGTGGCTGGGCTGGTTCGCCAGACGAAACAACTTGCCAGAGTCCGGGCTTATCTCGACGAGTATCGATACCGCGATTCCTGACTGGGTCCGGGTAATTCATCCGGCGTTCAGCTGGTTAATTTGCTGTTCATTTCACCTGGCGCAATCTTGTTCTCACGACTGGTTAAGCCTTCTGGCTTTTGGAGATAAGCATGAGACTGTTAATTGCAATTGGACTTCTGGTATTTACATCAAGCGTCTGGGCCGATGTCATGCGCGTCAAGGTGAAAGTAAAAGATATGGATGACCGTTACTCCGTCAGCTACGACAGGGTTTATGACGGGCACTATGACAGCGACAGGCACGACAACAGGGGTTATCGCAGGGGCAATCACAAGGGCTATGACAGGGGCTATGACAGGGGCTATGACAGTGACGATAAAAGACACGACCGGCGGTACCAGTCTTACCGTGGCAAGCATCATAAGAAGCGTTACAGGAAACAGCATGTCAGTGAGTGGCGCGCGCAGGATTTTGCTCGGTTTTATGGCTTCGTGCCGATCTACCATGAGATCTCTCATGGTAGACGGCATCACAGGTGTCATCACTGATCGGTGATCAAGCCGCTCTGTCTGTCTACTTCCCGCGAAGCCTCCGGGCGCAGGTCGGGGTTACCCCGGCCACTGCCTCCGGCGGTTTCCAGAATCATACGTTGACCGGCTGGAATCAGTGCCCGGCCCATTCCTGATAGCAACTCGCCGTTCCCGATGTAGACACTGGCCGGGGCGCCATCTTTACCGCCATGTCTGCCCCGGGGTGGATGCCCAATTCGGTCGAACATTTTTGAAACAATAAAGCTTTCTTCTTTCGCGTGGCCGAATTCCATGATCTGGCCGAAACCGCCACGGTACTCGCCATCTCCGGCGGAGTCGACTCGATATTCCTTGCGCCAGATCACGATGGGTGCGGCGTTCTCGGTAATTTCTACGGGCGTACTTTTGACTCCGGAAGGGAAGGCGGTGCAGGAAAGTCCATCTTTCTCGGGGCGTGCCCCTGTGCCACCGGTATAAAAAGCGTTCATGACCCAGGTGTCGCTTTGGCTTTCCGGTATCAATCCCCGCCCGCCCATGAATACAGGGCCGAATAAACAGGCGGCACCCTCGGTTGGCACCTGGCCGCCAAGGGGTTTATCCAGCGCGCCGAGAACGACGTCGGGTAACATCTGGCCGATGGCGTGACGCGCAGATACTGCCGAGGGTCTTGGTGCATTGAGGATGCATCCATCAGGTGCCGTGACTCGGACGACCGCCAGTGAGCCCGCATTGTTGGGTACATCATTTCCAACGACGCAACGCACACCAAATGATGTATAGGCCTGTGCGTACGTCAGCGGCACGTTAATACCGTGACCGCTGGCCGGTGATGTGCCTGTCCAGTCGACGTCAATACCATCACTGCTGATGGTTAGTGTGCAGGTGAGGTCAACAGGTTCATCGTAACCATCGACGCGCATGGTGTTTTGCCAGCTGCCGTGAGGTAGCTTCTGAATCTCGGATAGCATGGCAGCCCGTGAGTTCTCAATGATCATGGCGCCGACTTCGTCCAGAGTATCGAGTTCAAATTCATCCATGGCCGCCAACAGACTGTCGCTGCCGGCCTTGTTGCAGGCGGCCAGAGAATAGAGATCTCCCTCAGCCGCTCTTGGGTCCCGGACGTTGGCTTTCAGAATTTCCAGCATCACCTGGTTGGGTTCGCCAGCCCTGAACAGATAGCCGATTGGCAGATTGATGCCTTCTTCAAACACCTGACGGCCATCCGGACCAAAGCCGAGCCCGCCGACATCGGCAATATGTGAGGTTGAGGCGAACAGTGCGATGGCTTTGTTGGCTCTATAGACCGGCGTTACGACGGTGAAGTCATTCAGATGCCCGGTACCCTCCCATGGGTCGTTGGTTACCAGTACATCGCCCGGGTTCAGTGATGCCAGGGGAAACTTCTCCAGGAAGAAATTGACACTTGCTGCCATGGCATTGACATGTCCTGGGGTTCCAGTCACTGCCTGTGCCAGCATGTTCCCGCTGGTATCGAACACGCCCGCGGACAGGTCTCCGGCTTCTCGAACCGTCGTAGAGAAAGCCGTGCGAATCAGGGTCTGGGCCTGCTCTTCGACAACAGCCAGCAGACGATCCCACAACAGCTGCAGGCGCAGGCGATTCAGTGAATGATTCATGATGCCTCCAGAACAATGCAGCCGAGTGAATTGATGCTGACGGTAAAACCACTGGGCACGACCGTTGTGGTCTGCTCTTCCGTGATGAGAACAGGACCCGCCAGCCGTGTGGATTCGTTGAGCTCGTTGCGCAGGTATACAGGCGTATCAATCAGCTTTGCCTGCGTTGCATCAAAGCAGCTTTGTGTGACCTCAGATTCGGCTGTGTCGTTTCCGAAGGACTGTTCGACCAGCACCGAAACGGAGTCTTCAGTCAACGTCAGTGTCCAGCTGAGCACTTCAATATTGACACCTTCAATGGCATGCCCATAGAGGGTTCGATAAGCCGTTTCGAAGCGTTCCCGCAGCAGTCTTTCGCTGGTCTCTGTCAGTGTTGTGTTGGGTATTTCAACGCTCAGTTCGTGACCCTGTCCGACATATCTCATATAGGCGTGCCGGATCTGCTTCATCTCCGAATCGCCTGCCGCCAGACTGACAACGGCATCAGCTTCCTCGAACATGTCTGAGAAGAGGCTGTTGACCATCTCGAGGTCCAGATCGGATATCAGTTGTTGTCGACTTCGTACAACCTCGTAAGAAACAGGCGCCAGTAGAAATCCAACCGCGGAACCGACTCCGGCATCTCCAGGAATGATCACCCGCTTTGCACCAAGCTTCTGACCCAGACGTGCCGCGTGGAGCGGAGCCGCGCCACCAAACGCCACGATATCCCGTGATCCGAGGTCCATGCCAAACTCAGCGGCATGTGCTCGAGCGGCAGCCGTCATGTTCTCATCGACAATTTCACTGATGCTGAAAGCCGCAAGGTCCGGTTCCATGCCCAGCGCGCTGCCAACATGCGACCTGATCGCCTTGCTGGCGGCCTCCAGGTTCAGCTCAAAGGCAAAGTGTTTCGGAACAACCTTGCCAAGACTGATGTCAGCATCGGTCACCGTCGGTCTCATACCGCCGCGGTTGTATGCCGCTGGCCCCGGCTCCGAGCCGGCACTTTCGGGACCGACCTGAATACGTTCCAGCTTGTCCACCGAGGCGATAGAGCCACCGCCGGCCCCGATTTCCACCATTTCGATGACCGGGATGCGTACCGGCAGACCACTGCCTTTCTTGAATCGGTAAACGCGGTCAACCTCGAAGCTGCGAGATGTCAGTGCCTCGCCGTTATCAATCAGGCAGAGTTTCGCTGTTGTACCACCCATATCGAATGACAGCATACGGTCGAGCCCAAGCTGCCTCGCAAGTTGCCTGGCCAGGATGGCGCCGCCGGCCGGACCGGACTCTACCAGCCTGATAGGGAACCGGGTTGCAGTTTCCAGAGTTGTCAGGCCACCGCCGGAAGTCATCAGAAAGAACGGGCAATCGAATGCTTTCGCTTTCAATTCCCCAGCCAGTCTGTCCAGATATCGCGCCATCAGTGGGCGCACATAGGCATTGGCGCAGGTTGTGCTGAGTCGCTCAAACTCGCGAATTTCAGGCGCCACCTCAGAAGCGAGGGAGATCGACAAGTCAGGCCGTTCCCGCGCCAGAAGTTGCGCTGTCTTCTGCTCGTGATCCGGATTTACAAACCCGTGCAGGTAGCCGATGGCAACACTCTCTATGTCGTACTGGTCGAGAACAGGCAGCGTATCCATGATGCTGCGTGTATCAAGTGGTAAGAGAATCTCGCCATCCTTATTCATGCGCTCGGTGACCGGTAGTCTCAGATGTCTCGGTACCAGCGGCCTTGGCCGATCAATGTTGATATCGTACTGCTCAAACCTGTCCTCATGAGCCATCTCCAGAGCATCTCGATGACCTGCGGTTGTGAGAAGGGCCGTCCTTGCGCCGCGCCGCTCAATCAGTGCATTGGTGGCGAGGGTGGTGCCATGAATGATCAGCCCGATATCGGCCGGGGACAGTGCTGCCTGTTGGAGCACCCTGTCGATGCCGGCAAGCACGGCATGACCGGGATGATCATAGGTGGTCAGCAGCTTGTGGGTTACCCTTCGTTTATCGGGGAGTTCGAGCACGATATCGGTGAAGGTGCCGCCGATGTCGACTGCTAATCTTGCGCCTTTTCGGCTGTTTGGGCTGACAGAATTCATGAGTTAAAACGTCCACGTTCCGCCGTAGTTTGTGCATTACCCGTGTGCTAATCAATAGATTAGCCGATCTGCTTGAGCCTTGATTGGGGGAATCCATTGATGCTGGTAAGATACCCGCCGGATAAACGACGTAATACACCTTGAGCCCCAATTTGAGTCCCAATTTGAGTCCCAGTTTAAATTCCAGTTCGAATTCCAGTTATAGTTTTCTCGGTAAAGCCATTTCCGGACCCTTCACCATACCTTCGGGTATTGTCGCGACCGCAACACCCATCATCCAGTATCTCTTTGATCACGTGCCTCAGATTGGTGTGATGACCACAAAAAGTATTGGTCCGGCACCGCGACCCGGTAACCGGGAGCCGATCATGACCCAGTATGCGCCTGGGTGTTTTATGAACGCGGTCGGTCTGACAAACCCGGGCGCAGAGGCTGCAGTCGAGCAGCTTGCCGGGCTCAGTATTCCTGAAGACCGTTTTCTGTTGACGTCCATATTCGGAGGCAGCGTTGAGGAGATTGTTGAGGTTGCGAAACTGCTGGCACCGGTTTCCCACGGGCTGGAGCTGAATCTTTCGTGTCCCCACGCCAAGGGTTATGGCATGGACATGGGGCAGGACGCGGGTCTGGTTCGTGAGATCACAGAGAGGGTTAAGGCCGTTGTGGATATTCCGGTGATTCCGAAACTCACGCCTAATGTTCCAAACATCGGAGAGATTGCAGAGGCAGCGGTTGCTGGTGGTGCGGATGCTCTCTGTGCGATCAACACAGTTGGTCCTGCTTACTATACGTCCCACGGTGAACCGGTACTGACGAACAAACTCGGTGGTATGTCCGGTCGTGGAGTACTACCAATTGCGCTGAAGTGCATCAAGCAGATTCGCGAAGCCGTGGATGTGCCGATCATCGGCTGTGGCGGGCTGACCACCATTGAAGATGTTCGAGCAATCGCGAACGAGGGTGCATCGATCTACGGTATCGGATCTGCCCTGACGGGGATGGATTCAAAACAGGTCGAGAACTGTTTCGCTGATCTGCAGAAACAGCTGGAGGACGAGACCACCGAACCCTTGGAAACGGTGCCCGTGGATATGGGTTTCACGCCATTCAAACTGGTGAGTAATACCAGGGTTTGTGAAGATATTTCTATCCTGACTTTTGATGGCAGCATTGACGTTCAGGCGGGGGAGTTCATCTATACCTGGATACCGGGTCTCGGTGAAAAGCCGTTTTCCGCGCTGACGGACGATCCGTTTTCCATTGTTGTTATCAATGTGGGCATTTTTACGAGTGAACTGCTGAAACTGGTGCCCGGCGATACCGTTTATGTCCGGGGTCCGCATGGTGTGAAAGTTACCCCGCCAGAAGATTCAAAGATTGTGGCAGTTGCCGGCGGTACCGGTCTCGCGGCGGTCTATCAGGTGGCCCGAGACTTCGGCAACGCTGAAGTGTTTCTGGGTGCGCGCAGCGCTGAGCGCCTTTACTTCAAGGATGAATGCGCCGACATCGCCAATACCCACATTGCGACGGATGACGGCACCGAGGGTTACCAGGGTACGGTTACTGAGCTGCTCGAATCCTGGCTTAAAACCCAGGATGAGGCGGTAATCGACTCTCTGGTGTTCTATAATTGCGGGCCTGCGCCCATGGTACACGCCGCAACCAGGGTGCAACGCCAGTTCGTCGATGAATCCCGGATTTTCAATGCGATTGACTACCTGACCAAGTGCGGCGTGGGAATTTGTGGAGCCTGTCATGCGCCAGATGGCCGCCGCCTTTGTGTGGATGGTCCGTTTCTGACAGCTTCCTGAACCTCCGGGCACGAGCAGTGTCCAACCTCTTATTGGTGAAAACCGTCTACATATCGGAGTCTTCATGACATTACGTAACCTATACCTGCTGTGGGCATGCCTGTTTGTTGTTGGCTGTGATAACAGTGTTGATCAATCCAGCAGCGACGCTGACGAAACCACTGAATCAGTGACAGTGGAAAGCGAGAAATCTCCTCACTATGAACCCTGGGGCGTTGAGCTGGATGCCCGAAATACCGACGTAGCGCCTGGTGATGATTTCTGGAGCTATACCAACGGAAAATGGGCTGAAGAAAATGAAATTCCTGCAGAACGAACGTCGCACGGGGTATGGCTTGAGATTCACGAGCGTGCCGAGGCGCGGGTAAGAGGTATCATCGAAGAACTGGCAGCTGCTGACAGTGAATCAGGCAGTCCTGAGCAGAAAGTTGGGGATTACTACGCCAGCTGGATGAACACTGAAAAGGCGGATGAGCTCGGTATCGCTCCCCTCCAGGCAGATCTTGATCGGATTGCTGAAATTCAGAACGTTGACCAGCTCGCCGCTGAGTTTGGTCTTCAGTACTTCGTTTATGGGGCCAGCCCGTTTTCAGCTGGTCTCGGAATCAACCCAGTCAATCCTGACGAGTACATAATCTATGTTGGTCTTACCGGTCTAGGTCTTCCGGATCGAGATTATTATCTCGATGATTCGGAGAAGTTCATCGAGACCCGCGAAGAATACAAGAAGCATATCGCCCAGATGCTGGGCTTCGCTGCGTTCAAGGATGCTGGCGAGCGTGCGGACAATATTCTGATGCTCGAAACAGCGATTGCGGAATTACAGTGGGAACGGGCAGACCGTCGCGACCGGGACAAGACCTATAATCCCATGACCATTGCTGCTTTGAAGGAAGCCCATCCAGGCTTCAACTGGGACGCCTTCCTGACAAGTCATCGACTGGAATTCGTTGAAGATATCATCGCAAGTCATCCGGATACCATTGCTCCTTTGGTCAGCCTGGTGAATGAGCAGCCACTGCAAACCTGGAAAGACTATCTCAGCTATCATCTGATTTCTGGTAATGCCGGAATCCTGTCCACGGAAATCGACGACGCTAACTTTGCCTTTGTTGGCAAGGTGCTGCGCGGACAGGAAGAGCAACTGGCGCGCTGGAAGCGCGGTGTCGCCAGGGTCGGAGCACAACAGGGTCTTGGTGAAGCGCTCGGTCAGATCTATGTGGATCGCTATTTCCCGGATTCTTCCAAGGCGCAGATGACTGAGCTGGTTGAAAATGTCCGTGCCGCCTATAAAGAGCGGATTGAGGCGCTGGACTGGATGGGTGAAGAGACCAGGGAAGAGGCGCTGGCCAAACTGGCTGCCTTCTATCCAAAGATCGGGTATCCTAACAAATGGCTGGATCTGAGCGACATCAAGATTGCGAAAGATGATCTCTTCGGAAATGCCCGTGGCATCCGGGAGTTTTTTGAGCTGCGTGACGTCAACAAGCTCAAGACCGGCACTGACAAAGAAGAATGGTTCATGATGCCGCAGACGGTGAATGCCTATTACTTGCCCAACTTCAACCAGATAGTTTTCCCTGCCGCTATCCTGGAAGCGCCTTTCTTTGATCCGAACGCTGACCCGGCTGTCAACTATGGCGCGATTGGTGCGGTGATTGGTCATGAAATGGGCCATGGTTTCGATGATCAGGGCTCCAAGTATGATGCCGGCGGTGTCAAGCGTAACTGGTGGACCGATCAGGATCGTGAAAACTTCTCAGCCCGAACCAGCAGACTGGGAGACCAGTTTGATACCTACGAACCCGTGGAAGGTCACTTTATCGATGGCAGTTTCACCATGGGTGAGAACATCGGTGACCTGGGGGGGCTTGAAGTGTCTTATCGTGCTTACCGGCTGTCGTTGGGAGATGAGGAAGCACCTGTTATCGATGGTGTCACTGGCGATCAGCGCTTCTTCATGGGCTATGCGCAGGCATGGCGTAGTGAACGCCGCCAGGAATCCATGCTGAATCTGCTCAAGTCTGACCCGCATTCGCCACCCAAGTACCGCGTCAATGGCATCGTTCGCAACGTTGATGCCTGGTACGAGGCCTTTGATGTTGGGGAAAAGGACGCCCTTTACCTGCCGCCGGAAGAGCGGGTCAGGATCTGGTAAATGCTGTGAAAACGATTCAGGGCGGTTGTTTTTGTGGGGCGATACGATACGAGGTAGATGGAACTCTGTGTTCTGCGCGTTCCTGTCACTGTTCCATCTGCAGGAAAGTATTCAGTGGTGCGGGTTCTGCTTATGCATTGCTGTCGCCCGAAGCCAGGTTCCGCTGGGTGACCGGCGAGGATACCCTGAAGCTCTATATGACCGGCGAGTCCTGGGGTATGGGTTTCTGTTCAGAGTGCGGATCTACTCTGTGTGGTGTCTATGATAATGAAGTTCACGGTCTGACTCTGGGGTCCGTAGACGGCGACCCGGGTGTTCAGATTGAGCAACATATTTTTGTTGGCTCGAAAGCGCCCTGGGATCACATTGGCGGTGATGCTCCCCAGTACGAGGCGCATTTTTCAGACGGCGACTGACCGACTTTACCTGGGGATCACGGGTAGGTCCCCAGGTAAAGCCTATGAAGGGCTGCCGCCTGTTCAGGGTTGCAGCCTATTCAGCGATGGTGGCCTCGAGTTCATCCACATAGCTTTCGAACACAGCAATCGTGTCGATAATGGGTTGGGGTGACGTCATGTCGATACCCGCCTTCTTGAGCAGTTCGATAGGATAATCATTGTCGCCGGAACGAAGCATCTCGAGATATCGCTTCCTGGCTGGTTCACCTTCTTCAAGAATCATCTTCGCCAGAGCTGTCGCCGCCACGAATGACGTGGAGTACTGGTAGACATAAAAGTTATCCGTGCGCAGAAAGTGTGGAATTCGACTCCAGGTGCTGTCGATGTAGGGATGCAGATTGACGGTGTCCGCGTAGTAGGTGACGTGCGTGTCCTGATAGATCTTGTTCAGCGCATCCTTGGTCAACGCTTCGCCGCGCTCCACCGCCGCATGTGCACGCATCTCATAGTCAGCAAACATCGCCTGCGTATAGAAACCACCCCGGAACTCATCCAGGTAGGTCTGCAGCAGGAAGATCTTTTCATCCCTGGTTTCTGCTTCATCCAGCATCTTCTGGAACAGGATGGCTTCATTCGTCATTGATGCGATCTCTGCGATGAAGGTGCGATAGTTTGCATAGACATAGGGCTGTGCTTCATTAGCCAGATAGGAGTGAATGGAATGTCCATACTCGTGGGCCAGCGTTGAGACACTGCCCAGAGTGCCGGTGAAGTTCATCGACAGGTATGGCTTGGACGTGTAGGTGCCCCAGGAGTAAGCGCCACCGCGCTTGCCCTTCGATTCATAGGCATCGACCCAGCCCTCATCAAACCCTTTCCAGTAGACGTCAAGATAGTCATTACCCAGCGGTGTCAGGGCATCAGCGACCAGCTGCTTCGCTTCTTCCCAGGAGATATCCTTGATGGTTTCCTCGTTGATCGGAGCGCTGGTATCCCAGGGCTCCAGGGTTTCCAGCTCAAGAGCTTTCTGGCGCAGTTTCATATAACGCTGCAGTGGCTCTGCACCTTCCTGAGCGACCTTGATCAGGTTGGTGTATACCTCAATGGGAATCGCATTCCTGTAGGTGGCAGCTTGCATTGCTGAATCGAAGCCACGAATCTTCGCATAGAACACGCGCGACTTAACGTGACCCTCGTAGTTGGCGGCCAGGAAATTGCCGACCTTCTCATATTCGGAATAAACGGCCTTCCAGGCTTCCTCACGGACCCGGCGGTCCGGTGAATCCATTTTCGCGCCATACAGTGCTTTGGTCATCTCGACCGTGTTGCCATCTTCATCGACGATGTTGCCGAACTTGATATCCGCGTTGTTGAAAGCGCCAAACACATTGCTGAACTTGCCAAGTGGATCAGTGGCGGCCGCCAGGATCTTCTCTTCACTCTCGCTGAGGGTGTGGTTGCGCATGCGGAGCAGGCGATCAATATAGTGCCTGTACATGTGAAGACCCTGGGTGTCGTCAATGGTCTTCTTGAGCTTTTCTTCCGGAATGGCCAGTAGCTCAGGTGCCATGAAGGCGGTGGTTTCGTTGTACCTCGTCAGCAGACCCTGGGCCCTGGAGAATCTGGCACCGTTCTCGCCATCCCGCATGTCCTCGAAAGACTTAAGACCCGCGTAGACGTATATGTTGCCTATCAGGTTGCTTACCTTTGAAACAGTTTCGATAGCATCCAGCAGGGTATCTCCATCGCCGTTCAGGCTGCCCTGAAAGGCAGTGATTTCAGGCAGCATCTGTTCAAGAGCCACGACATCGGATTCCCAGGCCTCTGATGAGGCGTACATGGAAGAGAGATCCCATTTGTACTTGTCATCAATCTCAGCGCGTTCTTTTGGTTCCTGAGCCATACTTGGAAAACTGATGCTTGAACAGCTCATCGCCGCGAGCAATGTGAGCAGTAATATCTTGATTTTCATGGTTTTTCCTAACACTAATTGGGTCGCAGCCACTCGCGAACCCATTTGCGAGCACTGTCATGGTGTGTGATGCTACCTAATCTTGCGTTCAACCGTTAGGTGGACACGGTGAGTTGCATATCTGGTGGGGTGGATGACGGTGCCGGGAAGATAAAGGAGTTGGCTGAATGAAGACATTAATCACGTTGTTAATCACGTTGTTGGCATTGATGATCGGCAGTAGTGCGATCGCCGATGAGGATAAACGAGCCATTAACCAGTTGTACGCAGACTGGCGCCAGGCGGTAGAGACGGCCAATATCCCACAATATGTGTCTGTGCTGGCGCAGGACGTACGCCTCATGCCGCCGGATGCGGATGCCATTATTGGCAAGGATGGTTACGGTGCTTTTCTCGAACCTGTGTTCGCCGCGGCGACCTACAGGATCGATGTGGAGATGATGCCGGAAATTGAAGTGATCGGTGATATTGCCGTGGCCGAGTATGAATATGTCATCCACCTGGACCTGAAAGAGGGGGCAGAGATCACCCAGCCAGGCGCCATCACCGTCTCGCGCAGCCATAACCGCTATTTTGATGTGCTGCGCCGGAACAGCGACGGGCAGTGGCGAGTCTGGCGGCATCTCTGGCGTGCACTCTGAGACGCGCTCTTCTTTTAGAGTATTTAGTTCCAGAGAAGATAGTCCCAGAGAAGAGCGCTTCGCCTGAAATCGCGCAGTCACACAATGCGTTATTGCGAAAGACGGCTCAGCGTCCAGAATTCCTGATGCTTGATGACGTCACCTGTTGAGAGACGACTCAAGGGAGACAATGTCTCCAGTTCCAGGATGTCGCCGTCGGTGTAGACCTCAAGATTGCAGTTGCCGTCCGGGTAACTGTCGCCTGGCTCAAAGGGTACGGTTTTTGTAAACCTGTCTGAACCAGCTTCATAGTGGACTACCTCCTCCCGGTGCAGGAAACCAAGTTTCAGAGGAGTGGAACTCGCCCTCTGCTCTATCCGTACCGGATTGGCCCAGGTGATCCTGTGGTCCTGAATATTGGTATACGACCATAGCGAAAGCTTTCGGTCGGGCAGGTAGTCTGCCTCGTTCGAGGTGTCCGCATGTCCAGGATGTGCTCTGGGCAGGGGTTGTGGCACGAGAGCTGTGCCGGCCCTTTTCAGTATCGTCAGTGCCCAGGCTGAGATCGGCTCAGGAAGATCGATGAGCGCGGTAATCCGATGAACCAGGCTGAGTCCGTTTTCTTCCAGCTTCAGTTCAAGGGACTTCTGAATCTCCAGTTCAGGTGATGCGGTCAGCAGGACATGATTGTGACCGAGTTCTTCCAGTTCAACGGAGCCGTTGTCCGGATAGTAGGTGGCCGCGGTTTCCGGTGCCACCCAGAGTCGGTGACCACCACGTAACCTGAAATCTGCTTCCCGGCTTCCGCCCTTGTGGTCTTCAATGAGCCCCAGTATGTTCTCGCCGTCTTTACGTTTGAAACTGACAACGCGTGGACCGACATCCAGCGTTGCGATGGCTTCGAAGTGTTCATTCGCCAGAACGAGAGTGTTCTGCCAGCCAAAGTTGGGTTCTACGTTCACGGGCGGTTCTGAATCTTGAGGTCGCGGAAGTTATGTCGCATGGCCGCCCGGTAGGCCGGACGTTCATGCATGCTGACCTGATAGGACTTCGCCGGTTCCGGAACCTCGGCGCCAACGAAATCTGCCCAGTCCAGAACCACTGTCATGAGAATATCCAGTTCTGAGAAACAGCTTCCCCAGAGTGGCTTGTCTGATGATATCTCCGGCAGTACTGAGTTAAGACTTTTGCTGAAGTACGCCTGACTGGATGTGACGGCTGCGGGTGCTTCGCCATAGATTTCCGGCAGGTCCTTGTGGCGACGAATGACATACAGAGATGTGGCATCCAGTTCCATCAGAATGAAAGACGCCCACTCGTCATAGACAGCGCGACCAGCGATAGACTGCTGATACTGATCATAAGGCAGATCTCCAAGATGTCTCAGGTACCGCAGAATGGCAAAGCTTTCAGAAAGCACCAGGTCGCCCTCGGGAGCGCCTTCATGAACCAGCAGAGGAATCTTCTGCTTCGGGTTCAGTCTGGTGTACTCATCGGTGACCGTCTCACCGGTGCGCGATTCAATGTGCCTGGTTTCGTACTGGAGTCCAAGTTCGTGCAGCATCCAGTGAACTCGAAGGGTTCTTGTGGTGCCAACGCCCCAGACGGTGAGCGAATTGGTCATAAAGCTTCATCATCAGAATATCCAGCTCAGTATGGAATCCGCCAGCGTGATGAGCAACGCTGCAATGAAGGTGGTTCCGAAATCATCAATCTCGAAATCTTCAATCAACTGATCTGTGATCCATAACAGGAAGGCGTTGATCACAATCAGGAACACACCCAGAGTGATGATGATGAAAGGCAGGCCCAGTAACTTCAGCACGAGACCCAGTGTGACGTTGATCAGTCCATAAACAATCGCAACGATGACGCTGGTGCCGTATGACTCGACATACATTCCGGGCAGCAATCTTGAAATACCGACGATGGCGGCAGCGAGACACAATATGTGAAGAATCAGTTCAATCATAAAAATTCACTCCTTGCTGCGAGTTATTCAAATAGCGTGCCATCTGTAAGTCATTGAATTATATAGGATAGAAGCTGATGCTGTGTGGTCATTTAGACCAACTTTTGGGAAGCGGGACTATTCCTTGGCCTGTATAGGTCATATTCCTGAGCACACCTCCCACTGGCGACCTGCCGGTGGCAAACTAGGTGCTCGCACATATCGACTGGTTGGAGAAAACACATGCTGGACCTGCACTACTGGCCAACGCCGAACGGCAAGAAAGTCACCATTCAACTCGAGGAATGCGGTCTCGACTATACGGTGGTGGAATGCAACATCGGCAAGGGCGACCAGTTCACTGATGAGTTCCTGTCTATAAACCCGAACAACCGTATGCCGGTGCTGGTGGATCATGACCCCGAAGATGGTGCGGGTCCGCTGTCGATATTTGAATCGGGAGCCATCATGCTCTATATCGCGGAAAAGACGGGCAAATTCATGCCATCCGATGCCAGAGGCAAATACAACGTCATTCAGTGGCTCATGTGGCAGATGGCCAATCAGGGACCCAAGACCGGAGAGTGCGGTCATTTCCGTCGTCTCAAGGACACCGAGGGTGACCAGTCCTATGCGGTGACCCGCTTTACCGATGAAGTGAACCGGTTTTATGGCGTGCTCAATAATCAGTTGTATAAACAGCGCTATCTTTGCGGTGACGAGTACACGATCGCTGACATGATCTGCTATCCCTGGACGGTTAATTGGGAAGGGCAGGGTCAGGACATCAACGAGTTCAAGTATTTCAAACGATGGTTCGAGGAACTGAGCGAACGACCGGCCGTTCAGAAAGGCATGGCCGTCGGTTCGGACATGCAGAATGATTTTTCAAAGCTGTCCAAAGACGAAGCGAGAAGGCTCAGGGCGCTGCTCTATAACCAGCGGGCTCGACCAGCACCGGAAACCGGGGGCATCGATTCATGAGCGCGGTGGTCACTGAACTGACTTATGTCATGCCGTCAGGCAGCAGGCCAGGTTTTTATAATTACAAACCCCCGGAGGATGCGCCGGATGTGACACCTGAAACCCGGCGCTTCGAGGCCGTCGTTGAAGATGCTCGTGACTCTGTAGCGCAACTCTCCCTTGATCGAGAGGGGCTCGAGATCGTCAGTATCGAGACAAGGGCTTCAGACCTTTACGATGAGACGCAGGTTCGAGAGGTATACCTGCCAGAGGTTGAAGCCCTGGTTAAGTCGCATACAGGTGCAAGTCGGGTGATGGCCTTTGATTTCAATGTTCGAAACAGGGACCTTGCTGAAACTCACAAGGGTGTGCAGAAGCCGGTCACCTTTGTTCACAACGACTACACCCATGGCTCCGGACCGCAGAGAGTACGTGATCTGATTGGTGGTGAAGAGGCGGAAGCGCTTATCAAGCGGCGCTTCTCGGTGATCAATGTTTGGAAACCCATTGTTGGCCCGGTACTGAGATCGCCTTTGGCTGTGTGTGATGCGTCAAGCATGAGCCAATCCGATTTTCTGGAAACAGACCTGCTGTATCCGGATCGAAACGGTGAGATCTACTCTGTGGCTCATCAGCCGGAACACCGCTGGCTCTATGTTTCTGATATGCAGGCCAGTGAGGCCATGCTGCTCAAGTGTTACGATTCTGACGAAAATGGTGTGGCGCGATTCACAGCGCACTCTGCCATAGAAATCCCAGACACTGACGATAAGCCAGCCAGAGAATCCATCGAAGTGAGAACGCTTGTGTTTTATTGATGGTGCTGTGCCAAGAACAGCACCATCTGTTCAGTATTCAAGTGCCTACAGCGGAAATCAAGTGCCCACAGCGGAAATCGAGTGCCTTCAGCGTGAATCAAGTGCCTTCAGCGTGAATCAAGTGCCTAAAGCGGAATGTCTGTTCTGCTTACTTGTCGGTGACGGCGCCTTCTGACGCTGAGCTGACCAGCTTTGCGTATTTGGCGAGCATTCCTCTTGTGGCATAGGGCTCGGGCTGTTTCCAGGCCGCTCTTCTCTTGTCGAGTTCGGCAGCGTCTACCTGCACATCAATGGTTCTCGCTTCTGCATCGATGACGATGGTATCTCCATCTTCAATCAACGCGATTGGGCCACCGTCAAATGCTTCCGGTGTGATGTGTCCGATAACGAAACCGTGCGACCCGCCGGAGAAACGACCATCGGTGATCAGTGCGACGCTGTCGGAAAGGCCGCGGCCGTTAATGGCGCTGGTTGGAGAAAGCATCTCCCGCATACCGGGGCCTCCGCGTGGTCCTTCATAGCGAACCACCACGACATCGCCTTCAACAACGATGCCATCAAGGATGGCTTTAAGCGCTGCCTCTTCTCCATGGAAACAGCGTGCTTTACCTGTGAAATGCAGGCCTTCATGTCCGGTGATTTTTGCCACCGAACCTTCCGGGGCAATGTTGCCTCTCAAAACAACGAGATGGGAATCCTTCTTGACCGGGCTGCTCATCGGGCGGATGACTTTCTGGTCCGCAGGGTAGGGCTCAACACTTGCCAGGTTCTCGGCCAGGGTGTTGCCGGTGACGGTCAGACAGTCGCCGTGCAGCAGACCCTCTGCCAGAAGGGTTTTCATCAGTGGCTGAATACCGCCAATGGCAATCAGTTCACTCATGGAATACTGACCAGCCGGGCGCATATCGGCGAGAACCGGGACGCGCTGGCCAATTCGGGTGAAGTCATCGATGGTCAGCGGGATGCCTGCTGCATGTGCGATGGCCAGCAGGTGCAGTACAGCGTTGGTGGAGCCCTCAAGTGCGATGACGGTGGTAATGGCATTTTCAAACGATTCCATGGAAAGGATATCGGAAGGTTTGATGCCTCTTTCGATCAGATTAACCACGGCGGCGCCTGCTGCGTAGCTGTCTTTTCGCTTGTTATCCGAGATAGCTTCCTGGGCAGATGAGTTCGGCAGTGACAGGCCGAGTGCTTCAATCGCCGACGCCATGGTATTGGCGGTATACATGCCGCCGCAGGACCCGGGTCCGGGGATAGCCGTGGATTCAACTTCTTTCAGTTCGATGTCCGATATCTTGCCTGCTGCGTGCTGACCAACCGCTTCAAACACGGAAACAACGTCGCGTCGTTCCTTTCCTGGCTGGATGGTCCCGCCATAGACGAAGACACTGGGTCGATCGATACGTGCCATCGCCATGGCACACCCCGGCATGTTTTTGTCACATCCGCCGATGGCGACGAAACCGTCAAAGCCCTCTGCGCAAACCACGGTCTCGATTGAATCTGCGATCACTTCTCTCGAAACGAGGGAGTAGCGCATTCCGGGTGATCCCATGCTGATACCATCAGAGACAGTAATAGTATTAAAGGTAACGGCTTTTCCTCCGGATTCGTCAGCACCCATACCAGCAGCATCGGCCAGTTCGTTGATATGCATATTGCATGGCGTCAGGTTGGACCAAGTTGAGGCAATGCCGACCTGGGATTTGCCGAAATCTTCTTCCGTAAATCCCACGGCATAAAGCATGGCTCGTGCGGCTGCTTTCTCGTTGCCGTCTACCACCAGTGAGGAATAGGGACGTTTGCTCTTGTCGTTGGCCATGATGCGTTCGCCTTTGGATGCCTGTGAGTCGTTGAGGCAGCAAATTACACGAATGGCCCACGCGATGCCATCGACAAGTTTGCAAGATAGAATGTCGAAAAGTGGAACGGACGGACCGATATGATCAATAACTGGCAGGGTGTGGCCTACAACCAGGTGCCGCATTCACAGAACGAGATTCACGGTGACAAGGTGGCGAAGGATTTTGGATTCAAGGGCGGTCTGGTGCCCGGGGTGACGGTATCCGCCTATTTGATTCATCCTGCCGCGATGGCGTTTGGTATGGCCTATGTTGAACGGGGATTTGCCCATGTGCGGGTTAACTCGCCGCTTTACGACGGAGAAGGCTTTCACGTGGACATTAGCAATCAAAGTCCCGAGGGCTATGACGCAAGTCTGATCAAGTCTGAGGGTAAGCCGACGGCGACAGCGGAAGTCAGTGTTCAAACTTCTTCGGACGTTCCCGTGCGGCGAGGGGATCCGCTCGGTGAGAAAGGTGAGCCTGTTCTCACAGCGACACCGGAGAATATGCAACGGCTTATGGAGGAAGGCTGCAAGGCTTTTGTTTATCGCTGGGATGCCGGCCACGATATGAGCACCTATCTCAGGGACAGCAGCCTGATGGCGCCTGTCTTTTCAGAACAGGGTTTTGCCAATCCTTCTTTTGTGCTGGGTGTCTCCAACTGGGTACTGGCCGCCAATGCATACATGAACCCCTGGGTACACATGGAAACCCGGTCACAGAATCATGCGCCAATACCAACCGGAACCAAGGTCGTCGGTGAAATGACGATTACCGACCTTTTCAATCGTCAGGGTCATGAATTCGTGGACGCCACGATCAACCTCTTCGATTACGATACCGATAGATGCTTTGCGGGTATTGAGCTGCGAGCGATTTACAGGCTTCGTGGTATGTAGTTTGTGAACATAATCTGAACAAACCGGAAACCAAAAGACCAGGTGTCTGTCTCATTACGTACATGAGGCAGGTTCCCAATTTTCTCTCCCCCGTTGGGATCCGGACTCCGACGAGTCAGGAACACTGACTCTTTCAAGGCCAGGCAGATTGCCTGGCCTTTTTTTTAGGCCGCTTTTGTGTCCAGGCTATTATCTGCGTGCCTCGAGATGACTTTGAGCATCTCGTCACGCTTTGGACCACGCTGGAAGCGCGCTCGGTTATTGCGTTCCCGACCGCGCAGCATGTAGCGCAGTATGGTCCAGCGGATTGCCGGATCTTTCAGGAAGTCACCAGGTTTTTCCATGAGATTGAATGACCGCATGGCACCGCGAAGGACGTGCAGTTGCTCTCGTGATGCTCCTGCAATGGCATCGCCAAATGAGGCACGAAACCACTGTTTAAAACCCTTTTTGTCGTCCAGTGATCGACCCTCGAAGATCGCTTTAGCCCGATCAATGCCCTGCTTGTCTTCCCGAAGGCTCATATTAAATATTGGCCGCAGGCGATCTTCGGTGCGACGATCGAACTCAATGGCTCTCTCCTGTGGATCCAGTACATCTTCCAGCAGGTCCGCAAGCAGATGGGCATGGATTATGCCGGTAGAACAGCCACGGCCGTAGAGGGGATTGGTTCGAACAGCAGCGTCACCAACCGCGAAGTAACCTTTCGCGACAGGTTTGCCTTCATTGACGAAGTGTTTCCAGACGGCGTGAATGTTGCCGAAACCGAACGAGGAGGTGGTTGGGACAGACTTCTCGGCGTTCACCCAGGGGTACAGGCCGGGAATGGCGCAACAGATCTGGTTGAATTTTTCAGGATCCTTCACGGCCTCGCGCAGTTCCGTTTCATGGTTCGGCAGGCACAGGATCACGGCAAAGTGACCGTTATCTCCGGGGAATACACCAAATTTGAGGTAACCCAGATCTCCTGCAGATCGATCCTTACCGCTTCTTGGCGGTTCTTCTTCACCAGGTCTGATCTTGAAGTGCCGGGTGTAGTAAACGATCTCTGCATCGTCGTCTTCGACTTCTATGGTCGCGCCCAGTTCGGACAACCAGCCCGGGAACTTTGAGTTGCGTCCGCTGGCATCGACGATGACATCGTGCAACACGGTTTCTGTGTTGCCCCGGTCGACCTGTATAGTCACGCCTGTCACCGTGATCTCACCGTTCTCCAGTGTGGATTCCATACCGACGATGTTGTTCCGGTTGTTGATGGTGACATTCGGGCGACTCTCTACGTACCGTCTCAGGACGGTTTCCATGGTTGCGCGTCGGCACATGAGCAGCCACATTTCATCGTCACCTGGCTCCGGCTCGTAGGTTGCCTTCATTTCATCCGGCAACATTTCCTGGAATGTGATTTTTCGAGCGCCAGCTTCCCAGAAGTTCTCTACCAGATCCGGGTAGTTCTGCTGCATCATGTTGCACATCACAGCGAGAAAGGCGTGTGGATGACGAAACTGCGCAGCACCTCGCCGCTGCCATTCGAAGAACGCCTGATCGGCATCACCCTCCGGTGGCGGCACGTCCCGTTCATAGACAGTGACATTGTATCCCTTGCTTGAAAGCGCCAGGGCGGTACACAGCCCGCAAATGCCTGCGCCAATAACGGCAATGTTTTCCTTTGTATCAGTCATAGTTTCTATTTTACGGAATCCGTCTCCAGGGAATTCAGGAATGAGAGCATCAGCTTATTTACCTCATCGGGTGCTTCCTGCTGGGTCCAGTGGCCGATACCGTCGATCAACTGATTAACCCGCAGGTCTTTCACGTGGTTTGGCATCTTCTTTAGTGCGTCGGCAGCCATCACAATCACGCCATCCTTCGCGCCTGCTGCGAACATCGCGGGCTGTTCAATCGTAGTGGGAGAACCTTTGGTCAGTTCCCAGGTAAGGTTGTGATTCCTGTAATAGTTCAGTGGTCCCCGAAATCCACTGTGACTGAATTCAGCTGTGTAGAAGTCGAGATCTTCCTCGGAGCACCAGTCACCCAGTGAACCCGGATCCTCGATATCGGAAAGCAGGTCTGAGTCCTCTGTTTTCGGTTTCATCGTTGTGGGGTCAAAGCTGCCGGAGCCCAGATGAAAGAATTTGCGCAGATTTACCCGAACATTGGATTGCCATTCCTTCTCGGCAATGCCCGGTTCCTGAAAATACAGTTGATAGAAGAACTGACCTTTGAATATGGCTTTCATCGTATCGAGTGGTTGTGCATCGGGGCGTGCTGAAAAGGGGACAGACAGTACCCCTACAGCGCTGACTCTGTCAGGGTGGTTAAGCGCGCAGCTCCAGGCTGTTGGCCCACCCCAGTCGTGGCCAAAAACAATCGCCGTGTCGTATCCGAGCGCCGGGATCAGTCCTACGATATCGTTGGTGACCTCAACCTGATTGTAAGCTTCGATCGCTTCAGGCTTGTCACTCTTGCCGTAACCGCGCATGTCCACGGCAACCGCGTGGTACCCGGCGGCAGCCAGGGCGGGTATCTGGTGACGCCACGAATACCAGGATTCCGGGAACCCATGGACCATGATGATCAGAGGTCCCTCACCGGCTTCCGCAATATTCAGTTCTATGCCGTTAGTAGCAACCCTGCGTTGATTGATCTCGCTCATATCAGGCTCCAGAGACAATCGAGCCACGTGTGGAATCCGTGTATTCCCCGTCCTGGTAAGCCACGGCACCGCCGATGACGACCGTGTTCACGCCAATCGCATCACGGACATAACGATGGCCATCACCCGGGACGTCATCGGTATAGTATTCATCGCCGCGGTCGATCTGCTCGGCATCAAATATTGTGACATCCGCGGCATAACCTTCTTTCAGCACACCGCGATCTTTCATGCCCCAGATGTTCGCGGTATCGAGGGTGATTTTCTTGACAGCCTGCTCAAGACTCAGCGCCTTACAGTTTCGGACAAACTGGCTGAACAGATAGCCCGTATCACCATAGGTTGAGAATGACAGAATGTGTGCGCCGCCGTCGCTTGCGCCCAGATGTACGCGAGGATTAGCCAGCAGCTCGCCAACGACGGCATTATCCGTGTGCCCCATATTTGCCGCCAGGAAGTGTGCCTGCAGATCTTCCTCCAGAGAAAGATCAATCATGGTTTCAATAGTGGTGGTGTTTCTTATGGCAGCGATCTCGGCCAGCGTTTTACCCACCAGAGGCTGGTTGGCATCAGAATCTACCTGACGAAGTACCAGCAGGTCCCACATTGGTGACATGGTCTCTGCCTCGGCGACCATCTGTTTGCGCCGTGCCTCATCTTTGAATGCAGCGACAATTTCATCATGGGTACCGAAGCGCATTACCTGGTACCAGCTGGGCAGCCTGATAAACAGCAGGCTTGGCACCTCAAAACAGAAGCTGATGTCGATCGGACGTGTTTGTACCTGCGGCCAGACACGCGCGCCACGTTGAAACTGTTCATCGACTCTCGCCATGACTTTGCTGACGCTGTCATCATCTGTTGCATTCACGAACAGCGGCGAGAAGGTCGTTGTAATCTTATACTGGAGGCTGATCTCCGCGAGCTGGTCGATTCTTGCCACTGTCAGGTCTGCGTCGTAGAACTCGTGCACGATCTGCAGGATCTTGTTGTGCTCGCTCAGAACTTCGCACAGCGCATGCAGCTCACGCTGATCAGCGTATCGGCTAGGGACAGGCTGTAGTGTTTCATCCATATCGACAAAACTGGTACTCAAGCCAATGGCGCCTGCGTCCAGACATTCCTTCAGCAAGGACTGCATGGCCTTGATTTCGTCTTCATTGGCCGTGCGCTCCATGGAGGCATCTCCCATGACCCAGAGGCGCAAGACACTATGACCGACAAGTGGTGCGACGTTGATGGACAGACCCTGACGGATACGGTTAACGAATTCTTCAAAAGTTTCCCAGTTCCATTCGACGCCTTCTTCGAAAGCCTTGATCGGCATCTCTTCAATCTGGTTGAACATGCCAACCAGTTTCATGCGGTGCTCGGCCTTCAGCGGTGCAAGAGACAGTGAACAGTTGCCGGGTACGATGGTGGTGATGCCATGCTCAATCGCAGGTTTTGCACGACCGTCCCACAGGAGCTGTGCGTCAAAGTGCGTGTGAGGGTCAATGAATCCTGGCGCGACTGTCAGGCCGGTTGCATCGACTTCCTCCGCAGCACTGTCACCGATGCTGCCGGTAGCGACGATTCTGCCATCCTGTATGCCAATGTCACCGATGTAGCCCGGCATGCCGGTACCGTCAACGACGGTACCGTTACGAATAATGAGATCCAACATGAAACTGCTCCCTTCTTTGGAGAATTTTATTGATAGCGGTTGTAGGACACCTGGAGTGCATCGCGCACCTTGTCCCAGGAGTGCCCCTTGATATCTTCGATGTCTTGAGCGGCGCAGGCTTGCATCAGTGCGGATGTTGCCATCTGGTCCAGAGCAATCTCACTGACACCACCGTTGTCATACTCAATCTGCACAATCAGTTCGGCAATCCCCTCATGGGCTGCCGCGATTCGGGCATCTTTGATTTTTGCCGACACTTTTTATTAGCCGGCGACAGGGGGTTCAACGAATATGATGTCGCTTGGAAGAATCGGGTTGCCTTCACGTGACGACCCTTCTGGTGCAGCCGGACGCATGAATACGTGCAGGTTCCAGCTTTGCAGCATGCCGCAGGCATCGGCGATTTCCTGTTCAGGCAGCTCTCTCGCTGCGATGGTTTCCCAGGTGTCCTCAGCCAGTGGGAAGATGGTTTTACGTCGCTGTGCCAGTTCGGACATGGTGTATCCCTCTCTTTAGCTTGCTGTGTCTAAGTTGTTGTTTTTAGCAGGATAATGAACATAACTGAGAAACAGTAGCCTGTCACGGGCCATCACTTGTGCAGATGTTGTCCATCACCTATGGTGAGCTCAGGTTTGTTAAAGAGGAACAGGTATGTGGCTGAGACTCAGGCAGATAGCGGGTGTCGCGGAAAAGCTGGCGCCGATCGAGAGCCATCTCAAGGAAGTACTAGGCGTGGGCGTCTGCTACCGCGATCCGGGTATAGACTTCTTCGGTCTGGAAAACGCCCTGTTCCCGATTGGCGACCAGCTTCTGGAAGTTGTCGCACCAATTCAGGATAACACCGCAGCAGGGCGATATCTGGCGCGGCGCAGTGGCGACGGCGGCTACATGGTGATTACCCAGTGCGATGATCATCCACCTCGTCGCAGTCGGGTCGATGAACTGGGCGTTCGCCTGGTTCACGATACGGTCAGCAGTGAATACATCTGTATGCAGCTGCATCCCCGTGATACCGGCGGCACTTTCTTTGAGATTGATCAGCAGCTGGGAGAACGTGCGCTTGATCGTGATGGGCCCTGGCACCCGGCCGGTCCTGACTGGCAACGCATGAAAAAACTCGACCGGGTCACCGGCATTGCCGCCGCAGAAGTGCAGTGTGACGACCCCGGGAAGGTTGCCCGTCGCTGGTGCGAGATTGCGGAAACTGATCCTGATGACTCGGACGGTGAATATCACATGGTGCTGGAGAATGCGGCCGTCAGATTCGTACCCTGTACCGATGGCAGACCCGAGGGACTCGGTGGCATCGATTTAACGACTTCAGACCGGGATGCGATTCTGGCAAGCGCAGATCGGCTGGGTGTGGTATCCGGCGATAATCAGGTGATGCTCTGCGGCATGAGGATGAACCTCCTATGAGTTACAACGATATTGTCTACGAAGTGCGTGGTAATGCGGCAATCATTACCTTGAATCGACCGGAAACGCTCAACGCGCTCACCTACCACACACTTCGTGAAATACGCAGTGCCGTTGATCAGGCCGTGGAAGACCCCGGCGTCATTGGCATGATCTTTACTGGCAGTGGCCGCGGTTTTTGTTCTGGCCTGGATGCGCAGGTGCTTGCCAGTGTGACCAGTGGTAATGAAACATCCAGTTCCGCTACGCGTAAGGACGAAGACCTTCCGGGCCTGTTTTCCTATCTGCTGGAAGTACCCAAACCTGTGATTACCGCCCTGAATGGCATTGCTGCCGGTGGTGGCCTGATTCTGGCATTGATGAGTGATATCCGTTTTGCCTCTTCCCAGGCTGCAATCACGACCGTCTTTCTGAAACGCGGTCTGATAGCCGAGCATGGGTCCAGCTGGATATTGCCACGACTGGTCGGTACCGGTCGCGCGCTGGATCTGCTCTGGGCGAGCGACAAGATCAGCGCACAGCAGGCCCTGGATTTGGGGCTGATTGATCGTATCAGTGAACCTGATTCGCTGATTGACGAAGCTGTCGCCTATATTGAGAAACTGGCGACGACCTCAGCGCCGGCGGCAATGGCGGCGACCAAAAAGCTTGTTTACGCCCACCTGGGTGTTGGTTTTCGGGACGCGCTGATCGAGGCCGATAAAATACAGAACGAGTTTGTGGCGCGGCCGGATGCGAAAGAAGGTGCGATGGCGCTCCTGGAAAAGCGATCGCCGAATTTTGAGCGGCTCGGAAAAGTCACTGAAGACTAAGCGTGTCGGCAGAGATCATTGTCAGTGCAGAGCAGCCTTTTGAGGTTGAGTTCAAGGTGTTTGAGGAAGACACCTGGCTGGTGATGAGTGCCAGCAATCATATTCGGGTGATACGAGAGCCTCTGGAGGAACTGCAGACGAAGGTTCAGGAGCAATCACCATTACCTTTAGGTGGGCTTGAAGTACGTGGTAACGGCGCTTTTGCCATCGTGCATGATTTTGATCTGGCTAAACCCTTTTCTGACGAAGCCGCCAGACAGTCACTGAAGCTGCTGGCAGATCACATTGAATCCCGGAGCCTGACCTGCGTTGCCCTTCAGGCCCTGGGAGCGTTCCACGGTGCGGAGCCGCTTGAAGACTCTGTCCGGCGAATTCACGAAACGAACTGGCCGGACTGTCTCCAAAAGCTCTGGGTTATGAGCGGTTGAGCGATTAACTGAACTCGCGTTCGTCCCACCACGGGAAAAACTCAGGCATATCAGTACTGACTTTGCCTGGGAATTCCGCAGGACGCTTCTCAAGGAAAGACTGCACCCCTTCATGGGCATCGGCAGATCGACCGGTGTAGTAAACCCCCCGGCTGTCGAGCTTGTGTGCTTCCATGGGATGGTCCGCGCCCAGCATCTGCCACATCATGTGACGAATCATGGTGACAGAGATCGCTGATGTCTGTTCCGCGAATTCGTGGGCCAGATCTCGTGCAGCCGGGAGAAGGTCAGCTTCCTTATGGACGCTGCGCACGAATCGACGCTCGAGAGCTTCCTGGGCATCAAAGATCCGGCCTGAGTAGGCCCACTCGAGGGCCGTATTGATGCCGACACATCGGGGCAGGAACCAGCTGGAACAGGCTTCCGGAACAATACCGCGCTTGGCGAAAACGAAACCGTATTTCGCTTTCTCCGATGCCAGTCTGATATCCATTGCACATTGCATGGTAGCGCCGACACCAACGGCTGGTCCGTTACAGGCAGAGATAATGGGCTTCAGGCTATTGAACAGCCGCAGTGTAAGAACGCCGCCACCATCACGGGGTATTTTCTCGCCGTCATTCTTGCCGTTGTCATCATAGTCAAAAGTATTACTTCCCCCGGAGAGATCTGCACCCGCACAGAATGCACGACCCTGGCCGGTGAATATGATCGCCTTAACTTCATCGTCAGCATCGGCTCGATCCATGGCGTCATGAATCTCCGATGACATCTGACCGTTGAATGCATTCAGCTTCTCGGGTCGATTGAGCGTAATGGTAAGAATGTTGTCCTCAACTTCGTAAATGATATCTTCGTAATTCATGTTGTTCCCTCTAGTGCTTGTTTGATGAATGGTTGTTTGATGAATGGTCGTTAGATGAATGGCCGTTTTATGAATGACCGTTTTATGAGTGACTATGTCATGCGTGATAGTGTGAAATGAGTTGTGTAAACAGATCCCGCTGTGCGTGCGAGCCGCCGATCAGACAAATATCGCTTTTTATGGCAGCCATTCTTGCAGCGCCGGCAGTCCCGTTGCCGTCAGCCATTTCCTGAATAGCCTGAGCCATTGCAAGACCGACTCGTCTGGCCACTTCTCCCTGACTGGTATCGGTGTCTGCCCAGGTTCTAAAGTGTTGTATCCCTTGATTCACCGCCTCCGAATCTCCTAGCATCGCAGGTGCCATGAGATAGTGCAGGGTGGTAAACACCAGCTCATCGTCCTGTACGCGAGTTCGGGACAGCTCAAGCAACTGTTCCCATCGTGCACCGACCGACATGCCAAGCATCTCCAGTCGCCAGAGCAGTGAGGCGGCGTTACAGACGTCGAGGTAGAAATCGTCGGCAAGTGGTTCAATCAGCAATGTATCGTAAATGGCCAGTGCTTCATCCAGCTGTCCGAGCCCAATATACTGAAGCGCCTTGTGCCAGTGCATGTGGTTTACGAAATTGTTGATGTCGGCCCACTGGTCCGAAAACGACTCGATAAAGGGGACCCCTTCAGAAAACCGTGATTGCATCTGCAATACGTGGGTAACCGAATGCGTCGCCCAGATGTCTGCAGGGTTAATGTCCAGCGCCTCCCGGCCTGCAGCTTCTGCAGGTCCGTATTCGCCCAGTTCTTCAAGAGCAAAGCTTTCCATGCCCTTGAGAAAGCCGTAATACCGCTCGCCGCGATGCCAGCGGTTCATCATGTGCTGCAGTGAATTCACCATCGGACGACCGCCATGGCCATAAAAATGCAGGTAATGAGCGACTCGCGCGGCCAGCATGTCCCGCGGATACTGTTCTACTATCGCATCGAATACACGGACTGCATCCTCAAGTCGATCCTGTTCCCAGAACTCCAACGCTTTTCTGTGCAGCTGTTCGCGTTCGTTCAGGTCATTGCGTTGTGAGATCGCGTCAAGACTTTTTCTAACGGGGCCCCGAAACCTGGGGTCTGCCGCCAGTTTCAGCAGATAGGCTCTGAACATGAGAGCCATGGGCATCTCTGGATCCAGGTTGAGCAACGACTCGAGTGTCGGCATGACCTGTGTGGACGAGGCGAGATAGAACTCCAGTGCATCGCAGAACAGTGCCGGAGTCTCCGGGTTTGCTGTCGAATAATCGAGATCGAATTCGTCTTTCATTCAGGTTTGTTCCTGGTTATTGCCCGTAGGACCGACTGTCTTTTTCAAGAAATGCCATCTCTTCCGGGGTCGATGTTCGGTTGAGTACCGTATTGCGATGAGGGAATCGGCCAAAACGCCGGACAGTCTCTGCGTGGCTGCGCACGAAAGACAGATGGTTCTCCAGTTCATCATGCCAGTCGGGTGCGCTGTTGTTCTTCAGTTCCGTAAACAGCTCAACGGCTTTCTGCTGTCCTGACTCAGATTCAGCATGATGATATGGGTGATACAGCATGACGCGAGCTGGAACACTCAGAAGATGGTGTTGTCCGGTTGCCACAGCATGATCGGCAACGTCGAATGCTTGTTCGTCATTACGGTAGGCATCTGATGAGCCCCGGTAAAGGTTGCGAGAGAACTGATCCAGAAGTATCACCAGTGCCAGGCTACCTTCGCCTGTGTTCTGCCAGTCATCAAGATGACCTGTTTCTGCTTCATTGAGTGTCGCACCAAACCTGGTGCGGATCCTGTTGTCGGTCTCGGAGCTCACGGTATACCAGAGTTTCCCCTGGCGCTTCATGGCTTCGACAGAGTTCTGATCTGTCCCCAACCAGTAGTCAATAATCTCTGAAGGATCAGTCGGCATGTGCCCTGAGTTCTTCTTCTGACATCTCCAGATACTTCGCCAGGTAATGCACGCCAAGATAGAACGGCAGCGTATCTGCCAGCGCGACACACAATTTGAACAGATAGTTGCTGCCCATCAGCACCAGCATGGCGCCTGCACTCATGGCGCCTGCCAGGAACTGAGCGCCAAAAGTAACAGCGATGACCATGAAAGAATCAACACCCTGGCTGATAATGGTGCTGCCATTATTTCGCAGCCATAAATGCTTGCCATTGGTCAGGCGTTTCCAGAAGTGAAACATATATACATCACAATACTGGGCAGCGATATAGGCCATCATGCTGGCCATCACGGCGCCTGACGTTGTTGCATACAGCAGAGTAAACATCTCTACAGAATCGCTGACAGAGGATCCGTTCGGCAGGGCGACATCTTCTGCCAGCTGAATCAGTTGCCAGGGTGGCTGGTTCTCCGGCCCAACGGATGGCATCGCCTGGGCAAGCCACATGGTGCCGATAATGAAGAAGTTGAGGATCAGACCCACAGTGACCATGAAGTTGGCCCGAGCTCGACCATAGAGTTCACTGATGAGGTCCGTGCATAGAAATGTCAGAGGGTAGGGCAGTACACCCACCGCCAGTGCCATGGGTCCCAGCTGAATGAATCGGGTGATGCCGATGATGTTGAGCATGGTCATCGCACACAGGAAAAATCCTGCCAGCACAAGGAAGACGCGTTCCCGGCGTTCACGCAATTCATCGCTGATCTGTGGTGCGGCATCAGACATGTCAGTTCTCTACCTGTCCCAGGTTGGCGTGTATGACGGCACCGTTCAGGACAGCGTTGCCCGTGGCGAATACAATGGTCTCTGCGATCTCTTCCGGTTCAATCAGTCGTCCGAATGTGGAACCCCCTGCGATGCTGTCCAGAATTTCCTGCGATTCACCGACATGGGCACGCAGCATTTCTGTATTGGTAAAGCCCGGGCAGATGCAGGTGGTGTGTATCCCTGTGCCGGTCAGATCCTGGCAGGTAGCGCGCATCATGCCGATCATCGCGTGCTTGGTGACCACATAGCTGTAGGAGTTGGGTACGGCTTTTTCAGACAGGGTTGAGCCGATATAGATGATGGACGAGCCGGGCTGCATCTTGTCGAGAATGACCCCGTTCAGTATCTGTGGAGCGATGACATTGATATCAATCGTTGCACGAAAACTCTGTATGTCGATGTCCTTTATCGTTTCGCTGGTCAGCCGTGCGGCATTGTGGATCAGGTGAATCTCGCCGCTTGTCAGATTTTCCGCAAACCTGGTTACCTGTTCCTCTGCGTCTGAAGCAGCCAGATCTATAGAGACATTGGTAATGCCATCCAGATTACTTTCGGTCCGGGAGATGTTGTAGACCTCGTGGCCGGCGTCGACGAATTTCGCGGCTGTGGCTTTTCCAATGCCCTTACTGGCACCGGTGATAATGATTGTGCTGATAACTGTCTCTCCTTTCAGCTCGGGGCTGTTTATAAG
>CBFIJB010000001.1:433467-457396 GCA_965662805.1 Candidatus Azotimanducaceae bacterium | reverse complement strand
TGACTGCTCGTACCATCGCCTGGTCCAGCCGTGATTCAGAAGCATGCTTTTCAGGTAATTGATCACAAAGTGGGCTGCGCCTGCAGTTGTGCCAACATGCTCCAGCATTTGTGTGTTACCGGGTGATCGCACGAATCGTGCCGCATCATCACTTTGAGTGGCCAGCAGTTCTTCATTCGGCAGAAAGTAGTTGCTGACCTGCTCCGCCATCAGATCCTGGTAGTGGTTATACAGGGCGACATCACCCACCGGTGCGGGCGCATAACTGTAAACGCGATAAGGTATACCTGACTCCAGAAAACGAATCGCCGTCAGTATTGCCACAGCGCCACCCAGACTGTGCCCTGTGATGATCAGCGGCTTGTTTTCCGACTTCAGGCTCGGCAGATATGGCGTGATTTCAGTCCACACATGCTCCGCCACCTCGGCATAACCGCCCAGCGCATTGCCTCTTCTACCCCAGGGCACAAAATTCACCCGCGTGCTGGTTTCAACATCCGCACCGCCGGATGTACCCCGAATCACCAGGTAATACTGATTGCCCAGACGCTCACGAGCGATAAAGAACTGCGTGTCGAGATGCCCCGGATAGTCGCTGGAGTTCATGAATCCGCGGGACATGACCAGCTCAAATCCCTTGAGATCCAGGAACTGCTTGATCGCTTCATGATGATAGACGTAGGCCAGCTCGGAAAAGGACACGCTCACAAGTTCCGGATGGTTGTGCGGGTAATCGATCAGTTCCATGACCGCCTTGTAGGACTCGTCGTTCAGAGACACATAGCCCGCCAGCTTTGCATCCAGTATCGGCTGCTCAGAGACCAGATACTCATTTTCTGCCAGCACACCAGAACACTTACAGGAGAAAGAACGAGCCCGGGTATTTGGATCAGTGACAGTACTCAGCAGCACCAGATCACCCTGCTCTACCAGACCTGCCAGCGCTGTTCGTTCTCTGGCCGATATGTCCGTGAGTACCGGCAGAAATCGCAGTTTGCCGGTGACAACATCGAATACCGCCATCGTCTGTATCTGTTCGACCAGGGAAGGTGCCAGATCATGAGGCATCTCCAGCATTGGATGGGCTGACTGCAATGCCTGGGCTCCGCTCGTCAACAGGCAAAGCAACAGGAACAGCGCTGTAGTAACATTGGTCCGTTTACTGTCGTTCGGATACTTCATTGGCTAGTTCGCAACAGGTTACCCCTGTTAATCCGGGGTCAGGAGGATTTTTGCCTGTCATTTTAACGGTCCTCCTGCTTATCGCCTATTTTTTCAGGGATATCTGGCTGACACAGGTGATTGATCTGTTTCCGGACCGGATCGAAAGCATCTACTGGCTGAACAAGGTCCATATAGGACTTATTCTGACCCTGGGATGTTGGGCTATTCTAGGGCTCCTCGATCGCTTCATCTGGCGCGGCACCATGATGCAAAGGACAGGCAAACCTGTTCCCCGTCTGCTGAAGGATCTGGTCGGAGTCGTGATCATCGCACTGACTGCGATGGCGCTTCTGGTTGTCGTATTTGATCAATCGGTGCTGGATGTAGCACTGCTTGTGGGTGGTTTTACTCTCCTGCTGGTGATTTTCTTTCGGGAGATGCTGCAGGACATGCTGGCGGGCATCGCCATCAACCTGGATCCATCGCTATCTACCGGTGATGTGGTAACCCTGCCCGAAGGATTAACGGGCAGACTGACAGAAATTACCTGGCGCGCCTGTACTTTTGTTGCAGATGATCATTCCCATATTGTGGTACCCAACCGCCTGGTCAGCGCAAGCACCCTGATCAACTATTCAGGCAACCATACGGCAAGGCAACTGGATGTCACTCTGGTGATGGATTTTTCTGTGTCCGTCGAACGAGTTGTTCGAATTCTGGAAGGTGCACTCGGGTCGCTCTCAGCACAGGGCAGGATCCTGACGGAACCACCCGCCTGCGCCTTTGCCTCTTCCCCCGGAACCTACGGCAATGAGTATGTGGTGCGCTTTTACTATGACTCCACGACCGATCGAGAAGAACAGGCTCGAACAGCCGTCGTCGCCGAAATGATGCGTCATCTCCAAAGTTCTGGTCTGTCACCCAGTCTGCCGAAACAGAATCTGTTTCTGGGTGAAGTACGTATGCGCAACATGGACTGGCTGAACCCACTGCACAGGGAAAGTCTGCTGGCCGGTTTTTCGATCTTCAACTCGCTCGAGTCGGATGAACTGGAACGCCTCGCCAATTCCGTCATCCTGCATGAGTTCAGCCAGGGTGAAGTCGTGATCCAGCAGGATGACGCCGGCACATCCATGTACGGTCTCGCCGAGGGTTATCTTGAAGTCGAAGTAAAAACGGAAGACGAAGAGCGTCTCAAGGTCGCCGAACTTGTACCCGGTCAGTTCTTTGGCGAGATGTCGATGCTGGTAGGAGAACCTAGAGCTGCAACAGTTACCGCTGCCGTCGATTCCGTTGTGTTTGAGATCACGCGACAGGCATTTACCACCATAGTCGATACGCGCCCTGAAACCGCACATCAGATTTCCCGGGTTATCGCTGAGCGGCAGCTCGCGAACACGCGCAAACTTGAAGCATCTGCTGCAGAACGGGAATCTGCCATTGGAGAAGCAGCAGACAATCTGTTCAGTCGTATGAAATCCGTTTTCACCAGCCTGAAGCTGAGTTAGACACCAGACTGTGTCATCAGACGAGCATAAAGATACCCAGCTCAATCGCGACCTGAAGGCCAGGGAAGAGGCATTTTTTACAGCCGACGATTCACTGCTGGCCCCTATTCTCAAGAGGCTGATTACGACACCAGTATTTCGCATATTGCCAAGCGGCTACTCTGCCAACCAGCTCACACTCTCCGGTGGTGCCTGCGCACTGATGGTGCCCCTAAGTCTCTGGTTTGCATCCTACGAAATTGAGCAGGGCTCAGCTTTCGGTCGCCTGATTCTTCTGGGGAGCACCCTGTTGCTGATCATGTATGCCGTGTTCGATCAGCTGGACGGGATGCAGGCCCGGCGCCTTGGTACATCAAGTTCCTTTGGTGATTTTATCGATCACTGGGTCGACACCAGCATTGCCAACCTCACGCCTGTGCCAATCATGATCATGCTCGGCCTAAGCAACACCCTGATCTTCTGGATGGCGATGGCGGTACTGCTCGCTTTCTGGGCAGCAAACTGGGAGGTCAGGCAGTCAAACCGGCGCCTGTTACCAAAAATCGGTGGCCTGGAAGCCATTATGACCGGCTGTGTTGTTTTGACGGCCACGGCAATCGGCGGCATCGACATCTGGCGCGTTGCGCTTCTGGGGATCCCCCTGACCTGGATGATTTACGCGATCACCATTCCGTGGCTAGTCGTTGTCGTCGTGCAGGTGGCACGACGCGCCGGTAACCAGCGGCAACGCCTGGGGTTTGAAATCGCGGGTTTTGCTCTGACTCTCGCACCCATCACCTGCTGGCTGGTCATTTACGCGCCTGCGATTGAGGGTTCCGCGCTTTACTATTTCGGCTATGTCACCATAGGCATCAGTGCAACGCTCATGACCGGGGCCCTGATGCGGCATCACTGGCTGGGCATTCCCTATCGCGCCATTCACGCTGGCTTTGCACTGCCTGGCGTACTCGTGCTCCTGCTGGAGCTTCTAGCGTTCACTGAAGACCTGCAGATCCAACTTGCCGCCTGCATTGTGGCCATACTGATCGGCTGTTTGTTTTACCAGGGTGTGGATACTTTCAGAAAAAGCACTGGTTAGATCCGGGCTGATTCGCTCATCCCAGATGTTTGTTCAGAAACCTGCTGATCTCTTCTGCTGAGACACCTTCCGCCAGCAGTTTAGAACAGGCCGCTGCGATCGCTCGCTCACGCAACTCCCAGCTGCTGACACCTTCCGTTCTGGGAAAAATCAGCAGCCGATCTGCGGATATGTCATTACTGTTGTCATCTCCATGTACCAGCAGGTCGATATCATACTGATCGAGAATGGCTTCCGTGATACTCCAGGGCGTCTCAACCACGTCACTGACATCGCCAAGGGCTGACAGGATTTCTCTGCGCTCGCTGAAACGAAGCTCTGGCAGATAACCTTTCTTCTTGAGGATTTCTTCATCGGAGGTCAACCCGATCACGACCCTGCCCAATTCTGCCGCTCGCCGAATCAAACGGATGTGCCCGTGGTGAATCAGCGTGGCGGACATATCCACCATAATGCTCCGCTCTGTCATGGGCTTACGGCAACGATTCGGAAGGCTTTTCTGGCCGGGTAGAAAGAACCGGCAGCATCACTTCGTTGGTACGCCACCAGGAGGGTTTAAACGGCGGGTCGTATCTCGCCCAGATCGGTTCGCCGCTGATGCGCCAGTTACCGCCAGTTTCAATCTCATTCAAGAGCGTCTGCAGATGCGCTTCGTATTTATCCAGACCCCAGCCGCCTTTATAGCGAATGACCGCTACGATCATCGAATTGGATTCGATGGATACTCGATCATTCATTGGCACTGGAACCTGTTCGGCAGATTGCGTCAGATAGAAAGACACCTTCTGCGAGTCTTCGGCGATACGTGTCTGAAACACGGGCGCAGTCATGGCGATTTTTTCATCGGCCTGATTGTTTCCGAAGATGTAGTCGGCAAGAACCCGAAACCCTTTGTTGCCTGCAGATTTCATGTCGCCGGTCACGGCAACCGACGCTACGGTAAACGCGGGATATTCGCGAATCTCTATTGAGTCACTGAGTGACTCAACGATCTGGTAATCAGGTTGTTCAAGCGCAGCCACGTTAACGGACAGGAACGTGATGAGCAGGAACAGGCAGAAACGCATCAGCTGTCTGACTCTGCTTCAAGAGCCAGCATTTTCGCGCGGATCTCTTCCGCCTCGGCTGTCAGGAACGAGTACTCTCGTATCTTGCCATTGCGCTGCATCAGCATGGCCTCCTGAAGCTTAGCTTCGTACTGCTTCTGAAGTTTTTTTGCCGGGTCTTTCTTGAGGAATCCAAACATGATGCATTGTCTTTGTCAGTGTGTGGAGAATACGACGCTGCTCCATGCATGGATCAGCGTTCGGCTTCTTCCATACGGGAACCGTAGTCCCACGATGTGGCCCAGGTAGGTTCTAGCGTGAACACAAGCTCGTCAGCGACGCGCCCCAGAAGCCAGTCAGCAAGCCGCTGATTGGTATTGCCAAGGTATCTCTCAATCACTCGTTTGAGTATGGGCTCTGCACCTGTGTTACTCGTTGTGACATCTGCCTTTCCGCGCACCCCGCAATAGGGTGGATCATTAGGTGCAATCTCAAATGCGCAGCGTCCATTGGCCTGAAGCAACTGGGCAAGCCTGCTGTCTTTATGGCTGACAATGCACAGATTGCCATCAAGACATTCGTACCAGACTGAACAGATCAGAGGATAATCACCATCCTGCACCGAAATTCGAATGGGGATTGTGGATGATTCAAGAAAACGCTGCACGTCGGCCGCGCTCCATTTACTTTTTGTACTGAGATTTTTCATATCTCAAGTTTGGAGCAAACCTGGCCGCAATGCACCTACCAAGTATGGGTCATGCCAGCTGTTTCCAGTACTGCCAGGGATACTCGCTGTCGTTCGCTGCCAGTGACTGCATCTGATGATGTTCAAAGAAATTACGAGAGACTCGTTGCGCCTTGATCAGAAGACCACTGGACTGAAGCGCTCGGGCGTCCTCGAACACCGCTTCCATCAGGTATTCACCCACACCCTGCCCCTGTATGAGCGGCAATACGTAAAGACCGTGGAAAAGACCACCTTTACCATTGGGCAATGACTGACTGGGAGCGGCATCCCAGGCGGCAACCCCAATGATTTCGCCTTTAAACGTAGCCACCAGAACCTCGTAGAAGCCCATGTCGGCCTCTGTGTACTTCAACACTGGCACGGCCAGGCGCTTGACACGATGAGGCAGAGGCCAGTTCATAACCGCTGAGGAAATGACCTGATTAATCTTGTTCAAGTCGGATGGGATGGATTTTCTTATGTGTACGTTTTTCATGTCAGTTATACGCCCGGACTGCAACAACAGACCAACATCTGTTTCATGATGGCGCGCGTATACTGAGAATGAAACAAGAAACCCTTTACTACGATGGCGATTGCCCCCTCTGCCGCACGGAAATCGACCATCTCAAAAAAATAACGGATTGCGGTATCGCGTTCCAGAATATTCATGAACTGGACATTGAGCCGAGCGATGCGGAGGCACGCCTCAGGGTCCTCCATCTTGAAACCCCCACAGGCGCCGTTTTGAGAGGTCTCGATGCCAATGTTGCGGCATGGCAGCACACTCGCTGGGGCGTATTAGTGAAGCCACTGCGCTGGCCACTGATACGGCAAATCGCTGATGTGGTTTATGACTACTGGGCTGCTCGACGTTTTGACCGAATGTACCCGGGCGGTTACAAACGCGTTGCAACAAGCAACCAGCATGACAGGTGCAGCAATAACACCACCACAGAAACCAGCGACCGCATGGTTCGATAGTACTCCGGCTGCTCGGCGAACACTTCGAGTTTGCGTTCTCCGACCATCAGACCGGCGTACAGAACCGCCAAGCCCAGAACACCACCTGACCATTCCGACAGAACAAGCACCACCGCCGCCAGTACAACCGCGTTACTGATCAGCAGAATGACCAGTCGCTGTGATTCACCAGTATCCCGCGCCATCAGTGCAGTGGACCACCAGCTGCCGGCCAGGAAGCAAAGAATCGCGAGAGAATAAAGCGAGAACGCGCTTAAACCTGCCTCGGGCATGACAACCCCGATGACAAGCGCGATCAAAAAGGGAATGATGCCGAGCGAACCCAGCAAGGTGACAATTTTCTGTCGCGTCATAACGTCTGGCATCCTTCACACCAATAAAGCCTTCGAGCACTGATCTCTTCACGCGTAATACTGGCACCGCAATCAAGACAGGGTTGCCCATTACGCCCAAACACGGCGAACCGGTAGGACTCAAACCCACCACCTTGCTCCTTCAGTTGTCTGGCTGCGAGCTGGCTGATCGTCATGCCGCGAGTTTTATAACTTCTTTTACTGATTGAAAGCGTGGCCCGCGCGAGGCGCTGAATATCCGCTCTGCCAAGGTCTACGGGTCTAGCCCTAGGCGACACCTTCGCCTTGAAAAGGATTTCCGATCGCAGATAGTTACCAATACCTGCGATAAAGCCCTGGTCCAGATATAAACTGGCGAGAGAACGCCCGGCAAAAGTTTTGTCCATGAGACGAGACGCCACGACTGCCGGGGTCAAACGATCATCCAGCACATCAGGGCCAAGCTTTCTCAGAAACGGATGTTCATCCAGTTGCTCTGTTGGCCAGAGTTCAATGTCCGTCGCGCTGAATAGCAGCGCACTGTGAGAATTCGTATGCAATGCGACACGAAGTCGTCGGTTCGTGTCCGGGAAGCTGCCTCGCCGGGCAATACGCCAGACACCATAAAGCTGGTTGTGAGAATACAGAGTCTCGCCATGGTCGAACTGTGTCAGCATGGCTTTACCGTGGCAGGTGACCCGTTCCACGGACCGGCCGCGAACACGGTTTGCCGCACCCTCCAGGCCGGGCAAAGTGAACTGCGCATCATCGATGAATTTACCTGCGAGCACATTGTGAAGACGGTCAGCGGCGAGCCTGATCTCTGGTCCTTCCGGCATGTTTCCTCCAAAACAATTGCTCTTTATACGCTGCCGATCCTAAAAAGATCCAATCTGACCCAGGCTGCGTAATCAAGGGCTATGGAAAGTCGCACAATTCTAATCACCGGCAGCACGATTGGTCAGGCTCTTGCTGAAGCCTTTGCCGAATCCGATGACGTTACACGGGTTCTGTACACTTATCGGAATCGTAAACCCGACTTCAATTCATCGGTCATTCAGGCCGTACAGCTGGACCTCACCAACGAGCAAGCGGTGAGCGGACTGCTGACTGATCTGGACCGGCTGGACGGCGTCATCAACACTGTTGGTTTTCTGCACGACGAACGCCACAAACCCGAAAAATCGATCTCACGGTTTACGCCCGAAGGACTGATACGCAGTATTGAACTGAACACCCTGCCTACTGCCCTTCTGGCAAAACATTCAAGAACACTGTTAAAAAAGAGTCCGGCTAGCTTTTTCGCGACGGTTTCGGCAAAGGTCGGCTCCATTGAAGACAACCGCCTCGGAGGGTGGTACAGCTACCGGGCATCAAAAGCAGCGCTCAACATGATGTTAAAAACCCTCGCCATCGAATGGCAGTTTGCGATCCCCACCTGCACCGTTGCGGCCCTGCATCCCGGCACCGTGGAAAGTCCGCTCTCGGAGCCGTTTACCGGACGTAATCACGAGGTCAAATCACCAGAGGCATGCGCGGCAAACCTGAAAGCCATCCTTGATGAACTGTCTCCAGACAGGACAGGTCGCTTCTGGTCCTGGGACGGCAGCGAACTGCCATGGTAGATCGACTCCGCCTGATCCTGGGTGATCAGCTCAACGTCAGACACAGCTGGTTCTCAGAAAAGTCGGAGAATACGCTTTATGTGATCGCAGAGATTGCAGAGGAAGCGAGTTACGTAACCCATCATATTCAGAAGCTCTGCGCCTTTTTTCTGGCCATGCAGCAAATGGCTGAGACACTGAACGCAGATGGCCACAAGGTACTTCACCTGACGCTTGATGACACTCGAGACACGCCGGACATCGCGGCACTGTTAAAGGCATTGGCGGACCAGTATGAAGTGACCCGTATCGAGTACCAGCGTCCAGATGAATACCGCCTGGTCGAGACACTGCGATCTCTTGACCTCAACGGCGTGGACATCATCGAATGCGACAGCGAACATTTTCTTGTGCCGTTCGATGAACTCGACAAGCACTTCACGGCCGGTAAAGCCCATCGCATGGAAACCTTCTACCGCCGCATGCGCCAGCAGCACAGTATACTGATGGACGATGGCAAGCCGACAGGTGGCAAGTGGAACTATGATGCCTCCAACCGAAGGAAGCTGAAAACCAGTGATCTGCTTCTGATCCCACAACCACTGACATTCGCCCATAACGCAAGTGACATTCTTGAGCGCATCGAACGACACGGTATAAAAACCATCGGCAATGTCAGTAACACGATCTGGCTGCCTCTGAATCGTGATCAGTCTTTGCAACAGCTGAACTGGTTCTGTGAGCACGCGCTGCCGCGCTTTGGCGACTTTCAGGACGCCATGACAGACCAGTCAGAGTTCGCCTGGTCACTGTTCCACTCGCGCCTGTCGTTTGCGATCAATGCAAAACTGCTGCATCCGATGGAGGTCATAGAGACTGCGATACATGCATTTCAGACTCGAGATGATATCGACATCTCCCAGGTAGAGGGCTTCGTTCGCCAGATACTGGGCTGGCGGGAATTCATACGGGGTATCTACTGGGCCAACATGCCCGGCTATGCATCTGAAAATGCGCTGGATGCAACGCGGCCGCTACCGGAATACTTCTGGACCGGTGAGACCGATATGAACTGCGTATCAAAGGTCGTGTCACAATCCCTGGACCATGCGTACGCACACCACATCCAGCGGTTGATGGTCACCGGCGTTTTCGGGCTCATTGCAGGTATTGATCCGGATGAGATGGATGCCTGGTATCTCGGCATTTACGTAGATGCACTTGAATGGGTAGAAATGCCTAACACTCGCGGTATGAGCCAGTTTGCCGATGGCGGGCTGGTTGCGAGCAAACCTTATGCGGCAAGCGGCAATTACATTAACAAGATGAGTGATTACTGCCAGAGCTGTCGGTACAACGTGAAAGAGAAGCTGACGGAAGACGCCTGCCCATTCAACTCTCTCTACTGGCACTTCATGATCCGACATCGAGAGAAGTTTGAAAAAAATCCGCGCATCGGCATGGTCTATCGTAGTTGGGACAAGATGGATGGAGAAACCAGAACGCTCACCCTGGACAAAGCCGATGACTGCCTGCTGACGCTGAGTGAGTTATAGCGCTGCGAAGAGCGCATTTCCTAGTCTTCTAACGCTAGCTGGCCTAATATCTAGACATTGTTCTTGAGCAGGCCGGGGTCAAGATCAACCCGATCAGGAAGTCAATGTCACTCAGTCGATACTGCGGAGGTAACTACATGCTGGTTGCCCGTCGCAGGGATTGACCTGACGTGAACGAGTACCAAACGCTGCATCATCTTTGTCAGGGTTACCACGATCAGCGCTGGCTGGCGGGAGAACTGCGCTGCGACCATGCCGGAGAGACCGGCGCCGTTTGGATTTACCGCGGCGTTCTCGCGGTTTCACATGACCCGGCATTGCGCGCGTTCTGTGAACGCCACCTTTCGACGGAACGCCAGCATCTTGCCATTATGGAACAACTGCTGCCGCCCCCCCTCACGCAGTTGGTTTTTGCCACTGTGGCGCATCGCTGTTTTCTTTCTGGGGGCACTGCCGGCACTGGTGGGTCCCAGGTCTGTCTACGTCACCATCAATGCAGTCGAGACCTTTGTTGAAACCCACTACCAACAACAAGTTGACCGATTGCGTGGCGAAGGCGTTCACGGACTCGCTAACCTGCTCGAATCTTGCATGGCCGAGGAGATTGTCCACCAGGTCGAGGCAGAACAACTTGCAGGGGGTCCACCCGGCCGCTTTGACCACCTTATCCGGCGCATTGTCAGCGGCGGTTCTGCTGCTGCTGTCAGATTCGCCCGCTTGATCTGAATGCAACGCCATACCCGGCCACCTCTTGTACCTACTCGCATGGATGATCTGTTCTTGAATACCGCCGTATAAACCTTCATTTGGAAGTTACAAAACGATGAAAGCATTATTGATTGATCCAGTGGCAAAGGCGTTGACGCAAATCGAGTTGGTCAGCCCGGAAGAGATCAGCAAGCAGATCGGTTTCGAGACGATCATTGCTGACGATATCGAAGGCACGACCGACCAACTTTACTTCGACGAAAACTGTTTTATCAGAGGTACCGAAGGTCGCTTCCAGCTCGATTCGCTTCCACCTGTCGCCGGAAAAGCCATGGTTGTAGGTGCGATAAATGATACCGGATCGATTGAACTGGAAATGACGATTGAAACCCTGCAGAGCCGCATCAGGTTTATCTAGACATTAAGCCATGAAACTCTCGTCCAAAGTCGAAGTTAGATTGGTGCTGCGTGCTGTCGCGCATATCCTTGGAAAAGGGAAACAATCCGCCTCCGGTACAACCTATCGCGGCATAAATGTTGTATCAGACTACGATGGCTACAACATCGTCGTGAGCAACCAATACGCTAGTATTACTGTGATGTTTCACAATACCTTCAGCACTGAATATCGAAGTTCAGCCTTGTTCTCTGATTTTTATGAACAGCTGAAAGCTATTGCGCGCGAACCACACTAAACAGCGAAAGGACGCTTAAAGCCGATGATTGCCTGGAAAAGCAGGGTGAGATGTAGCGTGACTCGGGTAAAATGTCGGGCATGAGAATTCCATTCATAACCGGCTTCCTGGTGGCTCTGCTCACTCCGCAGGCACAAGCCATGTCAGGTTCCGATGCTTTCATCTGCGATGTCATTCGTTACAGCGCCAACCCTGCCGAGGTCAAAGAAGCTGAAGCAGAAGCGACAACCCGTGGCATCTGTGGTTTCGAGAAATCACCACCTGTTGAGGTTACGAAGGAACGACGGCGTCCCTTAACCAATCCTTCAGAAGAAGCAGAGAAAGCTGTCTTTATCGGCGCACTGATCTGGGCAGTATCCAACGGCAAGGTTAAAGGACCCGTGACGGGCCAGCCAACCCCGCACGGCGGTCGCCCATCACCCCGTTGATTCATCAGAGACGGTTATAATCAGAACGTCATCCTGGCGAGTGACCGGATAAGTTGCGAGGTCCATTTTCTGCGGACCGGTCAGGCACTGACCTGTTAGCACGTCGAATTTCGCGCCGTGTAATGGGCAAGTGACCTCAGCTTCGCAGAGCTCACCCATCGATAACATCACACGTGCATGTGAGCAGATCCCTGATATCGCAAAGTGATCACCGCCGACATTACAAAGCAGTACATGCATTCCGTCCCGTTCCAGCCCTCGCATCTGTCCTTCAGAAAGATCACCATCGACAACTATTTTGGACACACTCATTGCCTGTCAACGCTGCAGGATTTTCCGCGATACTGCATCGGATAGCTCTTCAATGCCTTCGACATCCGTCGGCAGCACCAGCGGTTCCGGTACAGCAAGGCCTCGCTGACAGGCAGGCCGATCTTCCATTGCCAGAATCCAGCGCTGCAGATGATCAAGCCCTTCAAGGGAAACCCCGGACCAGAAATAGATTCGCACCCAGCACCAGTTGGCAATATCAGCAATGGAAAAGTCATCGGCAAGCCATTCGGATTCACCCAAACGGGTGTCCAGCACTTCAAACAGTCGGCGGCTTTCATTCTGGTAACGACTGATGGCTGTGGGGATTTTTTCTTCCATCGCGCGGTAAAAGACATTGGCCTGCCCCATCATGGGACCGACGCCACCCATCTGGAACATAAGCCACTGAATCACTCTGGATCGACCCTGCGGGTCTGAAGGCATCAGCTGCCCGGTTTTCTCCGCGAGGTAGATCATAATGGCGCCGGACTCAAACACGGCGAAACCGTCGTCTACCAGCGTGGGTATTCGGCCATTGGGATTGAGGCGCAAGTAGTCGGCATGCTTTTGTTCACCCTCGGAAAGCGTGATGGGATGCACCTGGTATTCCAGATTCATCTCTTCAAGGGTAACCGAGGCCTTCCAGCCATTGGGGGTGGACGCGGTATAAAGTTCCAGCATAGTCAGACTCCGTTTCAGAGCCCAAGTTTACACCGCTTCAGCAACCTGCATGGGTATTGTGTTCGTGCTGCGTTCAACCACGTTGTTGTCAGTCAGATAAACCAGTTTCGGTTTAAACGCATCCGCTTCCGACTCTGACATCTGAGCATAGGCGGCAATAATAATCTTGTCGCCTACCTGCACACGCCGGGCTGCTGCACCATTCATCGAGATGGTGCCGGAACCCGCTTCCGCGAGAATCACGTAAGTGGAAAACCGCTCGCCATTATCGACATCATAGATGTCGATGCGCTCAAACTCTCGTAAGCCCGCAAGCTTTACAAGGTCCTCGTCTATCGCGCAGGAACCGTCGTACCAGAGCTCAGCCTGGGTGACAGTTGCCATGTGCAACTTGCCTTTCAGTAAAGTGATATCCATGTTGAAGGGTCCCCGTATCCAAGGATTTAGGTCCGATTAGGCTGGCGATTGTGCCTGAATCACGGCTGAAATCAACTTTCTATGAACCCGAAATACCCATTATCATGCCCATCTATTAAGGAATACGGACCAGGCAACATGGAAACCCTGAACATCCGGAATGAGGGCGCGGTTCGCACTGTAGAACTGAATCGGCCAGAGTCACTCAATGCCATTAACAGCCAGATGATTGATGATCTGGCGGATGCCTTTCTGGACGCCACCGCTGATGACAGTGTCAAAGTTTTATTACTGACAGGCGCGGGACGGGCCTTCTGGGCCGGCGCTGACCTGAAAGAAATGGGTCGCAGCCAGCACAAACCGAAACATGGTTTCGACGTCATGACACAGGCAATTGTCGATTTCCCTAAACCATTCCTCGTCGCGGTGCACGGCGTAGGCGTCGGTATTGGCGCCACGATCTGCGGGCTCGCTGACTTTGTTGTCATAGCAGATGACGCCCGACTGAAGTGCCCGTTCTCGTCACTTGGCCTGGTCGCAGAGGCGGCCAGCACCCTGACTTTCCCAAGGCTCATGGGCCGTCAGCAGGCAACCTGGTTTCTTTTGTCTTCCGAATGGATGAGCGCACAGGAATGTTACGAGGCGGGACTTGTTGGCGAGATATCATCACCAGACAGGTTGCTGGAACGTGCCATGGAGCGCGCCCGCACACTCGCCGCCCTGCCCCTTGCCTCTCTGATGGCAACCAAGCGACTGATGATGGACCCCATCCGTGAAGAGATGAAAGCCGCCGCCAGGAAAGAAAACAAACAACTCGCGAGTATGCAGGGAGAAGCGGCGAACAAGGAAGCACTCACGGCATTTATGGAAAAACGCACACCTGATTTTACCGGGCTGTAAACTTATCGACCCTGGCGAAGGATTTACCGTAAACCATGCTATGCAGCGCAGACTCGAACGGACTATCGCCGCCGATATCGCGCCACTGACAAAGCGTATCGGGTAGCAGGACTCAACATGACATTTACGATCATCATCAACTGCCTTGTCATCACCATTGCTGTGCTGGTGCACTATGAAGCCCTGCGCAATCTGTTTAACTGGATACCAACGCTGCCTATCGCGAGTCGCCTGCGCGTGGTTGTTGCCGTATTCGGGGCACTGGTGGCACACGCCCTCGAAGTCTGGATCTTTGCCGGGGCCCACTATCTGCTGATCAATACCGAGGGTATGGGTGAGCTGGTCGGCAACTTCGACGGTTCACTGCTGGACTGCGTTTACTTTTCTTTCACCAATTACACATCGCTGGGTTATGGGGATATAGAACCACGCGGACACATCAGATTCCTGGCCGGGCTGGAAGGTCTTGTGGGTCTCGTGCTGATTGGCTGGACCGCATCCTTTATCTACGTGGAAATGACCAGGTTCTGGCGCGAACCGGACAACGACTGACTTATCGGCGACCATGATCCAGGATGCCATCCGACTCCATGGACTGCAGGCCCACCTGATCAGCAATCTCATTGGGTATTAACATCGACAGACTGTAGTGTGCGATCTTCCACTCACCCTTTACGCGAATAACAACGCCTGTACCACGACACTTGCCCAGCGCCTTGTTGATCAGCACTTCATCAAACCAGAAGGTTTCACCATCGATGGTTTCCAGATTGCGTCGCACAACCTTGTATGTCCAGCCACGACCTTCCGAAAATGCCGGGCGTGCATAGGTCTTGAACTCCTCTACAGACCAGCGCTCTGAAGCGTCCGTACCAAGAAAATATGCATCTTCTGCAAAACGGGAAAAATAGTCCTCAAACGCTGACTCTGAAGCAGCCTGGTGGAAGCCGTCGATCAGCTCGTTGATTCGGGTTACCTCAGCCAGGGCCGGTGCAGGGAGAAAAAATATCAGGGCAAAAAGCAAGCGCATACAGGTGACTCAAAATTCCTAAGACAAAGGAATGTTATAGAATGGCACATCAGCTTGCAGCACATACTGACCTCAGGGAGAGAGATGATGGCGAATATCGTTGTTTGTGCAGATGGAACCTGGAACCGTCCTGAAGAGGACATCGAGAAAGATTATCCAACCAATGTACTGAAACTGGCTCGAGGTATTGCGCCTGGCAGTGGCACAAGCAAGCAGCACGTATTTTACGACTGGGGCCTGGGCTCCTATCACAGTGGCCTGACTGCCGGATCAACCGGTCGCGGCATTCACAAAAACATACTCGACGGTTATCGCTACATCGTTCAGAACTACGCCTATGGCGACGACATCTACCTGTTTGGTTTTTCACGAGGCGCCTATACGGTTCGCGCGCTTTGCGGGCTGATCAACAACTGCGGCATTATCAAGCGCAACGATGCGCGACTGATTCAGCAGGCCTGGGAAATCTACAAAAGCCCTGCAAAGAAGAACCATCCGGACGGTGCAGTTGCGAAGAGCTTTCGTGGTGATCACAGCCATCGTTCGCGCAAGGTTCATTTTGTCGGGGTGTGGGACACGGTGGGGGCGCTCGGTATACCCGTCAGCCTGATGGGCATGTTCGACGGCAACGATGAGTTCTACGACAACCGCATGGGCTCAAACGTTACTTACGCCCGCCATGCGCTTGCCATAGATGAGCGTCGCGAGGATTTTGCGCCAACGATCTGGCAACAGAAGCCGGATGTCGACCTGAAACAGGTCTGGTTCTCAGGAAGCCACGCGGACATTGGCGGCTCTTACGAACCGGATAGTGACGGCAGGGCTGTCGCTGATGTGACGTTAAAATGGATGCTGGATGAAGCCACGGTGGCCGGCCTCAGGGTCGAGCCGCATATCAGAAGTGCGCTCTCGGATGGCACACTCGCACGCCTGCATGAGTCACGACGCAAACTTTACCGGTTTCGCGGCAAACTGGACCGCAATCTGATCTATCCCGACATCCCCATCCGTTTTCATCCCAGCGTAAAAACCCGCTATGAATCTGACCCGGATTACCGACCACCAGAACTGAAGGAACTTGTGCAGACAGTCGGCTGGAACGGGCTCGACATCGGGACCTGACACCGTAGAATAATCACCCTGAGAGAGCTTTTAGATATCGCCTTTATCTAATTGTTTTCATTGGTTTTCTAGACCTGTTTTTTGGTCAGCCGACACAGCGATGGGTGGCGGTGTTCAGCCCTCGCCACCCTGGTCTTCGAACATGAAGCTTTCCATTTCTTCGATCGTCATCGACTGCTCCCTGATGACCGTCTTCATAATGTCACCAAGGGTAATCATGCCCACCACACCCTGATTGTTCATGATCGGCAGGTGGCGAATCTTCTTTTGCGTCATAAGCGACATGCAGCGATCCAGCAGAGTGTCTTCCTGCGCGAATACGACATTAGCTGTCATGATCTCGCTGACTTTGGTGGATTTGCTGGCACGATCTTTCAGGATGACCTTACGCGCATAATCTCTTTCGGAAAGGATTCCGGCGAGCGGTGAAGAGGCACTGGTAACTGTCAGCGCACCTATGTTTTTCTCGGACATCAGTGCAACCGCATCATAGACCGTTGCATCCTGGTCAATGGACCAGACGTTGCGCCCTTTTTCATCGAGGAGATCTTTTACTATGCTCATGGCCAACCCTTCTTCGTGAGGTTTCCCCTTACCTTAGTTTGACCACCCGGTTTTCGCAACAAGCGGCCAGACCGCACTGCAGAAGGCTTTCACTTCACCGATGGATACATTCGACTCGTCGACGGACCAAAAAACTCGTCAGAAATTCAGCTCAACTCGCCGCAATTTGTAAACCTTTTGGATCAACTTGCGTCTTAATAGACACAGGTCAGATGAAACGCATCGACCGAAACGACAAATTCCATAGGGAGAGCAACATGAAAATTCGTAAAATCGTAACCACCGGAATCGCTGCCGCAGCCCTGACTCTGTCTCTGGGCGCAAGCGCAGCCATGATCAAAGGCACATATGGCTCAGTGAGTGTTGAGCTGAGCGACCTTGATCTTGCCACTGAACAGGGCCAACAAGTCATGCAGGCACGTATCAAGAGAGCAGCAAAGGAAGTTTGTGGTTCACAGGACTACAAGAACGCTGGATCACTCGAGAATGTCCGTAAGAACCGAAGCTGCTTCAACGACGCCGTAACATCAGCCGTTGACTCAGTAGAACACGGATACATGACCGCATCAGCAAAGTAAGAGCTTCAAAAGCGCGAGAACCCCAATGATCGCGCTCCACCTACGGGCGGCTTCGGTCGCCCGTTTCTTTTTCAGGAACCATTTGGACTAACCCCTGATCCCGGGCGTGGCCGAGGAATCTCGGACCCTCCTGGCTGAGGTCGAGACGACTTTGGCTAGCGAATCACAGCGTAGACACGTTCTGGTTTGATCCTCAGGATCACCCGTTGCTGTGTTTCCAGCCAGCCCTCAAAATCATCCGGTTCCTGATACCCCGTCCCCTTGATGTTATCGAAAACCAGACGCGTTGTTCTCACGAGATCATCCGTCTGGATCGTGACAACACCTTCTATTGCCACAAAGTTAAACGGCTCCTCATTATTGATAATGCAGAGATTCACTCGTTCATCATTTTCCAGAGTCTTTCTCTTAAAGGTCATACCCGGAGTACTGACCACCAGGTCATCGCCATCCCGGGCATAGGCAACCACGGAAGAAACCGGACTGCCGCTTGCTCTCAGTGTCGTCAGCACCGCCCAGCGATACTCATCAATAAAGTTTTCAAAGGAAGTATTTTCAGAAATCATCTGGCTAACCTGAGTGTTTATAATGCACAGACGTTACCGCAATAGAGAATGAGTGTCTGCATGCCCCGATTAAACGAAGAAGAACAGCAGGAGTTTCTGGATGCACCTGGCGTCCTGATGCGCATAGCGTGTGTAAGACCCGATGGCAGCCCGCTGGTGACACCGATCTGGTTTATCCATCACGAAGATGCCATCTGCTTTACACCTCGAGCACAGTCAGAGTGGTTCAGCTGCCTGAAACACGACGCTCGAGTCGGTCTGTGTATCGATGAGCAGAACCTGCCCTACCGTAAAGTCATCGTCGAGGGCGAAGCAGAACTGGTTTACGATCTGGGTGAAGACGACAAATGGCGCGACCTCTATCGCGAGATAGCAAAACGCTACGTGCCACCGGAGGCCGCGGAAGCCTATGTACAGAACACGATTGATCAGGACCGGGCTCTATATCGATTACCACTTGGCTCCGCGACGGTAAAAAGCTGGCGCATGCCTGTGGAAGGAGAATCACAGAAAGGCATCTGGCATCAACGCTATTACGCGCCGGGCACAAAATTTTCGGATAATTAGGCGGTCTTTCTGCAAACCAGCAGTTGGTTATTCGAAGGCATGGCGTTGTCCTCAACGAGATCCATCCCAGCACTCGACGCGGCTTCCTGCAGATGCTCTATGTCGCGTATACCCTGATGTGGCGCCTGAGATTTCAGCCACTCATGAAAACTTTCATTGGAAGCTGTCGTGAAGGCGCCGCCGTATTTGAATGGACCATAAACAACGAAACGCCCCTGCCCCATCAGCGACTGACCGATGCCGGAGAACATCGCCCCGATAAGTTCAGCGGGCATGATATGAAACACATTGGCACAGTAAGCCAGGTGGAACTTCCCCGGAGGCACAAAATCAGAAACATCCAGATAAAGCGGAGACTTGAGGTTAGGCAAAGAAATCTGCTGGAGATTTCTCTGCAGAGATGCGAAATAGGGTTCAGTATCGGTTGGCTGCCAGGAGACTTTCGGCAACGCATCCGCAAAGAACACGGCGTGCTGTCCCGAACCACTGCCAATTTCAAGAACGCGGTCACCATCCGCCAATAGCCGTCGCAGCTGCTCTAAAATAGCCGCCTTGTTGTTATCCGCTGCGCGATTGAACCGCTCGAAACCGGCGCTGACTTCATCCAGATTTTGTGACACACTCGCTGCCTCTGTTCACCATTCAAGAAGAGGAAAACTCCAATGGCCGCATACTTTATCGCACAGTACGTCGTAAAAAATCCCGAGCTCTACATGGAATATTCTGCCGGTGCAGGCCCCACACTTGGCCAGTATGGCGGCGAACTGGTTGCGTTCGACGTGGCTGCAGAACCCATGGAAGGCGAAGCACCCGGACCACAGACTGTCATCATCAAGTTTGAAGATACCGAGAAAGCAAAGACCTGGTACAACAGCCCGGAATATCAGGCTGTTGTAAACAAGAGACTGGAAGCCACAGAAGGTTATTCTGTGATCTCACAGTCCATGAACCCCGGGAGCTGACAGCTTTAGTGAGTTTAAGAAGCTCGCCAGACTTTCTTATTCACACTGCCAAACATCTCTGACAGTTCAACCCTGGTCGGCGTGACCTTGATCGCGACGTAACCAGGGTCTGTCGGACCCGCCGGCCAGAAGTCTTTCAGGTCATAGTCCAGCGCATCCCAGGCATGCGCCCGCGTTTCATCGTCCATAAACAATTCAGCGGTTCCCCGGCACATAATGTGGATGAAGTTGGGTGGTGCTACCTGCCACTGAATATCCACATTGGGATTATTGCGCATCTATTTGGCTTTCGGCGTATCCGGACCCGTTGCCAGCCAAAGCACATCGCCTTCCCACGTAGGATGCACCATGCGAACGCGCGGTCCTGTCGTGCTTTGAGTCGCCCAGGCACACCACACAGCGGCGGCACTGGCCTTGCCAACCTCTTCAAAGAACGCGTCTTTTTCTGCTGCTGTAACTTCTGTTTCTGTCATGTCCTTTTACCTGCCCTTATATGTGACGTGAAGATGCGGTAAACCGCGCAGAATAAAGCTCGGGTCCGCGACCGGTCTTCCCTTGTCTGTATCTAAAGCAAAATCCTGAAAATTATCCATCAACTCCAGAAAACCAATATTCAGTTCCTGTCGGGCCAGGGGCGCACCGATGCAGTGATGTACCCCAGAACCAAAGGCCATCTGCATCCCGGCTTTTTCCCGATCCACATCTACCTGGTCCGGGTTCTCGAACTGGCGCTCGTCTCGATTGGCAGCGCCATATCGAAGCATCATCATGTCACCGGCTTTCAATGGATAACCGCCCAGTTCACAATCCCGGGCGACCAGTCTCGGCAGCCCCTGGACCGGTGCTTCAATGCGCAGCGTCTCCTCGACAAAGGTTTTGATTCGCTTCTCATCCCCCCTGATCTTGTCCTGTATTGCCGGGTTGTCGCACAGAGCGAGCATGGCCCAGCCAAAAGTACTGGTGGTGGTTTCATGCCCTGCCACCAGGAACTGGTTCAGAATCGACAGTATCTCGCCGTGGGTAAGCTCGCGATCAGCCTCTTCCAGCTTGGATGTCGCCAGAATCGTGATCATGTCTTCTTTCGGATCCTGGCGCCGTGCTTCAACCAGCCCGATCAGGAACTTCTGCAACGCCAGAGCGAGTTTGCCTCGATCAAGTATTTCTTCCGGCGTGATCGGTGCCATCTTAAGTCCCGCTGCAGCCGCAGTCGCCGCCTCATAGAAGAAGTCACGATCCTCAACCGGAATGCCCAGACGATCAGAGATGATCTCCAGTGGAACCGGAAAAGCAAACGTTTCCATAAAGTCGCACGCGGTCTTGCCCTTCAATGACTCTATGTTCTTACGAATAACAGCCCTTACCGCATCCTCACTCTTCTTTACCTGCGAGACTGTAAAGAGCTTTGAAACCAGGGAACGGTACTGAGTGTGCTCCGGTTCATCCAGAGTCAGCATCGTGGGTGGTATCTGTACCATCTGCGATTCAATATCCACGGCCTCTTTCTTCTGGGCTTCAGACAGTGTGCTGAACATCACTTCCCGGGCACCATTCAAAAACTGATCGTACTTGGAAGAAAAATCGTCAGTGCGTTTGATTGCCTCACGCAACAGGTCATACCGTGTTACTACATGCAGATTCATTTCCGGCATGAAATAGATGGGCGCCTCATCACGAAGCCGTTTATATGCCGGGTACGGATCGACCAGATTCTCTGGACTGAACAGCTGAACGTTCAGCTCGCTTGTCTCGCTCATGGGAAAGTCTCCCTAACTTATCTTGGAAGCCAAGCCTACGAGTGCCGCCAGATGCAGTCAAGGAAACCGTCAGACGTGACGGTTTGAGATCTTACCAGGGGAGCGGCGTGGCCAGCCCACTCATGTCGCCCTTACCTTCATCGTTGTAAAGCACATGATAGCTGCGCTTTTCGAACAACCATCTGCCGTCCAGACGCACGTAGTTGTCGGCATATGTTCCGACGTTAAAGAAACCGTTTTCAGCGCCCTGGGGTCTCAGGTGTTCCGCCAGATACCAGCGTCCGGTAGCCTGATCACCATTGATCTCCAGCGTCCCCTGGTAAACCAGCTGCACGACAAACTCAAAGGAACCCATCGCGCTGTGCCAGGTGTTCACAATGTTTTCTTTACCGGCAATGGGGTTGCCCCGCAGCTCCCAGGTACTGTTTTCCGCCCAGGTGCCTGCCCAGAGTTCAGCATCGCGGCGGTTCACCGCGTCAGCGTAGGCAGACACCAGGTGACGAATCGCCAGTTCGTCTTCAACCGGGTTAGTCATCGTCTACATATACCTGTTTGATAGCTGTCTCACGGTGCACTTCGGCCACGTCAGCGAACATCGTATGTAACTGCTTCTTCAGCCAGGGAATCATTGCCTCGGGTGCTGGACCCGTGGTCTGCCCACTGGCCGCCATACCTTCCAGGAGAAACATGGTAAGCATATTGGCATTCTCAAACTCTTCAGAAAGCGCCAGATCCGGGAATACGCTTCTCGCCAGCTTGCCCCAGGAACGATCCAGCTCTTCATTGCAGCTTTCCAGCACATCATGCAGATCAGCGTCGGTACGAGCAGCGACCTGAAGCTCATGGAATACGGTAAACAGCGGCGAATGCAGTTGCTGCCAGTAGGCATCAATTCCTTCATCAATTCTCGAGTGTTCCGCGCCTTCGTTGATCTTCAGCTCGGTCTCTCCAAACATGCTCAATCGTTTTTCGTAGAGATAGCGAACGGCGGCTCTGACCAGATCAAGGCGGTTCGGGAAGTGATGCAGCATGGCGCCACGGGAAACGCCGGCTTTCTGAGCGACTTTTTCGGTAGTTGTAATGCTGTAGCCGAGTTCATGGAAACAATCGAGCGTTGCAGCAAGAATCGATGCGCGTGTTTTCTCGCTTTTCGTCTGCTGCCAGGTCTTATCGCAGTCACCAGTGGACTGTTGCCTGTCTGCGTGTTGTTTGTGAGGAAAAGCCATGATTTGATACTAACCCCTTTACCCTATTGCGTCATCCGCTGAGTACTGACATGGCCACACCGAACATTCTCCTGGTAACCAAGGGTCATCCATTCGAAAGAGATCCGTTTTTCGGCATGTTTGATGCCATCGATGTCAACTGGACTCACGTTGAGCAACCTGCGGCCCGGCTGTTCTTTTCACCGGAACACGCGGAACCCTACGATGCACTGGTCATGTATGACATGCCCGGCATTGCTTTTGGTCCTGGAGGGCCTGACTTCGAAATACCCACGGAGGAGTACAAGGCCTCACTGCTGTCCCTGCTTGAGGCCGGCAAAGGCATGGTATTCATGCACCACGCGATTGCGGGATGGCCAGCCTGGGAAGAATATGCAGAGATCATCGGTGGACGGTTCCTTTATCTGGGCGCAGATTTGCGCGGCAAATCTCTGCCTGACAGTGGCTACCGTCACAAGGTAGAGCACACAATGAGCGTGTTGAAAGATCACCCGATCACAAAAGACCTGCCTGCGAGCTTCACCATGACCGATGAGCTTTATCTGTCAGAAGTCTTCGAAGACAGTATTGAACCCTTGCTGGCCAGCGACTATGCCTTTACCCGCGACAACTTTTATTCAGCCACCAAAGCCGTCGCCGAAGGCAAGATGTTCGATAACGAGGGCTGGCAGCATGAAGATGCATCAAACCTGGTTGGCTGGATCAAGCACTATCGCAACAGCCCGATTGCTTACATCCAGGGTGGTGATGATCCTGAGGCTTATGCCAATGAGAATTTCCAGAAACTTCTCGAGAACGCCATTCACTGGGCAGCAAGTGGAGCAGCCCTGAGCTGGGCGCGAAAGCGCCCTATGTAAACAGCCCTGAGCTGTCTTGTGTGAACAGCCCTGAGCTGGGCGCGAGAGCGCCCTATGTAAACAGCCCTGAGCTGTCTTGTGTGAACAGCCCTGAGCTGGGCGCGACAGCGCCCCTAATGAGAACCCAAATAAACAGTCTTGACTGACGGTTTTGCCTTCCCTAGTCTTGTCCGACCAATGTTCAGGGCCGTGATCCCACGGCTTACTATCTTTTAATCCAGGAGGAGAGACCCGTGGATCTAAAACTATCAGGAAAATGTGCACTCGTAACCGGCGGCACCAAAGGAATCGGTCGAGCCATTGTCGAAGCTCTATCAGACGACGGCTGTCATATTGCACTCTGTGCGCGTAACGCTGATGAAGTCAATGCAGCCGTTGAAGCCATTTCCGCCAAGGGCGTGAAGTGTTTCGGCAAAACTGTTGACGTGACAGACGGAGATGCCTTCAAGAGCTTTATCGATGAAGCTGCCGGCGAACTCGGCGGTCTGGACATCTTTGTATCGAACGTAGCAGGTGGTAACGCACCGGGCGTTGAAGGCTGGAGAAACCAGTTCGAAGGT
>CBFIJB010000001.1:0-433457 GCA_965662805.1 Candidatus Azotimanducaceae bacterium | reverse complement strand
GGTAACGTCGTCGCGGCTGTCAATGGCGTTGAAGCCGCAACACCCCACCTGGAAAAATCAGGTAACGGCAGCATCATCTTTATCTCAACCACAGCTGCGGTCGAGAAGTTTATGAACGCTGGACCTTACAACGCTACCAAGGCAGCCCTGCTCCAGTATTCGGGCGCATTGGCTCACGAACTGGCACCAAAAGGTATCCGCGTAAATTCTGTCAGCCCCGGCCCTATCTTCATCGAGGGCGGATCATGGGACATGATCAAGCAGAATATGGCTGCGCTGTATGACTCAACCGTCGCACAGATTCCACTTGGCCGCATGGGTACTGCAGACGAAGTTGCCGTTCAGGTAGCCGTACTCGCGTCACCACGCGGCGGATTTACCAGCGGCACTAACGTCATCGTCGATGGATCAATGACTCAGCGTATCCAGTTCTAAACGATAAAAAAGAGGGAGACAGGCTATGCCAGACAAGAAGATTAACGCCTACCTGGTTGCGGCCGGGATGTACCACGATATCGATTTCGCGCGACAGGAGATACTCAAACTGTTGCTCGAGCATCCGAATATCCGGACGAAAGTAGCGACCGACTATTCTGATATTGAGGCTATCAAGGCGAGTGATTTTCTTATCTCTTATACCTGTAACCTGATGCCTTCTGAGGACGAGCAGAAAGCACTGGTCGATTACATCAAGGGCGGCGGCAAATGGTTCGCCCTTCATGGCACCAATTCCATTCTCGAATTTACCGAGAATGGCGTTGATGCGCCGGAAACGGCACCAGTGATCATGGATCTGCTCGGATCTCAGTTCATGGCACACCCACCGATCCAGATGTTTACCGTGAAAACGGAAGCACAGGATCACGTACTCGTCAAAGATGTTGGCGAATTCGACACCGATGACGAGCAATACCTCTGCAAGATGCACGGCGAACACGAACTGTTGATGTATTCCGAGTACAGCGGCACCTGTGACGGCTGGATCAACTCCGACTTCAACAATGACGATAAGCGAGCCGTCTACTACATCAAGAAAACCGGTGATGGCGAAGTGCTATACCTGAACCTTGGCCACTGTCGTGGGCACTGGGATATGGAACCTGTTGCCGAGTATTATCCGGAGATCGAGAAAGGCTCCTGGGAACGTCCGCAGTACTATGAATTGTTGCGCCGCGGCATAAAATACTGCGCGGGGCTGTAGCCACCCAACCCAACATTGACTCTATGCCTTCTTCGGCAGTTGTGCTAAAAACAAAGCGAGCTGCCGGATTTTGGCTGTCCTGAAAAAGTTGCCGACACTGGAACTGGCAGAATAATAAAAATCAGGAGGGAGTTATGAAGTTTACCCGTACGCTGTTAGGGGTAGCGATTGGTGCAACGTCAATCGTCAGTCCAATGACCATCCAAGCCGAAGAAACGAGCCGCGCTATCGAAGAAGTTGTCGTTACGTCACGAAGGCAAAACGAATCCGTACAGGACGTTCCACTTTCTGTGACGGTGTTCAATGAAGAAATGATCAACCAGCTGAAGCCAGCAACCCTGCGTGACTTCGATGGTCTTGCGCCAAATGTCTATATCGGCATGAACGCTGCCGGACCCGGCAACAGCACCATTTACATTCGCGGCGTTGGTTACCCGGGCAGTGAAAAAACTCAAAGCCCTCAGGTTGCAGTGATTGTTGACGAAGTACAGATGGGTTCAAGCACTGGCGCACTGATTGACGTATTTGATGTTGAGAGTATTGAAATCAACCGGGGTCCTCAGGGTGTTTTGTTCGGAAGAAACACCATCGGCGGCAATATTGTTGTCAACCGGGTTAAGCCTCAATTCAATGAGTTTGGATTCAATGCCAGCGTTGGTGCCGGCAACTACAATGCTCAAACTCTCAAGGCTCGATTCAATATTCCACTGATTGATGACACTCTGGCACTGAAAGTTGGTGCTATCTCCAGAAAGCAGGATGGTTTTTGGGACAACCTGATTCGAGGTGGCGAACAGGGTGACATCGACTTCCAGTCACAAACTGTCGCCCTGCGCTGGGCTCCTGCAGACAACTTCGAAGCCACTCTGACCTACGATCGAATTGACGACAACACTGATATCACACCGCAGGATTCTCTGCATGATGGTCCAAATCGATTCGAAACCTTTGCAGACAAAGAAACGCCCACCAGCTATGACGTTGACCAATTCGCACTGCGAGTTGTTTGGGACATTAACGATAACCTGACCCTGCACTCCATTACGGCTGATAATTCAGGTACGGATGACACTCAATCCGATTTTGATGGTGTGTTTATTGGAAGCAGCAACTGGCCTATCGTTCAGCTTCACCCAAGAAGAGTCCAGGATTTCGATTACTTCTCTCAGGAATTTCGTCTGACAGGATCGATCACTGACAATCTTGACTTCATGGTCGGTTATACCTACTACGATTCAGAACTGGATTACATCCAGTACACAAACAATATCGTGCAGCTTCCAGCTGCCGCACTCGGGCTTCCTCCCGGAGTTCCTTGCGCAGCTGTGCCAATCGGTATTCGCGCCAACCCGGTTATTGGCGACGTGTTCTGCCAGTTCCCGAACGACAAGAGCACCCAGTACGCTGGAGAAGAAGTTGAATCATCAGCCTTTTTTGCATCTTTGACCTGGCGGCCGACGGCTGATCTTGAGTTCATGATCGGCGCTCGACGCATTGACGAAGAAAAAGAAGGTAACAACCGATATCTGAATCACACCACTGGCAGCTTTGAACAATCAGGTGTGACTGAGCATGACTTCAGCAATGATCCTCAAATCCCTGGTTCCAACTATGAAGTGTCAGATGACTGGCAGGAAACAATCACGACGGCATCTGCAAACTGGGCGTTCCGAGACAATGCTCGCCTTTACGCGACTTACAGTGAGGGATTCCGTTCAGGCGGCTTCAGCATTCGTTCGGTCAACGCTGCAACGGCACCTTATGATCCTGAAACCGCAGAGCAGATTGAAATTGGTCTCAAGTCCGATTGGCTGGACGGCGCCCTTCGCTTCAATCTGGCTTACTACGAGCTTGATCGTGACGGCGGCCAATTTATATCGATCATTACACTGCCAGCCGGTGAAATACCGGGCACCAACACCATCATCAACAACGGTGGCACCAGTGAAACAACTGGCTGGGAACTTGAAACCCAGTGGATCATCAACGAGAACTTCACCTTCCTGCTGAATGCCGGCACGGTAGACGCAGAGAATGGTGCCTTTACGCTGCCATGCGAAGTCATTGATGGATGTGTGCTGGTGGGCGACCCGCTGGGCACTCCCCGAAGCCTGGGCGGCACTGATGATTCCCGCCAACCTGAATACAACTGGTCAACAACACTGGCTTACACCCAGGCCATTGGACCAGGAGTTTTGAATGCCAATGCAGGTTATCGCAGAGTCGGCGAGTTCCTGCTGGTGAATACCGGCGCAGGTCCCAACGAACGCCTTTACGAGGGCGACTATGGTCTGTGGGATGCACAGATCGGGTACGACATGGAGCTGGATAGTGGCAGTCAGTTGAGCTTCTCGCTGTACGGCAAGAACTTGACTGATACAGAGTACCTGGAACAGGCCTTGTTCCTTGGTGGGCCTACCGCCGGCTTCCAGGGCTGGGGCGCACCGCGCACCTACGCATTTGAGGTTCGCTACTCCATGTAGCATTCACCTTGTTAACTGTGAAACACTGGGGCTGCATTGCAGCCCCTTTTTTTGAGTAAATCTGGAGAAGAAAGATATGTCCAACACCGACATAGTGACGGCGTTCATTGACGCCTGGAACAACCTGGACTGGGATGGCGCAGCCGATATGCTGACTGATGACATCGTGTGGGACAACGTGCCCATGGAAACCATGGAAGGTAAAGCCGTGGTCGATGCGGCCATGCGAGGCATGGCACCGGAAGCCTGCGACTGGGAAATACTGGCCATTGCTGAAGACGGCGACCGTGTCTGGACGGAACGCATAGACAAGTTTGATATGCCCGGCGGCAAACGGGTTGAACTGCCGGTAATGGGAACGTTTGATATTCGGGATGGGAAGATTGCGGTATGGCGTGACTACTTTGATCTGGGTTCTTTTACAAGCCAGATGGCGTAGCCATCTGGTTCAGGTGGTTGGTTTGGCTCGGCTTTTCGCGCGAGCAGTGGTCCAGATGAGTTGTTTATTGCCGGAAGGTGTCCGCGCTTCGCCATCGTAAAGACTCACATGCTGCCTGACCCATTGACCTCATCTCGACCGGAGTGGCCGAAGCCTTATAGACCTCATCTCGACCGGAGTGGCCAAAGGCCACGGAGCGGAGAGATCCCGGGTTGAGGTCTCTCCGCTTCGGTCGAGACGAGGAATTCGCCTTCGGTCGAGACGAGGAAGTCGAGCAGGTCTCTCCGATACCGTCGACACAAGGGTTTTCAAAATCACGTCCTGCGACCAAAGAATCGCGAGCCTCCACGACGCAAACAAACAAGCTTGACGGTTTTCCCGCACCTGCTACTCTCTAGGTCAGACAAGTCTGATAGAGCGAGGGAGCGATGACTATAGAGACTCACAAAACCTTTTGCCGGTTCTGCCATGCGTACTGTGCCATCGAAGTTGATGTTGAAGACGGCAAGCCGATTGAAGTCCGCGGAGATACAGAAGACCCCGTATACGGAGGCTACACCTGCATCAAGGGACGACAGCTGCCCGAGCAGTACACGACACCCGCACGAATCACCAAATCCCTTAAACGATTGCCTAATGGCGAGTTCGAAGAGATCGATACCGACAAGGCAATGGATGAAATCGCGGCCAAGGTGAAACAACTGATAGATGACAGTGGGCCTCGTTCCATAGCCACATACGTTGGCTCATATGGCTATCAGAACTCAGCCGCCCTCGTGATTCCAAAGGCCTGGCATAAGAGCATTGAATCCCCGTCTTATTACACTTCTGTCACCATCGACCAGCCAGCCAAGGCGATTTCAGCTTCCCGCTTCGGCAGCTGGGGTGGTGGCACTCACAAATTTACGGATTCAAAAGTCTGCATGATGATCGGTAACAATCCGGTTGTGTCACAGTTCACTCCGTTTGGTGGACCACCGCCCTTCTCTCCCTACGCGCGACTGCGTGATGAAATGAAAAAGGGCATGAAGGTCATCGTTGTCGATCCGCGGAAAACCGAAGTTGCCAATCGCGCGACCCTGCATCTGCAGGTGAACCCTGGCGAAGACCCGACATTCGTTTCCGGCATGATTCGGCTCGTCCTGAAAGAAGGCCTGCATGATCAGGAGTTCTGTGCCCATTATCTGGAAGACCTCGAGGAACTAACGAGACGCGTTGAGCCGTTCACACCGGAGTATGTCGCTGAACGTTGCGGCATCAGAGTCGATGACTTCATCGAAGCTACCCATATGTTCGCCAACGCCGGCAGTGGTGTTGCTGTCGGTGGAACCGGCCCTGACATGGCGCCCCACGGAGTTCTGACAGAGCATCTCATTCTGTCTCTGAATGCAATCTGTGGTCGTGTAAACAAGGAAGGAGAACAGGTTCCTAACCCCGGCATGCTGCAGGCACCGAGATCCCGTCATGCAGATGTCACCGCAGCGGCCCCGGCTTTTGGTCACGGCCCTAAATCACGAGTGAGAAATCTGGGTGAAATTATCGGCGAGATGCCGACAGCCGCATTGAATGACGAGATCCTGATGGAGGGTGAAGGTCAGGTTAAAGCCCTCTTCTGTCTCGGCGGCAATCCCATGGTGGCTTTTCCGGATCAGGATAAAACGCTGGAAGCCATGGAGAAACTGGAACTTCTGGTTTGCGTGGACCTTTACAAATCAGCGACCGCGAAACTGGCTGACTACATTATTGCACCCACCATCTCCCTGGAACGGGATGACGTGACCATGCTGACAGACACCTGGTACGACGTGCCATATGCGCATTACACAAAAGCCGTGCTGCCACGGAACGACCAGAGCCGGGAAGAATGGGAACTCTACTGGGAGCTGTCACACCGACTGGGCATACCCATAGACCTGCCCGGCGGACCGCTCGACCCCACAACCCGCCCGAGCAAATACGATGTGCTGAAGCTGATTACGGCAGGCTCGAGGATCGATATCGACACTATGCGTGACAAGGGCAAAGGCCACATCTATGACGAAGTCGATGTTCGCGTTGAACCCGCAAGAGAAGGCAGAGATGCAAAACTGCTGATGCTGCCCGAAGGTGTTGCTGACGAGATAACAGAGGTTTACAACGAGAACCGCTGGCGCGACGGGAAAATCATAGATGAGGACAAGGAATTTACGCACCTGCTGATCAGCAGGCGCCTGAAACACGTGTTCAATTCATCCGGTCAGCAACTCAGTAACCTGCAGAAAAAAGGCACGACTAACCCGGCGTACATGCATCCGGATGATCTGGTTGCCCTCGGCGTCAATTCCGGCGACCTCATAGAAATCGAGGGTGCCTACGGCATGCTGGTCGGTGTTGTAGAAGCTGCAAAAGATGTTAAACCCGGGGTTATCTCCATGGCACACGCCTGGGGTGATATACCAGGAAACTGGGGTGACGTCAGGCAGAAAGGTTCCAGTACGAACCGCCTGATTGACGACCATAAAACCTATGATCCGATCACGGGGCAGCCCAGAATGACCGCAATCCCGGTTAACGTACGCCATGTTAAAGAGGATGCGGCCTGAGATATGACAACGATGCAGCACATGCTGCTCGTTCGCCATGGAGAAACCGTGGGCAATCTGGAAAAGATTGCTCATGGTCAGACAGAGTCTCCGCTGAACGAACGAGGCATAGAACAAGCCCGGATGACAGCCGATATGCTGCGGTCCTGGGCAAAAGAATTTCATCTGGTATACGCAAGCCCTCTGTCCCGGGCGCAGGACACTGCGCGAGCAATCGCTGATGCATTGGATCTGCCCCTGCATGTGCACAGCAACCTGATCGAGGGCTCACTCGGCGATCTGGAAGGTGTTACCTACGAGGAACTGGATAGTTTTGGCTTTGCCAGGCACTCCATCAAAGATGATGACTTTGATGGCCACAACGGCGAGTCACCCAACGTCCTTGGCCAACGCATGATGGATGCCGTAGAGGAAATCCGTGCGCGACATCCCCGGGAGAACATTATCCTTGTGAGTCACGGCGCGGCGATCGCCCACTACCTGGCGCGCCTGCTTGGAACAAAACCCGCCTTTGGTCACCAGTACCTGATGCACAATGCGGCAGTTTCCGAACTTTGCTTTCATCCCCATGAAGAACCACAGCTCACGATTCTTAATCACCATGAACACCTACCTGATCACCTGAAAGTAGACCCGACCGGGAGAGACCGGAAATGAGCACACAGGGTTTGCCTCTTGTCGCTGACGAATTGACCATTGACTGGTTGCAGACCGCACTTAAAGAACAACTGGGTGACGCAAAGCTCTCTGGTTTTGAACCCAACATAATCGGCGTCGGCGAGGGATTCATGGGTCAGCTGGCCAGAGTGAGTCTTAAATACGAAGGCAATGCCAATGGTGCACCCACCAGTATTATCGCCAAATTCGCTGCGACCCGGCAGGAAACCCGGGATATGGCGGCAGACCAGAACCTGTATCAGCGTGAAATCGGCTTTTATCGGGATATTGGCAATAATGTCGGCGTACCCATCGCAGACTGTTATTACCTCGAATACCAGGAGGACACGAATCAGTTTGTGCTTCTTCTGGAAGACCTTGCACCGGGTGAGCCAAGCGACCAGGTCATTGGTACGGACAAGGAAACCTCCCGCGAAGTCATCGAGCAGTTTGCAAAACTCCATGCCAGATGGTGGAACAGCAAGGAACTGGAACAGTACGACTGGGCAAAATGGATTCTGAAATCCATGCCGATGGACCAGGCCCTGGAGATGCTAGACCGCAGCATCAAAGAAGCGGAAGAAACGGGCAGGTTTGACGACTACCCTGAAATGAAACGGTTGATGCCTCACCTGCGCCCCCTGTTCAAGTTCGACCCGGAACCGCCCTACCCTTATACGCTGACGCACGGCGACCTTAGGTCAGACAACATCATCAAGCCCAGCGATCAGGGCGGTCGCTTTGCCATCATAGACTGGCAACTGTCCGGTGTCGGCGAACCGATCAATGACATCGCCAGATGGATGGTGCAGAGCATCTCTATCGAAGACAGAAAGGAAACAGAACAGGAACTGTTAGAGCTATACCATGATCGCCTCGTGCAGTACGGCGTTAAAGGTTACAGCTACAACAAGCTGCTCAATGACTACAAAACCAACCTGGTGATTATCCTTTTGATGTTCTGCATGCCGATGGATCAGGTAGATGCCTCATCCGAACGGGCACAGGCCTTGTTTCACCAGTTTTATGCTCGCCTGGATTCCGCGCTGGTCGACTGGGAGGTTGAAAAGTTATTGAAGGCACTTCCCTATATTTACCCGTTCATCAAAACCGGGTTAATCGTGAAGAAAGCAATCAAAAGAATAACCGGTAACTAACGGAAAAGACTGATGAAAACCGTAGACAGCAGAAACAACTGGAAAATCGTAGACGAACTCCTGGAAAGCGAAACCGATGAATGGCGCCGGCAGATGCTCTGCCAGTTCAAGGAACATGTACAGGCAGAATGCGGCAGCAATCTGGAGGCTCTGCTGAAGACCATGTCAGACAACCCTCGCTTCCACATCTGGTCGGCGACGGAAGACACAGGCCCGAAAGGTTATGAAGCGCTGAAGGAATTCTATGCCGGGCTCATTGCCAGCGGCTCGAACCGTTTTGAGTACGCTGTGGAGCGCATTGTCATCGGCGATGACACCCTGGTCACGGAAGGTGAACTCTATACGCCTTTTTCAGGTCAGATGCTGAAGCAGATGGGGCTCGATGTCGACGAAGACAAGATGTACGCCACCAAGGGGCGCACGGTAACCTTCTGGCCATTCGAACGAGATACCGGCAGGATCATCGGTGAAGACATTTATTCCATTACAACGGATATCGCTGACGCAGAAGAAGTGATACTTAACGAATACACCTACGGAGAAGATGCATGAGAGCCGCCGTTTTTACCGGGCCCGGAGAACCACTATCTATACAGGAAATTGACAAGCCTGCAATTGCTGACGATGAGATCCTGGTGCAGGTCGCAAACTGCGGTATCTGTGGCACAGACATTCATGCATCCAGAGAAGGCCCCTTCATGGCGCCGCTGAACACGGTGTTTGGGCATGAATTCTCCGGCGAAATTGTCGAGCTGGGCAGCGCCGTGGATGCCAGTGAATTCAGCATCGGTGATCGCGTCACTTCGCTGCCATTTATTAAGGATCTGACCGTTGGCATCAGCTCCAACGGGGCCTACGCTGAATTCGTCAAGGTAGATCCAGCCTCCGTTGTGAAGATCCCAGATGCACTGGATGATTTGAATGGTGCTCTGATAGAACCCCTGGCAATCGGCCTGCACAGCGTCAAGATGACGGAGGGTGTCTCTGAAAAAAGTGTTCTCATTATCGGCGCAGGTCCTATTGGACTCGCCTGCGCCATCTGGTGCCGGTTTTTCGGCGCACGTCACATCGTCGTCAGCGAGATGTCAGAAGCACGCATCAGCATGGCCAAAAAACTCGGCTTTAACGATATTGTCGACCCTGCCGGAGATGTTGCTGCTCAGTTTAAAGACATCACTGGACAGGATGCCGAAATACAAATCGAATGCGTTGGCGCGCCGGGCCTGATGCAACAGTGTATTGAACGGGCACCCAGCCGCGGACTCATCATGGGTATTGGTGTATGTGATGCACCCGATACCATCGTGCCGCTTATGGCGTTCTCCAAGGAACTCAGAATTCAGTGGGCTGTGGCGTACGACAAGGAAGACTGGGATCTTACGATCGAGATGATGATTAATGGTCGCATTGACGGCACCGCCATGATCACAAATGTCGTTTCCCTGGACGAGCTGCCGGAAATCTTCGAAGCACTGCGCTCTCCAACCGATCAATGCAAGGTCATCATCGATCTGAAGGCATGATTCAAACCTGCTGAAATAGCAGGTAACATACGCGCCCTTCTATCAGAGCACAAAACGGGTCGGCCATGTCTGTGACTACCGATGACCTGCGCATCCAGGAAACGCAGGAACTGATTTCACCTGAGGAATTGATCGAGCATCTACCGGTCTCTCAGGTAGCCAGCGATACAGTCAGCAATGCAAGAAGTACCATCCACAACATTCTTAAAGGTGAAGATGATCGCCTGCTTGCTGTTGTTGGCCCCTGTTCAATTCATGACCCAAACTCTGCTCACGAGTACGGCGAGAAGCTGAAAAAACTGGCTGACGCGGTCAAAGACGACATCTTTGTCGTGATGCGAGTCTACTTTGAGAAGCCAAGAACCACGGTTGGTTGGAAAGGACTCATCAACGACCCTGACCTGGACAACAGCTTCAAGATTAACAAGGGGCTGCACCTGGCTCGCCAGTTGTTGCTGGACCTGGGTGAACTTGGCCTCCCCTGCGGTACTGAATACCTGGACCTGATCAGCCCACAGTATGTGGCTGATCTCATATCCTGGGGTGCCATTGGCGCGAGAACCACGGAAAGTCAGACACACCGGGAATTGTCATCGGGACTGTCCTGCCCGGTCGGTTTCAAGAATGCAACTGACGGCGACATCCAGATTGCCATTGATGCGATCAAATCAGCATCGCAACCGCACCACTTTCTGTCCGTGACCAAGGGCGGACGTTCTGCGATCTTCAAGACCGCGGGCAATGAGGATTGTCATATCATCCTGCGTGGCGGCAAACATCCGAATTACGATATGTTCAGCGTCGATGACGCATCAGCGATGCTGGAGAAAGGTGGCTTGCCGGTGCGCATCATGATTGATGCCAGCCACTCCAACAGCCGCAAGATCCCCGCCCGCCAGATTGATGTGGTCCACGATATTGCAACCCAGGTTGCCCGAGGCAACCATGGTATCTTCGGCGTCATGATCGAAAGCCACCTTCTTGAAGGTCGACAGGACGTTAAAGACGTGAACACACTGACCTACGGCCAGAGCATCACCGACGCTTGCATATGCTGGGAAGATACCGAGAAGGTCCTGCACGGTCTGGCCGAGGCGGTTTCAACCAGGCGTAACGGTTGAGGCTTCTCATCTGCCTTTGCCTGCTCATGCTGGCAGGCTGCACCACCACAGACCTGCAATGGCAGGCTCAGGGTGATGCCGGATGGCAGGCTGACAATGAACTGGTGAGCCTGAATCCCACTGGCGAGGGTTATCTGGTCTCCCGTGGGGTTTACGATAACTTTGAGTTGACTGCTGAGTTTCAGCCCGATGACACCGTTAACTCAGGTATCCTGATACGCTGTCAGGACCGAAATGACATCACGCCGCTAAGTTGTTTTGAAATCAACATCTGGGATGATCACCCGAACCAGGATTACAGGACCGGCGCCATTGTTATCCATGCGGCACCGCCACTGGCGCAACTCGAGACGATAGGTCAGTGGAACACCTATCGCATCGTGGCAAAAGGTCCCGTGATTGAAGCCTGGCTGAATGGTGTGCTGACCGCCCGTCTGAGCAGCGCTGATCTGAGCGAAGGATTTATCGCACTACAGAGTCAGAACGGGCTGGTCGCATTCCGCAACGTTAAGCTGACAGCTCTGAAACCCTAGGGCGCCACCAGCAACTTGCCCATGTGCCCACCTGTCATCAAAGCGATGAGGGCCGCCGGGAAATTCTCAATGCCATCCATCACGTGTTCCGGCAGCTGCATTTTTCCATCCTTGATCCAGCCTGAGATATCAGACTCCATCTTCGGAAACAGCTCTGCATAGTGATCGACGGTAAAGCCTATCATCCGGGCATTTCGTTCGGGGATGCGCAGATAGAGCCTGGGCCCAGTGACATTTTCCATATCGTTGTACTGTGAGATAGCGCCGCAGATAACCACACGAGCTTCCTTCGCAATGTTATCGAGAGCTGCGTCGAGCACATCTCCACCAACATTATCAAAAAACACGTTGATGCCGTCTGGACACAGCTCTTTCAACCGATCGTTCAAATCGCCAGCTTTGTAGTCCGCCGCCGCATCACAGCCGATAACATCTGTGAGGAACTTGCACTTCTCCTCCCCACCGGCGATACCAATGACGCGAGCTCCAGCAATTTTCGCCAACTGACAGGCAACCGAGCCAACGGCACCAGCTGCTCCTGAAACTACAACCGTCTCGCCTTCCTTGACTTCGCCACAACAGATCATGCCCGCATAGGCTGTGAGGCCGGTCGTCATACCAAGGGCACCGAGGTAGGTTCTTGCAGGCACTTCATTTTCCTCAACCTTACGCAGCATGTTGGCAGGCCAGATTACGTGGGTTTGCGCACCCATGGGGCCAAACACCGCATCACCCTGATTCAGATCCGGAGATCTTGAGTCCACTACCCTGCCGATACCCAGTGCCATTACCGGCGTCTCCACGTCCATAGTCCCGTGAAGTCCCTGAGGACCGTCAAGTGTTGTTCGAATGAACGCATCAATAGACAGGTGTTCTACCTTGAGCAAGACCTCTCCGTCATTCAGTTCCGGCAACTCTGACTCAACCAGTTCAAAGTCAGATTCAACCGGCTCACCATCGGGTCGCTTCTTCAGCAATACTTTCTTTGCAGTGGTCATTACATTCCTCCTGATATTCTTATGACCTGTCCTGTCACCCATTCGGATGCAGGCGCCAGTAGATAAAGTGCGGCGGCGCCAAGATCTCTTGGCGTGCCGAGCCTGCCGGCAGGCAGATTGAGAGACTGTTCAACGGTGGGCAGTTGTTCAGTCGTGATGTTCAGCGCGGTCATCATGATTTCCGTCGGCACGAAACCCGGCATGATGGTATTCACACGAATCTTCGGACCCAGTTCCTTGGCAAAGGTCCGGGTCAGCGTGTTCAGGCCGGCCTTGGCGGCTGAATAATGGCCACTGCCTTCGATAACATCTTCGGCTGCAATGGAGGAGATATTCAGAACGCGTCCCTTGTCGGTAAAGTTTCTCGCGGCAACGGTTGTGGCTTCCCAGGGCGCCGTCAGATTCAGTGCCAGTGTATTGTCCCACTCTTCCCTTGGCAGCTCCGTCAGCGGCTGTTGTAGTGGCGAGCCACCGGCATTGTTCACCCACATATCCAGCCGACCGAACTCCGCGATAGCGGCATCCGCCAACTTCTGAAGGTCTGCTGAATTGGTAACGTCAGCTGTGCAGGCAATGGCCTTGCCGTTAGCCGCCACGATTTCTCCCGCAACGCGCTCGACTTCGTTCGTCCGACGCGCTGCGCAGACGACAGAAGCACCGTATTCCGCAAGGACTTTGGCGATACCTTCACCAATGCCGCGCCCGGCACCTGTAACCACCGCTACTTCACCCGTCAGGTCAAAAAGGTCTGATGACATGCTACTCTCCTGAGTGTATTGTTCTTGTTATAAAAACAGTCAAGCTTGACGGTTATTAAACGTGTCCAAGAACCGGAAAGCAATTGGAAAGGAGGAGGATAAACATGTCTCGTGAACTGCTCATAGAAATGGCGAAAAACAACATCGCCCACGGTGACGCCGGCACCATTCCACAGCCGGACGAAATCTTTAAGGTGCCGGTCGGCAACTACTTCGAGGAAGAACGCTGGCAACAGGAAATGAAGCAGGTGTTCAAACGCATGCCCCTCATGCTCGCCATGACGGCCGAATTGAAAAACCCGGGAGACTTCAAAGCCATGGATGCTGGCGGTGTCCCTGTGCTGATATCCCGAACCGAGTCCGGTGAAGTTAAAGCGTTCGTTAACATGTGCAGCCATCGCGGTGCTCAGCTGATGGATGAAGGTTGCGGTAACACCCATCGCTTCACCTGTCCTTACCATGCATGGTCCTACAATATCGAAGGCGATCTGACGGGCGTCTACGCACCGAAAGACTTCGGTGATATCGATAAATCAGAGTACGGCCTGACCCAACTGCCCTGCCTCGAAAAAGCCGGGCTGATCTGGGTAACGGTCGACCCGAAATCCACGCTGGATATTGAACTGTTTCTTTCCGGCTATGATGAACTGCTTTCGCACTTCGGCTTCGATGACTGGTACCTGTTTAAGTCCCAGCGAGTGGAAGGTCCGAACTGGAAGATAGCCTATGACGGTTATATGGACCTGTATCACTTACCGATCCTGCACCGGAATACTTTTGGAGCAGACTTCCCGAACCAGGCGATCTACTACAGCTGGGGACCACACCAGCGCGTTGCAGGCCCAATGAAAGGTTTGAAGAACATGATTGGCGAAGACGAATCCAAGTGGCCGACAGAGATGCTGATTGCCGGTGTCTGGACAATCTTCCCTCATGTTTCCATCGCCGGGTTCGACGGGGGTGGTCGTGCGGTCATGATTTCGCAGTTGTTTCCAGGCGAAACGCCGGGCACCTCTTACACCATTCAGAATTACCTGATGGAGAAAGAACCCGCCGATGAAGCTACCCGCAAGGCGGCGTTAGACCAGTTCGACTTCCTGCGCTACGTGGTACAGGAAGAAGACTATGCCACCGGTCTCAAGCAGCAGAAAGCGCTCGAAACCGGAGCGAAGGATCACGTCCTGTTCGGCAAAAACGAAGAAGGCGGTCACAACTTTCATCGCTGGGTCGACACCATCATTGAAACCGACGACAAAGACCTGCCAAAACTGTTCCAGACCGGCTAAACCATCATTTTAATTCGGGGACAGTTTACTTAATTGCAAATTCGGGGACAGTTTACTTAATTCGACTTTTCGCCAATTAAGTAAACTGTCCCCGATTTAGAGGGAGACTTATGACTGACTATCAATTCATTCTTGTTGATTCGCCGTCTGAGGGCGTATCGCGCATCACACTGAATCGTCCGGATTCTCGGAACGCGCTGAACAACCAGCTGCGAGGAGAGATTTTCAGTCAGCTTGAAGCCAACGATCTTGACGACAGTGTACGCGTCACGATTATCCGCGGTGCCGGTCAGGCTTTCTGCGCCGGCTACGATCTCAAGGGCAATAACAACGAAGACCGCCCCTTCCACACAGCAGGCGGTGACGGCAGTTGGGCGCGACATGTCGTGGAAGGCGCTTTTCGCATGTGGGATATGGCAAAACCTATCGTTGCGCAGGTTCATGGTTACTGCCTGGCTGGCGGCACAGAGCTGGCAACAGCCTGCGACCTGGTCTATGTCGCGGAAGATGCCAAAATCGGTTATCCCGTCGTTCGCAGCATGAGCCCTCCGGATAACCAATTCTTCCCATGGATTGTCGGCATGCGCCAGGCCATGGAGATGATGCTTACCGGGGATGCCATCAGCGGCATTCAGGCTGCTGAATACGGTTTCGCCAACAGAGCTTATCCCGTTGACGAACTCGAAGACGCGGTCCTGCAGATCGCCGCAAAGATTGCGAAAGTGCCACCGGACATTGAACAGATGAACAAACGCGCCGTACACCGCCAGATGGAACTGATGGGTATGCGAAGCGCTATCCGCCAGGGCACGGAGATACAGGCACTCGCCTTTCACACCAAGTCGACAAGGGCCCACTTCAAGGAACTGGCTGCAGGCCTGACCGATGCCCTTTCAAAGCGCGATGGCAAATTTGGCGACTATCGAACAACCGACGAAACAGCAGGCAAAGAAGACTAGGCAGCGCTATGCAAGCCGTCACCATGGAACGCGGTGTCCTGAAGCTGACAGAGCTGCCGGACCCGGTACCCGGCAAGGGTGAAGTACTGGTGAAATCCATTGCCTGCGGCATCTGCGGCAGTGATTTACATGCCGCTCGTCACACAGAAGACTTCGTTAAAACCAGCCGCGAGGCCGGTGGCGCGTTCAAACTCACGACTTTCAACCCTGTTGTAATGGGCCACGAGTTCTGCGCAGAAGTCGTCGATTATGGTCCGGGTACAGAACGCAGCGTGGCAACAGGCTCGCTTGTCTGCGCCGCCCCGGTTCTGCTGCGCGATCCTATGGAACCTGTCGGATATTCCGATCAGATTCCCGGCGGTTTCGCAGAATACATGCTGCTGTCCGAATCTCTCATGGTTCCCGTCCCCTTAGGTACCGATGCTGACCTAGCTGCACTGACCGAACCCATGGCTGTCGGCTTGCACGCCGTGAACAAGGCGGCGCTCGAGGGAGATGAATCTGTGCTGATCATCGGTTGTGGACCCGTTGGCCTCGCCATCATCACTGCCCTGAAAAACAGTTTCAGCGGAGTGATTATCGCTGCTGACTTTTCTCCCGGTCGACGTCAGCTGGCCGAATCCATCGGCGCCCATATCGTGATAGACCCTGCAGAAGCATCGCCCTATCGGCACAGGGAGATCCGGCAGGAAAAACTGGTCATTTTCGAATGCGTTGGCGTGCCCGGCATGCTGGATGACATTTTCGTCGGCGCACCTCAGAACGCAAAAATCATGGTCGTCGGCGTCTGCATGCAGCAAGACAATATTCGTCCGTTAATCGCCATTAACAAGGAACTGTCTCTGCATTTTCTGCTTGGCTGGTCCATGGAAGAGTTCAACGAAAGCCTGCACAAGATCGCGGATGGTACCTTTGACGTTGAACCGCTCATCACAAGCCGACGCCCCCTGAAAGACGTGCCAGATGCCTTTGCGGCACTTGCGACACCCAATACAGAAGCGAAAGTCGTCGTTAAACCCTGGCTTTAGAAAAGCACAGCGTCAGGTATCGTCGAACAGATCGTTCAACTTGCTGAGAGGGTCATGATCATCAGATTGATCGGGATCGACTGAAGCATCCTGCATCGTTTCATCAGCATCACCACCGAAAAGCGCATCCAGATCTGACCTGGCGCGATGGCTGCGGGTTGCCTCACTGGCCGTGAATCGATTGGTCGGTTTGAAGTAATCGCAGAAATTCGCCGTTTCCTTCTCTGTTGGCGGATCCGTTCGGTCATCATCACAGTACGGACGCTTGTCCGGCAGATAGTGTGCACACATTCGGCAGCAGTGCAGCACTTCAAAACAGGCACTGCAGTTGGCATGACGACTGATCGGTCTGGGGATATCGTTGAGGGACTCTCCACAGTTCCAGCAAATCAGGGTATCCGCCAATTCAATCTCCTCCCATCCAACTGGTGACGGTTAATGGCGCATCATCAAGTCCGCGAGCCACCGCCATGCCAATCATGCTGGCCTTGGAATAACCTTCAGCATGCAATCGCCCCAACAGATCAGCAGCGTCCTTCTCGGCGACAACCAGCAGCAATCCACCGGCAGTCTGAGGATCAAACAGGATGTCTGCCGCCGGCTCCAGGTGCAAACCCGATGCACGACGGTTAGCGTCATGCAGCGTGCTCCGGATACCCAACTGGTGCAGACAAGACTCTGAACCTTCGAGCTGGGCCACTGACGGTAGATCCAGCTCAACCCCTAATGCCGATCCCGCCATCTCCAGCAGATGACCCGCCAGGCCAAACCCGGTGATATCGGTGCAGGCACTGACGTCATAATCTCGAGCAAGAACCGCCGCCTTGCGATTAGACATAAGCATGCTGTCCAGGGCTTCGGCGATCCAACTACCCTGAGCACGGTACTGCATGTCTGCCGCAAACAGGGTGCCTGTACCCAGTGGCTTGGTCAGAATGACCACATCGCCCGTTCGTGATATCTGTTTTGACCATCGCTCGCCGGGTTTAACCAAGCCGTTCGCCGTGAATCCAATCGACAATTCCATGCCTTCACTGGTGTGACCACCAACAAGTTCAGCACCCTCTTCTTTCAGCTGATCCAGCGTACCCTGAAGCAACTGCCTGAGCAGCGAGCGACTGACATCAGGCTTGCCATAAGGCAATGTGATGCTGGCCAGCACCGACAGCGCGTCGCCACCACAGGCATACACATCAGACAAAGCATGGCAGACCGCAATACGAGCCTGAAGATAGGGATCGTTGACGAAGCCTCGAAAATGATCCACAGACTGCAACAATTGTGAGCCCGCTGGAACATCGACCACCACCGCGTCATCGCGCGGCACCTTTTCGTGCATCAGTTCACTCAATACTTCTTCCAGCAGATCAGAAGCGAGTTTCGAACCGCACCCACCGCACTGCATCTGATCATCGAACTCATCCTGCAAGGAGTTCACGTGCTCGATGCGCATCTCAGGCAGATCGTTAAACCGTGACATGAAGCGCTGATCGATCCAGTCTTTCCAGCGCCATACCCATGCCCCTTCAACAACAAGACCGTTGCGAGAACCCACTGCACGCTTGTCTCCGGTAGATATCAGAGACAGAAATTGACTCTGAGGTATATGTGGTTTGAGCTTCTTACCCTGCGCGTAGGCGCAGATATTCTGAAACAGAGGTGGCCCTTGACGAACCGCATAAACACCGGCCCTGGGCCGGCGATGATTCACCATGACCGCACAATCACCTACCGCAAAAACATTATCGTGACTGGTCGATTGCAGGGTATCTGTGACTTGAACAAACCCGCCTTCATCCACCGCAAGTCCGGAATCAGCCGGCCATGATTGCACGCCTGCCTGGGTAACCCAGAAGACCTCATCGCAGACCACCGTTCTGCCATCGTCTGATGTGACGCGTCCCTGCCTGTAATCTTTCGCATAGAATTCCCGATGGACTTCGATACCATCGGCTGCGAGCTTTTTCTCGAATCGAATGCGCACACCTGCATCAAACTCCTCAAGAATAGTCTTCCCCGAGGTAAACACATGTAATCGGACATCACCGGCCGACAGGACTTGAGTGAGGTAGTGATGCACGGAAAGGCAAAGTTCGATACCACCAGCACCAGCGCCAACAAATCCTACATGCGCGATACCACCCTGCTTATAGCGAGTCAGAAAACTTCGCCAACGTTCAAGGAACCCGGCGATGGGTTTTACCGGCACCACACTGTCTTGCTCATCCAGCACAGATGTCGAGGGGGTACTGCCTATATCCAGCGACAGGATGTCATAGCGCAGCGATGGCCTGCCGGCAAGATGTATCGTCTGACGCTGGGTATCGATACCTGTTGCCGAGGCGCGTACGAGGTCTGCTCCGGCAAACCGACACAGCGGACCCAGGTCGATATAGATATCATCTTCTTTGTAATGACCAGAAATATAACCGGGGAGCATGCCGGAATAAGGTGTTCGGGTATCCGGGCTGACCAACGTCACTTTCAGACCAGGCAAAGGTTTCATCGCCAGCATACGCAGAAAGATCACATGGCTGTGACCACCACCGACCAGCACAAGTTCGCGCGCAAGCGGGTAGGTATTCATGATTCAGGAAAGTTCTGTGGTTCCCAGATGAGACCGCACAAACGTAGCAATATCACTGACACCCTTTTTGGCTTCCGGCAACATACGAGCCATGACCGGGAACACATGCGGCATTTTCGGCCAGACATCGAGTCTCACCTCGCCACCACTGGCGAGTATCTTTTCAGCCAGCCGCTCTGAGTCACTTAAGAGCACTTCCGTACTGCCAACCAGAATGAGAGCTGGTGGCAGATCGGCTAAATCAGCAAACACGGGAGAAGCCAGGGGCGCCTCCGGATTGCTGCTATCACCCAGATAATGGGACGCAAACAGACGCATCGCTTCCGGTGACAACATGGCATCGGCATCGGCGTTAGCTGTCATACTCTCACCGGAACTGGTCATATCGACCCAGGGAGAAAGCAGCACTGCCGCCTTGGGCTGGGGCATGCCAAGATTCTTCAGATTCACCATCAGAGCAACCGCAAGACCACCACCGGCGGAGTCTCCTGCAACCAGAATGTTGCCGGGATCAAAAGACTGATCAAGCAACCAGCGATAAGACGACGTAGCATCCTCAACGGCTGCCGGGAATCTGTTCTCCGGTGCCAGACGATAGTCCACCATCAGCACACTCGCGCCGGATTCCCTGCTGAGACGCCAGGCCAGATCACGATGGCTGGCAGGATTGCCGAAGACATATCCGCCGCCATGGAAGTAGAGCAACACAGCGTCTTCACTGCACCCTGGCCAACGAACCCACTCCGCAGGGACACCATTGGCATCTACCGGTTCAATCGCCACTGAATCGGGGGTTTTGCCCATGGGCCGGCTCATCTGATCGCGAATGTCCTCGGGATTATCAAACGCTGACATCTGCTTTCGCACCGTGCGACGCAAAACAAATGAGACAATGGATGCTCGTATACTCATATGGCTATCATACCTGCTGACCTTTAACCGTGCACTGGCAAGTTGCCTATGACGAGCCTTGAAAAAAACCTGTTTGATCTCGACTGGTGTCTGTCCAGTGCAATGCTCATGGCACCCATGGATAAGCGATGGCAGGAACCAGAATGGTTCAATCATTTACCGCAAACGACAGAGGTGCCTGAACCCGGGACTCGCTCACACAGGCTGGGCATCCGGTTCGAAGACATTATCTGTCACTGGATCGAAGCCACACCGGGTTTCGAACTGCTGGCGCGGAACCTGCCCGTGCATGACGGTAAGCGAACAATCGGCGAATTCGATGTGATCGTGCGTCACAAAGAGCAGATCGAACATTGGGAACTGGCGATCAAGTTCTATCTTGGCCTGCGCGGTCACAGAAACCTGAATGACTGGCACGGACCAGAGCCCAGCGACACACTGGCAACCAAGTACAACCGGGTTCGGGACCATCAGTTGAGATTGTCTGATCATCCTGCTGCCACGGCACTGCTTGCAGAAAATGGCTGGAAGATCAGTCAGACGCGCGCCTTCATGAAGGGGCGACTGTTTCATCCCTACGACGATTTTCGGAATCAGAGGTTCCACTGCCCTGTTGAAGTGAACCCCCACCATGAAAAAGGCTGGTGGATCATGGAGTCAGCGTTTGAAGTTGAGAAGGCGCTGCAAGACGGCCTGTTTATCGTTCTGGAGAAACCAGACTGGCTTGCGCCTATTCGCAGAGACCAGATAACCAGAGACCAGATAAACACTGACAAGATAAAAACGGTCAGGTCACAGAGAGAGATAACCGATTATCTGGCGAAAGAGGCTCGTGGAGGCACGCTGCACATCGCCAGGCTGGACGACGATCTGAACGAGATATCGCGGGGCTTTGTCGTGCGGCAATCATGGCTGGACAGCATCAATCCCTGACGTCCTGGAACTGCAACTCATGCAGCGTGTGATACACGCCCTCCAGCGCTAACAGTTCCTCCTGACTGCCATACTCGACCACCTCACCATGACTCAGCACAAGCACCTTGTCAGCCTTCTGAATCGTCTGCAGGCGGTGAGCGATGAGGATCGCTGTACGATCTTCCATCAGTTTCTCCAGACCATCCTGGATCAACAGTTCCGTTTCAGTATCAATGCTGGCCGTCGCCTCATCAAGCACCAGGATTTCCGGATCTGCTGCAAGCACACGCGCAAAAGCCAGCAACTGGCGCTGCCCCTGCGACAGGTTTGCGCCTCGTTCGAGCAAGGGAGTGTCGTAACCCATGGGTAGCGCGCTGATGAATCCATGTGCGTTCACCGTCTGCGCTGCAGCGATTGCTTTTTCCCGCGTTATGTTCGGGTCACCCAGCACCAGGTTGTCGAGAATAGTACCGGAAAAGATGTGGAAATCCTGAAGCACCACACCAACGCGTGTTCTCAGGTCACGACTGTGAAGGTGATTAACATCCACATCGTCCAGGAAAATCATGCCATCATCGAAATCATAAAACCGCCCTAACAGTCTTATCAGGGTGCTCTTTCCGGAACCTGTCTGCCCGACGATGGCCAGCTTCTCCCCTGGCTCCACCAAGAACGAAACGTTCTTCAGTATCGGATTATTGTGTTCGTAACCGAACCTGACATCACGAAATTCGATACGCCCCCTGATGCGCTCCGGCAGTTCAACCGGATGAACAGGTTCATGAATCTGCTCATCCCAGTCCAGCGCCTGGAAAATGCGTTCACCGCTCGCCATGGCACGGAACAGGACATTGAGCTGCTCACCCAGGGTAACCACGGGCGTAAACAGCATGCTCATAAACCTGGTAAACAGAATAACGCCACCCAGCGTCATTTCATCAGACATCACCTCTCCTGCCCCGAACCAGATAATGAGGCCCAGACCAATCGCCGTCAGGCTGTCATTGAATGCACCATAGATGGTCGAAAGGTTAATCGAACGATATTCCTGCCGACGGTTATCTTTATTCAACCGCGTGTAATCCAGAATATTGCGCTCTTCACGACCGCTTAGCTGAACCACCTGAATCCCGGACAGGTTTTCCTGCAGATTCTGGTTCAAGGCAGAAACACTGTTGCGAACCAGGCGAAACACTTCACGGGAAGCCTGACGAAAAAAGTAGGTGGTAAAACCGACTATCGGCACCAGCGCCAGCAGGATCAGAGTCAACTTCACACTGGTTGAAAACATGATGATCAACGCCACAAAGAAGGGCACAAACTCCCCCACGAGACTGCCCATACCTCGCAGCATCTCGTACAGCGCTTCCACATCGTTGGTCACCCGGGTCATGATCCTGCCAACAGGAACCTTGTCATAGAAAGAACTTGGGCGCGTCTCAAGGTGACGAAACAGGTCCTGGCGAAGATCCCGCAGGCCATTGACGATGGCACCTGCCAGTGTCATCCGGTGCCAGTGTCCTGCCAGCCCATAAACGATCATCAGCAAGAAAAAGAGCACACCCGCGGAAAACAGCGGTGAGAGTCCGGTATGCAGTTCAACCCACTGAGTCAGCTCGATCATCCCTAGATCAGGCATGACCGATTCCGTGTCACCAACAATGATGTAATCCACGAGCACCCGGGATATCACGATCTCCATCACCACCGCGGCATAGCTGGCAATCAATACCAGAATCGTGCTCGCAATCAGGCTCATCCGATAGGGTTTCAGCCACTTCATCAGACGTCCAAGGAGATGCATATTCAGTACAGCGCCGGAGAGCTCCGCATCGAACATGGCGTGATCGCGCTTATCGTTCACCTCGCTCATCCTGCCAGCACTTCCTCTTCATCACCCAGTGTCTGTGCCCGTTCAAGCTGCGCGTAGGCACCATCCTGCGCGAGCAGTTCCTCGTGACTGCCCATCTCCACGATCTCACCTTCATCCAGAACGATGATCCGATCTGAATGTCGTAACGTGGAAATGCGGTGAGAGACCAGAATGGTCGTTCGCCCTGCCCTGAGCTTCTTGAGCCGACTGAGTATGTGTTCTTCTGTTTCGGTATCCACACTGGAAAAACAATCATCAAGAATCAGCACCGGTGCATTCCGGATAAGACCACGAGCCAGAGCGGTTCGCTGTTTTTGCCCGCCCGAGAGAGTGACACCACGTTCGCCGACAACCGTATTCATCTGCAATGGAAACTCTTCGATAGAATCCCTGAGAGAGGCTGAGTCTGCGGCATCCCAGATCAGCTCCAGATGACGCTCAGGGTCGTCGTAGCTGATGTTGTTAAAAATGGGCTCACCGAACAGGAAAGAATCCTGAAGTACTTGCGAGATCTGCCCTCTTAACTGGGTGAGCGGATAGTCATTTACATCATGCCCGTCCAGATAGACGTGGCCGCGGGGTGTATCGACCATCCGCGTAAACAACTTGAGCAGCGTGCTCTTGCCGGAACCAATACGTCCGACGATGGCGATGGACTCCCCTGGCTGAATACTGAGATCAATGTTCTTAAGTGCGGCTGAGGAAGCACCCGGGTATGTGTAGGATAGATCCTTCAGTTCAAAAGCACCCCGAACAACGTCCGGCGTCTCGCCTGTAGGGGCATCCTGAATCTCGGGATCCGATTCCAGAATCTCGAACAGCCGGTCACTGGCGACCGCTGCCCGCTGAACCAGCATAACCAGCATGCCCGCCATGCGAATCGGTTGCAGTAACATGGAGAGACACGCGAAGAAGAAGACCAGGTCCCCAACGGTTATCTGGCCGGTCATGACCTGGTGTCCGCCGTAAAGCACGATGACCAGTTGTGCCACCGATGCGAAGAACGGCATCCAGGCAGACATCAGGGAGTTAATCCTGGCCTGTTCAAAGAAGGCGAGCGCGTAATCGTTATTGGTATCCCAGAATCGCGCCACTTCGTTTTCTTCCTGAACCTGGGCCTGGATCGTTCTGATACCGGACAGGTTTTCCTGCGTATGCTCAGAAAGTTCACTCAGTTTCTGCTGCACTTCCCGACTGCTGCGCCCCATTTCATCTGCCATTCTAAGTGCATAGATAAAGATCACCGGCAACAGCGGCACAATCAGCAGCGTCAGCGTCGCAGACTTCATGAGCATCGCCGAAACACCAAACAGAGGTGCATAGATCATGATGACAAACGCAATCAGGCCAAAGGCGATGAAACGCTGAATCAGCGTAATGTCCTGAATAGCGCGAGTCATGACATCGCCGACGCTGATACGGCCGAAGAAACCCGGTCCCTGAGTGAGTACCGAGCGATACAGCGACTGACGCAGATCATAGGAGACGGCGATACCAATCCGGCGTATGGCGCGACGGGCATAAGAGACCACAATGAAGCGGGCGGAAACACAACCCAGAATGCCGAGCGTCAACTGCGTGACGGTAAACTCACCGGCATCGCCCTTGAACAACGCGCCGATAAGATCAATACCCTCGGCAACCAGATAGTAGGTCGAGACTTCAAAAAAACGCGCCACAAAAAACGCAAACAGCCCCAGGTACATCTGCACCTGATACTGCTTGATGATGGGCAACAGCTTTCTGAGAGATTTCAAAGAGGATTTTCGGTTCCTGGAGCCGTCATTTTGCCATATTTGGAGCCGTCCCGAGCCTTAAAAAAATCCTGGCTTTGGAAACGCCGTGAATAAGGCAGGAGCGTGTATACTGCTGACTTTTTGCTCGACACAGCCTGATGAACTCAAACAAGCCCCCCGCCAGTGTTCTGATCAACCTGACAGTGTTTGCGCTGGCGTTTACCAGCGGCTTTATCATCATGTCCATTGAACTGCTCGGTGGCCGCATCCTGGCGCCCTACTTTGGCAGCAGCATCTATGTGTGGGGCAGCGTAATCACTGTCTTCATGGTGGCGCTGAGTGTTGGTTACCTAACCGGCGGGCAATTGTCACTGCACAGGCCGAGACTCGCCAAATACGGCCTGTTTTTTCTTGCGGCTGCAATCACAGCCATACCGACCATCCTGTTCGGCGAAAACATGATGGACTGGGTTTTTCTGCGCATAACTGACCCAAGATACGGTTCACTGGTCGCAGCGGCGCTGCTGTTTTTCATTCCTACAGCCATACTCGGGATGATCGCGCCCTACTCGGTCCGGCTGCTAGTACAGGAGACCCACTACTCCGGGAAGGTTGCAGGCGGCCTTTACTTCGTTTCCACCCTGGGCAGCGCCCTCGGAACACTGCTGACATCTTTCTACCTGGTTCTGCTGTTCGAAATAAACGAGATTCTCATGACCATGTCCGCAGTCCTGCTCCTGTGTTTCGCGATAGCCGTCCTCACAGATCGAACACTCACACCAGACGGCCATCAATGATCAGAAGCCTGACACTCATCTGCCTGCTGCTCCTTTCCTGGTCGCTGAATGCAGACCGGGTTATCCACAAAGAGAAATCTCTTTACAGGAACATTATTGTTAATCAGAAGGTTGGCAAGCGCTGCCTCGTATTCTCGGTGAAACGGGATATGCGCAATCAGACCTGTATCGACATCAAGGATCCGAACCACATTGTGTTTCCCTATGTGCGAATGACTTTCGCTGGCCTGATGGCCAACCCGAATCCGCAACGTGCGTTGATGATCGGTCTCGGCGGCGGCACCATATCCAATGTACTCCTGGATGTGTTTCCAACGCTGGAAATGGATCTCGTCGAGGTTGACGAGGCGGTCGTCAAGGTAGCCCGGGAGTATTTTGACTTCATGGAGAATGAGCGTACCCATGTTCACGTCATTGATGGTCGTGTGTTCACGCGCCGAGCTTTACTGGAAAAGAAACAGTACGACCTCGTGATTCTCGATGCTTTTACGGGCGAGTACATTCCAGAGCATCTCATGACCCTGGAGTTTATGCAGGACATCGCTGCACTGCTGACAGATGAGGGTGTCGTGATTTCGAACACCTTCCAGGGCAGTGCACTCTATGATTATGAGTCTGCTACCTACCAGGAAGCCTTTGGCAATTTCCTGAACCTGAAAATGCCAGATACCGGCAACCGTGTTATCGTTGCGACCCAATCAACCTTGCCTGACAACCAGACTCTGAAAGAAAACGCACGGATGCTGCAGCCACGATTTGATAAATACGATCTGTCACTGGAGACCTACATTGCCAGGTTTGATCGCACGCCGGACTGGGATCTGGAAAAACGCCCACTGACTGATCAGTTTTCTCCCGCCAACCTCTTGAGGAGCCGAAAGCGATGAGAACAACGATCAATCACGCACTGGACCTGCTAGAAGAGGATGAGCACGAGCATACCCGCGAGAACGCCATTGAGATCATTCGGGTCGTGCGCCGTGTACAGGACGATTATCTGGAAATCATAGAGATGGCTTTGTCGCTGCTGGTACAGAACCGCAACGATGAATGCCAGAAGTACCTGAACGCCGAACGGGAGAAGCTGGAAAGCACCAAAGAGCGAATCTCTCAGATGATCGGCAGTGATGATCGCTGGGATGATGACTTTCACCGACTGGCCATCGAGTACCTGTACACCAGGGCAAGACTGGTGGATGAAATCCGGATGTTCCCCACCATCGCTCTGGAACTGCTTGAGCGACTTACTCTCGACCAGAGCCTGTCTGAGACCATTACCTATCTGGAAAACGCGATGACCGGGAAGCGAGACCTCTTCACCGCACTGATAGAAAGCACACAGAGCTGAAACCCAAAGGAGACATAGATGTCACGCAGAGACCAGATACGGATGACCGACGATGAGATTGGAGATTTCCTGCGTCAATCCCGGACGATCATTCTTGTCTCCAACGGAAAAGACGGTTACCCACATCCCATGCCCATGTGGTACTGCGTGGACGACGATAACGTGATCTACATGACCACGTTCCGCAAAAGTCAGAAAATCAACAACCTGAAACGTGACCCCAGAGTCGCACTGCTCGTCGAGTCCGGCGATGCCTATGAGGAGCTGAAAAGCGTGCTGATCTATACCGAGGTTGAATTGCTGGATGATGTTGAAGCCACACGCGACATTCTCTTCAACATCTCCGTACAGCGTGGCGACCTTCAGTCTGATGCAGCCGAATCTGTCCGTGAAGGCATGATGCGGACTGCGGAGAAGCGCATGGGTATGAAATTCACCCCGGACAAGATCATCACCTGGGATCACTCCAAACTGGGTGGCGCCTACTAGCCTGCGGGAAACGCGCTCTACTCAGCCAGCCCTATTCACTTAAAGACCGATAGACCGCGTCAGTTACAACAGTTTGGTTTTGTGACCTTCCCAGTAGCGATCTCGCAAGAGACGCTTGTAGAGTTTGCCTGTCGGATGCCGAGGCAGCTCTTTCTCAAAATCGATGGATCGCGGGCACTTGATGTGCGAAATGTGATCGCGGCAGAAGTCGATGAGTTCTGCTTCCAGCTCAGGTCCCACATCCTCCCAGTTCTTGGGTTGAACAACAGCTTTTACCTCTTCTCCGAACTCTTCATTCGGTACACCGAATACAGCCACGTCCATAACTTTCGGGTGGTTGACCAACAGATTCTCGGTTTCCTGAGGATAAATGTTCACACCACCGGAAATGATCATGAAACTCTTGCGATCCGTCAGGTATAAATAACCTTCTTCATCGACATAGCCGACATCACCGAGTGTCGACCAGCCCTCGGGGTGCCGCGACTCATCGGTTTTGTCCTTGTCATTGAAATACTCAAACTCACCACCCCCCTCAAAATAGATGGTGCCAGACTCACCGGGTGCTACTTCCTCACCATCTTCACCGACGATATGCAGTTTGGCGGTGAGTGGCAGCCCGACAGAACCCTTGTGCGCAAGCCATTGCTCGGAGTTGATGGCAACAAAACCGTTACCTTCACTGCCCGCATAGTATTCATGAATAATGGGGCCCCACCAATCAATCATCTGTTCCTTGGTTGGGATGGGACATGGCGCCGCGGCATGAATCGCGCACTGCAGTGAAGAGGTGTCATATTTAAGACGAACGTCATCATCGAGTTTCAGCATGCGGATGAACATGGTCGGCACCCACTGGCTATGGGTGACTTTGTAATTTTCTATCGCCTTCAGCGCACCTTCGGCTTCAAAGTGCTGCATGACCACTACAGTCACACCCATGGTAATCATGCCCATAGTGAATGCCAGCGGTGCCGCGTGATAGAGCGGCGCCGGACCAAGATAGATAGATTCTTCAGTGGCCCCGTATAGCATGGCAAGAATATTGGGCCCCTCATCCGCGCCGAACTCTTCTTCCGGAAGTGGTTTCAGAACGCCCTTGGGCCGACCCGTGGTACCACTGGAATACAGCATGGAAGTTCCTGTCGATTCATCGGCAATCTTCTCGGCCGGCATCGTTGACAAGGCTTCTTCCCAGGAGTCGAATCCTGCGATCACACCATCAAGCATGAACGATTTCTCGCAATGATCCAGATTCAGCTTCTCTACGACGCTCTCCCGGCTCTTTGAGGTGATAAAAACCTTTGCCATACAATCGCTGACAATATACTCGACCTCTTCCTCCTGAAGGCGATAGGAAATCGTTGTGAAATAGAGTCCAGAGCGTTGAGCCGCAAGACAGATACTCAGCATCTGCAGATGATTCTCCAGCAGGATCGCGATGTGATCACCCCGCTTCAGACCCAGGCTTCGGAACAGCTGGGAAGCCTGCATGGAAACATCATCCATTTCCTTGAAGGTTTGCGTCTCACCCGTTTCAGCAATAATGACCGCGGGTTTTTCGGGGAATTTTTCTGCTAGTACACCTGGGTGCATGTATTTTCCTTTTTGTCTTCAACGTGTTGCGGGAATCGCGCTAACAATGCCTACGGGGCAAAAAAAAGACAAGAGCAATGGCGCCAGTTGATAAGAAAACCTCAACATGATCGAACCCCTCTCCAGCAATAGCCAGAGCTGTTCATGACCGAGGAAAAACGACGCTACGAACGTTTTGCCAACCATACCCTGAAGGTTGATGTCTCCCGTCCTGGAATTCGCGGCCTGATCAGAACCAACCCGACAGCTGAATGCCTGAATTTTTCCCGAACCGGCCTGCAGTTCGACTGCCCGCAGAAACTGGAGCCTGGGGAAAACCTTCTGATTGACATTGAAGTCGACGAAATCAACCTGAATGAAATCAAGGCCGAAGTTATCACAAGGCAGAATACGGTATCAGGTGATTACTGCCACGGGGTCAGGTTTTGCCTGGAGGACGTGACTCGGGATGACGTTTTCCACCACCTGCTGCTTATCGAAGACAAGTTAAAAAGCTATTCGGAATACGGCTAAACCGCGGTATAACCGCCATCAATCACAACCTCACTGCCAGTCATGAAGCTGGACTCTTCCGATGCCAGAAAGAGCACCCCATTGGCAATGTCTTCAGCCACACCCAGGCGACCGATCGGATGTTTCTCCACCAGCATCGCTCGTAGATCATCTTCAGTCGCCAACTCATGCACGAAATGAACGATGTTACGAACCATAGGTGTCCAGATATAGCCGGGATGAATGGAATTACAGCGAATGTTGTAACCATTGCTGCCGCAATATGCAGCAACAGACTTCGTCAGCAGTCTCACGCCACCTTTAGAGGCGTTGTAGGCAGCCCCTGCCCCGCCGACGATTCCCATGATCGAGGAAATATTGATAATCGAGCCGCCACCGGAGGCTTTCATAGCTTTGATCGCCTGCTGACAGCCTATGAAAACGGCATCCAGATTGATATCCATGACCGTCTTCCAGTCTTCAAAGGCAACATCCTCCATAGGACCAGCACCAGTACCTGAGATGCCAGCATTATTAACAAGCACATCAACGCCACCAAACTCGCGGTTCGACGCTTCAATCACCTCTTCCCAACGAGCCTGCTCCGTAACGTCATGTTCAAGCGAGATCGCCTTACCACCACGCTGACGAATCACATTAGCGGTCTGTTCTGCCGCCTCAGCGTTCACGTCAGTAACGACAATAGAAGCACCTTCTCGTGCTAACAGTTCACTTGAGGCCGCTCCGAGTCCGCTACCTCCACCGGTAACGATTGCTGTTTTGTTTTCTACTCTGGTCATCTTTACCCTGATAGCACTGTCAATAATGCGCATGAGTTTACGGTTTTTTGACCAATCCCGCTTATCGCAGTTGTACCTGGAGCAGTTGAAACGGTGGGCAGTTTTGCAAGACCTGACCCTACATTTTCCATTATTTCTCCACTGTGCAAAAGGCAAAAAACAACAATATGTTGTGTTTGGTAGACCTCTGCGGCACAATATCTGGCAGTTGTCTGTGGAAAGTCGCTGAACTCTATTTCAGCAAAACACGTGGATAACTGCGTTAAAAAGCTGTCAAAAAACAGTGGAACAGCTGTTAAGAAGCTGTGGAAAACACGCAGAACCCGCGTCCCGCTTGGGGGACCACTTGTGCTGAAAATTGTCAGAAACCTGTTGATAGTTTGTGTGCAAGTCTTAAAGCAGTCGACAAAAGGATTCCGGGGGGAATATGCAGTCACAACACTCTGCCCCCCAAAGATAACTAGATACAGTAAAACAAGAATATAACTCTGATGTGCTTATAGCTGCACTCAATGAGCAACGGCACTGATTTAAAAGGAGACACATGGACTCAACGGCGAAGAAACCGGATCTGACAGCTATTCCATCAAGCGTTAGTGAGATCGAATTTCAGGAAACCTCACTCGATATCTGGGAAAACAAGTACTGCCTCAAAAGCAAGCGAGGCGACATGGTCGACCAGGACATGGATGACACCTATAAGCGTGTCGCCAGGGCGCTCGCCGAGGTCGAAGAGAAAGACAGGCAGGAGGAATGGTACGAGCAGTTTCTCTGGGCACTGCGTCATGGTGTGATTCCCGCAGGACGTATTATCTCCAATGCCGGCGCTCAGGAGCACAAACCTGCGACTTCCACCATCAACTGCACGGTTTCCGGAACGATCAATGATTCCATGGAAGACATTCTGCAGAAAAATGTAGAAGCGGGCCTCACCTTGAAGGCCGGCTGCGGTATCGGTTACGAGTTTTCCACCCTTCGACCGAAAGGCGCCTATGTTTCAGGCGCCGGCGCGTATACATCCGGGCCCCTATCCTTCATGGATATCTACGACAAGACCTGTTTCACCGTGTCTTCTGCCGGCGGCAGACGAGGCGCTCAGATGGCGACTTTCGAAGTCGGTCACCCGGACGTTATGGAGTTTGTTAAGGCCAAGCGGGAAGACGGTCGACTGCGCCAGTTCAACCTTTCGCTGCTGATCACGAAAGAGTTTATGGAAGCGGTTATCGGTGACGCCGACTGGCCTCTTTCATTCCCGATCACCGAGTCAGAGCTGGAAACAGACGAACTGGACCTGAACAACGCCGAGCAGATTCTCTGGCGCGAATTCCCGGTCAAGAACAAGTACGTCACCAATGAAGAAGGTCTCGTGGCCTGCAGGATTTCCAAGGTGATCAAGGCCCGTCGCCTATGGGACCTGATCATGGCGTCCACCTATGACTTTGCCGAGCCGGGTTTTATCCTGATCGACAAGGTTAACGAAATGAACAACAACTGGTTCTGCGAAGATATTCGCGCAACCAACCCCTGCGGCGAACAGCCGCTACCACCCTACGGCAGCTGCCTGCTGGGTTCAGTGAACCTGTGTCGCTTCGTACAGAAACCGTTTACCAGCGAAGCGACTTTCGACTGGGAAACATTCAGCAAAGCTGTTTCCATCTTCACCCGTATGCTGGATAACGTTGTTGAAATCAATGGTCTGCCGCTGCCGGAACAGCAGCGCGAGATTGAGCGCAAGCGCCGTCACGGTATGGGCTACCTTGGACTGGGCTCGACCATCACCATGCTTGGCATGAGCTACGGTGACGAGAAGTCAGTTGCCTTCACCGAAGAAGTCACTAAACAGCTGGCTCTGGTTGGCTGGAAAACGGGTCTCGAACTGGCAAAAGAGAAAGGCCCGGCTGAAATCATGGACGAGACGTTCACGGTGACCGGAGCAATGTTGCGCCTGCGTCCGGAAATGAAGAAAGATGGCTATCAGGTTGGTGACGAGATCAAGGGCAAGGTACTGCTCGCGAAATACTCCCGCTATATGCAGCGTGTCGCTGAGGTAGACTCTTACCTCGTCGATCAGATCGCTGAAACCGGCTGTCGGTTTACACACCACAGTTCGATAGCACCCACAGGCACTATCAGCCTGTCCCTCGCCAACAATGCCAGTAACGGCATTGAACCGAGTTTTGCGCACCATTATTCGCGAAACGTGATCCGTGAAGGCAAGAAGAGTAAAGAGAAGGTTGACGTTTTTTCCTTCGAACTGCTGGCCTATCGCTCCTTGGTGAATCCGGATGCCGAACCGTTCGGCGATGATAAAGCTACCAGACTACCGGACTACTTCATTACGGCGGACGATATATCGCCGATGCAACACGTGGATATTCAGGCAGCCGCACAGAAGTGGATCGATTCGTCCATATCCAAGACAGCGAACGTACCAACAGAATATCCATTCGAGGACTTCAAGGATATTTACAAGTACGCCTACGAGCAGGGTCTGAAAGGATGTACCACCTTCCGGTTCAACCCGGAAGCATTCCAGGGCGTGTTGGTGAAGGAAGCTGACCTGGAGAATACGCTCTACCAGTTTGAGCTGGAAGATGGCCAGGTGATTGAAGTAAAGGGTAATGAAGAGATCGAGTATGACGGCGAACTGCACACCGCCGCCAATCTCTTCGACGCAATGAAGGAAGGCTACTATGGCAAGTTCTGAGGCAGACCGTTCCGAGCAGCAAGATTCTGGAAAGGAAGGTTCTCAGTAGCAGAAGGTAGCTGATGTTATGACGGATACAAAAATGACGATTAAGATAGACAACAAGATAGTTGGTTACTCCATCAAAAAGGATGAAGTAGAGGAACAGCCGAAGAAGCCTCTCCGGGATGTCATGCATGAAGAGATTGCACGTCCTGATGAACTTCGGGGATACACCTACAAGATCAAGACACCGCTGTCAGATCATGCGATGTACATCACCATTAACAACCTGGTGTTGAATGAAGGCACTGAATACGAACAGGAACATCCGTTCGAGATATTCATCAACTCCAAGAACATGGATCAATTCCAGTGGATACTGGCACTGACGCGCGTTATCTCGGCAGTTTTTCGTAAAGGTGGCGATGCCGTCTTCCTGGCAGAGGAACTGAAGCAGGTATTCGACCCACAGGGCGGCTACTTCAAGAAAGGTGGTCGATTCATGCCGTCACTGGTTGGAGAAATCGGTGAAGTGCTTGAGACCCATATGAAGAAGATTGGTCTCATCAAGGATGAAGAACTCAGCGAAGCACACAAGGCGCTGATAGCAGAAAAACGTGCAGCACTGGAAAGCGCGAATGCCGACCATGTTGACCCGGGCACTGCAGAATATCCACCAGGCGCCCAACTCTGCGGCAAATGTAATGTCACCGCGATGGTTCTGATGGATGGCTGCATGACCTGTCTGAACTGCGGCGACAGCAAGTGCGGCTGATCTTCCAGATCACGTTGTAAATGAAGTCTTATCTCGATCAGCTCCAGTACATTCTGGACAACGGCGTCATCCGCGGCGACAGAACCGGCGTTGGCACGACCAGCGTTTTTGGCCTCAATGCCCGTTACAACATGGCGGACGGTTTCCCGGCTGTGACCAGCAAGAAACTCGCCTGGAAGGTGATGTCTTCCGAGTTGCTCTGGTTCATTTCCGGGTCAACTAACATCAATGACCTGAAAGACGTCTACGAACACAACAAAATCTGGGATGCGAACTACGAGGACTACACCCGGCGCCTCGGGCTCGAGATGTCGGATGGCGATATGGGACGAGTCTACGGTTCCCAGTGGCGTGCCTGGCGCACCCCCGATGGTCGCGAAATCGACCAGCTGCAGGAAGCGATCGACCTGATCAAAAACAATCCGGAGAGCCGGCGCATCATTGTCAATGCCTGGAACCCGGGCGAGGCCTCTCCCAACCAGGTTGCACTGCCGCCCTGCCACAGTTTCTTCCAGTTCTACGTCGCCGATAACAGGCTTTCATTGCAAATGTATCAGCGCTCAGCCGATATGTTCCTTGGTGTGCCCTTCAACATCGCCTCCTACTCGCTGCTGCTGCATATGGTGGCAAAGATTACCGGAACGGTGGCGCATGAGTTCATTCACACGATTGGTGATGCGCACATCTATCTCGATGCTGTCGAGCAGGTCAAGGAACAGATCTCTCGCGAGCCGCTGCCGTTGCCTGAACTGCACATTGAAGATCGAGGCCAGGAAACCATCGATGATTTCGTCATGCAGGATTTCAAGCTGGTTAACTACCAGTGCCATGACGCCATCAAGGCCAGGATGGCTGTGTGAAGCCTGAACAGGTAGCCAGAGACGCTGCCTGACCCGGGGACAGTTTACTTTTTAGTCACTTCAGGCTGTGAGTGTAACTCCCCCACATCAAGAACCGGCGAAGCATCCAATTCCTCAGCATCCATCATGTAGGCTATCTGTTGCAGAGATGCCACCAGCATATTGCGCTGCCAGTTCGGCAGTTTCCGATACTCTCTGAGAAAACCCGCCTGCAGAAGATCAGGTGCTTCATCGAATCTCGATCTGCCCTTTTCTGTCATTGTGACGGTCACCTGCCGCTTGTCCACCTGGCTCTTCGATCTGTTGATCAACTCATTGCGAGCAAGCCGATCCAGCAGACTGGTAACAGTGGCCTGCGAGAGAACCACCTCTCTTGCAATGGCGCTCGGAGAAGGATCACCAAGTTTGCTGATCGCGTCCAGAACCAGTAATTGAGACGTGGTAAGCCCTGTCGCCTTTTCCAGCTTCTTCGATTCCAGGTCGATCGCCCTGGTTATACGGCGCAGCGCCACAAGTATGTCGTCGTAATCTCTCATTGATCCGCCCTGACTCATATAAAGCTCACATCTAATGCAATGTATCACCAAGCGCCTGCGTTAAGGGCTCTAAGTGACCTTCAAAATTTCGCCATTGCTCCAGCGCATCCGTGAAAATTGGTTGCCTGACCTGCTCTGAACTCGGCGTTCTCACATCCCTGTCCGTTTCATAATACTTGAGACAGGCTTCCTCAAAAGGCAGGCCACAAAAAGTCAGCATGCGACGCACCTGCTCGTCGAGGTCGGCAACCACATCTTCATGTTGAACTCTGAGCACAAAACCTGGCAGGACACTGTCCCAATGGTTCATTAAACCAACATAATCCCTGTAATAACGACCAATATCTTCAAGGGAATAGCTGAACTCCTGGCCCTCGGCAAAGAGTTGCTTGTAGCCGCTGAAACAACAGGACATGGGGTTGCGCCGCGCATCAATAACCTTTGCATTAGGCAGAATCAGCTTGATCAGACCAAGATGCCGAAAGTTATTCGGCATCTTGTCGATGAACAGAGGAGCCCCCTGCCGATGGATGCGGGTTTCATCCAGATACTCCTGTCCAAATTCTTGCAGCTGCGCCTTCTCAAGTTGATCCAGGACTTCAGGATAACCACTGCCAGACTGTCGTCCCAACCGCCGCAGGCGATGCGCGAGAGAAATAATGTTAGGCAGCTCCATGGTGCCATCAATCTGGCTATGAGAAGCCAGGATCTGTTCAAGCAGGGTTGAACCTGCTCTGGGCAACCCGACAATAAAAATCGGATCCGGGTCAGTGCAACCTGAGTCGGCATATTTCTCAAACAAACCAGACTCACATACCCTGGCCTGATCTTCCATTTCCAGGGTGACCTGGTCAGATTCGTATCGACACTGTTGTTTTTTCAGGCGGTTACCTTTTTCATAAAACTCAAAGGCACGGTCGTAGTCTTGACGATCCTCAAAAGCTTTGCCCAGGGCAAAGTCCAGGTAAATGCGATCCAGGAACGTCAGCTCATTACCCGACTCGCGGGCGATCATCTGGGAGATTTCCTCATCCGAAAATCGATAAACTTTGAGATTAGCAAGCGCGTAATAGGCTTCCCCGTGCAAGGCGTCCGCCTCTCTGGCCTGCTTGAACGATGCCACTGCAGCCTCATAGTCACCATGAGTTTTCAGGGCATGTCCGCGAGACGTCAGGGTGACCGCATCATCAGGCTTCTTCAACAGGATATCGTCGAACTGCGAGATAGCTCCGTCATAATCACCCGTCTGCATGGCACTGATTGCATACAGAGACTGGAACTGCGTATTGTCTGGCGCTTTCTCCAGCAGCACTTTTGACTCAGACACCGCCTTATCAAACTTCTGACGTTTGCGCAGCGCCTGCACATAATCTACGCGAGTACCCAGGTTCTCCGGCTGAAATTCCACCGCACTTTCAAGAAGGAACTCAGCGTCATCCAACACCCCCAGCTTGATGCCGATGTCGGCGAGCAGTCGCATTCCTTCAACATGGTGGGGAACCTTCTGCAGAAATGCGCGACATAGATCCTCGGCTTTAAGCAACTTACCCTGGGAAATGAGATCCCGAACTGCCAGTAAGGGCTTCGGCAGGCTCTGAAGAAATTTCAGCTGCGCATAAGCCTGATTGGCTTCTGCCTGACGCCCCTTATCTGTCAGGATCTGCACCTGAGCGTTCCAGCTGGCAGTCAGAGCGGGATTAAATCGTGTCGCAAGTCGAAATGCGCGCAGCGCTTTATCTGGATTTCGCAGGGCAAGATGGGTATGCCCCTCTTCCTGATAGGCTCGCCCGTGCTCCGGCACTTGCCCCTGCAGCCTGGTAATACTGGCGAGCGCATCTTCATATCTTTTCAGGTAGCGATAACAGACCGCCTCCATGTAGATTGCCTCGCTGTCATCCGGTAATTGCGCCATGGTTTCATGGAGTTTCAGAAGCGCACTTTCATACTGTTTCGCGACGATCTTCTGCTGAACAGAATTCAGAAAGCTCTCAACTTCAACGGGTTGCAAAACGATTCTCCAAAATGAAACTCCAAAACGAACGACGCCCCTGAACGGGGCGTCGAATGCTTAACTTACAGCGTAACTTCAGGGATTGAAGTGATAAGTCACTCGAACACCCCAGGTTCGAGGTCGAGCGTAAGTCACCCGCTCCACATCAAACACAAAGCTACCGGACAACTCCGCCTGCTCATTGGTAATGTTGTCTACATACAGCTCAGCAGTCCAGTCAGTATCAGAGATACCGGCCGTAATACCACCCATGACCCAGCTATCGAGTTCCATACGGTTAATCGTGATGATATCTGTATAGGACTCACCGGAGAAGGTGACATGCGGCATAACGTGAGCCGTCAGTCCTGATGCCATACCCCATTCATACCGGGCACGTATATTACCCTGATATTCTGGCGCGAAAGCAAGCTCATCACCTTCACGAACGTCGTTGGTCGGTGTCAGTACCTTGGTAATCTCACTGTCCAGCAAAGAGAAAGCCGCTGAAATCGTCAGGCCCTCAACATCTGGCATCCAGACCAGGTCTCCTTCTATACCCTTGACCTCGGCATCGGCCGCGTTATCAGAGAAAAACAGGTTCGAGATACTTGGATCAAATATCGTCGTCTGGAGCTTCTCAATTTCAAGGAAGAAGATACTGCCGTTGAATCGCAGTGAATTATTGAGGTAAGAGGATTTCCAACCGAATTCGTAGTTGGTCATATCGTCCGTAGCCAGTTCGAACGGTACGGTGAAGCCATTGGCACCAATCGCACCACCAGGACGGTTCAGAAGACCGGGACGGAAACCTTCAGAGAAGGTAGCGTAGTACATCTGATCGTTGTTCGGCCTCCAGCTCATGGTCGCCTTGACGATCGTACCGTCGGCTTCTGCCACGTCCGGTGCTCTCGTGGAGTTCACGATACCCTGAATCTCGCCATCGCTGATCGCATTCGGGGCAGTGATACCCAACTGACCGCGGCCATAGCTGTAAGGGTCAGCAGCAGCAATAATCGCTGATATCTCATCGAAACTCTGGTCCGATGTAAACGTCAGACCACCACCTGCTGTACAGTCGCCGATGAAGGTAAAGCTGCCATCACCGTCATAGAGATCAGAGATATTGGTACCAAATCGGTTCCTGTCAGTACCCGTTCCACCAGCATTACAGAACTGGCCATTGGCGCCACCCTCAAAGTCGACTTCGATGTCATACCATCGGGCACCCAGCGTCATGCTCCACTGTTCGTTGAAATCAAAGCTGACCTCACCGAAGACACCCATCTGCTCGTCGGTACGACGGATGTCATTTCGGAAAATCACATCTCCGGGGAAAGGTCCCGGATCAGAGTTATAGGCACCAGGTCCCTCGCCGTTTGCACCGAATGGATAACCCGGGTTAAAGCCGGTAGCACCACCAAAGCCAGGGAAACCTGAGATCGAAGTCGCGCCTGGATAGGTGAAGTCATTGCGTTCTGTCAGTTCAAGATCGCTGTAGAAACCACCTGCGGTGACACGCCAGCGCTTGTCCGGATCCGTCGCAAATCGAATTTCGTGTGTCTGAACCTCTGTTTCTGTTTCACTTCGCACAAAGGTATTGGGCGCCTGACAAGTGCCCTCAGGAAGGTTATTGGTGTATCCCAGAGCAGGATCTTCCGAATAGTTGTATTCCGGATAGGAGACACTGGTGTCGCAGATATAGTAAGGCAGATACTGACCCACAAACATGTAGTCGGTGTAGTCAACCACCTGGCTGGTGTCACGATCAGTAAACGCACCGGTATAAACGACTTCCAGTTCTCCGAGCCGTCCTGTCAGTGTCCAGTTGTAGTTCTGGAACTGATCCTGCATGTCGTCTTCATGGAAACGTTCAATTTCGTAGTCACCGAGATTAGGGTCCGCAAAGAACACGCCTTCTGTGTCGAGATCCTGTTGCGCGTAGCCAACCAGCAGATTCCAGTCTTCATTCATGTCCCAACGGACACTGATTCTGCCACCACTGTAAGTGGTGTCGTTAAAATCATCTTCTACCAGGGCAGAGTTGTCCGCGGTCAGAAAAACGACATTGGACAGATCGGGGTCACGGGCACCCCTGTTAAAGGTGTCGCCCTGGGCGGCAGCCAGCGCTGCACCCGAAGCACTCTGGAAACCGGCGCGACGATCCGAGACCGGCTCACCGTTAGCTCTGATGGTTCCTGCTTCGCGGAAACGGGCGGAGTCTCTCAGATCTCTCGTACCGCGGACGTTGTCAATGTAACCGCCTTTGTTATCAACATAGACAACACCACGGGCAGTGATCGTGTCAGTGATCGGCGCATTGAACATGGCTTCGACGTTATTACTCATCTCGCCATCTTTGGTCCAGGCAGAACCCAGCTTCACTTTACCGTAAACACCTGAAGGGTCTGGCTTGTTGGTGATCAGGCGAACCGTGCCCGCCTGCGAACTGGCGCCAAACAGAGTCCCCTGGGGACCAGACAGCGTTTCAATCCTGGACAGGTCTGCGGTGTAGACATCGAGGTTCCTGCCGGGCTGTGCCAGAGGCTGCTCATCAAGGTAAAAAGCAACGTTCGGTGCCAGACCCGCAACCCCTGCTGTTGTCAGGTTAGGCGTTGTCGAAGCGACACCCCGAATGTAGATGGTGTTCTGACCCGGTCCGCTACCACCTGCGGTAACACCCGGCAAAAGCAGCATGTAGTCAGAAAAGTTGGAAACGCCAACCTGATCCAGTGATTCCCCAGTCAGTGCTGTCACCGCGACAGGCACATCCTGCAGGGGTTGTGCGCGTTTGGTGGCGGTAACCACAACCTCTTCGATTTCTGCCGCTGAAACCGCTGTCGCACCTGCGGTAATCGCAGTGAAAACGGCTGTGGCAAGAAGTTTCTTTTGGAACATGTACTCCCCCGTACTTATTTAGGCTGATAGAATGCTTAGAGATGGAAACATATCTATTGTAGATGACTAAAGTTTTATTTTCACTTATATGACGCTAATTATTGTTTTTATTTGCTTTATCACTCACCTAAACGTTTAGTAATCAAACTATATAATTCGAAAAGATATAACTATTTGGAGACCCCATGGCTGAGAATTCAAAGGCAGCGCTAGATCCTGCGGTTTTTTATCCCGCAACCGCCTTTCTCTTCATCACCGTCGTTCTGGCAGCCATTTCGCCAGATGCTACCGGGGCGTTTTTCCAGTCACTGCAGGCAGGTATCGTCGCCTATGGCAGCTGGTACTACGTACTAGTCGTCGCAGTCATTCTGGTCAGCGTTACCATCTTCTCCGTTACCCGATATGGCGATATCAAGCTGGGTCCTGACCATATCGAACCGGACTACAGCTTTGTTTCATGGTTCGCGATGATGTTTTCCGCCGGCATGGGTATCGGACTGATGTTTTTCGGCGTCTCCGAACCCGTTATGCATTTCCTGTCACCGCCTCTGGGGGAACCAGGCACGGTGGCTGCAGCCAAGGAAGCCATGAAGCTGACATTCTTCCACTGGGGCATTCATGCCTGGGCCATGTACGCCATCGTTGCGCTGATCCTTGCTTACTTTGGTTATCGCCATGGGCTGCCGCTGACCATACGATCTGCCCTCTACCCGGTATTTGGTGATCGCATCTATGGACCGCTGGGCGCATTCGTCGACGTCTTTGCGATTCTCAGCACCATTACCGGCGTGGCAACGTCACTGGGATTTGGTGTTCTGCAGATTAACTCCGGTCTGAACTACCTCTTTGGTGTTAACGTGGGTGTGGGCGTTCAGATGGCCCTTATCATCGGCACAACTATTATTGCCACGGGCTCCGTGGTTATGGGGCTTGATGCCGGGATCAAGCGCCTGTCAGAAATCAATATTGTTTTCGCCATACTGCTTCTGGTGGGTGTGCTGAGCTTCGGTCCTACCGTGCTGCTTTTGCAGGTGTTCGTACAGAACACCGGCGACTATCTGTCTGACCTGGTCGGGAAGACTTTTAATCTCTACGCCTATACACCCACCGACTGGCTTGGTGGATGGACGATCTTTTACTGGGGCTGGTGGTTGTCCTGGTCGCCGTTTGTAGGTTTGTTTATTGCGAGAATCTCTCGGGGCAGAACCATCCGTGAATTCGTATTAGGCGCCCTCCTCGGCCCTGCAGCATTCACCCTGCTCTGGATGACGGTATTTGGTAACAGCGCCATCGAGCTGATTCTGCATCAGGGCCAGACCAGCCTTGGCACGATGGTGCAGGAAGACCCATCAGTCGCGCTGTTTCAGTTCTTCGAATATCTTCCCGGCACGAAAATTCTCTCTTTCATAGCCGTGCTGATGGTCGTCGTGTTCTTTGTCACCTCGGCAGACTCAGGCGCCATGGTAGTCAACATGCTTGCCTCTCGTGGCATGGATGACACGCCAGTCTGGCAGCGCGTGTACTGGACCAGCACCATTGGCATTACGGCGGCCATTCTCCTGCTGGCAGGAGGTCTTCCCTCACTACAGACCGCAGCGATCGCCACGGCCCTGCCTTTCTCCTTTGCCCTGCTGTTCGCCATCTGGGGGTTTATGCGCGCCCTGCAGCAGGATACCGCCAAACAGGATGCCCTGGCGGTGCAGACTGTCGCCGACAGCAAAATCCCATGGCAGGAACGTCTGAACAACCTGTTTCAATTTCCCACCGAAAAAGCCGTGACGCGTTTTCTGTCATCCGTTGTTAACCCAGCCATGGATGAGTTCGCCCGGGAGCTTGCGCGCAAGGACATAGGAACCAAAGTCCTGTTTGAAGTTGAAGAGAACACCATTCGCATCGAGGTCTTCCATGGCGATGAGATTGATTTCGTCTACAAAGTCTATGCCGATGAGCGCAACCTCCCGGGTGATGCCATGGTCGGCAACGGCGACACCGTCGAGGAAAGCTACTGGCGTGCAGAGGTCCATCTGATGGAAGGCGGCCAGGACTACGACATCATGGGCTGGACCGAGGAGCAGATCGCGAACGATATCCTCGATCAGTACGAGCGACACCTGAACTTCCTGAACAGCCTGCGCCAATAACCCCAAATTCGGGGACAGTTTACTTTTTACCCAATTCGGGGACAGTTTACTTTTATCGACAATTCGTCAATTAAGTAAACTGTCCCCGAATTAGGGATTTCTGATATGTTTGCAGGTCTGAAAGATCGATAGATTGAAGGACTAAAGGATGCTGCTCGACTACGACCGAATTGACCCGGAACTTAGACCTTTACTAGAGGATTTCGCTGCTTTCGATATCGACCGCGATAACGTCATGAAAGTCAGAGAAATGATGGAAGGTATGAGGGTCGACCCTGATGTCGACGTACAAAGCGACGTAACTTCCATTACCACGAATGATGGCAGCGTCGACATCCACATATTTCGAAAGAATGACCGGGCGAATCAACCGGCGATTCTCTGGGTTCACGGCGGCGGATATGTCATGGGATCAGCGGACGACGCCAAAGCGAAAATCCTTGCCCACGAATGTGACTGCACTGTCTTTTCTGTGGAATATCGCATGGCGCCGGAACATCCATTCCCGGCAGGATCTGAAGACTGCTACGCCGCCCTGTCCTGGCTGATGAACCACGGCGCTGATATGAACATTGATACATCACGGGTGGTTCTTGGCGGCGCAAGTGCTGGTGCAGGCATGGCTGCCGGGGTTGCCCTCATGAACCGGGATCGGGACAATTTTCGGCTTAAGTTACAGCTGCTGCTTTATCCGATGATCGACAATCTACACGCCACAGGTTCAGGCGAGATTACCAACCATCCGATCTGGAAACTCCCCACTTCTGTGAATGCCTGGGAGATGTACCTGGATGGGACACCTGATCTGGAGGCATCACCCTACGCCGCAGCCAGCCGTGCTACCGACCTGTCCGGCCTGCCTGCCGCCTATATCTGCGTCGGTACCGAGGATCTGTTTCGTGACGAGGATATCGAGTACGCCCGTCGGCTTTCCGAGGCCGGGTCTGCCTGTGAACTGGCGGTTTTTCCCGGGATGTATCATGCTGGAGAATCGTTCCTGCCAACTGCCGCCGTCAGTCGCAGAATGAATCAGAGCATTTATGCCGCTGCAAGAGATGCATTGTCGTAATCCTGCATTGGGGTAACATAGAGATATTGTCCTGTAGGCCAGACGGTTCATTGGTCTTGTAAACATGTATCAACATTGGAGTAACATCAGCTGATAGGGAATGAAGGAGCAGTAGTGGTTCCATTTGAGGAACAAACTGAAGAGCTGATTCTGCAGGAACAGCTTGCAGAACGGTAAGCCAAATCCCTGACTCAGCGCGCAGCCGTGCTCAGGGTATATAACTATTACAGAATCATCCTGGCATTCATTCTGATGATTCTGTTTTATGAGGTTCCCGACCAGACTTTTGTCGGCGTTTTCGAACCCGCCTGGTTCCAGTCAATCATACTCGCCTATGTGATTCTCAATGTCGCCAGCGGCTTTTACTGCCTGTTAATGAGCGACCCGTCACTGATCACAGCGCCAATTATCATTGGCATCACCACGACAGACCTGGCGTTCCTGACCGCGATCATGGTCACCAGCGGTGGCGTAGAAAGCGGTCTCGACGCACTGTTGATTTTCGCCGCAGCGTTTGGCGGCGTCATGATCCATGGGCAGATTTCCTACATCTTCCCTTCGACGGCACTGATCTTCAGTTTCGCGGCTGCAACCTACACCAGGCTGATGGATTTCGAGGAAAGCCTGCAGCATTTCTTTGAGGTTGCACTGCTCGGTATCGCCGCTTTCGCTGTCAATGCACTGCTCCAGTACGTCTCGGACCTGCTGAAAAAGCAGGAACTCGAAGTGGTCAGTCTGTCTACGCTCGAACGCAAGAGAGGAATTGCCGAAAAGTCTCGCAAGGAACTCGAGGGACAGTACGACCGATTAAACGTTCTACTGATATCGACCAGTGAAGGTGTGCTGGGACTGAACCGCTCGGGGAATATCATTTTTGCTAATCCCCGAGCCTGCGAGCTACTCGCCTGCAGCCATGAAGACTTGATTGATCGCAACGTGCAGGAATTCATGATGAAGTCCAAGGATGCGACCGAAACGCCCCAGATCTTCAACTATCTCGAAGCTGAATCAACCAGCAAGTATGACGGTGAGAAGTGGCGTACCGATCAAGGTGAACCGTTCCTGATAGACATCAAGAGCGAAGAGACTTCAACAAATCCGGGGAACCAACCGGCGCAGTCATCCTGTTCAAGAACATTACCGAGGAACGCGCTAAAGAAGAAAAACTTCAGTATCTGGCCAACCATGATGCCCTGACTGACCTGCCTAATCGGGCGCATTTCAACGACATACTGGGTAATGCAATTACCCGGGCGGCGCGTACTGACAGAGTCATCGCCATACTGATTGTGGATCTCGATCATTTCACGGTAATCAACGAAAGACTCGGACAGAATACCGGTGATGAAATCCTGAAGGAGATGGCGAAACGCCTGACGGCATCCGTACGCCCAGGTGATCTGGTTGCGCGCATGGGCGGTGATCAGTTCGCCGTCATGCTCGTCGATCTTGATGTTGCAGAGAATGCCTCACTGGTCGCAGAAAAGATCATTCAGGGCATTGCCCTGCCACTCAACATGGATCCAGAGAAAGGGCCGCTGGTCATTTCCACAAGCATCGGTATCGCCGTAACCAGCGACAATAACGAACAGACCGACGACCTGCTGTCCAAGGCGATGTCCGCAGTAGAAAGTGCCAAGACAGAGGGCAGAAACCAGTATCGGTTTTTCGAGTCGGGCATGCAGCAGAAGGCAGAAGAAAAGAAACGCATCCAGATGCTACTGCAGACCGCTGTAGAAAATCAGGAATTCAAACTGATGTATCAACCCATCGTCGACATCAAACGAAGCAGGATTGCCTCGTCTGAAGCACTGATTCGATGGTTTCCGAAGGACGGCGAACCGATTCGACCCGATATCTTTATACCTATTGCCGAGGAGTCCGGACAGATCAACAGCATTGGTTCCTGGATTCTGGAGACGGTTTCACAGCAGGCCAAGAACTGGACAGACAATGTTGGTGAAAGCCCTGCTATTGCGATAAACGTCTCCTCCAAACAGCTGAAAAACGACGAATTCAGAAAGCAGTTCTCGCAGATGCTCGAGACCTACAAGATTCCTGTGCACAAGGTTGAGCTCGAGCTGACTGAGACAGGCGTCATGGATGATCCTGACACCTGCCTTGAAGAACTGGGCAAATTGAAAGAACTGGGCGTCAGCATATCAATCGACGATTTCGGCACAGGGTATTCCTCTCTGGATTACCTGCGTCGTCTGCCGCTGGATATCCTGAAAATAGACCAGAGCTTTACCCGCGGCATCGGTGAATCAGAGAACGACGAGGAGATTGTTAGAGTCATGATCCGCATGGCACATGCCATGGGCCTCAAGGTCATCTGCGAGGGAGTGGAAACGGTCGAACATTTACGCTTCCTGCAGGAACATGACTGCGACTATGTTCGAGGTTACTTATTCAGCAGGCCACAGGATCCGGAAGATATTACTCGCATGATCCGCGGCGAGAATGACGGCACCTACAACATCATGGACGTGCACTAGTCCGTCTGATCGCGCCCGGTCGCCAGAAAGTGACCGGTTTCCTGAACAAATTCCCTGATTCTTTGCCGAACACCAGACTTGCGGTGAAACCAGCTTTCATTCAGGTGAATAAACTCCCGGCTTTCAGCGGGAACACGCTTGTCCGGAAAAATAGCGCCGGCCACGCAGGCTTCCATGCAGACGCCGCAATTGATGCAACGGGCCGGATCTATAAATGACATCAGGTCTTCGGGCTCACTCAGGATGCAGAGCTAAGGGCAGACCGCCAGACAGCCTTCCCCTTTCACGCCAATGCAGGCATCTGTCACAACATAGGTCATTTCTATATCCTGAGTGAGCGAGTCATGATTCAGAGAGGCGGCTCAGCAATCTTGAGCAGCTGTTTACCCAGGTTCTTGCCTTCGAAGAGTCGCAGAAAGGTCTTGGGCGTATTCTCGATGCCTTCCTGAATGTCCTCGCCGTGTTTCAGCTCACCACTGGCAATCCAGGATGAAAGATCCTTAATCGCTTCACCGGCGCGATGCATGTAGTCGATGACGATGAAACCTTCCATCCGACATCGGCGGATAACCAGCTGCATATAATTCTTAGGTCCGGCCGGCAATTCTGTCTCGTTATACTGAGAGATACCGCCACACAGAACAATCCGTCCGTTTTGCGCCATATTCAGCAGCGCATCATCCAGAATATCGCCGCCAACATTGTCAAAGAATACATTGATACCCTTGGGGCACTCCTCGCGCAGACGAGCCATCACATCTTCAGACTTGTAATCTATCGCTGCGTCATACCCCAGTTCTTCCGTCAGCCATTGACACTTGGTTGCACCACCGGCAATACCGACAACTTTCGAGGCGCCCTTGATACGGGCAATTTGCCCGGCAACAGAACCCGTCGCTCCAGCAGCACCCGAGACAACAACCACATCACCCTCTTCCGGCTGGCCCACATCAAGCATGCCGAAATATGCTGTAAGACCAGTACCACCAAGTGCACTCAACACCAGGTACGGAGGCACACCCTCCGGTACCCTGCTGACGGCGCCCATCATGCCGGGCTCCCCGTTATTCACGGCGTACTCCTGCCAGCCCAGTTGACCCTGAACAAAATCACCAGGAGCAAATTCAGGATTGTTGGACTCAACAACCTGACCAACAGTACCTGCGCGCATGACCTCACCCAGCTGCACCGGAGGCACGTAGCTTTTGACATCGTTAAGCCAGCCGCGCATGGCAGGCTCAAAAGCAAAATAAAGATTACGAACCAGAAACTCGTTCTCACCAAGGTCCGGCACCGGCTCTTCTATATACTCAAAGTCCGACTCCTTCACCATGCCAACCGGCCGTGATTTCAAGCGCCACTGGCCGTTCATTCGATTAGACATTTCTTATTCCTTCTTCAGGTTCAAAATTCATAGGTTTGTGACGTTAACAGTTTCTAGACAGCAGCGAAAACATCTGCCCATTCCTCAATGGCTGACTCATGATCATGTACCAGCTGCACCGTAATCTGGCTGTATCCCTGGGCTTTGACTTCCCGCAGACGCTCGACCAGCTCTTCTTTCGTACCGCTCATGGACGTCGCCCTGACCAGATCAGGTGTGATGTGAGTCTCTTCCGGACGAACAAACATCAGATGTCCACGATGATTCTGCAGATAGCGGGCGTCAGCCGGTTCGTATTTGTCATGTTTCTCAAGGTAACTTGCGATCAGGTTACTGAGAGGTCCTTCCGGCATGGCCTGACCTCCCATCGCACCCATTTCATCCGCAAAGTTATGGAAAATCACAGCCGTACCAGGACCCGCCTGCGCGATCAGGCGCGCATTGTCTTCGTCCTCGCGACCAGTGAGAACCGCGCCAAGAAAAAAGAGATTAGACTTCAACTCAGATTCCTGGCCACTGGACGCCCAGGTATCACGCATCTTCTGCAGAGCCTCGCCGGTGCCCGCTGAACCAAAATTCAACCAGCCCGCACCCAGCTCTGCAGCCATCTGCTTACCTTTTGGGCCGAAGGCGGATATCCATAAGGGAATATCATCTTCCACATTGATCAAGCCAACTTCCGGATTCAGGAACCGGATCTTCTTCTGCTCACCCTCGAAATCCCACTCGACCGTCTCACCTTTCATGAGCTTCTGAACGCGCTCGATATAAAGACGGGTTCGTTGAAGAGGCACAGCACCCAGCCCCATGGTTCGCCTTGCGGTAAACCCGGTACCGATACCAAAATCGATTCTTCCCGGGGCGAGCTGATTCAAAGAGACAAACGCATTTGCCGCAACGGGTTCAATTCGATTGCCAGGCACCAGCACACCCGTACCCAGCCTGATACGTGAGGTTTCATGGGCTGCCAGTGCCATACCGATAAACACATCCGGGTTCAGCAGCTGCGTGTCATAAAACCAGGCTGAGGAGAACCCCAGTTCCTCTGCCCGCCTGGCCCACTTCCACGAGTCAACTTCTGTAGCAAATGCGACTGAATACTCCACGACTTTCTCCCTGATAGGTTGCCGGTTCATTCTATCGCATGATTCAATGCACGCTCGCTTAAGAAACCAGATGAACTTCATGGAACTCACCCAGGAAATCACCACCAGCAAGCAACTCAGTTTCAAGGGCATGGATGTGCCCTGGATGCTGGAGAGATGGGCAACGGAAACACCAGACAAACCAATGATGATCTGGGAGCCATTCTCTGGTGATGCCAGAACATGGACCTATTCAGCGTTCGCCACAGAAGCACGCAGGTTTGCTCAAGGTCTCTCTGACAGAGGTGTACGAACCGGCGATTTCGTGATTATTCACCTGGATAACAGCCCCGAATTCATGATCGCCTGGTTCGCCTGCGCTTATCTCGGCGCAGTTGCGGTTTCGACCAACACCCGTTGTGTCGCCAGAGACCTGGAGTATTTCTGCGAACATACAAACGCTGTCTGCGCCATCACACAGCCCTGCTTCGCCGAGATGATCAGCGACGCCTGCCGGGGCGTGAAGTTTGTCGCCTGCACGGATAACGATACCGGCGAACCTGCACATTTACCGGGCCGTGAGCTCATTACCTTCATGGATATCTACTCCGACGGCCCCATTGAGCTGCGACCGGTGGACGCTATGGCCAATCTATCCGTTCAGTTCACCAGCGGTACGACGTCACGCCCGAAAGCCGTACTCTGGACCCACGCCAATGGGCTCTGGGCGGCAAAGATTGGCACCGCACATCTGCGCCTGCGGCATGATGATCGCACTCTGATCTTCCTGCCGTTGTTTCATACCAATGCCCAGGGGTGGTCCATGCTGCCAACCATCTGGACAGGCAGCACCTTTGTCCTGCAACCCAGGTTCTCGGCATCCAGGTTCTGGGACATCACCATGAAGTATGGTCTTACCTGGCTTTCAACAATTCCTTTCACGCTGAAAGCCGTGATGGATCAGCCAGTACCGAACCATCAGTATCGGCTTATGGGTATCGGAGCACACATACCGGCATTTGAAGTACATTTCAGAACGAAAATCCTTGGCTGGTGGGGCATGACGGAAACCCTGACCCAGGGCATCGTGTCTGATATCGATCACAGGGGCGCTATGGGCAGTATCGGCCGTGTCGCACCTGAATATGACACCCAGGTGCGGCGGCCTGACGGCAGCGGTCTCGCCAATCCTGGTGAACGAGGTCTGCTGTACATTCGCGGTGTGCGCGGCGTCAGCCTCTTCAAGGAGTATTACCGCAACGATGAGGCCAACGACAAGGCATTCGATGACCATGGCTGGTTTGAAACCGGAGACATCGTGGTGATGGATGAAGACGGCAATCTGTTTTTCAGTGATCGCGATAAGGACATGCTGAAGGTAGGCGCCGAGAATGTCGCCGCATCCGAGATTGAATCTGTCATCAATCAGACAGGATGGGTCAGTGAATGTGCCGTCGTCGCTCAGAAGCACTATATGCTGGACGAAGTCCCGGTCGCCTTCGTGATTCCCCAGCCTGGAAGCGCCGACAATCTGCCGGAGCAGATACTCGAATACTGCAGAACCAACCTGGCGGATTTCAAGGTACCACGTGAGGTGATCCTGGTAGATGAACTACCCCGCTCCACCCTGGAGAAAATCGCCAAGGCGGAACTCCGAAGCAGGCTTCCAGCCATTGAAGCCTGAGAGATGATTGAGCGTATGTCGCCCCTGAAGGCTTTCGTGATCAGCGCTGCGGCAGCAGCACTGATACTCAACTGGCTGCCCGGTCTCGATGCAGCCGCGGAGATGTATCTGGCCGATGCAATAACCGACAATCTGATTATTTTTGCAACAGCGCGTTCACTGAACGCAATTATCTCCGTGATTCAGTCCATTGAATTAAGTGTCAGCATCGGCGCCGGCGTCGCCGTGAATTTCGGCGAACTTCTGGACCCCCTGAATGATCTGATAGAGCGCTTCTCTGGGTTCGTGCTCTACGGTCTAGCCGGGCTGGGACTGCAGAAGCTGGTGTTGGTCGCCACATCCAGCTTGTTCATGAAAGTTTTCACCACGATCGTAATAGTCTGCGGTCTGATGCAATGGCTCTGGAAACCAGAGATCTTCAGATGGCTGCCAAGACTGGTTGGCCTGCTGCTGATTGTCAGATTCGCTTTCGTCGTCGAGGTCGGCGTTATTGCAGCGCTGGATAAACTGTATTTCGATCAGCAACAGGCCGAAGCTCACTCAGCTCTTCAGCTGGCCCAGGAAAGTCTTGGCAATCTCAGGGAAGAGTATCAGGACATTGTGGCCAATCAGGGCTTCGTCACAGGAACCTGGGAGGCTGCGGGCTCACTGTTTGGCACCGACGAACAGTCTGGCATCACAGAGATCACGGCAAGCGCCGTGGTGGAGTTAATCGTCATTACGCTGGTGAGGGGACTGTTGCTGCCGCTGTGCTTTATCTGGCTGATTTTCGCTTTGGCAGGCCGCCTTGCTGCTCCAGTGGCCGGCCGGTCGGGACCGCGAGTTCCGTCAGCATAATGCCTGAAATAACTCAGGCATCTGCTAGAACGCGGAAACCCTGGGAACGAAACATCTGTAGTGTTTCCTTTGATAGGTCGGCCGATGTCCTGACTGTCACGGAATGCGCACCGGTCGCCAGCGCTTTTTCGATCATTCGTGTCAGGAAAGCGGCTCCAAGACCGTCCCCTTTGTACTCCGGGAACAGTCCAAGAGCCTTGATGCGTGCCGTACCGGCGCTGCGCATCAACTTAGGCTGATTCAGGATCTCACAAAAACCTGCGGGCTCATCGTCACAGAACACTGCATAAAACTCGCAACGCGGATCGGTCAGATAATTCTGCCACTGCACAGAGCTCCAGCCTGATCGATTTTCTACCTGATCTGCGCCAACAGATTCCCAGAGAAATGCGGCAAAACGATGTGCCGTCGCACTCAGCCGTTTTATTGTCATGGACTCATTGGCAAACAGCTTGGGGAAAAAATGCTGACGCTTAAGCTCCAGCCTGGTAATCGCCATGGGTTCCTCCTGCTAGTGACTCACCGCTATTGATCCTGTCTGACAGCTATTGCACGGGTTAACCGGTCAAGAAACTCCAGACCCTCATAAAAGCTGCTGACAAGCATACGCTCATCTCTGCCGTGGCGTCGATTATCATCCATATCGGTAAAGATACCCGACACACCGTAAACTGGAATACCTGCACTCCGAAAGAAAGTGGAATCCGTCGCCCCGGTGCTCATGGTAGGCAGAACAATGGCACCAGGCCACATATCCTCTGTAATCTCTCTCACTGGACCCATCACATCGTCTTGAAGTGGTGAGGCGTCTGAAAACAGAGAATCCCACTTGGGCGTAATCTTCAGCCCCGGTGTCTGCGCCACTTCCAGAAGGGTCTGCTCAACATCTGAGACAGGAACTCCGGGGAAGACACGACAGTTTATGGTCGCCACCGCCCTCTGAGGCAATGCATTCTCCGCATGGCCTGCCTCAAGTTGCGTTGCGACGCAGGTGGTTCTGAGGCGCGCATTAATCGCCGGTTCATTCCGGAAATAGGCTATAGCTTCTGGATCAGGCGGTTCCTCAAGAAGCCCACGCAGCATGGAAGCACGAACGGCATCAGCCTGCAGGGCAACACCCGCAAAATAGGCCCGCGTCGTTTCGTTAAGCCGGACCGGAAAATCATGCGCCTCAATGCGCCCTAGCGCTCTCGCCAGCTCATAGATCGCATTATCCTGACGAGGCTAGGAACTGTGCCCGCCGGGATTGGTAATCTCGAGTTTATAGGTCTGATAGGTTTTCTCTGCTGCCTGCACCGTATTGGCGATGTACCGGCCATCCTTGATCAGACCACCGCCGCCTTCATTGACAACAATGCCTGCGTCAACAAGATCCCAGTGCTCGCGCACCAGATGCAAAGCGCCGTTATGAGGACCACTTTCCTCATCAGCAGTCAGCGCCAGGATGATGTCTCTCTTTAGAGGTGCCTTTTCCTGTGCCAGCCGGATGAAGTTGGCAAGGTGTATCGCCGCCTCGTTCTTGTCATCAAGTACGCCGCGGGCGTAATAGTAACCATCGACTTCGTGGAGTCGCTTGGGATCCATTGACCAGTCTGCAGGGTTCGCCTCTACCACGTCGAGATGAGCCAGCAGCAGAAGCGGTTTTGCTGCAGGATTATCTGCCCGCAGACGAGCCACCAGGTTACCCTTGCCTCCATATTCAACGAGCGTGACGTCTTCCGGTGGTATACCTGCAACACGAAGACGCTCCGCAATCGCCCGGGCTACCACAAGGGTATCTCCCGTGGAGTGAGTGGTGTCGCTTTCTATCAGCTCCCTGAATATCTCAAAGGCGAACTGCTCATGAGCTGAACGATCCTCGGCAGAAACCAGGCAAGCCAGCGAAAGGAAAAGCAGAGTGAGAAAAAACCGCATGGATCAGGACGGGTTCTTCGCATCAAAGGCTGCCTTCTGCTCCGCACTCGCCTCTTTCTGATACATGGATTTCCATTCGGAGTACGGCATCCCGTAAACGATTTCCCGTGCCTCTTCATAATCCATACCGATTCCTTTATCCTCTGCCGCCGCTCGATACCACTTGCTGAGGCAATTCCGGCAGAAACCAGCCAGGTTCATCAGATCGATATTCTGTACGTCTGTGTTCTCTCGCAAATGATCCACCAGTCGACGAAAAGCTGCTGCTTCAAGTTCCGTTTGAGTTTGCTGGTCCATAATGAGCTCCCAATGTCACAAATTCTGAAGACAGAAACCTTAACCCATAAAGGCGAAAAAGCTAATGGCTGATACAGGACAGTTCAAGGTTGGACAGCGCTGGATAAGCAGCGCAGAACCGGAACTCGGTATCGGGCAGATTGTTACCGTTGAACATCGGCTGATCTCCATCAGCTTTGACCTGCCTGGCGAAATCAGAACCTATGCACGCGATCAGGCGCCTGTCTCAAGGGTCAGATTCGCGCCGGGTGACAGCATACGAAAGATCGATGGCGTCGAGATTACGGTGACCCAGGTGACGGAGCGCGAGGGCATCTTCATCTACCACGGCACTTACAACGACACTGAAACCGCCATTATAGAGACGGACCTGGATCCGAACGTCACCTTCAGCAAACCCCAGGAACGACTGTTTACACACCAGATTGATGACAATCGATGGTTCAACCTGCGCTACGAGACACTGAACCACCAGGCCAGGCTCGCCACCCTGCCTATTCGTGGACTCATGGGACCAAGAGTCGCCAAGATTCCTCATCAGTTCTATATCGCTCAGGAAGTCGCCTCCAGGTATGCACCTCGCGTCCTGCTGGCCGACGAGGTTGGACTCGGGAAAACCATCGAAGCCGGTCTGATCATGCATCAGCAACTACAGACAGGCCGCGCTTCGCGCATTCTTGTCATCGTACCCGCCTCGCTGACCTTTCAATGGTTTGTTGAGATGATCCGACGCTTCAACCTTCAGTTCACCATTCTGGATGATGAAAGACTTGAACAGATCGAGGCCGACAACCTGCCGGAAGATGAGGATGATATCGCGGACATCGACAACCCGTTCGATGCGCAGCAACTGATGCTCTGTTCCATGGATCTGTTCCTGGAAAATCCGGATCGCATTGAACAGGCCTATGATGCCGAATGGGACCTCATTGTGGTGGATGAGGCCCATCACCTGAAATGGCACGAAGGCGAGCCTGGGCCGGATTACCAGGTCGTCGAGCTACTCTCAAAACGCAGCAAGGGTTTGCTTTTGCTTACAGCCACACCGGAACAACTGGGCAGGTTGGGTCACTTCAGTCGCCTGCGACTGCTCGATGCAGACCGCTATCACGATTACCAGGAGTTCCTCAATGAGGAGCACGATTATGAATCTGTCGCACAACTGGTTCAGGGCCTGGATGATAAACCCGCAGAGGTTTATCAGCGAATCAGAGAAAAACTGGGAGATCATGCGCCAGCCGATGATCATGAACTGGTAAGCGCCCTGCTGGACCGACACGGCACAGGGCGTGTTCTGTTCCGCAACGTACGTGAATCCGTTGAAGGCTTCCGGCAGAGAAAGCTGATATCTGCCGAATTACCCGCACAAGCATTCCCCCAGGGCGACGCCGGCGCCTGGAACAGCAAGGACGCCAGGGTCAACTGGCTGACCGGGCTGGCAGGCAGCACCGATGACAAGTTTCTGGTTATCTGCTCCAGAGCTGATACGGCAATTTCCCTGGATAAGCATCTGCGCGACCGCACTACCATTCGCTCGGTGGCATTTCATGAACACCTGGACCTGGTTGCCCGGGACCGAGCAGCGAACTATTTTGCAGATACAGAACGCGGCGCTCAGGTACTCGTGTGTTCTGAAATCGGCAGTGAAGGCAGAAACTTCCAGTTCGCACACCATCTGGTGATGTATGACCTGCCGGAAAGTCCGGACCTGCTGGAGCAAAGAATCGGACGCCTTGACCGAATTGGCCAGACAAAGGACATCCAGATTCATGTGCCCTTTGGGAAAGGATCCGAGCAGGAAGCGCGTTTACGTCTTTTCGATGAAGGTCTCGGCATCTTCTCGCAACCCAATGCGGCCGCACAGATGATTTTCGACGAACGCCCGGAAAACCTAACGGGAGACGCCCTTCTTGAGTGGACGCGAAACGAAAGCAAACAAAGACTCGAGGCTCTTGCCACAGGGCGGGATCGACTGCTGGAACTGAACTCGCATCGACCGGAGGTTTCGGAGCGGTTGCTGGACCAACTTCACGATCTCGAGTCAGAGAACACCCTTGAAGACTACATGGAACACTCTTTTGAGATGTTCGGTCTTGAGTCAGAGGTTCTGACTGACACCACTTTTACCGTAAAACCTACCGAGGGCATGGTCCGACACAGCTCAGTCAGCGTTGAGACGCAGGATCGTTTTCGCTACCCGGAATTGCCTGATGAAGGCCTCAGTTACACCTATGATCGCGAAACAGCCCTGTCGCGCGAGGATGTGCATTTTCTCACCTGGGAAAACCCGCTTGTGCACCAGGCTCTGGATCTGGTCGCCAGCGATGTCACCGGTAATGCAGCGGTAGTCGTCGTAAAACTGCCTGGCGTTCAGGCTGGCACCATGCTTCTGGAAACCCTGCACCAGATAGAATGCATTGCACCGGCTGAGTTAAACGCGGCCCAGTATCTGGCGCCGACACTCATGAGATCTTTGATCACGCCCGAACTCAAGGATGTTTCTGCTCAGGTACCCTACAACGCCTGGGACGATCGACTGGATATCCCAAAAGATACCATCGCAAAGATCGTGGCCCAGCAGGAAGACGGCATTAAGAAAATGGTGCAGTGTTCAGAACAGAATGCTGCTGCGAAATTTCAACCGATCCAGGCTCAGGCCATGATCGATATGAAGGAACAACTCAGTCGCGAAACCGATCGTATGCGCGCACTGGCAACCATCAACCCGAATATCCGCGCGGACGAGATCGAATTCCTTGAAGCGCGCCAGAAAAGACTGGAAACCGCGATCAACAACGCACAGGTTCGTCTGGAAGCGGTAAGACTGATCATAGCAGCCTAGACGACCATGGCTTCCAGCAGCGACTGCCACAGAGGTCCAACACGCCGCCAGTGGTATTGATGTAGATCCGGTACACCTCTAGAACTGTGGACAGCCTCCTTGAGTGTCAGCACAGCATCCTCTTCAGTGTTGTACCGCAGCTGCACGGGAACGTATTCCGGGTAACTCATGTCATCCGGTGTGACGGGCAGACAACCACAGGCAATGCCTTCCATCACCGCGAGCCCCTGAAACTCCTGGCGGGCCGTCGACAGCACCACATGATGCTGACGAAGTAGTGCCAGATAGTCTTCTCTCGATTCCACAAAACCAATGTGACCGGCCCGGTCATTCTGATTGAGCAGTTTAATCACTGTTGAAAGCGCTTCCGGCGTTTGACGAAACTGTTCTCCCACCAGGCTCAGCGTGAAGTCGCTCTCATCGCGCAGCAGACCCTCGACAATGTTCAACAACCTGTCCGGTCCTTTGTCATGTTCCCAGCGATGGTTCCAGACAATCTGCAGTGGCGCTTCGATACGATTAAACGATTCTGCTGTCTCCAATCCCAGGGCCACCGGGATCACCGATGATCTGGCTTCAATCTCGGCGACCACACCATGAGGTACCTCATCAGGCATCCTGTTCAGCAGTTCATTGGCACCCTGGAGAAAAGTACGGCGATTGAACTCACTGTTGAACACGACATGATCTGCTGCAAGTGCAGAATAGATACTGGTCATCTGCCGCTCCAGCAGGCCAAGGCTCTGACCGGGGTAGGCAAACTGGTTCTCGTGAAAATAGAGAATCACCGGCACATTGCGCATGGCACGGCTCATGCCTCGAAGCGCAGCCAGGTCGGTCATAGAGGTGGCAATAACCAGATCCCAGTCACCTGACAGATGCGGATCTCTGGAAAAACTCAGAGAATTTCCTCGATGACGCCAGGCGAAGTGCCTTGCCGGAAGTGCCAGCTGAGAGACAGCGAGGCCATCCATCGCACTTTCCAGCCACGCAGACAGCCCTTCCCGCCAGAACCGATGGCTCAGGCCGTCAAACGGGGACAGTAATAGCAGCTTATTCATGAAAACTTCAGGCAAATCGACATGGTACCCGCTTACCGGAACCTTCTGTAGAATAGCCTCTCGAAATCGCAGGGAGATACCATGTCAGGAATTGTTGTTATCGGCGCCGGTCAGGCGGCCGGGCAGGCAGCCGCCAGCCTTCGTCAGGAAGGCTATGAAGGCCCAGTCACGATATTGGGTGATGAAGCCCAGGCGCCTTACCAGCGTCCGCCGCTTTCCAAGGCGTACCTTTCCGGCGAAATCGGAATGGACAGAGTTCTGGTCAGACCTGAGAAGTTCTACCCGGACAAGGACGTCGACCTCAAAACCAACACACGGGTGGTTGCCATTCATCGCGCCGATAAAGCTGTGCAGACAGAATCCGGAGAGACCTATCAATACGACAAGCTGCTGATTGCAACCGGCTCTCGCCCCCGTATCCTGAATATTCCTGGCAGCGACCTGGAAGGCATTCACTACCTGCGCACGATCGCTGATGTCGACGGTATTCGCGGCGCCATGCAGAGTGCTAAACGCATCTGCATTGTCGGCGGTGGCTACATCGGTCTTGAAGTTGCTGCGGTTGCCAGGAAAGCAGGTCTGGATGTCACTGTGGTTGAAGCCATGGATCGTATTCTGCAGCGAGTGACCACACCCGAGATGAGCGAGTTTTATCATAATCTGCACACAGATCGTGGCGTGAACATCATGGTGAACACCGGCGTTGACGGTTTCGAAGGCGACTCGTCAAACAAGGTAGGAGCCGTTTTGTGTGGCGACGCCAGGGTTGAGGCTGATCTGGTTATCGTTGGCATTGGCATTCTGCCAAATGTAGAGCTGGCAGAGGAAGCAGGTATTGAATGCGACAACGGCATTGTTGTCGATGACCACTGCCGCACTTCCGACCCGGATATCTATGCCGCTGGTGACTGCACCAACCACCCGAATCCGATTCTCGATCGAAGACTGCGACTCGAATCCGTACCCAATGCCATGGGTCAGGCTCGAACGGCCTGCGCCAACATGCTGGGAGGCGATAAGGTTTACTCTGAGGTCCCCTGGTTCTGGAGCGATCAGTACGAACTGAAACTCCAGATGGTCGGTTTTTCCGCAGACGGAGACAGTTCGGTCGTGCGCGGCGACAAGGACGCCAACGAGTTTGCTGTCTTCTACCTGAAAGATGGCAAGGTGGTGGCTGTGGACGCGGTGAACAGCCCGAAAGAGTTCATGGTCTGCAAACAGTTGTATGGCAAACCAGCCGATGCAGCGGCTCTGGCCGACCCTGAAACAGAACTGAAATCCCTTCTAAAGTAATAGGCTAAACTGGCGACTCTCAAGTCAGCCATAAAACAATCAGGCACGCCGTCAGGAGGTAATGATGCCAACAGTGAAGTTTATTGAGTTCAATGGTACCGAGCTCTCGGTCGAAGCAAACAATGGTGAATCCATCATGGTCGCAGCGACCAGCAATTTGGTACCAGGCATCGACGCCGACTGCGGTGGAGAGTGTTCCTGCGCGACCTGCCACGTGCTGATTGACGCCGACTGGCGTGCAAAGCTGGAACCCACATCGGATACCGAAGAGTCCATGCTCGACCTGAACCCGGACCGCTCTGAAGATTCAAGGCTCAGCTGCCAGATCATTGTGTCTGATACACTGGATGGTATTGTCGTTAAACTGCCAGAATTCCAGTACTAAGCTCGAAACGCTAGCGACAGAACAAAAACAATATAGGTGCTCGGGAGACTCCCATGAGTGAAGCTGTAAAAGTAACAAAAGATCCATACACCCTGCCCCTGGAAGATTTTGACGTCAGCGACGCCAGCCTCTTTATGGAAAACAGCCACTGGGGATACTTTGAACGGCTTCGCAAGGAAGATCCCGTTCATTACTGCCATGACAGCCTGTTCGGTCCTTACTGGTCGATCACAAAGTTCAACGACATCATGGAAATCGAGAAAAACCATGAAGTCTTCTCCTCCGAGGGAGGCATCACGCTGGCTGATCGACCATCAGATTTTCAGACGGTCAATTTCATTTCTCTTGATCCGCCGCGCCATGACGTACAGCGCAAGGCCGTAACCGGTGTGGTTGCACCCATGAATCTGGCCAAACTGGAACCGATTATCCGCGAGCGTGCCGAGAATATTCTGGACAATGTGCCCATTGGCGAGGAGTTCAACTGGGTCGATGAGGTCTCTATCGAGCTCACCACACAGATGCTGGCCACCCTGTTTGATTTTCCCTTTGAAGAAAGACGCAAACTGACCTACTGGTCTGACATGGCGACCAGTGGCGCTCTTAATGGCGGCCCTACGCCTGAAGAAGATCGCCGGGCGGCACTGCTGGAATGTCTGGAGGTGTTTACCGGCCTGTGGAATGAACGCGTGCACAGGGACCCTAACGAAGCTATCGACCTCATTACCATGATGGCGCACAACCCAAACACCCAGGATATGGATCCGATGGAGTATCTCGGCAACCTCATCCTGCTCATCGTTGGTGGCAACGACACCACGAGGAACTCGATATCAGGTGGTGTTTACTTCATGAACCAGTTTCCAGAGGAGTTCGAGAAGGTTAAAGCCGACCATTCGCTGATTCCAACCATGGTCCCGGAAATCATTCGCTACCAGACGCCACTGGCTTATATGCGCCGGAGAGCAACCCGTGACTATGAAATTCGCGGCAAAAAAATCAGGGAAGGCGACAAGGTTGCCATGTGGTATGTATCGGGTAACCGTGATGATGAAGTCATCGATAATCCGGATCAGTTCATCATTGACCGCACGACACCAAGGCACCACCTCTCTTTCGGTTTTGGCATCCATCGCTGCATGGGTAATCGCCTCGCCGAGATGCAGCTGCGCATTATCTGGGAGGAAATTCTAAAACGCTTTGATCGCATTGAAGTGACAGGCGAACCGGTTAGAATTCAATCCAGCTTCGTGAAGGGTTACGCAGAACTACCCACTATCATTCACGCAAAGTAAACGAGTTGAATGGAACATCGCCATGCCCGGTAGAGACAGGGTTTACTATCGGGAGTCCACCGGCGAAATCGTTGTGGAAAAGGACGGCCGTGAACTGGCCGTCTATCCCTCGACGGAAGCACTCATAGAAACCCATATCAAGGGAATACTGGCCAGGGATCACCGCGACTTCGAGTATGTTCGTGAGATCATGCGAAAGTACCGGCCCACCGATTCTCTCACTGGCAAGAAACGCTGATATGTCGACCCGGCTTCGAATATTTCACGAGACCAGTTATCTGTATAGTTCACCGGTCATGCTTCGCAATCAGAAGCTTCTGGTTCGACCAAGAGACGGTCACGACATTCGGATTGAGTCATCCATGCTCGAAGTGAGTCCAACCGGTGGCCTGATCAGCTGGCACCGGGATGAACTGGATAATTCTGTTGCCCTCATGACCTTCTCGAATATCGAGACCACCCGCCTGACCATCACCAGTGAAGTGACCGTCGCCCATTACCTGTCCGAACGTCAGTACATCCCCATTGAACCTCACGTTGCGACCTACCCGTTCGAATACACCAGTCATGAGCGCGCTCTGCTTTTCGCCTACTTCGTGGTTTCGGAGCAGCCTGCTCAGCTAGAATCCTGGATCATCAGTCACACCAGTAACAACAACAATACGCTTTCGCTGCTGCAGCAACTCTCAAGCGCGATCTGCCAGGATTTCACCTACCAGGTCCGACATGAGGAAGGTGTCCAGTCTCCTGAAGAAACGTTGAATCTGAGATCGGGCAGCTGTCGTGACTATGCATGGTTGTTCGTGATCGCCGCACGTCGGCTCGGACTGGCAGCACGATTCGTCAGCGGATATTTCCATACGGCAGGAACATCACTCGCTGACGGTTCAACCCATGCCTGGGCGGAAGTTTATTTGCCAGGATCAGGCTGGACAGGCTTTGACCCGACAGCCAATCGCATCGTCGGGGAAAACCACATACCTGTTGCTGTCGCCATCAATCCCGTGGACATCCCGCCGGTGAGCGGTCATTTCACCGGACCGGAGAATGTTCAGACCAGCCTCACCGTCAGAGTGAACGTTAATCAGGTGTAGCGATTTCCACATAAACTTTCATGTCAGTATAACGAGCCGGCGGCCCGAACTGGTGGTAGATAGCGACATCGGCGGCATCTCGACCATAGGCGATAGCCACCCTGGCGCCTGCCAGATCCGGTTGAGTCGGATCAAAGACGTACCAGCGACCGCCGATATAGGCTTCAAACCAGGCGTGAAGATCCATAGGTTCGAGCCCGTAGAGATAACCATCAACGAAGCGAGCCGGAATCGAAATCGAGCGACACATGGCGATACCCAGATGCGCCAGATCCTTGCACACGCCTTGTCCCTGCCTGATGATCTCTGTTGCCGAGCAGGGTTCGCCACTGGTTCCTGGCGCGTAGGTGACGTTATCGCGAATCCAGTCTGTGATATTGGCAACCTGCTTGTAGCCGGCTTCCTGATCACCCGCGATGGAAAGCGCCTGAAAACCAAACCGATCTGACTCACAATAGCGTGATGGCTGAAGATACTTCAGGACATCCTCCGGCAGTTCCGGAATCGGCACAAAAGGCTCTCCATAACCGATATCCATGGACTCAGCGGTTTTCACATGCGCTTTCGTCTCGATCACAAAACCATCGGCGGGTACGGTCAGGCGCTGATTCAGATTGCCAAACTGATCCGTGTATTGGATGACATCCACCGGTAAACTGAAGTCATAGCTTTCCCGGGAAACCCATTGGCTGGCACCGCTTCTCGGACGCAACATCAGGATGACTGGTGTGGCGACAAAATAGTCGAGTTCCAGACGGCACCTGGTATCAATCCACATAGGGGATCCCCAAAGCGTGTCTCACAGGAATAGCGGGTAAGAAGGTTATACTGTTTACCATGGAATTACACACATGCCTCTGGAGTAATGTCTCGGCATTCGACTTTAAAGACCGCGATTTTCTCTCATTAAGACAGTCGCTTCCGCACATTAACCTTGTTGTACATGATAACGCCGAGAGTTTTCTGTCGCAGTCGACTGATGTCCAGAACCTTCTGACCTGGGAGTTTCCGGAATCCTGGTATGGATACTGTCCCAACCTTGAACTGATCATGACCCCCGCTGCCGGGCAGGACTGGATCGCGCAGGACCCAAAAGAAAAAACCCGGATCGTTCATGGCACATTTCATGGCGGCATCATGGCGGAATCGGTTCTGAGTGCCCTGCTCTACATGAACCACCGGATGCCGGACATGCAGCGCAATCACGCGGCCAGGGGATGGGATCGTAATCTGCAAAAAGATGCGCGTCTGCTGCGAAATCAGAAAGTCGTCATCATTGGTTTCGGCAGTATTGGCGAGGTCTGCGGGCGGTTGATCCAGTCTATTGGGGCAGACGTGACCGGAGTCAGGCGTTCTGCCCCGGGCACGATTGAGGGTATAGAGATCTGCACCACCAGTCACCTGCCGGAACTGCTACCAACAGCAGATCACGTGGTACTGGTATTACCTGGTGATGATTCGACTGACAATTTTCTCACCCCGGAATTGATAAGCCTGTGTAAACCCGGGGTTTATCTCTACAACTTCGGCCGGGGCAATGCTCTGACAACGGCGACTCTTGAGCAGGTGGCCGATCAGATCGGCGGTGCATTTCTTGATGTCACCGATGTTGAACCACTACCCGTAGAATCCGTTTTGTGGCAGAAACCGAACATCATGATCACACCGCACTCCAGCTGCATCTACCAGGATTACAAAATCTCTTTCCTGCAGGAAGTGATCGAACATCTGAAGGCTGATCCAGCATTATGAACAGCATTGAATTGCAGGACGTAAACAAATTCTTCGGGGACCACCACGCTGTCGCCGACATGAGTTTTACAGTGCCCGAAGGCGCAGTCTACGGGTTTCTTGGCCCCAACGGCGCCGGCAAAACCAGCACCATCCGCATGATTATGAGCATTCTCTATCCGGACTCCGGCTCTCTCGAGGTTCTGGGTGATGATCAACCCGAGCGGGTCAAGGATCGGCTGGGTTACCTGCCCGAGGAAAAGGGCCTGTACAAGAAGATGAAGGTGAAGGAAATCATTACCTACTTCGGGACGCTCAAGGGCATGTCCAGAAGCCATGCTGCAGCAGAGGCGGATCAGTTACTGATCAGGTTCGGTCTGGATGATGCTGCCGGCAAACGCTGCGAAGAACTTTCCAAGGGTATGGGACAGAAAGTACAGATCATCTCGACATTGATTCATGACCCGGCCCTCATCATCCTGGATGAACCCTTCTCCGGCCTGGACCCCATCAACGTGGAACTGGTTCGCAACATTATTCTCGACCTGAAACGTCAGGGTAAGACCGTCATTTTTTCGACACACATCATGGAACAGGCAGAACAGATCTGTGACTCCATATTGCTGACCAACAAGGGCCGGAAGCTCCTCGATGGCAAAGTCGGAGAATTGAAGAGCCAGTTCTCATCGACTCTGCTCATCGACTATGAAGGTGATCCTGACAAACTGCATCAACCCGGGATCACTCGCGTCAACAACATGGGAAATTCCGCAGAACTTTCTGTCGACGATGATTGTGATACCCAACTGCTGCTGCGTGAGCTGATGGACGTCGTCAGGGTGAACAGCTTCACGCTTAAGGAACCATCTCTGCATGAGATCTTCGTTCGCACCGTGGGTGAGTCAGACGAATGAACCGTATGTTGTTGATCGCCTTTCGAGAGTTCCTTGAGAATGTCCGTACCAAGGGGTTCTGGTTTGGCATTCTGATGATGCCTGTTGTTCTGTTGCTGGTAGGGGTTGTCCCCATCATCGTTGAGAATACCCGGGTTGCGAAATCTTTTGCCGTTGTCGACGAAACCGGCGTTGTACTGGGTGCCGTTCAACAGGAAATAGGGATTCGGGATTTTCGCTATCTGCTGACAGATTTCAGCAAAGGTGAAGAAGACATGCTCCCGGGGTTTCTGGCAGTTTTTTTCCCTGAGCTCCGCGCGCTCAATGAAGAACGCCAAAAAAACATTGTCAGCTTCCTGTTTCAAGACGGAGAACTGGATGAAAGTCTCGGTCGCAAACTGACCAATCAACTCCAGAAGAACCGCAGCGCAATCACTGACTGGTGGTATCAACTTTCCGACGAGGAAAAGTCCCGTTTCTCGAAGAGTATGTCTGCTAATCGGTTCCGCTTGATCAAGCTACCAGTTGATGACGGCTCAGACACAGAACAACTGAACCAGATGATCGAGTCCGGGGACCTGTTCGCCTACTTCAAAATAGGCAGAGAAATCGTGGAAGACGGCAGCGATGCAAAGTACGTCTCCAACAACCTGACCGACCGCGATCTGGAAATCTGGTTCGGCGAGCTGGTCAGCCAGTACGTCCGCGATCAGCGCCTGGCACAAACAGAAATCAATTCGGATCTGGCCCACTGGATCAACGAAGCTGTGTCTTTCGAGGGCGTTACTCTTGGTAGTGACGGTGAAGCCGAAGAAGTAGATTCAACAGATATAGCGAGACAATGGGCGCCCGTGGTCTTCGTCTACTTTCTCTGGATTTCCGTCATGATCAATACGCAGATGCTGATCACAAATACCATTGAGGAGAAGTCCAACAAACTGGTTGAGGTTTTGCTGTCATCAGTGTCCGCCATCGCGCTGATGGGAGGAAAGATAATTGGCATTGCGGGAACCGGACTGACCATTATTTTCGCCTGGCTGATCATGGCACTGTCGTTTTTTATCGGGCTACCCATGCTGGCGGGTATTGAGTTACCCATCGATCTGTCATCGGTCATGGCGGACCCCTGGTTCCTCGGCTCCTTCGTCATGTATTTCCTGCTTGGTTACCTGTTCTACGCTGCACTGCTGGTTGGTCTGGGGTCGTTGTGTAATAACCTGAAGGAAGCACAGAACCTGATCATGCCGGTTCAGCTGATTCAGATGGTGCCGATTTTCCTGATGATCCCCATTGGCAGGGACCCGAACGGCAGTCTGGCACAGGTACTGTCGTACGTACCCCCACTGACGCCTTTCGTGATGATGAATCGGGCTGCCGGGCCACCCTCGACGCAGGAATATGTGGTGACGACATTGTTGCTGATTGTCTCGATCATCGCGGCCTTCTGGCTCGCAGCCAAGGTCTTTCGCGTTGGCATCCTGATGACAGGCAAACCGCCCGCTGTTAAAGACATCTTTCGTCTGCTTTTCGCGCCTGTAGCGAAGCGGTAAACAGACATGAACTGGCGACAAATCGGCTGGGCAGTATTTTTCGCCATCACCATGGTATATGCGCGCATGCTGATCAACAGCGCAATACCGTCCTTCGTCAACATCTGCCTGATGCTGACTGCCATATCGACCATGGCTCTGCTGCTGATATTGATCGCATCCCGGTTATCCCGAATCTCCAGCGCTCTCTGGATCACTCTGGCCTGTTTTGTTTACCTCGGCGCTTTTCGCTACGAGGCTATGTTTGGTTCACTGCCCGGTCCGGAGATCCTGTTCTACACACAGGAGATCACCCATCTCCTGCCGTCGCTCCTGGAAGTCATTGACCTGATGTTTATCGTCAGTCTCTTGGCAGCAAGCACCGTGCTGGTTGTTAGCGGAAACTTCTGCAGGATCAACCAAACCGATACATCCAGAGCTGCGGCGTTTACAGCAATGGCTCTCCTGACCCTTTCCGCGGGCCAATGGTTCTTCCTGCCATCGACGAGCCAGGCATCCGATCCCATTGCCTGGTGGGTCGGTCAGCACCTGCGCATGAAACAGGCGCCACAAGAGACCGATGAACTGTTTGAGGCAGACTACAAACGTTTTCTGGGTTTTCACGGCATCGAGCGTTCAGGCATCGATGACCTCCGTTTTCCGCTATGTCATACACCTCTTGATGCAAGTCGCCCCACAGACCAGAGCGCTATCGTGCTTGTCCTCGAGAATGTCGGACTGAGCGAAATGAGCTCGATGCCAAACCTGATGCGCTTCGCGAATCAACATCTGTGGTTTAAGGATTTCATGTCGGCAGGAACCAAAAGTGTGCAGGCGATGCCAGCCTTTTTCAGCGGCTTGCCGCCCAACCCACAGGGAAACTATCTCTGGCGAAGACCATTGCCCAATATGCCCAGCGTGGCTCGGACACTGTCACAACACGGCTATGAAACCGCCTATTTCCATGGAAGCGATCTCAGCTTCGAGCAGCAGCGACACTACCTCCAGCGTGCGGAATTCAAGAACATCTTCGAACTCGGCGATTACGACTACCCGATCTACGGTTGGGGATACGATGACAAATCCATGCTGTCTGAACTTCAGCGCTGGGTGGAGCAACAGCAGAGCCCCTATTTCGCGGCACTGGCAACTCTCAGCACACACCACCCTTACGAATTGCCACAAAACAATACTGGCCAGAACACCAGGCTCAACATGACCGAGAAACAGGCCCTCGCTTACCAGTTCCTGGATGATGCACTCGGCACATTCTTTTCATGGTTCGAGGCACAGGATGCATTGTTGATTATTGTGGGAGATCACGCACCGGACTTCGGCGATCAGCAGCAAAGATTCAAGATTCCGTTTATCATCGCGGGCGCAGAACAGGAAGACACAGCAAGAAACCTTACCGAAAAAAAAGGCATCAGCTACGACCTCCCTAACACCTTGATGAACGCGCTGGGTTTGCCGGACCTGCCGTGTTCGCCCGGACATCGGCTTCTTGCTTCTTACCAGGGTACTGCTGATCGTGTCAGGTATACGGTTGCGGGGAATGCCCTTGAAGCGGTCTACCTGCATGATCTCGCAACCCCGGTTGCCTTTAACAAGTCAACGTTCAAGTTTCATGAGGTCGCGTCTTCTGGCGGGCTGGGCAACACGATCGACATCAGTGAGGTGCCCGAGACAACCATTGACGTCTTTCAATCCATCATGCGTGTTCACCACTTTCTACTGGAAGAAAATGCCTATAGCGCTTTTCCAAAAAATGCCTATAGCCCTGTTCCAAAAAATGCCTATAGCCCTGTTCCAATAAATGCCTATAGCCCTGTTCCAATAAATGCCTATAGCCCTGTTCCAATAAATGCCTATAGCCCTGTTCAAGAAGTCACTGCCAGTGAAACTGATCAGGCCGGCTCGAACACAGAAACCATCTTCGTGTCTCATCGCGGCAACACCCGGGGCGAAGACCCGACTCGCGAAAACACCAGGGAGGCCATCAGCGATGCCATCAGCGCAGATATGGAATGGGTTGAAATCGACATTCAGGTTGACCGGAACGGCCTGCCCTTTCTGTTCCACGATCCCGAAGTTCTTATCAATGAAGAAGTTGTGCGCCTGGGTGAACTCACCATCGACGAAATCAGAGGCTATGGCGACATGGCGAACGTCATGACGCTTGAAGAAGCCACACAAGAGTTTTCCAGCGAGGCCAACCTTGCCATCGAACTCAAACCCGTTGACCACATTGCAAAACATATAGGGGTAACGCAGCGGGTGCGTCACCTCATCAATAGCAGGCCAGGCAATCGCCGGATCATACTGGACAGTTTTAACTCAACTCTGCTTCAGTCCATTCAAAAAGACTGCCGGTGCGAGGTCGGTATCGATCACCCTTACCGAGAGCCCGTGAATAAAAACGATCTGCAGCACTACGCCAGCCTTGGGTACGACTGGCTGTATCTGGAGCAATCGGTGGTTAACGCAGAATTAATAGATCGCGCGCACCGCCATGGGCTGAAAGTCATGGCTTACACCATCAATTCTCCGGATGCGCTGAACCCCCTTCTGGCAACGCCTCCGGATGGCATCATCACTGACCACAGCGAACTCAAGGATCAATGGCAGGCAATGCGAGCAAAGGCCTCTGACTAAGCCAGCTGCCTGAGCTCTGAAACAAAAGCTGAAACCGCAGTGCCAATCTCTGCACCCGAATCTTCCTGAATAAAGTGCAAACCTTTAACAGTCACCTCGCTCTGGTTCGGCCACCCGCGGCAGTATTCCAGAGGCTCGCCCGTCAAAATTGACCCCGGGTCGGCATTCACAAGCAGCTTGGGTACCTGGGATTTCGACAGGTAGTCACCATAGGCTTTCACCACATCGACCACCTCCATCGGCTCACCATCAATCGGAATCTGACGAGGCCAGGTGAGCGTTGGCCGGCGATCCTCTCCGGGATTCTGGAATGGCGCCCGGTAGATCGACATCTCTTCATCACTGAGGTCCCGGATGATAGCGTTAGGCAGAACAGCTTCGATAAACAGGTTTTTCTCTAGAATCATCTCCTCACCGGCGTCTGAGCGAAAGCCCTGAAATATCCCACGTGCGTTTTCAGGCCATTGTTCCCAGGCCAGCGGCTGCACGATGGCTTCCATATAGGCAATCCCCTGTACAGCCTCCTCGTGACGACAACACCAGTCGAAACCCAGTGCGGAACCCCAGTCGTGAATGACAAAAACAACGTTCTCTGTCACATCCAGCTGATAAAGCAGTTCATCCAGGTAATTTCTATGCTCAATAAAGGTGTAGCGTTCAGGGCCGCTCGCATCCAGCTTTTCGGAATCGCCCATACCAATCAAGTCAGGTGCGATGCACCTTCCAAGTTCTGTCAGATGGGGTATGACATCACGCCATAAGTATGAAGAGGTTGGATTGCCATGCAGAAACACGATCGGGTCACCTTCGCCTTCATCCACATAGGCCATCTTCTTGCCAAGAACTTCAACGATTTTCTTCTCGTACACCCACGCACCTGCAAATTGTGAAAGGAGATACGATAACACTATAATCACCGCCCTTTCTTTCCTACACCTCCACAGAGATCAGGGCCGACATGTCACTCTACCTTAACCAGCAGGATGTTCTTGACGCCTACGAACGCGTCCGCCCACACGTGCAGAACACGTCTCTGGTAAAGTCGACAACCTTCTCAGAGCTGACCGGCAGTCAGGCACTGTTAAAGCTGGAGAATCTGCAGATGACCGGCTCATTCAAGGAACGCGGCGCCGTCAACAAACTGTTGACCCTCAGTGACGCAGACAAAGCGGCAGGTATTATTGCCGCCAGTGCCGGAAACCATGCCCAGGCGCTTTCCTATCACGCTAAAAGACTGGGCATTTCAGTAAAGATCGTGATGCCGAAGTACAGCCCCATTGTGAAAATCAAATCAACGGAACACTGGGGTGCAGAAGTTATTCTTGCAGGCGATACCTTTGATGATGCTATGGCCCACTACCGTGAAATCGTTGAGCGGGAGGGTCGCATCTATATTCATCCCTTCGATGACCTGCTGATTGCAGCCGGCCAGGGCACCATCGGTATCGAAATTCTGGAGAGCGACTTCGGGGAAAACATTGATGCGGTCATCGTGCCTGTGGGTGGGGGCGGCCTCATTGCTGGTATCGCCGGTTACCTGAAAGCCGCGAGACCTGATATCGCGATCATTGGTGTCGAAGAATCAAGCTGCGATGCCATGCATCAGGCATTACAGAGCGGCACGCCGATGCTGGTTAACCCGGCCCCGGTCATTGCCGATGGTATCGCGGTACGACAGGTTGCGCCCACAAACCTCAAGGTTGTTAATGCCTGTGTTGATGAGATGGTCAGTGTCACGAGCGACGAGATCGCTAATGCCATCATGCTTATGCTGGAGATTGAAAAGCTGGTAGTGGAAGGTGCTGCCGCCGCACCACTGGCCGCTCTTCTGAACAGGCGTTTGCCTCACCTGGTCGGCAAAACCGTGGTTTCCATCGTTTCCGGCGGAAACATTGATGTGAATCTGCTGTCGCGCATTATTGATCAGGGACTGGCTTTCGATGGTCGCGTCGCCAGGATTCAGACGGTTGTTCAAGACAGACCCGGCAACCTGGAACAGCTACTGACCACATTCAGACATCAGGGCGCCAACATACTTGAGGTTCATCACCATAGACTGTCGCCCACAGCGCCCATTGGTCAGGTAGGCGTAACGGTAACAGTCGAAACCAGGGATCAGGCTCACCAGGATGACATCATCCAGGCTCTGCAGAGTCAGGGGCACCCTATTCTCTAGGGTTTGAATCCTTATTTACGCGGGTGCGGAAACGATAAAACGAACCTTGTCGAACTGCAGCTTGTCGCCATCTTTCAGTTCTACTTCATCCACCTTTTCTGCGTTGACCCAGTTACCGTTGATAGATCCCAGGTCGCGAATAATTAACTTGTTTCCGGATAATTCAAGTTCAGCGTGCTTTCTGGAAAGGCCGGGTTCGAGAATGGATATGTCGCAATCCAGTGCCCGCCCGATTTCAATACGCTCAACCACGGGGATAACCTGGCCTTTCTCGGGACCTGTATCAGCTACCAGCGACCAGCTGCTGCTGCCGACATCGATCAGTGCAGTACCTGACAGCACCAGAGTCTTGCCACCAGCGGAAGAATCTTCCTCGCCAACTTCCAGTTCGACACCACCGATCATATGACGTCACCGGCTCGCAGATTGGTCGGACCGGATATCTTGTCGCCGTTAACAAAGGTGCCTGAAGGCGTATTAATATCAGTAATGCTGACACTGTCGCCGTCTACCTGGATATCTGCATGAAACCCATTGACGCCATCTTTATCTATGACGATGTCGTTGACCGATCCCTGCCCAATGGTTTTACCGGGAGGCATCAGATCGACGGGAACTCCACTGCCGTCTTTGAATTTTATTATTAGCATGGCCCACGACCTTTTCTATCGTAGTTTCAAGGGGTTAGTAGCGCTAGTTCACTTAGATTACAGTCAAGGTGAGAATTTGTACAGCAAACGGCTTCTGCTAGACTGTCGAAGAGTTAATTTCTACAACGGTGGAATAGGGATACATGCCTGAGGAACACAGAAGCCTGCGCCATCGGCTCAACCATTTCTGGCTTGAGTACCGGACGCTTTTCTACTTCCTGCTGGTTATGGTGCTGTTCCGCTCCGCAGTAGCCGACTGGAATCAGGTGCCTACGGGCTCCATGAAGCCGACTATTCTCGAAGGCGACCGTGTGGTCGTAAATAAGCTGGCTTACGATCTCAAGGTCCCGTTTACTGGCTGGGAAGTTGGTCGCTGGGCAGACCCGGGCCGCGGCGAAATTGTCACTTTTTACTCGCCCAGCGACGAGCGATTACTCATCAAACGCGTCATCGGTACACCCGGCGACATCATCGCCATGAGAAACAATCAACTGTTCATCAATGACGAACCGGCAACCTATGGGGAACTCGATCAAGAAATTGTTCGACAACTCGATCTGTACCAGCGACATCGTCACTCATTTTTTGTCGAACAGTATGGTGACAAGAAGTATCCGGTGATGATGAAACCCGCTGAGCCTAACCACTACAACAGTTTCGGTCCTCTTGAAGTGCCGGAAAATCATTATCTGATGCTTGGCGATAACCGTGACAGCAGTATGGATTCTCGAGCTATTGGCCTGGTGTCCCGTGACAGAATCACGGGGCGCGCGCACACCGTTGCATTCTCAGTGGACTACGAAACCTATTACCTGCCCCGAATGGACAGATTCATTCACCCGCTGAACTACGAGTAACGTTTTCTCCCTCATCCTCACTGGCATCCATATCAATACTGGAAAGCAGTGGCGAGGCGTCGCGCCTGAAGAACCGAATCAGAGGTGCGAGCAGGAGACCAATGGCCATCATCCCGCCGACAAAGACAAACGAGAACAGGAACAGGATCCAGACGACCTCCGTGTCCACCTCGAAAAAGCGCACCGCCACCCAGACGAACGCCCCCGAAAAAACGGACCCTGAGATAAACCTTCGAACCAATGGATCTTTCAACATAATTGGGGACAGTTTACTTTTTTCCTATTTTGGGGACAGTTTACTTTTTTCCTGGTTCGGGGACAGTTTACTTAATAGGAAATAGGTAAACTGTCCCCGAAAAAGTATCCAGATAAGGAGCCCCGATGCCTCTCGATCCAGCTTACCAGGCGATGCTTAAACAATTGGCCGCTATCGACGGTCCAGCGATGGTTGACGTCCCTCCTCCGCAAGCCCGGGAAATGTACCGTGCCATGCAGAGTCTGCTTCCACATCATGATATTGCTTTGACTGAGGATGCCGATGCGGATGGCGTGCCGGTGCGCATTTATCGCACTTCTGATAAGATTGGACCCTGCATCCTGTTTTTTCACGGTGGCGGCTGGGTAATTGGCGATCTCGACACCCATGATTCGGTCTGCCGACAGCTGGCTAACGCAACCGGTTACACGGTCATCGCCGTACACTACCGTCTCGCACCAGAACATCCATTTCCCGCAGCGATTGATGATTGCTATACCGCTCTGCGCTGGGTACAAAATCAGGCGGATGCGATAAAGGTAGATGGTTCGCGTATCGCAGTCGCCGGTGACAGTGCCGGCGGTAACCTGGCAGCAGCCGTCAGCATCAAGGCAAGAGATGAAGGCACGGGCGGTATCAGCTTTCAATTGTTGATCTATCCTGTCACCGATTTCAGTTTTGAGACGCCGTCCTACACCGAAAACGCAGAGGGCTATCTGCTGACCATGGAGGGAATGCGCTGGTTCTGGGACCACTATATTGGTCATGATGAGTCTCTGGGCAAACACCCTATGGCATCACCACTTCAGGCTGATAATCTGTCTGATCTGCCACCAGCCCTCGTGATGACGGCTGAGTTCGATCCCCTCAGGGATGAGGGTGAAGCCTACGCAAAAAGGCTGAATGAGGCCGGAGTAAAAGCAGACGTGCAACGCTATGACGGCCTGGTTCACGGATTTTTCGGTCAGACAGATCTGACACAGGGTGCCAGGGATGCAATGAGTTCTGCCGCATTTGCGTTGAAGGAATCCCTTGGCTGAGACAACTGATCTCTCGCGACTGCCTGCAGGACTTACCATTACGAACCAGTCGTTTGAAGGGATTTCGCTGCAAGGCCAGACGCTGGCAGAGCTGACCTTTGAGCATTGTGAATTTGTCAGTTGTGATTTCTGCAGCCTCAATGGCCGCGAGATAGCTTTCAGAAACTGTCGATTCTACGATCCACAAAGCGAATCTGCCTGCCCCTTTAAATTTGCAGACCTTCGCGACTGCGAGTTTACGGAGTGCGATATGACACTCTGTAATTTTTCACACAGTCGCCTTTATCAGAGCCGCTTTCACCAATGCCAGCTATCGGGCACCCAGTTCAGCCATGCAACCAGTGCGCATACGCTGACAGCAACCATTACCATGCACGAAATGACCTTCTAAGACTGCAATCTCGCTTATGCCGACCTAAGTGGATCAGACTTCAGCGAGACAGACTTTACCGGCAGCCGTTTGTCTCATGTTCAATTGGATCGCAGCAATCTGACAAACGCCATACTGGCTGACTGCGAAATGTATGAAGTGACTGGCGAGGGACTGATCCTGAGGGGATCAGATTTACGGGGCACAACGCTGGGTGGACTGGACGTACGCCTGATTGACGTTACGGATGTTCAGATCCACAGCGAGCAGGCAGCGATCCTGCTCAAAACCCTGGGCATGAAAGTCAGCTGACTCGTATTGAGTAAACTGTCCCCGAATTCGCTATTAAATAAACTGTCCCCGAATTCAGTCTTTGATTTCGAGGAGTTCGACTTCAAAAATCAGCAGTGAATTGGGTGGTATCTGACCCACACTGCCCGCGCCATAGGCGAGGTCCGGATGCAGGAACAGGCGGTACTTGTCACCGGCGCTCATCAGCTGAAGACCTTCGGTCCAGCCAGGAATAACCTGCTGCAGCCCGAATTCCGCCGGTGATTCCCGCGATTCGTCAAACACTGTGCCATCCAGCAGCATGCCCTTGTAATGGACGACCACTCTGCTGAGCGCGCTGGCTGTCGGCCCGCCAGCCTCTGTAATGACCTCGTATTGCAGACCTGATGGCGTAGACTTAACGCCTTCCTTATCGAGATTCTGGGCCAGGAACTCGGAAGCGGTTGCGAGATTAACCAGCGCCTGCGCCTCCTGAGCCTCCTGAGCTTTCTGCTCTTCAACGAGCCTTGCGTTTCTGACCGCTTCCTGACGCTTCTGAATTTCTGTAATGACCCGCTGACGCTGCGCCTGGTCGAGATCCGGCATGCTGCTGGCGAGCGCATCTGTGAGCCCCTGAATCAGCCTGTCTACGTCAACGTCACCGCTGCCGCCATCCTTGAGCATATTGCCGAAGGAGTAGCCATAGAAATACCCCATTTCCTGGCGCAACTGGTCTGGGCCGGCAGCTTCCGCACCTACTGTAGAAGCTGAATCCTCGGCTCGCACCGAAAAAGAAACCACAGAAAGTATGACGATTAAACTATTGATATATATAGACTTATGCATCAGGTAATTCATCCATAAACGGCAACCGCGCGATTATCGCACAATTACGGAGGAAACCGCAGAAAGGCTGAAAATACATCAGATTCAATGGAACAAACGCCCCTAACACCTTGAAGAAATTAGCCTTTCGGCTCTAAACTGACCAGACAATTCATTGCGGTAAATCGATCAGGTGAGTCTCTGGCTCGATGAACGTTAAGAACTTTATACCCCGGGATGCAGACTAATCTATTGTTGCCTCTCCCAGAGCGGATGAGACTGTCGTCCTAAACAAGAGTCGTATTAATGAAAAAAATTCTATCCCTGACCCTTTCCAGCCTGGCCGGGGCTTTCCTGTTCGTTTCAGCAACCGCACTCGCGGTTGTAGAAAAACCAACAAGTCTGCCACTGCATCCCATGCCGGTGCATACGACGACCACTCAGAACATCGTGGATGCACTGGCATCCAGACACTATGTTCCGTCGCGACTGGATGACAATCTGTCTTCACGAATATATGACACCTACATCAACGACCTTGACCCCAGTAAAAGCTATTTCCTGAAAAGCGATATCGAAGAATTTGAAAAATACCGTTTTGAACTGGATGACGCCCTCAAACGCGGCAACCTGAACCCCGCCTTCGACATATTCAATCGCTACCATGTGCGCGTCATCGCTCGTTTCGAAAAAGTCATTGCCATGCTGGATGAAGGCATTGAAGTGTTCGACTTCACAAAAGACGAGAAACTCCTGGTGAATCGAGAAGACGCTCCCTGGGCGTCCACTGACGCCGAGCTTGACGACCTGTGGCGCAAACGGATCAAGGATGCCGTTCTGAACCTGAAACTCACGGATAAGGAACCCGAGAAGATTCGGGAACTGCTGCTCAAGCGTTTTAACAATCGCCTGTCACGGTCGAACCAGACGAACAGCGAAGACGTTTATCAGCTGTACATGAATTCATTTACCAAAACCTACGACCCACATACACAGTACTTCTCGCCAAGAACTTCCGAGAATTTCAACATTAATATGAGTCTGTCTCTGGAAGGCATTGGCGCGGTGCTTCAGCTCGAAGACGAATACACCAAAGTCGTATCGCTGGTCCCGGCAGGTCCAGCTGACAAAGCCGGCGAATTGAAGCCTAACGACAAGATTATCGCTGTTGGCCAGGGTGAAGAAGGTGACATGGTGGATGTCATCGGCTGGCGCCTCGACGAAGTGGTTCAGCTTATCCGAGGTCGAAAGGATACGATTGTCAAGCTCGATATTATTCCTGCTGCAGATGCCGACGGTCTCCACCACACTATCAGCATCGTGCGCAACAAGGTTGAACTGGAGGAACAGTCTGCCAAATCGGATGTTATCGAGATCGAACAATTTGGCTCAGTGCACAAGATCGGTGTCATAGACATCCCGACCTTCTATGTTGACTTCAAGGCCCTTCAGAAAGGCGATCGTAACTTCAAAAGCACGACTCGCGACGTCAAGAGACTCATCCGCGAACTGGTGCAACAGGACATAGACGGCATCGTCATTGACCTGCGCGACAATGGCGGCGGTTCACTACAGGAAGCCAAAATGCTTACGGGCCTGTTTATCGATCGAGGTCCGACTGTTCAGATTCGCAGCAAAAGTAACCGCGTAGATATTCTCGATGATCGTGACATCAGCGTCGTTTACGATGGCCCTCTGGCGGTTCTGGTCAACCGTCTCAGTGCTTCTGCATCTGAGATTTTCGCCGGCGCCATTCAGGATTACGAGCGCGGCATCATTATCGGCAGCCAGACTTTTGGCAAGGGTACTGTTCAGTCGCTTCTGCCTCTCAACCGTGGCCAACTGAAGCTGACCCAGGCGAAGTTCTATCGCATCTCTGGCGAGAGCACCCAGGAGAAAGGCATCATTCCGGATATAGAGTATCCGTCCAGCTATGACCCGGACTCCATCGGCGAAAGTACACTTGAAGAACCCCTTCCCTGGGACAAGATCACGGCAACCAACTATCGTCGCAAGCATGTGATTAACCATCTGGTACCGGAACTGCGTTCATTGCACGAAGACCGCGTTGCCGACAATCCGGATTTCAATTATCTGAAAGAAGCATTCGCCTATCGCAAGGCTCGCAGCGAGGATGATTACGTCAGTCTCAATAAAGAAGTGCGAATGCGTGAAAAAGAAGAGCGGGAAGCCTTCTGGCTGACCCTGGAGAACAAAAAACGAGAAGCACTGGGGATGGACGTGTTGGCGTCGCTGGATGACCTGGACAGCGAGGAAGAGCCCACCGTTGCAAGCGTTGAAGAGGCACCCGTGCAAGTCGAAGGCAGTACTGGAGGCGCGATCGTCCCTGACAATGAGGAAGGCGAAGCGCCCGTCCCTGGCAGCGAAATGGCAGGCTCCGGAACGACGCTTCCTGCAGCTGATTCAGAAAAAGAAAGCGAAGAAGAAGATCCCGACCCCTATCTTGTAGAAAGCGGTCACATTCTGCTGGATCTGATTTCGCTGGAAGAGCGTACAGCGGCGGAACTCAAGCCGTCTCACGGCAGCTGACTTAAAGTCGCTACTCTCCCAGCAGACTTTCAAACGCCTCAGAGAGCTCGCTGTAACGCCGCTCCACGTCCTGACGGATGTGTTTCTGTGTTGGTATAAAGAAGAGCCCCCTGCGGAGTCCTTGCAATGCGATGTCCGCACATTGCTGAGTCGTAATGATCCGCTCACGCAGCAGACGCTCCACTTCTCGACTGAACTGCTCACGGATCTGTGGGTTGTCGGGATCCTCATCCAACGCCGCGAAGGCACCGGCAACCCCTTCTGTCAAAACGGGTCCCGGCATCAGCAGACTGACCGAAACATTCGTACCCGCAAGATCTGATCGAAGCCACTCTGCCATGATCAGCATCGCGTGTTTTGAAGCGCCATAAAAGGCAAAACCCAGTGATTCGTTACCCTCTGGCAGGCTCAGCGAGTGTTCCGAACCTGTGAACATAACGTGAGCCGGACGACCTGATTCGAGCATTCTAGGGATGCAAACCTGCGCGGTAATGAGCGAAGACTCGTAGTTCGTCGCCATGATATCCCGAGATGCCGAAAGCGGAGACTCCAGCACTCGTTCTCCGCCACCTTTGCCCGCATTGCTGAACACAAGATCAATCGGCCCTTCTTTCGTCCAGATATCTTCCACCAGCGATGTCATCTGACTCTCACTCGTCGCATCGCAATTGACGGCCCGAATCTCACCCAGGGCAGAAAGCTCCCGCTCGGTGCTGGCACCCACCTCCGGGTTCATATTCGTGATAACGACGCTCGCGCCTTCTTTCAGGCAACGTTCTGCCAAACCTTTGCCAATACCCCGGGCACCGCCGGTTACGAGAACTGTCTTGCCTTCAAGGGAATCAAATTCCTGTCGTGGTTCTGTCATGGTTTTCTGCCTCCAAAAAAGATTTCATCGAACTCGTCACGAGAATTAACTCTAGGAAAAGGCTCGTTGGGCACTGGCATTTCCAGGAACTCACACAGAGGCTCCCAGCCCTCCGAAACCTGATAGACCAGCAAACGCTCCGGCTCAATCGTTGCACGCATGTCGCTGACATGTTGCTCGAAAATTCTCACGGCATGTTCTGCTTCGTCGATGTTGCCATGAAAGGCACCCTTCACGACCAGTTCCTGACCAAGATCCCGGGAATCTGGCGCGGCCCTCATGCGCGCGCGGATCACCCTCAAAGTCGTCTCCGACATGCTTTCGTACCAGGACATGGGATCACGAACACTCAACAGGACTTTTGCCTTGGGATAGGCCTCAGCCAACTGCCGATAAAAGTGACAGCAGGGCCAGTCGACAGTGGCATTGAATCCTTCTAACAAATCGTCCCAGTCCGCGTCACCCTGCTCCGCCGCGCGAAGCCATTTCTCAACATCACCAGGAGAACGAATCACCTCAATCATGTGATGACAGCGCAACCCGAGGGTTTCAAGGGCGTACTTCAGCGATAAGGTGCCCGTGCGACCAAACCCCGCACCAATCAGCAAAAGGGACATAAATATCCTCCTAATTCGGGGACAGTTTACTTAATTCGAATTTCGGGGACAGTTTACTTAATTCGCTGGGCGAAACTTCGCACACCAAAACTGGAAGTTTCCCCTACCCCAAATCCCTGCACTTGATGAGTATCTTCTTGATACTCTGGAGGCAGAGAAGTTGGCAAGATTCCCAAGGCTGGTTGTACCAGGCTATCCGCACCATGTGACCCAGAGAGGCAACCGTAAGCAGAGAACATTTTTCCGCGCAACAGACTATCGGCGCTATATAGCTCTAGTCGCTTCGGCCCTGCCAAACGCAGAGATCGAAATCCTGGCCTATTGCCTGATGCCGAACCATGTTCACTTTGTCCTCGTCCCGCATCGGGAAGACAGTCTGGTGAGGCTTTTTAAAGAGGCACATCGACGCTATACGCGGGAAATTAATCTCAGAATGCAATGGCAGGGTCACTTGTGGCAGGAACGATTTCACTCATCCGTGATGGACGAAATCCACTTTCTGGCCGCGGTTCGTTATGTGGAACTCAATCCGGTAAAAGCTGGCCTTTGCGACGCTCCCGCAGCCTGGCCATGGTCAAGCGCTAGCGCTCATCTGCACAGAACGCACGACCCGTTGATTAACTCATCACCCGTACTTCGTCTCGTTTCCAACTGGTCGGCCTTCCTCAAAGCACCAGACACGGAAAATAGAAACCAGCGAATCAAGAATCATACTTCAACCGGCAGGCCGCTGGGGAACGAGGCTTTCGTCGAAAAGCTGGAAAAGGAGACAGGAAGAAAACTCAGCAAGAAAAAGCGCGGCAGGAAGAGAAAAAGTAAACTGTCCCCGAATTAGGCCAAATGCCTTTCGATCACATCAAAGGCTTGCTGAATCTCCTTGAATCGCTCTTCCGAAGCAGCGGCCAGCTCCGGGGACACGCCATTAGCCTGAACGCGATCCGGATGATAGTCCATCGCCAATCGACGATACTTTTTCTTGATGTCCGCGAGAGACTCATCGCTGGAGGCACCCAGTATCCGATAGCACTTCTCAAGATCATTCACATTGGAGTATCGGGCTTTCAGTTGTTCATATTCGGCAGGTATCCCAAAAATTCGCACAGTCTCTTCAATCAGCCGGGTCTCTTCGGGATGCACCACACCATCAGCATGGGCCAGGCGAAGCAACAGATCCACCAGTGAACTCAATACTTCAGGATAGTCTCGAAAATCCGAATAAAACTGGTGGGCATAGTCTTCGAAGCTGTCACCAGAATCCTTCGCCGCGCTGAATACATCAATCGCAAATTGACGGGCTTCAGGAGACAATCGCAGACTATCACGCATCACCTGCTCTACCACTTCTATCTCCTCGGAAGTCACCCGACCGTCTGCCTTGGAGAGCTTGCCAAGCATGGAGAAGGTCGCCAGGAAAAACAGGCTCTGACGCTCTTCCTCCTGGGTAAATCTGCCCTTGTCTACAGCGTGGTGGCCGGCTACGGCACCAAGCAGAGCGCCCAGTGGACCACCCAACATGAAACCAATACCGCCGCCCAATATTTTTCCCAACCAGCTCATTCCACAATCACACTCATAACTAATTAAGTAAACTGTCCCCGAAATTCGAATTAAGTAAACTGTCCCCGAATAAAACTGGTGACGATGTCGGTTATTTTGGGAGCCAATGCTGGTGGCAGGTCGTGCCCCATTCCAGGAATCACTGTCAGTTGCGCATCAGGTATGAGCGCAGCCGTATCTTCACCGGCGGCAAGTGGTATCAATGGATCGTCAGCACCGTGAATGACCATGGTCGGCACCTGGATAGCACGCAAAAGCGCTGAGCGGTCACCCATCGCAACAACTGCCGCCATCTGCCTTGCACTACCGCCAGGCGTATAATCCCGTCTGAATCTGGCCTGGGCAATCGCAATACGCTCATCCTCATTCGGAGGGTAACCCGGAGAACCACATACCCGCAGTCCCTCGGCTGTAGCCTGAACAATCTCTTCCTCCCCTGCATTCGGGTCTGTTTCGGCATTCAATGCCGCCAAAGCCGCCGGCGTTGCTGCCGGTAGACCCGGTCGCGATGAACTCGACATAACGGAAAAGAAAGTCTTCAGACGATCGCCATAACGGGCAGCAACCACCTGACCGATCATGCCGCCCATAGAGATACCAAACAGATGCGCCTGCTCAATACCCAACTCATCCAGAACGCCAATGACGTCAGCTGCCATATCCTCCAGGGAATAAGGCGGTTTCTCCTCACCTCGAGCCACTTTCCCGATATCGGGCACGCCATCAAATTTCTGACTCAGGCCAACATCCCGGTTATCAAACAGGACAACCCTGAAACCCGAATCACATAACCCCTGCACAAAGGACCTGGGCCAATCAATGAGTTGCGTGCCCAATCCACGCATCAGCAGGATTGCGGGGTGATCGCTTTCTCCATGGACCTCGACTTCCAGCTGGATACCGTTGGCTGTAAGTTTCAAGCCGGCTCGCCGCCCATCAGGTCGAGCAGTTCCCGGGTTTTCTCTTCCATCAATGGCGTGCTGCCCCGCGCCTCAACGTTCAGCCGAACTACCGGCTCCGTGTTGGATGAACGGACATTAAATCGCCAGTCGGCAAACTCAATGGACAGGCCATCGGTTCGGGCAACCGATAAAGCATCACCACCATATTTCTTTTCCAGTTCAACCAACAGCGTTGCCGCATCTTCAATACGACGATTAATCTCTCCTGAACAGGGAAAAGCCAGCATACGCTCATCAACAAGCTCACTCAGCTTCTTATCCTGTCTTGCCATCAGATCCGTGATCAGAAGCCAGGGAACCATACCGCTATCGCAGTAGGCAAAATCACGGAAGTAGTGATGCGCGCTCATCTCACCTCCATAAATGGCATCTTCAGCCCGCATGCGTTCCTTGATAAAGGCGTGGCCGGTCTTACTCTCAATAGCACGACCTCGATCGCCAACGATATCGATGGTGTTCCATGTCAGACGCGGGTCATGCACGATGCCTGAACCCGGCGCTTTCTCGAGAAAAGCCTGGGCCAAAAGGCCGACAATATAGTAACCCTCAATAAAACGACCATTCTCATCAAACAGGAAGCAGCGATCAAAATCTCCATCCCACGCGACGCCCAGGTCCGCCTTGGAATCCCGGATAGCATCGATGGTCGGCGCACGATTCTCCGGCAACAAGGGGTTAGGTACACCATTGGGGAAGTGACCATCTGCCTCGAAATGGACCGGCACAAAGTCTATGGGCATTCTGTCCATGAGGCGCTCAATCACCGGGCCCGCTGCACCATGTCCAGGGTTAGCCACCAGCTTGATACCCGAGAGTTTCTCCAGATCCACATAACTCAACAGTTTCTCGATATAGGCATCACGGTGACTCAGTTGCTTCAGCTCGCCGCCACCTGGCGCCTCTGAGAACTGGTTAGCGCCTACAGCAGCCTTAATGTCGTTTAATCCGCTATCTCCACTGATCGGCCTTGCCCCTTTCTGGACCATCTTCATACCGTTGTAATCCGCGGGGTTATGACTGGCGGTCACCACGATGCCGCCATCAAAACCATAATGGTCAGTCGCGAAATAGATTTCCTCGGTACCACACATGCCGATATGAGAAACGTTAACCCCAGAGGCATTCAAACCTCGCACCAGGGGATCGGTGATCTCCGGACTGGACAGCCTTATGTCATGCCCAACCACGACTTCCCGAGGTTTCAGAAAATCAGAATAGGCCCTGCCGATAGCAAAGGCGATCTCTTCATTAAGTTCATCAGGGACTCGCCCACGAATGTCGTAGGCCTTAAAAGCGTTGGTATTTAGAGACAAGTTACATCCTGTATCGTTCAGAGACGGAAAGTTTTGAGATTGAGACCCAGTTCAACATCGGTTTTCAGGGTTACCAGCTGACGTGACCGAGTCGCGTCATGCGCCGACTGCTGAACCTTACGGATCGAGGCACTATTTTCCTCTGTCACAAGAATATTATCGAGTGTTTTATATTGGCTGAGCAGCGACTGAGCGCTCTTGGGACCAATTCCCTGAACACCCTTTATGTTATTGCTCTTGTCCCCCACCATCGCCAGGTAATCAACATACTGAGCAACGGGAATCCCGAATTGCGCGTTCACGTATGAAGCGTCGCGCCCGACTTCATTGAAATGGTCAAACACCTTGATGTGATGATCGATCAATTGAAGGTAGACCTTGTCGGTAGAAAGGATCACCACATCACCACCATGAGCCGCGACAACGCGCGCTATCGTTGCTATCACATCGTCCGCTTCATAACTGGAAACGCTGCAGCTGGTCACACCCAGAGACTGAAAATTGTCTTCAAAGGCTTTCAGGTGATTGATCAGAAGTTCCGGTGTAGCGGAACGGTTCTGTTTGTACTCAGGGTAAAGCAGATGTCGCCAGGTACGATCATGATGCTCCAGAACAACAGCGGCATGCGAAGGTTTGTGCTTCGCAAGTGCACGCCCAAGAGACTGACCCGCCGCCTGCACCACCGATGCCATATCAGATTCCGTTTCCGCGTGTCTTGCTTCGAAGATACGTCGAATCAGGTTGAACCCATCAACGGCAAGAAATCTCACGTTCAGAAACCGACAGCAACACCCTCGGCACGAGGATCCTTAACCCCATGAAGAATGCCCTCTTTCATCATTACGGAATTGGCATCACCGATGCCGCGACCATAAGGCCAAAGCATGAAAGATGTGTGACCCAGAGACTTAAGCAGACGGAGGGTATCCGGCGAGAATGCATATCGCTCATGGATAATCCGGTCCGGGGTCCACTGATGATGAAACCTGGGCATGCTGACCGCATCATCCAGAGGCATCCCATGATCGATGATATTCAGGATGACCTGAAGTGTTGTGGTGATAATGGTGGAACCGCCGGGAGACCCGGTGACAAGAATCGCTTTACCGTCTTTGGAAACGATTGTTGGCGACATTGAACTCAGCATGCGTTTTCCGGGTTCAATGGCATTAGCTTCCCGACCAATCAGATCAAACTGATTCATGATGTTAGGTTTCACCGAAAAATCATCCATCTCATTGTTCAACAGGAAACCAGCGCCGGTAACAACCAGCTTGCTGCCATAGGTACTGTTCAGTGTTGTGGTCAGGGAAACGGCCATGCCATTGGCATCCATCACCGATAGATGGGTGGTTTCCATACTCTCACTGCCACCGGGATTACCAGCAAGTATGTCAGCACTGACGGAGGCTTTCTTCGGATCGACATCCGAAAAACGCTGCTTTGCGTACTCCTTGCTGGCGAGTCCTTCCAATGGCACATCCCAGAAGTCCGGGTCACCCAGGTGCTCAGCGCGATCTGCATAGGCCCGACGTTCCGCTTCAATCATCAGGTGAATCGACTCAGCGCTGCCCCAACCCATGGAAGCAAGATCAAACGGCTCGAGCATATTGAGCATCTGCAATACCAGTACCGCAGAAGACGGGGGACCCATTGTCCAGATGTCATAACCCCGGTAGGTGGTCATCACGGGTTCCCGCCAGACGGAACGATAGTTTTTGAGATCCTCATGACTGATGATGCCGTTACCCCGCTGCATCTCCGCGACAATCAGGTCTGCTGTCTCACCTTCATAGAAACCTGCTCTCCCCTTGTCAGAAATTCTCTGCAGGGTGGCAGCCAGTTCCGGCTGTTTCCAGAGATCACCCGCTTCAAGCAAGCGACCATCCATGGAAAACTTCTTCTTGCCCGCTGCCGTGTCCTGAAGTTTCTTACCGAATGTATTGATGTGGCGAGCCAGATACCGATCCAGAACAAAACCTTCTTTTGCCAGCTTGATCGCTGGCGCGAGTACCTCCTTGCGGGATAGCCTGCCGTAGCGTTCAAGCATATCCAGCTGGCCGTCAACGCTACCGGGGACGCCGGCCGCAAGATGCGTATCACGAGACAGGCCCTTGATCTCATTACGTTCATCATCCAAGTACATATCGCGGTGTGCTTTGCCTGGCGCCATTTCACGATGGTCCTGGGTCAGCACCCGACCATCAGGCAGGTGGATCACAGCAAATCCACCACCTCCAATATTCCCGGCAGAAGGATAAGTCACTGCCAGAGCGAACGCCGTGGCGACAGCGCCGTCTACCGCATTGCCACCCTGCTTCATGATTTCAATACCTGCAGCGGAGGCCAGGGTCGAGCGCGAAGCCACCACCGCCCGGTCACCGTATACCGCCTCCGTGCTGGCGCCAAACGCCGATTGCAGAACCAGGGCAGAAAGAACAAAAACACCCTGAATCAACCACTTAAACATCATTGTTTTTCCACTTATCACTTGCCCGAAGCTTAGCATGTTCACCGGTCTGATATGTGAACCAGGCAGAGGCAGTTGAGCTAATATCAAGCCATGGATATCAGTCGACGCGATGCCAGAAAAATATTCCTGAAGCAGCAGGGCCTGCTACGGGACAACGAGTTCGGGCGGGGTAGAAATGCACTGCGAAGAGCCATTGAGCGACTCGGCTATCTGCAGATTGACACGATTTCTGTCGTCAATCGCGCTCACGAGCACATCCCCGCAACTCGGATCGACAATTTTGATTCGGCACACCTGGACAGTTTGATGCAAGAGCGGCTCATCTTCGAGTACTGGAGTCACGCAGCCGCTTTTATGCCTTTCGAACACTACCGTTTTTCGTTGCCGGTGATGCAGGGATGGCGCTCAACGCGGGAATGCGACCGCAAGCTGGCGACTGAGATACTCAAGAGAATTCGCGAGGAAGGTCCCCTTCAGTCCCGTGATTTTGAAGATACGGAAAACAAAAAACGCGGTGGCTGGTGGGAGTGGAAACCGGCGAAGCGCGCACTGGAACACCTGTTCCTGTCTGGTGAACTGATGGTGACTGGCCGTGAAGGCTTCCAGAAGGTATTTGATCTGCCGGAGAATGTGATTCCTGATCACGTCGAGACAACCATCCCGTCTATAGAGGAATGGGCCAGGCATCTCGTGCTCACTCAGATTCACGCACTGGGGCTGGCAACGGAACAGGAGATTGGTTATGCCAAATTCACGATCCAGCGATTAGCAAAAATCAGTCTGAAGTCGGCTCTGCGAAAGGCCATCGAACAGCTTGTGCATGAAGGCACCCTGCAGAGAATCGATATCGATGGGCAGGCCTACTACACCACAACGGAATTGCTGGACCATCTACCGCTGCGCGTCACCAGGAATCAGGTCCGAATACTCTCACCCTTCGACAACAGCATCATCAATCGAAAAAGGACACAAAGCCTTTTTGATTTTGACTACCAGCTGGAATGCTATCTGCCTGCACCAAAGAGAAAGTTTGGCTATTTTGCGCTGCCTTTGTTGTATGGAGATGAACTGATAGGTCGCATGGATGCCAAAGCTGATCGAAAAACGGGCACCCTGTTGATTAACCATCTCGCATTAGAGCCTGAGCTCAGAATAACCGACCAACTGACTGCTTCACTCCGTCGTAGTGTTGAAAAGTTCTGCATCGAACATGCCTGCCACAGGAGCGAGTTTCGCCGCTGTACACCGGCGAAACTCAAACCCACACTGAAGCCATTCATGGAGGTCGAACTGTGAGCGCTTCACAGATGAATCTGGGTGTCTCAGAATCTGTGGCGCCGATCCTGAAGAAGTTGAAGCTGTTTATTCAGGAGGCGATCATTCCTCACGAACAAGCCTATGCAGATGCACTGGAGCAGAATCGCTGGTCTGTACCCGCCGTCATGGCGGAGCTGCAAAAGCATGCCCGCGACGAAGGTCTGTTCAATCTGTTCATCGCTCGAGACGGACAGACCTACGATCAGGTGGACTACGCATATCTCACCGAACAGATGGGTTATTCGGAAATTGCCGCTGAAGTTTTCAACTGCGCCATGCCGGATTCCGGCAACATGGAAATCCTCGCCCGTTTTGGCACCGACGAACAACGTACCACTTATCTACTGCCTCTGCTCTCGGGTCATGTGAAATCCGGATTCGCCATGTCTGAGCCATCTGTCGCCTCCTCTGACGCCACCAACTTTGTTTCACAGGCAAAACGCATTGGAGAAAACTGGGTACTCAACGGCGAGAAGACCTGGGTGTCCGGTGCCGGTGACCCCCGGTTCGAATATATTCTGGTCATGTGCGTCACCGACCCGGAGGCAGAACCGGATCGTCAGCAGTCTCTTTTGCTGGTGCCAACTTCCGCAGTGGGCGTGACCATCAAACGCATGCTCCCGGTTTTCGGCTATGACAATGTACCACACGGGTACACCCAGATTGAGTTCGAGAATGTGGAAGTTCCTGCTGAGAACCTGATCGGTGAGCCGGGCCAGGGGTTTGAGATCGCTCAGGACCGGATGGGGACCGGACGGATTCACCAGTGCATGCGTTCTATCGGCGCTGCCGAACGAGCGCTTAGCCTGATGACTCATCGCTCAAGGTCGAGACATGCATTCGGGAAGCCACTGTCTGAACTGGGCGGCAATATGGACATTATTGCCAACTCGCGGACAGAAATAGAAATGGGCAGACTCCTTGCCCTTCGTGCCGCCTGGTCACTTCAGCAGAATGGATTGGAAAAGGCGTTGAATGACATCGCCCAGATGAAAGTGATCGTGCCGAATATTGCCCTCAACGTTATTGACCGCGCTATCCAGATGCACGGCGGCACTGGCGTCTCGGCAGACACGCCGCTGGCACGGATGTGGGCATCGCACCGCGCGCTGAGACTGTCAGATGGACCGGATGAGGTTCATCGCGAACTGATCGCCCGCATGGAGTTCGGACAGGCATCCGTCACCTACGTGTAACGCATTATGGTGATACATATCAATGTCCTGACGGTGAATCAGACGATAATTCACCGATCACAACAAAAGAGAAAACGGCATGAACACATTTGAGATGACCAAAAACCATCTGATTGATGGTCTCAAGGCCGGGGAAGAAGCCGGTGTCGATGGCAACGCCTATGGGCAGGCGCTGATGTGGAACCTCCTCCAGTATTACAAGAGCCTGGGTCGTTCGGAATCCGATATCCGCGGCGAGGTCGAGTATGCGCTGGACAACCTGGATGATGACGGGACCTTTCACGTCAGCCGGAATTAGGTCCTCGCTCCGAACGTGATCTGGCCGTGGTAACATCCGCGCCACCAAATCATTACTGAAACGGAGAAAAACATGATCGGATACGCAACCATCGGAACCTCAGACATGGAGAAAGCCAAGGCTTTCTGGTCCGGCGTTCTGGCGTCAAAGGGCGCAAGCGTCATCATGGATATCGGGCGCATTGCGTTTATCGGTTCGAGCATGGATCAACCGATGCTGGCGGTCTGCATCCCCTATAATGAGGAAGGCCAGAACCCGGGCAACGGCAACATGCTGGCTTTTCCTGCTGAAAACCGAGAAGAAGTAGACGCCCTGTACGCCAAAGCTATGGAATTGGGGGCAACCGATGATGGTGCGCCCGGCGAACGTATGCCGACCTTTTATGGCGCGTACATTCGTGATCCGGATGGCAACAAGGCGTGCTTCTACAAAATGGGATAACTCACGCCCGGGGAGCGGAGACATTGATCTCCGCTCTTCCCCTTCATAGGCCTTCCACGATTTCTTTCAGCCGCTTCAAATGTCCGACATCCCAGGCGGACTCATAAGCCAGGAATTCACTGGCAGCCTTAGCACCCAAACGTTCAAAACCGTGATGAAACAGTTCCACAAGTGTGCCGTCATAGCATGACGTCAGGCGGATAGTAATCAGGGTGGGAACGTCCCAGGCACCGTCACCGAACCAGTTGTTCTCAAACGTCAGCTCTTTTCCTTCGTCAAACACAGCAATCGCACCACCAAATCAGTGAACGCCATCTGACATTTCTACACTCAGCTCAACACGGCCGTCTTTCCCTGGCTCGTATAATTACAGAGTCTGGCCATGACCAAACCAGTCCGCCATACGACGGATATCATGGAACTCGTGCCAGATGTGTTGAGGGTGCGCCTTAATGTGAATGGCTCTTCTGACCGCCATGTGCCCAATATTGATGCCCATCTGATTCTCCTCAATGAATGATGGTGGGTTCACCCAGAGGTTCAATGCAGCGATCATCTTTGTTGCGCGCATTATTCACATAGGTGGAGACAGGTGTAATCTTGATCGAGGTTCGAAGCTCCGGGACAAGCAACTGATCCAGCTCAGATGCAGAGGCATTCGGGTTGACCCAGTTCTCAACCTGATCACAGGTAAGATGTACGGGGGTACGATGATGCAACCATTTAATACCTTCAGGTGCCGCCGCGGTGATGATCGTGCAACTTTCAACAATACTATCGTCTCGGGACCAACGATCCCAGAGACCAGCAAAAGCGAATCCGGCATCTTCTTCTGGCTCGATGTAATAAGGCACTTTGACTTCCCCCTCCCGTTTCCATTCGTAATAACCGGAGACAGGCACAATGCAGCGCCGGCGTTTGAAGGGTTCTGAGTAGGCCCGGCTCTTGCTGAGCGTTTCCGATTTGGCATTGAACATCGAGTACTTCGTGGAAGGCTCGGGAGACCAGTAAGGCACCAGCCACCAGCGCATCGGCGATAGCGCCCAATCGCCATCATCTCCGAAACGGAGTACCGGCACCTGCTGGGTGGGCGCGACGTTGAGTTCTGTTTCGATCTGCCAGGCCTGCCCCGTGATTTCCAGCAGGAACTGCGTCATGGGATCGTCAATGATGTTGAAGCGGCCACACATCTGATAACGCTATCACTATTTGGCAAAGATTTTGAGCGACTGTACAAAAGTGATCGATTCCGGTAGTTTGCGCCACTTTGTTGAGACGGCACAATTGACCCAGCAGACAGGGTGCATACGACATGAGACACATACCTAACCTGAAAGACCTGAGCGCTGAAGAGATCAGGGATATTCTTGATCGTGCGGCTAAGATCAAAGCAAGTCCGGGCGATTACACTTCCCTGCTGGCGAACAAAACCATGGCCATGCTGTTTCAGAAAACCAGCACACGGACACGGGTTTCTTTCGAAGCCGGTATGATTGAACTGGGCGGACATGCCATCTATGTTGACTGGATGACATCTAACTTTGTCCTCTCCGGAATTGAATACGAGGCGGAGTACCTGTCGAGCAATGTCAGCTGCATCATGGCGCGCCTTATGCACCACAGTGATCTACAGAAAATCATGAGTGCCAGCCGCGTACCCGTCATCAACGGCTGCGACGAGAAGTTTCACCCCTGCCAGGCGCTGACCGACCTGTTGACCATCAGCGAGCACCATGAAGGCGATCTCACCAATGCACACCTGTTGTATGTAGGTGTACAGAATAATGTCTCCAACTCACTTGCTATCATCTGCGACAAGCTGGACGTTAACCTGACGCTGGCAACGCCTGAAACCGATGACAACGGTGAGTCCATGGATGCGGACGTCCAGAACATCATTAGAAACTCTGCGACCGTCAATCACGTCGTAAACCCTGCGGAGGTTATTGGTGATGCCAGCTTCGTTTACACCGACACCTGGGTCGACATGCAGTATTTCAATAACCCGGACTTCAAAGAAGAGAAAGAGGCCCGCGTTAAAGAAATGATGCCCTACCAGATCAACCGCGAGATGCTCGGCGACTCAGACTGCAAAATCATGCATGACATGCCGATTCACGATGGTTACGAGATCACAGCCGAAATGGTCAAAGACCCACGCTCCATCATCTTCTTCCAGGCAGAAAACCGGATGCATGCGCAGAAAGGCCTGCTCTGGTGGCTCTACGAACAAGCCAACCTGCTCTAGCCCTAATTCGAGGACAGTTTACTTAATTCAAGGATTTGCCTAATTCGGGGACAGTTTACTTAATTGGCGAAAAGTCGAATTAAGTAAACTGTCCCCGATTTAAGGGAGCAAGTCTGCGACCAGTTCCAGCCAGTGCTTGACTGGCGTCCTGGTGCCGGACTGCAGATGAAGCTGACAGCCCACATTGGCGGTTACAATCACTGAGGGATGCCCGGCTTCAAGGTTGAGGAGTTTGCGGTCCCGCAGCGAGGTGGAGAGTTCTGGTTGCAGGATGGAATACGTCCCGGCAGAACCGCAACACAGATGCCCTTCCTTGTGCGCTTCGATTGAAAGACCCCACTTTTGAAGCAAAGATTCCACACGGCCGTTCAGCCCTAATCCATGCTGCATACTGCAAGGCGTATGCACGGCGACACTCTGACCAGAGAGATCGAAGGAGATGGATTCCAGCAATTCGACCGGGTCAGTAAGTTTCTCGGCGATCGCCTTGGCTTTACTTGCATAGTCAGCATCGTATTTCAGGATATCCGGGTACTCAGCAAGAGTGACGCCACAGCCTGTGGCACTGGAAACTATGGCATCTACCTGATCGAGGCGTGGATACAGACGGTCAATGACCTCGCGCATACGCGACATGCCCTTCTGGTGCGCCGCAAGGTGATAATCCAGAGCACCACAGCAACCTTCATCAAGCACTTCACTGCGCTGGCCACTTGCGTCAAGTATGCGCTGCAGTGAAGCCACAACATTGGGTGTTGCTGCCGACTGCACACAGCCACTTAACAACAGAATGCGGGCACCAGTTTCAGAAATGACTTTATGTTTTACAGCCTGCCTCGGGGGCACGTGAACTTTCAGACTGGCCGGCAGCAACGGTCGCAACAGTTGACCGATCGACAGCAGCGGCCGGAACAGTATTTTTCTTGGCACAACCCAGCGCAGTAACCACGACAACACCTGGCGGATCAGCGGCGCACTGCTTCGTTCGGCAGCAAACTGCTTGCCGATATCCAGCAATCGGCCATATTCCACGCCGGAAGGACAGGTCGTTTCACAGGCACGGCAAGTCAGGCATCGATCCAGATGCTGCACACTCTGATTATCAATATCGTTGTCTTCCAGTAGATTCTTGATCAGGTAAATGCGTCCTCGCGGACCGTCCAGCTCATCACCCAGCAGCTGATAGGTGGGACAGGTTGCTGTGCAGAATCCACAGTGCACGCACTTGCGCAGTATCGAATCCGCTTCCTGGACCAGGGGCAGATCAATCAACTGGGGATGAATTTCTGTTCTCATCTAGATCCCCTCACCCAGTCGCCCCGGATTAAAGATGCCATTCGGATCGAATACCTGTTTCAGATTTCGATGCAGCTTCAGCTCAAGCAATGACATGTCTCCGAAAACGGGTGTCGAATCACTGATGCACATCCAATGGCCATCACCCTGGTAGCCTTCACGCGGATCGAATCCGGGATCGATCAACCAGCGCTGGGCAAACCCCCAGTCCATCAGATCGTAGTCATGCTCAACCGGCTCCAGCGCATGAGTAGAAAGCCGCCAGATCTGACTCGCCCCACGGAATCCATCCAGACGCAAACCATCCAGTTGCTGCCAGTAGTGCTGTTCAGTCTGTTCACCACCAATGAACTGACGGTCGGATGCCACATCAGCAGCCAGACCGGACAGGCGAAGGCGCAGCAAACCGTTCGAGTAACTGGCGGCGCTCATGGTTGAAACACGTCGTGTCAGGGATTCAACCAGCGCTTGAGCCTGTGCAAGAGGAGTCTCAAGCATGACACTCAGCTCAACTTCCGGAGACGGCAGTACTTTAAGACTGATATCAGTGGCAATACCGAGGGTGCCATAGGCGCCGCAGATCAAACGTGAGACATCATAGCCAGCGACATTCTTCATCACCTGACCACCAAACTCCCGATATTCACCATCGAACAAGACGACGCCCACGCCGAGCACATGGTCGCGAGCCGCACCGCCATAGGGGCGCCTGGAACCTGAAAGTCCGGCAGAGACCACACCACCAATGGTGGCTGCGTCACCATGCATGGGTGGTTCAAATACCAGCTGCTGATGCTGTTCAGCCAGTATGGTCACCAGGTCGGCAACCCGGGTTCCTGCACGTACACGCACAACCAGTTCTGCCGGATGATAGTCAATGACGCCTGAGTGCCCGCTGACGTCGAGCACCTCATGCTCAGGGTCAACATGTCCGAAGCGCCGTTTGGTATCACCACCAACAATGCGAAGAGGCAAACTCGCCGCGGCCACACGGGCTGAAATATCCTTAACGTCCAGCATCAGAACCGATCCAGTTCCGGGAACTTCTCTTCACCGCTATGCACATGCATGGCACCAAACTCAGCACATCGCGATAGTGTGGGCACCGCCTTGCCAGGATTCAGAATACCAACCGGGTCAAAGGCACCCTTGATGCCATGAAAAATGTCGAGTTCCAGGCTGTCAAACTGAATGCACATTTCGTTAATCTTCTCGACACCAACGCCATGTTCACCGGTAATGGTGCCTCCCTTTTCGATACACAGCTGCAGGATAGCACTGCCAAATGCCTCGGCCCGATCCAGCTGACCTTCTTCGTTTGCATCATAAAGAATCAGCGGATGCAGATTGCCATCACCCGCATGGAAAACATTAGCGACCGCGAGTCCGTATTCATTGGAAAGCGAGCTGATACTGGAGAGCACACTGGACAGCTCCCGCCTCGGGATAGTGCCGTCCATGCAGTAATAATCAGGTGCAATACGACCGACGGCGGGAAATGCGGCCTTTCTGCCCTGCCAGAGTTTCGCGCGCTGATCTGCATCCGTCGCCACCTGGATATCAATGGCCCCGCTGCCTCGCATCACCAATTGCACCTTATTGATTAACAGCTCAAGACCGCTTTGCGTTCCATCCAGCTCACACAAAAGCAGCGCCTGTGCATCAGTTGGATAGCCGGCGCCAATAAAAGCCTCTGCGGCTTCAATGGCCAGTTTGTCCATCATCTCAAGACCCGCGGGCAGGACACCGGAGCCGATAATATCTCCGACGCAATTCGCCGCCTGATCCACTTCCGAGAAGGCTGCCATTAGCACCGCAATCTGCGGCGGCGCCGGCAGCAACTGCACGACCACTTCCACGACAATACCCAGCATGCCCTCCGAGCCATGCAGCAACGCCAACAGGTCATAACCAGGCGTATCCAAGCCGCGAGAGCCCATGGTCAGGAGTTCGCCATCTGGCAGAACCACCTTGATCTGGCGCACATTGTGTACCGTGAGTCCGTATTTCAGGCAGTGCACGCCTCCCGAATTCTCAGCCACATTGCCACCAATGGTGCAGGCGATCTGGGAGGAAGGATCCGGCGCGTAATAAAGCCCAAGATCCTGCACCGCCTGGGTGATGGCAAGATTCGTCACACCGGGCTGAACTACCGCGGTCAATGCTCGCTCATTAATTTCGAGAACCTGATTAAAGCGGGCCATCACCAGCAGTACGCCTTCGTGATGTGGCATAGCGCCGCCGGAGAGACCCGTTCCCGCACCGCGCGCGACCAGAGGAACCTGGTGTTCATGGCAAAGTGCCGTAATCCGCTGAACCTGCTCGGTAGTTTCCGGGATCACTACCACGCCCGGACGCTGTTTCTTGGCTGTGAGCCCATCGGCCTCGTAGACGGCAAGCCGCTCCGGCTCAACAATCACTTCACCGGCAATGCGCTTCAGCGCAGTCACAAATTCAGCCGTGATCAAAGTAAAGACCTCAATATTTCAGGAACAGTATGACGAATGGGTCATTATACGCGGGCTCGCCCAGGCTTTCCGGTATAATTACGCCGTCAATTTCTACTAAAGCCGGGACAACCTGTGGCCATCAATACCGTTGAAGAGATCCTTGAAGACTTTCGCCAGGGAAAAATGGTGCTCATCATGGACGACGAGGATCGCGAAAATGAGGGTGACCTCATCATTGCGGCAGACGTCGTTACGCCTGAGCACATTACTTTTTTCGCGCGTTATGCCTGCGGGCTGATCTGCCTGACAGTCACCGAGGAGCGAGCGCAGCAGCTCAATCTGCCGCTGATGGTCGACAAGAACAAGTCCATGCATGAAACCAACTTCACGGTTTCTATCGAGGCCGCCGAAGGTATCAGCACCGGCATTTCTGCCGCGGATCGCGCAAAAACGGTCAGAACCGCCGTTGCCAAGAACGCAAGAGCCGATGATCTGGTTCAGCCAGGGCACATCTTTCCGCTGATCGCGCAGCCAGGTGGTGTTCTGACCCGAGCGGGACACACCGAGGCAGGCTGTGACCTGGCGAGACTGGCGGGCTACGAGCCCGCATCCGTCATTGTCGAGGTGATGAACGAAGATGGCACCATGGCCAAGCGGCCGGAACTGGAGGTCTTCGCGGAAAAACACAACATCAAGATCGGTACCATTGCTGACCTGATTCAGTACCGGAACCTGCACGACACAACCATCGAACAGGTGGATGAGCGTAACGTACCCACCATTCACGGCGATTTCCTGTTGAAGACCTACAAGGACAACATCTCGGAATGCGTCCACTACGCGCTGGTGAAAGGCGACATTGATGAAGATAAACCCTGCCTGGTGCGCGTACACGTACTGAATACCCTGCGGGATATCCTGCACACGACCCGGCCCGGTTTTTCAGAAACCTGGTCTCTGTCAGATGCCATGGCCCACATCTCCAAGGAGGGCGAAGGCGTGGTTGTGTTGATCGGCCAGGAATTCAACCAGATGGCGGAACTGGATCACGTATCCCACTTCCCGGAGATTCCTCCGATACAGCGGCATACCAACGAAGCCGGTGTCTATCGGGTCGTGGGCACAGGTTCGCAGATTCTGCGTAATGTCGGCGTCACCAAAATGCGCCTGCTGAGCTCTCCCACACGATATAATGCTATTTCTGGGTTTAATCTGGAAGTTGTTGAATTTGTTGAAAAAGACTAACGTTTATTGGATCCTACTCTGGCTCCTGGTAGCACCGGGAGCCGGGTCTGAAGCGGGTCCGGTTACCGTGGTCAACGCATTTCATGACACCCTGATCCAGGCCATGAAAAACCCTGTGTACGAAGAGCGAGTCGCGTTAGTACGCCCTGCCATTAACGATCATTTCCAGATACATACCATCGCGCGCATCTCCCTCGGCCGAAACTGGCAAATGCTCAGCGACACCCAGCAGTCTGAATTCCAGGCAGGGCTCACAGAACTGATCACCACCACCTACGCTTCCCGATTCAAAAACTATCATGATCAGGTGTTCACGATTGTCGGCAGCGAGGACATGAAGCGGCAGCGTAAACGCGTCAACTCCACCCTCATCACCAGAGACGAGACCGTCTCCCTGGACTACCAGCTTCAGCTCAAGGATGACGAATGGCGGATTTACGACATCGTGGCCAATGGGGTAAGTGATCTTTCCCTGAGACGCTCCAGTTATGCCGCGCTGTTCAAGAATGGCGGTCTTGATGCCGTCATGGCAGAAATCTCGCAGAACATCATCAGCAACCAATCCGTTTCCACCAACTGACCTCATGATCGATACGACACTTGCCAACTGGACGGCCTGGGTCGTAAATCACGCCAGGGCAGTGTTGGCAGCCATCCTGATCTCGACGCTGGGCGCAGCCTGGGTAGCCATTACCCAGTTCGAGATGAACTCCGACACCTCTCGGCTTATCCGTCAGGACACAGACTGGAAAAGAGTTAACACAGAGTTTCTCGACACCTTCCCTCAGTACAACCGAAATACTTTCGTCGTCATCAGCGGTGAGCAGCCCGACAAGGTTGCCCAGGTAACCAGCAAACTGTCGGCTGATATTCGCGCCCGCGAGGATGTTTTTCAAAACGTCTACAGCCCCGGAACCACGAGTTTTGCTGACGCCCACGCCCTGCTCTATCTTGACCCGGAGACACTGAACGATACGGTGTCCAAACTGGCAGACGCCCAGCCGTTTCTCACCGCCATTGCCGAAGACAACTCGCTGCGCTCCGCTCTGCAACTCATCATTGACGCACTCGGGTCGGATGAAGAGTTACCGGCAGGTTTCGTCCAGATGACCGATGCACTCACCATGGCAGCGGAACGCGCCCTGGAGGGTAACGAAAAACCCATATCCTGGCGCGACGAACTCTTCCGTGTGGCAGAAGGTAAAACCTTCTATCAGGTCATCTTCGTTCAGGGACAGCAGAACTTCGGAGAGGACCTGCCTGACGCGGAAATCATTCGGGCCCTGGAAACCATCATCAACGAACTGACGCATGCCTATGCGGACGATGTCACGATTCGCCTGACTGGCCAGGTACCGCTGGAGCATGGAGAGATTGTCAGCGCCATGGACTCAGCGCAGTTAGCCGGCTCGCTTGCGCTCCTTATCCTGGCCGCGGTCCTCATCTGGGGTGTGCGCAGCCTGCGTATCATCGCGGCGACCTATCTCTCCATGGTCGTGGGTCTCATCTGGACCGCGGCTTTTGCCATGCTGACGGTTGGACAGTACAACACCATCTCAATCATCTTCCTGGTGATGTTTATCGGCCTGGGAGTCGACTTCGCTGTACATCTTTGCCTGAAATACCAGGAGGCTCGCACAGAAGCGGACAGCAGGGATGCACTGATCGACATGGGTCAGCAACTGGGTCCTGCCATTGCCCTGTGTGGTGTCACCTCAGCCATGGGTTTTCTCGCGTTTGTACCAACAGATTATATTGGCCTCGCGGAAATGGGCATCATCTCCGGCGGTGGGATGATTATCGCTGTCGTCATCAGCCTGACTCTTATCCCAGCGTTTTTTGCCGTGGTTTCAGACCCGATACCACCGACAGACATGCCTTTTGTTGGCGCCATGACAAACATTGTTGCGGATCATTCACGCACAACTGCCTATATGACATTGGCCATCGCGGCAATCCTGACCGCCACTGCCAGTCAGGCCAGGTTTGACTACAGCACCCTGTCCCTCAAAAACCCGGAATCAGAGGCCATGACCACACTGCAGGAACTTCAGGAAGAGGACATCATTACGGACTATGCCCTCAATTACATGGCCATTGACCTTGATGCTGCAACCGGAACACGAGCACAACTGGAGGCACTGCCCGAGGTCTCTGAAGTAATAACCCCGCAGGATTACCTGCCCCGGTACCAGGAAGAAAACCTCATGATCCTGGAGGATGCCAGCTACTTCCTGGAATCCATTTTCGACCCGGTCGAAGTCGAGAACGACTTCCCGGACGCAGCTCTGGTCGTGCAACTGACTGAGCTGGAAACAAGACTGGAACAAGCCATCAATGGCAGCCAGGATCCGTCGCTGATTCTTTCCATGCAATCACTCAGGAAAGCCATTACGACCCTGCGATCGATGAATGCAGAAACCCGGGCACTCTTCACCGGATTGATCGTGCCGCCAATCAGGAAAGAAATCGACTGGCTTGGCACTGCCCTCTTCCCGCAGGAAGTCACCCTCGACGATCTGCCTGAGGACATGCGGGCTCGTGTTATTGCTACAGACGGTCAGGCCGTGGTGTCGATTACACCCGCAGAGGATGTGGTAGAAGTGGATGCCATGCGTCGATTTACCAAATCGGTGATGTCTGTTGTCCCGGAGGTGACAGGACGGCCCGTATTGGACCTGGGTATCGGTGATATTGTCATACGCGCATTCCTGACTGCCATTGGTCTTGCCGTACTCACTATCTTTATCGTGCTGATACTGACGCTCAGAAGCTTTATTAATTCACTGCTGGTGTTTATCCCACTTGCCATGACCGCGATGCTTACGCTGTCGGTCTCCGTGCTGATTGACCTGCCGCTCAATATGGCAAACGTCGTGGTTATTCCACTGATCTTCGGACTCGGTGTCGACAATGGCATTCACATCGTGAAACGCTTTCACCAGTGTGCTGATGTCAACGATCTGGTACACAGCAGCACACCGAAAGCCGTTTTTCTGAGCAACCTGACCACCCTGGGGACCTTCTGCGCACTGTCCTTCTCTACTCACCAGGGTATTTACTCCATCGGTGTACTGCTGACCGTGGCACTCACAGCTCTGATGTTCCTGACGATCATTTCACTGCCGGCGCTGCTCGCCACCTTTTCATCGCCGCGCGGCAGCTGAATCAGATCACGAAGGGCAGGAAAGCTTTCCTTTCCCTGGGATAGTCAGGGAAAGTTTCACGGTACCAGCGATGATGACTGATCGCTCTGGGTAACAGATTCGCCAGCGTCCAGGCGAAGAAAACAAATGCAGCCGGTGATAACGTCATGATCGCCCAGCCGAACCACTGTACAGATTCTGATAAATAGTTGGGGCAACTGACCCAGCGATACAGAAAACCCTGCGGTATCCGGTAGCCATCTCCAGGTCGTTCCCGCAAAGCCGCCAGAATCGCATCAGAACGCCTGGTACCGTAATAACCCACTGCAAACAACAAAAGCTCCAGAATGAATTGCGGTGTCGTCAGCCACTCGATCGTGTACCAGTCAGCATGCAGAACAAAGTGGCCGCCATTCAGAAAGGCATTGCCCGTATTGAACAGCACTGCCATCAGCACAACGGATACCGGCATTTCCCGCCGGGAATTCAGATTCAAGGGGTAGATGAAAGCGCGGTAAAAGTAATGAAACTGCCAGAGCAGCAGAAACAGAATCACCACTGAATTGAGCGGAAAAAACAGAAACGGCAGAAGCATCAGCAGACTGGCCGGCGCTTCCATGACCATCCAGCCGGTTCGGGCATTGATACCCGGTCCCCAGCCACTGCGTGCATGACGACCATAAGGCGCAGAGATAAACAGCAAAACCGCGAATACAATCACGGCAATGCCCAGCATGAGCCAGAGGACGATGGAATGTGGTTCAGCCAGGGTGAGACTCGTTGTTTCCGGTGTCACCGCAGCTTATGATGTCGCCAAATCGGAGGCAACAGATGACCCAGTCCTACGAGGTCAGCATACAATCCGAGGCGACACCCATGGTCCGGGTGCTGGCTTCGACCCTTCGCCTGGCGCTGCATCGGGAAGAGACACAAAAGTTGCTATCCGGCCTGAACGGTTCCTTTACCGTCAAATCCATCAAGGGTTCGCAGGCGGCCACCTATACTTTCGAAGGAAATCAGGTCAGCCTGACCTCGGGTCCATCAGCCAACGCCAAGGTCATGATCGAAGTCGACCTGGATGATCATCACGTCAAACCAAAGATCACCGGACTCCTGCGTTACCCACTCGCTGCCTACAGGTTTGGACAACTGCTGTGCCTGCCTCTGCCTAACTGGGCAGACAGCGCAAAACGCTTCTGGGCGGCAACTTGCGACCTGCCCAACATGCCCGAGAAACTCATCATCACCAACACGGACGAAGATCGCAGTCTGACATTCGGCGAAGGTATTGATACCGTGGAGATTATTGGTAGAACCCGCCGCCTGGAACCGCTCCTGGCCGGCCAGGGCATCCTTGCAGAGGAAGTGATGACCGGAAAATTGCAGTATCGCGGATCATTGGAACATCTGACCGGCATGAGTAACGCCTGCCAGAAACTGCTCATGGGCGAACTGGAGGGTTTATCATGATGGATGAACCTACCCTCGAAGAGTGGATGGACCGTCACCACGTTGAAGTGGTGCGCACCCATGCGACGGGTCTCGATGGTCATGCCGTCGGCAAATACCTGCGCCGTCCCAAGTTTCTGAAATCCTTGCCCGGCGGTCATGCGATTGCTGATATGGCCCTTGCCGGCGACTACACCGGATTTCCGCACATGACGGTCTGGCACGAAATGCGAAATGGGCAGTTCGGCGACATCCTGATGAAACCGGATATCGACACGATCATCTCAGACGGCACAGACGCGGACCTGGGTCATGTGATCTGTGACTTCACGTCTGTGAACGGTGAACCACTGTCCCTGTGTCCACGAACGCTGTTGCGCAGAATCACCAATGAGATCAGCGAGCTTGGCTACAACGTGAAGGCAACCTTTGAACTTGAATTCTTTATCTACAAGGACTCGTTCGAGAACGCACGACGAAAAGGTTATAAAAATCTCACACCACTCACCGCATCCAGCGCCAGTAACATTTACCTGCTGCGCGACGCCCACAATGTGAAACCGTTTATGGATGAGGTGCTGAAGCGCCTCAACTGGCAGAAATTTGACTGGGAGTCCTGGAGTGATGAGGGCGGCGTCAGTCAGGCAGAACTGAACTTCTATCCTGCAAATCCGGTAAAAGCTGCCGATACCATTGTCCGCGCCCGCCAGGTGATCTACGAAGTCGCCGTTGATATGGATATGTCAGTCAGTTTCATGCCGCAGATGCAGCCGGGCTACGGCAGCGGCCTGCACGTGCATCACTCCCTGACCGCAAAAGATGGCGCCCCGGCATTCTTCGAAGAGGGGAAGCGCAGCTCACTGATGAACGAATGGATTGCCGGCATTCTTGCCACCATGCCCGGGTCTGTTTCCCTGCATTGTCCCTCCATCAATGCTTACCGCCGCATGAGCGAGTTTACGGCGCCACCGGTTACGGCCACCTGGGGTGAGGAAAACAAGACGGCGGGATTGCGCATCATCTCAAGAGAGGCCAACCTTGCGCGCATTGAACACCGACTCCCCGGAGGCGATGCCAACCCGTATCTGGTACTGGCGGCGATTCTTGCCGGCGGGCTCGCCGGACATCGCCATCATATGGAGATACCTCCGGAACTCACAGTGGTTGGCTGGGGATTACCGGATGATGTTCCGCGACTGCCCAATACCCTGCTATCTGCCGCAGACGCTCTTTCGGCTGACGATCACCTGAAGGAGATACTGGGCGCAGACTTCATCGACTACTGGGTCAACACGCGCAAGCTGGAGTGGCTGACCTACCATTCGGAGTGCGGCGATACGGAATCCAGTAGCGCAACAGACTGGGAATTACAGCGATACTTTGAGTTAATGTAGCCAACGACTTTTTACTAGAGAATGAACCAAGCAGATTCTTATGCGATATCTGCTCGCGATTTTGCTGCCACCTGTGGCGGTGTTTCTATGCGGTAAACCCATCCAGGGCATTATCAGCATCATCCTGACCCTGTGTTTCTGGATACCGGGTATCATCCACGCGCTTTTCGTGGTGCACAGTCACCTGCAGGACAAATGCACTGACAGGATCGTTAAAGCCACAGAGGAAAAAGAAGGATGAGAAAACTACTGGCAGTCACCGTGCTTGCCCTGCTTGCCGGTTGTGAGTCCGCCTACTAAGACACCATGGAACAGTTTGGTGTGCACAAACGGGACATTCTGGTAGATCGTATCGAAGATGCGCAGGAAGCCCAGGAAGAAGGTCAGGAGCAGTTTAAGGACGCACTGGAACAGTTCCAGGCGGTGGTGAACTTTGATGGTGGCGAACTGGAAGATATCTACAACCGCCTGAATGACGAGTATGAAGCCAGCGAAGATGCTGCCGATGAGATCCGCGACCGCATCGATTCCGTGGAATCCGTAGCTGAGGATCTGTTTGCTGAATGGGAAACGGAACTGGATCAGTACAGCAACGCCAATCTTCGGCGCGACAGTGAACGTCAATTGAGAGACACCCAGCGCCGCTATGAACGACTCATGTCAGCCATGCGCCGTGCTGAAACCACCATCGATCCAGTGTTGGCCAGTCTGAAAGACAATGTGCTGTATTTAAAACACAACCTGAATGCCCGGGCCATTGCATCCCTGAAGGGTGAGCTATCGACCGTCAATAGAGACGTAGAGAACCTGATCAGTGCCATGCAGAGCGCCATCAACGAATCCAACGCCTTTATCGAGGACATGCGGACTGGCGGATAAGCCGCAGTAGCGTTCAGGGCAGCACTCGCGCTGATGTGAAATCCGGGTCCTGCCCCAGGACCCGGCGCTGTACACCACGAAGCTTTGGATGAATGAGATACGCGCTGCCGGTTTCAGCCGTTGGTAACAGCGGGGCTTCTTCAACGATGATCCGTTGCATCTCAGCCACGGCATTCAGCCGGGTAGGCTTATCCACGGATTCCATCAACTCTTTCAGCCAGCGATCGTATTCCTCATTGAAATACCTGCCGCGGTTGTTGGGGTTATGTGAACCAAGCAGATCCGCATAGGTCAGAAAGTCGTCATAGTCGGGGAACCAGCTCGACAACACCAGGTCGAACTCCCCTGCCCGGGCCTTCGACAAATACTGCTTGAACGATTGCTGGTCCACCAGCAGCTCCAGGCCCAGGGTCTGTTTCAGTTTGCCCTGCACATACTCAGCGGCTTTGGCGCCGGTGGTCGATGTCACTGTCAATAGACGCAGCCGCGGTATATCACCCATCTGTTCCTTCGCCTGAGCAAGCAATGCACGGGCATGGGCAGGATCGTGATTGATTTCCGGTGGCGGAAACTCCTCCACAAACGACTTTTTCATGCCGTTAAAGTAACTCGGGATCAACGAACGTGTTGGCCTGTAGCCGGGAATCGCAATCACCTGGTTCACGTACTCATCAGCATCAAAGGCAGACTGCACGGCCTTACGCAGAGACCGGTTTGTCATGGGCAATCCTTCCCGGTGGTTAAACCAGATATAGCTGATACCACCGGAGAGAAAAGTTCGAACGCGCTGGCCTTTTCCCACAGCTTCCTTCACGGTTTCCGCACCGAGGCGCGCCAGCGCGATCTGGTTATCCAGAAACAGGTTCAGCCGTGTCCGATTGTCCCCGGTAATGTAAGCCGCATGAATTTCGTTCAGATAAATCTCATCACGGTTCCAGTATTCGGGATTCTTCTCAAACTTAAGACTGGCCTCATGCACCCACTCTGTCAGTTTGAACGGCCCATTACTGAGTAACTGATCTGCCTCTGCGGCATAAGCCTCCCCTGCCTTTTCATAAAAGCTCTGTTTAACCGGATAGAACACTGTATGCGGCATCATGCCCAGGCAATAACCACAGGGTCGTTCGAGTTCAACGATGAGCGTTCTGTCGTTTATCGCACGTATGCCGAGTTCCGTCACCGGCACCTTGCCATCGGCCACAGCACGGGCGTTTCTAAAAGGGTGCATGATGGCAGCAAAGGGTGAAGCATTCCCGGGGTTCACAACCAGACGCCAGGCATAAACAAAATCATGAGACGTGACCTGTGAGCCGTCTTCCCATTTCGCGTCTGCACGGAGCCTGAATTCAATACGGTCGGGGAAAATTTCCCAGGATTCCGCGACACCAGGCATCAGTTCGCCGCGCCGGCCATATCGCACCAGGCCTTCATTCACATGCCCAAGCACAAAGAAGCTCACCAGGTCTGTTGCCTGCGTAGAATTCAGGGCGGGCGGTTCCTGCAGCATGGCGATACGGATAGCCTGGCGTTCCGCATCTACGGGACTGGCGAGTACTCGGATCGCCAGAAAAAGAAGAACACCCATACTGACAACCCGGTGAACGCAGCGCTTTGTTACACTAATCGACATAAACAGCAGACATCTTATGCTTCAGTTTCACCCTATTATCCAGCAATAGTTCAACGAGCGATATGGCAGCCCCACTGACATTCAGGAAAGGTCATGGCCGCGTATTGCCCAGCGCGAAAATCTGCTGATCACCGCCCCCACCGGCAGTGGTAAAACCCTGACTGCCTTTCTATGGACACTGAATCGATTCGCCACTGGTGAACTCGAAACCGGCGCAACCAGAATGCTGTATATCAGCCCGCTCAAAGCGCTGAACAATGACATCCGCAAGAATCTGATTGAGCCACTCACTGAACTCCAGAAACGATTCGAGAACCAGAATGCGACATTCCCTAAAATCGGTGTCTCAGTGCGCAGTGGCGATACAGACCAGGAAGAACGACGCCGCATGCTGCGACAGCCTCCGGAGATCCTGATTACCACACCAGAAAGCCTCAATATCCTGCTTTCTTCCCGTGGCGGAATGAATATCCTGCACGACATCGATACCGTCATCCTCGATGAGATTCATGCGGTGGTAGACTCAAAGCGTGGCGTCTATCTGATGAGTGCGATTGAGCGCCTGGCCGCCATCAATGGCGAATTCCAGCGCATTGCGCTGTCTGCCACTGTAAATCCGCTGGAACGCGTGGCCGAATTTGTCGCCGGCTTTCGACGTGATGGCAATGACTATTTGAAACGCTCCATGAACATAGTCGCCAGCACTGAAAAAAAGACCTACGACATCAGAATCCGTTATCCGGAGGCAGCCGCTAATCGAGGCGAGGATGAAAAGATCTGGGATTACCTCGCGGCTGATTTGCTGCCGAAGATCCAGAAAAACAATTCGACCCTGATTTTCACTAACAGTCGCGCTCTGTGCGAGAAGCTGACCTACAAGATCAACACACTGGCGGATCGCATGGTGGCCTATGCCCACCATGGCTCACTGGCACGCGAGATTCGCACCGAGGTGGAAGAACGCCTCAAGTCCGGGACGCTGGAAGCTATAGTCGCCACCAGTTCCCTGGAGATGGGGATTGATATCGGCGCACTGGATGAAGTGGTACTGGTTCAGTCACCAGGTTCCATTGCAAGAACGATTCAGAGAATAGGCCGCGCCGGACACCAGGTAGGTGCCGCCAGCCGATGCACGATCTATCCAACCCATCCACAGGATTTTGTGGAAGCAGCGGTGCTTGCATCTGCGGTTAAAGAAAAAGCACTGGAGCCCGTCAGAACCATCAGCAATCCCCTGGATGTGCTCGGTCAGATCATCATTTCCATGACGGGCACCGAAGCCTGGGATCTGGATGAACTGTATGCGGAAGTAAAACGGTCAACGGCCTACAACGGCCTCAGTCGGCATGAATACGATCTCGTCATCAACATGTTGCTCGGGCGTTACGCCGACCACCACATTCGAGAACTGAAACCGAGGATTCGAGTAGATCGGATGAACAACACCGTAGATGCTCGTAAAGGCGCCCTGCTCTCTTTATATCTTTCAGGCGGCGTCATCCCGGACAGAGGCTATTTTCAACTGCGTCATGAAACCGACAACGCAAAAATCGGCGAGCTGGACGAAGAGTTCGTTTGGGAAGCCCGGGTTGGCCAGGTATTTTCGCTGGGAACGCAAACCTGGCAGGTACGCAAAATCACGCACAACGACGTCATTGTCGGCCCTGCCAAACCAGGCGCCAGCGCGCCTCCTTTCTGGCGTGCTGAGTCCATCAACCGCAGCTTTCACTACGCGGAACGAATCAATGCGTTTCTTGAATCCGCCAACGATGAAATCCACGAGCCTGATTTCAGGCAGAAGCTGGTCGAGGATTACTGCGCAGAACCCGGAGTGGCTGATGAAATCATCAGCTACCTGAAACGCCAGCAGGATCATAGTGGCCGGCCATTACCACACAGACATCACCTGATTGTCGAACGCATACGCTCCGGCCCGATGAGAGCGACCGGATACCAGGTGGTTCTACATACCGGATACCGGCTGGGGCGCTGAGGTCAATCGGCCACTGGCACTGGCGCTGGAAGCCGCCTGGCAGAATAAGTATGGCGAGGAACCCGAAGTCTTCGTTGCCAACGAATCGGTTGTGCTGCAGTTGCCCCATGAAGTCAGCGCCTCAGACATCTTTGAGATGGTGCCATCGCATAAACTGGAAGACCTGCTGCGACAGCGTCTTGAGGGCTCCGGTTTCTTTGGAGCACGTTTTCGTGAAAACGCCGGCCGCTCTCTGCTGTTATCGAAGGGGCAATTCAACGAACGCAAACCACTGTGGATGAGTCGCCTGCAATCCCAGAAGCTGCTTGATTCGGTGCTCAAGTACGAGGATTTCCCGGTACTTCTAGAAACCTGGCGGACCTGCCTGCGCGATGAGTTCGATATGGATCATCTGCGCCAGATGCTGCACGAAATCGAAACCCGTGAAATCGTTGTGAGTGAAGTGGATTCCGCCACACCCAGCCCGTTCGCCCAGGCGGTGGCTCATAACCAGATCATGGTCTACATGTACATGAACGATGCGCCCAAATCCGGCAGCAAAAAGTCACGGCTGCGCGACGACCTGCTGAAGGAGATTGTATTCACTGCAGGCATGCGGCCCGGTATTTCTCAAGAGATCATCAACGAGTTTGTCGCCATACGACAGCGCCAGGAGACGGGATACCTGCCGCAGGACATGATCGACCTCATCGATTGGGTGTCTGAGAGAACCGCGATCCCGAAGCAGGAGTGGCAGGATCTCACCGCACGCCTTGAGTTTGATGTGGATATGGGAAACCTTCGAACCATTCAGGATGGCGATCTGATCGTCAGCCGTGATGACGAAAAACGATTCACTGAGCTTTTCGACCACGACGGTACGGGCAATTCACAGGAATCAAACGAAGACTTCAATGTCCTGGTTTCCAACATCCTTCAATACTATGGTCCTGTCTCGACGGATTACCTCAGCCTGACCCTGAGGGTTACCGAATCCCGTATCCGGCAGGTACTGGATGAACTGTGCGACGCAAACGCACTGGTCAGCGGTGCATACTGGATGACGAAGCCCCCTACTACTGTGATGCCGACAATTATGAATACCTGCTGCGCCTGCAGCGTGCCCGGGGCAGACCCAGAGTTCAGGCGAAACCCGGCGAAGCGCTGCCCGCCTTCTTTCATGACTGGCAGACCCGCTACAGTGCACATGACCCGCTGGACAAGCTTTATGAGTGCCTGGAACGCTTAAGAGGTATGCCTTTATCTGCGGCACTGTGGGAGTCGGAGGTACTGCCAGCCAGGTTACCGGACTATCAGTGCAGCCAGCTGGATCTGCTTTTTCAGGAAGGAGACCTGATGTGGTTGGGTGCCGGCGAGAAAAATGCGATGTTCAGCTTTGTCGATGAACTGGATCTGGTTCTCGCTGCAAAAGAGCAGGAAAGAGATATGGAAAACACGACTTCGCACTTCATTGATTCACCGCATGCAAGATATGACTTCTCCACCCTGCTAGACATAACGGGTGAATCCTCGGCGACCCTGGCAGAAGGTCTGTGGCAGGAAGTCTGGGCCGGTACGATTACCAACGACAGCTTCGCCGCCCTGCGCAAGGGTATTGAGAACAATTTCAAGTTCGAAAGAATAGATGCGCCAGATGCCACTCAAATGCGGCGATCAAGACGCGGCGCTTTTAGCCGTTGGCGTGGCAGCCTGCCTTTCACAGGCAACTGGCATCTTGTGAATACAAACAGGGAGACCCTGGAACTGCTCGAACAACAGGAACAGAGCCGGGAACACGCCAGACTGCTGCTGGATCGCTGGGGCATTGTCTTCCGCGAAGTCTGCAACCGAGAATCAGAGGTTTTCAACTGGCGTACCATCTTTCGCGCTCTGCGTCTGGTGGAGCTATCAGGTGAAGTGGTCTCAGGGCATTTCTTCAAAGGCATTCCCGGCCCACAGTACATGACACCGACAGCACTAAGGCGCTTCCAGGAACCAGAAGAGACGACGGGCAGCGCCATATTTTTTCTGAATGCTGCTGACCCGATCAGCCCCTCTGGTCTGGGCTTAGGTATTCACGGCGACCATTTACCAAGGCGTATTTCTTCCAATTACCTTGTTTATGATGGCGACAAACTGATCTTAACGGTCGCTAAACGAGGCAGGGAACTGAATTTCCTTGTCGAGCCAGACAACCAGCACATTCATCATTACCTGAACGTGCTGCATCACATGATGTATCGATCCTTCGATCCTGTACGCAAACTCATCGTTGAGGTGATTAACAGCGAACCTGCCGTAAACAGCCCGTTCCTGCCAAGACTCGAGGAAACGTTTAACATCATTCGAGACTACAAATCAGTGATGATCCAACACGAGCTGTAAACATGAAGCTATATACACACCCGGATTGCGAACACCATGAAATGCCGAGACACCCGGAAAGACCGGATCGGCTGCGCAGCGTCATGCAGCACCTCAGCGTCACCGGTATGCTGGATGATATGCAGGTCACCCTTGCAGAAGAGATCACGGATGACAGCCTGACTATGGTCCACCCTGATGTCTACATCAGCACCGTCAACAACTCGGAACCAAATGAGGGTATCATCAAGGTAGACTCGGATACCTACATGAGCCCGGGCAGCAAGCGGGCCGCAAAACTTGCCGCCGGGGCTTGCCTGCAGGCAACGCAGGACGTTCTATCAGGAGAAGTGAACCGGGTTTTCTGCGCCGTAAGACCGCCCGGCCACCATGCAGAGGTCGCTGCCGCCATGGGATTCTGCCTGTTTAACAATATTGCCCTGGCTGCGGAATACGCGCTCAAAGATGACCGAATCAACAAGGTCGCCATCGTCGATTTCGATGTACATCACTGCAATGGCACAGTAGATATCTTCAAAGACCGTCCCGAAGTGATGGTCTGCTCCAGTTTTCAGGATCACTTTTATCCGAACCGATATCTGGACTATATCAACGAGCACATCATCAATCTGCCCATGGCACCAGGTACCAACGGTAACGATTGGCGCAAGCGCGTCGAGCAGGAATGGCTCGTCAGGCTGGAGTGTCACAAACCCGACCTGCTGCTGATCAGCGCCGGATTCGATGCACACAAAGATGACCCGCTGGCACAGATCAACTTTGTCGAAGATGATTACACCTGGATAACCAATCAGCTGATCGCTCTTGCGGAAAGCCAATGTGATGGCCGCATGATTTCCACGTTAGAGGGAGGTTACGATCTGGAGGCACTGGCGAGTTGTGCAGCAAGTCACGTTTCCACGCTGCTTCAGGAATAACCCGGTTCCCATCACCCGGCTAACGCCCTATGCAGCCTCGCCCGCCTTTTTTCTGAATGTCAGATACGCGGTATGAACCACGTAACCAATGGTTCCAATAAACAACGTCAGGAAAAACACGGAAGCCGCCAGGGTAGAACCATGTCCGGAATCCTCATCGCCCAGCCGCTGATCCAGCGTGTGCGACTGCAGCTCAAACTCCTCGACGATCAACCTGGCGTCACGCATGGCGGCATCTCCCAGGTCTCCGTCAGCACCGATATTGGTAACAATGAAGACCGTAAAAGCGACGTAAGCAATAAGGACCAGCGCGGCAACCCCTATCTTCAATCGATCGGGTGCGAAATACGCCATGATGATCAAGCCGGAGGAGATACTTATCCAGAGCTCAAGCTTGGATGCGACAGATTCTCCATAACCATGCACCTGCGCCAGCAGATCGACAACAATGGCATAGGCTTCAGCGTCCATATCTTTTTATCTGATTCAGCTCAGATACGCTGACAGATCTACCTCATCCACCTGACTCGGCAAGAGATATTTGTCCGCATAGTCCTGGTAGACGCCTGATTCGAGGAACAGTCTGAACAGTTCACCGTCCAGGTGCTGATCTTTCACCATGAAAGACATGATCTTGATGGAATCCGAGAGTTTCTTCGGTTGCTTGTAGGGTCTGTCCGCGGCAGTCAGCGCTTCAAAGACATCGGCAATCGCCATGACCTTCGCGGGTATCGACATCTCGTCGCCTTTGAGCCGTTTCGGATAGCCTGTGCCGTCCATCTTCTCATGGTGCCCTCCAGCAATCTCCGGCACGCGCTCCAGATGTTTCGGGAATGGCAGGCTCTCCAGCATGACAATGGTCTGTACAATGTGATCATTGATCTTGAAGCGCTCTTCGTCAGTCAGCGTGCCACGTGAAATGCACAGGTTATAGATTTCGCCCAGGTTGTACTTGTGCTCCGGTACATCAACCTTGAAGCCGTAGGGGTTGTTCGGGTCAGAGGAATGCAAAACGGTATCGTGTTCAATGATGTGATCCGGCCTGTCTGCCAGGAGCGGTTCCTGGCAAGGCAGTTCCGGTTCCGGCACTCGCTCTTTACGTTTCAGTTCCTCGTGTGCCACACCCTTGCGATCACTTAAGGTGCGAGTCCAGGTCTGCTCCGCTATCTGCTTGACCCTATCAACGAGTTCCTCTGCCATGAACTCACCGCCCAGGTTACATTCAGCAATAAACTCATAATCATCATCAATCTGGCAGAGCGTGGCATCGAGTTCTTTCTGCAAAGTCTCTGCATCACCTCCGGCGATGATTTTCTCCTGACACGCGATGATTTTCTCGCGCTTAAGTACCTCAAAGCGCATGCGTACTTCGTGAATCCGGTCAGTAATAGTTTCAAGCTTGGTCGCCTTGTCTACGACATATTCCGGTGTTGTCACCTTTCCGCAATCATGCAGCCAGGCACCGATGTGCAGTTCCTGCCATTCTTCGTCTGTCAGGTCGAAATGCCCCAGAGGACCTTCTGTTGCGTCGCAGGCGGCTTTCGTCAGCATTTCGGTGAGTTCCGGTACCCGTTCACAGTGACCACCGGTATAAGGTGACTTCGCATCCACCGCGCGGGCCATGAGGGTGATAAAAGAGTCCAGCAGGTTCTCCTGTGCCTCAATCAGCAGCGCATTATCAAGTGCGACGGCCGCCTGGGAGGCCAGCGCCTCGATCATAGGCTGTATATCTTCAGAGAACTCAACGACGTTGCCGGATTCATCGCGGGCATTGAGCAGCTGTAACACGCCGATCACATCGTCCTGGCTGTTCTTGAGCGGCACCGTAAGAACGGATTTGGTGCGATAACCGGTGCCCTCATCGAACTTTTTCGTGCCCGAAAAGTCGAACTGCGTCGAATCGTAGGCATCTTTAATATTCAGTGTCTCGCCGGAGAGCGCAGCGTTACACACGATCTGCTGATTGTTCGGCACACCATCGAGGTACATCTGCTGCGGCGGGATCGGGATTTCTTCGCCCGTGGTACCACCCTGGGCAATCCCGAGAGAATCATTACGGAGAATCTCGAACGTGAGCTGATCATCCTTGGTTCGTCTATACAGCGTACCGCCATCCGCATTGCCAATATCTTTGGCCTCCAGCAGTATGGTTTCCATCAGGGTATCGGTGTCTTTCTCGGCGGAAAGTGCGATACCGATGTCTATCAGCCGTTTGAACGACGCGAGGTCAGACGACATAAGCTTCCTCCTTGATTGCCCGACCGCCAGACAGCGTGCTGGTTTGCACAGACCTGAACATAATAAAAGCTTTTAGACTGCCTGTCATTTTCGCTAAGCTTGCCCTTCTGTTTGACGTTAGGCCTTTTATCCATGGCAACCAAGATTCCATATGTCTGGGAGTACGACTTTGAATACGCGACACTGGAGGAACTGACGCCGCTGATCCGCCGTGTTACCGCCCGCAATCCCAGCGGATTCACCTTCCATGGTACCGGTACCTATGTGATCGGTCGCGGCAATGTCGCGGTCATCGACCCTGGCCCACTGGTTGATGAGCATATCGAAGCCTTGAAAGCATCCCTCGAAGGTGAAACTGTGACACATATCCTGATCACACATACTCATTTCGATCATTCTCCCGCTGCGGCACCGTTGAAGGAATACTGGGGCACCAGAACGTATGGTTACGGACCTCATGGAGCGGGTAAAGCCGAGGAAGGCGTCAAGATTGAAGAAGGCGGCGACATGGATTTTATGCCGGATGTCGTCTGCCGTGACGGCGACGTCATAGAGGGCGATGGCTGGACCGTCGAATGCGTACATACACCCGGACATACCTCAAACCATTTGTGCTTTGCACTAAAAGAGGAAAAAGCGCTTTTTACCGGAGACCATGTGATGGGCTGGTCGACCAGCGTTATCGGTCCTCCGGATGGCGATATGACCGCCTACCTGGAGAGCCTGGAGAAGCTGCTGCACCGGGATGATGAAGTCTACTGGCCAACCCATGGCACCTGCATCAGGGATGTAAAAACCTTCGTCCAGGCTTGTATTGATCACAGACTCGATCGGGAGCGACAGATTCTGGAATGTCTGGGTAGTGGCTACACCAGAATCACCGACATGGTGCCGGTGATGTATACGGATACCGATAAGGCGCTATACCCTGCGGCCGCACGTTCGGTGCTGGCGGCAATGATCCGCATGATCGATACGGGCCAGGTCACCTGTGACAGCAACCCGGCCTCAGTGGATTCAACGTTTAACGTCGTTCGGTAATACTCTGCCAGACGTTGTCGGCACCTGCTGTCACGAAAGCCTGACCGATCACGATCTGCCAGTCACGCTCGTTACCGACCTCTTCACGCCAGTTCCACAAACGACGGGTTCGATGATTGAGTGTGTGTTCCATGGTGTATCCCATGGCGCCATGCACCTGGTGTGCGATGTCCGTGCCGGCTGAAACCGCTTCACCGATTCTGGCTTTGCCGATGGCAATATCCACTTCATCCAGATTCTTAAAGGCTGCTATGACCGCATGTCCGGCCATCGTGCTGGCAGCCACTTCACCGGCGAGAATCGCCAGTTGCTGCTGAATCGCCTGGAAATTGGAAATCGGTCTGCCAAACTGATTACGTTCCATCGCGTACTGCACCGAGAGTTCCAGTACGGACTCCAGGGCGCCTGCCATCTGCAGAGCCCGAACTCCGGCCATCATCAGGTGCAGCTTTTCGCCGGTGTCATCATCCGTGGTCATGACAGCGTTCGCATCCGGTGTGGTTTCTACCGTGATCATGTCGCGGGGTTCACCGGCAACACTTGAGTCTTCCTGAATCGAAACATCCGAGGTAGAAATCACACAGAGTTTACTGGTACCTGATGCATCGGCCGCAAATACAACGCGATCCGCCCAGCGGGCAAACGGCGCCTCTCCGGAACCTGTCACCTTGCCGGCATCGTTGACGGTAAACTCGCCTGTAGCAACAGTGAGGATTTCATTGCCCACCTTGCCGTTCTGACCGGCAATCAGCATGCCTGCCACAAAGTGTTCCGCCAACGGGATGGGCGCGGCATAACGTGCTGCTTCTCTGATCACCATCAACGAATCTTCGAGTTCACCGCCAGCACCTCCGGAAGCTTCCGGCAGGCCTGCAACGGTCAGACCGGTTTCAGCAAGCGCATTCCAGAGGTCTCTGGCAAAAGTGCCTGCCTCGGTTTTATCGACCACTTCCGCTGTGCAGAGGTCTGTCATCATGCGGTCGAGGGTGTCTTTGATCAGTTGCTGTTGTTCATTCATCTCTCTTCCCCTCTTATCGCAAACCAAGCCCGCGAGCGATTACCCCTTTCAGGATCTCCCGGGTGCCGCCACGCAGCGTGAATGATGGCGCGTGCAGAATGCACTCGTTCAGTGTGTCGACAAATCGACGGGAAGGTTTTTTCACTGAGGCGAGGCGCACAAGTTCAGGCACCATGCGCTCATAGGTGTTACCCAGATCCTTGATCAGCGCAGCTTCCGTAATGGGTGTCTGCCCATCTTCCAGCATACCCGCGACGGAAATCGACATGCGTCTCAGTGTCACGAGGTGTGCTGCCAGGCGCCCCAGAAGCGCAAGCTGCTCGTCCATTGGATCCTGTTCAATTTCGCGGACGTACTCCACGATCACGCGGAAAGCCGACAGAAACCGTTCGGGCCCGCTGCGTTCATAACCGAGTTCGCTGATCACCTGCACCCAGCCATTGCCGGGCTCACCCACAACCATCTCATCCGGGATAAACACGTCGTCGAAAAACACCTGGTTGAAGTCTTCCTCACCGGAGAGGTTCTTGATACCTGTCACCTTCACGCCTTCCGCATGCAGATCAACAAGAAACTGGCTCATGCCGGCGTGACGATTTTCTGAAGGGGGTTCAGTTCGAACCAGCGTCACCATGTAATGATTGGTGTGCGCGTAACTTGTCCAGATCTTACTGCCGTTGAGAATCCAGCCGCCGTCGGTTTTTGTCGCACTGGTCCGTATGGACGCCAGATCAGAACCGGTATCCGGTTCGCTCATACCAATGGAGAAAAAGTAATCGCCGGAAATGATTTTCGGCAGAAACTGCTGACGCTGTTCATCTGTGCCGAACTTCAGCAGCAAGGGACCACTTTGCCTGTCAGCAATCCAATGGCAACCCACAGGTGCACCTGCAGCCAGCAGTTCCTCCGTGACGACATAACGTTCCAGGAACGTTTTCCCAGCGCCGCCGTATTCTTTCGGCCAGGTCATGCCGATCCAGCCCTGCGCGCCCAGTTTTTTACTGAACTCGGCAGAATCGCCGGCATTGAAGTCCGAGTTCGGCAACTCGTTAGGGTCTAGTGTGTCGGCAAGGAAAGCTCGAACGTCTCCTCGTATGGCTTCAGCCTCTTCTGGGAGACTGAATGGTTCAAAAGTCAGGCCCTGAAACATGTGTTCACTCTGAAAAGAAACGCGTAAAGTAGCTGGATACCTGTTGTATTGCAATTGGACATGGCTGTACATGGACTCAACGTAGTCGGCGCTGAACACCTGGAAACTGCCGGGGGTAAGGGCGCCAACTTGTGGGAACTCATCCGCCTGGGATTTCCCGTACCGCCAGGGTTTGTCGTTGGGGCTGATGAATACGCCCGATTTATCGATACCTTCAATCTGCCATCGAATGATGACATCCCGGAAGATACCGAAACTTTCCTGGAAAACCTGCGTGGACAACTGCTGGACACAGCTTTCCCGGAAGATCTGTTACAAAGCCTGGACACACATCTTGCAGATTTTCACGGGACCCATCCTTCTGCAGTATTCGCGGTTCGCTCCTCCGCTACGGCGGAAGATCTGGCTGATGCCAGCTTCGCCGGTCAGCACGATACCTACTATTATGTAGAACACGATCAGGTGTCCCTGATGATCCGCAAATGCTGGGCATCACTCTGGTCAGAGTCTGCATTTTCCTATCGTCAGACCCAGGGTATCGAACATCGCACCGTGCATATGGCCGTGGTGGTGCAGGTTATGGTGTTGTCAGAGACTTCGGGTGTTACCTTTACAGCCGATCCGGTCAGTGGCAGCGATTCGGTCATCATTACCGAATCCTCCTGGGGTATGGGCGCCGCCATCGTCGATGGGCGAGTCACACCCGATCAGTACCTGGTCGACAAAAACACCATGCGACTCACCTCGCTCAAGATATCTGACAAGAAATTCATGGTGCCGCCTGTTCTGGAAGATAAGGCCAGTTCCCGGCTGGTAGAAGTCCCTGCCAACAAAAGACAGCTTGAGTCACTCACCGATGAACAGGTTGAGCATATCGCGGCCCTGGCGCTGAAAGCAGAGGAATACTTTGGCAAGCCACAGGATCTGGAATGGGCCATCGAGAATGACCGGATTTTCCTGCTGCAGTCGCGGCCCATCACCATCATGGATGAAGCCGATGAAGAGGTCCCCGATGGTCGCTGGATCCTTTTTAAGCCGTTGATCGAAAACTTCACCGGACCGCTGATGCCGCTGACCGAGGACATCCTTGGAGAAAGCCGTGCCATTCATGAAGATCATATACGGCCGGGTCTATATGAACTTTGACCATTTCCGTGGACTGGTACCACTGAAAATGTCGGACGAAGATCTTGCGAGACTCGCCTATCTGTCAGAACCGGAGGATTCAAAGCCACGCATTTCCATACCACGCATGATCGCCCTGCTGCTGATCCTGTTTGGCAATTACCTGATCATGGGCGTGTTCAATCGGCGAACTGCGAATATGCCGGACGATTTCATGTCGAGCTACAGAAACCAAGTAAACAAGGTGGTTAATGACGACAACATCAGCCCACCGAATACACTGATCCATATGTTCCTGCAGTACCGGTTCTTTGAGCTTGCAGGCAACATGGTGATGCTGGTTAACCTGGTGGCACCCCGCTACATGCTGTTTCTTCGCATACTGCAGAACCTGATCAGTCGATGGGCGCCGGACATGCATGCGGACACGGCCTCGCTGCTGTGCAGCGGCACAGAAGGCGTACTGTCCACTCAGATGGGCCGGTCCATTGTTGATCTGGCCAGAATCGCAAAAACCGAGGAAAGGGTTCGCGATATCTTCGCCAGTCATACCGCTGACAAGGTGTTGAAGGCTCTGAAGGACTGCCCGGAATCGGCAGAGTTTCTGGCAGCCCTGGATGGATTCCTGAATATGCACGGCCATCGGGCTCTGAAGGAGTTCGAACTAGCCAGTGTCCGCTGGGATGAAGACCCGACGCCAGTGCTGGGCATGGTTAGAAACTACCTGCTGGTCGATACCGATCTCGATGCAACGGAATCCGATGTCGAACACCAGCGTGAGCAATTGCTGCAGTCGCTTGATGGACAACTTAACCCGCTGCCTCTGGAGAGACTGGGTCACCCAAGACGCGCCATCATCAACAAGTTGGTTGCGCAAACCAAGTACTACATGAAACTGCGTGAAAACTCCCGCTTCTATCACATCATGGGTTTTTATGGCGTACGTAAGAAGTTTCTCGCTATCGAGACACGCCTCATGGAACAGAAGGTGCTCAAATGCAAAGACGACATCTTCTACCTGAATATAGACGAGGTACTACAACTGGACCGAGGTGAGCTGGGCTGGCTTGATGTGGAAGACACCATTCGCGCAAGGCGCATGGAGCACATCCGGCGGACCAAGATGGTGCCACCCAGAACCATCGGTATCGACATTGCAGCGCCTTCTCAGCAAGGCACCGGCGAGACGCTATCTGGTCAGGCAGCATCTCCCGGGCAGTATGAAGGTCTCGCCCGCGTCATTCTGGACCCTGCAACCGACAACGAAATCGAACCAGGCGAGATTCTGGTGGCACCCTACACAGACCCGGCATGGACGCCCCTCTTCCTGACCGCCAATGCAGCCGTCGTGGAAGTTGGCAGCTACCTGTCGCACGCCGGCACCATTGCCAGGGAGTACGGCATGCCGTGTGTGGTTGATGCCACAGGCTGTACCAGCCGGATTACCACCGGCACGCGTATCAGGGTGGATGGCAGTCATGGCGAAGTCACTATCCTTTCAGACACTGAGGAGCCCGCAGAAGCATGAATTTCATTCTTTCGGTCCTGCTGTTCCTCGCAGGCATTCATTTCATGATCTTGCTGCTGGCATACGGCTATCGGATTATCGATCTCTGGTATCGCATCGGAGACTACTGGAAAGGGATTGTCGCCAACATCACCGCATTGCTCGCATTCAATGTGTTGGTGATTTACATACTGCCCCAGGAATTCAAGGCGATATGGATCTATGGCCAAGCCGTCTATTTGGGGTTCCATGTGGTGATATTCTGGATCGCCAGACTGGCGCTGTGGCTGCTGGCGTCCAAATACCGTTAAACACTGTCGGGAGAGTGCAGCAGTAGAATACCGCGGGCGTTCAGTCTTCTTCCGGAAGGTCCGGCATAGTGACCACGGTACTGCGCGGTAGTGTCGCCATATAAATCATACCGCCGTGAGGTTCATCCATTTTTGCGCGTTCAAAGATAAATTGAAAAACGTCTTCGGCAATGTCAGGTGTCACCACCACTTCAAACACTTCCCGCTCCTGCTGTTCGCCGATACCTCGATCGCGGATATGTGAGTCACGCCCGACGCCCCGTCCGTAATGAAAATTTCCGCTGTGGATACCTTTTTCATCCACCAGAGCCTCCTGCAGCGCACGTGATCGACCCTTGGGTAAGATCGCGGTAATCAGCTTGGTGTTCTCAAGAAAATTCATATCCGGCATCAGCCTGTCCCCGTGATGCGCTCGATAATTTCTTTCGGTACGAAGGTCGCAGCCTTGTCCAGTTTAGTTACATAAATAATCCCCGCGCCCGGCAGATCCAGCTCGCCCGCGAAGTACATCTTCTCGAAAATACGATCCAGCTGATCATCCCCGCAGAGAATGGTGATGATTTCTTTCTCAACATCCACAGCCAGACCCAGAAGGCCCAGACGTTCACGAACGCCGCTGCCGTGCCCATAGTAAATCGTGGCGCCCTGTGCGCCAGCATCCTGGGCAGCATGGACCACACCTTCGGCCTTGCCGCGCTGGACGACGCAGGTAATCATTGAGACGTCCGTCAGGACCGTGAATTCACGTGTACTCATGTTTCAGCTCTCTTAGCTCTCGCGACTTTCATGGCGCTCATATTAGCGGAGCCCCTTCAAAGTCCTGCGGCTCCAGCGTCGCACTGGCGTGCCGCTTGTTGATCTTCCAGCGAATGTAAAGTCCTGTTGATAATACTGCGATGATGGGACCAATAGAGGCCATGGACAGAATACCAAAGCCTTCGATAGCGCCAAGCGCATTACCAAAACCCAGCCCCATCGCGAGCACCAGGGGTACTGTCACGGGTCCTGTGGTCACGCCAGCGCTATCCCAGGCGATGTTCACGTATCCTTCATTGGACAGAACCGTCAGGACAATAGCGATCAGATAACCCGGTATCAGCAGATACGCGATCGGAATATTGAAGATTATCTTGGCGACGCCGAGACTGATGCCGCAGGCAACGCCCAGTGATACCGCGTACATCAGAGTCTGTTTCTTGAAGGAACCATTGGTAAGGTTTTCTACGGTCATACCAAGTGCATTCAGTGCCGGCTCTGCCAGCGTCGCACCAAACCCCAGGAGCCATGCGAAGGCCAGTGCAATAAACAAACCCAGACCGAGCATATAAAGCGGCGAATCAGATACAGCTTCAATGGAAGTGAAGGCTGCGGGAACCAGTCCACCACTCTGGCCGCCAAGCTTGGACAGCCCATATGACAAACCGAGATTAAAAACGATCATGCCAAGTACACAAAGAAAGATGCCGAAGAAAATCATTTTCGGAGATGGAATCTTCTCACGCAGCAGCACCAGCATGACCAGCAGAAGAAAAATCACCAGGGGAACAATGGCGCGAATACCACCAATTATTTCTACGCCGGGTGTTTGTTCATGCCAGCCGGGTTCGGCTGCCGTCGCGCTGGCAATACCAATACCGAGTGACAGCACCAGGGGAACAGTCACGGGCCCTGTCGTAACGGCGCCACAATCGTAGGCCAGCCCGAGCACTTTTGACATTTCCGGATCGAGGGCAAGGTAGACAGTAAGCCCCATCACCGGTGCCAGCGTGCAATAGATGAGTGGTTTCAGACTCCAGCCATAAATAAAACGTACTGTACCCAGCGCCGCAGCAAGCCCCACCCCGGCGCCGACTGAAAGCACCAGAGTACCGGCCCAGTCAGTGAGCAAGGTGTAAAGATACGGAGCTTTGGTGACATCAACCAGCGACCCCGCGGTTTGCAGCGCGCCAATGGCTGGTTCGGCAAAGGTCACGCCAATACCCAGCAAAAACGCCACCGCCAGCACCACGCCGAGACTTGCTTTTGCGGGTAACGAGGTACCAAGAGCTTCACCAAAAGGCATCAGCCCGACCTTCAGACCTTCCATGAAGATCATGAGGCCGATAATAACGGCAATCAGACCACCGGTGATGATGCTGGCATCGACGATGTTTTCACGCGGGATGAACAGCTGGAACAGGGCAAGATAGATCGCAAGCGGCATCACCGCTCGCACCTGTTCAAAAAAGCGTACGGATAGGTACGGTTGCAGGAGACGATAAACATCGCCTGCACCGACCTTGAAATCATCGCGACGGCTGGAGAGCTCGTTACCGTTTTCGTCGAACTCAACCTCAGGAATCAGTTCGTTATAACTGATCGTGTCCAGATGAACATTGAGTTCGCGGGTGAATCTACTGAAAGAAATCTCCGTGGGAGGACTCACCTACATCACCTTCTTATCGATTCTCACGATTCTATGCTTTCATTGGATATATTAGAACCGATATCAACTCGCCGTCGTTGACGTAAATCAATGCAAAATCATGCCTGCGCGCTGGGTCTCCCGGATACACGTTCGTACCACGCCATGATGTTTTTGTTTTCCGAGTTGAGCGGCTGGCCGACACTGGCGCCAAATTCAAGAAAACAGAACAGCAGAACATCAGCCATTGAGAAACGGTCACCACAGACAAATTCCTTACCCGCCATCTGACCATCCAGCCACGTCAGTTTTTCCTGAGCCAGCCCCTTCAGACCATCTGCCGACTCGGGAAGCGTGGTCATTCGATCCTTGAAGATTGGCAGACCTTCGCTGTAACGGAAACCATTGGTCATCGGTTCAACAATCGCGAGATCGATACGACGGGTCCACATGCGGGTTTCTGCACGCTCTTCAGGCGTACTGCCAACGAGAGAAGCGCCACCCGCCTTCTCGGCCAGGTACTCACAGATCGCTGTAATCTCAGCCAGGATGGAACCATCATCCAGCTGAAGTGCCGGCGTGGTACCTGTGGGATTAACCTTTAGAAAATCCTCCTGACGATTCTCTCCGCCCATCAGGTCCACGTCCTGCATATCCAGTTCAATACCGCATTCGGCCATGAACATACGAACCATCTTTGGATTAGGGCCTACCGAGTTATATAGCTTCATTATGTTTCCTTCTGATTGATTTGAAATTCGGGGACAGTTTACTTAATTCGCAATTATTTGAATTTCGGGGACAGTTTACTCAATTCGTAATTAGTAAACTGTCCCCGATATTCGAATTAAGTAAACTGTCCACGAAAAGTGGGACCCCGAAACGTGGGACCCCAAAACGTGAGATATGTCTCACGCCGTGCCGTTGGGCACTTTATGTGGATTACAAGAAAAATGAAAACCAACGCCGTCAGTGACCGCAGGAAGGCCGCTATTCTCTGGCTGCAGACAGAGGGATTTCGTGGTGCTTTTGGTATTGCGATCCTGGCGATGGCTGTGGGATACGTCTTCATGTTCGGCGCGCCGCTGCTCGCGGCATTTGCGATTGATGCGATTCGCGCCGGCGATGCCTTTGCGCCTGAGGCCTGGATTGTTTCACTGGCACGCCTTTTTTCTCTGAGCGACAAGCCCGGACTGATCAGCTACCTGCTGCTCACCGCGACCGGCACAATCCTTCTCACCGCGATTGCCGGCGTATTCCTGTACATCCGCGGACGTTACATTGCGCGCGCTTCAGAAGGTATCGTGCGTCGCCTGCGTGACCGAATGTTCGATCACCTGGAACATCTGCCCAGTGATTTCCACGACAAGGCAGACACCGGCGACCTGGTACAGCGATGTTCATCAGATATGGAAACCATCCGTGTCTTCCTCGCAGGCCAGATCGTTGAAATCAGTCGCGCCATGCTGATGCTGATCGTCGTATTGCCAATCCTGTTTTCCCTGGATGCAAGGATGGCCTGGTTGTCTCTGGTCACCTTCCCTTTCCTGTTTCTCGCCGCCTGGCTCTTTTTCCAGCGGGTCAAAAAGCTGTTCGAGACGGTGGATGAGTCGGAAGCGGAATTAACCACGGTACTGCAGGAGAACCTGACAGGCATTCGCGTTGTGCGCGCTTTTGCCAGGCAGGAGTTCGAGATTAACAAGTTCTCGGAGAAGAATCGGGCATTTCGTGACCACAATAACCAACTGATTGGCATGATGGGCATCTACTACGCCTTCAGTGACATTGTCTGCCTGGGGCAGATTGGTCTTCTGTTGATCATCGGCGCCATGTGGGCCATTGACGGCAGTCTTACCATCGGCACCCTGTTTGCCTTCCTCACCTATGAAGGCATGATCATCTGGCCAATTCGTCACATGGGCCGTGTGCTGACCGACTCCGGTAAAGCCATCGTCGCCATGGGTCGACTGGCGGAGATACTGGGCACACCCATTGAATCGCAGAACGAGGAGTATTCCCAGGCGCCGCTATCCGGTCGAATCCGTTTCGAGGACCTGAATTTTTCCTTCACCGTTACCCCGGTTCTGAAAAACATCTCCTTCGACGTTCAGCCTGGTGAAACTATCGCACTGCTGGGACCGCCGGGCTCCGGCAAGTCGACAATCGCACAGCTCCTGCTGAGACTCTACGACTACGACGCGCAACAAAACCATGAAGCCAAGCAAGGAAAAAAGTGTTCGATCAGCCTCGACGATCATGAACTGATCAACCTGAATCGCAAGTATGTGCGCTCACAGATCGCCATCGTGCTGCAGGAGGCCTTCCTGTATTCCAACAGCATTGAAGGCAATCTGAAAATCGGGCGACTCGACGCCAGCCGGGATGAACTCATCCAAGCCACCCAGGATGCCTGCATTCATGAATCAATCATGCGTTTCCCTCGAGGCTATGAGTCCATGGTGGGTGAACGCGGTGTGACACTGTCCGGCGGTCAACGCCAGCGCATCGCCCTTGCACGCGCCCTGCTGAAGTCACCCCCAATCCTGATCCTGGATGATGCGCTGTCGGCTGTCGATACGGACACAGAAGCGCAGATACTCAAAGCATTGAAGGCACGCCGAGCAAACCAGACAACCATCATCATCGCGCACCGACTCTCTACCGTGATGCACGCAGACAAGATCCTGATGCTGCATGACGGAGAAATTATTCAACGGGGTAATCATGAGACGCTGTCAACACAACCCGGCGTCTACCAGCGGCTTTGTGCGATTCAGGGTGCAATACAGTCACAGATTGAACACGACGTTGCTGATGTCAGGACACTGAGCGAAAAACAAGAACAGGAGTCCGAGTCATGAGTGACATGTATTTCGATGATGAGAATTACAACGATGGCTTCGATGAAGATGCCTACCACAGGGGCATGAATCTGGATCTTTGGAGAAAGTTGCTGGGTTATGCCCTGAACTACCGCTTTGAAGTCACGATCCTGGCAACCTGCGCCTTCTTCACCGCAATCTGTGAAATTGCCTACCCCCTGATTACGAAGAATGTCATCGACGCCATCGCTGCTAATGGCGTCAGCACAGATCTGTGGTTCTACGCAGGTCTGTACGCTTTCTTTACGATTCTGCTCGGCGTGTCTGTCGGCGGCTTCATCTGGTTTGGTGGCAAGATCAGAACGCACGTTGCTCACGACATACGCATGGATGGATTCTGCAACCTGCAGGAACTGTCGTTCAGTTATTACGATTTCAGGCCGGTCGGCTGGCTCATGGCCCGGATGACCTCTGACTGCGAGCGTCTGTCGAACATTCTGGCGTGGGGCATGCTGGATCTTGTCTGGGGCACCACCATGATGATCGGCATTGCGCTGGCCATGCTGTGGATGGATCTGTCACTGGGTTTCATCGTACTGTCCGTTTTACCCGTACTGGCCTGGATCAGCATCAGGTTCCAGCACCGTATCCTGAAGAGTGCGCGCATGGTTCGAAAAACCAACTCGCGCATTACGGGTTCCTACAACGAGAGCATCATGGGCGTACAGACCAGCAAGGCTTTCGTGAAGGAGGCAGAGAATCTGAAAAACTTCGGGGAACTGACAGACCAGATGCATGCAGCCTCGGTAATGAACCTCATTCAGGCCGCCCTGTATCTGCCCATCGTACTGACACTGGGTTCCGTGGCGATTGGCCTGGCCCTGGTATTCGGAGGCCTCGAAGTTATCTGGGGAACCATATCTGCCGGTACGCTGGTGGCTTTTCTTGCATATGCCAGGCATTTTTTCGAGCCCATCGAGCAACTCGCCGCCTGGTTCGCCGAAATGCAGATGGCACAGGCGTCCGCTGAACGAATCATGAGCCTCGTCATGGCGGAACCGGAAATCCAGGACAGCGACGATGTCAAAGCATCCATGCATGCAGACAAGAACGCCAATGCCGCCATTGATGGTCACCCGGATGAAATCAACCGCATCACCTTTGAAACTGTTTCGTTCTCTTACGAAATCGGTGATCCGGTACTGAAGAATGTGAATCTGACTATCGAACAGGGAGAAACACTGGCCATTGTCGGTTCCACCGGTGGCGGCAAGTCGACGCTGGCCAGCCTGCTGTGCCGTTTCTATGAGCCCACCGAGGGTCGCATCCTGATCGATGATATCGATTACAGATCACGCAGCCTGCACTGGCTGCAGTCGAATCTGGGGGTAGTACTGCAGTCATCGCATATTTTCGGGGGTTCAATTCTTGAAAACATCCGCTATGGCAACCTGAGAGCAACTGACGAGCAGATTTTCGAAGCGGCACACAAGGCCGGTGCCCATGACTTTATCAATGCCATGAAAGACGGCTACCAGACCTCGGTAGGTGAAGGTGGCTCCAAGCTCAGTGCAGGACAGAAGCAGCTCGTATCCTTCGCCCGCGCCATCCTCGCGAACCCAAAGATCCTGATTATGGACGAGGCAACCTCCTCCGTGGATACGGAAACCGAACAACAGATACAAGCCGGTCTAGACAACCTGCTGTCGGGAAGAATCGCACTGGTCATTGCCCATCGACTGTCAACGATCCGCAATGCCGATCGCATTCTTGTGATTGAGCATGGCGAGATTATCGAATCCGGTAGTCACGACGAACTGATGGGGCTTCAGGGTCGCTATTACAAGCTCTACACACAGCAGAGCCTGGCAGAGTTTGCAGATACGGAAGCCTATTGGCAGGAGTAGAAGCCTCCTTTAAGGTGGGATTTTTCATCCAGGAGAATCGCCATGAAAGTCGGGATCAAGGAACTGATCGCAGAAGCGGAAAAACACATTGAAGCCATCAGCGTCGAGGAAGCGGAGAGCCTGCTGAGTGATGACAGTGTCGTCTTCGTTGATATCCGTGACGTGCGCGAACTCTGGCGCGAAGGCAAACTCCCTGGCGCAGCTCATGCGCCAAGAGGCATGCTGGAATTCTGGGTCGATCCCGACAGCCCCTACCACCGCGAAATGTTCGCTGAGGACAAGAAATTCGTCTTCTACTGCGCGAGTGCCTGGCGTTCGGCACTGGCCACCAATACGGTGAAACAGATGGGTTTGGATAACGTCTGCCACCTGGCCGGCGGATTTACCGCCTGGAAAGAAGCAGAAAAACCCATCGAAGCCGTCGAAAAGAAATAGTCATGACATTTGACTGGTCAACGCCCTACCGTTCAACCCGCTCGCCGGTTTTCGCGAAAAACATGGTTGCCACTTCACAACCGCTGGCCGTTGAGGCCGGCATCAATGCCATGCGGCGCGGCGGTAACGCCGTCGATGCTGCCATTGCGAGCGCCGTGACGCTGACCGTCGTGGAGCCTAACAATAACGGAATCGGCAGCGATGCCTTTGCGCTGGTTCATGACGGCAAGGAACTGCATGGTCTGAATGCTTCCGGGCGCTCACCGGCAGCCATGACGCCTGACCGATTCAGTGGCAGAGAAAGCATGCCGGTCTGGGGATGGGAAGCGGTTACAGTTCCCGGCGCTGTCAGTGCCTGGGTTGCCCTGTCAGAACGGTTCGGCATGCTGCCCTTCGCCGATCTGTTCGAAGATGCCATCCGGTATGCACAGAGCGGATTCCAGGTAGGTCCCAAGAGTGGCTACTACTGGCGATTTACCGTGGAACGATCCAAGCGGTTTCAGGCTTTTATGGACACCTTTTCGATTCACGGTCGTGCACCGGAGATCGGTGAGCTCATGACACTGAAGGATCATGCACAAAGTTTGTCGAAAATCGCAGACACCCGGGGAGATGCTTTTTATCGAGGCGAACTCGCAGAAGCCATTGCCACTGATGCGGCAGCACATGGTGCCTGTATGACCACCGAAGATCTCGCCAACCATGAATGTGAATGGGTAGACCCGATCAGCATGGGCGCCTTTGACGCAACAATGCATGAGATACCACCCAATGGTCAGGGTCTCATGGCACTCATTTCACTGGGTATTCTCAAGCAGCTCCATCATGACTATGCAATCGATTCCGCAGACAGTATTCATCTTCAGATAGAAGCCCAGCGTATCGCCTATGCGGAGGCTGAACGACATCTGGCAGACCTTGCACATATGAGGGTAACACCCGCTGAGCTGCTGGATGAAGAATACCTTCAGGCCCGGGCTGAACAGATTCGCATGGATCAGGCCAATCCGAACCCTACGGCGCTGGGTTCCAGTGAAGACACGGTATACCTCACCACCGCTGATGAAAACGGCATGATGGTATCGATGATCCAGTCAAATTTTCGCGGGTTTGGTTCCGGTATTGTGGTGCCCGGTACCGGTATCAGCCTGCAGAATCGTGGTGCGGGGTTCACGCTGGAAGCAGGCCATCCCAATCAGGTCGGTCCTTCAAAACGCCCTTATCACACGATTATTCCCGGATTCATCACCAGGGGTGGTGAGGCTGCCTTGTCCTTTGGCGTTATGGGTGGCCACATGCAGGCACAGGGGCACCTGCAAATGATTATTCGCGTGATGTTGTACGGACAGAATCCGCAGGCCGCTTCTGATGCACCACGCTGGTACGTCTTTGAAGATGGTCGGGTCGCGCTGGAAGATGGTTTCGATCCGTCTGTCATCGCCGAACTGCAAAAACGGGGTCATGATGTGGTTCTGGGCGAGCCTGAACACCTGTTTGGTGGCGCACAACTGATCGCCAGGACGCCACACGGCTACTGTGCAGGCTCAGATCACCGAAAAGAAGGCCTCGCCTCCGGATACTGACGTCAGTCTGATTAACGGCGCTGACACACCTTGTTTCGACCTGTGGACTTCGCCTCGTACAGCACCTGGTCTGCCCAGCCAATGAGATCACGGGGTGCGTTCTCTTCATCCGGCATTACGGTGGCAACCCCGATGCTGATTGTCACGCCCAGTTTGTGCCCATCGGCTTCATAGGTGGCGCCTTCAATCAATTCGCGCAGCTGCTCGGCGAGCCTGAGTGCGTTGTCTTCAGAAACATAAGGCAGCACAACCGCGAATTCTTCACCACCATAACGGGCAACCACATCAGAGGGTCGATTGAACATTTCATCAACTTCTTTGGCAACGGAAGCCAGACACTCATCGCCTGCCAGGTGCCCGTAGGTATCGTTAACACGCTTGAAGTGATCAATATCCAGAAGCAACAGCGAGATGTCATAACCCTGGCGACGTGCTCGTCGCCATTCCTGATCGAGCACCTCATCAAAATACTGTCGATTACGGATTCCGGTCACGGCATCCATCGTATTGAGTTCCTTCAGAATGATGTGCGCTTCCGATAACTTGGTGAGTGCTTCTTTCAGTTCCTCAGTTCGGGTATCCACCTCTCGCTCGAGCTGCTTTTTCAAGGCTTCCTGTTCATCAAGGAGCAAGTGATTTTCCATGGCAACCGAAGCCTGGGAGGCCAGCGCCTCGATCAACATGACAACGTCTTCAGAGAAGGGAATGGTTTCACCGCGGTCATCCTTGGCATTGAGCAACTGAAGGACGCCGAGCGTTCTGTTCGACATGGTCTTCAGCGGAATCGTCAGAAACGACGTTGACCGGTAACCGAGCATTCCATCAAATGAACGGGTTCCGGAAAAATCGAATTCAGTACTGCTGTGTGCGTCCGCAATGATGATGGTTTCAGACCGGTGAACCGCCGAGCTGGCGATATTCTTAAGGTTGGCATCGCCGTTATCCTGATACAGGGGAATATCCGGCAGGTTGATGGGTTCACCCTTTTTGCCACCCTGGGCAATACCAAGCGTGTCATTCAGCAGGATAGAAAACTTCAGGGTATCGACTGCTGTCGTCAGGTAAACGGTACCGGCATCGGCATCCGCCATCGACTTTGCTTCCAGCAGAATATGCTCCAGCAAGCTGTCAAGGTCCCGCTCCGCTGAGAGCGCGATTCCAACCTTGATCAGTCTCAGGTATGTATTTTCCTGGGCTTCGCCATTCACCCCGGTTCCCTCTATTTTTATCCCTATCGCACTAGATAAGGCGAATTCGGTGCCAACTTTACACTGAGTTGATATTAAGCCAGTAAGCTATTGTTTCTATTTGTATTTTTTCTGCCCGAACATCCTCAGCATGGCGCGTTTATCTCACTTCAAAAGTGACGCACCGGGTTAGTTTTGCACAATTTAGGAGGGATAGCTTGCTAGCCCCGGTCAAGGAAAAACAGACTCAGTTCAGGGACATAGGTGATGATAGCCAGTGCGAACAGCAACACAAACATGAACGGAATGGTCGCCTGGTAGAGCTCTGCTATCGGTTTTTTGAATCGATAGCTGGCGATAAAGAGGTTCATGCCTATAGGCGGCGTGAAATATCCGATCTGCATATTGGCCAGGAAAATAATGCCGAGGTGCACCGGATCAACCCCGAAACGCAGAGCCAGAGGCACGATTAACGGAATCATGATCACGAGCGCACTGAAAATATCCAGAATCGCGCCCAGCAGCAGCAGGATCAGGTTCAGCAGAATAAGGAAAGTCCATTTACTCTCGATAAAGGTACTGATCCATTCAAACAAGGCCTGTGGCACTTCTGCATCAACGAGAAAATTGGTAAATGCGAGAGACACGCCAAGGATGAGCAGAATGCCACCGACCATGACCATGGCCTCACGAATAATTCTTGGCAGTTCCCTCATCGGCACTTCACGATGAATAAAAACTTCAACCAGGAGGACATAGAAAGCCGTCACCGCAGCGGCTTCTGAAACGGCAAAAAAACCAGAGTAGATACCACCTAGAACAATGACGGGCAGCGGTATCTCCCACTTCATATCCTTAACCGCCTGCCAGGCAACGCTGCGATTGAAAGGTTCGCCCTGCAGATCGTCGTGGCGTGTCGTCCAGATACTGTAGATGGTCAGTAAAACGATCATAAGCAGCGCCGGCAAAATTCCTGCGATAAACAGATCATGGATGCTGAAAGGGTTAGGCAGATCCATTTGTTGCACGATGACACCGTAAAGAATGAGCGGCAGCGAAGGCGCCAGCAACAGACCCAGACTGCCGGAGGTCGTAACGAGACCGAGGGAGAATCGTTCACGATAACCACCCTCGACCAGTGCCGGCAGCAATAGGGCACCAACGGCGACGATGGTGACTCCGGAGGCGCCGGTAAATGCGGTGAAGAAAGCACAGGTGACATAGGCAACGACGGCAAGGCCTCCCGGCATCCAACCGAGAAACGCGGATGTCACCCGGACCAGCCGAGTCGAGAGGTTACTCTCTGCGAGGAGGTAACCGGCAAAGGTGAACAACGGCAGCGCGAGCAGCAGCGGAGTATCCACAAGACGATAGACTTCGATCGGAATCACCGTGAGCGGAATCTCCGACACCCAGAATCCGAGCATGGCTGCCGCAAGGATGACGACAAATAGTGGCATGCCAATAAAGGCAAGCACGCCAATCAACAGTGAACCTAACGACCCCACACTTCCCGCCTGTCAAAGATGCCAATCAGAAAACGCAGTGCCATCACGGCAAAGCCCGCCGGAAGAATGCTCTGACAGACCCAGACTGGCACCTCCGCAAAAGCAATCGTTTCATCCTGGTATTCATAGCCAACATACTCCAGTGAGTACCACGCGGCTGCTGCGCAGATCGCCACCGAAAACATCATGGCAAAACCGCGCAGAGGCGTGTAGATCCTGGGCGGCAAGATACGTGACAGCAGATCAATGCTGATGTGGTTACGCTCCCGAGTCGCCACCATGGCGCCCAGCATGGCTACCCACAGCACGAGAATGCGAAGAAAAGATTCAGCCCAGAGAAACCCGCTGTCGAAGAAGTTTCTCAGCCCGATTTGCAGGAGTGCCATAAACAGCATGCTGACCAGTGAGAGAACGAGCAGGCCGTCCTCAAACCGGTGCAGGTAGCGCAGGAATCTGGTCATTGACCGGCGCGGTACTTCTTGAGGTTTTCAAGATACAGCTGAACCGCTTGCGGTGTCATCTCACCAGAACCGATCAGACGCGCAACAGAATCATCAGCCACCTTCTGCCATTGTTCCCGGTTGACCGCTTCAACCTTCTGAATACCTATGGTGGTAATGGCTTCCAGCGCCTTTGCGTTATCCAGTCGAGCCTCCTGCCCTACTTCAGTAAACACTCGATCCATCACCTCACGCACGACGACCTTGTCGTCTTCGGAAATTCGCTTGTACGCCTTTGAACTCATGGCAAGTGTTGAATAAATGTAAAGCAACGGCAGGTCGGTCATGTATTTCACGTGGTTATGCCACTGCAGAGCGAGCGCGACCGATGGCGGCGCCACAACCGCATTAATCAATCCTGTCTGCAGACCCGCCAGCACATCAGTGATGTTCAGTGGTATGGGGCTCACATTAAACGACTTGATCAGTTCTGCGGCGATAGGGTCGTTATCCGGAATCCAGGCTTTGAGCTCACCCAGGTCTTCCACCGAGGTCACAGGCGTTTGCGTGAACATATAGGCAAAGCCGGTTTCCGTAAACGCAAAGGTTTCAATACCACCTTCCCGAAGACCCTCGGCGATCATGCCATCCATTTCGCTACGGATATAATCCACTTCCTCGTAGGATTGAAACTGCAACGGCAGGTTGTAGATCTGAAGATCCGGATAGAAACGTGTGAGGGAGCCCGCGGCGACGGCGCCGCCATGTAACTGGCCAATACGCATCTTACGCAGCACGGTTTCATCATCTCCCTGAACACCACCGGGGTAAATCTTGAATTTAACGCGACCGTCCGTTTCGGTTGAGATCTCTTTCACACCGGCACGCAGCTTCTGCATCCAGGACAGCCCATCCGGTGAAATGGTTGCGATTTTGTAAGTGGCGCCCTGACTCGAAAAAGGCAATACCAGCAGTACGCCCAACAGCAGTGTCGTCAGTCTTTGATACATGTATGTTCCTAGAAATATTCGGTTGAAGATGCGAGCAGGTCTGCGGCCCGCTCCTGAGCAATTCGGTTCGTAAGTGTCATGCCTTCAACGACGGGGTCTGCTTCCAGCACATCGTTGAGCAGCGTGTCGTGCAACTCCTGGTCAAACGTCAGGCGGGCATACTGTTCGGCATAAATCACCTTTGTCATTAAATACGCATCATTAATGGCAATGGCCTTTTCGAAATGATCACGTCCTTTTTCGGGTTTACCACCAAGAGAGGCCGGCAACAGGGTCTCCATACCCCCCATGTAAAGATGAGGCCCACCGTTCTCATAGGTTTCGTCCAGGGTGAGCACTTTCTCCATCAACAGCTTGGCACGGCTGAGTTCGGCAATCACGGCCCAGTCGTCACTGTTCGCCTGCAGGCGACCCACCCAGGCGACACCCAACGCATACGTCATGGGCACATCGTCATCCTGCAATGAATCCACAACGCTGGAGAACTGTTCGAAATCGAGTTGGCGAGCATCGCAGAGTGCTGAACCCGAAGCACAAGCGGCTTGTTCCACATAGCGCATCGCCTTGTCGCTTAGAAGCTTCACGCGTTCAGGGTCATCAACCAGCACAGCAAAGGAGCCATTGAGTGTCGCGGCAGCTAGAAGGAGATCTTCCGAGTCCGGGCTGCTTCTGAGAAAGCTGTCTATCAACAGCAAATAAGCCGGCACACCCTCGCGAACCGTTTCGATGTCTTCGCTGTTAAGAATGGAGCCGGCAAGGTCATCCGCCATCTGTGACGTAAGGCCGGAAACGAGATTGGCGCAACCGCTCAGTGCCAGCAGACTGGCGAAAAAGAGAATTCGAACTTTGAACATCTGGATTTTACTGTCCACCAAAAAAAGGATTGGCCTGTCGCTCAAACGCAAGCGACGTCTGAGGGCCATGACCGGTGACCACAAGCGCATCTTCCGCTAATCGGAACAATCGGTCTGTGATCGAGTTCTCAATCTGCTCGAAACTGCCACCAGGCAGGTCCGTTCGCCCGATACCCAGTTGAAACAGGGTGTCGCCAGCGACGAGAAGCTCATGATTTTCAAACCAGAAACTGATGGAACCCGGCGTATGCCCGGGCGTGTGGATGGCAACGCCGCCACAGCACCCAAGATCATGATCATCCTTCAAAAAGACGTCCGGTTCCGGCGTGGGTGTGTACTCAAGGCCTAACCTGGCGCACTGATCTTCCAGTGCATTCCACAGAAACATGTCGCTCTGGTGCAACAGCAGGGGGGCACCAGTGCGTTCCTTAATCACAGCCGATGCCAGAATATGATCCAGATGGGCATGGGTATGAGTAATCCCCTTGACCGTCAGACCGTGCTCATCAACGATGGCCATGATCTTGTCCGGATCACCGCCGGGATCAATGATCAGACAGGTTTTACTGACGGGATCACCGACAATAGCGCAATTGCACTGCAGTGGCCCCGCGGGGAACGATTCAAATATGACATTTCCCTGCACTTCGGGAACCTGAAATGGCATGCCTGACTCCGGCTGGTCCTCAATTTCTCAAGTGCTACAATTTACCACTTCGTACACAGAGTTACACAGCGACTTCCCACGCTAATGCTGCAGAGTCTGATTTACCGCCTGATTGCGCTCACCTACATCGCATTCGTTTTCCTGACGTCGGCTTTCTTCTTCATCATCGCGCTGGGCATTTTTGTCGTGACCGCGCCCTTTGACCGACGACTGTGGGCCCTGCATCGATTCACCTGTTTCTGGGCCAGCCTTTACATCTGGGTTATGCCGCCCTGGTCAGTAAGCATTCAGGGTAAAGAACATATCGACACCGATGAAACCTATGTCATGGTCTCCAATCACCAGTCCCTCGTGGACATCCTGGTGGCATTTACCCTGTTCACTCATTTTAAGTGGGTATCAAAAGCCGAGCTGTTCAATATTCCGCTTATTGGCTGGAACATGTCGCTGAATCGATACATCAGGCTGAGACGAGGCAAATCTTCGAGCATCAAGCAGATGTATGCGGCCTGCGAGAAGCACCTTAATCAGGGTAGCTCGGTTTACCTGTTCCCGGAAGGCACCCGATCAGAGTCCGGGCACATGCGACCGTTCAAGGAAGGCGCTTTCGTGCTGGCGAAGAGACTTGGCCGCCCTATCCTGCCCATTGTCATCAACGGTTCGCGCACTGCCGTACCCAAGGGCAGCTTTAATTTCCATGGCAAGACCCACGTTGAAGTCACTGTACTGCCGCCGATTGCGGCAGAGGATTTCATGGACGAGGATGTAAGGGTGCTGGCTGACCGCGTCCATTCCCTCATCGAAGCGCGAGTGGTCACGGAAGACTAGAGATTCGCTCGGCCACCCACAAAGAGCCTTGAATTGCTCGCCTCCACCGTCAACAAGGATGAGCAAGCCGCGAGAACTCCACCTCTCAGGACAGTAACATACCACCCTCAACTGTCAGCATATGCCCTGTGGTGAATGACGAGGCTTCAGAACAGAGCCACAATACGGCATTGGCAATCTCATCCGGCTGACCGAATCGCTTCATCGGCATGACGTGCCGAACCTCCGAAGGGCTGAGACCACGCCGTTCCAGCGCACTCTGCAACATAGGTGTATCGATATTTCCTGGCGCAACGGCATTAATACGAATGCCATCACCGACATAGTCCAAAGCCGCCTGTCTGGTCATGCCCAACACACCGTGCTTGCTTGTGCTGTACACGGGCTGAAGACGCCCTGGTTGAACTGAGGTCGTAGATGCCATGTTGACGATCGCCCCCCTACTGCCGCATTCGAGCATGGCTCTCAACTCATACTTCATGCAAAGAAACAGACCTCGCAGGTTTACTGACATCATGCGATCGAAGTCTTCTGTCTCACACTCCGACAGGCGCAACAGTTCAAACTCTACGGCGGCCGTGTTGACCGCACAGTCCAGTCGCTTGTGACGTTGCATGGTCCATTGAATGAGGTTTTCGATCGCTGGCTCCGAGGTAACATCCGCGCATTGATAATCCACCTGCCGCAAACTGGTGAGCGTCTCATGCGCCGACTCTTGAACATCAGATGCTATGACATGGGCGCCAGCGGACGCGAGGGATCGGACTATCGCAGCTCCCATACCACCGTTTGCGCCAGTCACAACGACGACTTTGTTTTCAAGATCCTTATATTCCAACACTGTTTCTCACCTAGGCCCTGAGGACACCCTTGCACCGGGGAAAATCGTTACATACCCAGAAGATACCACCTGCATTCTTACCCTTGACCGCTTTTCGAACAGACATGGCGTCACCGCATACAGGGCAGGACTGACTTTCTTTACCGAGCAGTATGGGATCCAGTTTGTCATGGACTTCGTGGGCCGAAATATCGTTACTGACAGGAAACTCAATCAGCGGGAGATTGATATCACCAAACACCTGTTTGACCGTATCAATAGATTGACGGCCGGTCGCCCCAGCGTCTCGGTGCTGGGCGCCGCACACAATGGTCATGTCAGCTGTCTCTACCAGGAGGTAGGCAACTTTGGTCAGTTGAAGATTAGTCTTGGAAGAACTGTCGTTTCGGACAAACTCACTCAGTGGTACGTTTAACAGGACCGTCACCCCATGCGGTAAAACCTGATGAAACAGGATCAGCATATTCCGGGTCACTTCATCAAAAGCCTGTGGCTTAAGTTCAAAGAGGGTTGGGTCGGGCGCATCCGTGAAGACCAGCGCCTCAGGTTCCGGCTCCGGAGCATGTTTCAGTGTGACAACATCCGGATTGAGCGCAGCATAAGCTTCAACACGAGAGCTTATCGGATCCGGCACTTCCTCGGTCTTCTGCTGCTCACGGAAGTGATGGAAGTCGACCATATCGGCGTCCATGAATTTCTCCTGCTCACGCTTACGCAGGTAACTCAGCAGAAACCCGATCCCGGCCAGGAGACCAACAAATATCAGGAACCCCTTCATGCAGAGAAGTATACGTGAAACAATCTGGTCATGAATGAAATCGTACTGACAGAAACAGAAAACGGCGTCACCACGGTTACACTTAACCGTCCGGATGATTTGAATGCACTTTCCACGGCACTACGTCGCAAACTGGCCGAGGTATTTATCCAGCTTAAAGATGACGACGATACTCAGGTCATCATCCTGACCGGCAACGGCCGTGCGTTTACGGCGGGGCTGGACCTCAAGGAGCTTGGCGAGAAGGGAATGAACACCTCATCTGAGCCTGCAACCGCCGAAAGCAATCCGGATCTTCAGGCAGCAATACGCAACGTCGCCAAGCCCGTGATCGGTGCTATCAATGGCTTTGCGATTACCGGCGGATTTGAACTGGCGCTGGCCTGCGACATTTTGATCGCGTCAACTGAAGCCAAATTCGCCGACACCCACGTTCGGATGGGTGTCGTTCCGGGATGGGGATTGTCACAACGCCTGTCACAGCTGATTGGCGTCAGCCGCGCCAAGCAACTCAGTTTCACCGGAAATTATCTGGATGCCGAAACCGCCGAGCGCTGGGGTCTGGTAAACGTCGTTCTGCCTACCGAAGAGTTACTGCCCTACTGTCGAAAACTCGCGACAGACATCACCTCTGTGAACCAGGACACCCTGAAGCAGGTGCACCGACTGATCGACTACGGCTGGGAGCATACGCTTGGTGAAGGTATCGCCGAGGAAAGACGAATCAGTCAGGCAGAAAACCAGGGCCTCGCCGCCGAAACCCTGGAGGAGAACAGACTCAATGTGCAGGCTAGAGGCCGGGACCAGACCTAAGCGAGATTAGAGCCCAGGCCTTTCAAATGGGTATGTTCGTTTAACGTAACAATCGACCGCTCACCGCTGCTTGCAGCTCGATACCTGGAGATGCTGGTGTAGTTCGGATTAAAGAACATGCGCGGCTCCATCCCGAGCACGTGCGCCGACCACACATTAACGACACCGCCATGACAGGTCACCGCCACAGTCTTCCCTTTATTCGCTTCGATAATGTCATTCAGCGTTGAAATGACGGCATCGCAGAATTGTGGAAAATTGATGTCCTCGATCTCACCCCGCATCAGGCGAAGCCATCGGTCGTAGTCAAACTTTTTCAGTTCTTCCACCGGAATGTAGTGATCCGCATGACGGTCGTATTCAGCCACACCTTCCCGCGTTTCGATTTCAAGCCCCTTTAATGCCGACAGTGGTTCTGCCGTCTGATAGGCGCGCTGCATAGGACTGCTGTACAGATGATCAATATGCGTATCTTCCAGCCATGCTGCCACACGTTTCGCCTGTTCATGCCCTACCTCAGACAAGGGCGGGTCGGCCGGTGTGCCGTCTTCAGTTTCAACGCGCTCCGGCAGGCCGTGACGAATCAGAATCAGTTCCATGGTTACCTCTCCAGTTTCTTAAGAATTTCAGCAGTTAGATTTCAAATTTGTTGCAGTGCCTCAAACGCTGGCTGCCAGTCGTCTGCTGTTTCGTACTTCTGCCCCAGGATGACGCGAGTGAAGCCCGCCTCTTTATAGGCATCAAGTCTCTCTCTCGCCTCGGCGACACCAAGGCCTTCGATACTGGTGAAGGTCACCACTTCTCCCGGGGTGCCCTTCTCTGACTCTGATCGCTCAAGATAGTGCCTGATATCAGGGCCGATCTTGTCAAGTGAACCCATGGGCAACCAGCCATCTCCATATCTCAAGGCCCGTTCGATCGCATGAGGCGCACTACCGCCGATATAGATGGGAGGCCTGGGGGGCTGCGGCCGGAACAGGAACGATTGACCATTGGCTTCGACAACCTCCTGGCTGAAACAATCGTGGAAAAACTGGAGGGTGTCGTCAGATATTCTACCACGCTGATGGCGGTCGATGCCGAGCGCCTTAAACTCCGGGTCCATCCAGCCTATACCGACGCCAAGCAATAACCGGTTGTGCGACAGCTCCTGAATCGTGGCGATAGACTTGGCCGTTGGCAGCTTCGGGCGATACGGCAGGATCAGGACACTGGTACCAATTTTGATGGTGCTGGTCTGCGCGGCCATCCACGCCAGCGTTGTTAATGGATCAAGATATCGACCGCCGGAACCTTCGGCGTCATCAGGCGGGATTGCGATGTGATCAACAATCCAGGCAGACTCGATACCAATCGATTCTGCCTGTTTGAGAAGCGTAGAAATGGTGTCACGGGACGACTGAGGTCCCATGACCCGGATGTTGATGCCAAGTTTCACGGCATCAGATAAATCAGGTTGCTGCGATGGAGACGTTATACACCCCGGCCTGTCGGGCGGAGTCCATCACTTGAATCATCGTGTCTGTTGAACTGTCCGGATGAGGTTGCACGACAACCGGCGCTTCCGGATTTTCTGCATGAAGCCGCTCAATGTTGGCACGAACCGCTCGAACGTCTACATCACGACCGCGAATCTGAATACGGTCACGGCTGGTAATCTGCACAACAATACTTTGCTTGTCGGCATCTTTGATATTCTGGTTCTTGTCAGGGCTGTTGACGTCGAGGCCAATTTCCTTAACGAAAGTAGCAGTCACAATGAAAAAGATCAGCATGATGAACACAACGTCCAGCATAGGGGTCAGATCGATTTCGCTTTCTTCTTCTTGTATTTGGCCAAGTACTCTACGCACTGTGTAACTCCGGGTATTTCGCGATTTTCGTGTAACGCGGGAAGCATACTAGGACTTTCAATGGGCGTCTACTAGCCGCATTTGTCTGTTTAGTCTCAAAGCCCTTTTCAGAGGTGCCCGGGGAAAGCCGTCAGTTAGACCTATATAAAAAGCCCTCAGGCTGCGTTGATGACTTTTGAGACCGTGGTGTAATGCAGACCGAGATGGTCGCCGATTTCCATGAGTGTATAGCCGTAATCCAGGTGAGCACGCTTAATCAGCTCATTGCGTTCCATCCGGGTCTTGTCGTCAACCTTCTTGAACAACGCATTCAGACTGCGTCTGCGAGTGGCAGATTTGGGCCCGCGCTTGGACATGCGCTCACCCTGAAGAATTGGCTGCATTTCATTCAAAAACCGGGTGCTACCCAACAGAACCTGATTTTTCCTAGAATCCAGTGGAGATGCCTCCCGCAGGCCCTGCTTAATGTAATCCCGATACTTGCGCTGGGCATCCTTCTCGCGCTTACCAAAGTGGGACAACAGTGTTGCGCAATGCAGGAATCTGGGTGTTTTCACCTGACCGGCTGTTGCGCGGTAGCTGCTCCACTTGTAGTCCTTGTAACTGGGCGAATCTTCAGTGCGCTGCGGGTTCGTCACAACATGGCGACAGACTGGCAGGAGAAAATTTTTCTTTTCCAGAAGAACACTTTTGAAACGCCCCTGAAAGATGGGACCTTCTGAACCATGACGTCGATTAACGTGTTGCGTGTAAACGCCATTCAACTGACGCATACCTTTTGACAGGTTTGCCTCGGGACATTCAACGACGAGGTGATAATGGGAATCCATCAGAACGTAACTGTGTATCAGCCAGCCGAATCGATCGACCACGTTCTCAACGACATTCAGGAAAACACCACGGTCTTCACTATCCCTGAAGACTACCTGCTCGTCTCTTCCTTTGCTGGTGACATGATAAACAGCACCGGGAAACTCAATACGTACAGGTCGGGACATAAACTGCGTCTGAAAGCCTTGGTTAATTTAACAGGTTAGTTTTAAGTACTTTTCTAGCTAGCTTTAAGTACTTTTCTAGCTAGCTTTAAGTACCTTTCAAGCTTGTTTTTTCTTATTTTTATTTGCCGCTTACTAAAAAGTCCTTTGCCAAAAACTCAAAAGGCTTTTCTCAAAACGGGCCGGAAATCTTACAGTCGAGCGTTAACACTAACAAGCCATTTTTCTTTTTTTCACTGTAAAAGACGGGTTGACCTTGACACTCAACCATGGGTAAGTTCCAGAGTCTTTAATAAAAACTTAACCGGAGGGACTGCACATGGCAGTTGACAAATTTCCGATTGAAGCATCGCACGTCATGATGTTCGCGCGATCAATCGGTGACGCAAATGATGTTTACTACGGCGAGGATTACGCGAAAGGCACAGAACCAGGCGCCATCATTGCGCCACCAACCTTTGTACAGTCCAGTGCACAGTTTGACCCTGACTATTTTCTGAGACCAAAGATCGGCGAAGAGTGGTTCGGTTCTGCAAAAGGTCCAACCGGTATCACGAAGAAAAAAGAAGGTGGTGGCGGAGGCGGCGGTGGCGGACTGCACGCCGAACAACATTACGTTTATCACCGGACTCCTAAGGTAGGCGATGTACTCACGGCTGAAGTTAAACCCGGAAAATCATGGGAAAAGGAAGGTCGCCGCGGCGGCAAACTTATGTTCAGCGAAACTGTCACCGAATATCGGGACCAGAACGGTGAACTCGTAGTGACAGCAACCGGTGTCGGCGTGCGTACAGAACGCCCCGCTACCTCAGGCGACAGTTAAGGAGACACCCATGACACTGAAAGCAAGCGAAGTTAAGGTTGGAGACAGCTACTCGGAACAGGTCTGCGAGAATCTCTCCCGGACACAGATCGTGATGTATGCAGGCACATCGGGGGACTATAACCCGCTGCATACGGACGAAATTTTTACCACACAGATTGCCGGATACCCTTCGGTGTTTGCCCACGGGATGCTCTCCATGGGCATGACGGGTCGGATGCTCACAAATTACGTGGGAGATGGGCGCCTGACCTACTACGGAGTGCGATTTACGTCCCAGGTTTTCCCGGGGGCAACGCTCACGGCCAAGGCCACCATCACAGATATCCGTGAGGAAGACGGTGAGAAAATCGCTGACCTTGAGGTCTCCACAACCGACGAGGAAGGTGTTGAAGTGATCAAGGGAAAAGCCTCAGCAAGGATGGACCCCTGAAGACCAGAGAGCGCCACTATAGAGATTCCAACGCCTCAATGACGGTAGACGGCGTCAGAATCTGGGGGAGGATTTCAGCCTCCCCCGTTCCTTTACCGTAAAGCAGATACAGCGGCACACCCGTCCTGCCATAAGCCTGAAGAGCCGCGGTAATCTTCGGGTCCTCGTTGGTCCAGTCAGCCTTAAGATACGTTGCCCCTGATTTCGTGAATGCCTCTCTAACGGCCGATGTTTCCAGCGCATTGAGTTCATTAACTTTGCAGGTGATACACCAGGCTGCAGTGAAATTCACGAATACGGGCCCGTCCAATCTTGCAGCTTCAAGTGCCTCCATGGAGTAAGGCTGCGCGAGGGAATCGGAATTTACGTCCTCGGCCGTATTCGCCGAAACATCACGTGACGCCGGTTGTTGCATCGTGGCCAGACTGACCGCCGCAATCATCAACGCCATAGCTATCAGCTTCATCGACTTTCCCGATGACTGCTTCATCAGCCAGAGTCCGAAAGCAATGACCAGCCCACCCCCAAGCACCTGCATCATGGCCGTAGGTCCAGCCTGAATACCAAGGACCCAGAGCAACCAGATTGCGGATGCAAACATGGGGAATGCGAGCGCCTGACGCAGAACCACCATCCAGTTGCCTGGCTTCGGTAATCGAGCCAGAAGCCTCGGCGAATAACAGAGCAACAGATAAGGCACCGCCATGCCGAAACCGAGGGCTGCAAACACCAGAATGCCTGTCACCGGCGCTTGCAATAAAGCGAAGCCCAGCGCAGCTCCCATGAAAGGCGCCGTACAGGGTGCAGCTACCAGAGTTGCCAGAACACCGGTTGATATGGAGCCAGAATAGCCCCGTCCACCAGAATCTGACATCGACAGCGCGAACTCAAACACGCCCATCAGATTGAGACCAATGACCAGAAAGAGATAGGCCAGCAGCGAGACCACCACCGGAGACTGCAGCTGGAAACCCCATCCAATGGCTTCCCCACCTGCACGCAGCACCATCAGGACAGCTGCGATGGTAACGAAACTCGCGACGACCCCGAATACATATGCCCATCCATGGATACGAATGGATTCCCCTTCTTCATGCACGCTCTCCACAAGAGAAAGAATCTTGATGGACAGCACCGGGAACACACAGGGCATCAGGTTAAGAATGAGCCCCCCGATGAAAGCAAACACAAGCGCCATCAACAGGCCCGTTTCTGCAGTTGCGGCAGCTGCTGCTGAAGCTCCTGAGCCTGTGGCCGGGCCAAGGATCTCATAACTGCTGACAACGCCATCACCCACATCCTCGTGGATAACCAGCACACCTGAGAAATCCGCTGAGGATGGATTAAAATCAAACCCGGGTGCAAGGCTGAGCTCCAGACCAGCCTCTGTCATTCGAAAAGCCTGCTCAGCGGGGTTCTCAATGATGTCTGGTGTGAAAGGGAAATAGTCCACTGATTGAATGCGATCACCTTCGATCGCTGGCAATCCGATGGTCAGGGTTATCTGCGACTCCGCCACGGAAAAAGACGACGGCACCGACAGAGTCGTCGGAATACGAGCGCGGGCTTCCGCAAAATAATCACGTCGCGCTTCATCCCGCAGAGTCGGCCCTATTGGCAGTGTCAAAGAAAGCGTGATCTTTTCCGGTATGCAGATATCGGCACAAACCAGCACCCGCCCGGAACCTTCGATGGTGACTTCGCTGTCGACATAGTCTTCCGGCACGGCTATCTCAAACAGCAACCGAACTTCATCGTGGTAACCGAAATTCATCAGCGGGCCGTATGCTATTCGTTCCGGATAGGGATACTCAAAATCACTGATGACCACGCCTCCCGGAGCCTGCCATTTGATGTCAGGTGCGGCACCTGAATCCCCCGGATTAATCCAGTAGGTATGCCAGTCAGGGTCAATATCCTGAGCGAAGATTGCAGAGACTGTATCTCCCGGCGCAACCTGCGTTACCGAGGACACCACCTCTCCTCGAACGTGAGGCGCGGGTTGCGCGACTGTCAGCTGAGCCACGGCCAGCAGGAGCATCAGATAAGTGAGTTTCAAGGGCGCATTCCCCATGTCACAGGCCCTTTCAGCTCCTTCAGCAGCGGTTGTATCCAATCGACCCAGCGGCAGAGTTTTGCTCGAGTCTGTCTTGGATCGATCAGTTCATGTACCGCAAAGCTTTCCATCATGGGAAACGGGGACCGGCCTTCCATAAGTTTTAGTTCAAGTTCCCGGCGTTTTTCCTCCGGATTATCGGCCGCGGCGATCTCACGGTGGAACGCCACAGCCACGCCACCCTCAACAGGCAAGGCTCCCATTTCATACGATGGCCAGGCCAGTTTGTACGTATTGGGTGCAAAGTGAGCAGCAGATGCCACACCAAAGGACTTGTGGACCGCGATCGTCGCCCAGGGAACCGTCGACTGAACCGCTGCCGATACGGCACTCATACCATAGCGGATGCAGGCAGCCTGTTCGGAATCGGGTCCGATCATGAATCCTGGCTCATCGAGGAAATTAACGACAGGAAGGTGGAACGAATCACACAATTCCATCATACGTTTTGCTTTCTGCGAGCCGTCCGCCGTCATCGCTCCGGCGAAGTGCTTGCAGTCATTGGCGATAATGCCGACAGATTGGCCATTCAGCCTGGCCAGACCAATGATCTGCCCGTGCCCGTAGTGCGGCTGAATTTCGAAGAAAGAGTCCAGATCCACGACATGCCGGATGACATCGCGCATTTCGAACGGAATGCGTCCATCTTTTGGCACAATATCAATCAGTGCTTCTTCCGCGCGGTTAGGACTGTCTGAACAGTCCTGGCGCTCAGCCAGCTGCCAGACATTCTGCGGCAGGTAACTGAGGAAGCGCTGCATCTGGGCTATGGCCTCATCTTCGGAATCCGCGACGTTATCGACGATGCCGCTGCGCGTATGAATACGCCAACCTCCAAGCTCCTCCTTCGTCAGGTTAACCCCGAGCGCTCTCTCCACCAGAGCCGGGCCACCTACCATCACCTGGCTGGTTTCCTTCACCATGACAGAAAAGTGCGAAGCGACGAGTCTGCCTGCAGGGAAACCTGCAACAGGACCCATGGCACCGGACACAACAGGCACTTCGTTCATAGCCTGGGCAATAATCTTGAACCGGGGTTCAGCGTAAACAGGAGAACCTACGGTGGTCGGTCTGGGTCCACCGGAGCCCGCAACCGAGCCGCCACCGCCCTCCAGCATACGAACAAGAGGGACTTTAAACTGAACCGCCAGCTCTTCCGCATAAACTGACTTGCGCAATCCGGCGCCGTTGGGAGAACCGCCTTTCAGCGTAAAGTCTTCGCCACCGACGACGACCCGCCGGCCGCCGACGTTGCCAAATCCCACGACATAGTTCGCCGGGGTAAAGGATTCAATCGTGCCATCTTCACCTTTTTCAGCAAATCCGGCTCCTTCGCCGTGTTCTTCAAAGGTATTTGGCGTCACGAGGCGGTCTATACGCTCACGAATTGTCAGCCTGCCCTTGGCATGCTGGGTTGTAACCCCTTCTTCTCCACCCTGCTGCTTTGAAAGCTCACGGCGGATTTCTATCTCATTAACTTCTTTGTGCCAGCTCATATGCCCTTTATATGCAGCAGGCCTCATCATGGCAACCACACCCAGGCAATAACGGGCACCAATTCAGGACAAATCGCCAAATTAAGCGTTAGAAAAAGCACCACTATCGTGCTACCTTTCTGCTCCTTAGGCGGACCCAATAAGAACGACAAAGCCCGCCCTCATTACGCTATCAGACTCAAGTGAGGTAACTATGCAAATCGTGGTTCCCGCGGAAACGTGGGCTAATGAACGCCGCGTCGCGCTGATCCCCGACTCGGTGAAGAAACTGACCCGAGCCGGCCTGTCGGTTTCAATAGAAACCGGTGCCGGGGTTCAATCCGGATTCAGCGATGCCGACTATGAAGAGGCAGGTGCGACTATTTCTTCCGACCGTAATGCGCTGATCGGGAGCGGTGACATCGTGCTTCGCGTAAGAAAACCAAGCAGCGAAGACGTCGCGCTCGTCAAAAAAGGGGCTATTCAGGTGAGCTACCTGGATCCCTATAACGAGCATGAACTTGTCGATGCACTCGCCTCACAGGGCGTAACAGCGATCAGCATGGAGATGATTCCCCGAACGACACGCGCCCAGAAAATGGATGCGCTGAGTTCGCAGGCAAACCTCGCGGGCTATGTGATGGTCATCAAGGCTGCTGAAAAGCTGGATCGAATTCTGCCAATGATGATGACGCCAGCCGGAACACTGTCTCCGGCCAAGGTCTTTGTTATTGGAGCTGGTGTTGCGGGTCTGCAGGCCATCGCGACGGCAAAACGTCTGGGTGCGCGGGTTGAAGCTTTTGACACCCGCCCGGTTGTTGCCGAGCAGGTTCAGTCACTGGGTGCCAAATTCGTCGACATTGATCTTGGCGAAACCGGCCAGACAAAAGACGGGTACGCGAAAGAACTCACACCCGAGCAGCTGGAGATGCAACGCCAGGGTCAGAAGGCGGTTATTGCAGAATCCGATATCGTCATTACGACCGCTCAACTCTTTGGTCGCCCTGCACCGCGCATTGTCACAGCGGACATGGTTGAAGCCATGAAACCAGGCAGCGTCATTGTTGATATGGCCGTGGATTCCGGTGGTAACGTAGAAGGCTCCAAACCCGACGAAACCGTGGAAATTGGCGGTGTCTCTATCCTGGGCATATCCAATCTGCCTGCTCAGGTCTCTACCGACGCCAGTCAGATGTATTCATCGAACCTGGTGAATCTGATTACCGAGTACTGGGATGAGGAAAACTCTACATTCAACCTGGATCTCGAAGATGACATCCTGCAGGGATGCGTCATTACTCACGACGGCGCAATCGTCAACGAAACCATCAAGAACCTGAGGGAGAGCTAAAGTGGAGATCGTCTTTCTAACTTTTATTCTCGTACTGTCGATTTTTCTCGGCTTCGAGCTGATCTCGAAAGTACCGGCAACACTGCATACACCACTGATGTCTGGCGCAAATGCGATATCCGGTATCACGCTGGCAGGTGCATTTCTCGCTGCCGGTATGGTTGATAGCGAGATGGGCAAGTGGCTTGGAACCGCAGCAGTGGCCTTCGCCACCATCAACGTGGTTGGCGGATATATGGTCACGGACCGCATGCTTGGCATGTTCAAAAGCAAGAGTGGGAGCGGCAAATGAACATCGAACTGATTGCTAATCTTTCCTATGTCATAGCGGCCATCCTGTTCATCTTCGGCCTGAAGATGCTTGGTTCCCCGGCAACAGCTCGACGCGGCAACGCCCTGTCTTCCATAGGTATGCTGATCGCCGTCGTTGCAGGTCTGACAGCTGAAGGCATTGTCTCTTACGAGTACATTATCGGCGGTATGCTCATCGGTGGCCTCATCGGCGCAGCATCAGCGAGACTCGTTGAGATGACTTCCATGCCGGAAATGGTTGCCCTGTTTAACGGCTCTGGTGGCGCAGCAAGCCTTCTGGTTGGCTGGGCGACACTTTATGGTGGAGGCGTAAGCACCTTCACTGCGGTGACGATTCTGATTGCCATCCTGATTGGTGGCATGACCTTCACGGGCTCTCTGATCGCGTACGGCAAACTGTCTGAGAGGATCAACAGCGCCGCCGTAGTGTTTACCGGCCAGCAGATCGTCAACAGCCTCATTCTGATCGGCATCGTTGGCAGCGGCTACATGTTTGCTATGGATCCGTCTGCGGACTCACAGTGGCTCTACATCATGCTGGGACTGTCTATGGTGTTTGGCATCATGGCCGTGATTCCCATTGGTGGTGCAGACATGCCGGTTGTTATCTCCCTGTTGAACAGCTACTCGGGACTTGCCGCCTGTGCCGCCGGTTTCGCCATCAACAACAACATCCTGATCGTCGCGGGCTCTCTGGTTGGTGCTGCCGGTATCATCCTGACCAACATCATGTGTAAAGCGATGAACCGATCGCTGACAAACGTACTGTTCAGTGGTTTCGGCGCCGTGAAACAGGGCAAGGCCATCGAGGGCGAGGTCAAGCCGATCTCCGTCGAAGATGCTTACTACCTGTTTGAAGCTGCCAGCAATGTCTGCTTCGTACCGGGATACGGTATGGCGGTCGCCCAGGCTCAGCACGTCGTTAAGGAACTCGGTGAGATTCTTGAAAACAACGGTGCGGAAGTCAGCTACGCGATTCACCCGGTTGCCGGTCGTATGCCAGGTCACATGAACGTGCTGCTTGCAGAGGCTGACGTGCCTTACGAGCAGCTCGTGGAAATGGACGAGATCAATCCCAGGATTGAGAACGTCGACATCTGCGTTGTGATTGGTGCGAACGACGTGGTTAACCCCAGCGCACGCGAAGATCCGGACAGCCCGATCTACGGCATGCCCATCATTAACGTCGACCAGGCACGCACAGTTTTCGTACTGAAACGTTCCATGGCCTCCGGTTTCTCCGGGGTCGACAACCCGCTCTTCTTTGGCGAGAACACGCGAATGCTGTTTGGTGATGCTAAAGAATCCATCTCGGGCGTGATCTCCGAGTTCGGATAAGACACTGGAAAACTGCCCCTGATCAACCAGGGGCAGTTTTCTGGCTGCCGTACTGATCAACCTCTACGGGATCAGCTTCTCAACCAACCCCTCAATGGCAACAACGCCCAGGTCCTGGATCTGTACTCCAAGTATCCTGGCTTATCTTCAGCGAGCTTCTTCTCGATCATGGGAATCGAAACCAGCGTGAACAGCAGGATCATGGCTGCGGCACCAGAGATCATCCAGTAATCGACATAACCCGCCGAAGCCAGACCAAACAACATCACCGAGACCCAGACCCCAATCTCACCCAGATAATTTGGATGTCGGCACCAGGCCCACAGACCCCTATCCAGCACCTCTGCCCTGCTGCGTCTGCTTTCACGAAAACGATGTAATTCTCGATCAGACTGAAACTGCAACCATACGCTGAACAGACCAACGGCAAGGGCCAGATAATCGAGGACGTTAATCGGGTTATCGCCAATAACCAGCGCGTGATACATGGGAATACAACCGAGGAACACCAGGATGGTAGGAAACAGGTGAATACCGGCGAAGCTGAGCGGCCACCAGAAGATTCCGGATTTGGACTGCAGATTCACATACCGCCAATCCACATGATCCAGACCGCGCCAGGTGTAAGCCCAGTTAGCAGTCAGCCGAACGCCCCACAGTACAATTACCAGTGCCAGCAACACCTGCCGTATGAGTTCTGCATCGCCCTGCAGGCTCATCAGGTATCCGGCAATCACCATCGGAATCACGCTCCAGTAGGCGTCATAGAAGCTGGAATTGCTGTAGGCGAAGCTGAAGGCAAAGATCACTGTCGTCGCTACGACATCAGCGATCAGCACCTGGATCAATATGTGAAAGTTGGAAACGAATTGCAGTGTCAACCAGGCCCCACCGATCGCCAGCAGATAGCTGAGGATGATGAGCCTGTGCGCCCTGGTCACGCAGGCAGGGCCATCTGCTTTCTATATTGATAAGGAGACAATTCCACCCAGCGCATAAAAGCTCGCCTGAAGTTGGTTACCTCGCTGTAACCAAGCAGTTCTGCGATCTCCTGCACCGTCAGGTTGGTGGTCTGCAGGTATTCAATGGCGAGTTCACGTCGCACATCATCAAGAATTTTCTGATAACTCGTGCCAAGTTCGTTCAAACGCCGCCTGAGTGTGCGCGCGCCCAGAGACAGCCTCTGCGCCACAGCATCGAGCTTCGGGAACTCTCCCGGTGTGCTTAACAGCAGATGGCAGATCCTGGAGATAATATCTTCCTCAATTTCCAGCTGGTTCAGGAGCTTGCGACAGGATTCTTCACAGATTCTTGCTGTGTTCGCATCCGCCGCGGCCAGGGAATCGTTCAGCTCTTCAACGCGAAAACGGTATTCGCAGAACTGCTGATCAAACTGCACCTGGCAACCAAAGCGAACCTCATGTTTTTGCGCATAGTCCGGGCGCCCATAGTTCAGGCAGATACGACTGGGATTATGTTTTCTGCCGAGCAACAGGCCAATCAACCCGGTAATACCGACAAACAGGTCCTCTACGGTATATTGACCAACACGACCGGAAGGCAACAGATGCTCAATACGCAGCACGGCTTCGTCACCATCGATAAGAAACGCCAGCTCAAACATCGCTCCGGCCATACGGTGATACTTCACAGCAATCTGAACGGCCTGTTCAAGCGTTGCGCTGCTCATCATCGCGTAGCCGAGCAGTCCGTAATCTGAAATAGAGGTTTCCTTGTTCGACTCCAGCCAATGCCCATCCATGCCGATCAGCTGCAGCATGTTGTCCATCTGCTGAATACGCTGACGGTATGTCACCCGGTCAGCTTCAAGATCTATCCCGGTGCCAGCAAGACTGACTTCAGGGCCATAGCCTTTAGAAGCAAGGTGCTGTACCAGCGATTGAACCATCGCCATGGGTATCGCCTTCTTATCCAGGCTGTAATTGTGAAAACGGGATTGAAACGCCGCCAGTCGGTTGGTCGCCATGTGCTGAAAAATTACCGAATCAGGTTTGAGTGAATAGAAAAATTTTCAGGGTTTCAGACTGGTCTGTCAAACCTCTGCCCTGAGATTTGGGAGTCTTCGGATACCATAGTTCTGCTGCCTTCGGGCCTCGTCAATGGCGTAGGTCACGAATTCCAGACCAACATCCAACGCACTGCCTATCTGGTTAATACGCAAACGATCCTCATACTCGATGTCACAGCAGGCATAAATTGCAAGAAATGCGGCCTCAATCACCTGCTGCTTGCCAATGGCATTCAAAGAACCCGAGTGTCTGCGCACCAGTTCCGCCACATTGAGACGCCCGGAGGCAATTTCGCGTGTCAGCTCTCGAAACTCGTGCTCCGGGAAGCCAAACCCCGTAAGTCGATTACAGATTTCATCAGCCAGTCCCGTTTCGCCCTGCTGCTGATATCCCAGAAGCAGGTAGACTATCACGTCTTTTAGGATGGGCACCGAAGAAGGCATGCCCGGTTCGCCGGGCTTACAGGCTGTCAGGCAATGTTCGCAACGCCAGTAATGAGCACGCTGCTCAAGAGGCAGGATCGATATACCAAAGATTGCAAACCACAAAGTCTCAACCCGTTCGGTAAACAACTGCTCCGATTTGCACACCGGACAGGCGTGATGGTCGACAGGGCCCGATTTTGTTCGCACCTTCTCACCCAGTAACAAGAACATTGGGGCTACATCCTCTGGTTTCACACGAACTGTATATGCCTGAAACTATGTCACGTGCCAATTTCGGATGCTACCATTCACCCCTTAATTTAATCTGGAATACCTGATGAAGTACCTCCTAGCCTTTTTCCTGACTCTGCCGGTCACTGTCCTGGCCGAGGATACCGAGGCACCCAAAAACACCGCCGAGAAAATCCAGGCTGCCCTTGATCACGAACGCCGAACGGAAGAGGAGCGGATCCGCGACGACAACCGCAAGCCCCTGGAAACCCTGGAGTTCATGAGGCTTAAGGACGACATGACAGTACTGGAACTGCTGCCAGGCGGCGGCTGGTATACCAAGATACTTGGACCGGTTCTGGAAGAAGAAGGTACGCTTTATCTTTCCATCGGCACCAACACAGCGGCCAAACTTATCGATAATGCACCGGGATTCGCCTCGACCGAAGTCATCCCTTTTGACGGGGCAGGACGTTCCGAGGTGGACGAACGCCGCTACACCGTACCTGAGTTCTCATTCGGAGTACGCAAGATCGACCTGGCTGTAACTTTCAGGAACATGCACAACTTTGATACTGCAGGACGCGCCAATATCAACGCTGCGGTATTTGATGCGCTTAAAAAAGGCGGCCTGTACGGAGTCGTAGACCACACCCGACGACACATGCAACCGGATGGCAGTGAAGTCTGGCGTCGCATAGATCCTGTTCTGGTGATCAAGGAAGTGGAATCGGCGGGCTTTCGTTTTGTCGACTACACAGACCTGCATTACAAGCCTGATGATGAACTTCGCTATGAGGTCGGTCGCAAGAGTGTGGCCGGCAACACAGACAGATTCACCCTGCTGTTCGAGAAACCCTGAACGCCCCTGTCAAACGGTGAAGCTTTTCAGTTCTTCAATCAGCTGATCGGGACAGCAACGCGCTCGGAAATCCACATCGACATAGGCATAACCGACCGTCCGGTCCATGGTGAGAATGAAAGTCGCCGGGACCGGCAGTTCCCATTTGTCTGACTCATTCACTTTATCGAGCATCAGACCCCAGCTCTGAAAAAGTTCCCGTTCTGCATCATCCAGTTCATAGACAATACCGAATGTTCGTGCGATCTCGTTGTCGCGATCAAAAACAACCTGGTATCTGGTCGGCAGGTTCTCTGCGTTAACTGGCTTCTGAGGCGAGATCGCGAGATAGGAACAACTCAGCGTCTCGAGATCATCCTGTATGTTCTCGTAAGCTTCTATCTCAGTCTTGCAATAGGGGCACCAGAAGCCTCGAAAAAAGTTAAGGACAACAGGACCGTGCTGCAGAAGTTCATACAACTCTGCCCGTTCACCGTTACTCAGTAGTAATGAAAGATCCGGCGCAGTTTCCCCTATCTGCAGACATTTCGTCTGGAGACCCTCGCGACGCAGACGTGCCACAGTTCGCGTTAATACCGCCAACTCGGGCGTCGGCAGGTTCTCACAGTTGCTCGAGCGCAACTGTGCAAGTTTGTCCAGGAAAGCTGAAAGCGGCATGCCGCGCATTATCTCCCGATGTTGTCAGGTTAGGAAGCCTACGGTAATTCATTCGCCGTTTGTTGATAATAGAATCCGTTCCGATACACTTTATTCTTTTTCGGAATACTATCGATCATGGATCGCCTGTCCGCGATGAAAATGTTCGTCCGCGTCGTTGAGACCGGCAGCTTTTCGGCTGTTGCCAAGGAACTGAACAGCACCCAACCCACGGTCAGCAAGAACATCGCGGAACTGGAGTCATGGCTGGGCGCGAAACTACTCAATCGGAGTACTCGAAGTCTCCGGCTCACCGAAACCGGCGCGGACTATTACGAGCGTTGTGTGGCGATTCTCCAGGACGTGGAAGATGCCGAACAGAATGTCGGGCTTTTGCAGACTCAACCCAAGGGTCTGGTCAGGGTCAGTGCCGCTGTTGCCTTTGGCCGATTACATATTGTCCCCAGACTCTCCGGTTTCTATGAACTGTATCCCGATATCCGTATCCATATTACGCTGAACGACCGGGTCGTCGACCTTGTTGAGGAAGGTATCGATGTGGCTTTTCGGATGGGCACGTTGCGGGATTCAAACCTGATTGCACGCAAACTCTGTTCGAGTCCGACCCTAACCGTGGCAAGTCCCGATTATCTTGAGCAACACGGCGTACCCGAACATCCACGTGACCTCAAGAAGCACAACTATATCGTGTATACCGACCTCGGAAACCGCGACCAGACAACGTTTCTTGAAGATGGCCAGCCGCTGCATGTGAAAGTGTCTGGCAACCTGCAGAGTAACAATTCAGAAGTTATTCGGAGCGCACTGATTACCAGCCTTGGTATCTCCAGGGTGCCCAGGTGGCTGGTGGGCGATAAAGTGGCCAACGGTTCACTCGTCGAAGTCCTTGAGGACTTTCAGGCGAAACCCACCGATGTTCATGTCGTTTACTCGCCCGGTCGACATCTGCCTTCGAAACTACGCAGTTTCATGGACTACTTTGCTGAGGAATATCGTGACTGCACCGTGATTAATGGTGAATAGCGGACTAGAGCAGCGTTCTGAGGAAACTTTCGAGCGTCGGGACAGCAGATAGATTTTCAGGTCCCGCGGTTTTAAGGGCGACTGTCACGATTCCCACCCACCCGGTCAGCAACAGCACCGTCACCCAGTTGAACAGCGATGGCCGATGGCGAGTTTCCAGCAACGCTTTCCGTTCCCTCGTGTGGGGACAGCAATGGCAGGCAGACATATGCTTCTCTTAAGGAATCCAGGACAGTTCACATTCTATATATGCGATTTGTTCAGGCAATCCCCAGAAAAGGAATACACCGCATTCGAATATCGAATATATGAGCCGGGTCAGCGTATTGATTGAGACCCTTAAAGCTCAGGTGGCTCTACGATCAATCCTTCCGGAAGCAGGTTTTTGATGATGCGCTCTGTCGCAAGGACTTCCGCGTCAATCGGATCCCTGACTACAGTATCCGTCAACTCCTCACGCACAATCTCTTTGGCCCACCAGAGTTGAAACACTCTGGCCCGATCAAGCGCGACCAGCGCCAGATTGACCTGAGCCTTCCGACCGGTCAGCTGTTCACTGACCTTCTCAGCATCCTCAAACAGTCGCTCAGAGAGGTCCGGTCGGCCCAGACGGGCAAACAATCGCGCGTACTGACTGGTCAGAAGGCCTCGCTCAGAATGCTCAAAGATTCTCTGCATTCGCGGCGATGACTGTTCCATGCGATTCAGCGCTTCCTGTCTTCTGCCAGCATAGAAAAGTGCGCTGGAAAGCCGCAACTCCAAACGCGCGTATTCAACATCATCGGTCAGGGATTCCATCCATGACAGGGCTTCATAGTAGCGATCCTCACCCAGCAGCATTTCCGCGATTTTGGCGATCAGCTGTTGCTCAGCTTCTCCCTGAGCGGCATTACTGATCGCCTGCCGAGCCCCATCGAAGTCACCTACGTAAGCCCGCGCAAGCGCTATTTTACCGAACGCCACCGAACGAGGCTCATATTCCAGCCGGGTCGCAGCGATGATTGAGGCTTCCGCAAGAATTTCCGAGGCCAGTGTGAGATTACGCACATCGTAATAACGCTGAGCAAGACTGGTAAAGGCAGAAATTCTTTGCTGCAGGTCGGGAATACGGCCTGCAATATTCATCGCCCTCTGCAGATCGCGTTTTGCACCTGCCTGATCGCCGACGCGCAACTTGGTTACCGCAAGACGAGCAATAAGTGATGCTTCTTCTATTGGGTTTTCACTGTCAGCAGAAAGATCAGCAACCCTGTCCATCGAATCATAAGGCTCAGATTCACTTCCGGCATTCGCCATTTTCTCACCTAGCTCAAGAATCGCCCTGGCGCGTATGTCTGCGTTCTCAATCTTGTCCAGATCCAGCCTGACTCGCGCTCTGTATGCCTTGATTTCCGAAAGGTTCTCGTTGATCAGGTGCTCTTCCATGATCACGCCATAGGCCTGGATTCGAGAGACAGGGTTTTTGATACGCTCAGCGAGATTTCCTGCCTCATCAATCATTGTACTCAAGACATACTGCCTTACCTGGGACAGCAGGTACTGATCCCACTCCTGATCTTTCGCAATCGACGACATCAGTGTCACGATAGCCGAGCCGTCCATTTCATCAATGGCCTCAACGATAATGTCCGGCCCTTTCGGATTCAGCTGATCCTTGATCAAGTGCTTATCCGTCAGTACCGACAGAATTTTTTCGTGACCATGTTCCAGCAGCGGTGGTGACATGCTCTCCAGCTGCTGCGGTGCGAAGTCTGTTACCCCCGTCAGACCGGAGACACCACCAATCGTGTCTATATTCACGCGGGCCGGTTCTACTTCGCCGGGAGAGACCTTTGCCACGGTTGAGGGTAGCGACATCTGCTGGGCCACGCCGATGAAGGCTTCAGGCTGAACCCCTTTCATCATCTGCTGGGCAGCCTCTTAAATTGCTGCCGTGCCTGATTGCCACCGCCATTGATCAGCTGGGTGGCATCTGCAATCTCTGTGACAACCGCAGAATTACCGTTTTACTGCAGCTGCACCGCAGCGGCCATCACGGGCGCTATGCCCTGAATTTCATCGCTTGGCGCCTCAGCCACCTTCTCCTCATAGGCCTGCGCTTCCAGCCATTGATCCACGAAGTGAAACATGACACCGGTTGCCGCAATGATCATAACGGTCACGGCAAAACTCATCGGCAGTGTATATTTTTCAAAGAAGATCCATAAAGTGCCGGGCGGCTTGATGCCCAGTTCTTCCATGATCTCTCGTTCCAGCTTACGCAGCCGTTCAAGCTCAGCACGCTTGGCTTCGATGTCTGCATGGCGGTCACCCTGCAGTCGCTGGTCTCTCATCAGGCGTCGACGGATCTTTTCTTTCTCCGCCTCTTCCTTCATCTTTTCTTTCCACTTCGCGATCACCAGACCGCACTTGGGACACTGCTCAGGCTTCTCGCCGCGGGGAAATTCTTCTTCGTGTTCGCAACTCGGACAGACAAAATAGTCAATGACTTCTGCTTTGGTCATGTCTTCCAGTGACCAGCTGGACTTGTCATCGCCGGAAGGCTGCAGGTTCGCCTGAGCGCCACACTTCAATATGGCGTCAACGTATTTGGCCCCTGTCTCTTCCTCCACGTCTTTCAGGATTGCCGTCGGGTTCTCTGTGGCATACTAGGTGTCGACCGTTGCGCCGTCTACACTCAGTGTTTTACACAGTTTTTCTTTTACTTCATCGACATCTTCCCCATCCTGCACCTGAGGATAGAGAACGAGATTGAAAGTTTCCGCCACGAGAGTTTTTTTGCACCACCAAAGACAACGATGAATTGAAAACAATTAAGCCCCAACTTTCAACCAATCATCCGCAATGAGACCGAATCGCTGACAATCCTGTGTGCGATTGTCTAAGATGACCGGATATGGAAGACAAGACTCAAGAGCGGGAGACGCGGCAGATCAAGCCCAGCGGACTCTTCTACCAGTATCCGGACGAGTACTACCAGTATGCGCTGAATGGTGCTACTACCCTCACTGGACCGTGGAAGAGACCGCCAACCTGCTGACAGGTTGCGTACCCCATCGTGAAATGTTCCTGAAGGGGAAACATCATCTTCAGCTTGATGAAAAAATACTGGAAACGGAGAACCTCATTCGCGCGGCACTCCACTCAGAACTGGAAGTTGTAAAAAGCCGCAAGCACTTCGGCAAGACCTATATTCTGAGCGAACAGGTATTCGACTGGGCAAAGCGTCAGGGCATTGTTATCCCCAAGGATCTGTCCCGGGCGGAAGAGCTGATTAGACACAGGTACAAGGGTGAGCACTACACAACACCGTGTCTCGAAGCCGCCAAGTGGGTAGTCGACAATTTCTGGGAACACGCCAACCTGCGTGAGCCGCCATCATCAGGCGCGATCATCCAGGCTCTGCTGCAGCAGTTCCCTGAGTTATCAGGTGCTGAATGTGATCTGGTAGAGAAAGTTGCACGACATCCGCTCACTCGTCCTGACTGATTGAGTCCCAGAATGCTCGAATGATGGGAGACACATCGAGATTCTTCTGACGTGTACAAAAACCAACGTGAAAGTCTTCAAGCTCCGGACCATCTTCGACAATTATGACCTGTCCCGAAAGCGGACTCTCCCTGATCACTAGTTCCGGCACAAAACCCACACCGCAACCAAGCGCAACCAGAGAGAGGATTGCCTCGTTACCGGGAACTTCGGCATAAACATTGGGCACAATATCGTTAACGCGTAACCAGGTATCAATATTCTGCCGCACCTGTCCTGTCGATGGCAGGATCAGGGGAATCTCACCCCAATTCACCCGACTGCTGTTCAAAAGCACATCAAACTCTCCTGTGACAGGGGCGACGGTCTGTAGCGGAATAGAGGTAATAATCTTCTTGCGTAACTGGTCATCATCTTCTCTACCATAAGGCAGGGCCGCGACAACCACATCAATACCTTCGGCAAGCTTCGACAGCGCATTCACGGCATAACCGGTTTCAAGCTGGATATGGATTTCAGGATGTCGCCTTCGAAAATCCGACAGCACCTCTGGCAGAATACTCTGGCTGGCGGTTACGGATGCAAACAGAGATAGCTGACCACGCAGCACATCGGACTTGCCTTCAAGTTCACGTTGCAGGGACTCATAGCGCTTGACCACCTCCAGCGCATACTCGAGAAAAATCTGCCCCGCTTCCGTTAGCTGCGCGCTTCGGTTATCCCGAACCAGCAGTGCATGACCCAATTGATCCTCGAGCCGCTGAATAGACCGGCTCACCGCCGACGGAGACATGTGCATCTCCTCGCTGGTCTTACCGAAATGCAGGTTCCGGGACAGCGCAATAAAAAGCCTGAGACTGCTGATATCCATGGTGGAAGGTTACGACTCTTGCCACCAATGTTGCAATATCCGCAAAATACAGAGCCCTACGTTTCGATGGTAACAAGGTCGAAGAAACACGGATTTTGTGAATATTTGGAGATTTTTGTCTGATAAGCGCAAAATAGGCCCCCTTACGGGGAGGATCATGTCCAGCTGGACAGGTATTTAGATGGTAGCAGCCAGGAAGTTTCACCAGATTGAGGGTACCTTCAAGATGCGCAACGGGCATCTTGAGAGCCCGGTTGTTGCCTACGAGACCTGGGGTGAACTCAATTTTCAACGGGACAATGGCATTCTTCTGTTTACCGGGCTGTCTCCTTCGGCCCATGCCGCCTCCTCGGAGGAAGATCCTTCCAACGGCTGGTGGGAACCGATGCTCGGCGACAGTAAACCGATCGACACGACAAAATATTTCGTCGTGTGTGTGAATTCGCTGGGAAGCTGTTTCGGATCGACCGGCCCATCGAGTATCAATCCTGAAACCGGCGAACCTTATCGCCTCGGATTCCCGGTACTGACGGTTGAAGATATTGCCCATGCGGGACACGAAGTCGTCAAAGCGCTGGGGCTGACAAGCCTTCATGCCGTTATTGGTGCATCCATGGGCGGCATGACCTGCCTCGCCTACTCCATGCTTTACCCTGATGTCGCCGAGAGCCTGGTGAGTATCTCAGGGTCACCTCGAGCGGCACCTTTCGCTATCTCACTGCGATCACTTCAGCGAGAGATCATACGCAGTGATCCTGTCTGGAATCATGGCAACTATGCGCCAGATGAAGAGCCAGTCACAGGTATGCGTCTGGCGCGCAAGCTGGGCATGCTGACCTATCGAAGTGCGGCTGAACTCGATCAGCGATTCGGCAGAGAACTGATTCCCGATGGTCGCCTGACCGGCGAACCATTTGGTATCGATTTCGAAGTGGAATCTTATCTCGAAGCACATGCTGACAAGTGGATCGGCACCTTCGATGCCAATTCCTACCTGTACCTGTCACGAGCCATGGACCTGTTCGATGTTGCAGATCACGGTGGATCTGTGGAAGCCGGACTCGCCAGAATCGGTGCTCGACGCGCACTGGTCATTGGCGTGGATACAGACCTGTTGTTTCCTATCGATCAGCAACGGCGTATTGCCGATGGCCTGCGAACTGGCGATCGCGAGGTTACCTTCCACGCTCTACCCTCAATCCAGGGTCACGATGCTTTCCTGGTGGACATGGATCGCTTCAGGCCCATTCTGTGTGATTTCTTTAACTGCTCCATGAATCAGCCTGGCAAACTTCGCAGGGTTGAATAATCAGGCCTCAATAGCGCGCCTTTATCGCCAACCCTTATAAACCCGGTCTGTTCATGCAAAATGGTTCTTTAACATCTGTCTGCGACCGGCGTACAGTGAATGCAAGATCGAAAGATCGTAATCAGGGCGGACATTAACATCTGCCAACACGAGAGACACCGAGGACAATGATCCTCGAGGACTAGTTCCTCTTCAGGACGCTCGGTATCGTGAAGTGTATAAACGGAAACGTTTTGCGCAAACCGCCGTGGGCCTCGCAATAGCGAGGCCTCTGCTTTTTAGAAGACAGCTTTTTAAAAGGACAGCTTTTTTGAAAGCCAGCTATCCGGAGGCTTTAATAGCCCTGCAGAACACCGTAACGATCACGATGAAAAGCACTACCACCCAGGGTGTGTTCACAGACTCGTGATCGCTTCATGAAGAAGCCGATTTCATACTCGTCGGTCATGCCAATACCACCGTGCATCTGCACACCTTCACTGCTCACCAGATTATAGGTGTCATTCAGGCGCGCCTTGGTCAGACTCGCCAGTTCCGCTATCTGCTCGGAATTCTCATCCAGCGCGGAAAGCGCCTCCAGAACAACGGACTTGGACAGTTCGACTTCGCAGAACATCTGCGCAGCGCGGTGCTTCAGCGCCTGGAATGATCCGATGGGTACACCGAACTGCTCACGGGTCTTGAGGTATTCAACGGTACGCTCAAAACATTCCTGCACACTGCCAAGCATCTCTGCCGACAGCAGGATACGACCTGCGTCCAGAACCTTGTCCAGAACGTCAGCACCTTTGCCTTCTTCACCCAACAGCACCCCTTCGGCACCATCGAACTCGATGTTCGCAGCATTGCGCGAATCCGCCATGATGGTCCGCGTCACTGAAACACCGGATGCCTCACGATCGACAAGCACCAGGGTCAGACCATCGCGATCTCCGGCACTGCCGGATGTTCGACAGACAACGACAATCTTATCTGCCACGTGGCCATCCAAAACAAATTTCTTGCTGCCACTGACCTTGTAAGCATCACCGGATTTCTCCGCCTTGGTCTGAGATCCATACGGGCTATGGTGCGGCGTTTCTTCCAATGCCAGTGCAAGCAGCAGTTCACCAGCAACAACCTGACCCAGAAGTTCGGATTTCTGTTCCTGGCTGCCGCCCTCAACGATGGCTGTTGTACCCAGTACGGCAGTAGCAAACAAAGGAGACGCAGTCAGTGTACGACCACATTCCTCCATCACAACCCCAAGCCCCATATAGCCAAATCCCAGACCACCGAATTCTTCCGGCACCGTGATGCCGGTCCAGCCAAGCTCTACCATCTGCTTCCAGGTATCCCTGTCAAATCCGGACTCGTCATTTTCATCACGAAGTCTTCTGAGCTGGGTAATTGGTGTGTTATCTGCACAGAAACTCTTGGCAGAGTCCTTGAGCATATTCTGGTCTTCATTCAATACCAAAGGCATCGTTCGGCTCCCTATTTCATTCCGTCGCCAATGACGGAGTTACCAAAAAAACAGCGGACAATACTACCACTGTCACGGGCAGGATGCTGCCTTCTCGTGGAACTAATTCCGGGCAGATAAATGCCAGGAAGTTTTCAAACATCTCGTGTGACTCAGGCTACTTGCCGGTGAATTTTGCGGGTCTCTTTTCAAGGAACGCCTGGACCCCTTCACGATTGTCCGCTGATGCAGATGCCGTGTTCTGCAGGTTCGCCTCAAGCTGAAACTGCTCAGAGTAACTGTTGCTGAAAGACGCCCAGTAGGCCTTACGGATAAGCCCCAGCGACATGGGCCCATTAGAGAGCTTCTCGGCAATGGCCATTGCCTCATCCATCAGCTGATCGTCTTCCACGAGGCGATTGACCAGCCCCCATTCAAACGCTTTTTCAGCGGGCAGACGTTCAGCCATCAAGGAAAGCTCAACCGCCCTGCCCCAGCCGATCAGACGAGGTAAAAGCCAAGTTGCGCCACCGTCAGGCACCAGCCCGATATTGGCAAAGGCCTGCAGGAAATAAGCACCTCTCGCCGCCACAACCATATCTGCCATCACGGCGAAACTCATGCCAACACCGACACAGGGTCCGTTGACTGCGCTGACCATGGGTATATCCATGTTCTTAAGCTTATTCATCACCGGATGGTAGTGAGTCTCAAGCACGCCGCCTGCCGGTGGTAACTCTTCACCACCTTTACCTCGGGCCTGCAGATTGGCGCCCGCACAGAAAGCCCGACCCTCACCTGTCATCAGAAGACATCGGGCATCACTCTTCGTGACTTCTGTAATCGCGTGAGATAGTTCAGTCACCATTTCTGATGACAGTGCGTTGAGGACCTCCGGAGCACTCAGTTTAAGTACGGCAACGCGGTCAACATAGTCGAGTTGAATGTTTTTGTAGTCCATAGGTTCAAATAGCTCCAATCAGTCTGGTCGAATGTTTCTCAAGTGTTCATTCAGGAAAACCCCGCGTGGATCGAAACGGTTGCGAACACGCCACCAGTCTTCCCAGTTCGGATAGATCCGGGCAAATTGTTCACCCGAGAGGTAATGTACTTTGCCCCAGTGCGGACGGCCACCATAGGACAGAAAAATTTCTTCGCAGGCGCGATAGTAGGATTGCTCGTCGATGCGCACATCCTGATGCACGGAAATACTGACAGACGGCCGGCCACCGGCCATGGAAAGCCAGATATCATCCGCGGCAATCGTGCGGTACTCCACCGGCCACGAAACATCAGGGAAATTTGTCCGGATCAGCTCGCGAATCCTGGCAAAACACTCAGGACCATTTTCTGCCGGTATGCTGTATTCCATCTCCGTGTGCAACACTGGCCTGTGATTCGGCAGGACCTCAAAGCTGTAAGCTTGACGACTCCCCTCTTCCGCAAGAGGATAGACCGCAGCTTCGTCCACGGGATTAATCGCCTTGGTGACAGCCTGGTCATTCTCCGGAAACCAGAAGAACTCCCAGCGCTCGTTGCCTTCGATCAGGTCAGGAATCTGTGGCATCAGCGTGTCATAGCTCATCGGGGCACCAGATTCTTTAAGCACCACTGACGGGCTCAGTTGCATCTGTATCTGCGTCACAACCCCGACAGAGCCAATACTCAGGCGTGCAACCTGGAACAACTCTGGCTCTTCCTCGGCGCTGCAGGTGACCACCGAACCGTCAGCCAGAATCAGTCGCACACCCAGCACAGAACCGGAAATATTTTTCAGGTTTCGCCCGGTACCATGTGTACCCGTCGCAATCACACCACCCAGTTGCTGGCGATCAATATCACCCTGATTACGCAGGGCAAGACCATATTCATGTAACTGTGCGCCCAGACTGTAGATCGTTGAGCCGGCTCTCACCCATGCTGTCTGCGCCTGCTCGTCAATACTGACAACACCAGCGAGTCCGGATACGTCCATAATCGCTTCATCATTGACGACAACGGGTGCGTGCGAGTGTCCGGAACCAGCGATACGGATCGTCTTGCCACTGGACGCATACGCGGAAACAAACGCTCTGGCATCTTCTTCCCGGCGGATAAAAACCAGCTTGTCCAGATCGACGCGATGGCGACCAGACCAGTTCCTCCATTGCATTTATCAGACCTCCATTCCGGCAAAAAGAGCAGCAATCAGCTCAGTGTATGGTTCAACATCGAGATGGCTGCGGAAAGCGCTTCTACGAGCCCATTGGCATCTGCCTTGTTCCGGCCGGCAATATCAAACGCCGTGCCGTGATCTACCGAGGTTCTTATGAATGGTATTCCCATGGTTGCGGTAATACTTTCTTCAAAGTTGTGAACCTTGATGGCGATATGCCCCTGGTCGTGATACAGCGCCAGAACCGCATCAAACTCTCCGCGAATGGCCCGATAGAAAACTGAATCCGCGGGTAACGGTCCTGTAACCGCAATGCCCCGTTCACGACACCGCGCCACCGCAGGGGCGATCTCATCAATCTCTTCACGCCCCAGCATGCCACCTTCACCGCCATGAGGGTTAAGTGCAGCTACCGCGATCCTCGGCTCGGAAATACCCCAGCGCTTCAGACTTTGATCCGTAAGTGCCAGCTTTTCTTCAATAATGGGGGCTTTCACATAGGCGACGGCTTCAGCCAGCGATTTGTGAGTCGACAGATGGGCGACTTTCAGACCACGCGTCATAAGCATCGTCGCGGTAAGCCCGGCACCCGTCATTCGAGCCAGTATTTCCTGATGGCCGATATCGCCAATGTAACCGGCGGCGTGCACAGCCTCCTTGTTGATCGGGCAGGTGACCACACCCTGCACGTCTCCCTCAAGGCACAATCGGACGGCTGCCTCGAAAAACTGAACGGCAGCATCACCACAGTCGGCATGAACCTGTCCCATGACAAGTCGGTCAGTCTCAAACTCAACTGGTTCCAGTACCTGAATCGTTCCTGGGTTGTCGATCACATCAGCGGGGGAACTGACCGCTAACAGGTCATGCTCAATTCCTGTCTGCAACATCGCCTGCTGCAGACAGGCTGCTGAACCAATGACAAAAGGCAGTGAACGCTCATAGAGGTCTGCGAGTGCATAGGCTTTGACAATAATCTCTGCACCAACCCCGGCTGGATCACCCATGGTGATGGCGAGCAGTGGTTTTCGATTACTCATGCAGACGATTCACTTGTCCAAGTTCAGTTCTCATCCAGACTACTGTGACGATGAAATAAACACCAGCCACAGCAACCATATAAGCGTTAAGTGGCCCAAGCTGCATCGAAAGAAAACCCATCAGCACCGAGCCGACCGGCATGGCACCCAGGTTGCCAAGGGAGAATATTGACAGCGCCCGTGCCCGATAATTTTCCGGGGCATTCTCCTGAATAATGCCCCGCCCAAGACTCATGGAAACACCTGCGCCCATACCCCAGAAACCGATACAGATCAGATAGCCCCAGAACGGCAACTCAAGCACGGTCAGCGACAGAAAAGCGCCGCCGCTAAAAAGCGCCAGCATCAACCCGCGTCCCTGCCGGCGCACGCCACCTATCGCCACAAGAATCACGGTCGTCAGGATCGTCCCGATCATGAAACAGACATAGGACAGCGCAATGTCAGAAGCATCGCCGCCATAGACATCACGAACCACCAGCGGGTTGAGCACAAAAAATGCGCCGCTGTAGAAAAGCCCGATCGCAAGCATCAGGATCATCACTGGTGCCATGCGCGGCGAGCCAAGAATCACTTTCAGCCCGTCAGTGATATCAGCCAGCGCACCCTTTTTGACTTTTTCCTGCGTCTCTTCAAGCGACGCCCGGGTTGGTGTAAAACCCGGCAGCTTGAGCGCAAAAAGTGCACCCAGCAGATGCAGTGATCCCTGAAGCACCAGCAGCGGCGCCGCCCCAACCTGATCCGCCTGGCTGGCAAATCCGTATCCGACGATCTGACTGGCGAACATGAGGCCCATGGACAGAGTTACCGCCCGCTGTAGATTAGAGGGCGCCACCTGATTCAACAGGCTGTCTCTTGCAGGCTGCAGAAACGTGTTACAGAGCCCGAATGCCAGGGCAAAGACCAGCAGTGCCATATAACTGAGATAGCCCTGGCTGATGAGCAACGCCAAAGTCATCCCAGGGAGCGCACCAAGACAATGGAACATGATCAGTATTCGTTTCCGATCGACCCTGTCGGCAAGCAGACCACTGAAGAGCATCAGAAACAGACCCGGCAATTGAGCACACATCTGAGCGAACCCGAGACGCACCCCGTTCTCACCAAGCTGCACCGTCAGCAACCACGCAAAAAGCACGTTATGGACGCCGAACGGGATGAACTGACAGGCGGCACCTGCCATGTACCAGCTGAAGTCTGAGCGGGTTTTACTCATCCACGAACACCCGGAAAAGCTGATATCATAAGGGTATGCCAAGGAAATCGAATCGAAGGGAACTCATCATCAACATCGCGATGACGCGGTTTCTCATCAGCGGGTACGATGTTGTCACTGTTGATGAACTCTGCGAGTTGTCGTCTTCTACTAAAGGCAGTTTTTATCATTTTTTCCCCAACAAGGAAGCATTGGCAGTCGATGTCGTGAATCATGTCTGGCACCTCTGCCAGACAGATATGCAGGAAATCTTCACCAGCGATGATCCTGCCAACGAGAAGCTCGTCAGAGAGATCAACAGAGTCGCAAGTGGTTATCTCAGGTTTGACGGTAAGCGATATTACATCGGTTGCCCTATCGGCACACTGGCCGTCAGTCTCCGAGGTAAAAGCCAGAAATTAACCCGGCGCCTGAATTTCGCACTGAACCATATGCGGCAATTCTACCTTGATACCTACGAGACCGGACTTTCCAGGGGTGAAATCAGATCTTCCAGCAGCGCCTCTGAACTTGCAGACCTGTTCCAGATTAGCCTGCAGGGTATGAGCACCCTTGGTAAAGCCAACCCAAACAACGCCAAGGTCAGGGAGATGGCGGACCTGATGATCGACAGGGTCACCAGTTCCTGATCAGGCAGACATCATCAGGCTCTGATCGTATCGAGCAGATTAGCCAGTACCTGTCTTCTTTCTTCCGCAAGATAACGAATCGCCTTCCCAGTCGGTTTCTCAAAAAATGACGGACGCTTACTGCTTAACTGAATCAGACTTGCGGTTCCATGCAGACCTGACCAGATCTGACCGGCAAGTTGCTCCACCGGTTGCATACGATACAAACCTGCACGCTGACCCGCTTCGATGACATTGAGCAAGATATCAAAACACTGTCCGCTGGCGTCCTGCAGTTCCTGATACTCCTCAAAGTCCACCATGCTGCTGTCAAAAAACAGCTGGTACTTTTCGGAGTGCGTCTCGGCGAAATTAAGGTAAGTGAGCCCCATCTCGATCATTGTCTCCGGAGATGACTGTACCTGCCCCTCAAGGCAGGCTTCCATTTCCTTCTCCAGAATCTGAAAACCCCAGGTTGCGATACCGGCAAACAACGCATTACGTGAATCAAAGTGCCGGTAAGGTGCTGTCTGGGATACACCAATCTCTCTAGCCAGCGCACGCAGACTCAGCGTGTCAGCATTGTCATGCTTGAGATACTCACAAGCCGCCGTCAGGATAGCCTGGCGAAGATCACCGTGGTGATAACTGTCGCGTTCGGCATCGCTGCTGGTTGGTTTAGAGGCGGTCATAGAACCCTTTTTCTTTCATGTTAGCACGGCACTGATTTCGTCTGGCATACCATGTGTACGAGTCAACCTGTCAGTGATCGATACACACGGGAAAGTTCTTCCGGCAACTGATTGATGTCCTGGATCACCATATACTGACTGTCGGGACACATCGCCCTCAGGTAGTCATGCCCGGAAGGGTCCACGGTCAAACAGTAGCTCAGAACGCCCTGCTGCTTGGCCTCGGACAGGGCTTTCATGGTGTCGTTCAAGCCATATTCCCGTGAGTTCCTGTCGGAGCCGTAGTCATGATCCTGGGGATAGCCATCTGAGATGATAATCAGCGCCTTGATTCGGGACCCCGTTTCCATCAGCCGCCTGGTTGCGTGACGTATCGGTGCACCCATACGTGTGCTCCTGCACGGTTTGATGCCTCCAATCTTCCCCTGAACACGGCCATTAAAGGGTTCATCGAAATCCTTGCACAGGTAATAGTCCACCTGCTCCCTGCCATATCCTGAGAATCCACAGACCGAGTAAGCATCCCCAAGGGACTCAAGGGCATCCGCCATCAGAATAACGGAGGCTTTTTCCAGATCGATGATCCTGCGCGCCTCCGACTCAAAGGCCTTATGACGCTCGAAGTACTGCATGAGATATTCATCGTCATCATCGATGTCCGGTGCGGGCGGTGGTTCTAGGTCCGGATCAGGAACAATGTCATCCGTCGAGGCACTCATGTCGAGCAGGAAAAGCGTTGATACATCCCGCTCTTTTCTCTGTCGCTGCACGTAGATCGTCTCATCCGGAGTTAACCCGGCTTTGCGATCAACCACATAGGCAATAGATCTTTCCAGGTCCAGTTCTTCTCCTTCAATGACGCCTTTCACCTTCCTCAGCATCTCCGGACGAACCTTGTTCAACTGGTGACGAATGCGTTGGGAAAGATCCTGGTTGTCGAGCAGTGTTTTTCTGAAGTAAGCCCGATCCTCTTCCAGGTCCCGATACTCATGGAGCGTGCACCAGCCAGATCGGTAATCCGCAATCACATGGTCCCATTCATCGTAGCGATGCCGGCTGGCTTCGCTGCTACGTGAGGAAAGGCCACCGAGAAACTCCAGCACACCTTTACCATCGCCCACATCCGGCGTGTCCTCCGAACCCTCAAGAACTTTCTGCAGTTCCTCGAGAATCATGGACACACCCTCAGTGACTTCTCCTGCCTGCAGATCTCCGATTTCCATCTGCTCATCGGGAGAGCCCGGCATCTGCACGCCCGTCTCTTCCGAAAGGATTTCAGCCTCTTCTTCCAGGGCTTCAACAAGAGCATCGATCTTCATGCTCCGCGCAACCTCAGAGACCTCCATCTCGCCGCGAAAGGAAACGGGCTCCGGCATTTCCGCCAGGGTTGCTTCAACATCCGACTCCGACATCGCTCGTGTCAGTTGGGAATCCTTCGCGAGATCCGCCAACTGCCGATAACAGTAAGCCGTCACCTTCAAGGCATCATCAATAGTTGCGCCAAAAGCAGACAGGGAGAGCAGGCGGTCCTTAAATTCCTGCTCCAGCGCCGCAAACGGCGCTTCCTGAAAAAGCGCGTCCTGTTGATCGAGCCCGGTTCGAACCAGCACCTCCATCAGACGAACACGAATGGTCAGGGGCTGGGTTCGTCCCCACAGAGCCAGATTTTTCAAACGTCTCAGATGAGGGGCGAGCCCGGGATACCTATGCTCAAGCTGCCAGTCAATTCGAGCATCCTCGATGATCTGAAACAGCTTCCGCGCCAGCTTTTCGTCCGCATAGGCTTCAAGGTTTTCCTCGACCCGACTTATCGCATCGAAACAGCCAAACTCCACAAAGCCTATCTGATGAAAAATTGAAACCTTGTAAAAGGCGAAGTTGTCATCTTCTGAATCAAAAAGGTTAACGGTTTCCGGCAAATAAATAGTTCTCGCATCCGCACCCAGAGATACGAATTTATCGTGACGAAAACTTTCCGATTCATAAACCTCTCCTGTCGCCTCAATCGTCAGCTGTCTGGCTGAAAGCGCCTCTGCAAGAAGATCAAAGGTTCGCTGATGATCTGCCAGACAAACCTCACCGCGATACCGCTTCAACGCTTCCTGAGAGCGCATGGATTCGCGGCTCAGATAAGCAACGAGCGCTGCCGGGTTATCAGCCGTCTCGCTAACCCCATAGCTTATCCAGTTCCTGACTACCGACGGTCTGTTCAAGGGCAGCGAACTCGCATGTTGGAGAAACGCCAGAACCGCATCACTGAAGGGTAACCCCAGGGCTTCCTGCAGAATGAGCTCTCGTTCACTCTCTGTTTCAACGGCCAGGTCCGCGAGTGTTGCCAGTAGTTTTGACATCTCAGCCATGGCGGCATTCGCTTCAAGCAGCGAATCGATGCTATCAAAGTGATTTAGGTAACTGACCGACAGAGACCTGGCTTTCTGAAGATACGCCAGGCAGTTGGCAGATGAATGCTCTGCCAATACCAGCGGCGTGTGCCATCCCGGGCATTCCGCCGTGAGGTTGAACACTGCCTGTAGCGGATCACGGCCCTCGACAGCCAGTTTTTCCACCAACTGGCACCAGGCGTCCTGATCATCAATACCCAGCACATCAGAAGCAGATCTGAAATAGGCCGAAATCAGTGATGATGCGTGCTGGTACTGTTGATGCAGAGACAGTCCAAGGGATTCAAGTTGCTCAAGCTGATGACCCGTGGCGGGATCATCTAAAACCGGTTTCTGGTCATCCTTGATAGAACCCTTTCTGTAACCCTCTTTATCAACCTTATTATTGATAAGGTGCTCAGATACCAAATCCAGATACGCCTGCACCGGCTCATAGGAATAACCGCTCAATTGGCGGCAGCATCTCGACGTTTGCAAAAGGCGTTCTGCCGGCAGCTCACCGGCGATATCCAACAGCGTGTTGAGGGGTTCAAAGGACCTCCAGCCACTGTCAGCAACCACCAGGCAGTCATCTGCAAAGGCGGCAAGCTGATCACTGTCGAGAGCGGCCAGCTTCCTGCTTACGGTAACGAAGCGATCCCCGATTTTAGGGTTAATGAGGTGCAGCTCATCTGCCGCCTCGCGAACAATCTGGTCGGTCATCACGCCGGAGGGAAAATCGCTTCAACCAGTTCAGCAACGGCACGCTGAACCTCTGTGTCGTCTGATACTGCCTTGATAATGGCTGCATCGCAGGCACGATCCGGCGCCACACCCTGACTGATCAGCTGTGCTGCATAAACCAGCAACCGTGTACTGACACCTTCATCGAAACCATGACCCTGAAGATTACGAACTTTTTTGCCAACCAGCGCCAGACGCTCGGCTTGAGCGGCATCCAATCCGCTTTCATGAGCAATGATAGCGGTTTCCTCTTCGAGCTCAGGATAGTCAAACTCGATAGAAATGAATCGCTGCCGCGTGCTGGTTTTCAGATCTTTCAGGACATTCTGATATCCGGGGTTGTAGGAGATAACCAGAAGAAAATTCGGATGCGCTTCCAGAATCAGACCAAGCTTTTCAACGGGAAGAATACGACGATGATCAGTTAATGAGTGAATCAGAACCGTTGAATCCTTGCGCGCCTCAACGATCTCGTCCAGATAGCAGATCGAGCCTTCTTTAACCGCTCGACTCAAGGGTCCGTCCTGCCAGACCGTTTCGTCGCCCTGAAGCAGAAAACGGCCTACCAGATCCGTTGCAGAAAGGTCTTCATGACAGGCAACCGTTTGTAGCGGCTGCTCCGGAGAATTGGCAGCGTCGCGATAGATCCGATGCGCCATGTATTCGACAAACCGGGTTTTCCCGCAACCGGTTGGACCTTTCAGCAAAACCGGCAGCCGTTGCTCATAGGCTGCAAAAAAAAGATCCACCTCATCTGCCAGCGGTAGATAATAGGGTTCTTCCTGCAGGGTATAGCCAGAAGCAACTTTTGTATTCATCCCGCTATTCCCCAGTCCAGTTAGGTGTTCGTTTTTCCATGAATGCTGTCACACCTTCATTAAAGTCTTTCTGTTTGCTCATGCTATCGATTAGAGCCTCGCTTTCTCTGACCGAACTGGCGACATCACGATGCAGATCCTTGTATATCTGCCATCGCGTCTCTCTCAGCGATCCTGGTGATACGTTCGCAATCATCTCGCGAACATAGCTGTAGGTTTCCTGCAACAAAGAATCAGGTTCGACCAGACGGTTCAACAGACCCAGGTCATAGGCTTCATCTGAGAGAAAAATACGACTGGTCAGCAACAGGTCATTGGCTCGTGGCAGGCCAATTAGCCTCGGCAACAGCCATGAAAGGCCATACTCAGCCGGAAAATTCAGTCTGCCGTGTGCCGTGGTGAACTTTACGCCAGGCACCCCAAAGCGGATGTCCGCAAAGCAGGCCAGCACAAGACCCACACCAGCAGCCGGACCGTTCAGCGCGGCGATAACAGGCTTACTCAGACCAAAATGATAGGCGAAGGAGGCATCGAAGTTCTCACTGACGCCTTTACCAGGCTCTGCGAGCTGTTCGGGTGTACCGGGATCATACCCGCCTTTCTCCACATGGCCTTCCAGTGCCTGAGTATCCGCTCCGACACAGAATCCCCTGCCACTGCCGGTCACAACAATAGCGCGCACCTTCGGATCATCGTCTGCCTTCTGCAACTGGAAGCGATACTCCGTGTGCATGCGCCCGGTCCATGCGTTCATTCTGTGGGGCCTGTTCAACGTGATTGTGGCTACACCGTCGGCAACATCATAAAGAATGGTTTTCAGTTCCATCGTTATTCGGCAGAGCCCGTTAGCACCGTTAGTTGACTGCGAATCATCGCGCCAATCATGTCGTGCTGACCCATGAAAAAATGATCCCCCTCGAGCGTTTTCACCACGGTGTTGTCAGCAAACCAGTCGCGTGTTTCCTGCAGGCCAACAAACTGATCCTGTTCTGCAAGAATCACAAGGCCGGTTAGTTCAGGACGGCCGATGTCGCCAGCCATGGATACTGCCGGCGCAACCAGCAACAGGACATCGGGCGCTGCCTTTTCTGCTGCTTTTAACGCCATCACGCCACCAAACGAATAACCGGCGAGAATCACTCGACTGACATCACCGTTGTCTCTCAACCACTGTACCGCACAGATCGTATCGTCGACCTCCCCTTTGCCGTTGTCGTAAACACCTTCAGACAGGCCGACACCCCGGTAGTTGAAACGCAGCGTCGACACTCCCTGCCCAGCCAGTTCATCGTGCATGGCGGTAAGTACCATATCGTGCATGCTGCCCCCCATCTGAGGATGCGGATGACAGAGAACAGCAGCAACCTGCGCGTCGGCAATCGCACAGAATTCACCTTCCAGATTGCCTGTGGGTCCTTCGAATATCATGGGGCTAATCTATCACACCCCGCCCATCTGGAACCTTCGTTAATGACAGGACATTCAGGTTCAGATAGAGTCATCTGGTGCGACTCGCTACGTTTTTATTCTTTCTGATCCCCCTGGTTGAAATGGTCATCCTGATTGAAGTCGGGGGAATCATTGGGCCACTTGCCACCGTTGGCCTCGTGGTCCTGACCGCAGTATGTGGCGTCTGGCTGCTGCGTCTCGAAGGTACAGCCACGCTGTATCGCGTCCAGGAAAAACTGAACCGAGGGGAAATCCCGGAAACCGAGCTGTTGGAAGGTATCATGCTGCTGATCGGCGGTGCGCTTCTGCTGACTCCAGGTTTTGCCACCGATCTCCTCGGATTTGTCTGCCTGGTGCCCGGACTGCGCCGACCTCTGGCGCGCCACGTTATTCGAACGACAACCTTCAGCCAGTTCAATATGCATTCAGGATTTAAGCAGAATTCGAATGCGGCAGGCGGTTATACCATTGATGGTGAGTATCAGCAGGAGCCAACCGGTCAGAGGGCAGACAAACCGAACGTCACTCACCACAGCAACAACACGAAAAATGACCAAAAAAGCCATGAGAAAGACGGATATGGACCAGACTAGAAACCAAAGCTTCGTAGACGAATTCTGGAACGATCAGGTGATGCCTAGCCTGATCGAGTACGTAAAAATACCCAATAAGTCACCCATGTTCGATCCGGAATGGGAAGCTCACGGTTACATGACAGATGCGGTCAATCATATGGTTGACTGGGTAAAATCCCAGCAGATTGATGGACTTGGTGTGGAAATCCACGCCCTGCCTGAACGCACGCCAACCATCTTGCTCACCCTTGAGGGTACCAGCGGGGGCAATGTGCTGATCTACGGCCATCTGGACAAGCAGCCAGAGTTTGACGGCTGGGAGCCAGGGCTTGGACCCTGGCAGCCTGTCATTCGTGATGAAAAACTCTACGGCCGAGGTGGTGCTGATGACGGCTATGCGATCTACTCAGCAATCACCGCGATCCGCTCCCTCATCGATCAACAGCTTCCAAGACCCAGAATTGTCGTACTTATAGAAGCATCAGAAGAGAGCGGCAGTCCGGACCTGCCACATTACATGGAAGCACTGAACGAACGAATTGGTGATCCGGACCTGGTAATCGCCCTGGACTCAACCTGCGGAAATTACGATCAACTTTGGCTCACAACTTCTTTAAGGGGCATGCTGATCGGCGACCTGAGTGTGAGAATTCTTCAGGAAGGGGTTCACTCGGGCGCAGCAGGAGGAATTGTCCCTTCAAGCTTCAGAATACTTCGCGCACTGGTATCCCGCCTTGAAGACGAAGCCACCGGCAGCATAAAACCGTCGTTTTTAAATGAACAGATACCCGAGCACCGGCGGCGTGAAGCCATCGAGGCCGGAAAGATTCTGAGCGAGACATTCGCAGACATGTACCCCTTTGCGGGCAGTGCCCGGCCTGTTTCAGAAGATCCTACGGAACTGGTCCTGAACAATACCTGGCTACCCAGCCTGTCGGTAACCGGTCTTGGCGGTGCACCAAAACCTGAGGACGCAGGTAATGTGCTGCGACCTGAAACCAGTGCCCGCCTGGCGCTTAGAATCCCGCCGACCACTGATGCGGACAAAGCAGCAGAAGCTCTTCAGGCACTTCTGGCAGAGGAATCTCCCTATGGCGCTGAGGTCGATCTGAAGCTGCATACACCAAATGCCGGCTGGCATGCACCACAGACTTCAGCATCACTTCAAACCAGCCTGGACATTGCTTCCAACGCCTACTTTGGCGCACCTTCCGTGGCCATGGGCTGTGGAGGCAGCATTCCATTCATGGAGTTTCTGGCGGAAAGAACACCGACGGCAGAATTCGTCGTCACCGGCGTCCTGGGACCCAGATCCAACGCCCATGGGCCCAATGAATTTCTGCACCTGCCAACAGCACGAAAGCTGACCGCCTGCGTCGTGGATCTGATAAAGGATTGCGCCCGCTAGACGAACTGGGCATCCATGGCTTTTTTGAACTGATCCATGGTGAAGGGTTTTTGCAGAAAACTGATATTGGTAGATTTGGCTTCCTGCTGCCTGACCTCATGCCGCGAATAACCGCTCACCAGCAGCACCGGCACCGTATCATCGAGCTCACGAATGTGATCCAGCAGCTCCATACCCGCCATACCTGGCATGCTGAGATCGATAATGCAGGCAACAATCTGTCCATTGGCAGCAGTAAACGCTGCAAGGCCCTGATCACCATTTTCTGCATCGATGGGTTCATAACCCATCGACTCAAGCATGCTGCGCAATACGCCTCGGACATAATCTTCGTCATCAACAATAAGCACTTTGCCTCGGTGACGGCTTTCAACACCCTGGATCCGTTCCTGAATTCCGGTTTTCGAGGCTGACATGACGGCTCTCTCCTGCTTCCACCCTGTCGGGCGAGGGCTTCCAGTATACCCTAGAGCCCCAGCACCTGTCGGGCAATGATATTGTGCTGAATCTCGCTTGTACCACCCGCAATGGTATATCCGCGATGATGGAACATGCCGCTGGCAGCCATATCCGCGTATTCAGGACCTGCCGCTCCACCCGTTCTCATCAGGGAATCAAGCGGTAATCCATAATAGGCGGATATGTCGTAAAGCATACGGTCCATATCCTGCACCAGTTGACTGCCTTTTAGCTTGAGCATGGAGGGCTCAGCCCCTATCTCATGGCCCTGGTCAAAACGGGTCAGAAGACGCAATGCGGTAGCATCCAGCGCTTCCAGCCTGATCATCAGTTCAGCAAGATCACTACCAGGCTCAAGCCTTTCCTGACTGAGCGCTGAGTTTACGTTGGATAGAATCCGGCGGTTTTCAGCAACACGTGAAACCAGCAGCCTTTCGTTACCCAGCAGATTCTTCGCCACCGTCCATCCCTGGTTTTCTTCGCCCAGCCGGTTCGCGCGCGGCACGCGCAGACCATCAAAAAACACCTGATTCCAGAGACGCTTCCCGTTGAAGGCGATCAGCGGTTCTACCCGGACCGCCGGGTCCCGCATGTCAGCAAGCAGAAAAGTGATACCAAGTTGCGGCTTTGCAGCCGGATCGGTCCTCACCAGCATGAAAATATGATCCGCTCGTTCTGCCGAAGACGTCCATATCTTCGAACCGGTCACGACATAATCATCACCATCGACGATGGCGCGAGTGCTGACAGTGGCAAGATCTGAACCCGCGCCAGGCTCAGAGTAACCCTGACACCAGGAAATGTCGGCATTCAGGATCTTCGGCAGATAGAGCGCTTTCTGTTCAGCAGTCCCGTACTTGATGATCGCAGGACCCACCATGGAGAAACCAAACCCTGGAAGTTCAGGGGCATGATGCAGCTTCATCTCGATATCAAACAGGTGACGGCGGACCATTGACCAGCCCGGCCCGCCAGCCTCCTCCGGCCAATTGGGGGCGGCCCATCCAACGGCATTCAGCTTGCGCGTCCAGTCATCCTGTTCTTCTTTTGACACTCCGTATCCCAGCCGAACTTTTCTCGCGATTTCCGGGTCGAGGTTGTCAGCAAGAAATGAGCGGACCTCTTCCCTGAACAAGATATCTTCTTCCAATAATTGCAGGCGCATTTTTCTCTGTCCGGATATTCAGTGAACAGAACCATAACTTTCAACAAATCCAGACTCAATGACGGGTCGACTAAAAGTCGGTTAAGCGATAGCATCACCCCCTTTTCAAACAAAGAGTAAGACATGCTCAGGTGGATCTCTGGCGCAGGCGCGCTGTTTCTTGTCACCACAATCCTGTCCGGCTGCGGTTCAGACCCAGGCTACAGCGATGACCAGTTCATCCCGACGGAAGGCGCTGTTCAGTTTGTGAACATGATGCCGGACAGCCCGCAGATTCGCATGTTTCACGGGCTGTCGCAGGACGATGTCTCCTTTCCGTTTGCGACACCGGTGGAGGTACGTTTCGTAGACCGTTACGACTGGGAGATCGCTTACGTCAATACCGCCAATGACCGGGTAACCGTGGCGGAAGGTGAAAACCAGCAGATTTCAGAAGATGTCCTGACGACGTTCCTGTTCATGGGCAATACAACACAGGCAAACGTCCAGATTATCGACACGCCACTGATAGCTCAGGCAGACCGGCCAGACGATGTGTCAGAGATCTGGTTTGCCAACAACAGCTCCCGTTTCGACATGGTTGATATCTACCTGATAGACGCCGATGCATTGCTCGACGATCAATCACCGCTGGTGTCCGTTACCTCCGGCACCTATACACAATTGATCTCGGTACCTGCGGGCACATCCCGCCGATTATGGATTACGGTCGCAGGAACAAACGAGGTGATATTCGACAGTGGCGCGATTCAAATCCCGGAAAAGAGCCAGGAACTCTTCGGGCTGGTTGATGATTTCGGCCCTGGCGGCAGCAAGCATGTCAACGTGATCAGAACACTTGCTCAGTCACGTTCCGTGATCCCGGACTTTTCTCAGGGCGTGGAACTTCGCGCCGCCAATTACACCACCCTGGGCAATATCGATGTGACTGTCGGCGATAACAGCTTTACCGGAATCAGTGAAGGTTCAATCTCCAGCTATCAGCAAGCCACGAACGGTACTCTGGCGACTAAAGTCGAGATCGATGGAAACACTACCGAAGAGACAGAGACCGAGGTCGTACGTGGTATTTACCAGTCTCTGATTTCGTTTGATGACCCCGACAACGCGGGCCTTAGCCGTTCTGTCAACGTGCTCGATTCATTCAGGCCGATCACTAACCGCTCTGAATTCAAGTTTATCAACGGCAGCAGTCAGACGGTGGACCTGTATGCCCTGAGAGACGGTCAGGATACAGACGACGTCCCGCCACTTCTGAATAACGTTGGCTTCGGCGGCACTAACACCACAGAATCCTTTCCCGAGAGCCTGCGTCTCGTCGTAACCAATCAGGATGGAACAGAAACACTGAACACACTCACTCGCACACTGATTGCCGGCGAAAGCTATACCTTGATTTTCGACACCAGGAATGAACTTTATCTGCTCGAAGAATAAGGCCGGCTTAGTGCCGACCTTCTCGGGCAACGGGTGTTTGCGCTGAAGATCGGTTTAGCGAAACAACCGGGGTCTGATGGTCAGAATGACCTAGATAACTTTCTTCTTCTCGAGTCTTTTAACGAGCTCTGCCAGCTGAGCTTCAACAGATTTCCCTGAAAAAGAGTCATTCAGGATATTCGTGATTTCCTTGTTCATCGACGTATTGTTCGACTTGGCGCTGCGCTTGATCTTCTTGTGCAAAGAAGGCGGAAGACGAAGTACAAACTTTACCTGCTCTGTTTGCTGAGCCATTTGAGATCCTTTCAATCGAACATGAGAGTCAAAATTATAGAATCATGGCTTGTAAATAACTGCTTACAAAGGTGATGCTTTTGTGAGATCAGCTGCCATCGGTATCAAAGTGATATAACTGTGAATTCTGCTTCAAAAATCAGTCGAACCTCGGTTCTGTACATTGCCTGGCCGATCATTGTTTCGAACCTGTCGACCCCCCTGCTCGGTCTGGTGGACACGGCAGTCATAGGCAATCTGGGAGATCCAGCTCTTATCGGGGCAATCGCCATTGGCGCGATGATTTTCAGCTTTATCTTCTGGGGTTTCGGGTTTCTGCGAATGGGCACGACAGGTCTGATTGCGCAGGCCAAGGGCGCTGGCGATGAGGTTGAAGTCAAAGCCACTTTCTATCGTGCCACAATTCTCGCCGGCCTCATCTCGCTCGCGCTTATCATTCTGCAAAAACCTCTCTCCGCCGCTGCCTTTTCGTTGATCGATGGCAGCGATGCGGTCGAGACGGCGGCTCTGACTTACTTCTCCATCAGGATCTGGGGCGCACCCTTCTCGCTACTGCACCTGGCGGTACTCGGTTATCTGCTGGGACACGGCAAGTCCACACAGATACTGTGGTTGCAACTCCTGTTAAACGGCACCAACATATTTCTGGATGTCGTATTTGTTGTGTTCCTGGGATGGGAAGTTGCCGGTATCGCAGCCGCCACCTTGATCGCCGAACTGCTGGCTGCTTCGTTGGGACTGATCCTGGTGTTGCGCCATATGAAGAACACCTATGGCTCTGTGCGCATCACCCAGACAAGTTTAAGGGATCTTCCAGCCCTTATCAGGATGCTGAGCGTCAACCGGGACATTATGATTCGCACCCTGTGCCTGATTTTCGCCTTTGCATGGTTTACCAATGAAGGCGCCAAATCAGGAGATATTCTCCTGGCAACCAACGCCATCCTGATGCAGTTCGTCAGCTTCTCGGCGTTCTTTCTTGATGGTTACGCACTGGCCGCAGAGAGTCTGGTAGGCGTGGCAGTAGGCGCAAAGAACCAGGAGCAGTATTCACAGACCCTTCGTTACATCTGCGAGATGGGATTCGCCAATTCTCTGCTGTTAAGCGGTATGTTCGCTTTAGGCGGCCCTTTTGTTATCGACCTCTTAACCAATGTACCTGAAGTCCGTGAGACATCACGGATCTACCTCGGCTGGGCGGTTGCCGCCCCCGCCGTGTCACTCTGGTGTTATCTGCTGGACGGCGTGTTCATAGGCGCAACATGCACCAGGGAAATGCGCAATGCGATGATCATCTCTCTGATGGCGTACCTGGGAGGCTGGTATGTCCTGCAGGCTGAATACGGGAACCACGGACTGTGGATGTCGCTGCATCTCTATTTCATTGCGCGGGCCTTGTCTCTGGCATGGTACCTGCCAAACGTAAGACTAAAGACCGAGGCAAGTTGATTGCATTGACAGGTATGGACATTTTACACTGCAGCCAATCCCTAATAATCATTCAAGTAACCAAACCAAAAACCATAAGAGTCTAATCATGAAAATATCCACCCTCATGAGTTACGCGCAGGGCTACGTCGGCGCAACCAAAGAAATTGTAGAAATGGAGAAAGCCGGCCTGAACGTCGTCTGGGTCCCGGAGGCATATTCTTTCGACGGCGTCTCGGCCATGGGTTATATCGCGGCCAAGACCGAGAAAGTCACGATCGCCTCGGGCATCCTGAACATCTACAGCCGAACGCCTGCACTTATGGCCATGACGGCCGCAGGTATCGATGCGCTGTCAGAGGGACGTTGCATGCTCGGACTCGGAGCGTCAGGTCCTCAGGTCATAGAAGGTTTTCATGGTGTGCCTTACGACGCGCCGATGACCCGCATTCGTGAAGTCGTGGAAATCTGTCGCCAGGTCTGGAGGCGTGAAGAAAAACTCGTTTACAACGGCAAGAAATACCAGATCCCTCTGCCTGAAGGCGAAGGCACAGGTCTCGGCAAGCCACTCAAGATCATTAACCACCCCTACCGAGAAGAAATCCCCATTGCGCTCGCGACACTAGGCGAGAAGAGTGTCGAGATGACCGCAGAACTGGCCGATGCGTGGCTGCCGGCTTTCTATATGGCGGAAGGTGCTGCTGCTGTCTGGGGTGAGGCGTTGAAAAAAGGTAACGCCAAGCGTGATCCGGGGCGTCCACCACTCGATATCTACGCCGGTGGCGCCGTAGCTATCGGCGAAGGTCTTGAAGACTATCGCAACATGTCCCGACCGGGCATTGCCCTTTACGTGGGAGGCATGGGCGCCAAGGAAAAGAACTTCTACAACCAGGTGTTCCGCAAGTACGGCTACGAGGAAGAAGCTGAAACGATCCAGAACCTTTATCTGGCTGGTCGTAAATCAGAAGCGGAAGCCGCGATCCCGGATTCTTACCTCGAGGCAACATCTCTGGTAGGTCCTGAAGGTTTCGTGAAAGATCGATTGCAGGCCTTGAAAGAACATGGCGTCACTTCGTTGAACGTTGGATTCCTGGGTACCACATCTGAAGAACGCGTAAAGAACTGCGATGCGCTTTCCAACCTCATCGCGAAGGCTCTTTAACTGACGTCTAACAACGGCTCTACCCCGGAGGATACTGTTAGGTCCCTCACGCTGGAGCCCGGTAACGCTGAGGGCTCTTTAATGGACGTCTAACAAGGGCTCTACCCGGGGAATGCTGTTAGGTCCCTCACGTTCGAGCCAGGTAACGCTGAGGGCTCTTTAATGGACGTCTAACAAGAGCTCTACCCCGGGGGATACTGTTAGGTCCCTCATGTGCGAGCCAGGTAACGCTGCTACCGTTCTGGTAAGAGAGATTTGAAGTCGTCGAGAAAAGCCGGGGAAATGTATTCGCGCAGTTCACCGGCATCGAGGAATGTTGCGTTGCAGGTCGGGCAAAGCTCGAAACGGATGCGATTGGGTTCTTCGATTAGACGCTGGTCCATGATTTTGTCGCACTTCGGACATTCCACATAAACCATGTCATCGTACTCGGAACCCATGTCCTCACTACCGGAATCAATAGTTTCTGCCTGGGTCATGACGCCGTCAAGCAGCGCCAGAGTCAGCTGGTCGAGATACAAGCCGTGACAATTCTGACATCGGTCAACAATCGTCTCTGCTTCAAGAACGGTATCCATCTCCCCATAGCACTTCGGGCATTCCATCTCTTTATCCTCGGAACTGGCCTGACAAAGTAGCGATCATAGCCCAGAGTCAGATAGCGTGCATCTCAGATTGACCCTTCAATAAAGATTTCGATCAGTGCAGCAATGACCCAGGTCAGGGGTGGCAGAATACCGAACAACACCAGAGCACGAATGCGATCGGTGAAGGGCCATTCCTTGATCGCGCCAATTCGATCACGGTAATACATCAGATCAATCTTGGAAGGTGACGTCTCCCCGGCAAGCAGAGTCTGCTCAAGCGCATCGACATTACCATTCAAGGCAGCGGTCACACTGCTCAACTCCTGGGATTTTCGCGATCGCATGCGCTTTCGAAACAGATTGAAGGGGATAAGATAGAGACTGATGATGAACAGGCCCGGCAGATACCAGGGCATCATCACCACCATCATCTCGCCAGCACTCAGCTCACCCTCAGTAAATACAATGTAACTCAGCGAGATAATGCAAACGCCAAATATGTAAAGCCCGACATGACGCACCATGACGTTCGCGAGATTGGAATAAAAATCTGAAGCCAGCAGATCAATACGAATTTTCCGTACGATCTTCATCAAGGCAATCAACTCGCGAAGGATAATATCGATACACAGAATAATCAGTACCCACTGGATGCAGTAATAAAATATGAGCGTGACCGTGAGTATGGTCGAGTAATCCCAGGGAATTGTGCTATTCAGGTTGATGTTTATGTAGACGCAGAAAGCTACCAGAAGCATCTCCAGAAATACTACAGCGCGGCTGGGCTCAACGAGTGTTGTTAAGATCACCAGGCTCTGATCAAAACGCACAAACTCCAGCATGTCCTGATACCAGCCACGCCCCATGCCAAAATAGAAAGTCAAAAAAAAGCTGCAGATCGCCGAGAAGGCCACACCATTCTGGTACATGGCCGGGTCCGGGTAACGTTGCAGAATCAGAATAATGAAGGCTGTGATGGTCAGAATGAGAAAGCAACCCAGCCCGAGAAGCCAATGCGAAAGACCTGTCCGATCAATCGCTTCAAGCAGCCAGAGATGTGTGAGGCCCGGTGTTCGCACGTCCGTCGGCATCTCTTCTGTAACCAGATCAGTCATGTTCCCGACCTCCCTATTCTCAGTTAGAAGACAGCCGATCCATCATTATGTCACACACGGGAAATATGATTGAATGAACACCTTTTCACTGGAGAGTCTCGGTATGAGAACACTGATTTCCCTGTCTCTTTTGCTGATCGCACACAGTGCGGTAGCGGACGACTATATCTTTTGCGGGCAGATGCTTGATGGCATGAATCTCAAAATTCATGAGAACAAGACGGTACAGGTTGCGGAGAACCGCATTGTCGCTGTCCACGATGGCCGTCATCAGGAGACGACTGTTGATCTCGGAGACTCTACCTGCATGCCGGGACTGATCGACGCTCATGTACACATCACAAGCCAGCAGAGCCCAAGTCGATTTGTGGATCGGTTCCGCAAAGATCCGGCAGACCTTGCACTGGCCGCGGTACCTTATGCAGAACGCACGCTGATGATCGGTTTCACCACGGTCAGAGATCTCGGTAGCAACCACAACCTCTCCATTAATTTGCGGGACGCAATCAACCAGGGGCATGTTGACGGGCCGCGGGTCATTACTGCCGGTAAATCCCTGGCAACCACAGGCGGTCATGCAGATCCCACCAATGGCACCAATGATGCTTACATCGGAGACCCCGGTCCAAAGAACGGCGTGGTCAACGGACCGTCAGATGCTGCCAAAGCAGTTCGCCAGAGATACAAGGACCGGGCAGATCTGATCAAGATCACGGCAACAGGTGGTGTACTGAGCGAGGCTTCCAGCGGACAGAACTCCCAGTTCAACGCAGAAGAACTGGAGACTATTATCACCACGGCCAGGGACTATGGTTTCAAAGTCGCCGCACATGCCCACGGTACAGAAGGTATGAAGCGCGCCGTCGCGGCCGGTGTCGACTCGATTGAGCACGGCACCTACATGGATCGGGATACCATGCGATTGATGAAGAAGATGGGCACCGCCTACGTACCAACGATCATCGCCGGAAAATTCGTCGCTGAGAAAGCCCAGATAGACGGCTTCTTCAGTGAAACCGTCCGTCCAAAGGCACTCGCGATTGGACCCCTGATTCAGGACACCTTCGCCAAAGCCTATAAAGAAGGTGTTCTCATTGTATTCGGCACTGATTCCGGCGTGTCACCTCACGGCGACAACTGGAAAGAATTCGGATACATGGTTGAAGCAGGCATGCCCGCGATAGAAGCCCTGACCTCAGCAATGATGCCGGGTGCAACCTTACTCGACCGGGCGGACGAACTGGGCTCAATAGAACCCGGAAAGCTGGCTGACATCATTGCCGTGCCAGGAGATCCCACACAGGATATCAGCCTGATGAGTCAGGTCGGATTTGTTATGAAAGATGGCCGAATCTACAAACAGTAAGTTTGCCGCCTATCTCAAAGGCAAGTATCGCCTCGTTGTGCTGACCGGTGCTGGCATCAGTGCCGGCGCCGGGATTCCAACCTACCGGGATAACCAGGGCAACTGGCAGCGCAGCGACCCTATACAGCACCAGGAATTCCTCAGGCAGCAGAGTTCGAGGCAGCGCTACTGGTTACGCAGCTTTATAGGCTGGCCAGTGGTTTCTGATGCTAAACCCAGTGCAAGCCATGTCGCCCTGGCTGAGTTGGAAAAGATAGGACCCATCTCATTAATCGTCACACAGAATGTAGATCGCCTGCATCAGAAAGCTGGCTCAAGAGCCGTCATCGATCTGCACGGGCGACTGGACAGAGTCATCTGCCTTGAATGCGGTCAGCACTACCATCGTGATGACATTCAACAACGATTACTGGTGTTGAATCCATTTCTCGAGAGAATCAGCAACAAGGCGGAAATTGCACCGGACGGTGATGCCAACGTGGAAAGCGAGATGGTTTCGCAGATCAGGACGCCGAACTGCGATCAATGTGACGGCGATCTGAAACCGGACGTGGTGTTCTTCGGCGACAACGTCGACCGGGAGATTGTTCAGTCGATCTACCAGGCACTGGATAACGCCGACGGACTGCTCATCATAGGCACATCGTTGAAGGTGTTTTCCGGCTACCGGTTCTGCCGATATGCATCAGAAAAGGGACTCGACATCGCTTCGATCAATCCGGGGCTCACGCGTGGCGATGAACTGATCAGAACATCACTTAGCGCAGACTCGGATGACGTGCTTGCCGCCTATGTCTCCGGGAAGAGAACCGCCTGAAGGGTATCGTCGAGAGACGTCAGTGTAATTCCGAGCACCTCAAGTGCGGGCCCATTATCGACATTGTCATCATGGTCAAGGACACCCAACATGGCCCTGGTCACCGGCGGCGTGCTGCTGATCAGCTCAAACACAAACGCCATCGTGTATCCCAGCGCGACAGGCAGTGAGACAACACTGGGGACGTTATCAAACAGCTTACCTGCCCTTTTAATCAACGCCTCCCGGGTTACAGTCTCCGGCCCTGCGAGATCAAGTGTTCGATCCTTCGGCTCCAGTCTGGTCGTGGCAACCACGGCATTAACGACATCACCACTATAAATGGGTTGCTCCAGACTGGATGTGCGAAACCCGAAGACAAGAGATTTTCTGCCATTGCGAGCTAACGACATGGACGCGTAATCATCTGGTCCGAGAACCATAGGGACCCGAAGAACTGAAACCGGCATGGATGCCGCATTCAAGATTGCTTCGCCCCTCGCTCTGGAACGCAGACAGGCATTTTCTGAATCAGCATGAGTACCCACAATGCCAAGATAAACAACATGCTTAACTGATAACCCGGCATCGGAGAGTGCCTGGCAGGGCGCCTCATGGGCCTGCTCGAAGGTGTTGCTTCTGGACTCCTTGATGATACCCACGAGATGGATAAGCACATCGCAACCTTCGCTGGCATCGCGTAACCCGGAACTGTCCGTGTAGTCCACGACCCGGACCTCAGCCTCAGGGAACCTGTTTAGCACAGTTTCTGCGGCTCTCTGGGAACGCACAAGCGCACGCACCTTATCACCGGCCTGCTGCAGGCTGTGAATCAACTTCAATCCGAGGTGCCCGTTTGCACCCGTGATAGCTATTTGCATTTCATCCCCATGAATTTGTAAACACAGAACGTCTTACCTGTGCACCAATCTGCTATGAGTGTGGCATTATGCGCAAATGCTACACCTGATGTCTGTACCCAACCTGCTCAGCCTGTCTCGCATCGCGCTTGCAGCCATCATGTACTGGGCTGTCGCTGGAAGCATGTGGTACCTGGCCGTCACCCTTCTCTGGACAGCTATCTTTACCGATGTCCTCGACGGCTACCTGGCACGCCAACAGGAAGTAACGACCCCGTTGGGCGGCCTTTTTGATCATGGCAGTGACGCGATCTTTGTCACCGTCACCATCGCCGCACATCTGCACCATGGTTGGGCTCCTTTTCTACTTATACTGATGATTCCCGCTGCTTTCCTGCAGTACATGCTCGACTCTAAAACACTCGTCGGCCGACCACTTCGCGCCAGTTCACTGGGCCGATACAATGGCATCAGCTATTTTGTGTTCGCCGGGTTTCCAATCATGCAGATAACTTTAGGTATTACGCTGATTCCATTCGACTGGTTTATCTGGATTGGATGGGGCCTCGTTCTAACGACAGCAATCAGCATGATGGATCGACTGATTACCCTGCTATCAAGCCAAGACCCGGAACACTGACAGCAGGCTGACTTACACCAGTCTGTTTGCGCCAGTCCGTTTGCAATGGCTCTTCGGCCCGGATATGTTAACGACTTTAGTCGATTTCCTGCTCCTATGTCTCGCGGACTCACCTGGTTTACGGGTTTTATACTCCTGATCGCTGTCGCTGTCGGTGTCCTGCTGTTTGTCATGCGGTCCCAGGACGGCCCCATGGAAATACTGTCAGGTGGACCATTCCAGAGTGGTGAACTGGTCACGGACGTTGGCGACTGGTCATTCATGAAAAACGAGATGACGGTGGAAATGCAGACCATGGTGCCACCCCGCTCGAGAACCATGTGGCTGGTGGTCTATAAAAATCGACCAATGATCATCAGCAGCTTCATGAATACCGCAATCGGCAAGATCTGGAAGAAATGGCCGAAAGGTGTGGAAGAGGACAATCGCGCCATCATTCGAAGCCATGGCAAGCTGTATCACTTTACATTGAACCGGCTAAGCATAGACGGCGATACTCAAGCTATCCTGAACACGTTTAATGAGAAGTACGATACGTCTCTGACAGCAGACGATGTGACAACAGGAAATTCCCTGCTTTTTGAACTGATCCCCCGAAACTAGATCGGTTTATCTCAGTGGGGTTCAGCCTGCTGGACGGGGTCATGGCAGACCCGATTGCGCCCACCCTCTTTCGCTTCATAAAGACGTCGATCAGCCGCTTCCACAAGCTCTTCGCCCGTCATGGGATCTTCGCCACTCCAGTGAGCAACACCCAGAGAAATGGTGATCTTGAGATCAACATCATCGTAAGTAAACGTGTGAGCTTCGACCTCCTGCCGCACACGCTCAGCCAGCTGAATCGCTGCATCCAGAGGCGCGCCGCGCAGCAAAAAAAGCAAATTCTTCACCGCCATAGCGGGCAAATACATCGTAACCTCTGGCTTCACTTTCAATCAGCTGCGCCAGATGTTTGAGAATGAAATCTCCTGCGGGGTGTCCCCAGGTATCATTGATCTGTTTGAAATGATCGATATCAAAAAGAATCAGGGCGAGCCCCACCTGATTTCGGCGATTATATTCAGACTCTTTCTGCAACACTTCGTTGAAGTACCGCTTGTTGTAGATGCGTGTCAGGCCATCCTTGATGGCCATATTGCGCAGCATCGTGTGATATTCCGTGTCGTCATCGTCCTGGTAAGTAAACTTGAAGACCACATGACCAATCGCCACCTTGTCTCCTTCGCTTAACAGCGAGGCATCGGAAACAGGATCCTTATTAACGAAACTACCGTTTGTACTACCCAGGTCTGTGAGAAAAAAACATCGGGACGATGGACAATTTGCGCATGCTTGCGGCTGATGCTGGTATCGGAAATCGTCAGATCAACGTCGTCACTACGACCGATCAGCGTGGTTTCATCATTGAGATGATAGACCTGGCCGATGAAGTCACCACGAATCATCACAAGACACGGTTTCTTCTCGCCAGAAGCGGTAAGATCTGCCTGCCCTGCATGGATTGTATATTCCGTACGATCTGACATCCGTCGCCGATTTGGATACCTCAGAAAGATCAGGCCAATATAGCACTTTTTCGCGCTTATCAGCCACGTAAATGCTTGGTATCACTTGCCGAAGCGGCGTTCTCTCTGTTGGTAGACACGAATTGCCCGCCAGAAATCAATCATCCGGAATGCGGGCCAGTAAACCTCTGTAAAATAAAGCTCCGAATAAGCGCTTTGCCAGAGAAGAAACCCTGAAAGACGCTCCTCGCCGGATGTTCGTATGATCAGGTCAGGATCCGGTATGCCTTCAGTGTAGAGATGACGAGAAAAGATCTCTTCGTCTATGTCTTCGGGCTTGAGGTCACCGGACTGGACTAACTCGGCTAGTTTCTTGACGGTGTCAATAATTTCAGCACGGCCGCCGTAGCTGATGGCGATATTGAGCTGGAAACGATCATGATCTTTCGTCAACTCCTCAGTCTTGCAAATCTCTCGATTCATCTCTTCCGAAAGATTTTCCCGCTGACCGATGACCTTGATCTTGACCTTTTCCTGTCGGATGACCGGATCCACCTGATACTGTCGAAGCTTGCGCAGAATCAGATCCATCAGATAATCCACTTCGTTCTCAGCCCGCTTGTGATTCTCTGTTGAGAACCCATAGAGCGTCACAATCTTGATGTCGAGACGCCAGCACCAGCGCAGAAAGTCTTCGAGTTTCTGGGAACCCGCATTATGACCCTCGTTAGACGCGAGCCCTTTGACCCTGGCGAAGCGGCGGTTGCCGTCGACGATGAGACCAATATGCTGAGGACGTGGTCCACGTTTGATCTGTGACCAGAGCAATGGTTGGTAGAGCTTGTAGAGTAGAGAGGGAATATTCACTTGGCCGTCACTTGCACCGAAGGGGCGGAAGGATAGCAGCAACCGTCTGAATTACAATGTTCAAAGCAGGGATTTGGGATCAAGCCCCAGTTCAACACGACCAACAACTTCGTATATGGGGCGCCCGACCATAAGATGTTGTGTCGTGACATGCACATCACGGAAACAGCGTTGCAGAACGCTATCCTCGTAGATGGAAGATCCGCCACCAGCCTGATAAAGCCTGTCGACCGCAGCTACCGAGCGTGAGGTCGCATTCACCGCAGCCAGACGCAGGGAAGCCTTCGTCTCGACGGACAGTCTTTCGCCTCGGGAGGCTATTTCCCAGGCATCGTCGATGACCTGATGGATGTAGGCCTCAGCACTCCTGAGGTCAGCAGAAGATTCGGCAACCAGTGCCTGAACTCTGGCCTGCTCCGCGAGTCCGCGGTTGCCACCGGTTGGCACTTTGGCAACAGCGAGTTGCTTGAATGCAGCCAGCGCCTTGAATCCAATACCCAGGCTGACAGCAGAAACGCCCATGGCGAGCAGCCCGAGGAGAGGAAACTGGTAAAGCGGTTTCTGGATACGGGTTCTGGTGCCCATGACAACAGAGCGTCCTTCAGGCACGAAAGCATCTTTAACGTTGAAATGGTGACTCCCCGTACCGCAAAGACCTGAAACCTTCCAGGTGTCTTCAATGTCGACCTGCGATCGTTCAAACATCATGATGTGATGCTCCGGCATGCCGGCCTTACCGATCCGCTTCTCGCCATTCTCAACGATCAGGCAGCCACCGCCGATCCAGCCAGCAGTGGAAGAGCCACTACCGAATGGCCATCGACCGGTAACGAGATACCCACCATCCACGACTTCTGCTGTGCCCATGGGCGCTGTAACACCCACAGCGAGCCCACCCGGACCATCACCAAAAATTTCCCGCGCAAATTCCTCCGGCAGCGAAGCAGAAAGCAGTCCTGTGGTCAGGCCGATCATGACATTCCAGCCGGCGGAGCCATCACCGGTCGATACTTCCTGAATCAGCTTGATGAAGGTTGAAGGATGAACTTCGCCACCACCATATTCCTCGGGCACCAGGCCGTGGAACAACCCCGCGTCCGCCAGCCGTTGTGCTATGTCAGCTGGTAAACGTCTCGCCTTTTCAATCTCCCCGCTCCTCTGCGGAAGATCACGGGCGATTTCCCTGGCCGCTTCTATTAGTTGTATGTCTGACATATCAAAACCCTACTCGATTTCAGTCAACCGGTCTCTACCTGAGTATGGGAATACATCGGAGAGAACCTGATCATGAATCATTGCCTGTATACGCTGCCAACCTTCAGGGGTAAACAGATCTGCATGCTGTTCACTGAACATGGATCGCAACTTGTCGTCAGGAAACAGGAACGTGGCAAATTCTTCAGGAAAAACATCGTATTCGCCAACGTCAAATTCTCTGACGTCATGCCAGACTTCATCCGCGTAGCCGCCTCCAGTAACTTTCGGAATCTCCCTGAAATTAACCTCAGTCAGATAGCAGATTTCATCATAATCATAAAACACCACACGCCCGTGGCGAGTGACGCCGAAGTTCTTCAACAGCATATCACCAGGAAAAATATTGGCGGCGGCCAGATCTTTGATGGCAGCGCCATAATCGCTAAGCACCTGCTGCAGCTGAAAGTCATTACATTGCCTGACGTATAAGTTAAGGGGAACCATGAGCCGCTCGGTGTATAAGTGAGCAAAGTGCACGGTATCTCCAACAAGGGTAACGGTACCTGAGGCTACTTTCTGCAACTCTTCCAGAAGTTCCGGCTCAAATCGCTCTTTCGGCAACTCAAAATTCTGAAATTCCTGGGTGTCTGCCATTCGGCCGACACGATCATGAGTTTTTACCAACCTATAGGCAGCCAGCACATCGTCTCTTGTCACAGATTTGGTTGCGGGAAAATGGTCCTTGATAACCTTGAATACGGTCTGGTATGAATCCAGCGCGAACACCGTCATAACCTGACCCTTGATACCCTCCGCAATATGAAACCTGTCTTCACTGTGCGCCAACTGCTCCTGGTAACCATGAACGAACTCGGTTTTTCCATGCTTGTAGAATCCTATGGACGTATAAAGCTCCCAGCGCCGCTTGGCCGGCAGAAGCGACTGGAGGTAATCCACGACCCTGGAAGGATTACCCGACCGCAGCATGAAATAGGAACGCGTGAAACTGAAAACAATAGAAAGTGTATTCTCACCCCACAGCACCGCATCTACCCGAACGGTACCGTCGTCTTCTCGAACAAAGGCGATCGCCAGAGGAAAAATATGACCTTCCACAACAATTTTTCCGATCAGATAGGCACCCTTGTTTCGATAAAAGACGGGTTCCAGGGTCTCGAGCGGGCTGCTGGGATGATTTCGAAGCAGCGGGATTTCACTCTCGAGCTTCACTGCAATTTTCTCAGCATCCTGCTCCAGGCTTCCTAAATGGGCAGCCAGTTCGGTTTCACGCAGCAGGTTTTCTATAGACCTGACCAGATGAGTGTCCTGATGACTCAACGTCATTGGTTCATCAGGCCATTCAGATGTGTGACTTTCACCGCCATGGAAAACGGCCGATCTGGACACTGAGCGATCCGGATGCAGCGCCCGAAACACCCCGTTAAAGAAGGTCGCAGCCTGAGGCGCATGAGGATGTCCCGAAATCAGCGCCGCAAATTCTTCTCGAATTCGCCCCCAGTCGCGGGGTTCGAGAATACGCTGATCCATGATCGTGCAAACGCGGTCGCGATTCTCCCGATAAACCGCGATTCGGTGCTCGGAGGCAGACTTTACCGCTGGCCAGTCACCTTGTACAAAGCGATCCCTGGCACCTTCAGACACCGCCTGAAACTCACCAAGAAAAGCTTCAAATCCCTCCAGAATAAGGTCTGCCGCTGATTTGTGTTCCGCCAAAATGTACTTACCGCCCGACAAATGGTCGATGATTCCTGTTGCAATGCAACACGACATCCCTATAATGGCCGTACCAATTTGGTAGGACCAATTTGGTAGGTCCGAATGCTGCAGTCCGCAAAAGTAAAAATTTTGGTCGGACCAAAGTGGTCTGGCCGGACTGTAGCGTCGTAAGAGAGTTCAAACATACAGGATACTACCAGTGACAACCGTACCGTCTAAAGCGGGTGAAATCTTCAAAATTCTGCGCAGCGAAGTACTTCGAGGCCAGTACCGTGAGGGTGAACGCCTGCCTTCGGAGCGAGACCTCGCCGCCAGATTTGAAACCAATCGCGGTGCCATACGCGAAGTGATCAAAAAGCTGGAGCAGTTGGGCATCGTCAGCGTGACGCCAGGTGGCGTGCGCGTCCAACCCGTAGAAGAAGCCAGCCTGGAAGTCCTGGGGCACCTGCTCGAGCTTGGGGAAATCCCCCGCCCCGACCTGATCACCCAGATGCTCGATGTGCTTGGCGCGATGATGTCCGTCTCAGTAAGAACGGCCGTGGAAAGTGCAGAAGATGACGACATCTCTGACCTGATACAACTGATGGACAGAATTATTGAAACCCTGGAAACCCCGGACGCGCACCACGAATGCTGGCGTGAACTGGGGGAGAAAATGATGGAAGTTCACCAGAACCTGGTCCTGCGACTGGTCGGCAATGGCGTCAGAACTCAGTTCCTGGGTGCGGCGCTGGAAACTGGTCAGGAGACAGGTTTTGAGCCGGCTATCGACCTGGAGGAAGTTGCGTACCAACTGGGCCAGGTGCGTGATGCTATTCAACAAAAAGATGCCTGGGCTGCCAGCTCGGCAATGACAAACCATTTCAAAATTTTGAAGGAGCGCATTCAGGCCGCGACTTCAACAACTCTGCAACCTGCAAGGAGTGCAACTCATGGGTAACATCATCAAGGGCGCAATGACTGTCGGCGTTCTGTTCTTCGCTGTGATCGTGGCATACGGGCTGGTAAAAACAGCACCGGAACCGGAACAGATCGCACCTGAAGAAATGGCTACCAGCATCAGAGTGATTGAAGTTGAAAGATCACCGGTTCGTCTGCAGGTTATCTCACAGGGTACCGTCGTTCCCCACAAGGAAAGCGAGTTGATTCCGGAAGTGAATGGTCGCGTCAGCTGGGTATCACCGAACCTCGTTTCCGGCGGATACTTCAACAGTAACGAGGTCCTGCTTAAAATCGATGATCGCGACTACCGCTCAACGGTTGCCCGCGCGCGGGCCGCCCTGTCACGGACCAGTGCCGAAGAGGAACTGGCCAGATACGAACTTGGCCGCATGGAAGAACTGGTCAAGAAAAAGCTGACAAGTCAGTCAAGTCTCGAAGCTGTTCTGCGAAATCACAGAATTGCACAGGCAGCACTGCAGGATTCAAAAATCGCATTGGAGCAGGCGCAGCGAGATCTGAACAGAACCGAAATACGAGCGCCGTATGACGGCTTGGTCAGAACGGAACGAGTCGATCTGGGACAGTATCTGAGTCGCGGGCAATCCATTGCATCTATTTACGCCAGCGATTCCGCTGAGGTGAGGCTGCCGGTCGCTGACAGACAGCTGGCCTACCTGGATCTTCCCCTCGGCCATCGCGGAGAGCTCTCCGATGAACTCGCACCGGAGGTCATTGTGTCGACAGATTACGGTGGCAAGCAATACGAGTGGGTCGGCAAGCTCGTTCGAACGGAGGCGGAAATCGACTCAAGAAGTCGCATGGTGACAGCAGTGGTACGCGTCAGCAATGCCGAGAACCCGGAACAGCCGGATCTGCCAATAGGCCTGTTCGTCAATGCCAACATCATGGGACGCGCTGTCGATAACGTGGTTACTTTGCCGAGAGCCGCGCTTCGGAATCAAAACCAGGTACTGGTGGTCGACGAGAACAACAGACTGCATTACCGGGGCGTTGAAATCATGCGTTTCGAAAATGACAACGTACTGATATCCGGCGGCCTGAAGTCCGGTGACGTCGTCAACATTTCACCCTTGCAGACGGTGATCGAAGGTATGCGCGTTAACACTATCCCTCAGTCCGCAAACGGATAAACCATCATGCAAAACCACAAGGTTATCGCCTGGTTCACTGACAATCCGGTGGCCGCCAACCTGATGATGCTCATCTTCCTGGCGGGCGGTGCGATATCACTCTTCTCCATGCACAAGGAAGAATTCCCCAATATCGAACCGGGTGTCGTCCAGATACAGGTACCCTACCTTGGTGCTGCACCCGAAGAAGTCGAAGAAGCTGTGTGCATTCGAATCGAGGAAGCCATCGAGGGTGTCGATGGTATGGATCGTGTTCACACCACGTCGCGGGAAGGAATGTGCAGCGTCATGGTAGAACTGCTCCAGGACACGGACATTACAACTGCACTGAATGACATCAAAGGCAGGGTTGATGCGATCTCGACCTTTCCCAGCGAAACAGAGAAACCCATCGTCAGCTCAATGCAGTTTCGGGGCCAGACCATTTCTCTGATCGTGCACGGCGATACTGACGAAGCGACGTTGAAACTGATCGCTGAAGAAATTCGCGACGACATTTCCGCCCTTGAGGGCATTTCCCAGGTTGCCGTGAGTTATGCCCGCCCGTGGGAAATCTCCATTGAAGTCAGCGAGCAGACACTGCGCCAGTACAACCTGACAATGACGCAGATCGCCAATGCCATTCGTAAGGCATCTTTGGATCTGCCTGGCGGTTCCATTAAAACCGAGGGTGGTGAGATCCTGTTGCGCTCCAAAGGCCAGGCCTATCGAGGCCACGAGTACGAAAACATCGTTGTCGTGACAAGACCTGATGGCACCAACATCACTCTGGGAGAGATCGCGGAAGTTCGTGATGCATTCCAGGAAGGATTCCTGCGGGCCCGCTTCAATGGTGAGCGCGCAGTATCCGTCATGGTCTATCGCGTCGGCGAAGAGGACACGATCACCTCAGCCGAGTCCGTGAAACAGTACATCGAGAGAAAACGCGCCCTGTTGCCGCGAGGCGTGAACCTCAGCATCTGGATTGACGAATCTATCGCACTGGAAAGACGAATCAACGCACTGACCAAGAACGCCTACGCAGGTCTTGCCCTGGTGCTTCTGATTCTGACGCTGTTCCTGCGCTTCAAGGTGGCGATCTGGGTCGCCGCTGGCATCCCCATTGCCATCATGGGGGCGATCTGGGTCTTCCCTTTCGCTGGCATTAACATCAGCTCACTGACGGTGCTCGCCTTCATTCTCGTACTGGGGATCGTGGTGGATGACGCCATCGTCGTGGGTGAAAGAATCTACAGTCATGAGACAACAGACAGAAATCATCGTGAAGCAGCTATCGCAGGCACCGCAGAGGTCATCACGCCCGTTGTCTTCGGTGTACTGACAACCATTGCGGCATTCCTGCCGATACTTCTGATCGCGGGCAGAATGGGCGAGTTCTTTTCTATTATTGGCTGGGTCGTCCTGGTGTGCCTGATCTTCAGCATCCTGGAATGTATGTTCATCCTGCCGGCTCACCTGGCTCACAGGAAAACAGAGGGCTACTTCCTCGAAGGCACGCCCATTGTTAAAGGCTGGATAAGGTTCCAGAGTAAATTCGCAAACTCACTGGAGTGGTTTGCGACCAACGCCTACAAACCTTTACTTGAGAAAACCCTCGAATGGCGCTGGTTGACCTGGGCCGTCGCCACGTTTGTGCTGGTGACTTCCATTGCGCTTATTGCCAGTGGCCGGGTCATTTTTCAGTTCTTCCCTGCTGTTGAAGGTGATCGTATTTACGCCACTCTGACAATGCCGGAGGGCATTAACGTTGAATTTACTGAGGCCGCGGCCAGCCAGATTGAACAGGCAGCATTCGAGACAGCCAGGGTTGTGAACGCAGAGCTGGGTCTTACAGATCGTTCAGTTATCCGACAGACCTTCCAGTCCATTGGCGTTAACGCTGCGCGCAGCAGCGGCCCACCCATGATGACAGCCGGCGGCAGCCATCTCGCTGAAGTCGTGGTAACACTGATTCCGATCGAAGAGAGACCTGACTGGAATACAAACCGAATCGCAGAGATCTGGCGAGAGAAAACCGGCTCGGTGACAGATGCTGTAGAACTTCAGTTCACCACCAACACATTCAATGCCGGTGACCCGATCGCGCTGCAGCTGAAAGGTCGAGACATTGATCAGCTGAAAGACGCGGCACAGTATCTTAAGGCTGAACTGGCTCGGTATCCCGGTGTCCTGGACCTAACAGATTCATTCAGGGCAGGTAAACAGGAAATCAAACTCGACATCCTGCCGGAAGCGAAACCCCTGGGTTTAACGCTGAACGATCTTGCCCGTCAGGTAAGACAGGCATTCTATGGCGAGGAAGCCCAACGCATTCAACGTGGCACGGACGATGTCCGGGTCATGGTCCGCTACCCCGAGAATGAAAGAAAGTCTCTGGGTAACCTAGAGAATATGCGCATCAGAACCAGCGATGGTGCCGAGGTGCCCTTCTCCACGGTCGCGAGAGTTGAATATGGCACGGGTTTCTCCGCCATCAACCGTGAAGACCAGCAACGGGTTGTTGATGTCCGTGGTGACGTTAACCGGAGCATAGTGACGCCGGAAGAAGTCATGGCCGCTGTAGAAAAAGCCGTGTGTGAACCTGGCACCTCTTTCGGTAATCGGGAGAGACGCTGCTCGAATGCAGACTATCCCGGCGTCGCCTTTAAAATCTCCGGGGAACAGGAAGAACGAAACAAAGCATTGGGCAGCATGGTAGCGACCGTACCACTCGCCCTGATGATCATCTTTGCCTTGCTCGCCATTCCTCTGAAGAGCTACATGCAACCTCTTGTCATCATGAGTGTCATTCCATTCGGTGCAGTGGGCGCGATCGTCGGACACTACATCATGGGTTGGGACCTGATCTTCTTTTCGCTGCTGGGTATCATCGCGCTGTCCGGCGTTGTCGTAAACGCTTCACTGGTACTCGTGGACTACATTAATCGCCAGAGACGTGCGGGGGTTGACCTGTTCGAGGCGGTTTCCAACGCCGGGGTCACGCGCTTTCGACCCATTATCCTGACGTCCGTCACGACGTTCGTGGGACTGGTGCCGCTGATGACGAACAGCGATCCGGAAACCTTCATGTTCATCCCCATGGCAATATCCCTGGCATTCGGTGTTCTGTTTGCTACCGCCATTACGTTGTTCCTGGTACCCAGCCTCTATCTCATGCTGGAAGACTGGTTGAATTTCTGGGGACTGAATGAAGCCAAGGATCCAGCCCTTGTGGTACATAACAGCGTACCGGAGCCACTGGACCCATCGGGAGAACCGACGCCGACGATCAGCGCCTGAACAAAAAACGGCCGGTCCCGCTCTCCCCTACAAGACAAAAATGGCTACGGTTAACCGAAACAATCAGGAAATAATACTTAACTTAATCAAAAGGTTAGGACCACAATCTGCGAAAGAGTTGAGCATTGCTCTGAAGATGACCACGATGGGTGTCCGGCAACACATGGAGGCACTGGAAAAACAGTGCCTGGTCAGCACCAGAGCACCTGAACCTCAAAAGCGTGGCCGACCCGTTACCCGCTGGCAGCTGACAGACGAAGGACACGCTCGTTTTCCAGATGCCCACGCTGACCTGACTGTCGATCTGATTGCCAGCGTACGTGATCTTCTGGGCGAACAGGCGCTCGACAAAGTGATTACCGATCACACCCGAAAGAAAGAGGCAGACTACGCCGCAGTACTCAACTTGGAATATTCACTGAAAGCGAAGTTGACAGGACTTGCTCGCTTGAGGACCGAGGAAGGGTACATGGCAGAGGTCCAAACCCTTGCGGACGATGGTTACCGGCTTGTGGAAAATCACTGCCCTATCGGCACTGCGGCCAGGCACTGTCAGGGCTTTTGTCGTACTGAGCTTCAGACCTTTCAAACTCTGTTGGATGGCATGGCAGAAGTCAGAAGGGAAGACTACCTGCTTGAGGGCTCGCGGCGTTGCTCGTATCTCATCACGCCGCTGAACGCCTAATTTGCACTGAGCGAGATATCACCAGAGCGCGTTGACAGCACAACCCTGCCCTCACCCTCTCCCAGAGAAAATCTCAGAGACTCATCACCCGCATACTTGGATACTTTCGGCTCATCCGCGCTAAGGCGATTACGTATACTCCCGGAACCAGTCTCGATATCGAAGCGGGCATTGATGTCCCCGCCCAGTCGAAGTCGAATGGATCCGCTGACACTGTCAAATTCGATGTTGCCAGTTTGTGTCTCTTTGCTCGTAACTTCGATGTCTCCGGATACCGAATGACCCGCCAGCGAACTGACGGAATCGTTGGCAACTTCAATATCGCCGGACACCGTCTCCACACTAAGATCAGCGCCGCCGTTCTGAATCAACACTGAACCGCTGACGGAGGTATATTCCGCCGGACCGGTTGTATCAAAAGTCTCCACATCACCACTGACGCTCCCTATATCAAGCCGGCCAGTGCTTTCCCTGATCTCAAGGTCACCGCTCACCGAGTGCACAGTAACTCGACCGTCACCGCCCTGCAGGTAAACGTCACCGCTGACCACACTGATTTCAACATCGCTGCCCAGACCTCGAGCATCAACATCCGTTGAAACACCACGGAACTCGATGCGACTGGCTGTCGGAAGGTTAATTGTCAGGTCAGAGCCCTCATCACCACCACCCCACCAGTTGTTGTTCTGATTCTCGATCTTCACCTCAATCAGTGTTTCATCGCCATCGACCTCAAAAACAAATTCTCTGGTTCGTTCGTCCAGGGTACCGCGCACCTGAACAGAGGGTTTATCCCAGCTCTGCACTCTGACTGTGCCTCGAACAACACTGACCGAGACGAGACCGTCAGCCTGAACGTCCCTGATCATATCGACTGATTCGACATCCGCTGAACCAGCCAGCGCCCAGACCAGCATTGAGATACCTGCAACCCATTGAATGACGTGCGTTTTCATCTTCATAATGATGTTCCCGAATGGACAAAGTCCTTCCTTAATAATTCAAGTTCCTGTTCATGGATACGGATCAGCATTTCACGAAGCCTGACATTCTCAGGGTTCGCCTGAACCTGATATTCAAGGTCGCGCCGAGCGCGGTTCAGAATCTCCAGGTTCTCATAAAGATCCGTTTTCGTCTTTTCATCCAGGGCGTTGTTCACCTGAGTAAAGCGTTCAACCATGGGATTACGCACCTGGAGATACTCCTGTTGAATTTCTTCAAGCCCTGTCAGCTGAGCCTGAGAAACCGGACCCGGTTGCTGCATTTGCACCACATTCAAAACCAGTGCAGAAACCGCAACCAGAAGGCTTGCGGCCACCGCATAAGGCATCCAGAACTGTTGGTCACGTTCAGGCTTCTGCGGGAAATCCATGATTCGACGCTGAACTCCGACCCAGAGGTGCCGTCATCCAATGACACAATCAGTGCCCCAATACACGTCTGTCAGCAGTTTAGACGCAAAACAGCGCAAAAGGTTTAGATGATCAGCGCGCCATTCCAAAAAACTCATCGTTGGGGCGCATGCTCGTGAGATTGGCCATACGGTTGCTCAGGGCGAAAAAGGACGTAATGGCGCCTATGTCCCAGACATCATCCATGGAAAAGCCCTCAGCACGAACGCAAGCGATATCATCATCGCTGACGGAAGCAGAGTCTGTCGCGATCTTCAGAGCAAACTCCAGCATGGCACGCTGCCGACTGGAGAGGTCGGCCTTGCGATGGTTAATCGCCACCTGATCAGCGATCAGGGGATTCTTCGCACGAATACGCAGGATCGCGCCATGCGCAACAACACAATACTGACAGCTGTTGGCTGCAGAGGTCGCCACGACAATCATCTCTCTTTCTGCCTTACTCAGGCCGGAGTCCTGTTCCATCAGTATGTCGTGATACTGCATGAATGCGCGCAGTTCATCAGGGCGATGGGCCAGCGCAAGGAACACATTCGGTACAAATCCGGTTTTCTCCTGGATAGAGAGGATTCGCTCGCGCAGATCCTCCGGCAGGTCCTTGATATCGGGTACAGGAAATCGACTGATGCTCTTGTCACTCATAAGACGTGCTGCTCCTTAAACTGATAACCATGATAACTGGCGATAGCCAGGCCTGCAGCCACACTGGTAAATGGATCATGTTCCGTCACCTTACCGGGGAATTGCGCCTCCAGGAGTCTCTTCACGGCCACAATCTGTGAGGAGCCGCCGGTCCTGATGACGATATCGATATCCTCCGTGGAGCGGTTTGCCAGTGCAAGCACCTTGTTAACAATGCCCTGCATATCGGCCAGCATGTCGGACATGAGTTCTTCCAGTCGATTTCTTGAGACCGGCAGGGCCAGATCCAGTTCCGGGATATCGATGATGGTCTCTTCAACAGATGACAGGGCTGCCTTGGCGTCCTTGATCGCCTGAAAAACCAGATAGCTGTAGTTGTGCGTAATCAGGTCCAGCAGACGCTCAAACTTTTCCGTTCCGGGTCCACCCTGCTTGATGCGATCCACAATCATGGATCGATATTGATTCTGGTTCAGAATGTAGGTAACCGCCCAGTTGATCAGCTTGTCCTCGTACTCTTCAAAGGGAAACTCATTCTCAATGAGATAACCGTCTTTGACACGAGACCACATTTCTCCTTTACCAAACTCGGGAAACAGCAGCTCGCGAAAGATCATCTGATCAATGTGATCACCACCCAGTGGAAGACCGGTAGTCGCCAGCACGTCAAACCGGGCGCCTTCATATTCCACAACGCTGAGGTCGAGCGTGCCACCACCGAAATCAACGGTCAGTACACAACCGCTTTCCGGGGACTGCTCGTCATGACGATAACTCAGGGTTGCCGCGACAGGCTCTGGATAGAACGACAAATGATCCATGCCCGCATAGGAACAGGCTTCAGTAAGCCGCTCAAAGGCCAGCGCATTTCGCTGCTCCTCATTTCCCTCGAACAGAACCGGATGGCCGAAATGAATATCGCCCAGAGGCTCCGACAGGTGATTCTCAATCGACCGACGAATACGCAACAGTATCGGTGTGATCAGGGCAACCAGCCGAAAAGGATGATCGAACACCATCAAACGCTTAATGGAACTGTTGCCGAGCAGGCGCTTAACGCCACGGAATAACCGACCCGGCATGCCTCTGTCGACGAGTGGTTTACCGTAAACATTCTGAGTAGAGGTTTCCGCCTGGGAATGGGGATCATCAGGGTTCGCTTCAGAGGTGACCATGGAGGTCTTGGCGATCACCTCCGGTGTCAGTTCAACAATCCGGTCACGGTTTTCATCTATGTACTGACTGACAGCGGCCTCGCCGGTCAGGGTCACCAGATCCCTGTCAAGATGCATGGCCGTCGGCATGATTGAATCATGTTCTTCGAGCGGCACCATGTGAACATTCTCACCATCGTACCACGCTGCGGCACTGTTCGAAGTCCCGAAATCAAGACCAACACCAATCATATCTACAGGCTATCGCCCCTTAAGCAGCGGTCAGATTTCTTCAGGTTCGATTTCTAGGGTATCCAGCAACTGCCCAGTGCTGGCAAGAACACGATAACGTGCAAGCAAAGAAACATACTCACCAGTCGTTTTAGCGATATTCGCACGCAGCAGTTCGTTCTGAACATCCAGCAGATCAAGCAATGTGCGTTTCCCGAGAGTCAGCTGTTCACGATAGACCTCGAGCACTTCCTCTGTGGATTTCACATGGGCCTCCAGGTATTCCAGTCTGACCAGAATGTCCTGTAACTCGTTCCAGATCAGCGTCACATCTTCTTCCACCGCACGCTGGGTACCTCGCAGGCTTTCACGAACAGCAAACTCACGTGCCTCCGCTTCGTTCAACCTGGCGCGATCAGAACCGCCACGGTAGAGGTTATAGGTCATTCTGACGAGCGCGGTTTCGTCATCATTGGGACCCTCAGAACCATCCATGTCATCGTTTCGGGTTGCACCGAGCTCCAGATCAAGCCTTGGATAGAAAGCACCCTTTGCGCCTTTACGTGCCGCCTCGGCTGCGAGCAGTTCCGCTTCCACAGCTTCGATCCCGGGATTGTTATTCATCGCGAGCTCAAGCGCTTCCTCAAGGGTCTGCGGTATAGACATCACCGCGGCCGGGATCATCAGGTCCTGGGGATACTCACCGACAACCCGATAGAATTCGGCAATGCCATTTTTCGCTTCCCGCTGCGAAAGCAGCACATTCGACTTTGCCTGGGCGCGTCGACCACGGGTTTGCACAACATCGACCTTGGTGCCAACGCCACTCTCAAAACGTTCCGTGATTTTCTCAAGCGTTTCATCATGGTGGGCGAGGTTCTTCTCTGCCAGCGCAACAACTTCATTTCGACGCAGCACTTCAAGATAAACCTGGATCGCTCTCAGGCTGACATTTTCCTGTGTGCCTACCAGGCGCGCCAGCGCCGCATCAACCAGTGCTGACTGCTGCTTCACAAAATTGCGCGTGGATGCACCATCAAAGATCAGTTGTGTGACACGAATACCACGCTCGGCTCTGGTGAGATCCAGATCGTCTTCACCCAGCGCCCGGGTTGTCGTGTTATTGGAGTTTTCGTAGCCACCGGCAAAGACGAGATCGACTGTTGGAAAGTAGGCTCCTCGCACCTGATTCTTAAGCTGTTCAGCGGCATCGACCGAATACACACTTGCCAGCACATCCGGATTGGTTCTAAGTGTCGCCCGGATGGATTCTTCGAGCGTCTGCGCCGATGAATGGGAGGTAGCTGCCAGCAGCAGCAAACTTAAAATCTTTAACCCACGTTGCACTGTTGCACTCCCCTCGTCGCGCCCTTTGCACACAAATATTTTAAACACTGACATGCCAATGTCTAACTACTGAATCGTCATACCCGCCGACTCATAGCTACCCACTATCATAAACGCTGACCAGATATAGGGATAACCCCATTCGGGGGAATCAATCAGCGCCAGCTGAGTTTCCCGAAGCGCGACTCTGGCCGGCACGCCGGCAACCACACGATCGTAAAAATCCGTCATCAACGCCTGGGTGCCGGCATCACTGACTTCCCAGAGCGAACTGATCACTTCTGCAACACCCGCTTCCTGGAAAGAACGGCGCAAACCATAGACCCCCTCACCCTCATGAATCTCGCCAAGACCTGTTTCACAGGCAGAGAGGACGACCAGCCGTGTGCCTGACAGATCTAGGCTAAGCACTTCAAGCGCTGTCAGAACACCATCGTTAACGGTATCGATATCGCCAAGGAACTGCGCGTTCGCGTTGATGCCTGCGAATGCCAGACCAGCGCGAAGCAAAGGATTATCGCCTGGTGGCGGCACCTGGACTTCCGCCGAACGCTCCATCTTCAGCAGACGTTTTCGTAAAGTATCATCCGCTTCCAGAAAAAAACCGTGGGTGGCCATATGCAGGATCTCCGGAGTCTCCGAGAGATTGGAAAGTACCTGTTCCTGAGCCTGCTCGCCAAAGAAGACCGTGCTTTGCTCTTCGCTGGCTTCTACACGATCTGTAATGATGCGGCCTTCTTCCTCTGCACCTGGCAGTGGCGCGAAGTTAAGGCCACGCAGACCGCTTCCAGCGCCTCGGATACCCATCTTTAAAGCTGTTGATCGACGACCTTCGGCGGCTGCCAGCACTGCCGCATCAACCACGCCGTCCGCATTATAGTCTGGTCCGGCGAGAATCATGTACTCACCTTCCGCCAGCTCATACTCATTGGGCAGCAGGTCCCTGCCTGACGTCAGAATATGAATATCGGTGGTCTGGATGAGATACTCTTCATCGTCATTCATGAGTGCATTAAACGGCAGAATGTTGAGAACACCATCCGGGATCAGGTAAACGTACTCGAGGTCACCTATGGCCTCTTCGATGGGCGCCCAGACCAGCTCGTGGGCTATCTGCCCAATCTCAAGCACCTCGTCTTCATCGGCCAGATCATCCTGAATGATCGTACGATACTCAATCACGGCGTCTTCGATTTCCCTGCTGTCCGGGAATTCAACCAGCCTGTAACTGATCTCCCCGTCCTGTCTGATCATGACACCTGCCAGCACCCTGCCCTGACCCTGATCGTCGTACATCAGGAAGTCGACGAGCGCAGTACCATCGTCAATGACGGTTTCCAGCGTATCAGCAGAGGTTCCCGCGATGGAGGAGCGGTAACGGGCGCTCGCGCGACCGAGCTCACCCTGAAGCTCATTCACTCGAAGTTCCAGTTCATACAGGGCTTCCGCGTGGCGCCCCTGGGTTTCCGGGGTCGGCCCGGAAAGCGTTAAAGAGGCGAGTTCCTTACGTGCTTCTTCCAGCGCGCTGGCGATAGACGCCATGCGGGGGTCTGCTGATAACTGCGCAATCTGTTCTATTTCAGAGGTGATCTTGAGTAACAGCCCCTTTCTTTGAAGACTGGCCTCAATGGCTTTCTTGCCGCGGTCCGGGTCGTCGATGGAAGCCAGCAGCCTCAGGTAATCATCAAGTTCAGGCTTGTGCAGGCGCATGTAACCCTCACGGGCATTCTCTCCAGTCACCCAGAGCATGCGGTCGAGAAAGACACTACGTCTTGCCAGACCAAGCTCACGCAGTTTCACGGCTGCTGAAAGGTCATTCTGCGCTTCTCGCACCTTCGCCAGATTGTTGAGCGCCTCGAAGGTGTAAGGGTGTTGCTCCCCCAGGATTTCCTCAGCGGTCTGCAAAGCGAGTGTTAGGTCTCGCGCTGCGTCATCCAGCATTCCCTGGTCAAGGCTGATTGAACCAAAGTCAATCAGAGAGCGCACGGTATCGATGTGCTTCTCTCCCAGTGTCGATCGACGCACCATGAGCGCCTGACCTACGGTCTGCCGCGCCTCATCAAGACGCCCCTGCTTTTGGTAAACACGTCCAAGGTTATTCAGGCTTTTCAGAGCATCCTGGTGCTCGGGACCAACAGCGATACTCCACCTTCCAACCAGATCCTCGAACATCGCCGCAGCTGAATCGTACTCCTCCATCAGCATGTAGAGATAAGCCAGGTTATTCTGCATACCGATAGCATCGCCGTGGTTTTCACCTAGACTGCGCGCTATGTGCTCGTAGCTTGTCAGGTAAAGAGGTTCAGCTTCGCGAAAGTTACCCTGGCTTTCATGCAGCAAAGCCAGGTTGTTGCGAATTCTTGACGTCTGCGGATGACTGACACCGAAGGTTTCTTCCATTCCCTCGAGGGTCTGTTTTAAGAGAGGTTCGGCGTCATCATAAAGTCCCAGCTGTTCGTAGAGATTGCCAAGATTATTCATGGCAACCAGCGTTGTTGGATGAGACTCACCGCCAAGCTCCAGCATCGCCATCAGGGTTTCTTCAAATGCACTTTCGGCATCGTCGAAACGGCTTTGCCTCTGGTAGTAGGCACCAAGCTCGACAAGGACGTTATAGAAGTCGACGGGATTGTCCTGCCAGGCAACCCGACCGTGGCCAGCGACATCTTCAGCCACCGAGGTTGCCGAGGAAATATCTCCCTCACTGCTGAGAACACGGGCAAGGTAGGTTTTTCCCGTGTAACTGAGTCTGGTGGCACCGATCTGTCGTGCTGTCAGAATCAGACCCGACAACATGTCCTTCGCCAGCTGGTTTTCACCTCTCGCGGAGTAGATGTCAGCCAGATCAAGCATGTTTCTGAGAGCAACCTCGCTGATGCCATCGGTTGAACGGCGCAGGCTTTCAGCAATACTTCCGACGGTAGCCTCTGCATCATCGAGACTTCCGGTATCCCGATACATTCGTGCCAGCCATTGTTCACACTGCAGGGTTTTCGGGTGATAACGCGTCATCGCCTCAGCGTAGGAGCTGCATGCCATGTTCATCATGGCTGTCGCCATTTCATGATCTGATGCTGCCTGCATGGTCTCGGCAAGCCGGACCATCGCCTCCAGGGTTAACGCATGTTGCGCGCCCAGTGACTGCTCAAAGTTTGCAACGATCATTTCTTTCAGTGCCATGGCTTGATCAAAGGCGCCGGCTTTCTCATAGAGCTCAGCCATCAAGGCAGCAATGTAGAGCGTTTGCGGGTGACCGTCTCCAAGCACCTCGGAACTGACAGCCAGTGCTTCACCGTAATAAGTATCGGCCAACTCCACATCGCCCAGTTGCCGCGCAATCAACCCCGTTTCACGCATTGAAACCACGGTGAACCAATGCGATGGTCCAAAGATTTCCTGCGCCAGCAGTAAGGCGCCTTCAGCAAGAGTCGCAGCCGTTTCAAGGTCCCCAACCTCGATCAGCCCCTGAACTTCCCCGTAGAGCTCCTGCCAGGAAATGCTGTCTTCCTGCTGAGACTCAGATACAGCCGAGGCATTGAACACAGTGTCATCTACCCAGGCTGGCAATGCTGAGCTTGCGCCCGTAATCAGCTGTAGAGCCGATTGAACGCGACTCTTGTCTTCGAGTTCTATCGCACGTTCAACATCCGAAATCAGAAGCTGCATAGCGAGATCAGAAATACCTGCTTCCTCTGCCAGCAGCACGGCAAGCTCCAGCGCTTCCGTGTCATCCGGATTGTCAGCAAGAATTTCTACATAAGCGGTAAGCGCGCCCTCAATATCCCCATCCATCATCGCCTGCTCCGCGCTGGCATGGAGATCCATCGCAAAGGTGGCTGGCAGGTAGAAACCCGAAAAGAGTGTAAGAAGAAATGACACGGTCAATTTCTTAAGCATGATTTGCCCCTGGAGGTTTGGCAGTTCTATTGGTACTGCATTAGGCGAATGTAATCAACAAGATACCGTTGATTAGACAGAAACAACTTAACCAATGAACCGGCAATTCATCTATGCATGACATGTAAGAATATTGTAAGTAGCTTTCAATGGCTGCAGCATGTACATTGCGGCGGCGATGCCAGATAAAGCCCCAGAAAAAGTACCAGAGGAACTGCCCAGAGCGTGCAGTGCCATTGCCCGATTTTCAGGCAGGCTGGTGCTCAGACTCGCCGGCTGGAAACGTACAGGCGAAGTACCCCGGGCGCGCAACATGGTCATCATTGCGGCACCCCATACCAGTAACTGGGATTTCATCTTTCTACTGGCCGCCGCTTACTCATTTGGCGTCAGTATAAACTGGCTGGGAAAGGACAGCCTGTTCAGAACTCCACTGGGACCTGTCTTGAAGTTTCTTGGCGGTATTCCTGTTGACCGCACTAAGGCCAACAACATGGTACAGACACTCTCCGCAGAGATAGAACATGGTCATGGCGTAACGCTGGTCGTACCACCTTCAGGGACACGAGCGCGAACAGATTACTGGAAGTCGGGCTTCTATCGAATCGCCCAGGCTGCCCAGATCCCGATCGTCTGCGGATATCTCGACTACGGCAAGAAGGAAGCAGGTCTCGGGCCGGCTTTCCTCGCGCAAGATATGACAGCCGACATGGATCGGCTGCGAGAGTTCTATAGTGATATCACCGCAAAGTTTCCCGAGAAGAAAAGCCGCATTCGCCTGAGAGAGGAAGACGCTCAATAATCGCGCATTTTATAAAGCGCATGTCCGAAGGATGTGCGCGCCAAAGTATCTATTGGACTGTACGCAGCGCCTGATCAATCTCCGGCGGTTCCATACACTGACTTGCCTGATGATGCACCAGTCGCGCACCACCCGCCTCCAACACATAATTATTAGTTGCAACCAGCCAGCCACCTGGCAACTGCTCAAAACAGATGACCGAATAGAAATCACCCTGCTGCAACACCCTGGCGCCATGGCAGAGAATCGTTGAATCCTCTGGCTGACCGGCAAAGATGGATTCCCAGCTCTGCAGGATATCGACGCGACCGAACAGCGGCGCCCAACCAGGATGCACGCACACGCTGGGGTAGTCTTCTGCCCAGATCGCCGCCATCTGTTCCATGTCACGGTTGTTAAACGCAAGATAAAACGCGTCATTGGCAAATTCGATAACAGCAGGGTCGATACTTTTCATCGGTTGATTCTAGCAAACATGCATAATGACAGCGTTACAAAATACACCGGAGCCCCCATTATGAAATGTCCTAAGTGCCAAGGCGATATGGAGGAACACAGCTTGAGCACTCTGAGCGGAGGTGTTGAAGTTGATCGCTGTATCGACTGCCGAGGTATCTGGTTTGATATTGGAGAAGCTGAACTTCTTAAAGAGAAGTGGATGTCAGACTATATCGATGATGGCGATCCCGAAATCGGCAAGAAACACAACAAAATCCGGGATGTAAACTGCCCGCGCTGCGACAAAGAAATGGAGCAGCTTTCAGACCCAGTGCAGACTCACATCCAGTATGAAGCCTGCTCAGAACACGGCATGTATTTCGGTGCCGGAGAATTCACCGACTACAAATACGAAACCCTGATGGATATTTTTCGGGATTTCGTATTCGCCATCCGCAAGCAGTAACTAGTGAGCGCCACCATCGATGGCGAGAATCGCCCCGGTGGTAAACGCTGCTGACTCACTCGCGAAATAGAGTGCCGCGCCTACCACTTCTTCAGGCTTACCCCCCCGTTGCAAGGGAATAGTCTCGTCAGCTCGTTTCTGGAAAGCTTCCATATCCCAGGCTTTGCTGATATCCGTCAGAAACGGACCAGCCATAATGCAGTTCACTCGAACCTTCGGGCCATAAGCGTAAGCAAATGAACGGGTAATCGCATTCAGCCCGGCCTTGGCAGCACCATAGGGTTCTGAGTTGGGGCTTGCGTTCACAGCAGCAATACTGGAAACATTGATAATACAGCCACCGGCGCCATCCGCCATGCGCTTGCCAATATTGGCACTCAAGCGGAACGGTCCTTTGAGATTCACCCCGATCACCTTGTCGAAGAGTTCTTCCGATACCTGATCGAGTGACGGATACAGAGGGGACATGCCTGCGTTATTGATCAACACATCAACCTTGCCGAATCTTTCGTAAACTGCGTCGACCATCTGGTCCAGAGATTCCCAGTCAGCCGCATGGGCAGCGTAAGGAAATGCCTCTACCCCATGCGCTTCGACTTCTTTTGCTGTGGCTTCACAACTGTCCAGTTTGCGGGAGACAATGGCCACATTGGCACCGTGCCGCGCAAAACCCAGGGACATGGCCCTTCCAAGACCACGGCTGCCGCCTGTGATCAATACCACTTTGCCCGTCATATCCAGTTCGTCCACGCCTGCTCCTTATTTTTCTATTTGTTTGAAGATCCGGGTTCATTGAATCACAACTGGGGTCAGGTATGCACTTGCTGCTGCTACGCAGTAGAATTCCAAAGATGAATGAACTCATACCAAGAAGGCTTCGTCACCGCGTAAGAACACTAAGTACAATTCTTGGTGAAACCATGACTCGCCAGCATGGTGATGCGTTCCTCGAGAAGGTTGAAGAAATTCGACTGCTGGCCAAGGCAAACCGACAATCTCTCGACGACGATGCCGCCTCGACGGAAACCACTGACTCTCCCATCCGGGTCACAGGGGATCACGAACGTCTGCGAGAGGTACTGCGCACGCTTGATGATGAGAACCTGATTTCTATCGCCAGAGCATTTAACCAGTTTCTCAATCTGACCAATATCGCCGAACAGACAGAGTCCACAGAACAGCATACCGTCAGTCAGCTCGAAGAATTGTTTGCTCGACTCAGCGAACAAGGGATCAGCGACAGAACAATCGTCGACACCGTCTCACGGATGCATTGTGACCTGGTGTTAACCGCGCATCCAACCGAAATCACCCGTCGAACCCTGATACAGAAATACAATCGTATCTCCGATGCATTGCAGGATGTGGTGGAAGACTACGAGATGCCTGAGGCATCCAGAACGGAACTTGAGCGGCTGATCGCGGAAGTCTGGTACACAGACGAAATAAGGACAGAGCGGCCAACTCCGCAGGATGAAGCAAAGTGGGGTTATGCCGTCATAGAACACTCCTTGTGGACAGCGATACCCCATGTGCGCATGCGCCTTGAGAAACTCGTTCAGCAGGCTACAGGAGAGACTCTGCCTCTGGATGTAACGCCGATTCGAATTTCATCCTGGATGGGTGGTGACAGGGATGGCAATCCCAACGTAACTGCGGATGTCACGCTTGAAGTTCTGCGCCTGGCCCGCTGGATGGCAGCAGATCTTTATTTGCGAGACGTAGAGGAACTGCTTTCCCAGCTATCGATGTCGGTTTGCGACGACCATCTGGTATTCCTGTGCAATGGGAAAGTTGATGAACCGTACCGACACGTCCTGAGAGGTTTACGGGAGCAATTGACGGTTACCCGCGCCTGGGCAGAGACCAGTGAGCCACCCTGGGAGGGCGTCATCCATTCAGACGAGGCTCTGATTGCGCCACTTAAAGCATGCTACGACTCTCTGGTTTCCTGCGGCATGGAAATCATCGCGGATGGCTTGCTGAAAGAAACCCTGATTCGGGCATACACCTTCGGAACAACCCTGGTAGAACTCGACATCCGACAGAGTTCCGACAAACATATCGAGCTGCTGGACGCGATCACCCGGTATCTTGAGCTGGGCAGCTATCGAGAGTGGTCTGAGCAGGCACGAATGGATTTCCTGTTACAGGAACTCGAAAGTCCTCGACCACTGATTCCTGATTCCTGGCAACCTGAAGGCGAAGCCGGTGAAATTCTGAAAACTTTCAGACTGATCGCAGAGAACAACGGTCAGGGTATTTCCAGCTACATCATCAGCATGGCGAGACGACCATCAGATGTCCTCAGCGTTGTACTTATGCTGAGAAAGAGCGGCGTCAGTCGTGTGCTTCCGGTGGTTCCACTTTTCGAAACTCTGGATGACCTTGAAAATGCAGCATGGACTCTTGAGCGATTGCTCCGAACCAGCTGGTACACCGGCTACATCCAGGGATCGCAGCAGGTCATGATCGGATATTCAGACAGCGCCAAGGACGCAGGGCAGATGGCTGCCGCCTGGGCTCAATATCGCGCTCAGGAGGAACTGGTTAGAGTCACAGAGAAGTACGAGATCGACCTGACACTGTTTCACGGTCGCGGCGGCGCCCCCGGTCGTGGTGGCGCACCGGCACGTCAAGCAATACTTTCACAACCACCGGGTTCGGTGAAGCACAGTATGCGCGTCACAGAGCAGGGCGAGATGATCCGCTTCAAATACGGCAGCCCGCCACTCGCCCTCATCAACCTGGATCTGGTCTTAAGCTCCGCCATTGAAGCAAGCCTGCTGCCACCACCTCAACCCCGTGAAAACTGGAGGCTGCTGATGCAACGGCTAGCTGATGTAGCCTGCGACAGTTATCGAGAAACGGTGCAAGGCAATCCCAGTTTTGTGGAGTATTTTGTTGAAGGCACACCGGAACGAGAACTGGCGCTTCTAGCCCTGGGTTCAAGACCTGCTCGCCGAAGCGGCAACGAATCCGATCGTTCGATCAGCGAATTGCGGGCGATTCCCTGGGTCTTTGCCTGGACCCAGAAGCGCCTCATGCTACCTGCATGGCTTGGCACAGACGCCGCCTTTAGAGCAGATCTGACTGGCAAGGAGTGGCATGTTCTGCGTGAGATGATTGACGAGTGGCCATTCTTTCAGACTCAAATCAATATGCTGGAGATGGTACTCAGCAAGGCCGATGCTGAAATTTCCGAGCGCTACGACGAGACACTGGTCAGCCCCGAGTTGAAACAACTGGGAGATGGATTTCGAGAAAGGCTCCTCGATCTGATCGACAGCGTAAACCAGATCAAGCGGCAGGAAACACTGCTGCAGAACAATCCCGATATCAAACAGACGCTTGGTCTCAGACATCCCTACACCGATCCGCTGCATCTTCTGCAGATTGAGCTCATCAAACGCTGCCGTGAGAGCGATGATTATCTGCCCGAGGCAAACAAGGCGTTGTTGATAACGATTGCCGGCATTGCTGCGAGCATGAGAAATACCGGTTAGACATCCATGAACCGCATCGTCATTCTGGGAGCGAGCAGCGGCCCCGGCCGTCTACTGTTCGAACACCTCAGAGACGCAGGGCGCCCCGTGCTGGGGTTGGCGAGATCGAAAAGAGATGTCACAGGTTCCGAGCTTGCGGAATTTCGTGAGGTCGATGCAGAGAACCTGACGGCGCTACAGTCTCTCGTAGAAGCGGAAGATACATTTGTTCACTGTTCCAGCCCCGAGCTATTAACGACTTTTCTCAAAAACGGCCCGCAGATAAAGCGACTGATCGCGACAGGATCAACCCGCGTCTATACCCGTTTCCCGGATGACAAGTGCAACCGACTCGCAGCCATGGCGCACGCCATATGGATGGGCGATATCCCAACGACCCTGATTCATCCAACCATGATTTATGGTGCACCCGGGCTGAACAATATCGAACGTGTCGTCAGGATGGCCCGACTCTCGCCGGTAATACCCCTACCTGAAGACGGCCGCGCATTAATTCAGCCGGTTTTCGCTGCCGATGTCGTAAAAGCGATTCTCGCCTGCCTGGAAGACGATTCAACGATCGGCAAGACCATCGCTGTTCCGGGGAAGGATGCGGTCACCTACAAACGCTTCATAGAACTCTGCATCGAAATCAGTGGCAGCAATTCCCGAGTCGTCTCGCTGCCCTACTTCCTGATATCAATGCTCGCCCCCTTTACCCACGTGATGCCCGGCATCCCGACGATCACCCAGGACGAAATACGGCGTCTTCTTGAAGACAAGAATTTCGATACTGCCGAATTGGAAGCACTCGGTGTCATACCGGTTGGACTGGAAGAAGGCCTGAAACGCGCACTCAGCGCCGATTAGTCTCCGGATACAGACCTCACGCGACCAAAAACGTGCTTCAATTGCGTCTGGACATCCCCGGGTAGCGGTCCAGAGGCAATGGCACTGACGTTTTGCGCCAGATGTTGCTCCGAGCCGGTGCCGTTCAGGACAACAGATACACCGGGTTCGTGCCGACAGAAACGGTACGCAGCTTCTGTGACAGAACCTATATCCGGATGAGCCTTGAGAAAGTCCAGCGGGTCGTTCGCATTCACACTGCCCCCATCTACTTCACCGGATTTAATCAAACCCGCGACAGTTTCAAGAAGAACTGCTTCACTGGATAAAGCTCTGCGCACGGCATGCATGATCTGGGTGGCGACACCGTGTTCAAGACACAGTGGAACCACCTCATCTCGCGCACTGGGGTTTAGAAAGTTAAAACCTACCATCACCACATCAAAGGCTCCGGTGGGTATTGCTGTTTTTAGCATCTCGTGAGTCGGATCCTGCTGAAAACTCTCGGTAATACCGAGATGACGAATCTTGCCTTTTTCCACCTCTTTCTGAAGAACAGGGACATAGACTTCAAGGCAATGCTCGAGGTGTTCCGGCGTCACGCCATGAAAGCTGAAAACATCGACATAATCTGTCTGCAAACGTTCAAGACTGCGCTCCAGCGATTGAACCAGCCTTTCTGCGGGCATGAAGTTACCATCCCTGTCACGAAACACAGTTTTCGTACTGAGGATGACGTCGTCCCGACACTGCCGGACGTTCTGCCCCAATACTTCTTCGGTACCATAAGCCCTTGCGGTATCAAAAAAATTGACACCAAGGTCCAGTGCCCGCTTGATGACACCTGCGGCTACAGAGGCATCACCACCTTCTCTCATACCAAGCCGACTGTAGCCACCACAACCCAACCCTGCAGGACTCGCCAACAATCCGGTGCTACCCAGTGCAATACGCTCCATGAAAAGTGCTTCCCGAAAAAAGACGATAGAGTAACAGCAATCCCGCTATTGTTAACGGCTGAGGGTTAACGGCTGACGGTTGATGCTGCCACCGGCGGACACTTTTCGGACCGGCAAAATTTCTGCCATGTTTATGATGCCAATTTCACGCTCATCCTGGGACCAGAAAAGCGGACTCGACGTATAGCGATTCTGAGCCTATGACTCCCCTCTCAAAGCAGAGATTGTGCCACAGATTTCGATGGGTTGAGGACGCCGGCGAAGCCTGATTGAAGATCAGTCAATCTTAGGCTAATATGCGCCCCCTTCAGCTGTGGGGCTATAGCTCAGCTGGGAGAGCGTTTGACTGGCAGTCAAAAGGTCGGCGGTTCGATCCCGCCTAGCTCCACCAAATTAGAAAGGCTACCGAAAGGTGGCCTTTTTTCTGGGCGATGGATAACAACCTGCGATCGGGGTTCATCGCACAGCAGCAACTTGCCATGTCACAGAGGGCTCAAGCGCCAGGTCATCTCGCTTTTCCTATATGATCTCTGCTCCTGGCTGATGGATACCATCCTTGTTTCAAGTTCGCTATGCCTAAAAGCATTAAATCAATCTGTTGGAAACTGCTGCTCGCCCTCACCTTTCTGGCAATGACAAACATCACATTAGGGGCCATACAAACTCGCCCGAACTTTATCGTGTTTCTCGCAGACGACCTGGGTTACGCCGATGTTGGTGTCTATGGTTCCAAGGCAATAAGCACACCGAATATTGATCAACTCGCCGTAGAAGGCATACGTTTTTCAAGTTTCTACGCTCAGCCAATTTGCGGCCCCTCACGAGCTGCTCTATTGACGGGCGCCTATCCATTGCGGGTGGCGGAACCTGGAAACAAAAAACACCCGAATACAGTTCCGCATCCTGCGGAGATTCTTTTGCCTGAGCTTCTGCAAAGTGCCGGCTATAGAACGGCGCTCATCGGCAAGTGGCATCTTGCCGGTGAAGGTGAAGCACCCTGGGACTTCGCTCCACCACCCCTGCCACCAGGGAGACCCGGCGGCAAAGGCCCGTTCAAATCAGAACTGATGCCAAACAGCCGGGGGTTTGATGAATTCCTTGGCACGCCAATGCACAACGGCATCTCCCGTACGGTAGACAATCGGCGTTTCATCATCGAACTCATGAGAAATGGCAGGGTCATTCAAAGCCCCACCGATAACAATTTGCTGACCAGAATCTATACGGATGAAGCCATCAGGTTTCTGAATCATGTCGAAGACACGCCCTTCTTCTTATTGCTTTCTTACAATGCGCCTCATACGCCGCTGGGCGTGCATCCCGATTTCGCGGGAAGATCTCGAGGTGGCAGGTACGGCGATGCTGTCGAAGAACTTGACTGGAGTGTTGGCAGAATCCTCGATGAACTGACAGAACAGGAACTGACAAAGAACACTGTCGTCGTGTTCCTGTCTGACAATGGACCGGAAACCCGCAGCGTTCTCGGAAACGATATCGGCAGCGCCGGAGCGTTTCGAGATGGCAAGTACTCCAACTGGGAAGGCGGTGTCCGTGTACCGGCAATATGGCGATGGCCTGGTGTGATTCCCGCAAACCTGCAAAGAGACGACCTCACCTCGATCATGGATCTCTATCCCACAATCGCCGGCATTGCAGGCGTTGATCTCCCGGAACGCACGGTTGATGGCTACGATATCCGGCCCTTGCTGGAAAACGCCGAAGGCTCAACAACGCCTTACAAAGCTTACTATTATCACATGCTCAGCCAGCTGCAGGCCGTGCGAGTGGGAGACTGGAAACTGGTACTGCCACGCCTGAAGGATACAAAACACTTGCTCTGGCTGGGACGATACATGGACACGGTGACAGAACCAGAACTCTACAACCTCAAGGCGGACCCGGGCGAGTTGGATAACGTCGCGCACCAGCACCCGGATATCGTGACGTCGCTAATGCGCGTTGCTGATGACGCACGCCTTGATCTCGGCGACATAAACCAGATCGGTCGAAACGCACGCTTTTTCGATGAAGGTTCTCGCAGACCCGAGACTTTCTTTCCAGATGCGCGCCTTCCCGGTGCCAGTATTCCTGACACTACTGTTCCCTAGGCGCCCTTCTCTGCGCCCACAGGATATGATGCTGCGCCCAGAACACTCGCGAGCCGCCTGATATAGACCGATAGTATTATTACGGTTACCAGAACGAAAACCTGGATCGCCAGACAGGCAATCAGGGCTGATTGCACATCGCCTGTTACATCAACGATCTGACTGCTGAACCAGGGCGCAATCGCAGAACCGATGCCACCGCAAAGCAGCAGATAGGCGACGTTCTTATGCGTTGGTACGGGAACAAAACTCAGACCGAATGCCGTGTAACCGTTAAAGGTGGCACCAATGGAAGCGCCCACCAGAAATCCTGACATGAGAACCTGATCCAGCGACGAAACGCTGAGCATCAGCCACAATCCGGTTGCGCCCAGAGTCAGCATACCAATCAGGAAATACTCTATCTTCACACGAGAGACAATGTAGGTTCCGATCAGTGATCCCGTGAAGGCGCCAATGAAAATGTTAGTCAGTAGACCGCCTGATTCTTCCACGGACGCGCTGAAGGTTTGCCCTGCAAACTGGGGTGCCCAGATAAACACCGAGATCTTGGCCGTCATAAACAGCAGAATGCTGAAGCCAACAGCCAGGATGCCCGGGTTCCAGGTCGTCTCAAGAGTGTCCTCATCCTGATTATCATTGGCAATCGTTTGCACATCTGTGGTTGCAGCAATGGCCGACAGGAGCAGCGTGCAGGCGGCGACCAGAAGATACGTCGACGCCCAGTGATAGTCCGCGGTCAACAACCAGGTAGTGGCTGCGGTAAATACAATGCCACCACCGTTGAACATCGCATCCTGGGCAATCAGAACCGTCTGGCGAGGCTTTCCGCTCCATATCCAGCTGACAAGTGTACTGGCACCACAGACCTGAACACTGGCAAAAAGACCGATAGCAAAAAGGAAAACGGCCAGGGCAATGGAAGTTTCAAACGTGTACAGACCGGCAACTGATAGCGCAATGAGCAGATAACCAGCCACCATGACGGTCTTTAGTCTGAAGTAGTCGAACACGTAAAAAGAAACGATGTAGCCAGCGAAGACTCCAAACGTAAAATATCCGAATCGCGCGACCGCAACTGTCAGCGAGATGCCATAGGCTTCTGCAACCGGCCCGCTTATCAGACCAATAGGATTGAGGAAGCCCGACATCACAAAGGATGCAAGGACACAGATCAGAATAATTTTGACCTGATTCATTCGCTATCCTGTCTTAAGCTCTCGTCACCCAGGCTGAGGCTCTCGTCACCCACGCTGAGGCTCTCGTCACCCACGCTGAGGCTCTCATCACCCAGGCTGAGGCTCTTACCAATTTTTGCGGCCAGAGCCGATGCTTCGCGGGCGATCTTTTCAGTGTCCAGGGTCAGCAACATCCCGTCCTTCATGAGTAGCTCTCCGTCGACTAAAACCGTCACGACATCCTGTTCATCTGTGACGTACACCAGGTGCGAAATCACATCGTAAGTGGGAATGTGGTGCGCATCGCTGAAGTCCACCTGAATGAGATCAGCCTGCTTACCTGCTTCCAGCGAGCCGATGGTATCTGCCAGACCGATGGCCGTGGCACCTTCAATCGTCGCCATCTGAAGCACCTCACGCGCCGGAAGAACCTCAGGGTTCATACTGTGCACCTTCTGGAGCAAGGCAGCCAGGCGCATTTCCTCCCACATATCCAGATCATTGTTACTCGCCGCGCCATCTGTACCGATACCAACGGGAACGCCTGCCTTCCTCAACTCAGGGACCGGCGCAATGCCCGCGGCTGTCTTCATGTTAGACGTTGGATTGTGCACCACCCCCACCTTTGCATCGGCCAGCAACTGAATCTCTGCATCACTTGGCCAGACCATGTGTGCCGCAATTGTTGGCCCCGCGAAAAAGTCGATAGAACTAAACATGCTGACGCTGCCACTGCCGTAGGTGTCTTTCGCGTACTGAACTTCAAACGGGGATTCAGCCATATGAATACTGATCACGGCATCCAGTTTCTGTGCGGCCTCGCGGGTCGCCTTAAGTTGATCAGCATTCAGTGTGTAGTTCGCATGAGGACCAAAAATAGGCGTGATTCGTGTTGTCTTGTTCTGCCAGCGTTGAACAAACTGGACCGCCTTGGCCAGCGAGTCGTCAGCACTTTCTGCGTCCGGGCTTTTCTGACCAATGACCGTAGCGGAGACCAGGGCCCGCATACCGCAGTCCTGAACGACCTCGGCTATGACATCCGGAAAATAGTACATATCTACGAACGTCGTCGTGCCACCGCGAATCATTTCCCAGCAGGCAAGCTGCATCCCGATTCGAACAAACTCGGCATCTACAAAACGAACCTCAGCAGGAAAAATATATTCATTCAGCCAGGCATACAAAGAGAGGTCATCTGCAATACCTCTTAACAGCGTCATGGCTGAGTGTGCATGACCGTTGATTAATCCCGGCATCACCACGCGGTTATCGCCAGCGAGGCGACTGACAGACTGATACCTGGCATTGATATCCACAGCCGTACCAAGGTCTATGATCTGCCCGTCGTGAACCGCGACTGCGCCTTTCGCAATCACACGCCCATCAGCATCCATAGTGACGACATAGTCCCCCTCAACAATGAGATCAATTGGGGCGTCGGCATGAACGACAGAAACAAGGGAGATCATGCCAAGCGTCATTGCGCAGAAGAACCGAGAAAACTTCATGACCTGCTCAATCATCGACTGTCACTCCGCCAGGCTTCCATTGCATTATGTCTGGGTAGATCCCATATACGTCGCCCTGCCCGTCCCTCTACCTCGAACTGATCGAAGAATCTTTTCAGAGCCGCGCTCAACTGTTCCTGCTGTCCAGTGGACGGAGCCGGCACAGGCTGCCGCTCACCGAGTGGATGCGTCAGATCGAACCAGTAGTCCGTTGGCGGCTTGTCCGGGTCTCGATGATAGTAACGAACCAGTTTCCAGCGACCGTTATGCACCATGCGCGCATTGCCCATCTCCGACACCTGAAACTCCCTGAAGCTTTGTATGCGTTCCCCTTTCATGAGAGGCAACAGGCTGAGACCGGGACCATCGTATTGTTCAAGCGCACCCTTCGCACCTATGAGTGACAGAATTGTTGGATAGAGATCGTAAAGATTGACGAAATCGTTCCGAATCTGCCCGGGGACAACATAGCGCTCTGGCCCATAAACGACCAACGGGATATTGACGGAATCCTCATAGAGGTTCTGAGGAATGGTCGCGTTACCTTTACCATAAAGGCCATATTGACCAGTGAGATGCCCATGATCCGAAGTGAATACAATCAGCGTGTTGTCCAACAGGCCACGCCCCATCAGCGCATCAAACAAACGACCCACCTGTTCATCAACCAGCGATACCGCCGCCAGATACTGGGCCATCTTCTCGGTGTGTTCGCGGAGATCCGGCGCGACACGCCCGGAACTGATCAGGCTTGAAGTATCCCCGGCGGAGACAATTTCACGAACGAGGGGGCGATATTTTTCAACCAGACGCTCTGGCAAACCGGCGAATGGGAAATGCGGCTCGACGAAATTGACGAATGCGGCAAAGGGTGCCCCCTGAGCATCATCGAAAAATTCAACCGTCTGCTCGGTGATAAATCGCGCCTGAACACCTGTGTGGGTGATGGCTTCACCATCATCAGAAAAATAAACGGTTCCGGAATGTTGGTACTGATTAATCCAGTCTGCAGCGCGGTCATCATAAGTGAGCCAGCGATCGAACCCGCGCTGGGGTTTCCAGCCTTCTGTTGTCGCATGCCATTTGCCAAAGAGACCCACTTGATAGCCTTCATCCGAGAGGACTTCAGAAATAAGCGTCTCCCCTTTTAGCCATTCATTGTCATCACTGTCGACATCAGACAGGAAGTCGTGGATACCGTGCTGAGAAGCCGTCCTCCCGGTATAGAGACTGGCCCTTGCAGCAGAGCATACCGGGGTTGGCGTAATTGCCTGATCAAATCTTATGCCCTGACGCGCCAGAAAGTTAATGTTGGGTGTATCGATGCGCCGGTCATATTCTCCAAGACTCCAGCGACCCTGGTCATCTGTCATGATGATCAGCAGATTAGGCTTGCTGTCTTCTTCTGAAGAATCCGCGAACAGTGGCGCCTGCAACGAGATCAGAAGAACAATGCTGATCACCAGTTTCAGATGTAAAGCGTTCATTGCAAAACCTCCTCGAGACCGGGTTGACCATGGTTAACCCGGAAAACTTTAATGATTTTAACTCCAGCATCTTTGTCCCTGGCATCTCCCACCGCCCTGAATTGAGTTGTCCAGACATCCCGGGTCACCTCATGGACCAGGTAACCCCGTTCAGCACCGTCATAAAACGCCACCTGTGGATTATTCGCCAGATTTTCACTGATTGGTTCTGACAAAGGCGGCGGCCAGTTAGCTGACAAAGATGACGTGACGAACTCAACCGCAGGCACGACATCCGATACGTCTGGCAGTTCTCTGCCGTCCATCGCCCAGAAGGAGTGCATGTCACCGCTCAGAATGATGGGATGGCCTGTTTCGGCTTGACGAATGGCTTGCGTCATTCGTTTGCGATTGGCGGGATACGCATCCCATGAACCAATATAGCCATAGTCCTCCTGTCCCTGCCTAACGCGGAATGGCGTCACGGGACCGGAAGACGCGATAACATTCCAGTATGCCTGGTTTGCCTGAAGTTGATCATACAGCCAGGTTTCCTGTGCCTGTCCGAGCAGACTTCGCTCTTCTGCAAAAAGTGCCTGGCAACGCTCCCGATAGTTGCCGAACCCAATGGCACGTTCCATATTATCGCGACAGAGGTCTCTCTCATGCCGATACTGACGGGTGTCCAGCAGACTGATCTGCATCAGTCCACCCACATCGATTAAACGATGCATATCGAAACGGTTGGGCGCCCGCGGATGGAACCCTCTAACCGGCATGTGCTCGTACCACGCCTGATAGGCGGCCGCCCGCACATCGTACTGTGCGGGATTGTTGTCTTCTATCGCGTCATGGTTATCAATCACCATGTAGAAGGGCAGCTGCGCATGGGCCCGCTGTAGTGAGCGATCCGTTTTATAAAGCGCGTGCCGGCGCCGAAAATCATCCAGGGTTCTGGGCGCCTTGTCTGTTTCGTGCTTTCGGAAGGTTTCACCGAAAGACGTATCGTAAATGTAATCACCGAGGTGGATCACAAAGTCGGGCGCGTCTTTGACCATATGATCATAGGCAACGAAGTATCCGTGGGTATAGTTCTGACAGGATGTCGTCACGAACCGGGAAGAAGCCGCGCCGTCGTGAGGCAGTGTGCGGGTATGACCGATGCCGGAACTCTGACCTGCCGCGGAAAACTGGTACCAGTATTCCCGACCCGGCTCCAGATTCTGGACATCGATGTGCACCGAATGCCCCAGCGCCGAAACTGCAGATTGCTCGCCCTGCTGCACGATATGCTTCATGTCAGGATCCAGGGCAATAGCCCAGCGCACAGGTAAAGACTGATCCGCCAGACCACCATTCGGGGACAGAGGCTCCGGAGCGAGGCGCGTCCACAGGATCACTGAGTCTTTGGTCATGTCACCGGAGGCAATGCCCAGAGTAAAGAGGCCACGCTCGCCACCCAGCACCCATCGGGGCATAGACACAGTGGAAACGCCGAACAGGGATCCGGCGAGAAATTGTCGTCTAAGCATAATTAAGATTCCGGAAATATCAGATGATAGTAATCGATTCTCGATCCAAAATGGGTACAATGTTGCACTGCAAGATGAGTTGCAACCTATCACAATTAAAGTGTCAATTTATGGGGGATAAGTCATGTCCAAAATGACCAGGTTCAAAATCAGGAGCAGCATTCTAGCGATCGGTATGTCGCTGGCGGCCCCTGTCTTTTCCGCGACCGATGTACTGGAAGAAATCGTCGTTACCGCGCAGAAGCGTGAGCAAAACATCCAGGAAGTACCGATTTCGATTACTCGAATGGCCGGTGACCGACTGAATGCCAGATTTGCAGCCGGAGAAGACATCCTGGCGCTGGCAAGTGCCGCACCGGGCTTGCACGTTGAAAGTTCAAACGGCCGATTAGCGCCACGCTTCTATATGCGAGGCCTGGGTAACGCTGACTTCACGCAGGCAGCGTCACAACCTGTATCCATCGTTTTTGACGACGTAGCCATGGAAAAGGCTGCGCTCAAGTCCTTCCCTCTATTCGATATGGAAGACATTGAAATTCTTCGGGGACCTCAGGGCACCCTGTTTGGCCGCAATACCACCGCCGGCATCATTAAGGTCGACTCACGCAAGCCTTCCGAGGAGACTGAAGGTTACCTCAAGGCTTCTGCAGGTGCTTATACCACCTACAATCTGGAAGGTGCGATCGGTGGATCCCTGATCGAAGACACGCTGATGGCGCGTTTCTCTATCCTTCACCAGAACCGTGATGACTGGATCGACAACGGCTTTACCGGTGAAGATGAATTTATGGGTGGTCACGACATCACTGCGATGAGGTTGCAGTTTCTCTGGACGCCTTCTGACAATGTCGAAGTCCTGCTGATGCACCAGCGACAGGATGCAGATGGAACAGCCAGCGCCTTCCGGGCAAACATCCTGAGTTCCGGCAGCAACAGCCTGAATGACAACTACGATCGCGATACAGTCTACTTTGATGGTGGTGACGGTAACCCTGCATACATCAAATCCCATGGTACAACGCTGAAAGTAAACTGGGATCTCGGCGACTACACCATCACTTCGATCACCTCCTATCAGGATGTTTACGATCGATTCGGTCGTGGTGACATTGATGGTGGCTTCGGCTGCCTGTTCACCTGCAGCGGCCCTTCCGGCCCTGCGTCTGATCCGTTTAACCCCTTCGCATCACCGTTTGTTGTGAACGTTGATACCGGCTCCTCGATCGAAATGGACCAGTTCACGCAGGAACTTCGAATCGCCAGCAACTTTGATGGTGCCTTTAACTATCAGGCTGGTGTCTTCTATTTCAAAGACGAGTTCTTCGGTAACGCACAGGCACAAAGTGCCGGCGCAACCGCATTCACCACGAGCTCAACTTCAGAGATTGAAAACACCACCTGGGCAATATTTGCCCAGGGCTCCTATCAGCTCAACGAGGATCTCGAGCTGAGCATGGGCATTCGATACACCGATGATGAAAAGGACGCGCAACACATTCGGTTTACACCGGGACCTGTTCCATTGGCACCTATCAGCCTCGACGATGACAACATCAGCTGGGACGTAGCAATGTCCTACGCGATGAGCGAGAGTGGACAGCTCTATGCACGCGCGGCCTCTGGTTTCCGTGCACCAACCGTACAGGATCGACTGGAAGATGATCCAACAGCCACCACAGCCGATTCGGAAACGATCGTTTCTTTCGAGGTTGGCTATAAAGCCCTGCTGGATAATGCCCGTTTCAACGTCGCTGCGTTTTACTACACGGTTGACGACATGCAGCTGACTGCCGTAGGTGGTGCTAACAATTCGACAACGCTGCTGAATGCAGACGAAGGTGTCGGCTATGGCATCGAGTTCGAAATGGACTACGTGATCACCGAAAACTTTGTGATTTCCGGTGGCTACGGCTACAGCGAGACCGAGGTTAACGACAGCGATATCAGGCTGCCGCCTTGTGGCTCAGGACTCTGTACCGTTAAGGACCCCCTGGATGCTAACGGTCTGGCCATTATCGACGGCAACCCGTTCCAGCACGCGCCGGAATGGACACTGAATATTGAATTCGATTACACCCACCCACTGAAGAGCGGCAATGAGCTGTACTTCTTCTCAGACTGGAAATGGAAAGGTGAAACCAACGACTTCCTGTATGAAAACGTTGAGTGGACCACTGACACACAGTACGAGGGTGGCCTCAGAATGGGCTATCGTGATCTCAGCAACAATTTTGAGATCGGCGTTTTCGGCAGGAACATCACTGACGAGGACAACGTAATTGGCGGCATCGATTTCGCTAACCTGCTGGGTTATGTGAATCAACCAAGAATCTGGGGTGCAGAAGCTTCCATTCGATTCTAATATCAGGTCATCTGTAAAACACGAAGGCGGCTTTTCAGCCGCCTTTTTGTTTTTGACTACTGGTTAGTCACTACTGGTTTGTCACTACCTCGGGTTCCCAAAGCTCAATCGCGTTCCCTTCAGGGTCATACAATCGCGCAAAACGGCCATTAGGATAAGATTCGGTATCAACTTCCACGGCAATATCCGCCTCTCGAAGCTGAACCACCATCGCATCAGGGTCTGACACCCTGAAGTTGACCATCCACATCTTCGTACGCTCACCAAAATAGTCGGTATTCTCACTGAAAGGTGCGAACACTGTTGGCCCGGCCTCCTGTCTCCAGGGCTGTGCCTCATAACTTGTCGGCACCGGCGAAACGCCAAGATGCTCGTTGTACCACTGCGCCAGCATGGCAGGGTTCCGGGCACGGAAGAACAATCCACCGATACCGAGCACCTTTTCCTTTTTCGTATACTCAGACCCCGCAGGTTCAACATCCACATGATCCTGTGCCGAAGCGGACAGCGCACCCAGCGACAGTGTCAGAATCAACAGAGTTCTTTTCATCATCTATGCTCCAGTTTTAACGGCTCTCCCGCTTAAACAGCTGGTCCGTTTTTTTAATCATACCCGATGGGACCCATGCCTCGGCATCCATTGATTAGCCATACGTCCCAGATTCTGTAAAAGTAAGCGCAGACACAATAGGAAGAACCTCAACACACACCATGACGACATTCCTGAATGAGACATCACTCACCCTGGATAACGGCTTAACCGGTCTGCCCTGGCAGGTCAGTACCGGGAACCCAAAAACCTTCCATCAAGCAGTTTCAGCACCGGACGAAATTGAGTCGGTGACGATCTGGGCACAGACCTTCCTGCCTCCCGACGTTGAGACACCTCCGGTTGTGCTTGTCGTTCCCGGCAGCCTGGGTGTTGCGGATTCGCACATCCACAAAGCGAAACTACTGACGGATGCGGGTATTGCAGCCTGCCTGATTGACCCTTTCGGCAACCGTGGAGTTGCATCCACCGTCGCCAACCAGGCGCAGTACTCATTTGCCGCGAGCGCCTGGGACGTGCTCTCTGCCTCAAACCAGATTGCTGATCACTCGAACCTTGATCAAAACCGTATCGGCGCACAGGGTCACAGCCGCGGTGGATCAGCCGTCATGATGGCCGCATCGATGTTCAGGTTCACAAGTTTTAAAACCCAACTTGCCGGGGTTTACGCAGCTTACCCCTGGTCGGGTATGCAATTCCTGAACCCGTCTGCAGGAAAGACCCGCATCCGGGCCATTATCGGCGATCAGGACGAGTGGTGTTCGCCACAGCAGGTCCAGGGTCATATCCAGGCGATCCGTCTTTCTGGCAGCGAAGCAAGCTGTCGGATTGTTGCAGGTGCCCATCATAGCTTCGACCGATACTCCTCTGTCGAACTGATCCCCGACGCCTCAGTCGCTCCCGGTGCGCCGACCATCTACATTGAGGACAACGGCACCTACATACATCCGGCAACCGGTGTGGCTGACCCGGAGGCCGATGAAAGATCACTCATGATGTACGGGATTGAAGCAGGATATGGTTGCCGTGGCGCTCGTATCGGCTCAGACAAGGATTACGCAGACATCTTCCACAGAGATATGATATCGTTCTGGCAGCATATTCTGACCTGAGACCGTTAAGGTCGTCGATCAGTGGCCTAGATGTGCGCTGCAGAACCACCGTCAACTTCAATGGCAGCACCATTGACATAGGATGCTGCATTCGAGCACAGGAAGGCAATTACATCGGCAACCTCCTTTGAGGTGCCATAGCGCCCGACTGGCACGCTGCGCCCGTTGTTCTCCAGAACCTTCTCCATCGTGGATTCATTGGCTTGCGCTATCTCAGTCGCTGCACGTTCCCACATGGCCGTATGAATCAATCCCGGCAACACTGAATTGACGAGCACACCATCGGAACCATACTTCTTTGACAGGGATTTACTGATAGAGATCATGGCCGCCTTGGTCGCACCGTAATCGATCAATGCGGCATTAGGATATTTGGCGGCACCGCTGGCAATCATGACTACCCTGCCCCAGTTCTGCTTACGCATATTGGGCAGAAAACGACGGGTACAGCGTATGGCAGACAGCAGATTGAGTTCATGCAGTTCCTGCCAATCCTCATCCGTCATATACAGAAAGTTACGGGATGGTGACGCGCCCACATTATTTACAAGTATATCAACGCCACCGCCCTTCTCGACTTTATCAAGAAAGGTCTCGGTAGAGGTCTTGTCACCCATATCCGCAATCATCCCCGTCACCCTGTCTGAGTAGCCTGAAAGCGCATCAACCGCTTCCTGGTTACGGGCACAGAAAATCACTTCTGCGCCCATGTCTGACAGTTCCTTCACCACAGCCTCGCCGATACCCAGGCTTGCACCCGTCACCACCGCCCGCTTACCTTCAAGATTCAGATCAATCATATTTCTCCCCTTGGCCTAGACGCTGAATATCAGTTGGACTTCCACTGGTCACCATCAGCCGGTGGGCGTACCCAGCCGGATTCCGGTGCCTTGTAGTCTTGTTCCTGGTTCTTTTTTCGATTGTCAAAGTGATCTGGAAACAAACCCGGATTCAGTCCAGCACATTCCCTGAGCGCCCCATCACAACAGAAACCAAGCTTATCTTCGGAAGGACTGAAACAACGGATATTGCTGGTGGTACCCGCCTTGCGCTCGAGCGCATGACGAACCGCGTAGTTAGAAACACACACAAACTGCTCGTTAGACGGATTGTTTTCGAACGATGCTCCCAGCGGTAGCAGATATCGACGCACTTCAATCCAGTTACGCTGAAGATCCGACACCAGGCTGAAACATCCGGCACTGGTCGCTGGCACGCTGACTGACAACAATCCCAGCATCAACAGCACCGCCAACAACCACGATATTGCTTTCATCATAGATCCGTATCTTAAACTGGTCTTTAATCAAGTTGCAGCGCAACGCATCCTCATGGTTTTATGACGCTACTCAAAACTGTATAAAAGATCATTAACGGAGGTACGCAACATGATTATCATCGCAGGCACTATCGATCTCGCCGATCCATCCAAGCGGGACGAAGCCGTCGAAAAAGCCAAGCCACTCCAACAGGCAACAAGGGACAATGAGCCTGGCTGCCATGCCTATGTTTTCTCGAAGGACCCCTGCGTGGAAGGACGCATCGCCGTATATGAACTCTGGGAAGATGAAGCCTCCCTCGCCGCTCACTTTGAGCACGAAAACTATTTCAACATGCGAACGATGCTGGGCGAATTCGGTCTCGCCGGTGCCGACAACAACAAGTACCGTGTGGATCACAAGGAACCTGTCTACGACGAGACCATGACGCCAAGAGCAGATTTTTTTACGCTGAAATAGGTCTGTCCCTCACGCCCGCTTCATGCCACGAACCACAAGTTCGTGGCGTGAAATCTTCCACTGGCCATCAACACGGCGCATGTCCGTGTGATACGTTGCCCAAAGGGTAACCGTTATCTCAGTTTCACCATTGGGATAATGCACCGCCTGGACATCTGTGCGCGTCTTCGCGTGATCACCTGATATCTCCGCATAAGTCGGGCTCAGCATGTGCTGAGTGGCATCGTACTTGTCGAGTGCCTCTTTCCACCAGGGATAATAATCTTCGATGCCGTGCATCGCCTCGGGTCCCATGCCGACAACTTCGACATCTTCTGTGAACAATGCCTTGTAACCAGCATAGTCCTTCTCATCGACAGTGGCTGCATATCGCAGCATGACGTCCTGAACGGCTATCCGATCTGCTATTTCAGTACTCATAGTGTCTCCTGGTTATCCGGTCTAGCGCGGATCGAGTCCTCGTTTCTCACGCTCTTTGCTCATTCGGTCAGTATCAGAACTTAAACGCGGTGTTTTCTCGTCTTCACTTAACTCTCCCACACGATCTCTCTGAGACTTGTCAGCATCAAATGAGATCCACTTTTCGGGAACCACTGAAATGATCGTTCGAAGCGGAGAATCCAGGAGACTGTAGAAGGCATCTTCACCTTCTTTGCTGTCCGGGGATACTTTCTTTGCAAGGGCACGGTAGAACCATTTTTTGGTTTCGTCATCGTCATGGAAGGTCGCATGACCCTTGATGGTAACGGCCCCTCTGGGACATTCCGGATCGCGTGAAGAAGCCCCGCTCACGGTGACAGAAACGCGATTATCACGCTTGATAGCTGCAGCCCTGTGCCGGTGGGCCGCAAAGGTTATCCAGACTTTTCCGTCGTGCCAGACGAAGGAATGGACCACGCCAACTGGCCAGCCATCCTTCGTTCCCCACATCAGGATGCACTCCGGGGCACGTGTCATCAGTTCATTTTTTTGTTCTTCGCTGTGACCGTAAATGGAAACAATTTCGTGATCATGTGCAGCCATTTTTGTACTTCACTCCAGTTTTTATTATTCGTGTCCCAAAGGTACCACAAAATTCCTTCTGCTATCATGATTCGATCAGTAGTTTTGGTGACCCTCATGCCACATATCGGCCCTCACGTAACCCTCGACAATCCCGCGTTCATCCACGAAACCGCCCAGCTGCAGGGCAAGGTCTACGTAGGTCCAGGCGCCAGCATCTGGACCTATGCAGTAACCCGCAGCGAACTGTTCGAGATCCACATCGGTGCCAGAACAAATATCCAGGATTTCGCGATGATCCATGTAGGTAACGAAACACCGACCATCATCGGTGAAGACTGCTCGATTACCCATCACGTGACCCTTCATGGATGTGAAATCGGCGACAGATGCCTGATTGGCATCAACGCAACGATCATGGATGGTGCAAAAATTGGTGATAACTCCATTGTTGCTGGTCATGCGATCGTATCCGAAAACAGTGAGTTCCCTGCAAACTCAATCATTGGTGGCGTACCCGCCAAATTGATTGCAACACGCGACAACGGCGAAGCGAACCTGGCGAATGCGCAGTTCTATCAGGCGATTGCAGCCAGATTCGCGAAAGGCGAAGAGCGACTGGAGGAGTAAATGAAGACACTGGCACCCGAACTGATGCCTTTCATCAAGCTGATGGGGCTCAGCGTCCCATCAGCGGAAAAAGACCGCATCATCGGCGAGATCACCGTCAGACAAGACCTGTGTACTACCGGGAAAATCATGCATGGTGGCGCCATTATGGCGATGGCGGATGCACTAGGCGCTATTGGCGCCTTCATGAATCTGCCGGAAGGTCACAAGGCAACCACCACGATCGAAAGCAAGACCAACTTCATGCGTGCGGCCCCACTGGACAGCCGGGTTATCGGTGAATGCGTACCCCTGCACGTTGGCAGGCGTACGTCTGTATGGCAGACCACGTTACGTAATGAGGAAGGTAAAACAATCGCCGTGGTGACCCAGTCACAGATGGTGCTCTGATCAGTTGATGCGGGATGCGCTCATCGTGTGCGCCAGATCAATGGCGTCTTCCAGAATCTTGTCGATCTTCAGCTGCGCTTCAATGCTGTAATCAAATCCGAGAAACGCACAGCGTGATAGCTCAATTGTCGCCGCAAGCACCATCTCTTCATCCGTTGGATCTGCCAGAAGATTAAGAACACCCGAAAAGTAGGTGTACTCTTCATAAGCTTCCTGCTCGGCAAAGTCGTGGCAGAGTTTCAGTATCGGTTGCGTCAGGCGCGCATCGACAATGTGATGGAATTCCTGCATGGCTGACTAACTCATTACCTCGTTGATGATTCTCTCCAGATCCGAAGCACGGACCGGCTTTTCCAGTCTGGCGCAAAACCCCAACTCACTGAAACGAGCCATTTCTGCACCTGAACTGTATCCACTTGATACGATGAGTTTCGCATTTGGATCAATCTCAAGTATTTTCGACGCAGCTGCCGTGCCGCCCGTACCCCCGGCAACGGTCAGATCCATGATCGCGAGGTCAAACGCTTTACCAGCTTGCAGTTTCTCGGCATAGGCGGCGATGGCTTCTCTGCCGTCACGGGATTCTGTTGGTTGGTGACCAAGATGTTCCAGCAGACGGCAAATCGTGCTGAGCACGATTTCCTCATCGTCCATGACCAGCACCTCGAGCCCTTTCTCTACCTGCGCTTCTGTGAAGTCATTGCGTTCTGCATCCAGGGCAGCACCAGTGGCAGGAAATGTCATTCTGAAGACTGTGCCTGTATCCGGGGAGGACTCAACACCGATACTGCCACCGTGTTTCACCACGATGGAATGCGTTGTCGCAAGCCCAAGCCCCGTTCCGGAAGTCTTGGTCGTGAAGTAAGGGTCGAATACCTTACCCAGCAATTCATGAGGGATACCGGGTCCTGTGTCACGAATATCAACTTCAACGAAATCGTCATTCAGGTTTCTCATACCGATAAATATCTGCCCCACGTCGTCCATAGCCTGCTTGGCGTTAAGAACGATATTACTGATGGCCTGTTGCACCTGACCCGAATCTACTTCCGCTGCATGCAACGCAGGATCAATCTGATAGTTGGCGACAACGCTACTGCCACTGAGTGAAAAGCGAACAGCTTCCCGGACCAGCTTTTCCATATCGACGACGTCGCGAACCGGTTCGCTGCCAGTGGAAAAGGTCAGCAACTGCTTGGTCAGGTTTGTGGCGAGCTGGATAGGTTCAGAACTCCGGCGGAGAAGATCGGCGGCTTTTTCAGGATCATCCATAGAAGACTCGGCAAGTGCCGCATTGCCATATATTGCGGTCAGCAGGTTATTGAAGTCATGGGCGATGCCTCCTGCAAGGACACCAATGGAGCTCATCTTGTCCATGGTCGCCCGCTCCTGCTCGATTCGCTGCTGTTCGGACACATCCCGGAATGTATAAACCCATCCAGCCGTTTCATCGTGGGTTTGCACTTCTGAAATCAACAGTTCCACTGCGATTTCCTGCCCGTTCTGACAGGTTAACCAACCTTCTCGAAGTGGGTTTTCACCACCACCCTCCTCAGATGGCTCCTCAGAAAACCTGAACACCTGCGAGAGGGGCATACCCAGTGCATCCGCCTCCTTAAATCCCGTAATACGTTGTGCAGATGGGTTAAACAGGGTGACCACCTCGCGTTTGTCGATGGCAATGACCCCGTCTATGACTGATTCGAGCACAGCTCTTGCCCGGGTTTCTGTCTGCATTAACTGCAGTTCCGCCTTCACTCGCTCGGTGATATTAGTAAATGCAATCACCACCACAGACTCTCCGGAGCCATCGATGTCCAGCGGGAAAGCGTTCAGAAGCCCCCACACCAGCTCGGTAGATCCTGCTTGCCTACCACCAAAAACTTCATTGACGATAGGCTCTCCGGTTTCCAGCAACCGATAAACAGGCAGCTCCGTCTGCATGAGCTTTCGACCATTCTGATCGAACAGCTCAAGAGGATCCTCACCGATCGGCAAACCGGTAGGGTCAACGTCCTCAAATCCCAACAGGTTCCTGGCTTCCTGGTTCAAAAATCGGATTCTTGTATCCGTACCACGAACGATGATCCCGGCAGGGATGTTATCGATAAGGCTTTGCATAAGTGACTGGCTGGCAGTGACCTGCTGCTGGCTCAGATTGAGTTGCGCTACGCTTTGCTCAAGATCTCCGAGTTGCTGCAACTGGCTGCGCCTCAACATTTGCAGCATGATGGAAAGCAGACAACCAAGCAGGAGTTCAAAGCCGAAATGCGCAAGATCAGATCCCGTTCCTAGGCGGCCGGGAACGATGGCAAGCCAGCCGATCAATACAAACCCTAAAACAGGGAAATAGGTACGATTTCTCGGCAGCAGATAACCACTGACAGCCAGAACGAATACGAGATTCGTCGTGTGCTTAATATCCTGTGTCAGGTACAGATGAACGAGCGTGTTGATCGAGCCAAGCACAACAAAGCAGACCAGCACAGCCTCGGTGTGAATCTGGATAAACGCACTGTCGAGGCTGTATCGGATGAAGACGCCGAAGGCCAGCGTGCTGAACGCCAGCGTAGACATGGTTAAGGTCAGGTCGTCCGGCAGCAGCAACAGATGCGAGCAGCCGATGATGAGGTATACGAAATTAAATACCCGGGTAACCGTTGGCAATACATCCCTGGAATGCTTTTCGATTGATAGAGAGAGCGGATCCATGCTCTGTTTCCTATTCGTCAGAAATTGACGATTCGACTCCCCGGCGCCGGGGGATCCTCAGGTGGCCCTGCAAAACACTGGGCTATGGCCATCCACTGCTGAGCAGGCTCTCCACTGACTTCGAGATTGACGTCGGCAATATTTCTACCCTGTGTCACCACATGACAGAATTCAGCAGCATCGCCCTTCACGTAGTTATCACTATTGGGTTCATTAAACTCCCAGAGACTACCATCCGGTGCTACCAGACTGACGTAAGGTGCAGGTCCGGGCACTTCCATCTTTCTGTTCGCGAAGGTCCAGCCATAAGTCTTTACACCAATGACCGCAATATTCTTAAGGCGGTTAGTGTTGACACGGGTTCGCCCGAACATATCAAAAATATCCTGACCATGAGACCAGGTTTCCATCTGTCTGGCGGTCGTGAACATCATGACGCCCATATCAGGACCAAACCAGGGCACGCGACGTTTCGGGTCACTCTCTCCCAGAAGCTCACACATTTCACTGAAGTATGACCACCAGGTATTGAGCAGTTCCTGGCCGGTAATGGTGGGATTCATGGTTTGCGCAACCATTTTTGGGTCGGCTTTTGCCGCGGCAAAGCTTTCGGGGTCTTTCAGAGAGAGCACGGCCATCTTGTCTGATCCGTGAAGATGCTGAACCACCTGATTCACGGTCCAGTTTTTGAAAGGTGTCTCACGCGACCAGTCCTCAGCACCAAGGTCATCCAGAACGTCCTTGAGCGATGTCCCTTCCTCGAGCAGATCGGCTGCCTGTTGAAACATGTGTCTCCCCTTCTTATAAGTAGCGTGTTGTGAGTCGAGTATGCAACTAGAGTGCGACAACTGGATTGTACTGGCAGATATCTGCAGATCCGGAAGTTACACCAGGTCGCGGTACTCCTTCTCCAGCTTCTTTGCCTGCTTCTTTGAAACACCGCCCAGAACGGCCAGGGCATGACGTACACGCGCTCTGCAGATATCAGAACCCAAAATAGCCATGGAATCAAACAGCGGGGGTGATACCGGCTTTCCCGAAATGGCGATAAAGAGGGGGGCGAGCAGATCCCTGACCTTTATCTGCATGTTCTCGGCCAACGCAAACAGCATCTGATTGAGAGGCTCACTTCGCCAGTCCTGGTGTGCTTCCAGGCGCCAGAGGATGAACTGCAGTGTCTTTTTGACGTCATCCTCTTCCTGATTCTTCAGCTTGAAGTCTTCCTCGGTTATCTGAGGCATTCCTTCAGCAAAGAATGCGATCATGGGTGCCAACTCGGTGAACACATCCACCCGTTCCTTGACCAGGGGTATCACTCGCATCAGGTTTTCACGGTTATAGGCCCAGTCGGTCAGTCGATCAGCAAACTCATCCTCTGAGAGCGTTTCGCGCAGCCATCGACCGTTCAACCATTTGAGTTTCTCGACATCGAATACCGGCGCGCCCAGTGAAATACGATTGATATCAAACTGATCGATCATTTCCTGGAGGGTAAACTTTTCCTCTCCGTCAGGCATGCTCCAGCCAAGCATGCCCAGGTAGTTCAACACGGCCTCGGGAAGAAACCCCATATCACGGTAGTAACCGATGCTGGTTGGGTTTTTGCGTTTGCTCAGCTTGCTCTTGTCTGGATTTCGAAGCAGCGGCATATGGATCAGGCGAGGCATCTCCCAGCCGAAATACTCAAACAGCAACATGTGTTTAGGGGCTGAATTAATCCACTCTTCGCCACGAATGATGTCAGTGATTTCCATCAGGTGATCGTCCACAACCACCGCCAGATGATAGGTCGGCAACCCATCTGCTTTCATCAGGACCTGCATGTCAATCTGACTCCAGGCAATCTCGATATCACCACGCAAGACATCCTTTACCACGCAGGTTCCTTCTGAGGGCACTTTCATTCGAACCACGCTGGCTTCTCCAGCCGCCGTTCTTTCGGCCACCTCACTATCCGAGAGAGACAGGCAATGGCCGTCATAGCCTGTGGTCTCTCCTGCCTTCATCTGTTCGGCGCGCACCTGATCCAGCCGCTCTCGCGTGCAGAAGCACCGAAAGGCATGGCCTTTCTCGATCAACTCGTCAGCGTACCTGCTGTAGAACTCAGATCGTTCACTCTGACGATAAGGCCCATGCGGCCCTTCCACATCAGGACCTTCATCCCAATCAAGGCCGAGCCAGCGGAGCGACTCAAGTATTTTCGCTTCCGATTCGTCTGTGCTGCGCTCCTGGTCCGTATCTTCGATACGCAGGATAAATTCACCGCCATGCTTTTTTGCATAGCAGTAACTGAACAGTGCCATATAGGCTGTACCGACATGGGGGTCACCCGTCGGTGATGGGGCTACTCTGGTTCTGGATGTCATGGGGTTGGACTGCGTGAAAAACGGCTCAGATGTTACACTATCGCATCCCAAAGATTAATCTCAGTCCAGTTTACCTGGGCTATGGACTGAGAAAATGGACCCAAAGAATGCAACGGACTTTGTGTGTAGCGCCAATGATGGGTTGCACTGACCGGCACTGTCGTTACCTTTTTCGCCAGCTGTCGCCTAACACCCTCCTCTACAGTGAGATGCTGACCTCCAGCGCCCTGATTCATGGCGACCATGACCATTTGCTGTTGCATACAGGCGACGCCCCCACGGCACTGCAGCTCGGAGGCAGCGACCCCACAGACCTGGCAACGGCCGCGAAACTGGTGGAGAACGCCGGCTACCAGGAAGTTAACCTGAACTGTGGCTGTCCCAGTGATCGAGTACAACAGGGTGGCATCGGTGCATGCCTGATGGGAGAACCTGAGCGAGTTGCTGAGTGCTTTACCGCCATGTCAGAGGCTGTCGACATCCCGGTAACCATTAAGTCCAGAATCGGTATTGATGATCAGGATAACTATGAGTTCTTTCAGAGCTTTATCACGCATAGCTATAACGCGGGATGCCGGCATTTTCAGATTCATGCCCGCAAGGCGGTGCTGTCCGGACTCAGCCCAAAGGAAAATCGGGAGATTCCGCCACTGAAATACGAGTTTGTGCGCAGAATTCAGAAAGATTTTCCCGACAGCGAATTTGTGCTGAATGGCGGCATCAAGACGGTCAATGATGCCGTTCAGCTACTGGCCGAGTTCCCAGGTGTCATGCTGGGGCGGGCTCCTTACAGTAACCCTTACCTACTGACTGAACTGGATGCGCAAATATTCGGCACAGCCCCTGTAAACAGGCTAGATGCACTGGCCAGCTACCGTGACTATATGGCGTCGCAGATACAGGAAGGTGTTCACGTTAAACATATGGCGAAGCATCTGCTGGGTCTGTTTACCGGAATGCCAGGAGCGCGTGCGTTTCGACGCCATCTGAGCACCTACATGTTCCAGGAAGATGCGCATCTGTCTGTTGTTGATGACGCCGTGGATTTTGTTCAGCAGGAACAGGAGGTCATCGAAACACTATGATTGATCGATTATTCGGTTTTCTGGAAAGTCTGGTAAACGAAGAGGCATCCGACGCGGACCCGGGTAACGCCATCGCTCTGGCTGCGGCGGCGTTGATGATGGAAGTCGCGCGTTCAGACAACCAAAAGCAGGATATTGAGCTGTCTGAAATAGAACGGATCCTTAAGGACAACTTTGAAGTAGATTCAGAGTCAGTAGATGAACTTGTTACTTCTGCAGAGGAAAAGGTTGAGGCAGCACACGATCTTTATCAGTTTACGCAACTGATCAATGAACACTACACCTATACCGACAAAGAATCGCTTATTCTGGCCATGTGGCAGGTAGCCTATGCTGACGGTCACGTTGAGGCGATCGAGGACCACATAATCAGGCGAGTTGCAGGTCTTATTCACCTGGCGCATGCCGACTTTATCAGATTGAAGATTCAGGCTAGAGACGCCTGAGGTAAGCGCAGCAATCAGATCGCTGCTAACCGGTGTGTACTTTTTTTGGTGTAGGTGTCGTCGACTGGTTTTCTTCTGACTCAAGCGCTTCCACGAGTTCGTGAAATTTATCGAAGTTCTCGTCATCGAGACCCATCAATGTTCTGTGGGCTTCAAGCACCTGAGCACGCATCGTTTCTTCACTGCAGATCTCGACTGGCAGCTCACTCAGGTCTGAGTGCTCGTTGACAACTTCCTTGGTGACAACGCAGACGTGCTCCATCGCCATACTCTTCAGCACCCGGGTGATATCTTCCCGGGGAGAGACGATACTGGTGGCAGAATTAAATTTTTCTCGGGTACAGATCGCGATTTTGGCAATCAATCCCAGGGCTGTACTGTCAATGGTGTCAGTTTCGGAAAGATCAACGATCATACCGTTGAACTGCTGGCAGGTTTCAAGACGAGAGAGAAAAGAGGTGATTGTAGGGCCAAGGGACAGCCTCACGTCGCCGACAAACTTCAGCACATGAACCCCTTCCCGCTCTGCAAATAAGATACTACCCATATATCTATCCCGGCCGTCCAGCACTGGCCACGGTGAAAACAGCGATATCATCCGGGATAGAACTGGCGCTGAGGACGCCAAGGTCGTCCACCAGTTCATCAACCAGCTGGACGGGGTCCTCCTCTTGCTTGTGACATTCTACCACTGAAAGCAGGTGATCTTCCTTAGCTTCCAGGGTGTCCTGGGGCATTATTTCGAACACTCCGTCGGAAAACATCACTATGGAGTATGTTTCGGGGAGAGATACCCGATGAGCTTCGTAGCTGGGTTCTGAATACAGACCCAGCGGCTGGCCGCCGATCTCAAGGAACTCGGCACCCTCAGGATGACAGAGAATCGTGCCGGGAAAATGTGCTGCATTACTGTACTCCAGGATACTGTTTTCCTGATCAATAATGCCGAAGAACATGGTCACATGTTGTTCGAGCTGCCACTGCAACAGTTCAGCATTTATCCAGGTCAGGATTTCCGCCGTCGACATGAAGCGCTGAAAATCGTCCAGCAGACGGCGAGAGAGACTTTTCAGTAAAACTGTGATGAAAGCACTGGAAGCACCATGTCCTGAAACATCTGCAATGTAAAAAGCCACCCGCCCATCGAACAATTCAAAGTAGTCGATAAAGTCACCGCTCATGATCATGGACGGATAAAGCTGATGATTAAAGCTGATGCCCTGAAGTGACGCCGGCGATTCGGGCAACATGGCCTGCTGAACGCGGAACCCCGACTTCTGGTCATGTTCCAGTTGCTGAAAGCGCGTTTGGGTTTCCTCTGAGGCTTCTGCCAGTAGCGCGTTGCTTCTGCTCTCCAGGTTCTGTGCAATAACGAACGGCAGCATTTCTCGCTGGGGACCGACGTAATAAATATAGTCAGACGCTCCGGCTTCCACATGCTCCCGCATCGATTCCTCCGCCACGTCGGTTGCCACCATGACAATAGGCACCAATGGAAACTGTCGGTAAATTTTGCTGAGCAACAGCAAAGACGACAAACCAGGTTGCTTTGTCAGAAGAATCAGATCAGGAATGGAGGCGCGAATAGCAGAGATAGCATTAGGGTAATCGACGATGGAAACATCGAAGAAGTTGCTTTCCGAAAGACGAAGTTTCATTTCTTCGGCTTCAGAAGATGCGGACACGATAAGCAACTGATGATTGTCGCTGCTCACGGTCGCTCAATGACCTGAAGTGATACGAGCAAAGTTTTCCTGAGCCCCCAACTCATGGAAACTGCTTGGATTTTACTCCCCTAGAACTCATCGTCAAACGGATCTTCAATTTGACCGTCTTTTTCCAGAAACTCGCGTCGCTGCAGATAGGCATCCCGATAAAAGATGTAACGATCACCAAAAACAACGGAATCCGCTGCAAGGAACTGTGCGCGTGTATGAATCAAGCTTATGCCAAAGAGCGCATTCCGGTGACTGACAGGATAAAAGTACCTGAGCGGATCAAGCCTGGAATCCCCCCAGCGCGTAAATACATCCCGTAACGTCGTCGGTCCGAGAAACGGTAAAACAACATAGGGACCTCGAGGCACTCCCCAGACAGCAAGGGTCTGACCCAGATCCTCATCACTGCGAGACAACCCCATTCCGGTAGCCGGATCAAACAGTCCGCCAATTCCAATGGTCGTATTAACGAGAACTCTCGCTGCATCATTCGCCGCACGCCGGGGTTTACCCTGCAGCAGGTTCTGCAGCCCATTACCTACTTCAATCAGATTACCAAAGAAGTTTGTCACCAGCCTTTTACCTGGATCCGGCATCACCTTGTCATAACCCACCGCCACTGGCCGCATGAGTTTCTGGTCCGTGAAATCGTTGAAATTATGAATCTTGCGATTGATTTTCTCGTAGGGGTCCTCATTAGCCAGCACAGGCTGAGCGAGCATATGCAGAATGAGCAGGCAGCATGAAAACCTGACAAGCTTTCTCACTTTAATCATGAACGTTTACCCATAACGGCTTGCCACTCCTTCATCAGCCGTTTCTCAGATACCGGCATATTAGTCTTGATTGACTGTGCAAACAAAGAGACCCGGTATTCTTCAAGCATCCAGCGAAACTTCTCGAGATGAATCCGCTCTTCCGGAGGAACGGTCTCGTATCTCTGCCACCAGTCTCGTACCAGCCTGATACATTCATGATCCTTGGCGACATTGCCCCCCAGTTTCTCCAGTCGGTGGTTAATGCCACGAAAGTATCTGGGATACTGCCTCAGGTATTCAAATGGTACGCCCCGGGGAAAACCCGCAGGCATCAGGCGGCTGAGCTGAAAGGATACATCTTCGACGGTTTCCGGCACTGACAGATTCTTCAGGCGATCATCCAGGGTCATACCCTGTTGCAGCACCTGGGCAACGACCCTCGAAACCAGTTCCAGGTTCTCGAAGAGCGCACCTTTCTTCTGCAGCCGCTGCTCAAAAGCTTCTTTTGTTCGAGGTAACGGTTGATCATCGATAAAAGTCGCGACGAAAGCAGCGCTGACGAGACCTTCGATCAATTCGGCACGGCTGCCGCGAGTCGCGTAGTACAGAGAGAATTTTTCAAACTCAGGAATGTTCTTCGACAGATACTTCCATTGATCACGTAGTCTGAAACCCAGCAACCGAAGCAATCCCTCTCGTGACAGGCGTTCAGCCTTTTCTCTATGCTCAACAAGCTGAATAGCGACCGAATCGAGTTCATCAACCAACGTCGGATACATGGAGACCTGTACACCACCCTCCTTGATCTGAATCTGCTCAGGCAGTTCATCAAAGTTCCAATCGGTTAAGCCCGTTTGCTCTAACCGATGATCCTTTCGAGTCTGCAGTCGCTCAGACACCTGAGCACCCAGTTCCGTCACCAGTGTTTCAAGATCACGCCCTGCCGCCAGAAGCTTACCCTTATCGTCAATGACCCGAACGTTGAGAGTCAGATGTCGATCCAACGTTTCCGGCTGGAAATCCGAGGCGGATACTCTGACACCCGACAGACGAAACAGGCGATCTGCAAGCGCCTCGGTGATGGACTTACCCTGGTAGTCAAAATCCATAAGAACCTTCGCCACATACTCCGGCGCCGGCACGAAATTTTTCCGTATCGCTTTGGGCAACGACTTGATCAAAGCCAGGCACTTCTCTTCGAGCAACCCTGGCACGATCCAATCCAGTTGCGATCTGGGTACCTGGTTGAGCAGAACAAGCGGCACATCAACACTGACGCCGTCATCCCTGGTGCCCGGGTCAAATTTGTACTTGAGAGGCAGGCTGGCATTGCCGACTTCCAGCCTGTTCGGATAAAGCTTGTCGGAAAGTTCTGCCTCTCGACGCATCAGTTCCTGCTGAGAAAGTTCCAGCGTTTTTGCATTGCTACCGGACGCATTCGTGAAGTTCCTGAGATCCAGCTCACTGCAGATATCCTTCGGCAAGACCTGATCATAAAATTCAAACAGCGCCTGATTCTCAATCAGAATATCCCGGCGCCGAACCTTGGACTCCAGTTTTTCAATCTCACGAATCATGCGTCGGTTATGCTGATAGAACTTAAGGCGTGATCTCAAACGACCTTCTACCAGTGCTTTTTCGATAAAAAGCTCTCTGGCGTTCGCAAGGTCCACCGAACCATAGTCCACCATTCGATTAGCGATGATAACGACACCATAAAGCGTGACTTCCTCGCGCGCCATGACCTGACCTCGTTCTGCATCAAAGTCAGGGTCGTGGTAGGTTCTTGCTACCAGATGTCCGGCAATCGGTTCGATCCAGCGACTGTCAATCTCCGCCACTGTCCTGGCAAAAAGACGGCTGGTTTCAACCAGTTCAGCGCTGATAATCCATTTAGGCTTGCGACTGAACTGCGATGAACCCGGGAAAATGAACTGCTTACGATTTCGAGCACCCTGGTAGTCATGCTCACCGGCTTTCAGCGAAACATGGCCAAGCAGACCGGTTAACAATGCGCGGTGAACGGCACTGTAATCTGCTCGATCCTGATTTACCTTCAGTCCCTGCTCTCTGCAGACCAGCAGAAGCTGACGATGCATCTCACGCCATTCACGCATACGCGGAAATGACAGGTAATTCTCACGGCAATACTTGCGTTGCTGGCTCGCGCCCAGTTCCTGTCGTTTTGCTTCCCACGAGTCCCAAAGCGATACCAGTGCCAGAAAGTCGGATTTCTCATCCCAGTACTTCTTATGACACTCGTCGGCTGCCTGTTGATGATCGAAGGGACGTTCTCTCGGATCCTGGATCGTCAGGGCGCTGGTAATCACCAGCAGTTCGTTCAACGATCCCCACTGACCGGCTGCAAGGAGCATTCGTGCAAAGCGAAGATCTATCGGGAACCGGGCAAGCTGCTTGCCCAGCTTTGAAATTTGACGCTTCCGATCTACCGCGCCGAGCTCAAAGAGCAGGGCAAAACCATCGTTGATCTGTTTTTTATTGGGGCGTTCCAGAAACGGGAATCGATCGATATCTCCCAGTTTCAACTGCAGCATCTGCAGGATCACCGAAGCCAGGTTGGTACGCAGAATTTCGGGCTCGGTAAACTCCGGTCTCTCAGCAAAATCATCGCTGCTGTAAAGCCTGAAACAGACGCCATCGCTGATTCGGCCGCAGCGCCCCATACGCTGATTAGCACTGGCCTGTGATACCCGCTCTATCGGCAATTGCTGAACCTTGGACCTGAAGCTGTAACGAGAAATTCTGGCAAGACCAGGGTCTATGACGTAACGGATACCCGGAACCGTTAGCGATGTCTCGGCCACGTTGGTTGCCAGTACGACACGACGTCGTTTGCCCGGCGCAAACACCTTGTTCTGGTCCGCCACACTCAGGCGAGAGTAAAGCGGCAGAATCTCTAGGTCTGCAGGTCCTTTACGTTTGATTTCCCGCGCCGTCTCACGAATTTCACGCTCCCCGGGGAGAAACACCAGGACATCGCCTTTCGGCATACTGTCTATTTCACCCAGCACATCCAGTATGGCGCGCGTCACCGGCTCATCATCTTCATTGTCTTCGACCGGGTGATAACGAAGCTCTACCGGGTAAGTACGCCCGCTGACTTCAACCACTGGTGCATGCCCGAAGTGCCGGGAAAAACGCTGTACATCGATGGTGGCCGAGGTAATGAGGACTTTAAGATCCGGCCTGCGGGGAAGAATTCGCTTGATGTATCCCAGCAGAAAGTCGATGTTCAGGCTGCGCTCATGTGCCTCATCGATGATCAGCGTATCGTATCGTTCCAGAAATCGATCGTTCTGGGTTTCCGCGAGTAACACACCGTCTGTCATGACCTTGATCAGCGTGTCATCTGCGGTTTCGTCCTGAAAACGAACCTGAAACCCCACCTGCTGGCCGACAGATACATCGAGTTCCTCGGCGAGGCGATTCGCTATGGTCCTCGCTGCGACACGCCGCGGCTGAGTATGCCCGATGGTGCCAAAAACACCTCTACCCGCCTGAAGGCAGACCTTGGGAAGTTGAGTTGTTTTACCTGAACCGGTCTCACCTGCGACGATAACCACCTGGTGTCGATCCATGGCAGCACTGATTTCATCGACATAGCCTGAAACCGGCAATGCCTGGGGATAGGTGATCGAAGGCACCTTCGACTGACGCCTTGCAACGAGCTCCCGTGACCGTTGGATAGACCGCGCCAGTTTCAGCCGTTCGTTTTTCTTTTTGATATCACGGCGCATGCGAAACCGATCGGCGAGCATACACTCGTCGATCTGTTCCTCTAGTTCTTTATAGGAAGGATTAGCCACAACTACCTCAATTACTTAGACAGGTAGTTCATGCCCTCTTCTATGCCGTGAATCGTCAGTGGATACATCTGGTCTTCCACCAGTTTCTGAATCAACGCTACAGAAGTGGAATACTCCCAGGTGTCCTGTGGCGTCGGGTTGATCCAGATACACTTCTCGAAAGTATCCAGGAAACGCTGCATCCAGATGGCACCAGCCTCTTCATTCCAGTGTTCAACCGAACCGCCGGCATGGGTAATCTCATAAGGCGCCATGGTGGCATCACCAACGAAGATAACCTTGTAGTCGTGCGTGTACTTGTGCAGAAGATCAAATGTATCAATGCGCTCATTCATCCGACGGTTGTGCTCTTTCCAGACACCGTCATAAACGAAGTTGTGAAAGTAATAGACTTCCAGATGCTTGAACTCTGACCTCGCCGCCGAGAACAGCTCTTCACAGACCTTGACGTGCGCATCCATGGAACCGCCGTTGTCCAGCAACAGCAGGACCTTGACGGTGTTTCTGCGCTCTGGACGCATAATGATATCCAACAACCCACCGCTCCTGGCCGTCTTGGATATCGTACCGTCAATATCAAACTCGTCTTCTGCTCCCTGACGCGCAAGTTTACGCAGTCGTCGAAGAGAGATTTTCAAACCACGGGTTCCGAGTTCGACGTTATCGTCATAAGCCTTGTAATCGCGTTTGTCCCACTGACGTTTGCCGCGACGTTTCTTGCCTTTGCGATCTTCGCCCTCGTTGCCCCGGCCGTTCTCGCCCTTGCCTTCCTTGTCCTTTTCCTTGCCTTCGCCCCGGGCAGCTTCCTCCACCTCGCGCTTGAAAGCTTCAATCAGCTGTTCCAGGCCACCCAGTGACTTGATCTTTTCAAGCTCTTCCGGTGTCAGGCTTTTCTCAAACTCCCGACGAAGGTATTCGTCAGGAATCAGGGACGCCAGAAGGCTGGAAAGATCGTCCAACCCTTTGAAATAGGCTGAGAAAGCACGGTCAAACTTGTCGTAGTGACGCTCGTCTTTCACCAGCGCCATGCGCGACAGGTAATAGAACTCATCAATATCCGCGTACACCAGCCGGGCTTTGAGAACGTCAAGCAGGTGCAACAGTTCCGTGATGGATACCGGAATACGTTCCTTCTTGAGCGTGAAAAAAAAGTTAATCAGCATGAATGTTCTCTACTGACCGCCACCACCCTGTCTGCGGTTCATGAATGCCAGACGCTCGAGCAGTTGAACGTCCTGTTCGTTTTTAACCAGGGCGCCATACAGGGGTGGAATCGCCTTGGAAGTATCGCGGTTTGTCAGGATCTCTTCTGGGATGTCATCGGCCATCAGCAGTTTAAGCCAGTCGATCAGTTCCGATGTGGAAGGCTTCTTCTTAAGACCAGGCACTTTGCGAACGTCGAAGAAAATCTCCATCGCTTCTTTCACCAGATCCTGTTTGATTTTCGGATGGTGCACTTCAACGATATTCGCCATGGTGTCCCGATCCGGGAACTGGATGTAGTGGAAGAAGCAGCGACGCAGGAACGCATCCGGCAGTTCCTTCTCATTGTTGGATGTAATCACCACGACCGGGCGTTGTCTCGCCTTGATGGTTTCGCCGGTTTCGTAAACGTGGAATTCCATACGATCCAGCTCAAGCAGCAGGTCGTTCGGAAACTCAATGTCCGCCTTGTCGATCTCGTCAATCAGCAGAACGACTTTCTCATCTGCTTCAAAAGCTTCCCAGAGCTTGCCTTTTTCAATGTAATTCTTGATGTCATGGACCCGGTCATCACCAAGCTGGGAGTCACGCAGTCGGGATACCGCGTCGTACTCGTAAAGACCCTGCTGAGCCTTGGTCGTGGACTTGATGTGCCAGGGAATCAGCTTCATACCGAGTGAGCTGGCGATTTCCTCTGCCAGCATGGTTTTACCGGTGCCGGGCTCGCCCTTGATCAGCAGTGGTCTTTCCAGTTCAACGGCGGCATTCACCGCCATCTGCAGTTCATCCGTGGCGATGTATGTAGAGGTGCTAGAGAATTTCATTCAGTCGACTTCCAAACGTAAAAGTTCGGCAATATAACGTCTGGCTATTAATTATGCCAGCGGGGTGGATGAGCCGTATAAGGCAGTGTCAGTGGTTATGATGACGCAACCCGGCGCGCCAGAAGCCGCCTGACGATCAGAATCACGAGCATCAGAGCCAGGGCCACCAGAAGCGCCAAAGCCGCGGCCAGCCCGTTGTCGGTTCCGCCCAGCAGAAAATCCATGAAAGCCACCACGATCGCTGGCGCCAGATGGTCGTGGGTCTCATCGGAAAACCAGGGTGTGTACATCAACACCAGAGCAATACCGCGAAAGAGGTCACGCCAGCCGGCGTGATTGAAGTTGGATGTTACCTTCCACCAGAACACACAGAAACCGACGCCTGCCAGCAGGTAAACCGACCAGGCAAGCACGTATTCATACTCACTGATGAATGCGTCCATTTATTGTTCAACCCAGTGAATGATCTGCTCTTCCACACTGTCGGGGTGAACATAAAGCTCAGAGACGCATTTACCCTTCACAGAGATACCAGCCCTGTGCACCGTCTCCCGGTCGCCTGACACCAGGGGATGCCACCATTCCAGATCCTTGCCTTCGGCCACTAACCGATAGGCACAGGTATTCGGCAACCATGCATAATCCAGAGCCCCCACGGGAGTCAGCTTGACGCAGTCAGGGACCAGTTCAGAGCGTCGTTCGTACTGGGTGCAGGCACAGGCATCTTCGTCCAGAAAACGACAGACAATGGCGGTGTAGTGAACTTTTTGCGTTTCAATGTCTTCGAGTTTGTGCAGACAACAAAGGGCGCAACCGTCACAGAGCGATTCCCATTCCTCACTGGACATGTCAAACATGGATTTTTTCAGCCAGAATTTTTCCATTGGTCCACTAGCCTTTGAATCTTTCGTCCGCCGGCGGCAGTTGCAGATGATAACCCTGGGTCTGCAGATTCCGCAGAACCACTTCCGGGTCCTCACGGGCGAGTTTTTTCTCTGGCGTCAGCTCGAAACTCAGAACTTTTTCGACCTCTCCGAACTGCGCTGCCAGAGCTTCGGGAACCTGATCCATACCGGTGTCGGCTTCAACATAGAGATAGAATTCTTCCCTGCCATACTTTGGGCGCAGGCTCTTATAGACATCACATTCCATCGTCGACTATTCGCTCCGATCATCCATTACTGTGCTCCCGCAGACGTCAGGGCCTCGATCAAGACATCACCTATAACATGCTCACGCCAGCCGCATAGTTCTTCAGGCAGATGATATCGACCGCTGGCATCCTCTGACCGGATCAACTTCTCCAGATGACGACGCTTGACCAGAAGTTCAGGTGCAACGGCAATGGACTTCGCTGTTTTTTCGACAACCTGACGCAGCATTTTCATCTTTTTGTTATTCACCGGGGCATCGGTACGCTCGACCTTCTCGGGACACTCGTCTTCGGGAACAAGCTTCGCCTCAGACTGCAGAAACATCATTTCGTCGGCAAACCGACGTACCTGTCTCGGAGACATGCCGGCTTCCTTGTAGCCTTGACGCGAATCACACCCATCACGGACGATATTTATCAGCACCTTCTGGTCAACAACTCTGTTGCGTGGCACATTTTCCTTGCGTGCTGTGACCTCTCGCCAGGCGCACAACACTTTGAGCAGATTCAGCTGGCGCCGATTAAGCTGCCATAAACCTTTGAATTTGAGATAGGCCTCTTCCGGTGCTGCCACCGTCGGTATGTCCTGCCCGAGATGCGCCGATTCGCTGATAACCCAGGCCAGCTTTTCTGTGGCCGTTAACTGTTGGAGCTGCTTTTCGTAAACCTGCAGCAGGTGAATGACATCCAGCGCCGCATAGTCCAGCTGATCTTTGGACAAAGGTCTGGCCAGCCAGTCCGAACGCGTCTGATCCTTGGGCAGGGATATATCCAGATAATGCTCCACCAGTGCCTGGTAGCCGATGGAAAACCCGACGCCAAGAACAGCACTGGCTAACTGGGTGTCGTAAACAGGCACAGGCACGACGCCAAGGGCGTACTGGAAAACCTCCATGTCTTCGGAACCTGCATGCAGCACTTTAGTCACATTCGGATCGGTCAGCACCTCGATGAGAGGCGTGATGTCTTCAGCAGCCACTGGATCAATCAGGAAACACTGCTTTCCGGTATAGATCTGGATCAGCCCGACGATCGGGTAATAGGTATTAAAGCGCGCAAATTCTGTATCCAGAGCGATGGCAGTTACACCCCGACAGGCGTCTACCACCTGGTCCAGGTCCTCAGTATTTTCAATAGTGATGTATTCAACAGTCACTTAGGGCTCTCTAGTATTCGTCACGAGCAATGGTTTTCCTGCCTTCTATGGCATGGGTCAGCGTTATGCCGTCCACATATTCGAGTTCTCCACCCAGGGGAATACCCTGCGCGATTCTTGAGAGGCTGATTGTCAGATGACTCAGAGCCTCAGCAATATAGTGTGCCGTGGCCTCCCCCTCCACCGTTGATGAAACCGCCAGAATAACTTCCTGCACCGGACCTTGCTGGCTTTCCTCGCAGCGATTTACCAGATGGTCTATCCCTATCTCTTCCGGTCCCCGTCCATCAATCGGTGACAGGGTTCCCATCAAAACGAAGTAATAACCCCGGTAGCCGCCAGATTGTTCGATAGCCAGAACATCCGCAGGATTCTCGACAATACACAGAACAGCCGGATCGCGACTCCTGTCACTGCAGATCTCACAGGTTTCCGACTCGGTGAGGTTACGACATACTCGACAGTTGGCGATGTCATCCATGGCGCGGGAAAGCATATCCGCGAGCCGTCGGCCACCTTCACGATCCCGCTCAAGCAGATACAGCATCATACGCTGCGCACTCTTGGGACCAACCCCGGGCAGGCATCGAAAAGCATCGACAACCTGATCCATAAGTGTCTGATCTTTCATGAACGGTTACTGCATGAACGGGAACTTGAACCCGGGTGGCATGGGAATACCGGCAGTAAGTTCTGACATCTTCTCCTGCTGATTCTTCTCGGCACGCCGAACGGCGTCATTCATGGCAGCCGCAATGAGATCTTCAAGCATTTCTTTCTCGGCAGCGTCGCCACTGAGAAGCGCATCATCAATACGGACTCTCTTCACGTCGTGCCGGCCGGTCATCGTGATACTGACCATACCGCCACCAGCTTCACCAACGACCTCAGCCTGGGCTATTTCTTCCTGCAGCCGCTGCATCTTTTCCTGCATCTGCTGGGCCTGTTTCATCAGGTCGCCCAGCCCCCCATTACCACCTAATGCCATGACTTTTCTTCCTAATTACTGAGCGGCCTGATGCTGCTCGGGTCAAGCTTACCGTTAAAATTTTCGATCAGTTGCTGCACGTGGTGATCGCTCTCGATATCGGCCACAGCCTGTGCACGGCTCTCTTCCAGCTCTCGCTCTTTCATCTGGGCCGGAGTTTCCAGCTCTGTATCACCGACCTCGATCGACACCCGGATTTCACGGGCAAACACTTTAGAAAGCGCCTGGGCGATACGACCCTCATGTGCCTGATTCCATAGACTTGCGTGGTGTTCCGCCAGTTTAAGTCGGACATGATCGTTTTCGACGCTGTCCAGCAAACAATTTGCCGCCAGATTCCTTGTCATGCCATCAAGCGCCATGGCTGACAATATTTCCGACCAGCTTTCTTTATCCAGATGAGGCACCTGCTGCTGAGGCGTAACAGTTCGCAGTGGCTCTGGATCTGGATCTGGTTCTGGTTCTGGTTCTGGTTCTGGTTCTGACTGGGATAGGGATGTTCGCGCCTGAACAGCATTATCCACCGGTGTCGCTGTCACAGTTTCAGACGATTCACCTTTGATCACTGACATCAGATCGTCGATTGGACTCTTGGCCGCACTCTTATCAGATACAGACGCATCAGAGCTGCGGGCATTGGTCTCGAGTGGTTTTGTTTCTTCACTCAGCCCCGTCATACCAAGCGGCGCAGTCTGAACGTCTGATGATGCCTTGGCATCCGGTAAAGCAGGACCCGATGCCGCTTTGCCTGCACTGGAGCTCAAACCTCCGGAACTGCTTTCTCCTGAGCTTTCTCCTTGGCTTTCTCCACCACCATCTCCAGAGGGAGACACTTCATCCGGCGTAAAAGACATCATCCGCAGCAGCACCATCTCAAAGCCCATTCTCGGCGCAGGTGCCAAAGGCAGGTCACGTTGTCCTAGCAGCCCGATCTGGTAGAGCAGCTGAACATGTTCGGCGGGTAACTTCGACGCCGTTTCGAGAATCAACGCCCGATCACCCTGGGCATTGTCGACCGCATCCGGTGCCGCATGCGCGATTGCCACCCGATGCAGGATGGCCAACATGTCATCCAGCAAAGCCGAGTAATCAGGTGCAAACTCAGACAGCTCCGCAATCTTGCCGAGCATCGCTGCGCCATCCTCGCGTGTTATGGCTTCCACCAGGTCGTAAACCTCACGGTGGTCAATTGAGCCGAGCATTGAACGCACAGGTTCGTCCCGTACTTCACCATTCCCAAAAGAGATAGCCTGGTCTGTCAGGCTCAGGGCATCGCGCATGCTGCCATCTGCCGCATGCCCAAGCTGCCAGAGTGCCGCTTCATCGGCAGCGATATTTTCCTGACCGAGCACAACACCGAGATAGTGAACGATCTGTTCCGGCGTCATGTTCTTCAGATTGAACTGCAGGCATCGAGAAAGCACTGTGATCGGCAACTTCTTGGGATCTGTGGTGGCAAACAGAAACTTGACGTGTTCCGGTGGCTCTTCCAGCGTCTTCAACATGGCGTTGAAGCTGCTTTTAGAGAGCATGTGAACCTCATCAATCAGATAAATCTTGAAACGGCTCATCGTTGGCATGTACTGAACGTTATCCAGCAACTCACGCATGTCATCGACACCGGTACGAGATGCAGCATCCACCTCGATCAGATCAACACTTCGGCCTTCGGCAATCTCCCTGCAGGAGTTACACTCACCACATGGTCGGGATGTCACCCCCGTCTCACAATTGAGACAACGGGCAAGAATTCTGGCTATGGTGGTTTTACCGACCCCACGGGTCCCGGTAAACAGGTATGCATGGTGCAGGCGATTGTTGTCCAGCGCATTAATAAGCGCCTGCAACACATGTTCCTGACCTTCTAAATCCTGAAAAGAGGTGGGCCGATACTTCCTGGCGAGGACCTGGTAACTCATAACGGGATTGTACATCATGCGGACGCCAAAAGACGGCATTCGAACTGGCGTGCCACGGAAAAATACAGGCTGAGAAAAACATGAAGAAACCCTTCTGCATTGGACACCGAGGATCCAGAGGCTACAGGCCCGAAAACACACTGGCATCCTTCGATCATGCGCTTTCTCTCGGTTGCCCCTGGGTTGAGCTGGATGTCTACGCTGTGGAAGGTGAACTGCTGGTCATTCATGACAAGTCGGTTGATCGCACGACGAACGGAACGGGGCTTATACAGGAAATGACTCTTCAACAATTGCGGACTCTCGATGCCGGCGACGGCCAACAGATTCCGACTCTGGATGAAGTCGTGAAGCAGGTCGATCAACGATGCGGCATCAACGTGGAGCTGAAAGGGCCCGCCACGGCAAAACCCGTGAATGCCGCCCTGGCGCGATATTGCGAATCAGGGTGGCAAACGGAAAACTTCCTCATCTCCTCTTTTAACCACCGGGAACTGGCAAAAGCTGACAGCGATTATCGTCGCGGCGCCCTTTTTGCAGATTTGCCGGCTGACTGGCTGTCACAGGCACTCGCGTTGGGGGCCTGGTCAGCCAACTTCGATTACCGCTCAGTCACTCCGGAACTGGTCAACGACGCGCATGAGGCTGGATTGAATGTGCTGGTCTATACCGCGAACGATGAGGAGGATATAAGGAAGATGATCATCGCTGGGGTGGACGGTATCTTCAGCGATTACCCCGATCGTGTTCTGGCGCTAGTTGACCAGATCGTTTAACTCGCGCTTCAGGTCGTACTGCTGATCCGTGACGATTTTCTCAAGCACCTCGATCCTGTTTCGAGCATCCTGCAGGTCCGCCTCAACATCCTGGACATGCTCTTCAAGATCATCGATGCGACTCTGGTGCTTCGAGCCGGATTTATTCGCTTTAACAATCTTGACCACCATGTCACTGATGATCGCGACGACCACAATAACGCCAATAACCACCCAGAAACTGCTAGCCATGATCTTCTCCTCTTTTCTTTCTGTCCTTGTCCCTTCTCCGCCGGACCAGAGATCCGGATCCTGAAATCGCTTTGGTGATATCCGGGAATCCACCGTAGACCACGCGCCCGCTACCGTTGATGACAACGTTGAGTTCTTCAGTGACGGATAACGAAACATCCCCCGAACCATTCAACGTGACCTGAGCAAAGTCACTGACCAGGTGTTCCGCCTCGAAATGACCGGATCCATTCACCAGAATCGACTGGGTTTCCACATCGCCCATGATGCGCACAGCACCGGAACCATGAATGCCGATTCTGAGATTATCTGCCGTTAGATGTTCAAGCCTTACCCTGCCTGATCCGTTCACCTCAATTTTAACGGTGTCATTATCAACATCCGGTGCGATGAGTGTGCCACTGCCGGTCACTGTCAGCTTGCGGATATCTTTCATGCAGAGATCGAAGGAAATGACCTCCCGCAGAACCCGAAGCCTCATGATCTTGGGGCTCTTGTATCCGACATAGAGCACACCATCTTTGACCTCACTGATAATGTCCGGCATGACATAAGCTGGCGCGTGTATCGACAGGGATTCCTGTTCCGTCTGCGTGATTTTCAGAGTGCCAGGTCCACGAAAACGCACCTGGTCAAATCTCGCGACTTCCCGCACCTCAATCGACATATCAGTCCTCGCCTGAAATCTTCTTCAGTTCACGTTGCAGCTCAAATTGCGAGGAGGTGACATGGCTTTCCATCCGACGCAGGCGCTGTTCGATATCCGAGAACTTGTCTTTCGCCGTCTTCATCGCCTGCACATTACTCATCTTATCCTCGCTCTGTGCTCCTCGTGGCTTTCTGCCTGCCATATCCGCCCTCTCTTTACGCTTTGACTTTGCACGTATATCTACATCATCACGTACATGATCACGCGCCTCGTCGAATGTGTCCATCTCATCATCGAACCGGTCTGTCACACGCCTGTAATAGGGCTTGTCCTCCATGAAAAAGTAGGTGATGAAGTAGGCAGGAAACACGATCTGCGGAATAAAGAACATGCCGAGCACCGCGTAAACCCTGATTTCCCAGGCCGGTCGCCCGAAATAATCTGCTATCCCGGCACAGACGCCGAGAATCTTCTTGCGCTCACGGTCCCGATACAGATGAGCTGTTCGTCTTCGACGCGCTCTGGCCCAACTGGAACCGCTTCTTCCATGGCCATAACGTCTTCGACCTGTCCTTCGACTCTTGCCCGGCGAGGATTCATAATTCTCAAACTCATCGTCGACAGAGGAACTCATTTCCTCCGCTGCTCGTTCGGCATGATCTGCACTGGCCCTGGCTTTTTCCGCCTCACGCTGGGCTCGTTTGGCCTGACTTTCCGCCTTTCTGACATCCCGATCATCATCACGGCTTTTGTCTATCAGCTCATCTATCCAGGCTTCAGCTTTCTCAGTGACTTCATCCACAAGATCTTCAATAGATCTGTCGAGATCCTGGTTTCGCGAATTCGCCCGTGAGGAACGGTGACTGGCTTTCTCAGCAAGCTTTCCCGCACGTTCGGCCGCCTGCTCGGCCTGACGTTCTTTGCGCAAGGCCCGCTCTTCAGCGCGCTCCGCAAGCCTTCTGGCTCGACGGGCGGCTCTTTCAGCGTCTCGTCTGTCTCTACTCACGTTACTCCCTCTCACACTGCATCTTCGGCGTTCAGGCTTCAGACCGTTTCTCTCTCCAGTCCTTCTCTCGCCAATCCGGACTCTCTACATCAAGAATAGCTTCCAGAGTCTCTATCCTGGCCGCCATCTTGTTGGCAACCTCTACCATCTCTTCGAGCTCAGCACGCTCACTGGCAGATAGACCATTCACCACGTTGGATTTGGATTTGTAGTGGAAGATAATCCAGATCGGCGCAACCACCGTCAGAAACACCACCACAGGCACGGAAAAAGCCACAAAAATACCGTCCATCATTTACCCCAGTCAGGTTACTCCGAGTCTTGTTTGGTTACTGGTTCAGTCATTTTAGACTTCAGCCGGGCCAGCTCCTCATCGACCTTTTCATCATTTTCAAGATCTTCGATCTCATCCAATAAAGTGCGCTGTCCAAGGTCATAAGCTTCGATCTCACCTTCCAGATCATCGATGCGGCGTTCGTATCGATCAAATTTGCTCATCGCTTCGTCAACATCGACGTCGTGGAGCTGTCTTTTCACGCCCATGCGACTCTGAGCCGTGCGACCACGAACAATCAGCGCTTTCTGCCTGGTCTTGGCATCACTCAACTTCTGCTGCAACAGGCCGATATCCCCGGAAAGTTTCTCCAGGTTATGCTCAATGACCTCAAGATCAGTCTCGATGGCCAGCGCTGCTTCTTCAGCGCCCTGCTTTTCCTTGAGTGCGGCCCTGGCCAGGTCTTCCCTGTCTTTGGAGAGCGCGATTTCCGCTTTGCTCTCCCAATCCTGGGCTTCCTGCTGCAGGCGGACAATTCGACGATTGAGCTCCTTCTTATCAGCAATCAGCTTGGCTGACTGAGTCCGGACTTCAACCAGTGTTTCTTCCATTTCCTGGATAATCAGGCGAACCATTTTTTCAGGATCTTCCGCCTTGTCCAGTATGGCATTGATATTCGAGTTAATAATGTCTGTGAATCTCGAAAAAATACCCATTTGTTGCACCTCTTATCGTGAAACTGAAAATTTCTGTGTTCGACCAGTACATTCCATATTCCGTGCCAACTTTACTTCCGGTCGTACCCTATTGTTTTTAAAAGGTTTATCGGGATGTTAGTCAAATTCGCCAATCTGCCGAGACAATAACTTAGTGAATATCGCCAACAATTGGCCAATAATCCTCCGCCATGAGCGCAAGACAACATACCGATCGCCTGCTGGGAGAATCACCAGCCTTCCTGGAAATCCTCGACAGAGTCTCCCAGATTGCGCCGCTCGACAAACCTGTCCTGATCGTCGGTGAACGAGGCACGGGCAAGGAGTTGATCGCCGCCCGACTGCACTACCTTTCGGCACGCTGGGATCAGGAATACCTGAAAATGAACTGCGCTGCTATCAGCGAAACGCTGCTGGAGACGGAGCTATTTGGCCATGAAGCCGGCGCCTTTACCGGCGCCTCGAAGTTGCATCGCGGTCGATTCGAGCGCGCTGACAAAGGCTCCCTGTTCCTGGATGAATTAGCGACCACCTCGGCCCTGGTACAGGAAAAACTTCTGCGTATCATCGAGTACGGCGAGTTCGAACGTGTCGGCGGCAGCAAGACCCTGAGAACAGATGTCAGATTGATAGCGGCTACCAATGAGGACCTGCCCAGCCTCGCCGAGCAGGGAAAATTCCGTGAGGACCTTCTGGACCGGTTGGCCTTCGATGTCATCACTCTGCCGCCTCTGCGCGCGAGACCGGAAGATATATTTCTGCTGGCAGAACACTTCGCCATGAACATGGCAAGCGATCTCGGCATGGAGTTCTTCCCTGGTTTTTCAGAACAAGCGCTGGATACCCTCGGGACTCACGACTGGCCAGGTAACATTCGTGAACTGAAGAACGTTGTGGAACGAAGCGTATACCGTGCAACAGACGACAGTGCGCCAGTCGATGTAATCACCCTTGATCCTTTTGAATCCGTGTTCAGGCCCTCTGTCAGCAAGACCAGACAAATAGACAAGGACTCAGATAGCGGGAAAACGCAGGCGCCAAACGACAAGACGCAGTCTTTCCCGATTGACTTCAAACAGACGGTCCAGGACTTCGAAATCGATCTGATTCGCCAGGCTCTTTCAAATTCGCAATTCAATCAGAAGAAAACCGCGGAAGCACTCGGTGTGACCTACCATCAGCTGCGCGGGTATATGAAAAAATACGATTTGTTTGAAAACGACTGATGCCTTCAACTAACTTCTCGTTCCCTGTTCTCGCGCTTGTTACTCTCCTGACCGTCGCACCAATGCCGGTACAGGCCAGCGAACTCTATTCTGCGATTAATGAGCGACTATCGCTCATGCAGGACGTCGCGGCACACAAGTGGCTGAATGAAATGCCGATCGAGGCGCTGGATCGCGAAGCCCTGGTCATAGAAAAAGCCGTGCTATCCGGTCTCGAACAGGGAATCACCGTGGCAGGCAGTCGTCGATTCTTTGTCGCACAGATAGAGGCTGCGAAAGAGATTCAGCGCTGCTGGTTTAAGCGCTGGCAGAAGCTTCCACCACCTGAAGGAGCACCTGACCTTATCGCCGTTACCCGACCCCGGCTTCTGGAACTGGGAGACAACATCAATCAGCTATTGGCTAAACAGGAACACGATGAGGATCAGTTCCGCGCGGAGATTAAGACGGATTGTCTCTCTGAAACTTTCCTGGAAGACATCGCCACAGCACTCAGCCAGATACAGATCTATCCGGACCGCCTGACGCAGATTACGGACAGCGGTCTTCTCAGGGTTGGCACCACCGGGGACTACTCGCCTTTTTCTTTCGCCCGGGACAATGAGGAACTCAGCGGTATCGACATCGAGCTTGCCCGGTCCCTGGCAATACATATGGACGTGGAGCTGATGTTCGTACCAACAAGTTGGCCAACACTGATGGAGGATCTTGCTCAGGGAAAATATGACATCGCCATGAGCGGTGTTTCCCGCATTCCAGCCAGGGAAAAGCAGGCCTATTTCAGCCATGCCTATCATGTAGGCGGCAAAACACCCATTTCCCGATGCACCGATGCCGAAAGACTTTCCAGCCTGAAGGCGATCAACCAACCGGAAGTTCGCATTATCGTAAATCCTGGCGGCACCAACGAACGTTTTCTGGATGCCAACATCAATCGAGCAAGGAAAGTCCTGCACCAGGACAATCGCACGATTTTCGATCAGCTGGTGCTTGGTGTTGCCGATGTCATGATCACCGACCTGATTGAGGCGCAGTTGCAAAGCAGACACTATCAGGAGCTTTGTATGACCATGCCAGGCCAAACCCTATCCTACCAGGATAAGGGCTACATGATGCCAAAGGACCCCGGCCTGCTGGCCGAGGTTAATCAATGGCTGAAAGAAACGGAGGATTCAGGAAGGCTGTCGGAAATTTTTAACAGCCATCTGGAGTCCCACTAGATCGATAAGACGATCTTTCCGAAATGCTTATGGTCTGCCTGGTGTTGAAAGGCCTGGCTGATATGCGACAACGGGAAAGTATCACTGATCACGGGCTTGATACCGTTTGCCTCAATCGCCCGGATCATATCTTCCTGCTCATCCCTGGAACCAACGGTGATGCCATCAATCCTGAGGTTCTGCGCAAAAATCTGGGCAGTGGGCACTTCTCCGGCAAAACCAGCCAGGACACCAATCAGTGATATGTGTCCACCGATGCGGCACGCCGTAATGGATTGCGCCAATGTACCTGCGCCACCAATTTCAACAACCTCATCTACGCCACGACCGCCAGTCAGCTCACGTGCCTTAGCTCCCCAGTCCGGCGTTTCCTTGTAATTAATCAGTTCATCGGCACCGAGTTCTTTAAGGTGCGCCAGCTTTTCATCAGAAGACGAGGTCGCTATCACCTTGCAACCTGCTGCTTTTGCAAACTGCAGGGCAAAAATGGAGACCCCGCCAGTACCCTGAGTTAACACCCAGTCACCGGCTTTGATACCGGCCTTGGAGAAAAGCCCGCGCCATGCTGTCAATGCAGCACAAGGCAGTGTTGCCGCCTCTTCCATGGAATAGCCTGCAGGTGCTCGAGTGAAAGCCGAAGCAGGCATGGCAACCAGCTCTGAAGCAAACCCGTCCACATGATCTCCGGGCACACCGGTCAAGCAGGCGAGGTCGGGTTCACCACGCTCCCAGTTTGGGAAAAACAGGGACACCACGGTGTCCCCCTTGTTAAAGCCGCTCACTCCCTCACCAACAGCAACCACTTCACCTGCACCGTCTGACATGGGTACGCGACCGTCTCCAACCTGAATGAGACCTGCTACAACCGCAAAATCGTGGAAATTCAGAGAACTTGCACGGACACGAACCAGGAGTTCTCCTGGTCCTGCGACAGGATCTTCTCTTTCTTCAATGCTGACTTTGTCGAGCCCACCGGGCTGGCTGACTGCGGCTACTTTCATAGTGACTCCTGTTTACTGAATTCTAATTAAAACGGCTTCCTGCTGGGGATCCTGTTCCACCAGGCGCGACTCCCATCGCATATAGGGAACTGGCTGCCCGGTCAGGAATGCTTTGATCATGGCATTGACCTCTTCCGGCGCATCCTGCTGCACCCAGTGGGAAATTCTAGGCAGATAACGGATGGTCAGATCACGGACCCATTTCTCTGTGCCGTAGGTGGTTTCCTTGGTCAGGGCCATGTCGTCCTCACCCCAGCACATCAGCGTGGGCGTCTCAATCATCGGCAAACCCATGTCCTGCTGTCGCTTACCGCCTCCACGGAAGGCATCACGATAGTAGTTCATCATGGCAGTCAGGCCACCGTGACGCTTTGCGTTCTCTGTATATATGTCGAGCACTTCGTCCGGATAATTTTCCGGTGTCGCGGCGGTTTCACGAAACAGTTCACCGAAACCGCGATTGCGTCTACTGAAAAGCCACTCCGGCAACCCGGGAATCTGGAAGAAAAAGATGTACCAGCTCTTACGCAACTGCGCGAGAGAAAAACCCTGACGCATCGCTCCTGGATGCGGCACATTACAGATAACGAGTTTCTCAAGGGGACGAATCTCCCTCATGGCGAAGTACCAGGCGATAACGGCGCCCCAGTCATGGGCAATCAGCACGGTCTCTTCACACTCGGCGGCATCTATCAGTGCACCAACGTCAGCCATCAGGTTTTCGAGAGAATAGTCTTCACGATCCGGCGGAATAGAGGAATTACCATAACCTCGCATGTTGGGCGCCCAGACCTTGTAGCCCATTTCAGCCAGCATGGGCATCTGGAATCGCCAGGAAATGGCATGCTCGGGAAAACCATGAAGACAGATCGCCAGCTTTTTGCTGTTCTGGTCGCCACACATGTCGACTTCAAATCTGAGTCCGTTTGCGTTCACGAACTCCGTGGCGATGGTATCTATAACCTCAGATGTCGATTTCATGCTGCCTCCTGTAGCTTTGAGAGCGGGCAGCTTAACGGAACTGAGTCATCAGCGCAGCTTTTCACTCAGAAAGTCAGCAGCCTGCCGATATCGTTTTCGAAGAAGCGCAAAATAAAGTTCACTGCCCTGGTAGCCAATGAGGGGCTCCGTGAGCGGCTCCCCCGCACTATCGATAAAGACGATGGTCGGGACGACGACGATGCCAAAGCGCCTGACCAGATCTTCAGAGGACACTTCACTGCCATTAAAGTCAGTGATCTGACTTCCCTCCCAGTTCAGCCGCATCATGCAGAGGCTGTCAAATTCACCACCTGCAGACATGGGGCGAAGCACTTCCGACTCGAGGGCGCGACAGTAGGGGCAACCCTCCCTGTAGACATAAACAGCACAGACACCGCCCTGCTTTCCTGCCTCTGCGGCCAGCGCTCTCAGATCCTCGACATCTTTGATCGACGACGCGAAAGCTGGCAACACGACTAATAAGGCAAATGTAATCAACAACTTATTCATTATTCGAATCGGTTATATCGTTATTTTAATTTAATATAATAATATGCTAATTTACAAATCTATGCATAACACGCCAAAAAAACGAGGGAACCATTATGTCTGATGAACCCGTCATTTCGTGGAAGGCCGCCGGCATTGCTCTTGGCCTTTTACTGACACTGGCAACATTCCTGGTGAAACCACTGGGTGTCTCAACGCAGTTTGTTGTGACAGACGCTGTTGTGGCACATGAGGTCGCGCCGAGCTTCGCTGAAAGTAACACTTACCTTGCCAGCTATGGTGAAAAAACTGACTGGGGCGTCGGCTACGGCTGGATGCTTGTGTTTGGCATGCTGGTAGGCGGCGGTCTGACTGCTGTACTGCTGCGCGAAAAGCAGCCAGAACAGGATAAGGGTTCCATGCCCGCAATGTGGGTAGAGAATTTTGGGGCTTCCCGCGCCAAACGATTCACTGCCGCTTTTTTCGGAGGCGTATTGCTTCTGTTTGGCGCGCGACTCGCAGGAGGCTGCACATCCGGACATATGATCAGCGGCATCTCACAGCTTGCCATCGGCTCATTCGTATTTGGCGTCGTAACTTTCGCAGTTGCGATCGCTACCGCAAAACTGCTCTACAGAGGCTGGTAACATGGAGACACTACTTATTGGATTTCTTATCGGATGCGCCTTTGGCGCGATTCTCTTCCTTGGCGGCGCCACCAGCTACCGTAAGATCCTCGGCACCCTGCTGTTAAAAGACATGACTATCATCAAGCTGATGTGCACTGCCATCGGTGTCGGTACTCTGGGTGTCTACCTGCTCGACTTTGGTGGTCTGGCACACATGAGCATCAAGCCTGCCTACATCTGGGGCATCGCTGCAGGTGGCGCAATTTTCGGAGTCGGCTGGGCAGTCAGTGGATACTGCCCGGGAACCTGCGTGGTTGGTACCTCAGAAGGCAAGCTGGATGCGCTGTTTACTCTTCTGGGAGCTCTGGTGGGAGCATTCTTGTTCTCCCTCGCCTTCCCGTGGCTGGATGCCTGGCTGATCCAGAATGCCAACTTCGGCAAACTGACCCTTGAGGACATCATCGGTATCCAGGGCATATACCTGGCAATTCCCTTCAGTATGGGGCTTCTCGGTCTGGCCTTCTTCGTGCTGAAAGACCGCTATGGCAACTGAAGAACGAGAAGAACTGAAACCACTGACATTCTGGGAGGTGCTGACCAGCACTTTCGCTGCCGTCATCGGAGTCCAGTCCCGAGCCAATAAGCTCCGGGACTTCTCCCGAGGCAACATTGTTCACTTCATTATCGCAGGCGTGCTGTTCACAGCGGGATTCGTAGGCATCATGGTCGCTATTGTCAGCCTGGTGCTTGCCAGCTGACCCATCAAGGGCGCACTAGAACATACCCACGGTCGACTTCATCCAGAATGTATGCAACGCCACTCTGCACGACACTGACTCCAGACAGATACGCAAAGGCGCGACCCGTTAAAGTTTCCATTGAGTTGAGTGTGTTCTGGCAGATTTGGAATCGCACACCATTATCCATCAGGGCACGAATGCGTTTTTCATGGGAATTATCGTCTGCGGCTAACAACTGAACTCCTGGACCGAAGACAACCACCTGAATATCGATGAAGTCTGGTCCGCCATAATGGCGAATCAGATTGTTCGATATGTCGAGCACGGCTTTCTGCTGAGCCGCATCAGCATCACTCAGTTGCAGCACCAGATGTCGTTCTGCAAAGGGCTTCTCTTCATTTAGCGCATCTGCAAAGCAGATGTCTGCCAGCCAGAGGCTAGAAAGAAGCAGCAATACCTGGATTGTTTTCAACACCACGGAGAACTGGCTCATCGATGGATTCAATCCGGATTGTACCCTCGCCGCGCAAATAGTCACCAACCACATCCCAGACTGGCGCTCCCGGCGACTGAGAACCCACTGTTGCCCAGCCGGCGACGCGATAGTTTCTGGAAGCTGAGACCGGCTTACCACCGGTGTCCTGCAGGTTGCGAATCCGCTCTCCCATGCTGGCGTTAGGCCAGCATTCAAACTGCAGCCCGCCGGTCCGCACCATGTCACCACCCTGCTGATAGTAGGGGTCGGCATTAAAGAGGTTGTCCGCCACGCTTTCCAAGATCGTCTTGATCTCTTCGCCGGACATGTCACGAACGTAGGTCTCAGGGTAGGTAATACAAGTCTGGCTAAGTACATCCTCCATTCGGATGCTGTCACCAGGCAGCAAAGAAGTACCCCAGCGGAAACCGGGCGACATGGCAATCTCTGCATCGAGCTCTGCGCGGAGTGCGTCAACAATGACCTGATCAAAGCTGCCATTGAAGTTTCCACGTCGATATAGCAACGATTCCGTGTCGGCAAGTTTCTCGCTCAGTTTCGCCTCATAAGGCTTTCTGACGTCTGTGATATAGCGGGACATATCAGCGTCCTCCGCCAGCATATTTGCGAACACGGGCATCAATCGATAGTCATATCCACTGACACCAGAATCATTGAATTTCAGATCCAGTACGCCGAGAAACTTGCCGTTAGACCCGGCATTGGTCACCAGTGTCACACCACCAGAGTTCTTAACTTCTACTGGCACAGGAATACCGTCGTGGGTATGACCACCTAAGATGGCGTCAATACCGGGTACACGGGATGCCAGCTTGAGATCCACGTCCATGCCATTGTGTGAGAGAAGCACAACCGCATCCGGTTTCTCCGAGGCACGAACACGCTCTACCTGCTCTGCCAGATCGCCTTCGCGAATCCCGAATGTCCAGTCCGGAATAAATCTCTGAGGATTGGCGATAGGCGTGTACGGAAAAGCCTGTCCTATAATGGCGATGCGCCGGCCGTTAACCACTTTCACAACATAGGGTTGAAACACATGACCCGAGTCTTCATCGAAAACCTCGACGCCCTCGAACAGCGCGTCTTCGGTCGCAATAACATTGTTCGCGACAAAATCGCCATTGAACTCAGAAACGTTCTTAAGAATTTCGCTATCCTGGTACGTGAACTCCCAGTGACCCGTCATGACGTCAACACCAAGCAGGTTACAGGCACCGACCATATCAGCACCACGAGTCCATAAAGCTGTGCCTGACCCCTGCCAGGTATCTCCACCATCCAGCAACAAAGAGCCAGGTGCAGATGCACGCATCTGCTGAACCAGTGTACTGAGGTGCGAGAAGCCACCTACCTGGCCAAACTGCTCCGCCGCTGCGGCAAAATCCAGGTACGTAAACGCATGCTTTTCCCGTGCGCTGAAGGAACCAATGGTATCCAGCAGATGCTGGCCGACAAGATGAGGCACTCTGCCTCGAGCCTCACCGATGCCAAGATTGACATGCGGCTCCCGAAAATAGACCGGTTGAAGCTGGGCATGTGTATCGGTGATGTGGAGCAGACGGACATCCGCACCACCCGGCATTCGATAGAGTTCATCGCTGGAACTGGCAGCGAGAGATTTACAGCCTGCCAGCTGCGCTGCGACAGAAGCCTGCGCCAGAAGCTGAAGAAACTCACGTCGATTCACTTCGCGCTCTCTTCTACAACACGGGCTCTTCCTTCCCAGCTGCTCGCTTCTTTTGTTGCCTGCGCCAGAGAGGCATTGGCCAGTTTGATTGCCCTGGCTGCCAGCATGTTCGATTTGTCCGTATCGCCGGAAGCACGCGCCATCTTCGCTTCTTCAATAAGGCGGCTCGTCGAGACCCAGGCATAAAGCTTGTCACGAGCCTCTTCCTGCAATGCCTCGGCTTCAGAAATCAGATCTGCTGCCTGCACCATCACCGGCAGTATCAGAACAACAACAAGAATCAGATGTTTCATTTTCGGCTCGCTGGCCCGTTAAGCGGCAGGCCATTGCTCATATAGGTAAGAAAATATTCCAGGTCACGATAGGCTGGATGTTGCAGCGGCAATGCCTCTGCACCCACCTGATCATTACACTCCGCAAAACGGCGATGCAGAGAGCCTACTTCCTGCCACTTGAACCGGTAGGTCGGCCAATGTGTCACATGCCCGAGTGAGGCGCTCAGGGTTTCCGAACGCAGCAGCATACCGGTTATCTGCATGTGGCAATGGGAGCAGGAAAAGTTCAGCTGACCGCGCCGCGAATAGTACATCTGCTTACCGCGCTCATAGGCAGGCCTGGAGTCTTCCGTCACCGACACATCAATCAGATTGTCACGAGACACGTAAGCCATATAAGCAGTGAGCTGGGCCATCTCTTCACCGGCATAATCCAGCGGGTTCTCACCATGTGATTCCCGACACTGATTAACCGCAACCTCAAGCGTGATGATTTCACCAGCCACATACTTCGGGTACAAATGTTTCACAGCGCCATCGTCAGCAAAGCAGTCACCATAACCGGCGCCATTCGAGAACGAGTCATAGAAAAGGCCTTCACCATCATCAATGGTGAACTCATAGGGCGGAAACTCTTCCATCTCCAGCCACTGGGCTCTGCGCCCCTCATCGAGGGCATAAGCACCATTGATATGCTCTTCAACCGGAACCTTCGGAAATCGCTTCTCGTAATAGGCCCTGAAAGCCGCGCGATCTTCTTCCGGACCGGACAGTGCCGCCAGAGGCAGGAAAGTCAGGACAAGAATCAGCAGAACGTTCATTACTTGAGAGTCATCTCGCCGGACGCCGTTTCACCCTGATTGTCAGTCCAGGTTACCTTAACCACGTCTCCGGACTTGGCATCCTTGATCTTGAAAGCGAAGTACGGATCTTTGGACACAGAAGGTCCCCATTGCGCACTCATAACCTGCTCACCATTAAGCTCGCAGGTTACGGTCTCGATATAGTGGGCCGGAATGACCGAGCCATCTTCCGCCCTGCGCGAACCGGTTTCCATGGGGTGAGGCATCAGACACTTGATCGAAGCCACACCCTCTTTAACTTTACCTCTGAGTTTTACTTTGCTCGCCATGATTAACCTCCACAACCGCCAATAGTGACCTTCACTTCTTTCGAGGTCATATAGGCTTTTCCGTTAGCACGAACAATGGCTCGCGCCATTGAGCTTTCACCGATTTTCACCCGGGTCGAGATATCAGCGATCGATTTTGGACCAATCTCGAATACGGCAGACAGGGGTGTCGGGTTGTTATCAATCACGATAAAGATTCGATCTACGTCTTCCAGTTTCGTCGAAACGTTAACTGGTACCACAGCACCGTTCTCCGCGATATCCGGAACCTTAAACTTGATCTGATCGGATTCCTCTATAGGAATATCTCCCAGAATGTTCTTCAGAACATCGTCGACAGACTCTGCCTGGAATGCTTCTACCGCGCGTGCGAAGACCAACTTCGGCATAGCTGCCACGGTCGTCAGCAGCGCCAGTGATCGAACAAACTTTCTTCGATTCATTTTCATGATGCGCCCTCTTTTACTCTTTATCCCTTAAAGGGAGTGGATGAAATCAACAACAAGGTCGACTTCTTCTTCGGTTAACACACCGTGACGACCATAGGGAGGCATCACGGACTCAGGATTTCGGATGGTGGCATCCCAGATCTGCTCGCGCAGCACTGCTCTGTCAGGAAAACGGGCCTTCATGACCATGAGAGGCGGCGCTACGGTACCCGGGAGTTCCCCGCCCTCGATCATGTGACATGCGAGACAGTTACCTCGATTCCGATCAAATGCCAGCTCCCGCCCCTTCTCGAATTCGTCAGCAAAAATCGGACCTGACAAAAGAGCTATCATAAAGAGCAGGTTTCTCATTGACTCTGCTCCAGCATATAACTCACGGCTGCTTCGACTTCCTCATCACTCAACGCCAGGAATCCACCCTTTGGCGGCATTACGCCAGCCTCGCCCTGATATCCATTGATAGCATTGTCCACCAGCGCCTGAAGGCCCCGGGCTTCACGATCAGACCAGGCATCAGCATCACCGAGCGTCGGCGCACCACCAATACCTGCGTCATGACAGAGTGCACAGGCCTTCTGATAAGTCGCCACACCATCATGCTCTGCGGACGGAGCTACTGCCACCGCCTGCACGGGTGATGGCGGTGCCACCATGGAAGTCACGACAATGGATGCCGGGTCCTTGCAGTTTTTCATACACCGGGTGTTGTTCGTATCGGGCCGATCGTCCCGGAAGAAATTTCGATTGTTGGGTAAAACCACATCCTTGAAGCTTTCTCTGTCCAGGACAAAATCGTCTTCTACCAGATCATTAAGATAAAGCACGTAAGCCGTCAGGGCATATACCTCATCATCCTCGAGCGATTCTGGCGCAGTGTAAGGCATGGCCCGGTGAATATAGTCCCACAGCGTACTCGCGTGGGGCCAGTAACTGCCGACGGTTCGATGTGGACGGTCTTCTGTGAGCGAGCCTTCACCACCGGCGAGCGGTGGGTAACGACCGACACCTTCACCAAAACTTCCATGACATTCGGCACACTTCTCTTCATAGACCCATTCGCCGTCTTCGACGGAACCACTACCCTCTGGCAGACCAAGTCCGTCGGGACGCACATCGATATCCCATCCAGCTATCTGCTCGTCTGTTGCTGACGCGCCATAGCCATAGTAGCCAGTTTCAGCATGGGCACTGCAGGTGATGATCGACAATAAAAATACGGAACTAGCTAATCTGAACATTGGACACACTGCCATCTGCATTCACCTTCCAGGTGTGAATCGCATTCTTGTGATATATGGAATTGGTACCACGCGCTGCACGCAGCTGCGTATAGGTGGGCTGGACATAACCGGTTTCATCAACCGCTCGGCTTTGCAGCATGGCTGGCGAGCCATCCCAGTCCCATTCAATGCCAAAACGTGTGAGTGACTTGGGTTCAACCACGCTGGTGAATCTCGCCTCCTGCCAGTTGACGCCTCCGTCAAATGACACGTCTACATGCTTGATCCTGCCTCGACCAGACCAGGCCAGACCTTCCACCCAGTACTTGCCCTTGCCTTTTCCTTTGCCGCTCAGAGGCTTTTCCGGTGAGGGGGTCGTAATCACAGAATTACATTCCTGTTCATACGTGAACTCACGAGAACGTCCATCGGCGAGCAGATCCGTATACTTGGAGGTTTCTTCACGGTGATACCAGGGCTTATCGCCAATCTCGAGACGACGCAGCCATTTCACGCAGGTATTGCCTTCCCATCCAGGGTTAATGAGGCGAACCGGATAACCCTGTTCGGGCCTCAACATCTCTCCATTCTGGGCATAAACAATCATGGCGTCATCCAGCGCCTTCTCCATGGGAATGCTGCGACTCATGTGCGCGCCGTCAGCACCTTCAGCAAGAATCCAGCTCGCTGAGGGATCAACGCCAACTTCTTCAAGGATGGTGGAGAGCATAACGCCGGTCCACTCGCAGCAGGACAACATGCCATGAGTGAACTGCACGCCTTCCATCTGTGCACCACGCCATTCCATACCACCATTGGCCGGGCACTCAAGAAATCGAATACGGCTGACTGACGGGAATCGCATCAGGTCATCCATCGTCAGGATGATCGGATTACTGACCATGCCGTGGATCATCAACCTGTGCTTGGCAGGATCTATCTCTGGCACCCCGGCGTGATACCGTTCAAAAACCAGACCACTTGGCGTAATGATACCTTTCAGATCAGCCAGTGGCGTGAAACTGATCGACGCGATCTTGTCCGCGGTCAACCATTCGACGTTACGACGCTGCACATGGGCTTCATACTTTGAAGGCTGGCCGTAGGGATTGGTCAGAACTCCTGGTCCGAGGGACCGGGTCCATGAGGGCACTGCAGGTGGCAGAAAAGACTCTTCCGCCAAAGCACCTGATGCAGCGCTTGTCGCGGCAACAGCACCACCGACCAGACCCATGGAGTTCATCAGGAACTTGCGGCGATTCAATTCCGCAGGAACAAGCTTTTTAGATTCATCATCCATGTATAATTCGCTCTTCTTCTTGTACTTCGGCCCCGATATCAATACAGAAATCAACAGGCTGATTTCGGGGTAGATGATATTTTTTGTATATTATAAAATTCTTAAGTACGTTTGCAACCACCATCCCGGCGAAATCGGAAATTTGGGTTAGAAAGGAAATTTATGGACCTTGACACCATGCAGGCTTCTGCAGAAAAAGCCAGTGATATGATGAAGTTACTGGGACACCCCCACCGACTGATGATCCTGTGTGAACTGAAAGTCGGCGAACAGAGTGTCGGCGAATTGTCCAAAAAGATCGGTATCGCCCAGTCCCCGCTTTCACAGCATCTGGCAAGAATGCGTCACGAGGATGTCGTTGAATCCCGCCGGGATGCACAGACGGTCTACTATTCCCTGAAGGAAGGAGAAGCCAGCCAGTTGATACAGGCGCTTTACCAGATCTTCTGTGAACCGAATCAATGAATGATCTGAAGTTTGGGATATTCCTCGCCCCTTTTCACAGCCTCAATGAGAACCCAACCCAGGCACTGACCCGTGACCTGGAACTTGTTCAGTACCTGGACCGTCTTGGTTATGACTACGCATGGATCGGCGAGCATCACTCCGGCGGGATGGAGATCATCGCCTCACCAGAAGTTTTCATCGCCCAGGCCGCAGCCATCACGAAACATATTAAGCTCGGTACCGGCGTCTCTTCCCTGACTTTTCATCATCCGTTTATCCTGGCCGACCGAATAATGCAGCTGGATCACATGACCCGGGGCCGAGTGGCCTTTGGCATGGGGCCCGGGGCCCTTCCCTCAGATGCCCATATGCTTGGCATCGATTCATTGAAACAACGGGATATGATGCTGGAGGCCATCGAAGTGCTGGTTCCGCTGCTCAAAGGCGAAACCGTTTCCTGCAAGACAGACTGGTTTGAGCTTAATGAGGCGAGGTTACAACTGGGCAGTTTCACCAGACCCCATATCGAAATGGCTGTGGCATCACAGGTTTCACCGGCCGGCGCTCGCGCTGCCGGAACACACGGCCTGGGGCTGCTCTCTGTCGGTGCGACTACATCGGGTGGTTTCAATGCTCTGGCCGCAAACTGGGAAATCTACGAGCGCAAGGCGAAAGAAAATGACCAGGTCATTGATCGTGCCAACTGGTCACTGGTTGGTCCAATGCATATTGCTGAGACCCGCGAGCAGGCCATGGCAAATATTCGCCACGGAATCGACGAATGGATTAGCTACTTCAAGGATGTCGCAGCCCTGCCCATCGCGCCCGATGCGGAAGACCCTGCTGAAGCACTGATTGAAAGCGGTCTTGCCGTGATTGGTACGCCGGATGATGCCATTGCACAGATACAGAGACTCGAAGAAGAGTCGGGTGGTTTTGGTGCTTTCCTGCACATGGCCAACAACTGGGCCGACTGGGCAGAAACAAAGCGCAGCTACGAGTTGTTCGCACGATACGTGGCGCCGGTTTTCCAGAGTCGAAATGAGCCCAGACACGAAAGCTACCAGTGGGCTGGCCGCCAGCATGGCGCTTATATGAAAAAGGTCGAGCAGGCTATCGGCAATGAGATTGCCAGGGACGAAGCGGAAAAAGCCGCCCGAAAAAAATAGCCACACTGATCACGCCGGCTTCTATCCTTGAAACAATTCTCTTGATCTTTATCCGGTTGCGCTCGCAAAGCTGCTAACTTACGCGACAGATTTCGACTCGCCCCAGCCAGGACCACTGCAATTCATGCTTAAAGACCACCTCCCAAGACAGTTCATAAACATCGAAGGCGCCATCAACCTTCGCGACTTCGGTGGCTATGCCACCCAGGATGGCCGTACGGTCAAGAAAGGCATGCTGTTCAGATGTGGCCTGATGACAGATATCGCCGAGCATGCTTTTGACGATTTCGCTGCGCTGGATATTGGTGTGATCTGCGATCTTCGCAGTCACGAGGAAGCAGAAAATCATCCGACTCCGGATGCGCCACCGTTTGACGTACGGGTACACATCCCCATCTGGCCAGGCAGCTCAAGTCAGTTCCAGCAGGCCATGCAGGAATCGCAAAAGAGACCTTCAGCCGAAGACTTTATGTCGTTTATGAATGACGTTACCAGGGAAATCGCGCGAGACCATGTAGAGGCTTACAAGGAGCTGATGTCACACTTATGTGACACCGACCGCGGATTCCTGCTGCATTGTTCTGCCGGCAAAGACAGAACCGGATTCGGCGCTGCCATCATACTGACGATGCTGGGTGTTGATCACGAGACCGTGCTACATGACTACCTCGTCAGTAACGAAGCCACTGAACTGGCGGACCGTGCACGTGAACGTATGCTAGCCAGCATGCGTGAGCAGGGACTGCCCGAAAGAATCGATGACAACTTTCTGCACATCATGTCCGGCGTCAAATCCGAATATCTGCTGGCCGCGTTCGATGAAATCGACAACCACTATGGCGGCATACAGGGTTATCTGGAGGAAGTTGGAATAACTGCGGCGGAGCAGAAAGAACTGAAGAGAAAGCTTCTTTCCAGCTAAAGGCTTTCAATCCCGCTAAAGGCTTTTTATCCAGCTAAAGGCTTTTTACTAGCTAAAGGCTTTTTACTAGCTAAAGGCTTCTTATTCAGCTAAAGGCTTCTTATTCAGCTAAAGGCTTCTTATTCAGCTAAAGGCTTCTTATTCAGCTAAAGGCTTCTTATTCAGCTAAAGGCTTTTTACTAGCTAAAGGCTTTTTACTAGCTAAAGGCTTTTTACTAGCTAAAGGCTTTTTATTCAGCTAAAGGCTTTTCTCAAACAAAGCTCTCAAGCGCAAACGTCTCGCTGATGAGAATCGCCGGCTGCCCCGAAAGTATCACCGCATAGGTACGGGTGACCGTTGTCTCGGATTGCCTTCTGATATCAAGCACTTCCCGATAGCTGCCTCGGGCGGAATTGCGCAGGACCTCCCCCATACCGACATTCTCGTCGATCAGTTCATGGAACAGACCGGCGTCCATCAACATTGGATTGAGCAGACTGATCGCGCTGGCATAACGGCGGTCACTAAGGCCGCCGAGCAACTCGACCTGACGGATAAAGGCTGGCTGGCCTGTTGTAAGACGCAGATGAGCCAGCGGCATCGGCATGGAGAATTCGCTTTGCTGCAGCGTATTGATCGCGATGTCTTCTGCAAAGTAGGCGCTGAGTAAACGAGTGACGGTTCCATCCGCCACAAGCAGCGCTCGGAGAAAAGGAGGAAGATCCTGGTTCGGCTTGAGCAGTTCACTGGCATCGATTTCCGGGGCGACCTGAATCGAATCCAGCATCTGTAGATGGACGTCAATCATGGCGGCGCATTGCATCAAGAATTACGTGGAAAATCAAAGAGTTTCAACGTAGCCTCAGGCAATGGGAGAAGAACAGACAACGCCCCTCAACCAAAAACAGCCTTTGAAGCAGTCCACCCTGATGCTCTTCGCGCTACCGGAATACGCCGTCTACCTGGCCTCGATTCCGGTCCTGCTTTATTTGCCCCTGGTCTATTCAAAAGACTTTGGTCTGTCTCTCACCGAGGTGGGACTTATCCTGATGCTGGCACGTGTCACGGATGTCATTACGGATCCGCTGATCGGCGCACTGAGCGATAGAACGCCCGGACCGTTCGGCCGAAGAAAACCCTGGATTGCCGGTGGCGCTGCCCTGATGATGATTTCCGCCTTCCAGTTGTTTAACCCGACGGTTCTGAACGAACTGCCCATCGACAAATGGTTCCTGCTGACCTGGTCAGTCACCCTATGGCTTGGCTGGACCATGGTGAACATTCCCTACTACGCCTGGGGCGCGGAGCTTTCTGATGACTATTACGAACGAACTCGTATCACGGGCTGGCGACAGGCGTTCGGATTTCTTGGCAACGTCAGCGTACTCACCATCCCTGTACTTGCTGGAAAGTTCACAGGATTTGGCAGTCTGCCAAAAGAAGGATTGACGATCATTGGCACCATGGCGCTGATCATGCTGCCAGTTATGATTTCAATCACCCTTGCTTCAGTGCCTGAACGCGAAGCCTATCCAAGACCCAAGGCCAATATTTTCAAACACGCGAAAGCCATGTTCAGCAACGGCTCGTTCATGTTGCTGTTTGCAGGGTTCATGATGATGTCGCTCGGCACCGGCTGGGGATCTGCCTGCTTCATGCTGTTCGCAACTTATGTTGTCGAAGCCGAAGGTCAGACACAGCAGATACTGCTCGGGTATTACGGTGCCAATATTCTTGCACTGCCCGTCTGGGTTCTCTTGTCAGAAAGAATCGGAAAAAAACCTACCTGGATGATTGGCGGCGTTATGTTCGTGGTATTCACACCCACCTTCCTGCTGCTGGGTCCCGGTGATCTCTGGGGTTTGTTCTTCTGCCTTGCAATCTATGGTGTCGCTGGTGGCAACTTCGGTGCCCTCTCCATGTCGATGAAAGCAGACGTGATCGAGATCGCGTCTCGTCGTTCAACAGAGAATATCTCAGGTGCCTACATCGCCGTATGGTCATTGGGTCAGAAGATGGTCACAGCACTGGCCCTGGGTTTGTGCCTGCCATTTCTTGAGTGGCTTGGCTTTGATCCGAGCGGCAACAACGGACCCGCCGAGATACAGGCACTTGCCTACGTTTACGTATTTCCACCATGGCTCTTCTACGCAACTTCTGTGTTTATCATCTGGAAGTATCCGATCTCAGCCATGAGACTGACAAGAATACGCGATGCATTCGACCGACGTGACTCGCGGCGTGCAGCCAGCGCGTAGTTCTATTACGATGACGATTATCGATTAAAGGGAGAAAGACATGTCACAGACCAACGTACTGATCGTGAGCAAGGGTCATGCCTACAACCATGATGCGTTTCTCGCCATGTTTGAGGAAGATGAAGATATCAACACAACACTGGTCGAGCAGCCCGCGGCACAGGTGATCCTCCGACCGGAGAATGTCGAGCCCTACGACACTGTCCTGTTTTACGATATGTCAGGCATACCCAACGTTGGCCTGACACATGATGGTGCCAGTGACACCGGCGAGCCACCGGAAGATTTCAAGAACTCTATGGTCGCACTTCTCGAAGCAGGCAAGGGTATCGTCCTGTTGAATCACGGCACCGTTTCCTGGCCCAATTGGCCGTTGTGGCGTGAGGTTCATGGTTCGTCTTTCCTTCTGAGTGGAGGCGAAGTTTTCGGAGAAAAGATGCCCGGTTCTGGCTACCGAGGCGGTCACGGCCCCTTCCCTAACCCAACCTTTACGCTGACACCGGTAGAACCAGGACACCCGGTTGTTGCGGGCCTGGATGATGGCTTTACCGTGGCTGATGAAATCTATATCAAGTCACCGAACTTTGAGGCTGGTGTTCTACCTTTAATGCGCAGCGACTATGACTATGTTGCTGAAAACTTTACACCACCACCGCTGGCTCCACAGGAAGAGCAGGACAACTGGAACCATCCGCCAGGCAGCAACCTGGTGGTCTGGGCAAACGCAGCACGTAACTCTCCAGTTGTCGCATCGGACATTGGCGACAGCCCGGAGGCATTCGGCAATCCAGGATTTCGGCGTTTGCTGAAAAATGCACTCCAGTGGGTCGCATCCGACGAGGCGCGAGCCTGGGCTTCGAGCCAGTCCTGACCTCCACAATTGAAGTGAACAGCAGTTGTGACGGGCGTCACAGAACGTGACGCCACGTGACCGCTGATCCAGATTAACAACCGATTGTCTGACGCAGCGTATCCGTGGTAACAGCGAAGGCCTATCTTCGCAGCCATGAAACGATTTATTTACACACTGATCACCGCGATTTCACTGTCCTCTTTTTCACCTGTCTCATGGGCGGATGTGGCGCACGAAGCAGCACAGATTGAACAGGTTGAACTTGAAATCATCCGACTGAAACGTGAGCGTATGGATCTCGAACGCGCTTACCGGTTCGAGCGAAACGGCTCGGATGTTAAAGATGTGCCGGAGCTAACCCGCCAATACACGTTGACCTCGCTGCAAATAAGCGAGGAACTGAGCCGCCAGGAAAAGATCAAAATGCGCCTGGTGGAGAAATCAATTAACGGTTATCTGGCCGCCGACAGGGACTAGTCAGCGGCTGGAAGCTTGAGCAGCATCTTACCCAGGTTTCTGCCCTCATAGAGCTCCTGAAACGCTTTGGGGAACGCGCTCACCTCTCCTTCATGAAAGTGGTTGGGCAGCTTGATACTGCCGTCAGCAATCCATGTCGACATCCGTCTGCGCGCCGCCTCGTACTGATCAATATAGTCAAACACCACAAAACCCTGCATTCGTGCCCGCATGGTGCCCAGCCAGATGTAGTTGTCAGGACCATGCATTTCATCTGCCACGTATTGGGAGGTTGAACCACACAACAGAACGACACCGCGCATGGCAATCAGTTTCATACTGGCATCCAGGATTTCACCACCGACATTATCAAAGATCACATCCAGCCTGTCCGGTGCTGCCTGCTCCAGCTGCTGGTACCAGTTGTCATCCTTGTAGTTAATCGCGACATCAAAACCGAGTTCGTCTACGAGCCAGCGGCATTTTTCTTCTGAACCCGTTAACCCGATGACCCGTGCGCCCGCCAGCTTACAGAACTGGCCAGCCATGTTACCCACAGCACCTGCTGCACCATTTACCAGTACGGTCTGCCCTGGCTGAGGCTTACACTCATCAAAGATCGCGAAATAGGCCGTCAGTCCTGAGACACCAAAACCGCCGAGCCAGTCCGGCAAGGGCGCCTGGCTGATATCGCATTTCTCCAGCTCATCGGGTGTACACACCGAATAGGTCTGAACACCGCTGGAGGCCATGACATACTCTCCGATCGAATAATCCGGGTGGTTTGACTCGATCACCCTGCCCGCGGCGGTGCCACGAACCAGATCGCCAGGCTTTACGCGAAACAGAAATTCATCGCTGTCGCGCACAATCAGTCGCAATGCGGCATCAAGGCCGAAATAGTGTGATTCAACCAGGACCTGTCCTTCAGCCAGTGCCGGGACTGCTGCTTCCCTGACTTCGAAATCTTCCGGCCCCGCAATACCTTCCGGGACCTGCTTTAAAAAGAGTTGTTGGTTAACGCGTTCGTTCGTGCCTGTTGTCATAGGTTTTCTCCTTGGGGAAACTGTAAACAAAGATATCCACCCGGGCCAGTTTTTTGTAGTGCACCACATTTTTATAAAAACGACCTATACTGGGCGCTCCAGACAAACCCACAATCTCATTCAAACAAAAAAAGAGGCTGACCATGAGTGACTTTACCGCCGATGAAATGAAGGAACTGCGAGAACTTCTGGAAAAGGAAAAGATTCGCAAGCTGAAGCAGCTCTATTCCCACCTGATGGATTCAGGCCAGATCGACGCCCTCGCTGACATCTTTACCGAAGATGCTGTCTGCGAGTTTGGCCCGGAGTATGGTAACTGGGAAGGTCGGGACACGATCCGCACTAACTACCATGGTGTATTTGATGCTCAGGATCCGTTCAGCGCGATGCACCATATCACCAACCATTACATTGATCTGACAGGTCCCGATACGGCCAAAGGACGCTCCTACCTGATTGACGTTGTGACGACCACAGAAGCCGATGCTCAACCTATCGTGTGGTTCGGCCTGTACGACGAGGAATATGTGAAAGTGAACGGTGAATGGAAAATCAGCAAGTGCAGCCTGCAGTTCCTGTGGCCGCAAAAAATGGTGATGCCCTCGTTTGCGACGCCCTACCCTCAGGTCAGCTAGAGGCTCAGTCTATGAACCTTGCCGATGCCGTTCGCAAATGGGCAGATCTGACGCCCGGTAACACTGCTATTGTCGATGCAACGACTGATCGACGTACTTCCTTCAGTGCACTGTTGGCACGCGTGACACAACTCGCCAACGGCCTGATCAGTCTCGGACTGAGAAAAGGCGACCGTGTCGCAGTGCTCTCCACGAACAGCATCGAATACTTCGAGGTTTACTATGCGTGCGCCATGGCCGGGTTTATCGCGCAACCCATGAACTGGCGACTGTCCGCTGAGGAAGTGGCTCGAATCGTGGAAGATGGAGAGCCTTCGGTGTTTCTTTGTCACAGTGATTTCCGAGCGCTTCAGAAAGATGTGATGGATCGAATCGCCCTTGAGCCAACCTCTCTTGAGTACGGACCAGAAAGTGACGGATCGTATGAGGATCTGGTCAACAGCGGGACGACAGACGAGATCATCAACGATGTTGGCGGCGAAGATCCGGTACTCATACTTTACACCGGCGGCACAACCGGACTCAGCAAGGGAGCCCTGCATACGCACCATTCACTGTACATGGGCATGCTCAATCAGACGGTGGCGGAAAGAATTGTACCCACTGACGTGTATATGCTGACCGGTCAGATGTTTCATATTCCAGTTGCACTGGCGATGAATTACATCGCTCATGGCTGCCCCTGCGTTTTGATGAATTTCGAAGCAAGAACCGCACTTGAAATCATCCAGCGTGAAAAGGTTTCCGCTTTCCTGGGCATTACCACCATGCTGAACTGGATGATGGCCGTAGAAGGATTCGAAGACTACGATCTTTCCAGCCTGCGCAATATTCAGTACGGCGGTGGTCCCATGCCGGGCAGTGTTGTGAAAGCCGCGCTGGCGTCGTTCCCCTGCACTCTGATCCAGGGTTATGGCCAGACGGAAGGCATGACCATGACATTCCTGTCGCAGGAAGATCATGCCAGAGCCGTAGCCGGTGAGCGCACGGAACGGCTGAATTCGTGTGGGCGCGAAGGGTTCGTCACACGAATCCGTGTTGTCGATGAAAGCGGTCAGGACGTGCCAAAGGATGGTCTCTCTTCAGGAGAAATTGTCGTTCAAAGTGAAGCAAACATGGTCGGCTACTGGCAGAAACCGGAACTCACCGCAGAAACCATTCGCGATGGCTGGATGTGGACCGGGGATGTCGCGACCTGGGATGAAGATGGTTATGTCTTCATCATTGATCGGGCCAAAGACATGATCATCTCCGGCGGAGAGAACATCTACTCAACCCAGGTTGAAGCCGCCATACACAAGCACCCCGGTGTCCTGGAGTGTGCGGTGATCGGGGTACCCGATGATGAATGGGGCGAATCGGTAAAAGCCGTGGTTGTCATGAAACCGGGCGAGACCGCCACGGAACAGGAAATTATTGATACAGCGCGCGAACATCTGGCGTCCTACCAGAAGCCGCGCTCTGTCGATTTCGTGGAATCCCTGCCCAAGGCGCCGACCGGCAAGATTCTTAAACGTGAGCTGAGAGAACCTTACTGGCAGCGCGAGCAGCGTAACGTCTGATCAGGGTGTGTACCAGATGGGTGATGTGTAGGCACGATCCTGGATCGACCTTGGGATTTCTTCTTTCAATTCAAGGCCAAACCAGGATGCATCGTACGACGTCCACCTGGGTGTCGGTATCTCAAGTACCCTGACATAGTAGAAAGCGCGTTCTTCCGGATCGAAGTCGGGGTCCTGCCAGTAGCTCATTAACTGCGCTGAGCCTATGGTGTTCAGATAGGTTGCCTTCTTCTCATTCACGGTATTTCCCACCGGCGGTAATCTGCCCGTTTCAGGGTCTGGTTCGCGATCATCAGACCAGGCCACATCGTAAACCTTCTCCTGCGTGTTTCCGTCCTGATCAAGCCAGCCCTTGATGACCTGAACACGATCGAGGTTGGCACCATCGACATCTTTTGCAGCCACAATCAGAAATCGGGGCGCGCCATCTGTCGGCGCATTGCTGAGATCACCACCCATGGGAACGCCTTTGCCATAGGCAATGTCGAGAAATGCCGGACGATAGATGTCTTCGGCTTCATAGTCCCAGCCACCGAAGAACCTCACCGTTATTCGAGAGCCCGTGGTTGCATAGACTTCGCGCCGCTTCATGGCATCAAACAGGGACTCACGGGTATTTTCTTCCGCCCAGACCGCAGCATAACCGGAAGCGACTATGCGCCAGTTTTCCCATAACTGATCAAGCGCCATCGCATTTTCGAGACGTCCAGGCCCGGGTTCAGATTCGGGAAACTTGCCGAAAAAATTATCTTCCTCCGGCGTTGAGAAAGTATTGTGTCCGTCGGTACTGCCGATCAGACCCACCTTATAGGGGTTCACACCCAATTCCTGCTCGTACTTCAATCCAAGCTTGAGGGCACCTCGTGCGTACTCATGTTTGAGCATCCAGTCTTCTTTCTGCTCCGTACGGCCAATGTTGTCCCAGTCCCAGTTTTCGAAGTCCGCGAATTCATCATCCGGGGAAAGCGTCGGGTGAGCTTCACCATCACCCTTGACCTGAGTCACCTCATAGATGGTTTCAAATCGCGACCTTAAGATCGCGTAATCACGGTCGATTGGTTTGCCATCGACCATCTTGTCAGGAAACATCATGCCGTTTGAGAGATTACCGTTATGTGCGATCGACAAGACCTCACCACCGGTTTTCTCCTCATAAAGGGCCAGCCCTTCCCACAAATCTCTCGGATCAAGACTGTCCTGCCCCGTGAAAGGACGAACCTGCGAGACAATGTCTGCATCATCCTTGTAGACCATGACACGATGCAGGTTGTTGCCATCGATCATGGAGGTCCATTCGTAACCGGAGAATGCGGTAAAAACACCAGGCTTGTTATGCTGATCGGCTGTTAGAGCGACTTCTTCCCAGATCGTTCTCTGTACGGATTCCGGGAAAGGCGGGAACTCATCGGGATTCTGCATACTGTTCACGAATGTACCCATCATGAGATGAGCGGCACCATCGTCGATAAACTTCTGCCAGATTTTTGCCGGTTCAGTCCCTGTGATCAGAGCATCATCCACCGTAAAACGATAGAAACCACCCAGATACTCCGAGTGATCACTGACCACCAGAAAATCCATGGGACGGCGCAGTTGAACCTGCATTCCATTGTGGGCGGTAACCGCATCTCCCTGAGCAAACCGATAGGCATCATGTGGCGTCAGGTTGAGATTACCCATGGACCACGCATCCGGAGAATTCCGGGTATGCAGGTGAGTATCACCAAAGTAAACATTCTTCGGATAATCCTTACCTGCAGGTTTCGAATACTGTTCATCGGCGATACTGGTCAATGACGCAATACTTATGGATAACCCAGTCAGAATGGCGACACCGCCAGAACGAAATCCCCTCACACGTGTGCTCCTCTCTTATTGTTTTTATTGTTTTTATTGTTTTTATTGTTTTTGTTCTTTTGAAACCAGCGCAGCAGATCAGTCAGGAGTTAAAGAGTCTCATTACTCCTAAGCCAATGCTGGCGCAAGTTCGCTATTTCTGCTTGTCCATGACCGCAGCCTGCGCCGCGGAGATTCTTGCCACCGGAACCCGGTATGGGCTGCAGGAGACATAGTCGAGACCAATTGAGTGGCAGAAGTGAACGGACGCAGGATCACCACCATGTTCACCACAGATACCGTATTTGATGCCCTGTTTCACTTCCTTGCTTCTGGCGATGGCCATCTTCATCAGATCGCCAACCGCCCGTGTATCAAGAGACACAAACGGATCATCAGGGATGAGATTCCTGTCGAGATATTCGGGAATAAACTTGCCGGCATCATCACGGGAAAACCCATAGGTCATCTGGGTCAGATCATTGGTACCAAAACTCATAAACTCAACTTCCGGCGCTATACGCTGAGCGGTCAGGCAGGCCCTGGGAGTTTCCATCATCGTTCCCACACGGTAAGGGACAGAAACCTTTCGTTTTTCCATCACCTCATGCACGGCTTTCTCAACGATCTCAGTTACCAGACGAACCTCCCGCACGTTAATCACCAACGGGATCATAATCTCCGGCCGCGCATTGACGCCCTCATCATGAGCATCCGCTGCCGCCGTGATGATAGCCTTCACCTGCATCTCGGTAATTTCCGGAAAGACCACCGAAAGTCGGCACCCTCGGAAACCCAGCATGGGGTTCACTTCCATCAGGCTGCGCGTGATATCACGTATTACGACTGCCGGCTTGCCTATCTTCTCAGACAGATTCGCTACACCCTCTTTGTCATGGGGCAGGAACTCATGCAGAGGCGGATCTAAGAGCCGTATGTTGACAGGAAGCCCATCCATGACTTCAAACAGCTTTTTCATATCGTGATACTGGAACTCATAGAGCTGACCCAGGAAACGCGCCCGCTCCTTCTCATCTTCCGAGAGAATCATCGCCCGCATGATGTCGATACGACTGCCGTCAAAGAACATATGCTCAGTGCGACAGAGCCCGATACCTTCCGCACCAAGCTCTCTCGCCTTGGCCGCATCCTCCAGGGTCTCGGCATTCGCTCTGACCTTCAGTTGACGATGGGCATCGGCCCAGGAAAGCAGCGTCTGAAAATCATCACTGCCGCTTGCCTCAATTTTCGGGATGTCTCCGAGCATCACTTCACCAGAGGTTCCGTCGAGCGTGATAATGTCACCACGCTTGATTCGCACACCATCGCTGGTCACGGCAGACCCACCTTTCATATCTACCGAGAGCTCACCACAACCGGTTATGGCACAAACGCCCATACCTCTCGCCACCACTGCTGCGTGGGAAGTCATACCTCCCAGTTCTGTCAGTATGCCCTCCGCAACACGCATGCCATGAATATCTTCCGGCGTGGTTTCCCGGCGAACCAGAATCACGGGATCGCCATCAAGAGAAACCTGCACGGCTTCGTCCGCTGAAAACACCACCTTGCCGGTTGCACCACCCGGACTGGCGGGAAGACCTGTTGCAATAATTTCTTTCTCGGCCTCTGGGTCAATTGCCGGATGCAGGAAGGACTCAACATGATCGGGTGTCACTCGCAGCAGAGCTTCACTTTGAGAGATGAGCCCTTCACGGACCATATCCACCGCAATCTTGACGGATGCCCGGCCTGTGCGTTTTCCACTGCGGGTCTGCAGCATATAAAGCTGGCCTTCCTGAACTGTGAACTCAAGGTCCTGCATGTCACGATAGTGTTTTTCCAGCAACACCTGGGTTCGATCCAGCTCCGCATAGGCCTCCGGCAACCGTTCCTTCAGGGCTTCCAGTGGTTGTGGGGTGCGAATACCGGCCACCACATCTTCACCGGCGGCATTAAACAGCACTTCACCAAAAAATATCTTCTCACCGGTCGACGGGTTTCGAGTAAAAGCGACACCGGATCCGGAATCTTCTCCATAGTTACCAAACACCATCGCCTGAACATTCACCGCGGTGCCTAACGATTCCGGTATGTTGTTCATTTCACGATAGACTCGTGCTCGGGGGGTGTGCCAGGACAGGAAAACCGCCTCAACGGCAAGTTCCAGCTGCTTGAATGGGTCTTCAGGAAAATCCACCAGGTTCTTGAAGATATCAATAACCCGTTGCCAGTCCACGGCATCCATATCAGTATCGAGCTTCTTGCCGTTTGCTTCCTTGTATTCCTCGATGTGACGTTCCAGCAACTCGGCATCCGTCCCCAGCACAACATCTGCGAACATCTGGATAAATCGACGGTAGGAATCGTATGCGAACCTGGGGTTGCCGGTTTTTCGGGCGAGCCCCTCGACTATCTCGTCGTTCATGCCGAGGTTAAGAATGGTGTTCATCATGCCAGGCATGGAAACAGGCGCGCCGGAGCGCACAGAAACCAGCAGGGGATTTTCAGGGTCACCGAAAGTTGCGCCCATCTTCTCTTCCACCAGATTGAGAGCGATGCGGTACTCCTGCATCAATCCACGAGGCAGATGATTACCGGACTCGAAAAACTCACGACAGGTTCGCGTGGTGATAATGAAGCCAAACGGTACAGGCAGACCCAGCAAGGTCATTTCGCAAAGATTTGCACCTTTACCACCCAGCAGATCACGATCGTCCTTATTACCCTCATCAAAGAGGTAAACACGTTTCGCCATCTACTTGGCAGCAGGTCCGTCGAAGGTCTTCAGTTCCTCATACCAGCCGGAACCATTGATCTTCATCGGGATATCACCGCCCAGACGTTCGCGCGTTTCAGTGTGATTCTTGCGCCCTTCCCACGCGTCGGGATCTGCCTGCCACTCATTGAGTATGCGTTCGGCTTCCTCGTAGCTGGGCGCTTCTACTTCATAAAGAGACAGGTAACCGGATTTGGTTTCCAGGTCCAGATGCGGACCTGCAAGTTTGAAAACCGTTCCACGCACGAATATCGGGCACTTGGCGGTATCTTCAATATGCTGGTCGATAAACCATTCATCAAATGCTGCCTGATTCTCATCAGACAGCGGTTCACATAATCCAATCAATACGTAACGAGGCATATCAGGAATTCAGATGGGAAGCAGGGGTGGCTGTTTTGTCACGACCCGCAATCCGGGAAGTCGTCATCTGGGTATCCGCGGGCGGAACATTGGTAATCCAGTTGCAGAGCTGGGGGTCTGCCTCGCGGATTTCGCCTTCAATGTGAATACCTTCACCGGTGAAATAGCCGGTTTTTCCATCCTTGGTTATCCGAATGTTGCCATCTTCGGTCAGCTCGTAAAGGCTATCGGTATCAAACGGGTGTGTCATGCTCATCGTTATTCTCCTACCCACTCTGTCAGCTTGTGATGCAGCCAGCGAACTTTCGCTTCCTGGTATCCGGACAGCGTAATACCCGGCTTGTAAGTAGACTCAAGTCCCCACTGAACCTTCGGCATGTTGAATACATCCTGGTCGAATACCCGCCCCAGGAAGCCATAAACACTTGACCACTTCTGGTCTGGCTCGATCCAGGTCATCGGGGCAGCCGGTGGACGCTCACCTTCGAATGGCATCAACTGATAACACTCCATGATGGAGGTTCTGTGATCATCACCATTCGGTCGGAAGCGGTAGACGATCTTGTTAAAGGCACCCCACGGGTGGAAGTTCGGGAACTGCGTATAGTCAATGCTGTCAACGATTTCAGCGTCGCAGTATTTGTCCACCCTATCGCCGGCGTTCGGGCGCAGACCTTCTCGACTCGCTGCCGCAAGGAACGCTCGGGCGTTCATGTTTGAAGGTATTTCAGGAACAGGCTGCCCGACGGGGATATCCATCATGGCACGCAAAATATCTTCATCGGACATGTCGTAATCCAGCAACGGGCTGGCGGTACCACCGGGGGTAATAACCCGGGAACAGTTTTCCCAGACATCCACCTGGCTGTTTACATCCCCCAGACTTCGCATAATCTGCGGATGCGTACCGCTAACATGGTAAGCCTCACAGAAAGCTTCCTGGGCGATCTTCCAGTTACAGGGCATAACGCGGGCCACGTGTGCCTGGATATAAAGAGAACCCAGATCCCAGCGCTCAAACTGATCGGCCAGATCCTTGATAAATGGCTCAAAAGGTTCGCAGTCCTGATCAGGATTGATGAAAACAAATCCCGCCCAGGTCGCCACGGGGATCTCCGGCAGGCCGAACTCCTCGTCCTTGATTTGCGGGAAGTCCCATCGGGCGGGTACATCTTTCAGACAACCGTCCAGTTCCCAGGCGAATCCGTGAAACGCACAACGCAGCTCCGATGCATGACCATCAAATTCCTTCAGCATACGACCGCGGTGCAAACAGGCATTCGGATAGGCCTTGATGGATCTGTCCAACTGGCGAACGATAAGAAAAGAGCGACCGGCGATGTCATAACGCAGGTGGTCACCGGCTTCAGGTATTTCTTCTTCCCGACAGGCCATCTGCCAGACTTTCATCCAGAGGTTCTTGACCTCTTTCTCGTGATACTCCCGGGTTGTGTACCGATGAGCACCAAATTCATTCAGCCCGACATCCTTCGGTGACTGAAGCCTGAGCACTTCCGGTACATCATGGGTATCCTGGTCAAGCAGATCCTGGTAAGTCAGCCCGGGTGAGCGGGGCATGGTATCCGGATCAAGATCCTTAAACATTTCGGCCATTGGTATTCCCTCGATTTTGTCTATTGGTTAGCTGGATTGTCTATTTCCGTTGCCTTGGAATCAACGTCCAGGGAGGACGGATCGATTCGCTGGTCAGCGGGTTTTGCATCAAATTGTATATGCAGTTCCTTCATGGCTCGCAATGAAAAGCTGGGCGCCACTTCAAATGTATTACGACCCTCAGCAAAACGCATATCGTCAACGCGGTCAATGAGCGCCCGAAACGCCCAGAATAACTCACGCCTGGCCAATGGTGCACCCAGGCAGTGGTGGATACCTGAACCAAAGCCGACATGTCGGCCCGGCTTGTCTCTGTCCAGGTCAAGCTGCTCCGGGCATTCGAACTCACGCTCGTCACGGTTGGCAGCAGCATAGCGCACATTCACCATGGCGCCTTTGGGAATCGTGACGCCGTGCATTTCAATGTCATTTGCCGCGAGGCGGAAAAGCCCCTGCACAGGGCCTTCGAGTCGAACAACTTCTTCACAGAAAGTCCTGAGATACTTGTCGGGGTCAGATTTAAGTCTCTCCCAGACCTGCGGATTCTCGATCAGCAGTTTCATACCATAACCAATCGCATTGGTCGTGGTTTCTGAGCCACCGACGAAGGTATCTGCCATCATTTCAGCATGCAGTTCGTTGTCTGTCAGTGTTCGACCCCATTCGGGAATCTCGCGGTTCACCATATCTGACAACAGGGTGTCATCAGGCTCCCGGCGCAGACGCTCGAATATCGGCTGGAAATAATGCTGTGCTTCAATTTCCATCTCAACGGACCAGCGTTCCTCTTCTTCCGACTGCATCATGCCGAGGCGCTGCACCCAGGCATCGGTCCAGGCTTTGATCTTCCAGATATCTTCTTCCGGAACGCCCACCTGTGCGCCAATGACAATAAGTGGCAGAGGCACGGCGTACTGATGAATCCAGTCACACTGGCCTTCATCAACAAACGCATCAATCAGCTTGTATGCCGTATCCCGGACAAAGGGATCCATGCCATCGATCTTCTTCGGTTTGAACGCTTCATTGAACATGGCGCGCATCTGCTTATGGTTCGGATCATCCCGCCCCGCCAGCGTGGCACCGGGCACCCACCCCTTTTCTTCATAAAGCTTCATCATGCGTGTCGCGCGATCGGAATCCAGTTGCTCACGACTACCTCCCTGACCACCGCGCATGTCATTGGAAAAATTTTCCGTATCGAGCAGAACACGACGCATGTCCTCAAATCGGCTGACCACATAAAAGCCCGTAATCGGATCGATCCAGACCGGCGCCTCATCACGCAACAACTGATAGGCGTGGTAGGGACAATTCTGCAGATTCGCATCCAGGAAGTTGATTTCATCCAGGGACTCTGGAACTAGAGGTTCGTAAGGCTTATTCATCTGCCAACTCCTCGCTAGCTGCCCGAATTTCTGTCAGGCGTTGCTCTATTTCTTCTCGCACTTTCCCCTGGCTGGCTGCCATCAGTACAGAAAGCATATTAATTTCAAGACTGAGTTTAATGCGTGTCAGCCGCTCAGCCCCCTTGCTCACCAGCAGGAATGTCGACCAGTAATTACCCAGCAGGATAACGGCAAGATGTTTAATATTTACGTCCGGCTGCAACTCGCCCCGTTCTGCCATCTTCTGCAGTGAGAAATGAAAATCCTCTCGGACATTATCGAAGAGTAACTGGGTAAGCGCATCGCCGGGAACGGAACGTAACAAGGCATTCACTATAGCTTCACCATAGGCAGGTTCAGAATGGCGCAGCATGGCACCGTTCTGAACCACGCGATGCAGGTAATGCCAGCCACGCTCTGGCGGGAGCTGCTGATCAAACTGCTGATAGTTCTCCACCAGAAGGTCCCGCAGGGCTTCCAGCAGCAATTCATCTTTTGTGTTGTAGAGGTTGTAGAGCGTGGTGGGAGAGACACCTGCCGTTTCAGCGACCTCACTCATGACCATACCGTCGTAGCCATAGTCAGCGACCATCTTGCGTGCTGCGGATAGAATGCGACGACGCCGGTCTTCCTGTTTAGGGGTCAGCTGTTTGACATTGTTCATCCACCCCCCTCCATGAAGGCGTCGATCTGTGCACGAGCGGCATCCTTGTCCTGGAACCATAACGCATTGATCGCAGTAAAGGCTTCGGATTCTTTCGGCACTGCCGGTTCATCGAATATGGCACCCACAGGGCACGCAGACTCACAGACACCGCAGTCTATACATTCATTCGGTTCGATGTAGCACATCCTGTCTCCATCCTCGATATAGATACAATCGACCGGGCAGACCTCAATACAGGATTGGTCCATCACGTCAACACAGGCATTGGCTATCACGAAAGTCATCAGAAACCCCTAAGTCCAGCTGATTTACTTGTTGTTTGATTATGCTGCTAGAGAGGCGTAGTCTAAATTAGATTTTTGTACTTGACTACAAGTTCAAAAATTCAAAATAAGAATTCGCGCTAGCGGCAAACGCGGACTCATAGAAAGCGACACAAAAAAATAAAGTCTTTCTTGGAGGGTAGCGGTATGAGTTTATTTCCCCAATCGGGTGGGCGTTCTTTGACAACTTCTCGATCCATTGCTTCATTTATCTTTTCTTTTACTTTCATCACGATGCCAGCCCCTGTGGTCCTGGCCGCTGAATCGAGCGCTGAACTCGAAGAGGTGATTGTTACTGCCCGGAAACGGGAAGAACGATTAATGGATGTTCCCATTTCAGCGGCTGTCATGTCGGACGAAGAAATCGACCGATATCGGACCCGCGATCTGGCAGAACTGACACAGCGAATCCCCGGCGTGGCGATCAGTCATGCATCCGGTGGTGGCGCTGGCGGTAACATGGCCATTCGCGGTGTCGGTAACATTGCGGTTGACTATGGGACCGATCAGCCGGTTTCACTCGTCCTCGACGGCATGTCCTTCACTCGAGGACATATTCTGGATGTCGGCTTCTTCGACGTTGCGTCCGTTGAAGTGTTAAAAGGACCACAAACCCTCTATTACGGTAAAAACAGCCCGGCCGGTGTAATCGGCGTTACCAGCAAAAGCCCTACGGTGGGTGAAGGCCTCGAAGGTTTCGTCAGGGCAAGCTATGAATTCGTGTCCGACGACCCAACCCTCGAAGCCGGCATTTCGTTTCCAGTCGGGGACACCATGGCCATGCGTATTGCGGGGCGCTTCCAGGATATGCGCGGTGGCTGGCTCGATAATTCTGCGGCGCCACTGGATACCCTGACCACGGAACCCCTTCTCGGTTTACCTCTGGCAGTCACCGCCGGACCAACCCGGGAACCTGCGGACAGTGAACTGCCAGGCCAGGAGCAGACAGTGCTTCGATGGACCACAGTCTGGCAGCCAACGGACAATTTCGAGGCAGAGCTTAAGCTTTTCTATTCGGAGTCTGAACAGAACGATGCGGGCTACAGCATTCTCTATGCCTGTGCTGACGGTGTCGGCAGCAACCCATACTATGGTGCCGGTCCGTTTCTCTGGGCCGATCCGACTCAGACCTGTACAGACTCGCCTCGCCTGAAGCGGAACAGTCCACTACCGCCAGCCGCAGTCGCGGATGCTCATCCCTTCGTCAACGCGGGTACTGATCCATACAACCGGCTGGAAAATGAAATCTATAATCTGGAACTGACCTGGCAGCTGGAGAACTACACGTTCACTTCTCTGTCGAGCTACTGGGACTATGAACACCGAGAGTACACCAACTATGACTACACCAGCTGGGCAGTGGTCATTTCAGAACAAGGTGAATCCGGTGATGCATTCACTCAGGAATTCAGACTACAGTCCAACTTCGAGGGCGACTTCAACTTTATGGTTGGTGCTTTTTACGAAGACCTGTATCGAGACCTGGTCGCACCGGTTCAGATCCTGTCTGAAACCCTGTCCAATGTATTCGGAGCAACTGTCCCCTACCCTAACCCTGGCCCTTATCAGGGAACCTATATCAATTACCATCAGGTCTGGGATAACGATGTTGAGAGTTACTCGATATTTGGTAGCTTCGACTACAACCTGAACGAACAGTGGCGTCTGTCAGGTGGTCTGCGCTGGACAGAGGAAGACAGGAGCTCTGTCGGAGGTAACGTCTTCGAAAACAGTGGTGCCCTGGGATTTGGTCCTGTCGGCCTTGTTTATACACCTTCGGACAAGTCAGACAACATCTCGCCTGAACTGACGGTCAGCTATCACCCAAGAAATGATCTGATGCTGTTCGGCGCCTACAAGACTGGATTTCAGTCAGCGGGTATATCTAACCCTGGCACTGTACCTAACCTTGCGTCACTGCCCATGGACGTTGCGAACGACACCTTGGTATTCGATGAAACCACCGTTGAAGGTTTTGAACTGGGCATGAAAGGCAGGTTCATGGATGGTCGACTCGGGGCGGAAGTCATCGCTTTCTTTTATGAATCAGAGGATCTTCAGGTAGGTATTTTCAACTCCAACACCACGACGTATACCCTGCAGAACGCTGCTGTCGCTCAGAACATGGGGATTGAGTCCACACTCACCTATCAGGCGAGCGATGCGCTGCAACTCAGACTGGCCGCACAATACAACCGGCTGGAGTTTGATGACTGGGAAGATGCCGGCTGCCATCCGGTTGATGGTGCCTTGCCGGATCTCGCGACGCGTACCGGACCTGGTTGCCACATTGGCCCTGATGGCGCGCCCATCCAGGATCTCTCTGGAGAAAGATATGGTGGTCCCCCATTCCAGATCAACGTCGGAGCTACCTACAATACGTCACTGTTTGATGGCTGGGGGCTGGAAGCCACCTTCGATACCATTCACCACTCTGAGGGTGAGCGTGTATTGAATCAACCATTTACAGAAGTGCCCGATCGCACGGTTACCCACCTTTCCGCGACCCTCTACCAGAATGAAGGCCCCTGGGAAGTCGGAGTGACCTGCAGCAACTGCTTCAACGAGATCTATGTCACGTTTATCGGTAACAAGCCGCTCGCGAAAATAAACCCGGGCGTCAACGGTGATATGACAGCAACGATTGCGCCACCAAGGCTGGTCACGCTTCAGGTGACATATAACCTTGACTAGCGTTCCCTGTTGAGGGTCCCCCTACCGCGCGCCGCCCGGGATGATGCGTTGAACCCACGCGGCGCGCGGTACCCTCACAGAGTTGCAAGCCGTCGGTAGAGAGAGTACCTTTTTGTACTTGACTACAGTTTTAAGGCTGACCCAATGACTCTGGATGAATTACTCGAAATCGAGACCATCAAACAACTAAGAATCAAGTACAGCCACTATTTTGACGGCAAGCAGCTTGACGATCTGGCCGATCTTTTTACTGAAGATGCCGTTTGCGAGTTTGGTCCGGATTACGGTGGCGACTGGGAAGGCAAAGAAACCATTAGAAACAACTTTGCCAAATATGCACTCCAGGAAGGCGTGCCCTACGGCGTCCTTCACGCTGTCACCAATCCGCTGATCGAAATCATAGACAACACAACGGCCCACGGTCGCTGGTACCTGCATGATTTACGTACTACCGAAGGGGCCGAAAACCCACTCATTCTTTATGGCGTCTATGATGACGTCTACAAGAAAGTTTTTGGCAAGTGGCTGATTTACAGAACCCGAATCGACTTCCTATGGCCAAAGCGACAAGTCGGCGAACCAAGAGAGTTTTAACATGAGCACTTACAGTTTTTTGAATGAGATGGCAGAAACGGCTGAAGCAGATTTCAGCCAGCCAAAAGAGTTCCCGCTGATGCCCGAGGGCGAGGCCGTTGATATGGGCCACGCCGATGACGGCACACCCCTGTTCGACCCACGAATCCTCGATTCACCGGAGTTCTTTCGTAACCCCTACCCCTATTACAAGATCCTGAGAGATCATTACCCTGTTTATCACGACAAGCTGCATAACACTTACTGGGTGACCCGTTACGACGACATCACCGAGTGTTACTTTGATGATGAAGGTTTCAACACGATTCCCAAAGGTTCATCCAGCGGGGTACTTGGTAATACACAGCTGGAACTTTCCGGTGTTGAACATCGTCGGCGGCGCAATCTTTATGGCCAGCACCTGGTCGGCCAATCTCTGAATCATCGTATCCCGGCTATTGAGAGCCTGGCTCAGGAGATGATTAATGACTGGGACACCATGGCAGCTGAAGGCTCTGGCGCAGCTGAAGGCTCTGAATATGTGAAAGACGAAGACGGGAAGCGCACCGTAGAGCTTGGCATGGCATTCGCGAACGAATTTCCGATCCGGGTTGTGTGCGAGGTACTGGGCTTTCCGAAAGAAGCACAGTCGCAGTTTTTCTACTGGTACAACTCGATGATGACAGGACTTGGTGGCTCGGATACGCATAAACAAGGCGTTGAGGCTCGCCAGGACCTGGAAGACTATGTGGCAGGCATCGTTGAACAACGCCGCAAAGAACCCACGTATCTGTACGACAACGACGGTAACCCAATCAGTAAAGACGTCATCAGCAAACTGTGCGAAACCAGGGTGGATGGTGATTTCCTGTCAACGGAAGAGATCACTTCCAACATTGCGCTGGTTGTTGGCGGCGGTGGTGAAACCACCAGAGGTGCCATCCTGAACATGTGGACCCTGCTGCTACGCCATCCTGATCAGTTCCAGGCAGTCACTGACGACGAAGAAAACTGGGACAAAGCTTTCCATGAAACGTTGCGTATCGCGTCACCCATCGGTGGCCAACCGCGCCACAACACGTTCGACGTAGAAATGCACGGCGTGAAAGTACCCGCGGGCTCGCTCATGCAGATGGTGGATTTCTCCGCCAACCATGACGACAAGATCTTTACGGAGCCCGAGACGTTCAATATCTTCCGGGATGATCTCTATTCCGGGAAATTGCTGCGCTCCGGTTATCGCAAGGAAGGCAAATGCAGCCATATGGCATTCGGTGTCGGACCGCATCTCTGCCCCGGTGCCTGGATATCGCACCAGGAGGCCGTGGTTGGCTCCAAGATTCTGCACAAACGGATGAAGAACCCGCGCATACGTGAGGACATGATGCCGAAAGACATAGACGGCACAAGTCCCGCGCCCATGGGAATCGTTTCCGTGCGCGCTCTTTGGCTCGAATATGATCTGGACTAGGTGAAAGAAGTGGCAGTAGCAAGAGATGAAGTCGCCGGCCGAAATGGCATCGTTATCAGGCGCAGGGAATACGATAAAGAAACTCCCGGGTATCGCACCTACGAGGTTTACCAGCGAGAGCGCGTCGGAGAAAGTACCGAAAAGATAAAACCGATTCAGCTGGTTTCTGATGACTATCGCAGAGATCCATACCCGCTGCTGGAGATCCTGCGTGAAAACTACCCCTGTTATCGGGACTGGCTCGCCAACAGTTACTGGATCACCCAGTACAACGATGTGACCTCCATCTTCGCCGATGAAGCGAACTTTGAAACCCGACCGAAGACCTACTTTTATAACATCGAGGATTTCGGACGTGATCTGGGTGATGAACTTGCCGTGCTCAACGCAGAGGCAAACTGCATCGAGGAATTCACACCTGAGGTCGCCGCAAAGGTTGCATCAGACCTGGCCGCCAAGGGTAGCGGCGATCTGGCGACAGAATTCGCCGGTCGCTTTGCGATTGATCTGCTGGCAAAAAGATACGGTGTTCCTGAAAGTGATATTGCAGAGTTCGGTGCCCGATACTGGCGCATGCAGCGAGGCACCTCCTGGGAGCCCAGGCTCAACAATGATGGCATCAACGCCATCAACGAGCTGGTGGATTACTTTACACCTGTCGTTGCAGCCCGAAAAAGCGATCCCGGTGGAGACATGGTTTCAGCCATGGCAGAAATGGGTGCCAGTGCCGGAGACGTCGTCAGAACACTGCTGGAAGCCGATCACGAAACCCTGCACGGCGCACTGGCCAACCTCTGGTATCTGCTGCTGATGCATCCCGCTGAGTTCGAGAAAGCCCGGTCAGAAAGACGCCTCATGAAGCTGGCGTATCTGGAGACGTTGCGTCATTCCACACCCGTGATTTCTGCCGATCGATTTGCCCGTCACGAAGTGGAACGCTTCGGCCGTCTGCTGCCGGAAGGCGCAAGGCTGATCTGCTCGGCCGCTGCCGCTAACAGGGACCCAAGAATCTTTAATGACCCCGACAGATTCATCGTCGATCGTCGTGATATGTGCCAGCGTGAACCTCGTGGACACTACCGCGCTGACGGTCTGGCAACAGGTATCACCTTTGGACTGGGCAAGCCGTCTATACACCCTGCGGTGCCGGAAGATCGTCCCATTTCGCGCTATGCCATGACACGTGATACCGCAGTTGCCGCCTCCATGGCGCTGGTGGATCACATCAGCGACATACGAATTGCCGAAGGCTCATCCCCGCATCTGATCAGCCTGACCGTGGGTGAAATGCATACCTGCTGGAACCTGCCGGTCACCTTCAAGAAGAACTAACAAGAGGGAAACAAACATGTCTGAAGCCGTTAAGGACTTGGGACCGGAACTGGACCCCAGGGTATTTGATTCCGAAGAATTTCAGAAAGACCCCTTCCCCATCTACAAGCAGCTCAGGGATCACCATCCCATCTACCACGATCGCTTTCACAACCGATGGATCATTTCCCGATATTGGGATGTCGATGGTGCGTTTCAGGATAACGAGAGTTACGACAGGGCCATGTACAAGCCGGATGGTCCCTACGACTTTGGTTCAAGGCACGTTTTTGGACCCAACATCCTCGAATACGGTAACAGCGATGAACATCGCCGACTGAGAAACATTGTGGCGGGTCAGTTCGTTGGTCAGAAGCTGCAGGATTTCATGCCGATGATTCACCAGATCTCTGAGGAGGTTATTGACCGATTCATTGACAAGGGTGAGGTAGAGGTCGTCTCCGAATTCGCCAGCCAGGTACCTATACGCGTGATTTCCAACATGATGGGTCTGCCACGAGAAGACGAAGATACCTTTGTCGAGTGGTACCAGTTACTGATCGCCGGACTGGGTTTTGGGGGCGAACATCTCATGCGTGGCATCCAGGCCCGTAACGAGATGTGGGACTACATCGATCCTCTGATCCAGGAGCGCAGCAAGAATCCTGGTGAAGATCTGTTGTCACGCATCTGTGTTGCCGAGGTTGAAGGCAGCCGCATGACCGTAGAAGAGGTCAAAGGCTTTATCTCGCTGTTGCTGGCAGCCGGCGGAGATACCACCGAGAAAGCCATTGCGAACATGTGGTATCACCTCGTCTATACAAGACCGGACCAGTTACAGGACGTCATGGATAATCCGGACCTCTGGGAAAATGTGTTCACCGAGATGATGCGTTACGACCCTGTCGTTCACGCGCAGTTCCGCTACACGACCCGGGAAATCCCCCTGTACAACGATGTCATCCCGGAACGTGCCGGTGTGATTCTTTACCTGGGTGCCGGCAACCGGGATGAGCGGGCTTTCAAGGATCCGGACGTGTTTGATATTCATCGCGATGATCTGCACATGGGGCGGGAGAACCGATCCGGAAGATACAAGGACGGCAAGAACGGTCACCTTGGTTTCGGTATCGGGCAGCATTTCTGCATGGGCTACGCCATGGCCCGGCAGGAATCAGCAATCGCCTGCAGCAAACTGGCAGCACGTATCAAAAATGTGCGACCCAAAATCGCGGATCACCCGGGTATCAGTTCACCATCCATCGATTCCGGAGGATTTCGCACGCCGGACGAACTCTGGCTCACTTTTGACAAGTAATCGATACGCAGGCACCCATGAAGATCAAAGTAGATAAAGACAAGTGCTATATGTCCGGCGAGTGTTATTACAACCACCCGGAACTGTTCAAAATGGATGACGAAGGCTATCCGCTGGTGCTGGTGGATGACATCAAGGACGACGCCATGAAGAAGCATGCACTGGAAGCCATAGAAGTCTGTCCCGCCGTCGCCCTCTCCCTGGAGGAGTAAATGGAGTATCGCGTATTAGGTGGCACAGGCGTCACCGTCAGCAAATTCTGTTTCGGCGCCGGCATGTTCGGTTACTTCGGCAACAGCGATGAATCAGAATGCACCAGGATGGTCGAACGAGCCCTGGATGCAGGCATTAACTACTTCGACACTTCAGATGTTTATTCCCACGGTGAGTCGGAAACCATTCTTGGCAAGGCCCTGAAAGGAAGACGCGATGATGTGATCCTCGCGACAAAGTTCGCCTTGCCCATGGACGAGAATCCCAATCACGCCGGCGCATCACGGCGCTGGATCATGAAGGAAGTGGAAGCCAGCCTGAAACGACTCGGCACCGACTATATCGACCTTTACCAGGTGCACAGACCCGATGTGACGACCAATATCGACGAAACACTGGGCGCACTGTCTGACCTGGTTCACCAGGGTAAGATTCGCATGTTCGGCAGTTCAACCTTCCCCGCAGAACAGATCGTTGAAGCACAATGGTGTTCGGAACGTCGCGGCAGAGAAAGATTCTGGACAGAGCAACCACCCTACTCCATTTTCGCGCGCAGGATAGAAGCCGACATACTGCCAACCTGCCAGCGATATGACATGGGCGTTGTGGTCTGGAGTCCCCTTTCACAGGGCTGGCTCACCGGTAAGTGGCGTCACGGCCAGAAACCCAACGACACCCAGCGGCAAAACCTCCAGCCGCATCTTTACGAGATGGACAGGCCTGACAACCAGCGCAAGCTGGACATGATCGATCAACTGGATGCGGTGGCCTCAGAGGCGGGTATCTCGCTGATGCATATGGCGCTCGCTTTCGTCTGTGCGCATCCTGCTGTGACTTCCGCCATTATCGGTCCCCGAACAGAAGAGCAACTCGAAGGTCTGCTTGAAGGTGCAGATGTTGAGCTGGATGAAGCGACCCTGGATGCGATCGATGCAATCGTTGCACCGGGCACCAATGTCAGCCACGACGACGACGGTTATGTTGCGCCGGAAATCGACGACAGTACCCTGCGCCGGCGTGCAGTCAATCGCCAGAAACACAATGCCGCCAGGGAAATACTCGATAATATCGAGGCTTATCGCGAAGAACAGGGCAAGAAGTAATCAAGCTCGCTCCAATCAGGAAGCAAATCAATGTCAGATGTCTAATGTCCGGAGCTAGAAGTTCCTGACATTAAACGCCTGATAATCATCCCGCAGAATATCCCGGCTGATCAGCAGCTTCATGATTTCCGATGACCCTGCATAGATGGGCGAGATCGCGGCATCCGTGTACTGTCGTGAAATCGCGTATTCGTCCATATAGCCTGCACCACCGTGCAACTGCACACCGATTGCTGCGGCCTTGACCTGAAGTTCACTGCAGTGATATTTCGCTTTAGCCGCATCAACCGGCGTCAGCTTGTCTGCATTCTGCGCCGAGACACACTGATCGACAAAAGTCTGTGCAATGTCGAGCTCTGTTCTGAGTTCGGCCAGTTTGAACTGAGTGTTCTGAAAGTCAGCAACCGTCTTGCCAAACATCTTGCGCTCTTTGACAAATTCGAGCGTCAGATCAAAAGATAACTGCGCCGCAGCAAGATACTGACAGGCACCGATCAGGCGCTCTTCCGCCAGCCCTTCCATGAGGTAATAGAAACCTTTTCCGGGTTCACCCAACACATTATCTGAGGGGATTCGGACGTCATTGAAAAAGAGTTCCGCGGTATCCTGGCCTTTGAGTCCCATCTTCTTGAGATTACGGCCTCGCTCAAAACCTTCCATGCCCCGCTCTACAATAAACAGCGTCATTTCATGGGGCTTGTCTTCGGCACCGGTTTTCGCCGCCACGATGACAAGGTCAGAATTGATACCATTGGAAATATAGGTTTTCTGACCATTGAGAACCCAGTCATCACCTTCCTTCACCGCTCGACTGCGCATGCCAGCGAGATCACTACCCGCGTCGGGCTCGGTCATGGCGATAGCCAGGATCGCCTCTCCACTTGCGCATTTCGGCAGATAACGGGCCTGCTGCTCTTCTGATCCAAAGCGGGTGAAATACGGGCCAACCAGGCGACTGTGCAGCGTATTGAACCAGTCCAGACACCGGGCATAGGCAGTTTCTTCAATAATAATCTGCTCAAACCGGAAATCATTGTCGCCCATACCGCCATGTTCTTCCTTCGGCCAGACCATGAGAAACCCATGCTTGCCAGCAGCAGTAAACGCCTCTCGATCAACAACTCCAGCATCGCGCCAGCGCTCCATATGGGGAACGATTTCCGCAGCAAGAAACTTGCGATATGCGTCTCTGAAGATCACCTGCTCTTCAGTAAAAGATCTATCCAACATCTAAAAGCTCACAAACCTTACAAAAGTGCGAAGTTTAGCATTACTGTTCAGCTCGACTGAAAAGTCTGAAAGAATCGACTGAAGAAGATGGACTGATCCACGCTGGAAGCGACTCGAACATTGCCGCTGCCTTTCTGACGGAAGGTCGTCACACCCTGCCTGTCGCCGGGTTCCAGTTCCACGAAAACCTCACCTGCAGAGTAGGCACAAACTTCGTGATGAAATATTGCCATGGCAGCCAATGGGTCATGAAAGTGGAGCATGTCTCTTTCTGCGAACCAGACTTCAGACCAGTCCAGAACGATCCGCAGCAAGGGATGATCAGCAAAGTGTGCGGCGACTTCCCGGGGCGACATGGACAACTGCCAAGTGATATCCAGTCCAAATGCTCGAACGGGGCAACTGGCGTAGCGGAAAAGCTGGTCCGTGGCATGCGGATCAACAATGGCGTTCCATTCTGTGGGCCCCCAGGGAGTCGGAAAATCCGAGTACTTGCCACCCATGATGACCAGTTCTTTGAGGTTTGAAAGAATCTCAGGATCTGCCTCAATTAACCTTGCCACATTTGTGAACGGTCCCACAGCAAGCAGAGTTACCTCGCCCCGGTGTCTCAGGATGTTTTCCCTGAGGAACTCGACCGCATCCCCGGGATCACCAGCAAGCGCCTCGGGCACTGACGACAACTTTGAAGCCTGAGGAGCCTCACCCTGTCGCTGCTCAATGACCAACGGATTTTCATAACCCGTGACGACGGGTATATTTTTACCCGCTGCCTCAACCAGATGCTTCGTGAGCGCTGTTCTTTTGTAGGCCGCGCCAGTTACCGTAGTAACACCAAGAAGCTCGCATCGAGGTTCTGAGAGCAGATAAGCCAGCGCAACCGCATCGTCAATATCACTGCCAATATCTGTATCCAGCAGTATCTTTTCCTGACCTGAGGCAGAAATCGGCTGCCACCAGGGTATTGCAGCTGCAGCAACCACTGATTTCAGTAGTGTTCTTCGACTCAGCAGATTCATAAATACCGCCTGCGCAATTCATTCATCACTAGCTTAAACCAATCCCCCGCTTACGTTGCATTGCACCATAAAAATACCCTGAAATGGATTTGCCAAAACTTCCGCAGGCCACGGATACCGTGCACTGCACCAATTTAGATAAAAGTGTGGTCAACTACAAAAAGCTGGCCAGATTGCCTCGCTTCCGTTACTGTTATTTCTATCACCAATCCGTCGCTATGGCGCGGAGATGGTGCCTATAAAAAAAATTTAGGGAGAGGGAAAGATGTCGACCAGAATATCTCGCACACTAGTGTCTGGACTCCTGGGGGCCACACTAGTTTCGGGTGCTTCTGCTTTCGCAGAGGAAAAAGCACTTGAAGAAATTGTAGTAACCGGTACGAAACGTACCACCAGCATGCAGGACACCCCGCTAGCTGTATCCACCTTAACCGAGGGAATGATCGCGAACACTTTCGTCAATGACATTCGTGCCGTTGCCGATCTTTCTCCAAACGTACTGCTCACAAAACAGCCCGGATTTAACGCCATCGCTGGCGGTATTCGAGGCACCGGGTCGACTTCTATTCTGGTCACCCAGGACACCAGTGTCAGTATCACTGTTGATGACTTCGGTCTCAGTTCAGTTCAGTCTCAGTTCATCGAGCTGTTCGATGTTCAGCAGGCTGAAGTTTATCGTGGACCACAGGGCACACTGTTCGGTAAGAACAGTACCGGTGGTGTCATCGCGATTACCACCAAACAACCTGATCTCCAGGAGTACGGTGGTGACATCGAATTCACCTATGGTCAGTACGATGGCGCTAATTCTGCAGACGCCATCAAGATAACTGCCTCCATGGATATTCCTCTCATCGAGAATGTACTAGGTCTGAGGTTCGCTGGCGTCCATGACTCGCACGATGGCTGGATTACCAACAGCAAAGATACGGCGACTTTCCCTGAAGTCATTCCGCTTTACGCGGCTTATGGTTTACCAGCAGTAAACCCGCCACTTCCTCCGGAGCTTGACACGAATAATGTCGGTGATGGCGGCGAGTTGAACGAAAAAGAAGTGCTGGCTTTCAAGACCAAGCTGCTCTGGAAGCCCAATGACATGTACGAAGCACTGCTCACCTGGGAATATTCCAGAGATGACTCCGGAGCACCTCCTGCTGTCAACGAAACCCCGGCAAACGAAAACTTCCTGTGGGATGCACTGGGTTTCCCTGGCACACCAACGACAGGATTCGGAGATGTCTATCAGACAGGACAGAGCAATCAGGGTAACGGTGTTAATGTCCATGACGGCCACCAGGTGGACGTTGATGGTTACTACCTGACGCAGACCTTTACGTTCGATAACTTTTCGATCAAAGCGCTGATTGGCGGCAGGGATACGGAAGAAACACTGGCCAGCACGTATACCGGTGAAGCTTTCAATAACCTCTTTGATGCTTCAAGGAACCTGGAAAGAACACAGGAACAATATGAGCTGCGGTTTATCAGCGACTTTGATGGTGACATCAACTTCGTCGCCGGTGCTGCCTGGTTCGTCGACGATGTGGAATTCCGCGCGATCGCAACCCAGGGTCTTGTTTCCGTACTGCCAACGTTCAATACGACAACGGGTTCTTTCTATGACGAACGGGGTTACATCAACCTGGACCTTGATTCGATCAATGATCCGACCACGACGATCACCAACCAGGACCGGGAGTCTTTCGCCTATTACATTGATGGTAACTGGGCAATTACAGACCAGATTACAATCAGTGCCGGTGTACGTCACACCAAGGATGAGAAGACTTTCAGACGTCTGGCAAATGGTGGCGGTCAATGTAATGAGTACACCAAGGCCAAAGACGCAGTACTGGCGGATCCAACAGCACCATTTGATCCGGTTACGAACTGCCTTGCTGACAACCGTTCAACGGCGCTCAGCCGAGCAGGACTCACCGGCAGTCAGTACGACCCAAGAAAAAATCCACTTCCTCCAGAAAACTACGGTGTAAACATCACAGTAGAGGACGAATGGTCTGATACGACCTGGAGATTCGTGGTTGATTACAAGTTTGCTGACAACCAGATGGTTTACGGTTCACTGTCTACCGGTTTTATCTCTGGCGGCTTCACGGAAACCTGCTCTACGCTGGCGACCTGCGTGGCTTATGCGCCCGAGGAAAACACAAACTTCGAAATTGGTCACAAGGGTGATTTCCTGAATAACACCCTGCGTATCAATACCGCAATTTTCTACACCGAGTACGAGAACCTGCAGCGTAACCAGGTGGTACCTTACACCAGTGCCGCGGGTGACCCTGCCCAGGAAACTCTGACAGTGAATGCGGGTGAATCCACGCACTACGGTCTGGAAATTGAAGCGACCTGGCTTGCCAGCGACAATCTGACCATTCGTTCAGGACTTGGACTGCTCGAAGCTGAGTACGATGAGTTCGAATGGGATCCGCAGCCTAACAACCCGGCTACCGGCATTACAGATTTCAGCAGCCTGGACGTACCGTTTTCTGCACCCATGCAGTTCAACATTGATGCCACCTACGACTGGCCACTGGACAACGGTGGAACGGTTTCGTTGAACGTCAATGCGAACTATCAGGATGAAGCGGAAGGCTCGCCTTTCGATACCAATGCAGCGGTTCTCATCCCTGCTGTTATACGACATCCAACAAACTCGCAGATCGAGGAACGTACGATTGTTAACGCCAGCGTTACTTACACGCCGCCAAGCGATAACTTCTACATCACAGCCTTCGGTCAGAACCTGACGGACGAGAACACCAGAATTGGTGCCAACTCTGTCGCCAACCTCTGGGTAATGTCTTTCTTCTCACCACCCAGACTGTTGGGTGTTAAGTTTGGAACCCGTTTCTAAAAACGGATTCAGACCTAAAAAAGGCGGATACGAAGTATCCGCCTTTTTTTTGGCTTAACATTGGTGTCTATGAAACCAGTCCTGATCATCAGCTTGTTGATTTCGTCTATGAGCATCGCCGCGTCACAGGTTTATGTGTGGACAGATGAGAACGGTAAGGAACACTTCAGCGATACGCCGCCAGCAGACGATGTTGAAGCACGCCAGGAAACCTTTGACGTACACAATGTCGATGGTGGATACCCGCATACGGACCCTGACAGCTACAAACACATTCAGGAAAGCTGGGCAGACAGGAAGAAACGCGAGAAGCAGGAAAAAGCGGAAATGGATCGCAAGCGGCAGGAACACATGCGCGCCCCCTGCCAGAAAGCCAGGGAGCAACTGTCAATTCTAAAGGGGCGTGTTGCCTACTATGACGACGACGGCAATGAAATCCATGTCAGCGAAGCTCAACGTAAACAGGAAGTTGAAGAACTCGCTGCCGACATCGCCAGATACTGCCAGTAGCCTCAGGTCGGTTGACCGCCAGCCACATCAATATACTGACCGGTTATCCATTCACCCGCGGGTGAAGCGAACAGCAATGCCGCAGCGGCACAGTCTTCCGGTGTGCCTGTTCTGCCAAGCGGGATCGCCTCATCGAAAATTTCATGAGCCTGCTCATCAGTGATGTTCATGGTGTTCTTCAGCATATCGGTGACGATGATACCGGGTGCAATACAGTTCACCGTAATCTTCTGCGGCGCGAGTTCCACCGCGAGGGTTCGTGTCATGCTGATCATACCCATATTGGCCGCTGAATAGACGCCAAAGCCCGGTGACGGTTTGTGCGCCGCAATCGAGATAATGTTGATGATTCTGCCACCGTCCTTCATGCGCTTCGCTGCCTGCTGCGATCCCCAGAACTTGGTTTTCATATTCAGATGCAGTTGTTCGTCAAACTTCTCAATGGAAATGTCAGGCAGCGCATAGGTTTTGTTATCCAGGTTTCCACCCGCATTGTTCACCATGATGTCGAGGCGACCGAACTCCTCCACAACCCGATCCAGTGCAGCAGGGATAGAATCCCAGTCCATCACATCCGCAGAGATACCCAGGCCCCGCTGGCCCCGCTCTTCAATTTCTTTTGCGACAGCATCAACGTCTTCCTGACGCCTCGCGATGACCACCACATCGGCGCCACTTTCAGCAAGTCCAAGTGCAATTCCGCGACCTATACCCCGTCCACCACCGGTGACGACAGCAACTTTACCGTCCAGACAAAAATTGTCGTGTAAGCCCATAATTTCTCTCCTTGAATGTTTGTCTTATTGTCAGTCCGGAAACGACTCACCGGACCATTGTTCTGCTAGGGTCCAGAGTTTTCTGGCCGCATCTATATCGAGTGCATGAGGCATCACCCCCCGACCACTTTCATCGGGGTCCGTGATCAGATCAGATACAGCGCAGTCCTCACAGAACTGTGCAGCAATGGTGTCAAAATCGGGATGACAGGCTGTCCATAACTGAGTTGCTGCGCCCTGGGACACCGTCTTCATCTGGACATCGTCAGGCAACCCGCCTTTCAGGAACTCAATTTCTTCTTCTGAAAAATGCCGACCCAGTTCCGTTTCGATAACACCCGGATGGACCGACGTGGAACGAACGCCACGCGATTTGTATCGTTCGTCCAGAGCCAGAGAAAACAGGGCGGTAGCCGTCTTGGACTGACCATAGGCCGCCAGCTTGTTGTATTCCTCTTTCTCAAAAAAAGGATCGTCAAACCGAATCGCCGACATCCGGTGCGCCGAACTGGTGAGATTAATCACTCTTGAAGGGGCACTATCCAACAGGGTATTCATAAGCCGCGCGGTGAGAACATAGTGACCCAGGAAGTTAGTGCCAAGATGCATTTCCAGGCCCTCACGGGTGCGTTCGAGAGGCACAGCCATCACGCCGGCATTGTTAATGAGAATATCAATACGCCCGTTCAGGGCGACGATCTCATCAGCCCCCTTTCGTACCGAATCCAGGTCAAAAAGATCGAGGTGAACGATTGAAACATCGGCATCAGGTTGATCCTCTCTGATCTTCGAAAGCGCCGCTTCTCCCTTGGCCGTATCACGGACCACGCTCACGACCCTGGCACCCTGTTTCGCCAGCACGCGAATGGTTTCAACACCAAGCCCTGCCGAGCCACCGGTCACCACGACAGTCTTACCGGTCAGGTCGACACCAGCCACTGCCTCTTCGGAACCCATATCAGGTCGATAATCAGCCATCTCTACACCTCTCTATAAATTTATTTCTGCACGAATATCCAGGGAAGATCCAGGAACGTCTGGATACCCGGCGCAGCGTCTACCACATATGGAATGGCGTTCATGGCATGCATGCCAGTCGCCAGCATGCCATCGTCCATAAAGCCAAAGTCCCGTGCGATTTCAAAATTGATGGCAGGTCGTCCCTTGAACCGGATCCAGTTGTTACCATCCGCCCAGTCAGGCGCGACATCCGGATGGATTCGCCAGACGGTTTCATGGGCAATCACTTCCTCACCGTCACGCATGCCTGACCAGCGCCAGTGTTGACCCGCGACGGTGCCTTTTCTCACCGTGCCGGCGGCTACCTCAAGATCCCGTTCAGCGAGTTCAATCTCGATACTGCTGACAACTTCCGTAACGCCGAGGCCCATACCATCAGCCACCATCTGGACACTTTCGGAGAAAAGTCCGTCCAGCCACTTTTTCTGCCGGGCACCTTTGACTTCATACTCTTCCGGCGTGGCATTAAAACCCATCGAATCAAACATGATCTCAGGCGACGCATAGTTATCAAACATCGAGACTTCAACCACATGCACATGATCAACCCGCTCACAGAGCGAGCTCATGGTCAGCGGTAACAGATCGCCCATCCAGCCAGGGTTCAGCCCGGTAGAGTGAAAGGAACTGTTGCCTTCACGGCAGGCATCTTCCAGGCGCTTGACCACTGCATCCCCATAAACCTTCGGGTACATGTAGCCCACCACGGTAATGACGTTCTTTCCGGCCGCCAGAAGCTCGCAGAAGTCATCCAGATCCTGGTCTTCTTTTTCCCCGGCAATCAGTGATGGCAGCGACGTGTGAATCACCACGTCAGCGTCAGAGTTCTTTACGGCATCCATGTCTGTCGTCGCCTTGATTCCGGTATCGTCAGTCCCGATCAGCCCTCCAACGTCCTTGCCGGCCTTGGCATCGGAGAAAACATGCATGCCCACCAGCTCCAGAGACTCACGCTCCAGCGCCACTCTGGCAGTCTGTCGGCCAACGGCACCGCTGGCCCATTGAAATACCTTGTAAGTCATAGATCCTCTCTAAACAAACTGAAATGCAATCAGAACGAGCGCCCCGGGAATCCAGGTCTGCCAGGTTCGCTTCAGAATGACCTGTGCCGATGTTCCGGCGGCAGCCGCTTCCTTGATATCCGCACCAAAGGTGACCTTCCAGATAACTGGCTGGTCAACGGCCAGAGACTGAATGGAGAAGGCAACACCGCCAACAGCGAAGGCGGCCAGGGTAAAACCTCCGAAAGAGGCATAAAGAACAAGCGCAGCCAGTGTTACCAGTAGATGGCCGATATCGCCACCCCATGACAGCCAGAGGTATTGCCTGCGGTTGTAATCATCGATATGAAACTGTCCGAGAAAAGCACCTTTATATGGGGCGAGCGGCATCTGAATACCTGTCGCCAAAGCACCCAGGTAATGACCCCACTCATGAACGATATAGCAGAGCGCGTAACAGGCAATGAATGCCAACACGGCAACCAGCGAGCCGCTGAGCCAGCCCACACCGTCAGAAAGCCAAAGGTGACCACAGACCAAGCCCACAGCAATAATCGCTGTGATCAAGAAATCACGGATTATCCAACCCCGCAGCGTTGGCTCGGCGCTCATAGGCGACGCAAGGGCAGTTTCCGTCTGCCCCAGAGAAAGAAGGGACCGATCCGCTCACCCGTATTCTCCAGCGCCAGACCGGGCAGCCGCTCGCGCAGCCTGTTCAGTGCAACTTCCGCCTCAAGTCTTGCCGTAGGTGCACCGATACAAAAGTGCACACCCAGGCCAAAGGCCATATGCCGTTTCATCGGTCGTCGGATGTCAAACTGATCCGGATTATCAAAAACATCCGGATCACGATTGGCCGCTGCGTAATTGATCCAGACCTTGTTACCCTCGGGAATGGTTTCACCGTGAAGTGTCACATCCCGGGTGTTATTTCGATAGAGACCCAGCACTGGCGGATCAAATCGCAGACTCTCCTCCACCGCACCCTCAACGAGCGACGCATCTTCGACCACTGACTGCCAGCGGGCAGGCTCTTCCAGAAGACGCCACATCAGATTCGTGATCAACGATGTCGTGGTTTCATTGCCACCTACCAGCAGCTGATTGAGCATCGACAAGGCATCACTGTCCGGGATGTAGTCGCCACTGTCTTCTTTTGCGCTGGCGACCAGCGTCAACAGATCATCAGGCACATCCGCACCGGCATCGAGTTCGGCTCGCCGGTTCATCATATGGTTGAACATATACGCCTGGAACTTCATCTGCTCATCCATGTACTTCGTGGGATCTTCCGAACCCATGATGTCCACCTGCATGTCAGACCAGACCTTGAACTGCTCAAGGTCTGATGCCGGAACGCCGAGCATGCCGGCAATAATGATCACCGGTAACGGGAAAGCGAACTGGTCATGAAAATCAAAGAGTTCCGGGCCCGCCAGAATGTCATCGATCAGCTGATCCGTCAGGGCTTCGACCTGAGGACGAAGGGCCTCGACAGCCTTGGGTGTAAACGCCTGCTGTATCAGCTTCCGATACGCCGTGTGTTGCGGAGGATCACTTAACATCCCAGCAGGTTCCGTAAACCTCGGGCCCTGCCCCCAGTGACTGGAGTAGGTTTCAATATCCCGCAGCGCTTCTTCCACATCCGCATAACGGGAGAGGGTATAAAACGGCGGGTCGAACTCCTGACAATGATGCACCGGGCATTCACCCAGCAGATACTGATGGCCGTTTGCAGGGTCTGACATGATTTCCGGTTTAAAGGGACTCCAACTCATTGATCAGCCTACTCTTTATGAAACGTTTTCAATTAGCAGCGCCAATCCCTGCCCCGCACCAAGACACATGGACAGAATCGCATAACGACCACCGGTTTCTTTCAGATGCTGGACACCGTTCATGGCCATACGCAGCCCGGTAACACCCGGTGGGTGCCCCACGGATATGCCGCCGCCATACAGGTTATGTTTTTCCCGAGGGATACCCAGCTGCGCTTCCACATGCAGGTTCACCACGGCAAAAGCTTCATTCACTTCAAAGTAATCAATGTCACCAACGGTAAGACCGGTTTTAGCGAGCAGCTTTTCTATCGCCGGCACCGGACCATGCCCCATCAGGCTTGGCGGTACGCCAACAACCGACCAGTCGACAACTCGAGCTTCCGGGGTTGCACCGGCACCCTCCATTGCCTGACGTGTGCCAACCAGAAAAGCCCCGGCACCATCAGTAACCCCTGAAGAATTACCTGCTGTGACCTTGCCGCCTTCCTGGAATGCGGGCCTGAGCCTGGCCAGCCTTTCCATGGTTATCCCTTCACGCGGTGACTCATCGGTATCAAACACTCGCGTTGATTTGCCGTCGGGTACCGCGACTGGAACAATCTGCTTTGCCAGAAAACCTGATTCAATTGCAGCCAGAGCCCTCGCCTGACTGGTCACGGCATACTCATCCATGGGCTCTCTTTCATACTGGTATTTTTCCGCCAGGTTTTCCGCAGTATCCCCCATATACTCGAGACTGAAGGGACACCGGTAACACCACTCAAGAACATCTTCGAGTTGCTGATTGCCTCGCGGATTACCCCAGCGAGCAGTCGTAACAGCATAAGGTGCACGGGAGAACATTTCCGCACCTGCCGCCAGTGCCAGCTGACTCTGACCGGTGATGATCTGCTGGCCGGCAGAGATGATCGCCTGCAAACCGGAGGCACAGGCACGGGAAACATCCAGAGCCGCCGCTTCTTCCGGAAGCCCGCTTTTCATGCCGATGACGCGGGCCGAAAACAGCGAATCCCTGTCAGTCGGGCAGGTGGTCGTGAACACAATGTGATCAATGGCATCGGCGTTGGCACCGGATTTCTCTATACATGCACGGGCCACATGGGACGCGAGTTCCGTGAATTCAACGTCCTTCAGTGAACCGCCGAAGTCACCCAGCGCGGAGCGAGTCCCGGAGGAAAGATAAACCTCTTCCATCAGAGCCCGCCGTTAATCTTGATGTCCTGACCGGTCATCCAGCTGGAGGCATCCGAAGCGAGATAAACGCACGCCGGGGCAATGTCTTCCGGCATACCGATTCTGCCGAGAGGCACACCGAACTGCTTGCCCATTTCGGGAATATCGTCTTCAGACATACCCGTGAATTCGAGGAAAACTTCCGTTGGTATCGGACCAGGAGACACAGAGTTCACTCGAATACCCAGCGGCGCCATTTCAACGGCCATGGTTTGCGTCAGGTTGTTAACGCCGCTCTTGGCAACGGCATAAGGTCCGTTATGTGGGGAAGCGCGATTGGCGGCCTGAGACGAGATATTGATAATCGTGCCGCCGCCATTGTCCTTCATGATCAGACCCGCTGCCTGGGCACCTGTCCAGACCGCTTTAAGGTTCAGGTTCATCTGAAAATCCCACTGCCGTTCGGGCATATCGAGTAACGTTCGCGGCACGCGATCGTCCGCGCCTCCGGCATTGCTGATCCAGCAAGTCAGTCCACCCATGTCCTTGAAGGTCTGGTCTGCAAGCGCCTGCACCTGTTCGATTTCCATCATGTCCGTGGTAATCGCCAGCGCCTTGCGCCCCAGTGCCCGCACCTTGTCGGCCACGGCTTCGATTTCATTGGTTCGTCGTGCCGCAACCACGACATCCGCACCGGCTTCAGCCATACCGAGGGCGATTGCCTCACCAATACCCCGACCACCACCGGTCACAACGGCCACCTGACCGTCCAGTCTGAATTGTTCAAGAATGCTCATAGTTTTCCCCTAGGTATTAAAGTTAGGTATTAAAGTTAGTTATTAACCTGTTATTCGTTTGTGTAAAGGTGGCTGCTCGCCAATGGAGATGGGTTCCCCGACCCAGGCGCCAAAATTCTCCCCGGTCCGACCACTGGCAATAATGTCCATCATCTGCTGTGAAATATCGGTATCCTGCATAACAACGGCCTTCATCTCTGCGGGCAGTTGGTTATCAGGGAAAAGACCACGCAACATGGGCGAATCTACCGCACCCATGCACATACCATTAACCTTGATGTTGTCCTTCTCAAGATACTTGGCCCAGGCATCCGTAAAGCCATTCAGCGCCCACTTGGAAGCATTGTAAAGATCGGTATCCGGCTGGTTCGTGCCGTCACTTTTTGCCGGCAGCACATAATAGGTGGATATATTGATGATATGCCCGCCTCCAGCAGCACGCAGATGCGGCACTGCTGCGCGGGACAGCATCAGCACACCCTTTAAATTGGTATCCATGATGAAATCCCAGTCCGCAAGCGCCCGTTCCCAGGGGCTGTCCACAGGAGTTTTCTTCCAGGTACCGGCGTTGTTAACCAGAACAGCAAGATCTCCCATGGACGCTGCCTGTGCAATAACGCGCTCAACGTCCTCACGCTTTGACACATCAGCGATCACGCCGGTGGCACCTTCTATCGTGTTCACCTGTTCTTTGACATCAAATGCCAGAACAGACATACCTTCTTTCACCAGCCGCTCCGCAAAGGCACGACCCAGACCCTGAGCCGCACCGCTGACGATCGCTACTTTTCCTGCGAGACTCATGATGCACCTCCCAATGCGACCTGTTCTGCCACAACATAAAGGTGTTCATTCGGCGCTTCAGTTTTCACAGGACGTCCGACACAGAAATTCACATTCTGCGCATTCCGGCCACCAGGTCCTTCTTTCAGAATATCGATCATCACCTGTGCGTTGTCTTCCGCCTTCATCCAGGAATCCACCTCTTCCTGAGAAGGTTCGAAGTTATGAAAAGAACGCAGCATATATGAGTCAGTTGCTCCCATGCACAGCGCATTAACCCGAATGTTGTGTGGTGCCAGCGCTTTCGCCCAACCGTAGAGAAACCCGTTCAGGCCCCATTTGGCTGCATCATAGAGGTCCATGGCATCACCACCGCCGGTCGGCCTTGGCGTTTCGTGGGGACAGCCCTCGGCGTCCGTACAACAGACCCATGGCGTACCACAGGTCACCATATGGTCTGTGGCAACATTCATGATGTCACCACCGGTCCCCTGCTCGATCAAAACAGGTATGACCGCCCGACCGAAGAGATACTCTCCCTTCAGATTGGTTCCGACAATCCGCTCATAATCGTCCAGCGACTTATCCAGATCATCGTCGGCAACACTGGCGCCCCAGACCCCGGCGTTATTGACCAGGATATCCAGACCACCAAATGCTTCCCGGGCACCATCGACCACTTCACGAACAAAAGCGGGGTCCGACACATCACCCTGCCAGGCCACAGCATTCACGCCATGTTGCTTCAATGCCTCGGCCACCTCGTGGATTTCGTCGCGAAGATCACAAACCGCGACATGCACACCTTCCCGGGCCAGTGCGTGTGCATAGGAATTGCCGAGACCGACTGCGGCCCCGGTGACGATTGCTCTTTTATCTTTCAGTTCAACCACTGTCTCCTCCTGTTATTCTTTTTTATTATTTTTCAGCATCATTTCAGGTTTTTTCTTATCTGGGTGCCAGGTACTGCCAGGCATGGGTTCCAGTCAATTTCAGTTCTAAGCGAGATTGATCCTGTGTCGATAAAGCAGCGACTTTCTCCCTGATCACCGCCAGACACTTTGCGTGGTATTTCATAGGGCTCTGCTCATGCCGGTGTCCAAGGCCTTCAAAAACCAGCCGGTCCTCGCCTTTCTCGATCGCACGGCTCGTTGCATCAAGATACGGCAGATAAACCTCACCAGCCAGCCAGAGCAGACGCTGAACGCCTGAATTAAGAGGCAGGTCCGGGTCAACCCATTCACCCTCTACACCGCCCGCATCATCCATGATGGTCAGCCAGGCAGGCAGCCGCATGCAGCGTTCGGTCATGATGTCGCGGGATGCATAGTTAAACCAGCACTGGTAGAGCTGACCGTAAAACCCAAAATCACCAAGGGAAGGTCTGGAGCCGAACAGGAACTCCTGCTCACGAAGCACATCCTCAAAGGCGTCCAGAATCTCACGATACATAGCTTCAATCAGCGGAACGTTCGAAGCTTCGATACCAGCAACCGGCCAGAGTGGAATCTGCCACTCATAAAAATCACGGGTCTGCTGAGCGAGGGCTTCGTCGCTGACCGGCCCCATGCCGGGGTAGGACATCCACCAGCCGACACGATCCCTGTCTCCGCCCTTGTCTTTATCCTGCCAGCGATAGTGAAACATCATCTTTGTGCCCCACTCATCACCAAAGTCTTCAAGCAAATGGCTCAGCACGGCCTGGACGGGGTCTTCGGGAATAATGGAGCGGGCAGCATGCTGTTCTTCCAGCATATAGGCCATGGGGGATGAATCCACATGCCACTGATCCTCAGGTTCACCGGGACAGTGGACCTTTGGGATAATGGGAGGTCTGACATGAGCCGTAGCTTCGGCTATGGCGCCCCGGTTCAGGTACCAGACATGCGGTATGCGGCGATAGCGGAATATACCCCTGAGCTTCACCGAAAACGGCGATGCCAGGGAACCAACCACTTTATAGCCCGCATCCTGAGACACGACTCACCCTCTGCAGTAAATTTTATACTCTACTACAAAAACTTGATCAGTGAACCGTGCGGCTGCCGGATTTTGCCCGGATGCTGATTACCGGAAGATCAGCCAGAGCGCATGAACGATACCGGGCACAAATCCGAATATCGTCAGAATAATATTGATGAAAAAGTGCTTGTCGGTGCCAACTTTCAGAAACGCCGCAATAGGCGGCAGGATGATGGCGAGAATGATGAGTACGATTTTATTGTCCATGCCTGGATCTCCGGTAGCTTTCGTCTGCTGGTCTGTTTCCAGACCTGGTGGCGTTACTGTGCACTAAAACTCAGTTAGCGCATTAAAACAGTCACGCTTGCTGGTATTGCCTTTACCCATATATTATCTGACAAAATAAGAACCCAGTGAGAGGGAAATCATGGTTGAAACCAAAACTGGTCACGATCGATCTGACGGCATTTCATACAACGACATCCTGAAAGCAGACAAGGTACCACCACCACCTGTGTACCTCGAGGACTCGCCCTACCCTGGCGGCGTCACCACCGTACCGACGCGCAAGTACTACGCTCAGGAAGAACATGACCTGGAAGTAGAGCGATTGTGGAAGCGGGTGTGGCAGATGGCATGCCATGAGTCCGACATACCGAACGTTGGTGACACTCATGTCTACGACATCGCATCACTGTCTTTCATGATTGTGCGGGTTTCGGAAGACGAGGTGAAAGCCTATCCGAATGTCTGTCTGCATCGTGGCCGAGCTCTGTGCGACGATCACCGCAAGGAACTGAAAACATTCAGATGCGCGTTTCATGGCTGGTCCTGGAATCTGGATGGCAGCCTGAAGGAAGTACCGGGTCACTGGGACTTCCCCTCCGTCACAGAGGAAGAGTATTCCTTACAGGATATTCCCATCGGTAAATGGGGCGGTTTCTACTTTATTAACCCTGACCCCAACTGCGAACCCCTTGAAGATTTTATCGGCGATTTCGCTCGACATTTTGGTGTTCCCTTCGAACGCCGCTACAAGGCTGCCCACCTGATCAAGCGCCTGCCCTGTAACTGGAAGATCGCTCAGGAAGCCTTTATGGAGTCCTACCATGTTGTGGCGACGCACCCTGAGTTACTGGGCTCTTTCAGCGATGTGAACTCCAAGTATGATGTCTGGGGGAATTTTTCACGAGCGATGTCCGCCTCCGGTTACCCGAGCCCACATACGCATCTCCAGGAAAATGCCCAGGAATGCTACCCGGACGGCAAAGCTTTCCTCAGCATGAAACACATGCTGAGCGGCCATGTTTACCGACGTCTCGAAGAGAATCTCGTGGAAGTTGAAACACCGGATGGCCGCACGGGTCGTTTTACGGAACATGCTGAATATATTAACGGCGATGTAAAGTCTGCCGATATTCAGATGTGCAGCTGGGTTGGTGGAAAAATCGTACCCGGCGAGGAAGAAACCCCGATGGTCTATCCATCTGATCCCAGCGAGTATCGAAGTGGTACCGCGCAGACCCGCCGTGATGCCATGCGCCCGGTATTTGGCGATGCCGTAGATCAGATCAGTGATGCTGACCTGAACGATGCGATCTACTATTCACTGTTTCCAAACATCAGCCCATGGGCCGATTTCAATCCGATCTTCTACCGCTTCAGACCAGACGGAGATAATCCGGAGCAATCGCTGCATGAAGTGATGTACATGATTCCGTTACCGGAAGGCGCCGACATGCCGGAACCGGCAAAGTGCACGTTCCTGGATATCGACGACGACTACACCCTGGCCGCAGAAATCGGCAGTAACCTCGCCAAGATCTTCAATCAGGACTACGTGAATCATCGAATGGTCCAGAAAGGCGTCAAGTGTCATCCGAAGGGTGAAACGATCTATGCGAGCTACCAGGAAACGAAGATCCGCCATTTCCATGACACTCTGAACCGTTGGCTGGAAAGCGAGGAGGCCCCCAAGAGCAAATAGTTGCTCTCGGGTTGACTGAAACTCAGTGCAGATCCGCTGCCATGGTTGCCAGCGGATCTTCACGCATCCTGCGCTTTTGAGCCCCATAAACGGCTGTAGGTAATTCTGCGAGCTTTGCCGCTACTTTCAAACAAGTAGACTCAACCTCGCTTGCGTCCACCACCTGATCCAGAAAACCAACATCAACGGCCTCCTGCGGCGGGAAAAGCCGGGCCTGAATCACCGCGGCGGTCTGGTGCCGCTTTGAGATTCGATGCTTTGCCAGTTCAAAACCAAAGACTGGCAGAACCATACTGATAGCAGTTTCGTTCAAACCAATCATATATTCACCAGACGTTCCTATCCGGGTATCAGAGGCAAGCAGCATAAACCCACCCGCGGCGATGGCATGTCCGGTACACCCTGCCACCACTGGCATCGGATATCCAAACAGTCGATGCATCATCGATGCACCTCGACCAACCAGCGCCGACGCGGCTTCGGGTCCTTTTTGAATTTCCTTCAGATCAAATCCTGCAGAGAACATACCTTCCCTGCCAAGAATAACGACACATTTCGCTTCCGCCTCAGCCTGATCAAGACCCTGCATCATGGCGTCAATAAAATCATGACTGACCGCATTCGCCTTACCATCATCAAAACGAAACACAGCAATATTATCTTCAAGGGAGTAGCTCATGAGTAAAGACCCTGATTAAAAGAAGGGCCCATTATACTGGCTACTGCGTCAGACCAAATCTCTGCAGGTAGGGCCGGGTAAACGCCAGAACCCTGTCCTTGGCAGGACCCAGCTGATAGGGAATGGCCAGCATGGCCGGAGTCGCCACCAGTGTCAGGATCGACGCGAATGCCATCCCTGAGACTATCGCCTGGGAAAGTGGTACCCACATTGCTGACATCTGACTGCCGTACTGAATCGATCGATTCACGAGATCAATACTGAAATTCATCGCCAGCGGCAGCAGCCCGAAGACGGTGGTGAGCGTTGTCAGCACCACAGGTCGCAATCGCTGGGCGCCTGTTCGCACGATTACCGACACATAATCCAGTTCCGGATGTTTTCGTCGAACATGATTAAAGGTATCGATCAGTACGATGTTGTTGTTCACGACAATGCCGGCCAGCGCCACGATCCCAATACCCGTCAGCAATGAGCTGAAGGCGCGATCAGTAATCAGCAACCCGATCAACACACCCGCTGTAGACATCACGACAGCAAACAGAATCAATAACGCCTGATACAGGCTGTTGAACTGAGTCACCAGAAGCACAAACATCAATAGCAGCGACAATCCAAACGCCACCTGTGTGAACGCCTGAGATTCCTGCTGTTCTTCGTTAGCACCACGGAAATCTATTTTCAGGCGAGGATCAAAATTCTGGGTAGCCAGCCAGGCCTGCATTTCCTTGACCTTATCGTCTGCCAGTACACCTGGTGCAACCCCAGCCTTGATGTACTCAACGGGTTCACCGTCTACACGCTGGATGGTATCAATGTTATGAGTCGCATCGCGGGTAACAAAATTGGATATCGGGATAAGCCCCTGAGGCGTCAGTATCTTGAGCTGATCCAGCGCATGTATACCGCGATCTTTCTCCGGGTAGCGCACCCGAATATCAACCGCATCATCTGACTTGTCCGGCCGGTACTCGCCAATTTTGACGCCGTTGGTAATCAGCTGAACGGCCAGTCCAACGGCTGTTACATCAGCACCATAGAGTGCCGCCTGAGCACGATCGACAGTCAGCTTCCATTCGAGACCAGGCAGCGATCGAGTGTCATCAATATCACGCAAACCTTCCACCGTTGCCATGTACTCGGCAACCCTGGCGACCGCCGGCTCCAGCAACTCCCGGCTGTATGAAGAGAACTGAACCTCGATAGGTTTACCGGAGTGCGGGCCCTGCTGCATTTCTTCCACTTCTATCGAGAAGCCGGACAACCCCTTTGCTCTTTCGCGAATCGTTTCAAATATTTCAGTGCCGGTGATAGACCTCTGCGTTTCCGGCAACAGTTCGATAAACATCATGCCGATTCGGTCTGACGAGCCTCTTGAGGGGCCGCCCGGGACCATCGTCCAGAGGTTGATGTCTTTCACACCATCCACATTGACAACAATTTCCTCGACTTCAGAAACCAGCTCATTGATTTCTGTTGCAGACATATTTCCCCGCGCCTTCACACGGACCATGCCAAACTGGGGTTCTGAATTAGAGAAGAAGATAACGCCCTTGCCATAATTTCCATAGGCGACGAAGCTTGCCCAGAGAATCCCCACGGTCAGGCCAAGGGTCACAAATGCATGCAGTGAGCACCAGCGCAGGACTTTGGCATAGAACCCGGTCAGACCACCCAGTGTGGTTGGGTCGCCATTTTCCATGATGTCCAGATTGCGCTTGAATTCATCCTGATTCTTCTCGGCTTTACCAAACACCGCACCGATTGCCGGACCAAACACCAATGCATATAGAAGACTGCCCGCCAACACGGTAAAGACGGTCACGGGAAGATAACGCATGAACTTTCCGACCATCCCCGGCCAGAACATCAGCGGCAGAAAAGCCGCCAGGGTTGTCGCGATTGAAGCCACAACCGGCCAGAACATGCGCTTTGCTGCATCTGCATAGGCATCCCGGCGATGGGCACCTTCGATCATTCTCCGGTCTGCGTACTCGGTGACGACAATAGCGCCATCAATCAGCATACCGAGCGCCAGCAACATGCCAAACATCACCATGAAATTATAGGTATAGCCAATCTGGTGCAGGATCGTTACTGAGAAAACCAGGGAGACAGGGATACCAAGACCAACGATCAATCCGGAACGCAGCCCCATAGCGGCAACAACAATAATCATCACCAGCACGAGCGCGGTCAGAATGTTTCCCTGCAATTCCCGGACCTGGGTCTCGGCAAAAGGCGCCTGATCCTGGGTGTAGAACACCTCAACCTTGCCTGGCAGGTCTGGCTTTATCGCTTCGACAATAGCTTTCGCCTGATGCACCGTCTCGATAATGTTCGCATTGCCACGCTTGATGACATTAATGGAAATCGTCCGTTGTCCGTTAACCCGCGCGTAGCTGGAGCAATCCTTGAATGCACGGCGGACCGTGGCGACATCCTTCACGGTAATAACGGTGTCCCCGCCGGTTTTAACAGGAAGCTCGAACAGATCGCTCGCCGTTTCAACAACACTCGGCACCTTCACGGAGAAGCGCCCTTCTCCGGTATCAATACTACCCGCCGGAACCAGACGGTTGTTTCTTGCCAGCGTACTGATCAGTTCTTCACCGGAAATCTGGTAGTACTCGAGTGCCACCGGATCAATGATGATCTCGAGGACTTCTTCTCGAGGACTTCTTCTCGATGCCCCTGCAGCTCTGCATCCAGGACATTGGGCAGACTTTCTATCTCATTTCTAAGGTCCAGCGCGATGTCGTAGAGCACCCTTTCAGGAACGGCATCACCAACGAGATTAACCTGAAGAATCGGGAAATCCGCCGTGGATTCTTCCCGGATAACCGGTTCTTCCGCTGTGCTGGGCAGTTCAGCCTTGGCCCTGTCGACGGCTTCGCGAACATCGATCAACGCAGCGTCGATATCATAATCAGCGTCAAACTCGACAAAGATCATGCCGAAGTTTTCCGTCGCATAGGAGGTAAGTTCCTCAACACCCTCCACACTGCGGAGTTCCACTTCCATTGGCATCACCAGAAGTCGCTCGGCATCCTCCGGTGATATCCCTTCATGGAACACCTGCACCTGGAAAAAAGGCACCTGGATGTAAGGGTCAGCTTCAATAGAAATGGCGCGCAGGGATACGACGCCTGCAATCATCACCATCAACATGAGCAGAAGTGTTGTGCGGGTTCGGTTAACAGCCGCATCAACCAGCGAGTTCATAGGGTCGCGCCTTCCGCAGAGCCCGCTCGAACCACATCAAGCGGTTCGTGAGTCGGATCGACCTGCTCTCCGGCAACAACGAGCTGCTGACCGACAACGATGAGTCTTGCGGCCTCCGGTAAACCAGTAACCCAGACGCCATCAGGCTCATCGATAACAATGTTAATCGGATTGAACTGAACAATATCATTGCCATCAATCGTGCGGACCCCAAGCTGTCCCTCATCGTCCAGAACGAGCAATGCTGGCGATATCTTCTGTGCCCGAACAGTTTCGACAGGTATCTGTATCTGGGCGGTTAAACCACTGGGAATCAGGAAGTCGCTATTATCGACTTCTATATTGATGCGGTAGGTTCGCGTCGCCTCGTCAGCCGTTTTCGCGACAAAGGTCACTTCTCCCTCGATCACCTCACCAGTAGAAAGCCTGGCTCGCGCAATCTGACCTGGGACAAGATAACGAAGTTCGCTTTCTGTCACGCTGCCGACAAATAACATGGGGTCCAGGTCAACCAGCGTGACACAGGAAGACCCTGAGGATACGAACTGACCGACTTCCATATGTTTCTCTTCGATCACACCGTGAAACGGCGCTCGTATATTCAGCCTTTCCTGTTCGAGACGACGCCGTTCCAGGATCGCTTCTGCAGCGGCGAGTCTCGCCCGCGTCTGGGCAATGGCCGTCTCGGACTGTAATCCCTGTTTTTGAAGCTTCTGGCTGCCTTCGAACTCGATCTTTGCCTGCTCTACTGCGGCTCTGGCTTCTGCATAGCCAACTTCCCGGTCTTCAACGGATATTCGACAAAGCAGATCACCCTCGTTGACCACATCACCCCGCTCCACAGGACGCTCGACAACAATGCCGGAGACCTGTGACTGAATGATCACGGAGCGTTTGTTCTGGGTTCGACCGCGAACTGACAGGATTCGCGGCTGTTCGCTGGCGTGAACTGTCGCCACCCTGACTCGGGTGAGGGGTTTTTCTTCCTGCATGGCGGCAACCCGCTGGTTCTGTTCCGCTACGTTCATGGCAGGCGGCTCAGGTTCTTCCCCGAACTGACCAGAGGCCATCCATAGGACAACCAGGGTGGCGATGATGCCGGCTGTAATATACGTGGCTCGCATGGGCGCGTACTCTAATCCCTGTGCTACTAAAATCCCAGTAAAAACCGGTAGATGGAGTGTTATACGCGAAAAGGCTCCACTTCTTACGGAAATTTACAATTCATTCACAAGTCAGAGTCGCGTACGGACGCAATAATCGACTGATACAGCAGGGTTTACGATTTCCGGTACACTCCATCATCGATTACTGATTACTGGAGCCATCATGGACCTCACCTACCCTGGGATCGTCAGCGGGCTGGCCCTGCTTGTGTACTACTTCACGTTGTACAAGTCAGGTATGGCGCGCGGCAAATACGGCGTCGCAGCCCCATCCCATGATGGACCAGATGAGTACCTCTGGCGTGTCAGAGCCCACCAGAACACGCTTGAGCACCTGGTTTTGTTTCTGCCAGCCTTATGGCTCTTTTCATTCTCTGTGAGTCCACTTTGGGCTGCCGGTATTGGCATATTCTGGCCCATCGGCAGACTGGCTTACGCGCTGGGCTACTACCAGGCGCCGGAAAAACGCACGCCGGGTCTTCTGATCAGCATGCCACCGATCTACATTCTGGTTCTGGGTTCACTGGCTGGATTCGTACTGAAACTGTTCTAAAGCACTGCGATCGGGTTTATGAATCAGATCGCGCTCAACGAACTGGTAGATGACGATATCTGGATTGTGCTCCACGAAATACTGCGGGTTGAAGCCCAACTCCCCGTGGGGGACAACAATCAGCTCATCAAAGCTCTTGATCAGCAATGGAAGCAAAAGCTGCGAAAATGAATCGCGGTATAACAGTGCACGAGACTCAATGACCGGCACATTCTGCCGATAGCGCCAGACTTCCTGTTTTGGCTTGGCAATATAGTTTTCGTGTATCGCACCATCTCGCAATCGTTCAGCGGTAAAAGGCCCATGGTCCGAGGATACCAGCGAACATGCCACATCCCTATGTTCCAGCAGAACATCTTCCATCAGCAGCATCTGTGACATATCTCCACCTTTAGACGGTGGTCTGATTTCAAGGTTGAGTTCCCGTGGAGAGACGATCCTGCGAAACGCACTTCCCGACGCAGAGACCTCCTCCATCAGTGACAGATATGCTTGAAAAGCACCCAGGCAGTTCCAATGTGTATCTGTCTGCCAGTAAATCCATTCACCCCGGTTTTTCGCCGCCGCCAGTGCTGGCAGAGAATCCACAAAAGGCTCCTGCGACTCCTTCATCGCTGCCAGCAACTGGGCATAACGACCTGGCTGGGTCGGCCGAGCCCATTCAGGTAGATACTCGGGATACAGCGTGTTCTTGTCAGGAATCGGTAACACAAAGTAGCTGGCACCCCGACTCTCAACCCAGCGCCGTTGTGCTCGAAACGCATCAACGTACTCATTCAGGGTCTGCCGGTTGAGCATCATGGCGCCTCGATGCTGGGGAGTCAGATCCATGTGGGCCGTGAACAGCCAGCCGTCTATACCCAAAAGAATGTTGTCCTGCGGTGAAGTGCCTGACGCGACAATCAATCGATGGTAAGCCCGCTGCAGATGGCGACGATAACCAAAGTTGTCGTCCATGTAGCGTTCAAAGGCTTTCGGATAACTCGACCAGGCGTCTGCAGACCGGGGGAACTGTGGAATCGGCGCCAGAACACGGTTCTCATTGGTCTCGGTGACAGGCCAGATCAACTGCACGGCAGTAATCGCCAGCAAAGACAGCAGGAAAACAGTCAGAAAACTCTGCCGTAGAAGGCGTTGGTTCATGCTGAAATCCTACAATAAAAAACTCACAATAACTGTCAGTAAGTCGCTGATTCATTGAATTATTTTGGCAACTAGGCTATCGTGCGCGACCTCAACAGGAGAGGTGTCCGAGCCAGACAGTTTGCAACGCAAACTGTAAGCCAGAACCGCTCCAGTGAAGGGGGCAATAACCTTCACGAGGTGACAGTTTTTTTATTGCATGGAGAGGTGTCCGAGTGGTCGAAGGAGCACGCCTGGAAAGTGTGTATACCTAACGGTATCGAGGGTTCGAATCCCTCCCTCTCCGCCACGCAAGCCAGGGTCCGTACCGGTCACATAGGTAACACTTTTGCCTGGAAGAGGTTCTCAGCGCGTTCAACTCGACCTTCATCCTCATCAAAAATAACCGAGTCACTTCCTCTTGAGCATGGGCAAGGTACTTAGAATCACACTGGGGTTATTGAGCTTTGCCGGCTTGGTGGTGTTCGGTGCCCTCTGGTACATCGATACACGCGATCAGCGCGAACCTTCCCGACTTGCTTACATTGAGCACTGTGCGTCTTGCCATGATGGAAATGGAAAAGGACCCCACCTTCTAACGCAGTATCTCGACAACGAATCTGCCGACGATCTGACCCGCAGCATACTGACTCAGCATCCTGATCTGGTAGAGCAAGCAGAGCTTCCAGAAGCTATGGTCAAAGCACTGGCACTCTATGTCATGGAACAGCGGCAGGAACTGCCCAGCATTCCTGAATCACATCACCACTCCATCCCAAAGGGCGTTGTCGAATCAAAGCATCACAACTTCAGGGTCGAATTGATCACGGAAGTTGGCAAAGGGCCCTACGCGATCGAGCCATTACCCGACGGAAGAATTCTGCTGGTAGAGAAAGTTCGCGGTTTGTCAGTGATCGATACCGCAGGTAAGCAGGGAGAACTGGTCGAGGGCACGCCTCGCGTGTGGTCGGAGATTGCCCAGGTGCGCGGCAGCTTTGCGGTTCTGGGTGCCATGCTGGATGTGGAGTTACATCCCGATTACGCCAGTAATGGCTGGATCTATTTGTCACACAGTGACCGATGCCAGCTCGACTGTGGTTCGCCCTGGCCCGTGACGATGGTGCGTGTCGTCCGCGGGAAATTAGACGGCAATCGCTGGGTAGACTCTGAAGTAATCTGGTCCGTTGATAAAGACAAATACACCGTCGTGCCGGATGCGGTGGCATCAGGCAGGCTCGCTTTTGATCACCAGGGGTTTGGATATGTGACTGTCGGCGGCAAGAGCACCTATGACAATCTTCATGTTATGGATTCTCCCTACGGCAAGATTCACCGTTTCCATAACAATGGTTCTGTGCCGGAAGACAATCCCTTCTGGCATAGCGAACAACTTAACGATCCCGCATCCAGTCGAAATACGGTTTGGACCTACGGGCACCGAACCGCACAAGGATTAACCACGGATCCGCGCAGCGGCGACATCTGGTCCACTGAAATGGGCCCGCGAGGCGGCGATGAAGTCAATCTGATTCAACGTGGCGGAAACTATGGTTGGCCGCTCTATACAGAAGGACTCGACTACAATGCGGAGTACATCACCATTGGCGAAGACCTGGGCCTGGATTTCGAGTATTCAGAAACGATTCCTCCCGTCGTCGATTTCACACCTGCGCCTTCATTGTCGAACTTAACCTTTCACAGTGGAGATAAGTTTCCAAATTGGCAGGACGACCTTCTTGTGGGTAGTCTTCGAGCACAAACACTGTTCAGGCTTCGTCTCATCGATGACAAGGTGGTAGAAAAAGAAAAACTGTTGACCAGGCTGGGGCGAATACGCGACGTCGAGATGGGATATGACGGTTTCGTTTATGTGCTGATTGAACACAACCAAACCGGATCTTTGTTACGATTGGTCCCCACCAGTTGAGGCTAATGATGCATCCACTATTTAGAGTCCTTTCGCTATCCACATGCCTGATCCTGCTATCGGCGTGCGAAGGCCCGTTTATCTTTGCAGCGGGTGGAGAGCTGACCGGTACCGTTAAAGAAGTGCCCGATAGATGGCAGCTTGATGAAGACTCGGCGGTTGCACAGTTGGAAACTCGCCCCGAAGACCCTTATTCAATCAACTTCACCTATGTTCAGTTAGATGGTCGATTCTACGTTTACGCGGGTGATACCAGGACAAACTGGGTGAAACATATAGAACAGAGTCCACTGGTCAGAGTACGCGTCAAGGACACGATCTACCCTGCTCAGGCGGTTCGCGTCATGAGTGAAGCGGAACTCAATGAGTTCGCGGCCGTCTGGTCAAACCTCTCCGCATTTCAGCGCGATCCTTTGCAGTTTGAAGAAGTCTGGTTGTACCGCCTGGAAGCACGCTGACGGGTATGAACCATTGCACGCTTTCCTGGACTGATATCACTCATTAACCGGCACCTGGACTGTCGGTGTTAGCATGGCCGCTTTTCAGCGTCCCAACTCTTCATATGTTTATTAAGCTTTTCCGATCAATCCTTCTACTTACCGGTCTCGTGGCTGCGGCATCTTCGCAAGCCGGTTGCGAACCGGCCGATGGAGAATTTGATACCACGTCCAGATATGGTTCGGGCTGGGGCATTGATCACCGCGGTACACGCTATCAACCTGCATCGACGGTGAAAGCCGCTAACGTAGGAAATCTCAGGCTCAAATGGGCCTATGGCCTCAATAGCCAGACACCCCGATCCTTCCCCATGGTGACCAGCGACACCCTCTATATTGGCGATACGGGACGAGGCGTGATCGCCCTTGACCGTGAAACCGGCTGTGAACGCTGGGTACATGCCTACGATGGCCCCGTCACCAGCGCCATCGTTCCAGGCAGAATTGGCGATCAATCGATCGTGGTGTTTGCCACCAGGCTCGATGGCATCAAAGCGCTGGATGCGAGTACGGGGGAGCTGATCTGGCACGTACAGGTCGAAGACGAACCCGTGCCCATGTACTCGGGCACACCATTGGTGACAGATGACACGGTGTTCATACCACTTTCATCCATGGAAGTCGGTCTTTCCGTAAACCCTTTTTATGGATGCTGTACCACCAGCGGCGGCATTGCAGCCGTCGATATCGCCACTGGTGAGCAGCGCTGGTACCTGCCGACTATCAAGGAAGAAGCCAAGGTCACCGGGCGCCACTTCATGTTCGTCGAAGAGTATGGTCCCAGCGGCGCGCCTGTCTGGGCGGCACCGACTTATGATCCTGAACGTAACTGGCTGTATTTCGGCACTGGCCAGAACTATACGCATCCGACAACGACCACCAGCGATGCCATCTTTGCCGTGGACGCAGCAACGGGCGAGGTACAGTGGGTGCGGCAGTTCACAGAAAATGATGCATTCTCCGCTGCCTGCACGATGTTTTTGAACCATCCAAACTGCGCTAAACCAACTGGCCCGGATGTGGATTTCGGTGCCCCGGTGGCCCTGGCCCGACTCGCAGATGGCACTGAAGTGCTGCTCGCCGGACAGAAATCCGGCGATGCCCATGCAATGAATCCCGACACAGGTGAAGTGCTCTGGAGCAGGAAGCTTGGGCGAGGCAGTATTGTCGGCGGAGTACACTGGGGCATCGCAGTGAATGAAGCCATGGGCCTGGTGTTTGTCCCGATAAACGATAACCAGGTCATTAACTACCCGACTCCCGGCGAGCCCTCCCCTGGCCTTTATGCGCTGGAGATCACAACCGGTGACCTGGTCTGGTCTTATTCCAGACCTGCCCGCTGCGAATCTGCGGAGTGCGTATTCGGTTATTCCGGCGCCATCACGGCAACCAATGATCTGGTGATCGCCGGCAATCTTGATGGCAATCTGGAGATATTCAGTGCCCGTTCGGGTGAGCGCCTGTGGGTGGACGACACCTGGCGCTCGTTTGATGCGGTCAACCAGATCGAAACACAGGGTGGTGCCTTTGATGCCCACGGTCCGATGGTGGCGGATGATCTCGTTATCGTCACTTCCGGTTACCGGTACACCGGGCCTTTTCGCGGCGGCAACGCCCTTCTCGTCTACCAGGTGATCTCTGATGAGTGAGGCGAGACAGGATTTTGAGCTGGCCGGTAGATTTCAGCGCCTGATTGCCACAGGGATTGATGCAATACTGGTACCCGGATTGACGATATTCCTGGTCATGGTTTTTGGTGTCGTGGAACATGCTGAGGATTTTCAGGACCGGTGGTGGGTCGTACATGTCCTGTTACTGGCGATCACAAGTTACCTGCTGCTGAATGGCTACGGTCTTTGGCGTTCCGGTCAGACAATTGGCAAGCAGCTGCTTGGCATCGCCGTTGTTGCCCAGGCAGGAACTGAGGGGATGGCGATAAAACCCGCACCCATCTGGAAGCTGATCTGTATTCGCGCGCTGTTTTTTCCAATGCTGTTTGCCATTGTCGTACCCTGGTACACGGTGTTGCCATTCATCGACCAGGCAATGATCTTTGGCCGGCGACGCCGCTGCCTGCACGACCTGATAGCGGGCACCCTGGTTATTAAGCAAACTGGTGATTAAGCAAACTGGTGATTGAACACACCGATGATCAAACACACGGGTCCGCAAGCAGACTCGCCTTCTGCACCCCAAGGAGAAAACTGATGAAGCATCTTTATGTCGCAGTACTTGCCATGACCATCGCCTTTGAACTGCTTGCGGCAGTTTCGCTGATCGGGGGACCCGGCGGCTTTCAGGCAGCAGGAAGCGGTGAGCAATGGTCCATGCACTATGGTTTTGCAGCAGTGGTCATGGCGAGCGTACCTGTCTGGGCATGGAAAAATCGTTTTCTACCGGCTGTGGCGACGCAGACCCTTGGCATCCTGATGACGTTTCACCTTCTGCTGGCCGTCTCGCTTTTCACGGCAGGCGATCAATTTGCGGGCATGGTGATTCATGGCATTCTGGGGAGCTTCTGCATTCTGCTGTTTGCACTGCGATCACGGATCGTGGAACACACAGGAGTGCCCGCATGAACGGACCAAGACAACTGGCCGTCGGACTGCTGCTGATGATTGCTGCAGTCACCGGGAAGGCCGTGGCTGCCGACTACGAGGGTGTGTCCCTGCAGGTCGAGGGCCGAATACACTTCAATACCAATGTCAGTAATTTCGAAGTATCCCGCGCCTTTTATGAACGGTTGGGTTTTGAAACGCTGAGTGGCTTTCCGGACACCAATACCCAGGCAATGGCGCGAGCCATCGGCATTGATACGCCAACCGAATACGACGGCAGCCAGGGCGGTGAAGCCGGCGGCTACCTGTTGCATGGTGAACTGATCAGCGTGGGCGGTTTCTGGGGCGGTGTCATCGACCTGATCGAATTTACAATCCCGCGCAATAACGAGCCACCCTACGAGAAACTGAACCGACTGGGTGCGGTGAAAGCCGCCATGCTCACCACCAACCTCGATGCCGACTATGAATATATGACTGGCCTGGGTGTTGAGTTTCTCGCAGCACCACTGGCGCGCGCAGATGGCAAGCGGTTCACCATCTTCAAAGACCCGGACGGGACCTTTTATGAACTGATTGAGGTTGATGACCCAGAGCCTGAAGCAGCAAAAGAAACAGAAACCACGCATATCATCAGGCTCGGCGCAATGGGCATCAACGTCTCCGACCTCGAGCACTCAATCGCCTGGTACGGCATGCTGGGCTACCAACTGGTGAACAGACTGCCACCGGGAGAATCACTGGAAGTATCGCAGGCACTTGGCTTCGATGAACCCGTGGCTATGAAGCGCGCACTGCTGAGACACCACGTAGATGCATCAGAGCTTGAGCTGACACAGTGGACATCCCATTTCGATGCCAGACCACCCTACCCTGTACCCATCAATCACCTCGGGATTCATCGGCTGGCGTTTATTTCCAGCGACATTGAAGGTGATACAGCCGCCCTGGTCGCCCAGGTGTCGAACTGATATCGCCGATTACGCCCTGTTGTTCTGGTGAAGACGCTTCAAGCAGCATTGTCGCTTTCTACGATCCGGACGGCAGCATCATGGAGCTGGCAGATCAGCCCTGGTTCATGCAGATTCTGCTGGATGTGTTTCGTTGGTTCTCGGAGATCTTCTAAAACGAGACTACCAAAAGAGCTACCTGATTCGCCCCCTGGAAAAATCTTCCAGCGGAAAGCGCTGCAGTCCTGACAAACGCTGATCCTGAACATACACATAGGTGTATTGGTGGGTCGGAATCATGGGAATGTCCCGATGCAGCAGTTTCTGCATCTCATCAAAAGCTGCCATTCTCTGGTTCTGATCAATGGTCTTTCGGGTCGACTCCAGGAGACGGTCGTATTCCGGGTTGTTGTAACCGCCATCATTGAACGGTCCTGTTGACTCAAAGGAAGAGGCGAAGGCGATGGGGTCAGTCAAAGCCCCCCCACAGAAGCCGACACGCGCGATATCAAAGTCACCGTTACGCTGCTTTTCTATCGCCTGTTTGAAAGTCTGCTTATCAACCTTGATGTCCAACCCCAGCTTCGTCATCAACTGGCCCTGAATGAATTCAGCTTCAATCTGCCGCGTTTCATTGGCCAGCAGAACGATCGGCGGGACCTCTCCCTTTTCCTGCTCTATCTCGTCAATGAGCTCCCTCGCCCGCTCGACATCATGCTCAATCGGAGGGGCCGGGAACTCCCGTTGGAAGTTGGATTTCACACCACGCAGCTGGCGCGTGAATGGCGAGTCAATCAGCTTGGTACCGGGTAAGGCAACAATGTTGTTCACATAACTGTCTCGATCCAGCGCAAGGCGTATGGCTTCCCGGATCCGGCGATCGCTTGTCGGCCTGCCTTCTCTAACGTTCAACCAGACCCAGGCTATACAGTTCCTGGGTACCTTCTGAACGCGCACATTCTTTTTGACGACATCTTTAAGAATCTCTTCTTCTAGCTCTAATTCAGCAATCTCGCCACTGTTATATAGGTTCAGGAGAGACCGGGAATCCGCTGTGATGTAGCCGACATCCATGGCATCGAGGCCAACATTTTCACTATCCCAGTAGTGCGGGTTCCTGGACAACTCAATACTGGCACTGTGCACCCATTCGTCGATCTTAAACGGGCCATTGGCGAGCAGGTTTTTTGCGTCCGCTGCGTGACGGTCGCCCTGGGCCTCAACAAACTTTTGGTTGAGCGGGAAGTAGGCCACACCGGATGCGATGTAAATAAAGTAGGCCGCAGGTTGGCTCAAAGTGACTTGAAAGGTGAAGTCATCCAGCGCCTCAACGCCGAGGGTTTCGGGAGGCTGGTCACCCGCCATGACAGCATCAGCATTCCTGATCAGATGTGCAAACAAGGTAGAACCGCGGGCTGCAGTTTTCGGGTCAACAAGTCGGCGCCAGGCGTACACGAAATCATGTGCGGTTACTCGCTCGCCATTACTCCATTTCGCGTTATCACGAAGATGGAATGTGACCTGCATGACATCCACATCCCAGGATTTAGCCACCGCCGGTACGATCTGACCTCGCTGGTTAACGGCGACCAGCCCTTCGTTTACCAGACGAAGAACTTTAGAGCTGGTTGTGTCTTCGCTGAGGGTGCTGTCCAGATTCGGCGGTTCCTGCCTGAGCGAGATCGTAATGCTGTTGTTTTCCAGGTCAACGCCCTGCGCCGTAATCTGAAACGGGCTGAGAGCAGACAGGAAAAATAGAAACGCTACAGAGCGTTTCAAGCTTAAAATCCTGCTTCTCCCGCCATGACTTTTTCGTAAAACTCGATGTCCATCTTCTCGTAGCCCGTTGCACCGGGTTTCCATACATAGATGTCATCAGTTATTTTTGCGGGATGGTAGGCCGCTTCGCGGAAATCACCCTTCTGCAGTTTAAAGGTCCCGGTCAGCTGTTGCTCCGGCAGGATTCTGATAAACACAGGTCGCGCGTAGGACGCCAGTTCTTTCTCGACCAGTGCTGACATACTCGCCGCATCAAAACTTGCATCTTCCCTGAGCGAGAGGGCCGCCATACCTGCTCTGCCGTCCGTTCCAGGCACTTCAACGCCGTAGACGTTACAAACTTCAACATCAGGATGGGTGTTAATAATCTCACCGACTTCATTGGTCGAGCAGTTCTCTCCTTTCCATCGGAACGTATCACCAACGCGGTCAACAAACTGGTAATGCTTCATACCCAGAGCAAATCCGGCGTCCACCATTTTGATCAGGTCACCCGTATTGAAGTAAGCATCACCGGGCTTGAAGACATTTCTTAGAATTTTCTTCTCGGTCGCTTCACGGTCAGTGTAGCCAACAAATTCAGTAGATTTCGTGATCGGCCCAAGCAACAGCCCTGGTTGGCCTGGCTCTACCTTCTTACAGAAGCCTTTTTCATCACGCACAATTTCATCAGCCGCCACATCATATTCAACAAGAGAGGGAGGCACGATGGCGGCGCCAATGGTCTGGTCGCGATTAAAGAAATTCATGAACGTCGCGTTACCTTCCGAGGCGCCATAGAACTCATAGATCTGGGGTACCTGGAAGCGCTTTTTGAACTCCATCCAGATATCCGGCCTGAGGCCGTTACCCGTCATCTTCTCAAGGGGATTGTTACCATCATCTGCCTTTTCCGGCTGAGCAAGCAGGTATCGGCAAAGCTCGCCAATGTAAATGAAACTGTTGCAGTTGTGTGTCCGGATATCATCCAGGAACTGACTGGCAGAAAACTTGCGCTTGAGCACGACGGTGGCGCCAACCTGCATGGCACCCAGAAAACCGACACAAAGACCGGTTGCATGATAAAGCGGCAGGCAGATATACAGGGTGTCATCTCTGACCATCTTCAAACCTACTCTGTTGCCCAACTCGCAGAAGAGAGTCTGTCGGCTCTGTTTCTGGATCGCGGCTTTAGGCAGCCCCGTTGTCCCGGAGGTGAAGATGTAGAGCGCTGGATCTTTCTGTCTTAACGGAGGAACAAGTTCTTCGGCTATGGGCTGTTTGTTGTCAATCTCTTCTGAGAAGTTAACTGCCCAGTTTGGGGTGGCAGGTGCGTCGGCATCATCAACCACCAGAAAATCCCTGCCCTCCTCCAGATCACATTCTCCTTTGACCTCAGCAACGGTTTCGCTGTGCTCACTGCCAACCACCAACGCCTTCGCTTTGGTCGTTGTAATACAGTGCACAAGCTGAGCGCCATGAAGGTTGGTGTTGATGAGCGAGACGGCTGCACCGGCTCTCATGATGCCAAACATCTGCTCAATGAACTCGATCCGGTTGTCCATCATGAGACTGACGGTATCACCGAAGGTAACGCCCCTGTCCCTGAGCGCCTGAGCGATCTGACTCACCCTTTGATCCAACTCACACCAGGTGACGCTGCGGTCTTCAAAGATAATGGCTTTCTTGTTCGGGCAGGCTTTCGCAGTGTTGGCAAGGCGCAGAGGCAGGTTATCGATCGCATCCGGTGATGGTGGACGAATGGCCATCCTGTAAACCAGCGGGATGATATCCCGGGCTATGACTTTGGCACTTGACAGTGTTTCAGCAACAATCGACATATACGTTCTATCCTCTTTTTACATGCCAGCTATCTCTGGCCAGGAATCTTTAGACAGCCTAATCATCGCCCAGTTTGGACGCATCCTCTAGCCGTATTATTCTTTTCATCAGTTCGATAAACCCGAACTATACCGCTTTCACCACCTCTCCGACGGACAGGTTTCCAGGCGAGCTAACCGAAAGGTAGGTACCGAAGATCACGCCGCCCGCATAGTCATTGGAACGACGGCGATAAGCAGCGAGCGTCGCAAGCGGCTCTTTGCCTGTGTTACCAGTGGCAGGATCCATGGTAATCACCTTACAACGCTCACAGGGCGCGACCTGTCTGAACCCCACTTCGTCGAAATGAAATTCACCGAGTCCATCTTCTTGATAGGCAGCCAGCCCGGTCAATACAATATTAGGGCGAAATCTACCCATTTCGACAGGCGTCGTCAGGCGAGAATTCAAATCATCAAGCGATGACTGATTGGCAAGCATCACAGGAGCGGCATCGATAAAACGCGACTGATCCTGGCCATGAACATCCGTAAACTCCGGTAGCGGAATGATGAACGGCGCCGGCTCTCGAATCCTGCAGAGGCGCACATCTTCTGAAAGCGCACTAGATAACCATAAAGCCACTTCGTCCCCCATGTCTTCGACCGGCGTTTCGCCACCTCGAAATTGCTCGGTTGCCGGCATGCCCTCGATATTTTTATCCAGCAGAAACGCTGCCCGGTCCGGAAACGTGAGCTCCAATGCAGAACCCTGCCAGCGCGCACCGAGAAACATAATCGCTGGTATCTGTTTGGCATTGCACCGTTCACCTTGCCGGAACACCGCAAACTCGCGATCACCGGCAAGTCCGCCCTCGTCGATGTTGATGGAGTCGACCGGCATTGGCCTCGCACCTTTTACCGGATAAAGAATGAGGTTTTGAACGCGAATGGATTGGGACATATTCATATCTAGTCAAACAACTTTTTGGAGCTGGCAAAAAACAGGTAGAACAGCAAACCAAAGGTAAGCACCCCTGCCGCGGTCTGGAACACCAGGGCCCAGGAATCCGTTGCTGCGAGAATCAGCCCACTGATATACACACCCATAATGCCGGGAATTGTACCTGCTGTGTTGGAAAGCCCCATGATGATGCCCGCTCCCCTTGGCGCGATATCAAGATGATTGACACCAAAACCTCCGGACATGGCACCTCCAAAAATATTGCCAAGCGACATCAGGGCGATCGCAAGCGGGACACTTTCAACGTAACCCACCACCGCCAGAACCGCGGCTGATCCACCAAAACCAACTGTCTGCATCAGTTTGCGCACGCGAGTCGTATCGTGGCCGCTCCTAATCAGTTTGTCCGCCAGCCAGCCTCCAGCATTCAGCGACAGAAACGAGAACAGCGCCGGAATCATCGTGAAAATGCCGACGGAAGCAAAATCAACACCAAGCCCTCGGTTAATATAGGTTGGCATCCATGCCAGCAGAACGTAACTACCCCAGTTGGCGCAGAAGTGACCTACAACAATCGCCCAGACGGCAGGTTTGCTGAGCAGCTCTCTCATCGGCGGCGGCACCGCATCTGCTGCATCCAGTTCAGTATCTCCCCGAATGAATGCCAGCTCTTCCGCCGAAACACGCGGATCATCCTGTGGATCCTTCGCGGTACTGAAGTGCCAGACAATCCACCAGATAAACCCGACACCACCAAACAGGTAAAAAGCGAATTCCCAGCCGAACTGAAGAACAATCCAGGGTGTCGCAAGCAACGCAAACATACTGCCAAGCGGTATGGCGGAGAAAAGGATGCCCACGGCACGGGATCTTTCCTGCAGCGGCACCCAACGCCCAAACATCGCATAAACCGAAGGGAAAGTGACACCTTCTCCAACACCCATAAGGATGCGGGCTGTCAGCAGCGCAGTGAGACCACCTGCAGCGGCCACGGGCGTCAAAAGTGTAAAGAAGGACCAGAAGACCACACCCGCTCCCAGCACCACCTTCCCGCCAAACCGCTCCGCCATCCAGCCACCGGCAATCTGGGTCAGCAGATAACCAACAAAGAAGGCCGATAACACCCTGCCCTGTTCTTCTGCACTCCATCCGTAGTCAGCTGCCATTGGAATGATCGCAACAGAAATGACGACTCGATCCATGTAGCAGATAAAGACGGCAAGGGCAGCAAGCAGGACGACTCTATAGCGCGCGGGCCATCCACCGGCCGAGGTATCTGCGGAAGCCAAGTGATTCCCCTTTTTTATTGTTATTCAGCTTATTGCCGTTATGGATAAGCGTAACTGGCTGCCAGCCCCAAAGGTATACCCAGCGCCCAGAAAGCCAGAAGCAGCAGACTCCAACCCACCAGCAGCGTTACCGAGAACGGCAACATCATCGCTGTGACCGTTCCAATCCCAGTGCCTTTCACCCACCTCTGGCAATAGGCCACCACGAGAGGAAAGTATGGCATCAGTGGTGTAATGATGTTCGTGGAAGAATCACCGACTCGATAGGCGGCCTGGGTTAATTCCGGTGAAATGCCAACCTGCATGAGTATCGGAACGAATATAGGTGCCAGCAGCGCCCACTTGCCGGAAGCCGAACCTACCAGCAGGTTAACGAAAGCGGTGAGCAGAACGATACCCACAATGGTCGCGCTGCCAGGCAACGCCAGGCGCTGCAACACATCCGCGCCTTCAACCGCGAGCAGAGCACCGAGATTACTCTGACCAAAGGCATAGGTGAACTGCGCGCAGAAAAACACCATGACCAGATAGTAGGACATGGTGCTCATGCTTTCGGTCATGCCCGCAATGATATCTCGGTGACTCTTCACGGTCCCCGCCACATACCCGTAGATGGTCCCGGGGATGATAAACAGCAGGAAAATCAGTGGTACGATGGATTGCATGATTGGCGCGCTGAACGCCGTAATTTCTCCGGTACTGGATCGAAGCGGAGAATCTGATGGATACAGGGCTGCGATCAGCAGCACAATGCCGATCAACATCGCGAACAAACCTGCCTTGAGCCCCCGCCGCTCTTCACGAGTCAATGGCGCCATTTCACTATCTGCCAGATCCTCACCATCCACTTTTGTGCCACTCAATCGCGGCTCAACAATTTTGTCTGTTACATACCAGCCAACGGCAATAACAAAAATTGAGGAGACGCTGGTAAACATCCAGTTACTGAGCGGGTTAACCTCACGCGCAGGATCGATAATCTGGGCAGCCTGCTGCGTAAATCCCTGCAGCAGCGGGTCAATGCCGGATGGAATAAAATTGGCGCTGAAACCACCAGAGACACCAGCAAACGCGCAGGCGATACCCGCCAGCGGATGACGACCTGCAGAATAAAAAATGATACCGCCAAGAGGAATGACCAGGACGTAACCGGCATCGGCTGCGGTATGGCTGACGATTGCCACCAGCAACAGCATGGGTGTCAGCAAATTCTGAGGCGTTATCGAGAGCAGACTTTTCAGGCCCGCATGAATAAAGCCGGTCTGTTCTGCAACGCCGACACCAAGCATGGCAACCAGCACGACACCCAGCGGCGCAAAACCGGTAAAGGTTGTGACCATGCTGGAAAGGAATGTCGCAAGACTGGTGCCGGTCAGCTGATTCTGCACCGCCAGCTCCCGTTCTCCATTCAGAGAAGGTACCGTGAAAGCATAATCTGCCAGCAACCAGGAGATGCACCAGACAACCAACATGCCATACAGAAATAGAATCGCCGGGTCCGGCAATCTGTTTCCCGCCTTCTCTACTGCGGCCAGAAACCGATATATAAAACCTGTCTGGTTGGTGTCCTGTTCAGTCATGACCAAATCATGTCATAACAGGCTCGCCGCGTCGTGTTTTACGTCCGCACGCAGTAGAATCTAGTCGGAAACTCCGGGAGTAACCTTGAAACAGATTGTCAGAACCATCTTCAAACCCCTGCTGGCACCGCTCGAATCCAGCGATGCACCCTATGCCTACAAGCGTTCACACCGGATCATACTAATGACGATATCGGGTCTGTTTTTCTTCCTGGCGTCTCTGTCTTTTTTCCTGGCGCCATCAGTGGACTATCTGTTTCCCGTGCTGGTGTTTGGTGGCGCGGGGCTTTGTGGGTTCGTCGTCGCCCTGGTGGGTGAAGACAGCGCTGTTGCCAGAATATGGGGGGCAAAAGAGCACTGATGTTTGAATCACCTTCAGAAGACTCAAGGTTTTTATCTCGTCTCGACCCGCAGGAACTGCTCGGCACGGTCTCAAACCACCCCATTCAACTGGAAGACCGTGTCTGGCCAACCGTTGAACACTATGTTTTAGCCATGCAGTTTGAGCACGAAGAGAAACAGGAAAAAATTCGTCTGGCGACGACCACTGAAGCTGCGAGAAAACTTGGCAAGACAGGCTGGTTTAAACGCCCGCGGCACAACTGGCAGAACCTGCGCTCTGTTTACATGACGCGTGCGTTCTACACCAAGTGTCGGGCCTACCCCGAGGTTACCCAGGCACTGCTCGAGACAGATGGCGAAATGCTGGTTGAAAACGACCAGTACGACTACTACTGGGGGTGCGGCAGGGATCGTCGTGGTGAAAACGCCTATGGCAAGGTTCTGATGCAGGTCAGGGACAAGCTGAAAGAAGAACGTGAATCTTGAGCTATTGATCGATCTGCACATCGACGGTCCTCGCCAGGGACCCGGCAGCGAGGAACACACGAACCTGGCCCTCAACCTATCCGGCTTAAAAGAACGCAACGATCGCCTGGAAATAGCAGACATTGGCTGCGGTACCGGCGCTTCAACACTCGTTCTTGCCAGGCATCTGAACGCAAACATCACTGCGGTAGATTTCCTGCCCGAATTCCTGAATGTTCTGCGCAACGCGAACGGCAAAGGCGTCAGAACCCTGCAGGCATCAATGGATGACCTGCCCTTCGACAACAGCAGTCTGGATGCGATCTGGTCCGAGGGTGCCATCTACCATCTCGGCTTTGAGAAAGGCGTCGATTACTTCAGCAAACATTTGAAGCCAGGCGGAATCCTCGCGGTTTCAGAAATCACCTGGCTGACTTCTGAACGCCCGGATGATTTGACCGCTCACTGGGAATCCGAATACAACGAGATGGCGACGGCCGCCGAGAAAATCACCGTTCTCGAGCAAAAGGGTTTTCTTCTGAAAGGATACTTCCCACTGCCTGAAAGGTGCTGGCTGGAAAATTACTACGAGCCAATGGAATCAAGGTTCGACAGTTTCCTGAGCCGAAATGACTCAGGAGAAGCGAGAGCGCTTGTCGTTGACGAACAAGCAGAAATCGAAATCTATCGAAAGTATCGTGACTACTTCAGCTACGGTTTTTACGTCGCAGAGAAAGTCAGCTCGCCTTGACCAGGAGTTTGCCCAGATTACCGCCCTGAAACATGAACTGCAGAGCCTCTGGGTATCGGTCGATACCTTCCAGGACCTCTTCCGGCATGCCGATGGCACCATCCAACGCCCAGTCTTTCAGTTGCTGCGTCGCTTCGGGGATGCTCTCGGGAAAGTGAAAGTAAGCAAAGCCTTCCATCGTAGACTGCCGTTCCGCCAGCCTCAGATACATACTGGGTCCAGTGACATGATCCATGTCGTCATACTGCGAAACCGCACCGCAGATGATGACGCGGGCGCGCATGGCAATGTTATCCAGCACCGCATCAAGCACCGAACCACCAACATTATCGAAGAAGACATTCACACCATCAGGCGCAAGTTCCTTAAGCCGCTCACCAATATCTTCGTTTTTGTAATCAATAGCTGCATCAAATCCAAGTTCATTGACCAGGAAGCTGGTCTTGCGTTCGCCGCCAGCAATGCCGATCACGGTAGCACCGTCCTTCTTGGCAATCTGACCTGCTACCGATCCCACGGCACCAGCCGCCGCTGAAACCACGAATACGTCTCCGGGACCCGGCTTCGCCACGCGACGAATACCAATCCACGCGGTGACACCGGTTGAGCCACCAAGAACGCCCAGCCAGGCACTCAAAGGCAGGTTTGTTTCCTCGATTTTTTCAAGCTGCTCCGGTGGCAGTGTTGCTATCTTCTGGGCACCAAGGCCACCACGCACAGCCTGCCCTTTGTTCCAGCCATCTACATTGGACTCGATGATTCTTCCAACACCACCGGCGAGAATTGTCTGACCCACGCCAACCTGATGATGAAAACCTTCACCACGAAGCATGGTTCGAGTACCCGCATCCACAGAGACATACTCCACAGCCACTCGCACCTGCCCTTCGGGCAGATCTTCCAGTGTCTGTTTCTGAACTTCAAAACAATCAGGAGTCGCCTCACCATCGGGGCGTTTCTTCAAAATTACGCGTGTGTTTTCCAATCTTACTCTCCAGTCAACGAGCCAAGATAATAGCCGTTTCCCCGCGATAAATCCGGCTTTCCAGCAGGAGCGCGACTGTGTAACACTTGATTGATGGAACATCCTGAAGCGATCAGTAATCTGAAAAAGCGCATGGCCGACGAACTGGATCGTCAGGGACCACCCGCCTACTTCGAGGGTTTTCCGGCTCTGCCGGCCGCGCGATATACCAGTCAGAAATTTTTTGATCTGGAGCAGGAGTATCTCTGGTCAAAAGTCTGGTTATATGCCGCGCACGAATCGCAACTGCAGGAAACCGGCAGTTTCCTGAGGCTGGAAATTCCCTGGGCTGATGTTTTTCTGGTCCGCGGCGACGACAATGTCATACGGGCTTTTTACAACGTCTGCTCCCATCGTGGCGCACCTGTTATCACCGACAGCGGAGGTACCCGCCTCGGATTCAGATGCATCTATCACAACTGGACCTACGATACTCGGGGACGTCTGATCGCCGTTGCCCACGAACGGGATTTTGCGCCAACTTTCGACAAGTCCTGCCTCGGCCTCGTTGAACTGTCCTGCGAAACCTGGGAAGGCCTGATCTTCGTGAACCAGGACACGAACGCAACGCCGCTGCGTGAATGGCTCGGCATGATCGATGCTGAGTTCCAGCAGTTCCAGATGGCAACTCTAAAACCGGGCGCGATCAAATCGTATGAACTCGACTGCAACTGGAAACTGACAATGGATGCGTTCCTCGAGGTGTACCACATCAAAGGTATACACCCGAAGACCGTCGGACCCGCCCTGAACGAGGCAGGTGCTGTGATGGGATTACTGCCTAACGGGCATACCAGAATGACCTGCCCGACTCATACAACCGAGCGTGGCGCCTATGACGGGGATACCGCAGGATTGATGCAACCGATTCCTCAGGGTGAGATTGCGCGCAATTACCATGTTTCGCACAACATATTCCCGAATGTGATCACCCCAATCGGCGCAACCTCTCGTCAGTTCCTGATGTTCTGGCCGATCACAAAGGAACGTACACGCGTCGACGTTGTCCATTTCGGTCACGACTGGGGCGAACACGAAAGACCGGCACAATGGGAAAGCCATCTGGCATTCTGGGACATCGTTATGGCGGAAGACCTGCAGTTTCTGGAGTCACAGCAGAGAGCCATTGTTTCTCCGGGTTATCGCGGATACAACCTGAGCTGGATGGAACGGCGATTGTATTACGCGCACGAGAGCATTGATCGAACCATTGGTGTTGAGAACATTCCGGAATCACTCCGTGTACCGCGCATGCTTGAAGCTCACGAAGAGAAGCCCTGGCATCACGCTGCAGATCCTGCCATGACCGAAGAAAAACCAGCCTGACGGGATTTAGCCCCCTCGCGATCTTTGGGACCTTTGGCCATTCCGGCTTAACAGCGACTAAACCGATGGTTCGAAACGAATAATACGAATTGTTGTCGGCGAACCGCCTCATACAATAGCGTCCGAATCTAAACCTTCAGGACGAAACGTATGACAAACAACCAATCTGCTGATACACGAGAGTCGGTGAAAGCTGTTACCGCCGAACAAAGCACCATCACACGCTGGATTGAAGACCCGATGGCCTCGGCTTATCTGGCCGCCGGCATTACCGCTGCAGCGATTACCAGCGTTTTGACGGGCATGTGGATCGTCAGCCTGGTCCTCTCCTAAACCAGAGCACGAATCATGGCAGCAGGCGTCACACAGACTCCTGCTGCATACTTCTTCCTGGCAGTGTCACCTGCCTGATAACATCACGCTTCAACCTCCGAAGCGCATCCAGCACGCAGGCCCTTGGGTCACTATTCACCGTTACCGCGATAAACTCGCGCCCGCTCTTTGTTTCCAGCCGCACCCTCCCTTTAAGCCTGTCTTCCGAACTCAGGCTCGATGAGAGATTGATATCAACCGTGGAAATGCGATGCGAGAGAGAACTCAGTTCGAGATCCACAAGGTGTTCCACCTTTCCGTACCAGTCGTGACCCAGGTCAGGGTCGATACGTATTGTCAGATTCATAGCGACTTAACCGAAATTTTCGGAGAAGTTTACGGTTCAGGCGTCAGGGAAAAATCAGAGAATTCGGAAGCGTCAGACACAGATACCGATCTATTCGACAATCCTGAGTAACACGCAGAAAAGGACTGATGGTTTTTATCCAGGCTGGAAGTCTCGCGTCAGTGCTTTACCCACTTCGCTTCACTTACCAGACAGATGCCGCCCGACTGAGTAAGCAGCGGACGCACACCTTCCACAATTGCAGACACCTGCGCTTCCTGTTCACAGGCAACGACAAAGACACAATTTGTTGATGTGCCCGTGGGTTCATCGCCGCGTCGTTCGCCACGATCACCACGCCCCAATGCGTGGTCAATGAGCGTGTAACCAGGTGCACCCAGCTCGTTCAGCCGCTTTGCCACTGTTCGCGACAGTGGTTTTTCAATAACTATCTCGAGGCGAAAACAAGGTTTCATAGGTATTCCTCACATCCCCTGACTACAGGAGTTTGACCAGAATCTGATGGTACAAGGGAATACCCACCAGAAGATTAAACGGAAAAGTTATGCCCAGCGACGCCGTCAGGTACAGACTTGGGTTTGCTGCTGGCAGAGCAAGTCGAAGGGCAGCTGGTACCGCGATATACGATGCGCTGGCTGCGAGTACCGTAACGAGGATGGCATCACCCAGGCTGAGATCGAACACCAGACTGAGTGAAATAGCGAGTGCTGCGTTGACAATCGGCAACAGGATACCCCCCGCCAGCAAGTGGAAGGGGTTTAGCTGGGATCGATCATGATTCAGGTCCGACAATCTGCGCATGGCCACGATGCCCATATCCAGCAAAAACAGGCAAAGAACACCGACAAACAGATCATTTACAAAAACATCGATCTGCGCTTTTCCCGATGGACCAGAGACATAGCCGATCAGCAGACTTCCCAGAATCAGGAAAACAGAACTGTTTAGAAAGGCTTCCCTGAAAAGACTGTTTGAAGAGGCGGCTACCTGGCTCTTCTGAGAAGACAGTCTGAACAACAGCAGACCAATGATGATGGCCGGAGACTCCATCAGCGCCATCGCAGCCACGAGATAACCGCTCCATTCAATATCGATTGCATCAAGATAGCTTGTTGCCGTCACAAACGTGACGGCACTGATCGACCCATAGGTCGCTGCAATTGCGGCGGCATTTTCCAGGCTCAGACGTTTGCGTACTGCATAGAACACGTACACTGGCACGATGGAAGCCAGCAGTAACGCCAGCACAAGGCCTTTGATGGCATCCCACGAAAACTCACTCACCGACAGTGCGACGCCACCTTTGAAGCCTATTGCCACCAAAAGGTAGATCGATAAAAGCTTGGCAATCGACTCTGGAATCTCAAGATCTGTGCGTGCCAGCGTGGCTGCCGCGCCTAACAGAAAGAACAGCAATGGGGGCGATGTCAGATTGGTCAGAAATACAGCGTCCACGTGCCCCCGCTTCTAGTAGGTAAGAATCTGGCGGGATATCTTACGAATCAGGAAACTAAAGTCTATTCGCATATAAAGGTCTCTTTGCTCGATTTTCCCGTAGTCTTAAATCATCTATAAAACCGATTTGAACGTAAGTATTATTCGACTATATCTGCCAATTGGCAAAGCCTAGAATTCCTGACTATGAGACACCTGAATTACACACATCTACTTTACTTCTGGACTGTCGCCAGAGAAGGCACGGTCGCGCGGGCTGCTGAGGTACTGAATCTGACACCGCAAACCATAAGCGGCCAGATCAAACTCCTCGAAGACGCTGTCGGGCACCCGCTGTTCAGTCGCGTTGGCCGCGGGCTTGTACTGACTGAAACCGGCGAGGTAGTCAGGCAGTATGCGGATGAGATATTCACGCTTGGTGCCGAGTTAACACATCGGGTTAAGACCGAACAGGCTTTCGTCACAACCACGCTGAACGTTGGCATCGTTGATTCGATTCCAAAACTGATTGCACTGCGAATACTGGAACCAGCCTTTCGCCTGGACGACCCCGTAAAGATCATCTGTCGCGAGGGCCCACTGGATAACCTGCTCGCTGATCTCGCGGTGCACCGACTTGACCTTGTGATCTCTGATCGCACACTGCCGAACGGCACCGGGGTCAAAGCCTACTCACATGCTTTAGGCGAGAGCACGGTCAGTTTCTTTTCCAGCAAGGGGCTTGCGCGCAAGTATCGGAGCCGGTTTCCGGAGTCACTCAACAATGCGCCCATGCTCCTGCCCGTCACCGAAAGCGCAGTAAGAAGAGATCTCGATGAGTGGTTCGATAACGAGAACCTGCATCCGAATATTGTCGCTGAATTCAGCGACAGTGCCCTGCTCAAAGCTTTCGGTGAAGCCGCATTTGGCGTATTCCCGGCACCGACGGCAATCAGCGAAGAAGTCACCTCCATGTACCATGCCGGACATATCGGTGAAATCCCAAGCGTCAGTGAACAGTTTTTCGCGATATCTCCCGAGCGAAAACTCAGACACCCGGCAGTTGTCGCTCTCACCGAGCATTCCAGGAATCGACTGTTCGCCTGAGCTGAGGGTTCAGCTAAGGGCTATAATCAGCTCAGGGCTGTTAAAGTCTTTCAGCTCAGGGCTGTTAAGGACTATAGCGGTCGATACATTGCGTGACCCGGCTCCCTGATCTGCAGGATATTGAGCGCGAAATCTTCCGGCGTCATCGATTCGATGGAGTTCGGGAAGGAGTGAGACCAGTCAAGAATGTAAGTTCTTTTGGATATACGCCACTCACCGTTTCGCTTCTCGTATTCATCGAGATACCGACCTCCATACATGTTATCCACCAGATTCCCGTCAGCATCCGTCCCGGTACCAACGGCAATACCGTAGCATTCACCACTTGCCTTATCGCCATCCACCTGCACCAGCAAGTTGGAACACATGTGCCAGCGACGAATGGCCTCCTGTTCATGCGGCATCACGGTCTTGACCCAGTCAGCACCATTGCCCTTGAAGAAACCAAAATCAATGTCTGCATCTGGCCAGAAGCAGCTGTCCTGCCCCGGTGTATCCAGCCAGTCCTGAGTCCGCCCATAACGTGCGACAACCTCTTCAATGGCTTTCTTATCGACCAGTTCCTGTAGTTGAGCTTCCAGTTGTTTATCCATTTTCCCTCCTATGAACTCTCTTCAACGTCCAAATCCGAAGTATGTGTTTCTTCAACCAGCCCCCGGGCTTTCGCACGACGCTCCCACTCCTGGCGTGCACGAATCCGCATGTCGGCCTCATTATCTGATTCATCCAGTATCTCCTGACCCAACATCGTTTCAATCGCATCTTCCATCGTCACGAGTCCGGCCATACCACCAAAATCATCCAGGACCGCGGCAATGTGCTCACGCCTTGAAACCAGCCTGTTGAACAGCTCGGGGAGCGGAAAGGATTCTTTGACGATCATAATATCCCGACGCAGACTGGATACAGGCTGATCACCACGCCCCTCAATGATGGACGTCAGCAAATCCGACTTGAGCACAAAGCCTGTCACATCGTCTTTGGAGCCATTCTGGTAGGTTGGCACCCGGGAAACTCTCAATGGATCGTTCTCCTGCACAAACGCCTCGATGGTCTGCTCTTCCGGTGCAGCGATGACAACTGTTCTGGGCGTCATGATGTCTTCAGCGCAAACCGACTCGAACCTGATCAGATTGGCGATCATTTCTGACTCAACTTCTTCAAACACGCCTTCTCTTGCCCCTATTTCAGTCATGGCAAGAAAGTCTGATCGGGAGAAAATGCTCCCTTCAGTGTTACTTTTAAGCAGCCCTGTCAGCCCCTGACACAACCAGACAAGCGGCGCCAGCATGACAATGACGATCGTGAGTGATGCAACGGTGAATGGTGCCAGCTCTTTCCAGTAGGTTGCACCAAGTGTCTTTGGCACAATCTCGGAAAACAGAAGAATCGCCAGCGTCATAATAACGGGCACCGCCAAGCCGGTAACCAGCGGATGGGCGTCTGCCCAGATAATTGAAGCCTGCGCTCCGACACCAATGGCGCCCGCCGTATGGGCAATCGTGTTCAGTGTAAGAATCGCTGCCAGCGGTCGGTCAATATTGGACTTAAAGTCCAGCAGATGACGCCCCAGCGCCGTGCCCTCCTGGTTTTTTACCTCGGCAAAGGTTGGCGTAATGCTCAGGAGCGCTGCTTCCCAGAGGGAGCAGAGAAATGAAAATACGATCGAGACCAGAAAAAAGCTAACAAGCAGCGTCATGACATCAGCTTAGCTGCTACGTCAGTTTTGAACAAACTGAGATGGCCATCGCTTATAATGCCTGAATGAACTACGTGACCTACGCCATCCCCTTTTTTGTTCTCTTCATGCTGGTGGAATTTCTCTGGGGTCACTTTACGAGACACCAGACCTACCGGCTCAATGACACAGTGAACAGCCTATCCATGGGACTCCTCAGCCGGGTCGTTGACCTGTTACGCCTGGGTTTTGCGGGCGTTGTCATCGAAGCTCTGGTCCGAGCTGCGGGCGTACAACCAATAAATACTGACGCCCTGTGGGTGTGGATCGCAGCGTTCGTCGCTTATGACTGCTGTTATTACTGGAAACATCGGTTTGGACACGAATGGCGCATTCTCTGGGCATCCCACGTGGCACACCACCAGAGTGAAGAGTTCAACCTGAGCACTGCTCTGAGACAGACCGGCACCGACTACATTGGTTTCGTCTTCTATATTCCACTCTATCTCGCTGGTCTACCGGTAGAGGTCGTGATCACCGTCGGCAGCCTGAACCTCATCTACCAGTTCTGGGTTCACACGGAGCACATAGGGCGACTTGGTCCTGTCGAGTGGCTTTTCGTTACCCCATCCAACCATCGGGTACACCATGCCAAGAACCCGGACTACATCGACAAGAACTACGGAGGGGTCTTCATCATCTGGGATCGCCTGTTTGGCACCTATGAAAAGGAACGGGACGACAACCCCTGCTACTACGGTATCACCCACGCACTGAGAAGCTGGAATCCCATCTGGGCGAACCTGCATATCTGGATCGAGACGGCACAACTCGCGTGGCGCACAGAACGCTGGCGCGACAAGCTGCTGATATGGTTCAAACCACCATCCTGGATGCCTGACGATCTGCCTGGAGAGCATCACGACTGGCAGGCACCAAAATATGATCCAGCCAGTTCGACATTCATCCGTGCTTACTGTTTCACCAACTACTGGGTCGCAACCGCCGCAGGACTTGCTGCTGTGCTGGCAGGAGATGCGCTTTCCATATCAATGGCACTCACGGCATTCGCGGTAGTGGCAGGCACCCTGTTCAGTCACGGAAGACTGCTCGAGGCCAGGGACGATGCCATGCAAATCGAGTTCACAAGGCTGGGGCTGCTCGGCGTGTTGGCGATATCAATGCCACAACCCTGGCCATCGCTGCCGGAATGGCTGATACCTGCGATTGTCGCCTACGTTGTGGCCAGTTTCGCCGCTCTGCTGATTTCAGGTTCTATCAGCAAGCGCACCTACACGTAACACTCACCTGATCACGCGTCAGCCATCTTCATTCTCAGCTCAAACACCTGAGTTGACCGGTTACCGGTCCGACAGAAAGCAAGCACAGATTTATCGCCCTTCAGGATGTCATCAAGCGCCTGTGCAGTTTCCACCGACAACTGGTTGGGCACCACGGGCAGATAGTGATACTCGAGCCCCGATGCTTCCGCCAGTTCCTGTAACTCACTGCTGTCAGGCTGGTCAGCTGCTTCACCATCGGGACGATTGTTGACAAGCACTTCCACGCCCATTTCACGGATACGAGTAATATCATCCAATGAGATCTGCCCTGTTACTGAATAGTGATCGGTGAGTTTCATGATGTTCATAGAGGGGTTCCTGTTAAACCATTTCCATCTTGAGCGGTATCTTCAGATACCGCATTTCATTATCTTCAGGTGGCGGCAAGGTACCAGCTCGCATGTTGACCTGAATCAAAGGCAGCAACAGTCTGGGTGCAGCCAGCACCGCATCCCGGGCTTCCCGAGCAGCCACGAACTCAGACTTGCTGTGACCAGACAGGTGCACATTGCCAGCCGCTTCTTCTTTAACCGTGGTCTGACAAACATAGTCAGCACGTCCTTCCGGCAGATAGTCGTGACACATATACAGAACCGTCTCTTCAGGCAGCGCCAGAATCTTCTGAATACTGTCGTAGAGCGTCGCCGCATCTCCGCCCGGAAAATCCGTACGTGCAGTTCCGTAGTCCGGCATGAACAGCGTGTCTCCCACGAAGGCTGCGCCTTCCGTGACATAGACAGCACACGCTGGCGTGTGCCCGGGCGTATGCATGACACGAAACGCCAGCGAACCCACATTGAAAACATTGTTATCTTCAAACAGTACATCGAACTGACTGCCATCTGCAGAAAAACCAGATTCGGCGTTAAACAAGGGGCCGAAGGTTTCCTGCACGATGTTAACTTTGCTGCCAATTCCAACGCTGCCACCGAGCCTGCGTTTCAAATACTGACTTGCGGTCAGATGGTCTGCGTGAACATGTGTTTCCAGAATCCATTCAAGCGTCAGATTCTGGGACTCAATCGCTTCAATCAGTTTATCGGCACTGGCTGTAGAAACTTTGCCTGAGGCCATATCAATATCCAGCACCGGATCAATGACCGCACAGACACGGGTATCCGGGTCCATCACCAGGTAGCTGAAAGTGTAGGTATCCGGATCAAAAAAAGATTGAACGTTCATAACCTTCTCCTCAATCTGGGCAATAACCTTACTGGTTATAACCTTTGGTTTTATGCTTACTTCCTTTGGTTATATATTACTTTCTCAAGGTGATACGATGCAAAGGGCTTCTGCCTGACCAATCGCGAAACCGCCGTGAATCAGGGAAAATCCTGATCTACGTCAGTAAAGCCCAGACGTTCTCTCTATCGTCGTTCAGATCGAGTCTGGATGACAGTTTTGATCTGACTCACCATGCATCGCGTAGAAAACACAAACCTACTGAGAATAATCCATGCAACAGGTACGCGACTTTCAGGCACCCGGCCCTGACGCCCTGATCAACGAATTCTTTTCCTGGATGGAATTCCCGCGCCTTTTTCTGTCAACGCCGACCCTGCTTGATGTCCCGGACGGTGCGGGCAGAAACGTCCTGGTCATGCCAGGTTTTGGTGCCGGCGATCTGTCTACCCTGCCGCTGCGTCGTTATCTGGAGATGATCAACTATCGTGTCTCAGGCTGGCAGCAAGGCAGCAACAACGGCGATGTCATGGCGCTTCTGGAGCGCATGAAGACATTGACTGTCAGTGAAGCAGAAAACAGTGGGCAGAAGATCGATCTGATCGGCTGGAGTCTCGGGGGTTACATAGCGCGCGAAGTTGCCAGGGAGCTCCCGCAGCATGTGAATTCAGTCATTACTCTGGGCAGCCCGGTTGTCGGCGGCCCCAAGTACACTCGCGTCGCACCTGTGTTTGCCGCCCAGGGCATGGATCTCGATGAGATTGAGCGAGAAGTCGATGCGCGTTATGCCACACCTCTTGTTGTACCCGTCACCGCGATTTACTCGAAGCGCGATGGCGTCGTTTCCTGGGAAGCCTGCATAGACCAAGTCTCGGATGTTGTAGAGCACATTGAAGTCAACGCCAGCCACATCGGTCTGGGATACTCGGCCGAGGTTTACGATATCGTCGCCAGAAAGCTAAACCATCACTCCCCTGAGTGAAAACCTGACAAAGAAGCGCTGTGGAATGCGCCCGCATGATGCAGTTAACCGCAGGAGACCGGCGACTCATCACGGATTTCTTTCAAGCTAACGGCCTTTCGCTTTAAATTAGGGGTAATCGATTCATAACGGATACCCCGATGCTTTCTATTCGAAACCTGACAAAAACCTACAACAATGGTGTAAAAGCACTGAACGGTGTATCCCTTGAGATACCGAACGGTATGTTCGGCTTGCTGGGGCCTAATGGTGCGGGGAAGTCATCACTGATGAGAACCCTGGCTACGCTGCAGGAGCCCGACACCGGTGAAGCCTTTCTTAGCGACATCGATATCATTAACAACAAGGAAGAACTGCGGAAAGTCCTGGGCTACCTGCCACAGGAGTTTGGCGTTTATCCGAGAGTCTCGCCGGACCTGATGCTGGATCATCTGGCCACCCTGAAAGGCATTACCAGTCGGGGCGAGCGCAAAGACATCGTTGATGCCCTGCTGCAACAGACCAATCTGCTGGATGTTCGCAAGAAATCAATCGACACTTTTTCCGGTGGTATGAAACAGCGTTTCGGTATTGCACAGGCACTTATCGGCAACCCACAGTTGATTATCGTAGACGAACCCACCGCAGGCCTTGATCCCAGCGAGAGAAACCGCTTCCACAACCTGCTGGCGGAAATCGGTGAGAACGTCGTTGTCATTCTTTCCACGCACATTGTGGATGATGTGAGCGACCTGTGCGCCAACATGGCCATTATGGGGAAAGGACAGATCCTGCTGACAGGAAAGCCGACAGATGTGCTGGACCAATTAAAGAATCGTCTCTGGCGTACACGCATCAAGAGAACCGAACTGGCCAGTTATCGTGAGGATCATCAAGTGATCCTTTCACATCTGTCAGCTGGTGAAACCGTGATTCATGTGTTGAGTGACAGCGCACCTGGTGACGCATTTGAGCCAGTTGATGCGAACCTGGAAGATGTGTACTTCTCCACGTTGATCGCCAATGGCGTCGACGTCAGCTTTTAAGCCGGAGATCAGACATGTTCACACCCATATTCCGCTTCGAGCTGAACTATCATCGACGCCAGTTCCTGTTTTGCATATTGTGCGGCGTTTTCTTTATCCTCTGCTTTCTATCCACCACGTCAGACAATGTCTCTCTTGGTGGCAACTTCCCCAATCTGAACATCAATGCGCCCTTCGCTGTCGTTTCGACCCTGGCCACACTTTCCATACTTGCGCTATTCGGAGCAGTCGCTTTTTGTGCCAACGGGGTCGTCCGCGATTTTGACCAGAAAACAGCTGAACTGTTCTTTACGACGAATGTCAGCAAGTTTGACTACCTCTACGGTCGTTTCTTCGGGTCACTACTGTTCAGCTACGGTATCTACTTCGCCGGCCTGCTCGGGGTTCTGGCTGCAGAGTTTGCACCGTGGCTGGATCAGGAGCGTCTTGGCGCCACGCCGTGGGATGCCTACTTTTTTGTCACCTGGGCCATTGTGCTGCCAAATCTCTTCTTCATGTCTTGCATTTTCTTTTGCCTGACCACGGTGACAAGAAGCACGATGATCACTTACGTTGCCGCTATCGCCTTCCTGATGCTGAACTTTGTTCTGGGCAGTTTCACGGAACAGGACATGGTCGCGACTGTCAGCAAGTATGAACCCTTCGGGCTCACAGCCATCGGAGAACAAACGAGATACTGGACGGTGTTTGAGCGTAATGCCCAGATCCCGGCCATGGAAGGTACGCTTTTATTTAATCGCGCCCTCTGGATGGCGGTAGGGATGGCTTTTCTGGCGGGGGCTTACTACCTGTTCCCCTTCTCAGTTGAAAAAGTCAGCCTTCGATCACGAAAGTCCGGAAATAAAGAAACCGAAAATACCGCGTCAGCACCGGTGGCAGACGTTATTAAACTGCCGGTGACTACCCGGCGGTTTGATTTCTCCGCCAATATCGCCCAGTACCTGTCACAGACACGCATCGAGATTCGCAATATTGTTCGCAGCGCACCGTTTATCATTCTGATGCTGCTTGGACTGCTCAATGTCGTTGGCGCATCTGCTGGCAGCCTTGAAAACCTGTTCGGCACGCCGGTTTATCCAACGGCCGCCACTCTTGTCCTCGTGATCAACGGCACACTGGCGTTGTCACTGCTGGGCGTGCTCGTGTACTACTCCGGCGAGATCATGCTCAAGGAACGCACCTCCAACTTCAGCGAAATCATTGATTCTCTACCCTACCCCAACTGGGTCATGATGGGCGCCAAGCTGACCGGACTCGTCAGCGTCATCGTGATGATGCTCCTTGTGTGTGCGCTTGCAGGCATGGGCGTTCAGCTGTACCACGGTTACTACGAGTTTGATGTACTGGTGTACCTGCAGGGACTGCTGCTGTTTTACCAGTTCCCGCTGTACTTCATGTGCGTTGCATCCATTTTCTTTTTTGTCATCACGCGCAGCCGCTACCTCACCATGTTCCTGATGGTGCTCTATGCCGTGGGGCTTATTGCTATTCCTCAAATGGGTTTTGAGCACTACCTGTACAGAATGGATAAACCCTTCATGCAGTACTCTGCCTTCACCGGGTACAGTCATCTGCTCACCGGATTTCTCTGGTACACCCTTTACTGGTCACTCTGGGGTCTGTTGCTGCTTGTCGCCGTTCACCTGTTATGGCCTCGTGGCTCTGAGTTCACCGGGAAAACCGTGCGTGCCGTGGCAAGGCAAAGATTTAACGGCAAAGTTCAGGCTTTCACCGCTGCCACAGTTGCAGCGCTGATAGCCACCGGCGGATACATTTACTACAACACCAACGTGCTTAACGACTACATGAGCTCACTGGATTTCGAAGAACTCGTCGCAGAGTACGAGAAAAAGTACAAAAAGCATCAATACCTTGCTCAACCCGACGTCGTATCAACCTATGCTGAAGTAGACATTTACCCTGAGGAGCGCGAAGTTCTCGTCAACGGGTACTACGACATGGTGAACAGCATGGACGAACCCATCAGCGAACTGCACTTCTCGGTGCCGCTCTCGATAACGCTCAACAAGCTGGCGGTGCCGGGTGCAACACTGACCACTGACGACGAAAAATTTGGTTACTACATCTACACCTTTGACGAGCCCCTGCAGCCTGACGAGAAACTGCGGGTTGAATACGAAACCGCATGGCTGACTCCAGGATTCAGAAACAACGGCGCCAGCGCGAAGCTGACCGCCAACGGTACCTTTTTTAACAATCTGGATGCATTCCCCCAGGTGGGCTACAACGCAGGAGGTGAACTGCAGGACAACGCAAAGCGACGTAAGCACGGACTGGAACCTGTCCAGCGCATGCGCGAAATAGATAATGAAGACGGCAAGCAAGTCACTGGTCTCGGCGGTCGAACTCGCACTGAGTTCGAAACCATTGTATCCACGAGCCTGGGTCAGACAGCTATCGCACCTGGTTATCTGCAGAAGCAATGGCAGGAAGGCGATCGCGCCTACTTCCACTACAAGATGGATGAACCTATCTGGGGTTTCTATTCCTACCTGTCAGGCGACTACCGGGTAAAGAAGGAGATGTACGAGGACGTATCCATCGAAGTGTACTACCAACATGAGTACAACGTGGATCGGATGATCTACGCGACAAAGAAGTCGCTGGAGTATTTCGAAGGTAATTTCACGCCATACCAGTATCGACAGTTTCGCATTATTGAGTTTCCGCGCTACCAGGGCACCTTTGCACAGTCGTTCCCCAATACAATTCCCTACTCCGAAGCCATAGGTTTCACCGCCGATCTCCGGGATGAAAAGGATATCGACTATGTGTTCTATGTCACGGCACACGAACTCGCGCACCAGTGGTGGGCTCATCAGTTGCTCGGCGCTGACGTGCAGGGACAGACCATGCTGGTCGAGACTTTTGCACAGTACTTCGCCTTGATGGTCATGGAAAAAGAATACGGCGAAGAAACCATGAAGCGATTTCTCGAATTCGAGCTGGATCGTTACCTCACGGATCGCGGCGGAGAATTGATTGAAGAGCTGCCCATATACCTCGTGGAAAATCAGCCGTACATCCACTACCGCAAGGGCAGTGTTGCCATGTATGCACTGAAGGATTACATCGGCGAAGAAAAGGTCAATCAGGCTCTGAACAAGATTCTTGAAGACTATGCCTTCAAGGGCCCGCCCTACCCGACGACACTCGACTTCCTTGCGGACCTCAGGCAATCCGCGGGCGCAGAACATGAAGCATTGATCACAGACCTTATGCAGAAGATTGTCCTGTTCGACCTCAAGGTTGATGAAGTCGCCGTCACGGAACAGGAAGATGGAAAATACGAGGTGACACTTGACGTCAGCCTGGCGAAGTTCGAGGCGGATGGTGAGGGTCAGGAAACAGAGGTCGATGTCACGGGACTGTTCGATATCGCATTGCTGGGTGAGCGGGATGAAGTCACCGATCTTCATGAAGTCATCTACATGGAGAAGTACCCGATCAACCAGAACAGTGAGACGATTACCATCATATCTGAAGTGAAACCACATTCCGTGGGTATTGATCCGTTCAATAAACTGATAGACCGAAACCCGGACGACAACATCAAGAGTGTTGGCTCCTGAGGCCAAGGCAGGTTAGATTCCTCATTCAGGAATCTTAAATCAGGGAGCAGTGCATGGATCTCGGACTTAGTGGTGCAAAAGCGGTTATATCTGGTGGCAGCCAGGGTATTGGGCTGGCGGTAGCTAAAGAACTCTTATCTGAAGGTGCCAGTGTCAGCATCGCAGCAAGACGCCAGGAAGGTGTCGACGCTGCGGTTGAAGAGCTGTCAAAACTCGGCAACGCCACAGGATACGTATGTGACGTCAGCGACTATGATGCCACAGTAAAGTGGATGCAGGATGCTGGAGAAGTGATGGGTGGACTGGACATCGTTGTGCATAACGCCACCGCCAGTGGACAGCCCGGGCCAGGCCCGGATGCCTGGAACAATAACTTCAATATCGACGTTCTCGGCATGGTTGGCATGAGCGAGGGCGCCCTGCCCTTTCTGGAATCCTCCGACAAAGCGGTACTGATACAGATAGCATCGATCACCGGGTTCGAGCACCACGATGTCCCGATCAGCCCAAGCTACGGTGCAATGAAAGCCGCATCCATCCGTCACATGGCACAACTCGCACAGCAATGGGGAGCAAAAGGCATTCGTGCCAACAGTGTTGCACCCGGCCCGATCATGATCGAAGGCGGCGCCTGGGATAACATTAAGGAACATGCCACAGCACTGTATGAGCGTGATCGCGACTGGCACCCAAGCAAGCGCATGGGAACCGCAGATGAAGTCGCTCGAGTCGTCGCGTTTCTGGCCAGCCCCGCTGCCAGTTGGGTGAGCGGCGCCACGATTCGCGTCGATGGTGCATTTACCCGCGGTGTAGACTTCTAATGCAGAAAATCCTGACACTTATACTCGGAGCGACATTAACTCTTATGGCATCAGCTGATCATCATCTACCGAAGACCGACCATCCTTTCGTCTACCACCTTGTGCAGAAGGAACTCTGGGATAAAACCATTGAGACTGGCGAGACTTACTATCCACCCACCTATGAAGTTGATGGATTTACCCACGGTACTTCCAATCCGGAAAAGCTGCTCAATGTCGCCAATCACTTTTACCCGGACGTCAAAGGAGAATGGTATTGCCTGCGCATGACGGTCGACACGCTTGAGAAAACCGGTGTTAAAACCGTCTTCGAGGGCACAGCTCCGGTAGGCGACAAACAACCCGATTTTGAAGGTTCTGAGGACGAACTGTTCCCGCACATTCATGGCGGCATTCATCCTGATGCGGTACTCGAGGCCCACCCGGTCAGCCGAAGCGCGAGCGGGGAATTCCTCAGCATAGCCGGCGTGACAGAATAGCGCCGAAGAGCGGCCAGGTGAAAAACGGTCAGGCAAAAGACGTTCAGGCAAAGAACGCTCAGGTATTGTCTTCGATAAACGCCTGAAATTCCTTCTCGTACTCAGCATGCCATCGAGATAATGCCGGTCGCTCCTCGATAATGTCGTTGGTATTCCAGAGAATCCTGGCGTTATCGAGTTCTGTGGACACATCGTTGTCCGGGCAAATGGCATAGAACTTTCCAACGGCCATTTTCTCGAGCAGATAATCCGCGACCTGTTCCGGATGCCATGCAGCCGCAGGCTTCTCGGGCATATGTCTGCTGATCATCCCTGTATAGGTGAAACCCGGGACGAGAAGATGCGCAGTGACCTGACAGTCGGCGATATTGCGTAACTCATGCGCCAGGCTTTCTGTCACAGTCCGCACACCGGCCTTGCTGACATTGTAAGCCGCATCTCCCGGCGGATTGGTAATGCCCTGCTTGGAGCCCGTATTCACAATGGCACAGGGTGTACCCTGATCAATCATCATCTGAGCAAATGTCTGCAATCCGTGAATCACACCCCAGAGATTGACACCAAGCACCTGGTGCCAGCCGTCAATACTGGAGAATGCACCACCTCCAGCCCCACGACCGGCATTGTTCATCAGAAATGTGACCTCACCAAACATCTCCAGAACCTGGTCCCGCAGCGCCTCGACATCCGAGAGTTTCGAGACATCCGTCTGAACCGCAAGAACATCTCCATGAAACAGTGCCACCGCCTGTTCGAGCGCCTCTTCGTCACGGTCAGCAATGGCAATACGCATGCCGTGACTGGCGAGTTTCTGAGCTACCGTCAGACCGATACCGGAAGCCCCACCGGTAATGACGGCTACCCGCCCTTCAGCAATCGCTGGATGCATCATTTCCTGATCTCCACATGAATCAACGTTGGTTTAGAAACGTTGGTTTAGAAACGTTGGTTTAGATAAGCAGTAACAGAGCGAAGAGAGCCACGAACCAAATCAGCAACGCTGCGTAAGCCGGCATCCAGTTCACTTTAAAACCAAATGAAGCCATGGACGTCGGCCTCCAGATGAGTTCGGCAGGTGGCGCGATTATCTCGCCCTTAAAAGAAATCAATAACCCGACGACAAACGTCATCAGGAAACCAAAAACGTTCCACCAGAGCCAGGAAAGCTCCGGCAGAAATTGCCAGCAGTAAAGGTTCAGCAGGAAACCCGCCAGAAGACCAAGACAGGCTCCAGTTCCGTTAGCGCGAGAAGTCAGCAGACCCAGGGCAAACACACCAAGAACGGGACCATTAATCAGAGAACCAATCTTGTTGATCGCGACCAGCACGGTCGAGGCGATATCATCTACATGGAAAGCAAGCCACAGCGTCAGGACACCCCAGGCAACCGTAAGCCCCCTGGAATAAAGCAGTTCACGCTCATCACTCCAGGTATCCTCAGAGTGAAAACGTCGGACGAAGTCCTCCATCGTGGTCGCAGACAAACTGTTAATGACAGAATCGAGGGACGACATGGCAGCGGCAAACAGAGCCACCATGGCTACACCGACCACTCCAACAGGCAGGTGCTCGATAATGAATGCCGGCACAGCGAGATTAAAGTTCGGTTCACCCGCCGTCTGGCCAAGGTTTACCAGAAAGGCTTCATTGCTTGCGGCATAAACCCCGATACCGACACCCACCAGACAGTAGAGCATCACCAGCGGGAACCGGAAGAGACCGTTCAGCAGAAGTGCCTTCTGGCCTTCGTCCTGATTCGCTGCACAGAGCTCCCGCTGAACCTGACTCTGGTCACAGCCATAATAGGATACATAAAGGAACAGCCCGCCAAAGAGCATTGGCCAGAAAGCAAAGTCCTTACCATCACCCAGACCGTGACTGGCAAAATCCAGCGGCTCACGGCGTTCAGCTGGAAAGGCAGAGAGCATCGAGGAAAAGCCCCCGGCCATGTCTGCCAGAACATAGAGTAGCGCCCCGAGCACCGTCACCAGAATCACCATCTGGATGACATCGCTGTAGATCACCGCGCGAATACCGCCCAGCACATCGTAGATCACCGTCACAACGCCAAGCAGCACCACCGACCAGAAAAACGACATGCCGGTAATCAGCTCCACGACGATAGCAATACTGTAAACCGTCACTGCCGTTGCAAACGCACGAACGAACTGAAACAGACCTGACAGCAGCAAACGCGTTTTCAGGTCAAAACGACGCTCAAGATAGTCATAAACCGATATCAGTTTCAGCCGGTAGAACAGAGGGAACATGAACACCATGATCAGCAACATGGCGAGTGGCACCGCAAGCTCATACTGCAACCAGATCAGCCCACCACCGGCGGCAAACGCGACAAATGCCGGGGCTCCCAGAATACTGTTGGAGGAACACTGAGTCGCCATGATGGATATGGCGATGGGCACCGCGCCGGTCCCACGACCTGCCACATAGTAATCAGCTCGGGAATGCTGTCGTCTCGACAACCAGGCACTGAAACCAATCAGTCCCAGCAGATAGATGGCGATAATGGCCCAATCAAGATTTGCTAGTTGAGCCGACATACCACCTACCGATTCGTCAGCCATACACACTGGTAGGGCGCAAGATCCACCGTTTCCCTGAAGTCTTCGTAACGGTGACCGGTGAAGAGATCACGCCAGTCATTCGTCTCAACCAGGTTAAGGTCACTCAGCGTAAACGAGATAGCGTGACTCGTTATGTTATTGATACAGAATATACTCTGCTCCCGGCGGCGACTCTGGCGCCAGAAGCAGAAAAGTCCTTCCCCCAGGTGCAGGGTGTACTGCGTGGCATTGGGATGAAATGCGGGCTGCTGCTTTCGGATAGCCAGTATCGATTTCAGTCCCTGCATGACGCATGACGTGCTGGTTTCGGAATCCAGGAGCGTATCGTTCAACTGGTCTGCGTCCCACACATGCCGGTTGATTGCCCGATTGTTACCCGTCGCTTCCAGCTTGTCCCGGTCATTCACGGTGGCGGTGAAGGAATGCAGGTAGAAGGCGGGAATGCCTTCGAGTGCTGCCATAATCGTATGGGCACAGAGAAATCTCGCGACCTGCCATTCATCGGAACCCTCAACAGTACCCTGGAGCGCAGAGAAAAGGCTGATATTGATCTCGTAGGGTCGCACCTCGTTATCTGACAGATTACGCCACGAGATATGACCACCAAAAGATTGCATGGTTGCCAGCAACTGGTCGGTTTCCTCATCCGTCAGAATGCCCTCAATGGGCCTCAGTCCGATACCATCGTGAGACGCAATGAAGTTGAGGTAGGTTGTCCCGTCCTGCGCGGGCGGCATACTCATCAGCCAGTTCCGCAGATAATGATTGTTACCGGTAACCATGGCATGAAGCAGTAACGGCGGCAGTGCAAAGTTGTAAATGATATGGGCTTCGTTGGCATTACCAAAGTAAGCGAGGTTCTCCCGATTAGGGATGTTGGTTTCCGTCACGATTAACGCATTGGGCTCCCTGTGCTCAATGAGCGTTCGGAACAGGCGCACGATTTCATGTGTCTCCGGCAGATTCAGGCAGGTTGTACCCGGTACCTTCCAGAGAAAGGCAATGGCATCCAGCCTGAACACACGAACGCCGCGCTCCAGATAGAAAGCAATGATTTCCACCATCTCCAGCAGCAGCTCCGGATTGCTGAAGTCCAGATCAACCTGATCGTGACTGAATGTGCACCATACGTGTCGAACCCCGGCCAGCGTATCAACGGCCTGCAACAACGGATTCGTGCGCGGTCTAACCACCTCGCTGAGGTCCGAATCAGGTGAACTGCAAAAGAAATAGTCTTTGCCCGGCGATTCATTCTTCTTGAACTGTTCAAACCATTCACTTCGCGCCGAACAGTGGTTCACGACAAGATCAGCCATCAGGCGATATCGACTGGCAATAGATTCAATGTCGTCCCAATCACCCATCGCCTCATTCACCTGTCGGTAGTTAAGTACCGCAAATCCATCATCCGAGCTATAGGGAAAAAACGGCAGAATGTGAACGTCTGTGACAGTGTCTTTCAGATGGGTATCCAGAAATACCTGCAGAGTATGCAGAGGTGTTTCATGCTCACGGGTGACGGTGTTGGCATAGGTGATGGCAATGACATCAGACTCATCCCAACGGTTCTCATGAGGGTCAGGAGATTCGATAACCGAACCGTATCCCATCGCTGCGATCAGTCGGTCGGCAAAGCCGGGGTCAATCCCGGGATAGATAACATCAAGATGCAGAAGAATCCGGTCTCGCAGAATCGCACCGCTGTCTTCCTGAGAGTTGCCAGGACTAACCGCCATACAGCTCGTGGTCCTTCTCTACAGCTTCGACAAGTTGTTCAAAAATATCCGGTATAGCACTGACAACACGATTCCAGTGCGGCACAAAAGGCTGCTCCAGAGGATTGTTGAAGAAACTGTCACCCGCCTTCATCAGGTTCTCTGCAAACAGTTCCACCATCTGCTCTTCAACATGCACATCGTAATCAAGCCCATTCATCACCGCATCACAGCGATAGCTGTCTACAAGATCAAGAGCGACCCGCAGATAAGTAGCTTTCAAAGTTCGAAAAAGTCCCTGGTTAAACACAACGCCATCGGTCGCGAGCTTTCTGAAGAAAGCCTTTGTGATATCGATGGACATCTTGGACAGTCCCGTCTGGTCATTATCCTGGGAAACACTCTGGTGTTTGTGGTCGTAGATATCCGCGATATCAACCTGGCAGATGCGTCGGGTCGAGTAGTTGCGGAGCATCTCCATCAGCACGCCAACTTCGAGCCCCCAGTCACTGGGCAGACGCAGGCTCGACATGGCGTCCTTGCGCATGGAGAACTCACCGGCTAGTGGGTACCTGAAGCTGTCCATGAAGAGCAGGTAATCCTGATGGTTCTTGTCCAGCGTGTGCTCCAGAGCTCGAATGAGTGGCGTTACCAGCAAGCGGGAAACTCGACCGCCCATATATTTGCCGGCGATCCGAGAGTAATAACCCTTGCTGAACTGAAACTCGAAACTCGGGTTAGCCACAGGATAGATCAATCGGGCGAGCAGGGATCTGTCATAGGTCACAATGTCGCAGTCGTGCAATGCGACTGCCTGCACCTCGTCACGCGCAAGCATATAGCCGATGCAGTACCAGACGTTTCTGCCCTTGCCGAGCTGCGTTGGTGCAAGGTCATGCTTCTGCAGCAGCGCATCAATCGCTTTCAGATTCGGGCCGTCATTCCAAAGGATTCTGTGCGGTTGTGGCAGTCGACTGAAGAACTCCAGAGCATATCGATACTCCGATTCATCTGCCCGATCAAGACCAATCACGATCTGCTGGAGATAGGGAACCTTGATCAGCTCATCAACGATATTAGAGAGCGCAGGCCCCTCAAGCTCTGAAAACAGGGAAGGCAGAAGCAGTCCCATGGGACTGTCTTTCGAGAACCTGACCAGCTCCGCTTCAAGTTCTTCCAGTGGACGATCGACAATGTTATGCAAGGTGGTAATCCGACCACCCTGAAAACTGTCAGCCATTTTCTTTCTCCTTCATTCAGCAGCCATGAGGTTAGATGGAAGGTCCGCTAATGCCCGGGTCATTCCTTCGCACCAGCCTTCAGGGGCTGTTTTCGTTGTATAGATTGTACGACGATTTGATAGTTCGAGTTGATGACCCTGATCAGTCCGGACAACCACCGCGATATCGGCCGACTCCAGCATCGTCCGGTCATTATCATTATCGCCAAGGGCGATCGCCAGCCACACTCCACCCTCTTCAGAGACATATCGTCGTCGGACGATCGCAGCCGCCTGCGCCTTGTCACAATTTCCCTGCAAGTGGAGGAACCTGCCACCCTTTATGATCCTCAGATTTCGAGCGCTCGCTTCAGCCCTGATCGTCGTTTCAAGTTCCGGCTGGTGCAATTTAAAAGGGATCGAATATTGCCGGTCCTGAGCCTGAGCGGCTTCTTCAGGCGCGAGCCCCGTCAGCTTAACTGCCTCATCTCTGGAACAGGAAACCAGAGAGGTTATCGAATCAGAATAGTCTTCCAGAAAACTCTCCAGTTCCGAAAGATGAACACCTAGAACTTCCTCACGCTCATCAGGAAAAACAACTGCCGAACCATTTTCGACAATGAAGGGATCATCAATACCCAGACGGTTCTGCCATTGCCGGACTTCTGTCAGCGTCTTGCTGGTAGACAACACCAGCGGAGCGCCCATGGACCGGATCTGATCGATGAGTGGCAGGGTCACCTCAAAGCGATAGTCGTGGTGCCCCAGCAGCGTGCCATCCATATCTGAGAAAACGATGAAGCGATCAGACAAAACTTGGCTTCAACACTCGTGCTTCAAAAGTCATTCTTCAAAACTCTTTATTTAAAACTCTTTCTTTAAGAGTTGGATGACGAAACAGCACAGATCACTGGCGAGCAACTCACATTCATCCACGGATAACGCGACCTGGTCGTGCGCCCGTATCCTGATCATTACGGCGCGTCATGACACCGTCGACAAAGGTACCGATGTAACCCTGTGCAGACTGCAGAATACGACTGCCACCGGCGGGCAGGTCATGATGAACTTCCAGCCTGCCAAGGCCCAGCCGATCAAGGTCAAACAAATTGATATCGGCCTTTTTACCCACCTGCAAACTCCCTCGATCGTTAAGACCAAACAGTTGAGCATTGGTGTGGGTTTGCTTCCGGACAATCAGTTCGATCGGCATTCGTTCACCACGGGTGCGATCACGCACCCAATGCGTTAGCTGATAGGTCGGTCCGACGGCATCAAAAATCAGATTGACGTGTGCACCGGCATCTGAGAGACCGATGGTGGTATTCGGATGTGGAATCATTTCTTCCATCACACTGAAGCTGCCATCCACAAAATTTGCACCCAGCAGAATGGCGAATTGATCACCCTCTCCTGCTGTCAGGTAGTCATACATGAACTCGGGCACATCTTTACCGGCAGCAGCGGCCAGATTGGCCATGTTACCTTCAGGTTCCGGTTCATAGTTGATCGGCATTTCGATCGGGAACATGGCTGGGGCCGCCATTGAGAGCAAGCCATAAACGTTGGCCATCACTCCGGGCTGATCAGGTGGTACATCCTTGTCGGCAAGTATCGCCGCTTTTACCTCTGGCTTTTTCATCTCTGCCATTATCTGATCGAACGGCAGGTCAGCATATTTCAGGAACGTCGCCCGACGCATGAACATATGGTAAGACTTGAGGCTGGTGACAAACCCAATGGGCCTTGTTGCAATCTGAGGTGTTATCTCGACGCCCTGCCTGTTCGCCTCCTCAACGATATTCAGACAATTGCGCCACTGATCCGGATGACTGCCATTCTGAGCCAGGGTAAATGTTGCTTTCACACCACAGGTTTTCGCAATCTCGGCAAACAGCTCCACTTCCTGCTCAGTGGTCCATTTCTCAGGCACCATGTCACCAACAACACCGGCAGGCACTGCCTGGAACAAGCCTCGCCCTGCAGCCTTGATCGCATGACCGATCGCGATCAGCTCGGCTTTCTCGGCGAAAGTCCCTGGAATCGGTTCACCAAGAACGGAACGGTGACCAACGGTGCGCGAAGTGGAAAAGCCAACAGCACCTGCTTCAAGACCTTCCTGTACAATTTTGCACATGGCCGCGAGATCTTCAGCCGTAGCATCTTCATGTCGCAGCGCACGCTCACCCATCACATAATTTCGCACGGCACTGTGCGGCACCTGGGTGCCAATATCCATCGTGAACTGACGGGTACCAAGATAATCAATGTATTCCGGGAAAGTCTCCCATCGACCCCATTCGATACCTTCATAGAGTGCGGTGCCGGGAATATCCTCAACCCCTTCCATCAACTCAATCATGCCTTTCTCGCCACCGGGCGGGCACGGTGCAAAACCAACACCACAGTTGCCCATGACAATACTGGTCACCCCGTGGCTGAATGAAGGCTCAATGGTGTCATCCCAGCTTACCTGACCATCATAGTGAGTGTGTGCGTCAACCCAGCCAGGCGTCACATAGGCACCATCAGCCTCAATGGTTTCCCGTGCACTTCCCTTCGCATCACCAACAGCCGCGATCTTGCCATCCTGAATGGCCACATCACCGGCGTAAGGTTTACCACCAAGTCCGTCAACAATCGTGGCACCCTTGATCAAGTAGTCGTACATAGCTGTTTTCTGCCTTTTTAACTGGATGCCACTGATCATACCGCGATCTTGTGAGCTTTGTGTATCGGCTGCTGAAGCTGCCTTAACGGCGACGCATCTGAACCACAGGTACGGCGTGAGCCTCACCTGCAAAGGCCAGGGCAGACAAAGGTCTGAAACCAAACCAGCCCGCCAGCAGGTTGTCAGGGAAGGTCTGAATGCGCGTCTGGTAATGCATGACAGCGTCGTTAAAACCGGCACGGATCAGCGAAACTTCGTTCTCCAGCTTGATCAGGCGCCGATTGAAAGCAGCAATCAGCTCAATGCCTTCCAGATCAGGATATTGCTCTACCCTCGCAAGCACCTCAGTGATCAGCTGATGCTCAGCTGCCAGGTAGTTATCAACCTGATCGGCGTTGCTTGCGGTAGCTCGCCGTTCACGCAGTTCTGCCAGATGAGTCTGAAGCTCCGACTCATGCTTGAGATACTGCTTCACGACTTCTTCCAGCTGCGGCAGCAGATCGGATCGTTTCTTCAGTGAAACCTGAATATTGGCCCAGTTTCGGTTGCAGCGTTCACGCAGGAACACCAGATCGTTATACATCAGCGCAAACACAACAAAGAGCATAAAAATCGGCGCAATCAATGAGGCCCGCAGAAAATCCAGGGATGACATCTGGCCGCTACTGCCGAAGATAAGAAGCGCACCGAAAAACAGAATCGAAAGCGCCACGGCTATCAGCGCCATACCACTCCAGGCTTTACGGAGCATGACTTCTTCTTCCGGGATGTTGGCAATGATATAGGGAGAACCCTTTTCATGACCAAACACCAGGTTGTCGCCACGGGTCTTGTCCAGCTTTGCCTTGCCCAGAATATAAAGCTCATCACCGGGTGAAAGCCGTTGTTCGGTGTAACGTCTGTTTCCTCTGGTTTCCGATTCAGAGTGTTTCGTGATGCACTCGGCCTGCCCGGGGAATATCCGAATACTGCCCTCTTCATCACGACACAGGAATGGCTGTTTTCTGACTTCATCCTGGATGGTGTGCCAGGACCGATTCTTTCCAGTGCCACGCCTTTCTTGCACCCTGTAGTGATACCAGGTGCAGGGCTCACCTGTCAGTGGTCCCTCAAGGAGGTCACGACCCTCTTCTGCCACGAGTTCTCCTTTAACTTCTGAGACACCGAAAACCACACCCGCGGTCTTACTCGTCGGTATATTTTCCTGCATGCGCTTTGTGCGAATCAGACGGAATGCAAGCCAGGCTGCAATCGCCGTCAAGGCAACCAGCAGCAGGGACCAGAAGCCTGGGATTGTCGTGCGCGTCTGCTCGAATTCGCTCACTGCCTGGTCACGCCAGGCGATCTCCTCTTGCGGCAGGACAATATCAGGTGGGGCATCCATACCCAGCGCCTTTGCAACATAGCTTTCCGGAAATAGGCTGATCTGCTGCAGATAACGCTCATGCACCAGCACAGCGCCGCGCCGCCAGGCATTAACCCGTTCTTTTTCCGCAACGCTGAGTTCCGCGAACAGAAGCGAATTCAGGTAAAAAGGCGCTGAGAAGTCGATGCCAATAAGATCCAGAGCCGATAGATGCTCAATAACCAACCACTCTGCGCGTTCGCGCTGGCTTACCACCCGCTCATATCCCTCCACCACATCCGCCTGAACACTCCGGTATCCGTAATGAAACAAAAGCAAGGTGCTGGACAGGGTAATCAGCGACAGGAAAACGAGCGTCCTGTGAATACGCAAAGTAAGTACAAGGCAATAACAGGCGCCAATCAAAGCGCTCACACCGCCCCACAACCTGATCAATGCATTGAAAGCGATATCGCTACGCTCCGACTGCGCATCAAAGCTACTGATTATCGGCTTGTAGTGACCGGCCTCCGAGAAATCAACCGCTACCACTGGATCCCGCTCCAGCCAGCCGAAGACCGTAATGGGGTTACCCGGATCGATGCGCCATTCCGTATAACGGTAACCACCGCTTTCCGAGCGGTACTTCTGAGCAACCGACCAGTTGATTGACCAGCGATCAGTGTTTCCCTTTAACAAGGCACTGCCGGTCTCATCCTTAAGGTAGAAATCCACCGAACGCGTATCATCCTGAATCGTTCGCCAACTGGTGTTTCCGTCCGAGTCCTTTTCTTCTCTTTCAACGGTATAACGATAGTAATAACAACGGGTGTTCGTCCTTGGAGACTGGATGAATCGCTCACCTTGCGCCTGCCCTCGAAGCTGGACTTCGCCGCCAACCGCATGAGCCACAGGAGTTAGCGGTATTCGTTCCAGCTGGCGAAAATCCAGAACCTCGCGAAAGGCGGCCTCACTCGTAAAAACTGCCAGTACCAGAAGCGCCATCGCACCCCCGGCAGCCAGTAAACGCAGGATTCGAACTTTCAATACAGATCCTTCAAAACATCTCTTTCAAAACATTTCCTTCAAAACATTTCTTTTAAAACATTTCTTTTAAAACAATGTTTCCATGACCAAGCCCAACACCAGCGCCTCTATTAGCCTGAAAACGAAGCAGGAAAAATTCACAGATCATCATACATGGCATTGCACGAGGGTTTAACGCAGACGGGATGTGATCCGGAGTAGAGGCAGACGAACTGTGGCAGTGACACCTGGCGCTTCTTCACGATCGGCCAGACTCAGTGTGCCACCATGAAAGTCGGCGACCGTACTTGCGATGTAAAGACCAAGGCCAAGATGGCTCTGAGCTTGAGGGTTCTCCGCAGCCACTGAGGTACGCACGCTTACCATAGATTCCATCAGGTCCTCACGAGCCTGCGGTAATCCAGGCCCCGCATTGATGACCCGCAACACGGCCCAGCTGCCTTCGATATGCAGACGCAAGATGACCTCTGCGTCCTCTGAGAACTCAACTGCGTTGTCAACGAGCTTGTCGAGCATCTGTGCCACCAGCTCGGGAATACCGGTCACAGGGATCTCTTCAGATTCAACCTTCAGAAGAAATTCAAGATCCGGATAAGCCAATCGGTATCCTTCTACGCAACCAGCGACCAGCTCAGAGAGATTAAATCGTTCGACCTCATCTTCATCGAGCGCCTCTTCGAGCCGTCGCGCCTCCGCCATCTTGTTAAGAATGCTGGTCAGCCGGGAGATGCCCTCCTGCGCCCGTTCAACATAAATGTTCCGGCCCTCTCCGCCTTGCTGATAAGCCTGCGACAGATTTTCCAGCGAAGACTTCACCACTGACACAGGGGTTCGAAGTTCGTGATTCAGGCGGCTCGCCATGCGCTCAAGGTAATCATTATATTGACGCAGATGCTCAGCCGACTTTAACGCTCCCCGGACATCAGCCAACTGCCTGCGCGCCAGCCAGATGGCGATGCCGGTGGCGACAAACACGAACAACATCACACTTACGGAGAGCCGAAAGACATCCCAGCGCAATATCCCGAGCATAGCGTCACTGGTATCCGGTGACTGCTCCAGTGTCAGTCTGGCCGGCGGCAAACCAACCGCCTGCACGGGAACGGTCACGGAAACCGGGTTCCCGGTCGCCGCTGTTGCACCCACATTGAGGGTCTGACTGTCGCTGCTCAATGTTGCCGCATAGGGTAGATTCGCCAGCATGCTTTCCAGGTCCGTCGGCGCGTATACCAGGCGCCCCAGGTCTTCCGAAGAGCGCGTCTGACTTGCTCCCATCATGAAACGAATATCACGGTTATCTTGTTCATCAACGTCGGCAATCAACGTGGAGAAGCGACGACCGAGTTCCTGCCTGGGCAGACGTAATTCAATGTTGTAACCCGCCTCTGTCGCCATCCAGCGGCCGGTAATATCCGGGCGCTCGCGCAGTGCACGGCCATTTTCACCAATCACGCTGACGGTAATCTCACCAGGCTGCCGAGCGGACAGAGTCAGACGATGAAAATCGCCGCCCCGATCAAGATAGGCCAGTTGTATATGGTCGTTGCGGTGAACACTGAGCGAACCCAGCTCACGAAAAACCACGAAGTCATCTTCCACCTCGTAGTGCAGATAAAGGTACTCCTGACTGCTGCCTACGCTCAAAGCAAAAGACAAAGAGTCAATAGAGAATGGAAAACGAATCTCCAGCAGATCATCAAGGCCGAACAAAGATCGCTCATGCACAGGCCAGTCATCAACACGGCCATCCAGCGTCAAATCGGAATCTATCTCGACGCTGCGATACAAAGCGCCTGCTTCATCCGTGGTCATAAACCCGATAAAACGTTCGTCATCCGCGAGTATTGCCGCAATTGTCTGCGCTGATGAGCGCAGGGCGTCCTGCTGAGTCATACGAACTTCCTGCTGCCATTCAAGCACCTGAGCCGGGGCCAACAGGAACAGCGAGAGTGAAGCCAGCAACGGAAGACAGAACAGCAGCCAGAAGTGTTTTTGAATCATGTACCGACAGTCCAGCGATAACCCATTCCGTACACGGTTTCTATACAGTCGAAGGCCTCATCGACAGACAGGAACTTTCGGCGAATACGCTTAACGTGAGAGGTAATGGTGCCTTCGTCTACGACCATCCGGGATTCCTGCATCAACTGTTCGCGGTTCTTGACATGGCCGGCACGCCGGGCAAGCGCATGCACCATCCAGAATTCTGTCAACGTCAATTCAACAAGTTCACCCTTCCAGCGACAGGTCAGCCGCTGAGTGTCCAGTTCCAGATGACCATGGGCAATCAGCGCATCACCTGTATCTTCCGTACTTGAGAGGATTTCAATTCGTCTGAACAGCGCGGCAACCCGGGCAACGAGGTGAGGCAGACTGATATCCTTCGTCAGGTAATCATCTGCCCCCATGCGCAGACCACTGACAATATCAATATCGTCATCCCTGGCCGTAAGGAAAATAATCGGCAGCGTCTGAGATTTCTGACGCAACCACTGGCACAAGCCGAAGCCCCCATCGACATCATCCCCCAGCCCTATATCAATCACTGCAAGATCCGGCAGACGCGACTGAAAGATATCCTGAGCTTCACTGCGACTTCGGTAAGCGTCAACCTGGTAACCCTGCCTGGAAAAAGCATCGGCATAGTTCTCCCTGAGGAGTTCGTCATCTTCAATGATTGCTAATCGGTAAGTCATATTCCTCACTCACACCGTCATGCCATCTTGCTGCCAGAATTCGACAGCAGAATGACATAACTTATTCGTTAAGATGCCGCATTTCCCGAGCTTAATAAACCGTGGGTCGGATGAAATACGTTTCCGGCACCAACATTCATTAACTCGAGGAAATACGATGAAAGTAAAACGACTGGTTTCCGCTGTCGCTGTTGCAAGTCTGGCAATCGCCGGTTCTGTGCCCAGCGCATCTGCGGAAGACAAAAACGAGAAAGAAATCAGCCGAGGCGCAGGTGCGGGCCTTGTGATCGGAGCGGTTGCGGGGGGACCCGTGGGCGCATTCACAGGCGCGGTTCTGGGTGGCGAAGTGTTTGGCAGACTGTTCCTGCAACGTCGCGAGAACCGCGAAATGGTTGTCGAGATCAGCGAACTGCAACATGCACTCAACGAACAGACGATAGAGCATGAGCGACTGATCAGCGCCCTGAACCAGGATCTTGACACCATGCTGGCACTGCAGGCGATGACGCCCAGGTCACACAACCTGCCGATCCAGTTTCGAACTGCCTCAAGTGACATTGAAGTGCAGTATGAGCCGCAACTGAAACAGATCGCGAACATCCTGCGACGTAACAAAGACGCCTCAGTAACTCTGGCAGGTTTCGCAGACCGTCGCGGAGATGATGAATTCAACCAGCAATTATCCGAACGCAGAGTGAAGAGCGTCAGGAAATTCCTGCTGAAAGAAGGTGTTGTCCAGAACCAGATCATCAGTTTGGCATATGGAGAAACCAGACCGCTGGCCAACAGCGAATCACTGGAAACCAACTTTTTTGACCGACGGGTCGTTCTTGAAGTGGATCTGACCCTGGATCCACAGCTCGCCACCCGCTAACCCTCCTGGACAGGCTGGTCATTGATCAGCCTGTCCAGAGTCACCACATATCGCAAAGACCCACCAACCGTAATAGCATCAAACGGATAACAGGTCACAAGCACCAGGCGTGCACCGGATTCTGACAAGGCGATCCCCTGCTCAGCTTCCGAATCGACAATCTCGATTTTCGAAACATCGTAGGTATGCCAGCGCGCATCCGCCGTCTGCAATTCGAATCGATCGCCTTCACTGACATGACGCAAAAACTCAAAGTGTGTATCCCTGTGACCGGCCAACACCGACACCCCAGAATCACCTGGGTCAGCAGTACCGTCGACATGCCCGGGACCAAATGCCAGCGAACTACCATGCGCGCCGGCCAGCACCATCAGGTCGTGGGTCTCGTAGGAGAGTCGGGCAACCGGCCAGGTATCCGCCCAGGGCCAGGGTTTGTGAGCATCGCCAGGTGTCGTCAATGCCCAGCTTCGTTTGATGAGATATTGAGCAAGATCGGCCTTGATATGAATCCAGGATCCCGTGGCCCAGCAACCAAGGGTAACGAGGACAAGAATCGCTGAAACAGTTCGCCTGTTGATATTCATTATCGGCCGGGCATACGGTGGGTAACACCTGCAACGAGCAAAGAGAGCAAGCCAACAAGGAACAGCAGACCAGCCGGGGTTGCGGTCTTGGGATAACCCACTAAGGATTGCTTCACCTGCCCACTGGCTAAGGCGTTCGGCAGCTTACTGGTTTTGAGTCTGTCTTCCGGAAACCGCGAAACGATGCTCTCAACAGCAACAAGACTCGTATGCTTCGTCACCAGCTTGTGTGCCAGAGCGACAGTGACAATATCCTGACGGGTTTGTTCCGAATCCCTGCCTTCCGCTTCCAGATCCGTCAGATGGTCAATCTTCTGTCGCGCCCAGAGGGTTCCGACACCCGGACTCACTCTCGTTGTATTGAGATCAAGAGCTCGAGACCAGGTGGATTCGGCAGTGCGACCGCGCACGATCACCTGACCATTCAGATCACTGACCTTTGCCGCCAGCAACAATGGTTCACCCTTATAGAGCGCAGGGATCTTTTCAGGGTAGGTCTCACTCTGCACGGGCCAGCTGATGGAAAAGTCAGTGGCAACCGGACTGTCAATCTTCTTGAACAGCGCTTCCATGCTGTCAGACACATCCTTCAATGAACCGATATGCGTAAACGAGCCGCGACCATGTCTGGCTGCCTGGCGCATAAAGTAACTGTTTGGCGCACTTCCGATGCCTACAGGAAACAGTCGCGTGCTGCCTAACTGCTTTCGGATCACATCGAACAACTCGCGTTCATTACCCACGGCGCCATCTGTTATGAATACGATATGCTTGAGCTGATCGTGTTCATCATTGCCAGGCCCGCCATCTGAGAGAGCCTGCTGCAATGCAGGCAGCATATCGGTACCACCTCCAGCCCCCAGATGGCTGACCCAGTCCCGCGCCTGATTCAGATAGTAGGCATCCGGATGCTGAACCGAGACGAAAAGCCGTGACCACTGAGAATTGAACTCAATAATGTTGAATCGGTCCTGGGGCCGCAGACGTTCAAGGGCTTTCAGAAGACTCGATTTGGCCTGATCGATGGAGACGCCCTGCATGGAGCCAGAGGTGTCAATAACGAAGATCATGTCCCGTGGCAGAGAGATGCCATCGATTTCTTCCGGCGGCAGCAACATCAACAGAGCATAATGTTCACCCTTGACCGTTTCACTGAAGATAGCCGCCTGGGGTTCACTGCCGGTCAAAGGCCGCCAGCGGAGCACAAAATCACGATCCATGGCGACACGACCCTGGACCAGGGAAATACCGTAGCTGCCATGCGAATGCTTGACAGATATTTCGTGATAGGGACTGCTGATTTCCTGCAGTTCCAACCCCGGATCAAGGTCAATGAGAATCTCAATGGGGTTGGTCAGCCCATCATCGGAACCTGCCATGGGTATCGTCATCTGCTGAACATCAGACACCTGGCCCGCTGACAGCGACGGGCGATTTGCATCCGTTCCGCTAAAGTCGGCAACAGCGCCGCGGGGCAGGTAACGTGGCGTGAGCGTCATCGGAAAGCGATAACTGAACTGTCCCGCTTCATAGACCACCCGATCCATGAAGCTCAGTCTGATCTCGATGGTTTCACCGGGCGGGATATTGGCTATCGACTGTCTGAACAGGTTAGGCCGGTTCTGTTCAACCAGGGCGGCTTTTCTGCCCTCTGATTTCGCCCGCTCATAGATCTTGCGAGCTCGCTGCCGTTCCTTAACGTCAGCTCTGATCAGGCGATTTCCCGTTTGAATCTCCATCTCTGTCACGGCTGCCGTCTCCGACATCGGCAACACATACACTGCTTCCTGCCATTCATCGGTCTGATTCCGAAACCTCTGGGTCAGTTCGACCTGATTGACGATCCCGGAAACAGAAAAACTGACACGGCTTTCCATATGCAGCGCATTAAGACTCTGACCATTGGATGACCCAAAAAGAATCTGTCCGGCACCGATATCATCGAACTCTGCCACCTGCCTGGCCGCAGAAGCCGGACTGGAGAAACCTGCACACAGCAGCAGTGTCACCAGACACAACAGATCGGGCAAACTTTTCAAGGGATGCATGTCGGGATAACGCCTGGTTGGCATCTGTCACTCCTGAACTCATAGTGTCAGGACATTTAAAACGCCGGACGCGGCCCTGCTATGACGAGATCAGGTCAATCCGGTGACAGAAAGTGGAGGAATGCTGAACGTAAATTGACAACCCAGGTGACGACGGCCCCTGGAGAACGGCGGCAGCCTGGATAACAGCGGCAACCTAGATAACTGCGGCAACAAAGATGATGGTCAGCCCGACGGCAAGCGCCAGCCAGAGTTCCCAGGGCTGGGATTCAGAGTTCACCGTGCGCCGCGTCTCGACCACTTCTTCTCTGGCAGCCACTTCAGCCTCATGCGCAGCACGATCGCGTTCAATAGCATCCTTAAGACTGAAAATGCGGACTTCGGTATTACTCATGTCTTCTCTCTCTTCACACCTGTTCTCTGTTCACACCTGTTCTCTCTTCAGACCTATCCTCCCTTCACACCTATCCCTCTTCATCCCTGTAAGAGGTCTGGATGACATCATCAAATCACGGGAGGCTATGCCTCAACACTAAGCATGGCGGTATTCCTGGCGAATAGTGACCCTGAAACTCAGAAAATGTGACACGGTTCACAGTTTTCACGCCATCTACCGACAGACGGTGCCTGTCCGGGTCATCCCGGAAGAATCTGGCATTACTCGGCGCAATGACGACAGGTCGTGGCATGGGGGATGGCATCAAGACGCTCATCACTGATGGTCTCGTGGCACTTCGTGCACTTGTCGTAATAGTCGGTATCAATTCGGGCAAGCGCCGTTTCAATAGCCTTCAGCTCGAACTTCGCTTCCATATCCAGACCAGCCAGGACCTCATCATTCTCACGCTCAATCGATTGTTCGTCGAACTGCTTGCTGATTGACCGATTACTTCGATTCAGCTCAATCTTTTCGATTCGCTTCATCAACTCCTGTTGTTCAGTCTGAAGTTTTCCTTTCAGTGTTTCGCGTTCCATATTCCCGCCCGTCGAAATTTCGAGTTAGTAACCTGTTGAAAAACATATTAAAACAAACACTGAGCGCTGCATTGATGTGAATCAAAAGCCCATGCGAACACTGGCAAATCGGCTGGACTCATGCTTTAGTTCGGCTTTGAAATTCAACAACCGAGGGAGACAGCACAATGATTAGTTCAGGACCACTTGAAGATCGACTGGCCATCAGAGAACTGGTTGATTCCTACAATGACGCCGTTATGCGTATGGACGGCGACGCCTGGGCCGAAAACTGGCGTGATGATGCAACCTGGGAACTCCCCGGCGCAGGCCCCATCACAGGCAAAGAAAACTTCTTCCCTGTCTGGCAGCAGGCCATGAGCGGTTTTTCCTTTGTGGGCTTCTTTGCTTCTGCAGGTCCAATGGTCATCGAAGGTGATAAAGCCCATGCAACCTGGTACCAACAAGAGTTCCTGCACCAGAAAGATGGTGTAAAGCGCAATGTTACCGGTCGATACGAAGACGACTATGTCAAAGTTGATGGCCGCTGGTACTTCCAGAAGCGCATATACGACGTCCTGAACGCCGAGGAGATCGGCTGAGCAAACACTCAACTCAGCCGATAATCAGAGAGTCCCGGCAACTCTTCCACCTGGCATTGCCTCTCATGGGCGCACAACTCGCGCAGATGGGGATGGGCGTTGCCGATACCATTATGGCGGGACGTTACGGTTCCGCTGATCTCGCAGGCGTCGCACTGGGGGCCAGTATTCTCTGGCCCAGCATGATGCTGGTTTTTGGCGTAGTACAGGCCGTTACTCCAACCGTTTCACAGCTGAACGGCGCCCGCGCTTACACTGAAATTGGCGATGTCATTCGTCAGGGGCTCTGGATGGCGCTGGCCGGCGGGCTGGTCGTTGTCATTATTCTGAACAACATCGAACCTGTATATCACCTTATGCGGGTCGACCCAGTCGCTGTCGCTATATCGGTACCCTATCTGAAATGGTGTTCTTTCGGGATGCCGGCACTCATGTGTTTTTTCTGCCTGCGCTTTCTCGCCGATGGCACAGGATGGACCGGACCTGCGCTCATCATAGCCGTGAGCGCACTGCTTCTGAAAATCCCTCTCAACTATGTCCTGATTTACGGGAAGTTCGGTCTGCCAGAGCTGGGTGGTGTCGGCTGTGGTATCGCTCAAGCCATCATCATGTGGTTCCAGCTGATCATGGTGCTGTTTGTTGTGACCCAGAAACGTTTCGCACATACCCGCTGGATGGAAAAATTTTCCTGGCCTGACTGGAAGATCATCAAATCGCTGCTGGTCATTGGCATTCCAATCGGCACGACGATTTTTGCGGAAATGGGTCTTTTCTCGTTCACGACTTTGCTGCTTGGTCAGTTCGGTGCCGCCGTCGTCGCGTCACACAATATCGCGATGAATCTGAACGCGATATTTTTCATGCCTCCCATGGCCCTGGGCATGGCGGCGACCATAAGAATCGGATTCCGTGTCGGCGCACAGGAGATCGAGGATGCCCGCCTGACCGCACTGATCGCATTTATCACAACGGCAACAGTCGCTATTGCAGCTTCTATTCTGATTTTCTTCCTGCGGGAAGAACTCGTCAGCCTCTACACCACTGAATCACAGGTCATGACCCTGTCTGTCACCCTGCTCCTGTTCGTGGTTTTCTTCCTGTTCTTCGACGCGAGTCAGGCGGTCTTCGTCGGTGCACTTCGCGGGTACAAAGACACGCAGGTCGCCATGTGGATCGCACTCTTCAGCTACTGGGGAATTGGACTGCCGACGCAGATTATCTTCGGTTTCGGGTTTATCGGCGAACCCATGGAGGTCTACGGATTCTGGCTGGGACTCGCCGCTGGCGTTGGCTGCGCGGCCCTTCTGCTGGGCGTACGCCTGATTTACGTCAGTGGCAATGTGCCACTGATCAGGGAGCTGGCGCGCAGTGCCGATCGGCAATCGGTACCCCTCGAGGCTGTCGTCACCCAGGACTAGTGGTTTTAGCCGAAGGCTCCTTCCGACTGCATCGCATCAACTTCCTGCTCGCTGAAACCAAGCTCAAGCGCCAGTTCACGATTGTGCTCTCCGAGTTCCGGGGCTGCGAACCTTACCATTCCCGGTTCATTCAGAAATTTCACGGGGATACCAATGTGCTCATGACCCGACTCGTCCTCAATAATCATCTCTCGATACCGCACCTGGGGATCATCCATGCCTTCACGAAGATTGTTGACCGGCGCAAAGGCTGCATCGACATCCTCAAACCATTGCACCCAGTAGGACTGAGGCTGACTTGCAAACTGCTCCCTGAAAAACTGACGCACGGGCTCCTGATTTGTGCCCGGCGGGGGTTCGCACAGGGGAATGAGATCCTCCCGACCAAATTTCTTCAGGACAGACTCCGCGAAATGCATTTCCGAGGCCCCCAGCACCACATAACGGTGATCTGCGGTTTCGTATATGTTGTACATGGCGTAACCACCCCAGATACGCTCGTCTTTTACCACCGGTGGTTGTTGCTGGGCGAAAACACGCCCCATGGAATTCGGCAGACAGGCAATCAGTGAATCCATCATCGCAAGATCAATATAGTCGCCCTCACCGGTGTCTTTTCTTCTCAACAGAGCCATCAGCACAGCTGACAAACCAATAGTCGCCGCCAGCATATCGGCAGCAGGGAGTGCCGGGACGGCAGGCTTGCCATCAAACCCCAGGTTGGCGCTCAGCACACCGGCGTAAGCCTCAGTCGCGAGATCATGAGCGGGCTTCTTCACGTAGGGACCGCTCTGGCCGAAAGCGGAGAGAGACGCGTAGACGACCGACGGATTCACGGCTCGAATATCCTCATAGCTCATTCCCAGGCGCTGGATAACCCCTGGTCGAAAAGCCTCGATCACAACATCCGCCGTCGCCGCCAGTTTCAGCGCAAGCGCTTTGCCGGCATCATGCTTCAGGTTGAGTTGCACACTGCGCTTTCCCCGATGTGTATTGGCAAAGTAAACCGAAACACCATCTCGTTTCTGCCCGATATCACGATTCGGTTCACCGCCGCCACGCGGCTCCAGCTTGATCACATCTGCGCCATGATCTGCCATCATCTGTGTCAGCAGTGGACCGGGTAAAAACAGAGACAGGTCAAGAACCCGAATGCCTTCCAGTTTCATCAGTCATCCTTTGATCGTATTTATTATTTCGAACGTTCAGGCGGGGTTTCTAACCGTGAGAACGAATCAGTCTGCCAGGCCGGTTTCCAGTGTCTTCATCGTTGCGGCGGGTCAGAACACCATCAATCATCGTGGCCAGATAGCCTCGGGCACCCTGCATTATCCGGGTGCCACCAGCCGGCAGGTCACGCACAATCTCCAGCTCACCCAGTGAAAGATTGTCATAGTCGATGACATTCAGGTCTGCCTTCATACCGGGTGCCAGCAGACCGCGATCATTGAAACCGAACAGCCTTGCGTTTCTCTGCGTCGCCCTGTGAATTACGTGGGCCAATGGCAATCTGTCACCACGTTTACGATCGCGCGTCCAGTAGGTGAGCTGATAAGTCGGGTTCACCGCATCGAAAATCAGGGAGACATGCGCACCGGCATCAGACAGACCTGTCACCGTTACATCGTCCATCTGCATGGCCCGAACCGCATCCAGATTGAAGTCGGAATAATTGGTAAAAAACAGAATAGCCATGCGCCCCTGCTCAACCGTCAGGTAGTCATACAGCGCTGACTCCGGCGAAATGTTCTGCTCAGCTGACATGGAAGCAATACTCTCGCCTTCTTCCGGTTCATAGGTACTGTTGCTGGCCAGCGGATAAAGGTATTCAAACTTCGGTTCGATATGCGCAATACCGAACTCCATGGACCCCATGGGAACGCCGTCGATGACATTGGTTTCTTTTAAAATGGCCTGCTTAATTTCAGGCTTTTTCAATTCAACCAGACGCTGTTCAATGGGCAGGTCCCTGAAACGCTGATAGGTCGGTTTCAGCATCCACGGATGGTAGGTTTCCATACTGAACACGAGTCCGGTAGGACGGCTTCCCACCTGGGGAAAAATCTGTGCGCCTTCCGCATTAGCTTCTTTCACCTGGCCAATGGCTTCCTGCCATTTATCTGACCAGTCATCGATCTGGAACAGTGTGAAAGTCGAAGGACGGCCGGATTCACGACTGACATTGGCTATCAGGTTAATCTCCTGCTCAAGGGACGCGTGCTCCTGGAACTCGGGACGACCAGGACCCAGAGTGCTCGAGGGAATGATCTGGAAAAGACCACGCCCGGCACGTTTCAATGCCTGGGCAATCACCATGACTTCAGTATCGTTAGCAAAGGTGCCTGGAACCGGCTCGCCCTGGATTGAACGATGTCCAAGGATTCGTGAAGTACTGAAACCCACGGCACCAGCCAGCAGAGCTTCCTCGACGATCTGCCCCATCTGGTGGAGGTCACCTTCGGTTGCCGCCTGATTGGTTCGCCCACGCTCGCCCATCACGAAGTTACGAACAGCCCCATGCGCAACCAGGGAACTGATATTGATGGCATATTCCCGGCTCGCGAGAAAGTCCAGATACTCGGGATAAGAGCTCCAGGCGCCCCATGGCATACCTTCATGAAGCGCGGTACCAGGTATATCCTCAACACCTTCCATCAGGTCAATCAGGTCCTGCTCTCCGCCGGGCGCGACCGGGGCAAAACCAACACCGCAGTTACCCATCACGATGGTACCCACGCCATGGCTGGCAGAAGGGTTCATCTCGTCGTCCCAGGTGACCTGCCCATCGTAATGTGTATGGATATCTACCCAGGCTGGAGCAACCATCGCGCCATCTGCATCGATGGTCTGTCGGCCATCTAAACCTTCTCCGATCTCGACAATGACACCATCTTTGATCGCGACATCGGCAACCACTGGCTCTGCCCCGCTTCCGTCATACAACGTTCCGCCTTTGATGACCGTCTCGTACATGGCAGTGCCCCTCTTTTTGTCCGCGAGAATCGAATTTTCGCTACATTAGAACTTGCTCATGTAAAGCGCAACCGCGTGGCATTCAGCACAACGGTTACCGAAGAAAGTGCCATGGCAAGCCCGGCGAGTGCCGGATTTAGAAGCGTCGGAAAGAGCACCCCCGCAGCCACCGGGATAAGAATCAGATTGTAGATAAAGGCCGCGAAGAGATTCTGGTAAATGTTATTCATGACGCGTTTTGACAGGTTCAGGGTATCGGCGAGACCATGAAGAGAACCGCTTCGAAGTGTGATGTCGGCAGTTTCCTGCGCGATATCCGCACTGATACCCATGGCAATGCTGAGATCCGCCGCGCTGAGCGCGATGGCATCATTGATGCCATCACCGAGCATACCGACGGTCAACTCTTCGGACTGCAGTCTCTGCACCAGTTGCAATTTGTCTTCAGGAGAAAGCCCTGCATGCGCTTCATCGATGCCTGCGGCCGCTGCAACATCATCCACAACCTTTTTGCGATCACCTGATGCAATGATGCAGCGTATACCACGTTCCTGCAGCGACTTGATGACACTCGCTGCTTCTTCCCGCAGCTTGTCACTCAGCAGAAAGTGACCGAGGAACTCATCGTTCAATGCGACGCCGACAATCGTACCCTGCCCATCGATATCCGGTGCCGTCACTCCCTGCTCCTCAAGAAACTGCAGGCTGCCCGCCAGGTACCTCTGACCATCAATAACACCTTCCACACCACCACCGGGTGTCTGGGTGATTTCAGCCACCTCAGCCGGGATTACAGACAGATTCGCACAGGCGGCAACCACCGCTTCCGCAATCGGATGTGTTGCCTTTTGCTCCAGCGCCATAACAGCCGACAGGTGTTCAGCACCCAGGCCATGCATGCCGACTATCTCTGGTCTGCCCAGCGTGAGTGTTCCCGTCTTATCAAGCACCAGCACATCAATTCGATTCGCCACCTGCAGGATCTCACTGTTACGAATGAGGATTCCGCTGCTCGCCCCTTTACCCAGACCAACCATAATCGACATGGGTATGGCGAGACCCAGGGCACAGGGGCAGGCGACGATCAGGACACTGACGGCTGTGACGAAGGCATAGGACAACCTTGGCTCAGGGCCGAATGACCACCAGTAAAAGGCGGCAGAGAGGGCAATGACCACAACAACGGGCACAAATACTGACGCTATTCGATCAACCAGGTGCGCGACACGGGGTTTTGTGTTCTGTGCCTCAGCAACCAGGCGGCTGATCGCTGCAAGCCGGGTATCTGCACCTGCCTGCTGCACTTCGATCACGACACTGCCGTCCATATTCTGGGTACCAGCACTGACCTGATCATCCTGGCTTTTCACGACCGGTAACGCTTCACCCGTCAACAGCGATTCATCGACACTGGTTCGGCCCATCAGCACACGCCCATCCACCGGCATCATTTCTCCAGGTTTAACACGAATCTGCTGACCTGCCACCAGCGTCTCGCTGGGAACAAGCTGCTCGATGCCATCTTCAAGGATGGTCACCATGCGAGGCGCGAGATCATAAAGTTTCTGGATCGCCAATGAACTGTCGGCCCGGGAATACAATTCAATGGCCCGCCCCAGGCTGACAAAGCCGATAACATAAAGCGCAGCTTCGAAGAACTGGTGACGACTGCCTTCCGGCAGAAGATCCGGCGCGATAACAACGGTTACGGAGTAGACGTACGCCATGCCGGTACCCAGCGCAATCAGTGTATCCATGGTTGCGGAGCCATTAAGTGCTGCAGTCATGGCATTGCGATAAAACTGACCACCGCCAAAGATCATGAGTACCAGCGTCACAATACTGATTACCATCCACGCGGGTCTGGCGTCCATGAGAGGTAGAAATCCAAACCACATGTCCGCCATCAGAGCACTCGCGGCGGCGAGTAGTATCATCGACTTGATAACCGCATTCCTGAGATCAGCACTGATCTGGCGTTGCTGCTCTTCCAGCGGCGCAGATTCATGCAGTGCCGCGTCATACCCGGCAGACTTCACCGCCTGAATCAATTGCTCTGCCGTAGCGCCGCCTACAACGGCTGCTGATTGCGCGGCAAAGTTAACACTCGCACTGGAGACGCCGTGAACCCCGGTCAACGCCTGTTCCACAGACCGGACACATCCGGCACAGGACATACCGTGAATATCAAAAAGCTGGGTGGTGTTTTCAGTCATAGTCAGTGGTCAGTGCCATCAGTACCACAAATCATAAAGCCTGAAGTGACTAGAGAGTCCACCGCGGCGATGTGTGATACTGATGCTCATGAGTTCACGCTGGCTCCTGCTTTTGGGCGTCTGGCTGCTGTACGGCTCGTTTGGCCTAGTCGCCACAAGTCTTGCGCCCATGGCCTCCCTGATTATCGAAGACCTGTCCATGACCCATGCTGAAATGGGCATGGCGATGGGTGCCTGGCAGCTGGTCTACATATTTTCCGCCGTACCCGCTGGCGTGCTTCTTGACCGAATTGGACCAAGATACGCATTGGCCCTTGGAGGTATTCTCGTTGGTTGCTCCGCCATGGCCCGGGTCTTCGCTGATGACGCAACGACACTGATTATCGCGGTCATGTTGTTTGGTCTCGGTGGACCCATCATCTCAGCCGGGGCCCCGAAGGTTGTTGTTTCCTCGTTCGAGGGTTCATCGCGAGGGCTTGCCATGGGCATCTACATGACTGGCCCCGCCATTGGCGGCATTGTCTCGCTCACAACAACGCACTCCTTCCTGCTGACCTGGTTCGACCAGCAGTGGCGTGATGTCATGGCCATGTGGACAGCTGTGACGTTCCTCTCTGCCGCGATCTGGTTCGTGATCGCGACATTGAATCGTTCCGCCGAGATCAGCGAAGCTGCCACGGCAAAGGTTTCACAAGTCCAGGTTATTCGAGAACTGATCAGCAAGCCCACGGTCATTGTCGTATTAATGATGAGCATCAGCGTGTTCATGTTTAACCACGGACTGAACAACTGGTTGCCGGAACTGCTGCAGTCCCATGGCATGACCGCTGTGAACGCTGGCTACTGGGCAGCACTGCCGACGGTCATTGGCATTATGGGCTCGCTGGTCATTCCGAGACTGGCAACACCAGAACGCCGCTTTAATATTCTGCTGGCATTGAGCACAGCCGCATTTCTCGCCAGCCTGTTACTGCGATTTAGCGAACCTGAATCGCTGATCAGCGGACTGCTGCTGCAAGGCATTGCACGCTCCAGCCTGATGACCGTACTGATTCTGACACTGGTTGAACTACCGGACATTGGGCAACGCTATGCTGGCGTCGCCAGCGGTTTGTTTTTCTCAGCAGCTGAATTGGGAGGCGTCATGGGCCCGCTGACACTCGGTCTGCTTTATACACCCGGTGGCGGATTCAGCAGCGGGCTGACGCTTCTGACAGTCATTACACTGACCATGATCCTGGGCTCGGCACTATTGCAGCGAAGAGCCCGAAGAGCACTGACCTGATTCAGGTTGGATCCGCAATCTTGAGCAATTGTTTGCCAAGGTTCTTACCGGTAAACAGCCGATTCAATGTATCCGGTATATTGTCGAAACCTTCCTGCAGATCGACCTGATACTTGAGTTGGCCGGACTGTACCCACTGCATAATTTCAGTAACGGCCTCACCGGCACGGTGCATATAGTCGATGACAATGAACCCCTCCATGCGCGCACGCATAATCACTAGATTCATCAGGTTCGTCGGTCCGGGGACAGGTTCTGTTGCGTTATAGCTTGAAATGCCTCCACACAGCACGACACGGGCCTTCATATTGATGTGATTCAGTGCCGCTTCCAGGATATCGCCACCGACATTGTCGAAGAACACATCGACTTTGTTCGGGCATGTCTCGGCTATGCGAGCATCGACATCCTCGTTCTTGTAGTCAATGACATCATCAAAACCGGCTTCTTCTTTAAGCCAGCGACATTTATCAGGACCACCGGCAATACCAACAACCCGGCAGCCTTTGATTTTCGCTATCTGTCCAGCGACTGAACCAGTCGCACCCGCCGCACCGGAAACCAGAACGGTCTCACCTTCCTTGGGCTCTCCAAGATCAAGCAAACCGAAGTAGGCCGTAAGGCCCGTGACGCCAAGTACCGACAACATCATCTCGGCAGGAACGCCCTCGGGTACTTTAGACAGCCCCATAACTCCCTGTCCGGGTGCAACGACCACAAAATCCTGCCAGCCTCCGGTTGTCTGGACGATATCGCCTTTAACAAAATCAGGATGATTCGATTCCACAACCTGGCCGATGGACCCCGCTCGCATCGGTTCCCCTAACTGCACTGGCGGCAGATAGCTTTCACGGTCTTCCATCCAGCCACGTTGGGTAGGATCAAATGAGAGGAACAAATTACGCACCAGAACCTCGCCGTCACCGGGTTCAGGTATCGGTCCTTCTCCATACTCAAAGTTGTCTCGTGTCACGACTCCGTGAGGACGCTTGCTGAGCAGCCACTGGCGATTGTTGTTCATCACTTTTTCCTGGATATTGTTTGGATCTGGATTATACGCGCATCGAAACAAAGCGGATGCCCCGAATACGGTCCAGGAGCGGATTGTGAGTTGCCGCCGACATCCGCATACTTCACCGATGAGCTCACAGGACACATCTACCCGTTTCATCTTCAATGGCGCTGACATCCGCGGAATATTTGTCCGTATGTCAGACAGCTATCTGACCGCCGTTGAGAACCATAAGTATCCAATCGAGGTCAGGCAGCTTCTCGGTGAGTTTTTCGTTGCGGCTCAACTGCTTGCAAGCACACTCAAGTTTGAGGGCAGCCTGACGCTACAGGCCAAGGGCGATGGTGCAATTCGTGCAATGATGGCTGAAACAACACATGACGGAGCCACCAGAGGCATCGCACAACTTGGCGAAAATGAGGCGCCCTACAGTTTCGAGTCGCTGAAAAATGGGTTGCTGGCCGTCACTGTTGCCCCGACAGGACGTCAGAGCTACCAGAGCATGGTGCCCCTATCTGGTGATACGCTCGCAGAATGCCTGCAACACTACTTCGAGCAATCTGAGCAACTCGGCACCTTGTTTCATCTCGCTGTTGAAACCGACAAGGCTGCAGGCATGCTGATTCAGCAACTGCCGCGCCAGCTTGAAAGCGACAGCAAGGTCAGGGAAGAGCACTGGAGTACGACACGGATTCTGAGTTCAACCCTGAAGTCGGAAGAGCTCCTTCACCAGGACAACGAGACCATCCTGAAACATCTGTTTGCCGAGGATGACATACAGATCCTGGGTAGCAAGCCAGTCAGTTTTTCCTGCAGCTGCAGCCAGGAGCGCATGGCTGGAGCCCTGGCATCGTTGGGATCAGCCGAACTGGAGGCACTGTTCCGTGAGCAAGAGATGGTAGAGCTGACCTGTGAATTCTGCGCAACCCGTTATGAATTTAACACCGAGAGTCTGACTCGCTGGCTGAGCGGAGACCAGGCGCCTCACTGAGATTCGTCACGCCGCTGCTGCCATTGTTCTACGGTCGCCATTGTTCTGCGGTCGCCAGTGTTCTGCGATCTATGTGCAGTTCACGGATCATCGCCATCTGCAGCATATCCAGAACCGCGTGAAGCAGGACAGGAATCCAGATCGTCCCGGTAACGAGGTAAATCACCGCGAACAATCCACCCAGCGCACCTGTTTTCAAGACACCTTCCCAACCCTGGTAAGCATGGGCAACGCCAAAGGCTAAAGAGGAAACAATCGCCGCTGCCCAGAGCGGCATAAACAACGCGAGCACCCAGATGACAAAACCGCGATAGATGATTTCCTCAACGATACCCGCGGTCATGGAAACAAAGTTAGAGAAAATGTATTCCCGGCGCGTTCGTGGCAGGGCATAGGCAATGTCACCAAGCCCCTGCAGCTGTCGTGATTTTTCCTCCCAGTTCAGCTTGCGGATCAGGAAAATCTGGTAACCGAAGACACCGACCAGCAGCATTAACCCGCTCCCACCGATCAGATAGCCAGCCATGGACCAGCCAACCAGACCGAGAAGATCCCACGACCTGTCGAGAAAAAACCACCCGGCTATCAGCACAGCAAATCCGCACCACTGCATCAACATGGTCTGGCTGTACATTATGACTCGGTCCGGTTCACCGCCCTGCTCCACCATCGAGAGGTATTTCCTGAACGACCGGGCCGAGAAAATCGGCAGAACAACAAACAGCGCAACAAGAAGTGCGATATCAAACCCGTGTATGTGATTCACGAAAGTTGCGTTTTCACTTCAGCAAGGCGATGGATAGTGTCAAGACACTGAGCGTGATCGCCACTCAAGTTGCGAACAATGATGTCAGAATAACCCTGCCCTTCCAGCTGACGTATCTGATCTGCCACTTCTTCCACTGAACCATACATCAGCGCATCAGGGGAGATACCCCGATAACCATCGGCGATATAGGGCTCGACCACGCTTTTAGCTTCTTCACTGCTGGCACCCACATAAATATCTCTACGGATTGCCGTTGCGGTCGGCGTGCGATCATATTCAGCACAGTACTGCTTGTAACGAAGAATAGCCTCTCCCGCCTGCGCCGGAGTCAGACCCGGTGATGCCAGCCAGCCCTCGGCCATGCGGGCGGTTCTCTCAATCGCCTTTTCAGCAACGGATCCGACCCAGATGTCTACTGGCCGAGAAGGCAGTGGCGAAATTCTTGCCCGGGAGATATTCCAGTAACGATCTTCATCAACGGTCTCTCCACGCCAGAGCGCGCGCATGGTGTTAATGCTGGCAACGAACATGCCTACCCTTTTCGACATATCGACACCCATCGTTTTTCCCTGACGCTCATCGCCGAGCCCGCATTGCATGATAAACGGCGCCGGGGAAAGACTCGCCAGCGTCCCAATCTGTTCGGCCAGCGTCACGGGATGCCAAAGGGGTAACAGGTACAGCGCACCAAACGGCCGCTCACCCCATTCTGCAAGCATACGCGCCAGAATCACATTGTTCTGATAGTAGGGTTGGGATGTCGCGTGATGATCTCCGACGAACAGGGTATCGAGTCCCGCTTCTCTCGCAGCCTTTGCACGCTCAATCATGAATCGCGCACCTTCGCGAGGATCATCGACCGGATGTAAAGAAGTGACCGAAATACCTATTTTCATATAATGAGGCTCATGAGACGAAATCCACCAGAGACTGGGACATCCCCTGGTAGGTGGCAGTCAATGTGTCTGCAACCTGATCCTCCATTGCCGGATTCTCAGGTTCAAAAGCACCCAGCCAGTAAAGCTCGCACTGCTCACCCTCGGCCTTGACCTGAACCTGAGCACGATAATTTTTCATACCGATAGGTTCTCCATAAACAAGTTCGTAAGCGAGAATCATCTCTTCTGAGTCAAGTTCCGTGAGGCGTTCCGCGATATCGCCAACAGACATACTGAGGTGTCGAATCATACCGATGCCATCTCCTTCGACCCGGATGGAATCATCGGGCCCACCCGCCCATGCCAGGAAACCTCCAAAATCGGCAAGGGCATCCCAGATCCTGCTGGCCGGAGCCTGCACTCTGACAATCACTTCTACAGCACGCATACTTTCCTCCTAGAGCGTCAGCCAGCCACCGTCACAGGGCAGATAAATACCGGTAACAAAAGAACTCATATCTGAAGCAAGAAACACGGCCGCTTTGCCTTGCTCCATCGGGTTCCCCCAGCGACCTAACGGCAGGCGTGAAATTCGATCAGCCACGGTATCCGCCAGCGGATCACCACTTCTCGGTGGTACCTGGGCATCTACGGGTGGTGGCTCTCCCTCATTGACCCAGGTAGGCCCTGGCGCAAGCGCATTAACATTAATGCCATGAGGTGCAAGTTCCAGCGCTAGAGACTTGGTGATCATTTCGACAGCGGCCTTGGAGCCATCGTAGGTCACACCGACACCCGGAGTCCGCGCCTGGGTAGAAGCCACATTGATAATGCGCCCACTACCCTGCTCTTTCATGATGGATGCCGCAGCCCGACAGCAGTAGAAAAGCCCGTCAACATTCACTGACCAGAGCGCCTGCCACATGTCATCCGTTATCTTCTCAACGGGCCCTCCGTATCCAATATAGAGCCCGGCGTTGTTAACGAGAACATCCAGCGAACCCAATTCGGCCACTGTCTGCACCATGGCAGCATCCACCTGATCCCGATCCGCTACATTCAACGCCATAGCAGAACCACCAATCTCATCAGCAGTCTGCTGCGCAGTCTCCAGATTGATGTCGCTGACCATCACACTGGCACCAGCCATAGAAAGCGCTGTGGCAATCCCCTTGCCGATGCCTTTGCCACCGCCGGTAACATGCGCCACTTTGCCGTTCAGATCTATCCAGCCAGCTGCTTCGGTCATTCCTGTCTCCTGTTTCACACGGGTCAGTTGTAGATGACCGATTAAACACGTCCTGCTACGATCTGTGAAGTCGAGTCAATTTACCCAAACAGGAAAACATCATGACCCAGATCCCAGCAAACCTGTCGGAAGTCACACCAGACTGGATTGAAGACTGCCTGGGCACCAGGCCTCAGAGTATTTCGCTTCAGCCCATGGGAGAAGGCGTTGGCATGATGAGCAACATGGCGGTTATCAATCTCGAATGGTCCGGGGAGGTTGAATTACCCGCCAGCCTCGTCATCAAGATCGCCGCCGAGAATGAAACCAATCGCGGGGTCTCACAACAATTTAATCTCTATCTGAAAGAAGTCAGTTACTACCGGGATCTGGCTCCGAGAACAAAAGCGGGCAGCCCAAAGGTTTATGCATCCAATCTTGACGAGGACCAGAACTTTTTCCTGCTGATGCAGGATGTATCGGACTACCGAATGGGCAATCAGGTTGCCGGTGCGACCCTGGAAGAGTGTCAGCTGTGCGTCGACTTTCTGGCGAAACTTCACGGCAGCTTCTGGAACAAACTCGATGACGTCGACTGGCTGCCGCATATGTCGAATAGTGAAAACGCCAGAAACATGGCGATGGGCTGTGAAGTAGGTTGGACCCAGTTGCTGGAAATTTTCGGCAAGTTTGTTCCGGATTCCATCAATGCCCGCCGGGAAGACTATATTGCAGGGATCAGCAGGTTGCAGGAAAAGCTGGATCAACCACCACGCACACTGATTCACGGCGACTTTCGCATGGACAACATGCTGTTTGGCCAGAAACCAGAGCATGAACCTTTGCTGGTGGTGGATTTCCAGGGACCACTTAAAGGCAATGGGATCCAGGATCTGGGCTATCTGCTCGGCCATTCGGCGAAGACCGAGGTCCGCCGGGAACATGAGCAGGCTTTGATACAACGTTATGTGGAAGGCATCAACGCAGAAGGCGTTCAGAACTATGACTTTGACACTGCCTGGCAGGACTATCTTGTCGCCGTTCTTTACTCCTGGACCGTGGCTGTTGTTATCGCGGGTACGATGGACCCTGCAAACGATCGGGGCTTTGCCTGGATGTCCAAGATGGTGGAGCGTAACGGCATCGCCATCAACGATCTGGATTGTCTTAGATTACTCTGACGCATTTGTATCGGGCACGATTTCCGCCTAGGATTCGCGCCCATGAAAAACCTACACGAATCCATCGTTCAGGAATCCGAAATAGATTCCCTCGGACACATGAACGTCCGCTTCTATATAGAACGGGCAGCCAAAGCACACCAGCTACTGCTGAATGAACTGGGCGTTTCACCCGGCGAGGGTCAACAGCTCAGACGACTGGACACGCACAATCGTTTTCACCGGGAACAATTCGCCGGCGCGACCCTCCATACCTATGGCGGACTCGTGACCACCGAAAACAATGACAGCATCACCGGTTACTACGAGATCCGGAACGTTGAGAAAGAGCAGGTCGCCGCGACGTTCATTATCACTAGCCAGCTTTTGAACATCTCAACCGGCAGCCCGGTAGAAATACCTTCGCCTGACCGACAACTGGCTGACTCTCTGACGATCGAAATTCCAGAACATGGTCGCCCCCGATCTCTCTTCCTGAACCCGCCAAGAAGACCCACATTTGAAGAAGTGGAGCCGCTGATTCCAGATCACGAACTGTTGGGCGGCATGAGCGGACGTCGCGAAGGCGTCATACTGGAAGAGGACTGTGACAGCAGCGGCCGACTTGGTGAAGACAAGGACCTGGTGCATGTCGTATTCCGCCCTCAACCGGGTGAGGACATACGCGAGATGGGACCACCTCATCTGCGTGACGAACAGGGCCGACTCTACAGCTGGGCGATGATGGAGATTCGAAGCATTGTCTTCGAAAGGCCACGCCTGGGTGAAGGCATCATTTCTCTCAGCACCGATGTGAACTTCGGCGAAAAGTGGCGCCACTCCCGCCGCTGGATTTTTTCAAAGGATTCCGGCGCACTGCTTGGTATCAGTGATCAGACGGGTATCTGCATGGATCTGGAAGCGAGGCGAGCCATCGCCATGCCTGATGAGGTCCGTGAAGTCATAGAAGCCAACTGCCTGCGAGATTTCGCCTGATTAGCCTTCTGGCAGCCGCATAAACCGTCTGAATAGACGGTTTAATTGATACCTGTTGCAAAAAAAGCGAAAGTATCGGCTCTCGAGAGGAGCAGATACTCATGGCTGAATACGACCTGATCATCAAGAACGGCGAAGTCTTTGACGGCACCGGCGGACCTTCAGTTCGCGCTGACGTCGCTGTCAAAGACGGCATCATCGCCAAAGTCGCGTCTTCCATCGAAGGAGAAGCAGACCGAATCATAGATGCCGAAGGCAGAATCGTTACTCCCGGTTTCGTGGATGTGCACACACACTACGACGGCCAGGCCACCTGGGATTCACACCTGAACCCCTCCTCCAACCTGGGTACCACCACCATTGTCATGGGTAACTGTGGCGTCGGCTTTGCTCCCTGCAAACCGGAAGATCATCAGGTGCTGGTCCAGTTGATGGAAGGCGTAGAAGAAATTCCCGGTTCCGCAATGGACGAGGGTCTGCCCTGGAACTGGGAGTCATTCCCGGAATTTCTGGATGCACTGGAAGAGCGACCTCGCGACATCGACATTGCCGCATTGCTGCCCCACGGTCCCCTCAGGGTTTACGTGATGGGTGAGCGCGCCGTGAATCGTGAACCGGCAACCGCCGAAGACATCGAGAAGATGAAGGTACTGATTAAAGAGGGCATCGATGCCGGCGCAGTCGGGTTCTCTACATCACGAACACTGGTTCACCGGAGCAGCTCTGGTGAAAATATCCCCACTTACAGAGCAGCTACAGAGGAACTGAAATCACTGGGAGAATCACTGTCGGCTGAGAAAGGCAGCGTATTCCAGATGATCTCAGACTGGGAAGATGCAGACGACGAGTTCAGCATCATCCGTGAGATCGCCGAGCGATCCGGCGCCAAGGGAACCTTTACTCTGCTGGATCTGGCACCAACACCAGACCTGTGGCATGAACAGCTGAAGCGCATTGAGAGCGCACAGGAAGCCGGGCTTGATATCCGCGGCCAGGTCATCTCGAGGCCCGTTGGTATTCTCATGGGGCACCCCGCATCCATGCATACTTTTTATGCCCGCCCCACCTACAAGGCCCTTGCAGAACTTCCCTGGGATGAGAGGATCGAGAAGCTTCGTGATCCCGAGATCAAAGCCAGGATTCTGCGCGAAGAAAGTGAGCAGCCCCATGTCTTCGTTGAGATCTTCGAGAAGCGGTTCCGCAACATGTATCCTTTGGAAGACCCCATTGAATATCTGCCCAGCCGGGACACATCTGTCGTTGCCATGGCAGAGAAAGAAGGTCGGGAGCCCTCGGAATGGCTATACGACTATTTCCTGGGCAACAACGGCAATAACCTGGTGTACATCCCGGCAGCCAATTTCTCCGAGAATATTCACGAGATGCTGACACATCCTTATACCGTCAGCGCCCTGGGTGATGGAGGCGCACACGTCGGCTCTATCTGCGACACCAGCGCCAACGTTTACGTTCTCACGAAGTGGGTCAAGGACAGGAAGCAGATCGAACTGACACAGGCCATCAATATGTTGTGCCGACAGCCTGCAGAGCTTTACTCACTGCTCGATCGCGGGTTGATCGCCGAGGGAATGAAGGCAGACCTGAACGTAATCGATTTTGAAGAACTCAAACTTCGCACCCCGCATATCGTGCACGATCTTCCAGCAGGTGGCACACGCTTCCTGCAAAATGCAGACGGCATCGATATCACCATCAAAGCGGGTGAAGTAATCTACGAAAATGGTGAGCCCACCGGTGCCCTGCCCGGTCGACTGGTACGCAGCACCGAGTTAAGCACCGGCACTGCCTGACACGACAAGAGGTGACATTATGTCTGCTATGGAAGAACCCGTCCGCACGATGGACGAGGCGTTTCAGCGTCTTCTCGATGAGGACACGCACAAGGAGAACATCTCCGACGCATTAAAACGTAACAACCCAATGCCTCCGGGACCTACCCTGGTACCCGTAGCCCGCTACACGGATCGGCGCTATCACGAGCTGGAAAAGGAAAAACTCTGGAAAAAGTCCTGGCTGATGGCCTGCCACGAAGATGACTTCGAAAATGTGGGTGATTGCGTACCATACGATGTCGCCGGCCTCAGCTTTTTGATCGTTCGATCGGCAGAAGATGAGTACAAGGCGTTTTATAATGCCTGCCTGCACCGCGGTCGGAAACTGCGGGAAGATCGAGCAAAGGGTCTGGACGAGCTGCGTTGCGCATTCCACGGCTGGGCCTGGAATCTGGACGGTTCCCTGAAACAGATTCCCTGCGCTTACGACTTCAACGGTCTTCAACGCGAAGACGAAGCCCTGCCAGAGGTTCAGGTCGGCCGCTGGGGTCGTTTCATATTCATCAATGCAGATCCGGATGCAGAGTCCCTGGAAGACTTTCTGGGAGATCTGTCCACGCATTTTGAGCTGTTACCTTACGAGCGACGCTACAAATCCGCTCATGTTGCCAAGGTGATCAAAGCCAACTGGAAGGTTGTGCAGGAAGCATTCATGGAGTCCTACCATGTGCTGATGACACATCCGCAAATCCTGACTGGCGGGGCCCATGATATCTGCACCAAGTACGACGCCTTCGGCAACTATTCACGAGCGATTCGCTGCGGCGCGCTGGAAGGCAATGGCCTGCCCCCATGGGAACCACTGCCTTCAGACAAGGGTATGGAAATCGTGCGCCATCCTCTTAACGGTGATGTGTATGAACATCTTGGTGACGGCGTTGTATTGCTGACCAAGAAAGATGGCCGAACAGGCAAGTTTGATGTCGATGCCAGATACATCGAGGGCGAAGTCACAGACGCCAACCCCCACCTTTGTAACTGGGTCGGTGGTATACAACTCGTCAATCCTGGAAAAGGCAGACTGCTCAGTTCAGACACGAAGCGAAAGGCACAGGCGGAAGCCGGTGGCGGCAAGAATATGTCCGCCCGTGCCCAGGGCGCCGAAATGCAGCGGCAGATGCTTGCCGACGTACTGCCGTCGATCGCTGATGACATCCCTGACATTGAGCTCACGGCTTCCATGTTCTTTACCGTGTACCCCAACTGGCACCCCTGGGGTTGTTTCAACCAGATTAACTATCGTTTCCGGCCCAACGGCGACAACCATGAAGAGTGCATCATGGAATGCATGTACCTGACACCCATTCCGGAAAATGGTGAGTACGAGCCTGTGCGCGAGATTCACTGGCTTACCGCAGAGGATGACTACACCGAAGCGTCGGAACTCGGGCAGCTGACCAAAATCTTTAACCAGGATGTTCGCAACCTGCCCTATGTCTATGAAGGCCTGAAGGCAACAGCCCGCGAGCATGTCAGACTGGCGGACTACAATGAGCTTAAGCTACGACACTGGCATGAAATGTACTCAAAACAGGTCGGAGACATCTGACACATGACAACATTGCTTTATCTGAGCGCATCCCCCAGAGGGGAGATGGCCGCCTCCCACCAGGCCGCCAGCATATTTCTTGACGCCCTGCATGAAAGCGTTGAGGTGAACCACATCAACCTGTTCGAACGTGAACTGCCGGACGTTACCGCTGAAGTGACTTCCGCCAAATTCAAGTCATTTCTTGGGATGGACATGGACAGTGAGGAGTCTCGCCAATGGCAAGGTATTACAGACGTGGTCGACGAGTTCCTTGCCGCTGACCACTACCTGATGGCAATCCCCATGTGGAACTTCGGCGTGCCATACAAGTTCAAGCAATATATCGATGTTATCAATCACCCTGGCCTGACCTTCACACGGGATGAAAACGGACCTCGCGGTCTGGCCAGCGGATCAGCAACTGTCATCTATTCCCGAGGCGGCGACTACGCCCCCAAAGATGGCCAGCCGGATCCCATGGACTTTCAATCCACATATATGAAAGCGTGGCTGACCTCCATCGGCCTGACTGATGTCAATGAAGTCCTGGTTCAGAACACCATGGGTGGCCCTGACGTTCTCAAGCAGGTCCTGGATGACGCACGAGAACAATTGACCAACGCAGCGCGCGGTCTATCAGGATAGAGCAGACTGTGCCTCAGCCAGATCTCGAAAACGTCAAATACATCAATCTCGCCACCTATCGAAAGAATGGCGATGCCGTAAAAACACCCGTGTGGGTCGCCGTCCATAAAGGGGTCGGCTATATCTTCTCAGAGTCCAACGTCGGCAAGGTAAAGCGAATCCGCAACAACCCGAAGGTTCAGATCGCCGAATGCGATATGCGCGGCGGCCTGCTTGGTGATTGGGCGAACGGCACCGCCCGGCTTGTTGACGATCAGCAGGAGATTGATGCCATGTATCCCGCCTTCAACAGGAAATATGGGATCATCATGCATATCACCAACTTTATGGCGAAACTTGTCGGCAGGTATCAACGCCGACAGATTATTGCTGTCGAACTGGACTGATCATCTATCGGCAGATTCTCTTCACGTTTCGGAGCCAGGAAAACGGACATTCGCCGCTCTGCACATCGACTACCAGCGTTATCAGGCTATGCGCCAAATCGTACCGTTTTTAAGGAAATACCGACCTGTTAATCCCTGACAGTACACCTGCCGTTGTTAATGGAGATCACATCCCGCTCCTTGATCCGGGTACGGAAGCTCACAACATTGTCATCCCGCCACATTTCAACAACATGTGTTTCGCCCGGAAACACAGGCGAAGAAAAACGCACATCAAATCCGGTCATCTTTGTCTGGTCATAATCCAGCATCGTCTTTAAGACCGCGTGGCACGCAATGCCATAAGAACAAAGCCCATGCAAAATAGGTTTGTCGAACCCCGCCTTGGCCGCGATGCCGGGATCACGGTGTAATGGATTACGGTCTCCACAAAGTGCATACACCATAGCCTGATCGTCTCTCTGGGATAGCTCACAAACCGCATCGGGCTCACGCTCAGGTAGTGTGTGAGCGACTGGAGCACCCTCGGAGCTGCCACCAAATCCGCCGTCGCCGCGAAAGAACAAGGTGGACCCCACCGTATAAAGAGGAGAACCATCACTGAGCTTAACCTTGGTTTCATTGGTCAACAGCGCACCCCTGCCTTCACCTTTGTCGTAAACACCCGTAATGGCATTACTGATCAAAGTTTCGGCTGCCGGCGGCAAAGGCTGATGCACCTGCAGACGCTGTTCACCATGAAGCATCATCACGAAATTCATCTTGGACATAAGCGTCGATGGGTTCGCAGGACGGCGGTCCGGCCGGGTTAAAACCGTTGCCGCTGTCGGGACAACTCGATCCCCCAATGTTTCGCAGACATATTGCAGTTCTTTCGCGTCCATCGGATCTTTTCCCATTCCAATAGCCACGTTATAAAGCAGGGAATCTCTGTCCGTATAGCTGCCAGGGATCTCTTCGGGTTCAATCGCGAGTGCTTCTTCGACATCAGCAAGTGTAATGGCCAATTTAGTCTCCTTGATATAAAAAGTAGTTTTCAACAATGATGATTGTTGAAACCGCGGAATGAACCGCAGAATATCACACAGATGAAGGTTGAGAATCCCCAATGGAAAACGCAGTACCACATCCCTTTGCCGACCTGATCGGATTCGAAGTCTCCGAGCGCAGTGATGGTATCTGCGTCTCAGGGATGATCACGGATGAGAAACACATGAATCCACACGGCGTCGTGCACGGCGCCGTCATCTATGCACTGGCTGACACAGGCATGGGCGGCGCCCTAACCTCCCAACTGTCCGAAGGCGAAATCTGCTCCACAATTGAAATCAAAATTAACTACTTCAGGCCGGCAGTCGCGGGCCGTTTATCCTGCCACACAGAGGTTATCAACAAAGGCAGGCGCACAGCCGTTATGGAAAGCACAGTGAAGGATGAAAACGATCGGCTTATCGCCAAAGCAATGGGCACCTTCATGATCATCACTAACTGAGGAGTCTTCCCGGTCCGCGACGCTGCACTGAGCGCCGTCCCTTCTGAATTTTGCTAGTATGGCCGCTCTGTCAGATAAGCAGGACCAGTCATGTCGCAGATCCGACCCTTTAAACTCGACATACCCAAAACGGAAATCGAAGCTCTGCAGCAAAGGCTCAAATCAGCTCGATGGCCAGAGGCAGAAACAGTAGAGGACTGGACTCAGGGCGTACCCCTTCACTACCACAAGGAGTTCTGTCGATACTGGGCCGAAGAGTACAACTGGTACGACACCCAGGATCGTCTGAATCGCTTTCCCCAATACAAAACTGCCATTGACGACCTGGATATCCACTTTATCCATGTCAAAAGCAGTCATGAAGATGCAACGCCCATTATCATCACGCATGGCTGGCCCGGCTCCATTGTCGAGTTTCACAAAGTCATTGAACCGCTGACAGAACCGACGAAACACGGCGGAGAAGCCTCTGACGCCTATCACGTGGTCTGCCCATCGCTTCCCGGGTATGGGTTCTCCGGAAAACCGAAGTCCACGGGATGGAATATTCAGAAGATCGCTGCGACGTGGGACACTCTCATGGATCGTCTGGGATATAAGAATTACTACGCCCAGGGTGGAGACTGGGGCAGCGCGGTAACCACGAGTATTGGTATACAGAACCTCGGTCGTTGCATCGCGATCCATGTGAACATGCCCAATGCAGGTGCCACAAAAGAAGCTCGGGAAAACCCGAGCGAGGCAGACAAGGTCGCCCTTGCGGGAGCAGGGTTTTATCAGCAGTGGGACTCAGGCTATTCCAAACAACAGAGCACACGCCCACAGACCCTTGGCTATAGCCTTGCTGACTCCCCTGTCGGGCAGTCTGCCTGGATACTGGAAAAGTTTTATCAATGGACAGACTGCAACGGGCACCCCGAAAACATACTCAGCCGTGATGAAATCCTCGATAACATCATGTTCTACTGGCTGTCTAACTCTGGTGCGTCATCTGCACGCCTCTATTGGGAAAGTTTCAACCGCGCTTTTGGCCGCGGCGATGACAACAGGGTGAAACTACCAACAGGGGTCAGCAGCTATCCCAGGGAAATCGTGAGAACACCACGTTCATGGGCCAAGCAACGCTATACCAATATCCAGTACTGGAATGATCTTGATCAGGGTGGTCACTTTGCCGCCTTTGAACAGCCGGCTATTTTTGTTAACGAGTTGCGAGCTTTCAAACGCGCTATCGGCGGATAAACTGAAGGACGTATGTCTTTCGGGTTATCGTTTTTGGAGAAATGATGAATCAGTTTCAACTCAGTCAGGACCAGGCACTATTGCTGGATCACGCTGACAAGTTCGGCCGTGAACAGCTGCTTCCGCTGGCCGAACGTATGGACAATGAAGAATGGTGGCCTGAGGACCTCATGCCGAAGCTGGGCGAACTGGGTTTTCTCGGCATAACGATACCTGAGCAGTATGGTGGCGTCGGCATGGGCTACGTCGAATCCGGAGTGATTCTCCAGGCATTTTCCCGATACAACCACGCATTCGGCCTCTCCTGGGTTGCCCACGACAATCTCTGCGCCAACAATCTTTACAACAATGGCAGCGAGTCTATCCGGGAGCGCTACCTGCCAAAACTCTGTTCCGGTGAATGGACCGGCTGTCTTGGGCTGACCGAACCCGGAGCCGGTTCAGATGCCCTGGGTTCCATGCGCACACGCGCCGTCAAGGATGGCGACAACTATGTCATTAATGGCACAAAGATTTACATCACCAACGGGCCTGTTGCAGATATCTGTCTGCTGTATGCAAAAACGGAACCTGGTAATGGCTCGAAAGGCATCACTGCATTTGCGGTAGAAACAGATTCGCCTGGATTCAAGGTCGCCCAGAAACTGCAAAAGATGGGATTCCGTGGCAGTCAGACCGCAGAACTCGTGTTCGAGGATCTTATCGTGCCCAGGGAAAATATCGTCGGTGAAGAGAACCAGGGGCACAAGGTTGTCATGAGCGGTCTGGACTTTGAACGAGCCACCATTGCACCAATCAATGTCGGCATGGCGGAACGGGCGCTGGAACTCTCTGTAGAGTACGCAAAGACGCGGGAACAGTTCGGAAAACCCATATCCGAGTTTCAGATGATTCAATCGTATCTTGCCGACATGTATACCTGGGTAGAAACCATGAAGACGTTTTCTTGGCAGGTACTGTCAGAATCAGACGCTATCGAAGGACACGAGGCGGGCCGTGGCGAGATCCATGCACGCACTGCCGCATCGGTCATGTACTGCGCCAATATGTGTAATCGCGTTCTCGATCATGCCGTCCAGATTCATGGTGGCAGCGGCTACATCTGGGAATCGGAAGTGAACAGACTGTTCCGTGGCACCAAACTGCTGGAGATCGGCGCCGGCACCACCGAAGTAAGAAAGATGATCATTGCAGGAGAATTACTCAAGTGAAAGTTCCCGAACCGCTTTTCAAATTTATCAATGTCATCGTTACCCTGCTCCTGAAATCACCGTTTCACGGTTTATTCAGTGACAGCCTGATGGTCATTTACTTCAAGGGTAGAAAGACGGGAAATCCGTTTCGCACACCGGTTCGTTACCAGAGGGATGGCAACAAGGTCATCTGCTTTACCAGCAAGGACACCAGGTGGTGGCCAAATGTCGCCGCCGTCCCTGATGTGACACTGCTGATCGGTAGACAGATGCAGGGATACACGGCAGAAGTTATCACCGAAGATCTGCAGCGTATCAGCCTCGCTTTAGCAGAAAACATCCGCCTGTTTCCGCAGGACGCCGCGTATCACAATGTTCGTCTGCAAAAAGATGGCACACCCATCGAAGAGGATTTTGAAAAGGCGCTTCCTGAAACGGTTCTGGTAGAACTGACGCCTGCCGGCTAGAAGCTGTTAAAACTCACCATCTCATTCACAGAGCGTCGATTGATGGGACCATGCCCACCCAGAACGGGGTAACCCACCGGAACGTGGGCGCAGGTATACCAGTCATCAGGTATCTTCAGAATTTCTTTCACACTGGGCTCCTCGTAGCAGAGCAAAGTCGTCAGCACACAGCCCAGACCTTCGTTACGACAGGCAAGCAGGAAATTCTGCACTGCCGGATAGACAGATCCACCACCAACGACACTGGTTCGCGGAAGGTCAGCATCTGTAATCGTCATGATAGACGGGTTAAAGCAGAAAACCGCAATCAACGGCGCTTCATGCATATGGGTAGCCAGGTAAGTACCTGCCTCCAAAGCCTTTCTAGATGAAAGCTGCGCCGCTTCCGGCATGTGTTTCATCTTCTCTTCGTAGCCCGGGACATAACGCTCCCAGTAAGGACGATACAGATCTTCCAGCGACTGCTTCCTGTCAGCATCTGTCACGGCAATCATCCGCCAGGGCTGCATATTGCCCCCGGTCGGAGCCCAGGTCGCTGCTTCCAGCACTCTTTGCAGCACTTCCTCTGGAATTGGATCCGGTTTCAGCCTCCGGACCGCTCGCAACGTCGCCATGGCTTCATAGAGTTCCATCGTTACTTCTCTCCTTTCGCCGCTACGTTCTCGGGAATAATTTCCTGATGGACCTGAAATACATCACGCGCATCAGGATGAACTTCAATACGGACCCAATGCACCTGATCTTCTCCAAAACTCTCTACTCTGGTGACATGCTCAACCAGTCTATCGCCGTCGTATACGGGTTTATCGACACGAAAGACGTGCGTGTCGCCCATCGCCAGCATGATCGGGCGGGGAAAGCGTGCGCTCTGCGTCAATAGCGCCTGATGAAAACGCTCGTAGTGAGTCCTGACGTCAGCACAGCTGCCGCAGACATCTCTCAACCAGTATCGATCGCCAGAAAAAGGGTAAATATCCGCCTGCATGGCGACAAACACACCTTTTGCATCAGCTTCGATCGCAGCGTCGAAGACCGTGCCCAGCCACTCAATTGCCGCATCCTCGACGTCACTATGCAGACTGATGCCTCCTTCCTTACCCGTCAAACCAACCAGGTGTATGGTGGCGAACATCACGTTACTGTCCAGCCAGTAGACGTTCTCCACAAAATCTCCGTAGATCTCCGAGGTCCTCTGACTGATAATCGGAAGTGCTACCGGTGTCGAGAAGAAAATCTCTCTCAGCTTGTCGAGACGATCCAGACGATCCCAGCTACCAGCGCTCTCCCGACGGCAATCAAACCAGTCGTTATCCCCCGGGGTCAGGACAAAGGGGATGCTGAACTGGCTGTTAATTTCGAAAACTTTCTGCAGGTCTTCGTCAGCACAGCTACCCCCGCCATCTTTCATATCTCCCAGATGAACAACCCAGTCGACACCACTGGCATTGATGCGTTCAATCATCAGATCGTAACGCTCAAAGCTCTCGTCTGCATAAGGGTTATCACCGATCAGAGCAAACTGAAGCGGCTGGCTTTGACAGCCAGTGAGAAACACCAGAAAACAAAAAGACAGAATCCGATTCATGATGCACCTGTCCGCTGAACGACTCCAGAGTCAATCAGCGATGCAATGGATTCTTCGTCGAGACCAAGCTCCTTAAGAACCTCGTCTGTATGTTCTCCCAGGGAGGGTGCTATCGATTCTGTCTGAATGTCACTTTCGGAAAATCTCGCACCCGGTCTTGGCTGCCTGATCTGGCCAAGGCCGGGATGCTCATACTGAAAAATCAGTTCGTTCGCTTTGATCTGCTCATTCTCAAGAATCTCGGGACGACTGAGTACCGGCGCGCAGGGTACATCATGAGATTCAAGACGCTCCAGCCAATCAGCACTGGTTTTCGATTTCAGCACATCAGCCATACCTTCCAGTCTGCTTTTAGCATTCTTGACTCGGCCATAAGGTGTATTGAACCTTTCGTCGTTCATCCAGTCATTCCGATCAAGCGCAAGACAGAGCCCCTCCCACTCTGAGTCGGAAACAGCGCCGCAGGTAATGTAGCCATCTTTGGTTTCAAAGATCAGGTCCTGCGCCAGCTGTCCGCGACGAACGTTTTCCTCATTGCCAACGATTGTCAGGCCGCCAAGACCTTCGGGCCAGAGGAAAGCAATGGTGGCATCCACCATCGCCACCTGTATATGCTGACCCGAACCATCGCCCCGCTCGCGGGCAAGCAAGGCCGCGGTAATCGCCTGCGCTGTCGTCAAGGCAGACACCTTGTCAGGAATAATCGTGCGAACCATCTTCGGGCGAGACTGATCACTGTCTGCCTGAATGTCAGGCAGACCGGTCAACGCCTGGATGACCGGATCATAGACGCGCTTGTGGGCATACGGGCCCTTCTCTCCAAATCCGCTCACGGACACGAAGATCAGCGCCGGGTTAAGTGCTTTCAACACATCATAACCAAGGCCCATTCGCTCAATCACACCTGGCCTGAAGTTCTGAACAAAGACATCCGCATCGGTCACCAGCTTTTTAACCAGTTCGACACCCTGATCTTCCTTCAGGTCTATGCTTATAGAACGTTTACCGCGATTCGCGGTGACAAAGGTCGGACTCAGGGAGGTCGCACCCATCCCCATTCGCCTGACAATGTCACCCTGAGGGGCTTCAACCTTGATGACATCGGCACCCTGATCCGCCAGCAACACCGTTGCTACGGGACCAGAGATGACACTGCTGAGATCAACAATCTTAAATCCGGATAACGGTCCACTCATAAGCTACTCTTCCAGATGCATTCTCTTCGCCAGCCAGGGAGATACGATGATCAATGCTATCCCAATGACAACGGCCAACAGGGCCAGCTTCTCAAACACACCAACATAAACAGACAATGAATCAAGCCCCATGCTGACCTGATTACCGCCCTCTCCAATGGCCATGGCGCCGGCGATCATACCCGCCACGTAGGCGGCAAATGCACTGGAGAGAAACCAGACCCCCATCATCATACCCCCGACCTGGGCGACACTGAGGCGAGTCACCATAGACAATCCCACTGGTGACAGACATAACTCGCCGGTCGTGTGCAGCAGGTACATCAATGCCAGCCAGACCACAGCCACCTTGCCATCTGGTCCAGCGAAACTTGCACCCAGGATCAGTACTGCGAAACCAAGACCAACCTGCAGAATGCCCAACCCGAATTTCATCGGTGTATTCGGCTCAAGATTATTCTGCGCCAGCTTCACCCAGATCCAGGCAAACAGAGGCGCAAACATAATGATGAACATCGGGTTTAGTGACTGGAACATTCCCGCAGTGAAGAATCCGCCCATATTCACATTGCGATCCGTGAACAGGGTCAGGGAAGAGCCCGCCTGTTCGAACAATGCCCAGAAAAATACCGAAAGCACGATCAACAACAACATGGTCAGCATTCGATCCCTTTCAACCGGCGTACACCTGGACAGCGAAAACCAGATCACCCAGGAAACCACAATCGCGCCAAACAGTGTGAGCACGACGCCCAGATCTCCAGTCCTCTGAATCAGCTGCCAGACAACGACGACTGCAGCAAATGCACCCAGGTAAATCAGGACCTCTCTCGATAAGCCTGCCATCTTTTCAGAGAGTCTGGCGCTTTCCGGCGGTGCACCAACACCCTGCAGATGCTTGTCACCACCGATAAAAGTAACCAGGCCAACCAGCATGCCGATACCTGCCAGCCCAAATCCATACTTCCAGCCATAGGTTTCACCCAGGTATGCGCAGGCGAGTGTCGCGATGAAAGCCCCAATGTTGATGCCCATGTAAAAAATCGTGAAACCGGCATCTCGACGAGGGTCATGTTCTTCGTACAACTGTCCAATAATGGTGGAAATACTGGCCTTGAGAAATCCTACGCCAACAATAATCAGCGCCAGAGACAAATAGAATATCTGTTCGTAAAGCGTCTCACGGACCACTTCACCATCAACAACCTGCGAGGGTGGTCCCTCGAATGCCATACCGAAATGCCCCAGCACCAGCAGAACCGCCCCGAACATAATGGCCTTCTTATATCCAAGGTAGCGATCAGCAATCAGACCACCGATCACCGGCATCGCATAAACCAGTGACCCGTAACTGCCGTAGAGAAGGCCCGCGTCACGGTCGCCAAACAAAAAATGTTTGGTGAGATACAGAATCAGTAGCGCACGCATACCGTAGTAGCTGAAACGCTCCCACATCTCCGTCATAAAAAGAACAAACAGTCCTTTCGGATGGCCGAGAAGCTCCTCGGCAGGGGTTGCCACAGAGGACACTAAACGCCCATTCGCATGGCACCCATAAAGTCCCTTTTGCCAAGAGGTACGCCCTTCATACGGAGGATGTCGTAGGTCGTGGTTGAATGAAAATAGAAGTTAGGCATGGAGAACGTCTGCGCGAAATTCACAGCGGTAAACGGCAACTCATTGCCACCAAGCTTGAACGTCACCTGATTGCTTTCCCAGCTGTTAACCTTTGCCTCATCTTTGGAGCCAACATACTCAATGGCGCCGTCAACGAGAGCTTGCAGCCCTGCATAATCAGGTTCCCCGTACCCGTTCGGGGGAGCGAAATCACCACCCTCATAGGCTTTCATCGCGCCCTCGGAGTGATGCACAACGGAGATCACCTGGAACTGAAATGGTGCCATATCCTCTATCAGGCGCGTCGCGACTATGTCTTCGGGATCTATGCCGTGTTCTTCGCAAAAGGCTTTGCCCTTGTCGAGAATGCCCGCCACCGCATTCAGAATCTGAAGGTAATTGGGGACCGTAATGTCATAAAAAGAAAGTGCCATCTGGGAGATCTCGATTTAAAAAACAGAATGAAGAATAGCAGCTAAATGTCTCCAATGGTGCTGGCCAGCCACACGGGAAATTGATCCGTGTCTACCCTGGACATGCCAATCAGACCGGACACCACATCACCACAGATACTCTGCCCCATGGCGGCAAGGGCAACCAGATAAACGATCTGCTGTGCATCGGCATGGCTGCCACTTTTTTCAGCCAGTGCGGAAATGATGCTGCGGAAAAGCTCACCCGAGTCATCTTGCTGGCCCATGGCCTGATGATCCAGAGCCCGCCACGCCAACAACTTGCCATGTCCATCCTGGGACAGCGTTTTGAACAAACGGTCCAGTATCTTATCGGGTGATTCCTCATGATTGAGCGCCTCAACCACATCGGAAAGAAGATCCCGGGTCATTTGCTGGAGCAGAGCCTCACGCATGGCTGCGGTGGAACCAAAGTGATGAATCACGGTGGCGTGAGACATGCCCGCGGCTTTCGCGACACCTGATATGTTCAGACCATCCAGGCCGTGGTCTGCCAGGCGCTCCGATGCAACCCTCAAAATCAGGGACTTGGCCTCCTCCGGAGTCCGGCGGATTCTCTTGGATTTCCTTGCAGACTCTTTATTGATATTCATTTTATTGATATTCGTTTTATTGACATTCATGTTGATAGCGTTATTATTGACATCATTGTTAATAGTGAGCACCGTAGCACCGATGACGACTGAAACCAAATATCAGCCAAAACGTATGCAACCCATGATTGCCGTGCGTGCATTGAAAGAACTGATTGCCGACCCCGAGAAAACAGACCGCGTATTCGTGATTGTCAACGCGATGTCCGGCAATGCGCTATTCAACGCCTTTCAAAGGTTCAGAAAAACCGAGACCGGCAAAAACATTCTACGTCAGGAAAAAACACTTCTGTGCACCCTGCAGGACCGGGACGCGCTTCGTGCCATGGAGGCTGACAGTCTGGGAAGAGCATATCTGAGTTTCGTCGAGTCAGAACAACTGTCCGCAGATGGGCTGGTGGAAGCGAGCGAGCAAAGCAACGAGATTCTCGATCCGGAACTCAAGCTGTTCGGAGAGCGGATGCGCGATCAACATGACCTCTGGCACGTTGTCACCGGCTACGGACGAGACACTTTTGGAGAAGCCTGCCTGCTCGCCTTTACCTATGCACAGACTCGCAATCGCGGCGTCGGTCTGATTGCGTTGATCGGCACCTTCAAGATCGCCCGGGAACTTGGCGCTGAGGTCTACAAGGCTTCATGGCGTGCCTACAGGGCAGGCAAAAACGCTGCCTGGTTGCCACAACAGCACTGGGAACATCTACTGGCGAAACCACTGCAGGAAGTTCGTCAGGAACTGGGCATCACGCCGCCGGAAACCTACAGGGAAGTGCTCAACACTTATCAACCGGCAAACGCCTGACCCTTTAACCCGCTTTTATGCCATGATTTGCGTCTGTCGATAGATAGATCCAAATCATGGTTAACAGTGTCCTCCAGCAGTTTTTCTCAACAGAAATCGGTGCGTAAACTCCTCATCGCCTCTGCCCTGCTGCTGTTTCTGTGCATTCTTGCATGGAGCCAGCGAATCACGATTGCCAGGACTTATCTGCAATCCAGTTTCGATCTGCAACTGGAACTTGAAACGCTTGAAATATCACCCGGCTCCCTGCTCAGCGTCCGCGGAATCGGCCTCCACCTTAAAGGCAGGCAGTTCGAGGCAAAGATCGAGGAGATCTACGTCGAACTCAGGCTGGACCAGCTCAGAGGGAACGATTACTACCTTGCCCGTATTGAAGGCAGCAACGGCACGATCAATATCACCCGGACTGAAGCTGATCGAGAACTACCCAGCGAGGAGGAAGAGCAACAGGGGCAAACGATTCGCTGGCTACCCGAATCCTACGACCTCAACAATATCCAGGTGCAGTACCAGGACGACGACCAGGACATTCATGCCATACTGGATGAGTGCCGTGCAACGCGGGTACAGGAAGTCAGTGAAATTAATATCAACTGCCATGGTCAGCTGCAGCGTTCGCCATTAAAGCTGACTGGCAGGTATGGTCTGCCTGATCCGGCTGGCACAGCAGAACCACTGGATGTCCAGGTCCATTGGGGCCAGTACCGTCTGACCGCTGAGGGCAAACTCGACGCTCTGTCCAGACTGAAGGGCGCAGATCTGAATCTGACTTTGTCGGCACCAACTTCTCAGCCCCTCATGGAGTTGCTGGGCGCCTCGGAAGTCAGAGACGGCATCGTTGACCTGGACGGCAGCATTACCCACGAGGCATCTGATTACACCATCAGACTTGCCGGCCAGCTCAGCGAGATCGCTTTCAGTGTTGATGGCACTGTGGCGGATCTCGAGGTGTTTGCCCCGGTCGAGGCGAACTTCAACGTTGCGGGCCCTTCTCTGTTCGAGATCGGCGCCCTCTTCAATGAGTTCAGACTGCAGCCACAACCATTTTCGACGACTGGCCATGTTTCTTTTTCTACCGATCATCTTGCGCTTACCGATGTGAGTATCGGCATAGAACAGGGGTTAATAACAGCAAACCTGAACATGCCGGGATTTCCAGAGACAAAAGATATGGAAGTCGACCTCAGGGCAGAGAACTTTAAACCCAATGTGCTTAAACCCGTGGCTGACCTTTGCCAGCTTCCCCAGGAGTTAGTGAACGTGGAGGTCAACGTTGTTGTTACCGACCCCGGTCAGACACTGGAAATTTATCTCGACGGTCCCAGTTACGATGTGAAGGCAACAGGAAACCTGAACAGGACGCCAGGGACCGCGCAGCTGGACATAGATATCGCGGGAACATCGCTGCAGACACTGGGACACTGTCTCGCAATAAGTCTGCCAGACGACCCGGCTCAACTGACCACAAGGCTGGCGTATGCTGACAGCAAACTGACTTTCTCTGACCTGCTACTTTCCTCCAACCTTGCGGATATTGACGGCGACCTGGAACTGAACCTCAACGAACCGCTGACGTTCCAGACCAAACTCGGGATAGATGTTCCTGACGTCCAGCTTCTCATTGATGAGATAGCCGACTATCGCGGACCACTTAAGCGTTTTCCCTTAAAGGGAGACCTGTCAATGAACGGCAGTCTGAATCAGATTGATATCACTTCGCTTCGTTTTGAGGCAGCCGGTCAGGTTGGCAGCCTGCAAGGGACCTTGGGTAACCCACGCACGCTCGCGGGGCTGCAGATGTCACTGGCAATGGAAGGTGACAACCTGCGCGATCTGATTGGCGATGCTGAGAGTAACGCAAACCACGAACAGCCTTACCAACTCAATACGTTGATCGCCAAGGAGGCCAACGCCTGGCTTATCCAGGGCCTGGATCTGGAACTGGTGAATACTCGTGTCAAAATGGATGGACGTCTGACCAGACTGCCATTGTATCTTGGCTCTTATCTGGAAGTTGAGGCGAGTGGAGAGAATATTCAGAATCTTCTGGGTCCCTGGTTAGATCACCCAATCCCGGAACTGCCTTTCTCCCTGGAAACCAACATCGATTTCAAGGAAAAATTCTTTCGCTTCGAAAACCTCAGGGCGACAGTCGGCGAACATGCGCTGCAGGCAGATCTGAGCATTGACCGGCCACCTGACTACAGCAACACATTCGGTCATCTCGCGCTGCAAGGTCCTCGCACACAAGAGTTGGTGGCCCTGCTCGGATTGGATTGGGATGTACTTGACCGACCTTACGAACTGTCTTTCAACATGACTGGCGACCTGGACCGGCTGGTGGTCAACGAGCTGACAAGCAGCATCGCTGAAACCGATGTTTCCGGGCAGATCGTATTTCAAAACAAATCCCACTACTTGCTGGACGTCGATCTGGTATCCAGATCATTTTATCTGCCGCTTATTTATCCCTCGCTGGTTGATGAGGGAAATCAAGATGAGCCTGTTGTCACCGGAGACAAGCGTGTCTTCAGCGACCAACCAATTCCCAGATCATGGTTGCAGGCATTCGAGGGTGAGGTCACCTGGGACATTCACAAAGCCTGGAGTACGGAGGAGTACAAAACCGAAGTACTGCTCGACCTGTCCCTGCAGAACGCGGAACTTGTTGGCAGGAACATCCGCTGGGACAGCGAGGATTCAACAGGCAACATCAAGTTCCGCCTCAATGAATCAAAGGATGCGCTGGGCCTGACACTTGAAGCTACGAGTTCGCGTCTCCCTTTGGTCTGGTTACTCACTGGCGAGTCGCTGCCTTCTGAAGGCACCAGTTTTCGGGCGCTTCTGAGCAGCAATGGTCAGAGCATTCGCCACATTATGGGGAACCTTAACGGCACGGTGCTCTGGCAGGGCGGTCGAGGTCACATCCAGTCCAATCGACTTGAACTCCTGTTTGGCGACTTTCTGACGTCTGCCACCAGTGCAATCATTGGTGGAGAATCGGCTGAAGAAAGACGCAGAACTCTCGTCTCATGCACAGCCGGTGGCATCCACTTCAACGACGGCATCGCTTACCTGGCGCCGGGCATAGTTTCACGCACAGATAGAACAGATTTCTATGCCAGTGGCAGCATCGACCTCGAAAAGGAGAAGCTGAAGCTCGTATTCCTGACGAAAAGTCGAACCGGCATCGGGTTGTCGCCATTGAAAGTCATTGCTCCACGACTGAGGGTGGGTGGCACCATGACGGAGCCCCGTTTCTCTGTGGGTACAACATCCACCGCACTGTCTACCAGCGCCGCGTTCTTTTCCGGAGGTGTCAGTGTTCTGGCAACCGGACTTTGGGATCGAATGAGCACCAGTTCAGATGCCTGCGTACAGTTGCATGAACAGGCCCTCAAGCTGAATGAATTCGGTAACCACCGGCCAGACTGACTGTAATCACGTCGGATTCATTTATACTCCCGGCATAACAACAAAAACGAAGGCCCATGCATAAAGCCAATCACTTCAGTTCGACCTTTGGATTTCTTATGGCGGCGACGGGATTCGCCGTCGGCCTCGGCAATATCTGGCGATTCGCTTATATTACCGGTGAAAACGGCGGTGGTGCCTTCGTTATCGTCTATCTCGGCTGTGCACTGATCATCGGTATCCCGATCCTCGTGGCGGAACTGCTGATGGGACGCATGGGACAGGGCAATCCACCACTGGCCATGGAAAATGTCGCGCGCGCGAACAATAAATCTCCCCTGTGGAAACATGCCGGTCACCTGAATCTGCTGACTGCCTTCACCATTCAAGGCACTTACTGTGTCGTCGCAGGCTGGGTCCTGTGGTATCTGTTCATAGCCATCACCACCGGTTTCTCGGATGTCACCGCCGACATCGCCGCGACACAGTTTGACGGCGTGCTCAAAAGCGTGAACGGCATGCTGATCTGGACGGCCGCTGCTCTGCTTATGACCAGCGCAATTATCTATGCCGGCGTGAATGATGGTATCGAACGATCAGTCCGGGTTCTGATGCCAACACTGTTTCTTCTTATGGTGGTACTGGTTATTTTCAATGCAACCCAGGCCGGGTTCTCTGACGCCATTGCCTACCTGTTTACTCCAGACTTTTCCAAGATAGATGGCGGAACCTTTCTCGCCGCCGTAGGGCAGGCCTTTTTCAGCATAGGTGTCGGTATGGCCGGCATGTTGATCTTCGGCTCTTATCTGCCGAAGGAAGTCTCGATCACCCGATGCGTACTGATCATTATCGTCATTGACACCTGTGTTGCCCTGTTCGCCGGACTCATGATATTCCCGATGGTCTTCAGATTTGGCATGGATCCAGCCGGAGGGCCCGGGCTCATTTTCCAGACACTGCCTGTTGCTTTCGCTCAGATGCCTGGTGGACACTTCATCGCGGTTCTCTTCTTTACCCTGCTGTCCGTTGCCGCTGTTACATCCATGGTTGGCCTGATGGAGCCGCTGGTTGCCTGGACGGAGGATACGTTCGAGTTGCCGAGACACAAGGCCACGATCACCATGTTTGTGACCATCAGTTGCCTCGGGATTCTGAGCGTCCTGTCGTATAACGTTATTTCAGACTGGACCTTTGGCAAGAGAGACCTCAACGGCATCCTCGATTACCTGGCGAATCAGATCATGCTCCCTGTCGGTGGACTGCTGATCACGATATTTGCTGCCTGGCAGGTCAGGAAATCGAGCCTTCGAGCGGAGCTGCCCCTCATGTCAGACACCATATTTGCGATCTGGCACTGGCTGCTCAAATTCCTTCTTCCCGTGGCCATCATCGTTATTCTGCTGACGGGATTAAGCTAGCCACAAAAATTGAAGCCCGCTACACTTATTCTTTTTGAAATATAGAGATATCCCTTGGAACTGCAATTTACTGAAGAGGAACTGGCCTTCCGTGAGGAAGTGCGCCAACTGCTTGCTCAAGAACTGACAGACGAGCTGAAGGAAGCGACTGCGAAGACCACGACCGTGTTCGCGGACAAAGACGTCGCGGTCACCTGGCAGAAAATCCTGCATAAGCGCGGCTGGGCCGGCGTCTCCTGGCCAAAGGAATTTGGTGGTACCGGATGGACATCTAACCAGCGATATATTTTCAACCAGGAGTGTCTCAAGGCCGGTGCGCCGGGTTTGATTCCGCTGGGATTGCGGATGCTGGCACCGGTGATCTTCAAGTACGGTACCCAGGAGCAACAGAACTACTATCTTCCGAAAATTCTGTCCGGCGAGCATTACTGGTGCCAGGGCTATTCAGAGCCCGGTTCAGGTTCTGACCTTGCGAGCTTGAAAACCCGCGCTGAAAAAGACGGTGACGTCTACGTTGTGAACGGTACAAAAATATGGACCACCCATGCGCAGTTCGCCGATCACATCTTCTGCCTGGTACGTACTGATATGGATGCCCGGCCTCAGGCCGGCATCAGCTTCCTTCTGATAGATATGGATACACCGGGGATAACCGTTGAACCTATCATCACCATGGCCGGTGACCATGAAGTTAACCAGGTGTTTTTTGACAATGTCCGCGTACCAGTAACCAATCGAGTCGGACCGGAGAACGAAGGCTGGACGGTTGCCAAGTATCTGCTTGAATTCGAACGTGGCGGTGGTACCGCGGCAACAGGACTGCAGTTGGCTATGCAGGAACTCAACATGATGCTTGATGAGTTACCTGAGGAACACGAACTGAAGAAGCGGGCGACAGAACTGGCTATAGAGGTCGCGGCACTCAATCAGATGGAAACAGATCTTCAGGCACGCGTCGCCGCCGGCATGAACCTGGGGTCAGGTTCGTCCCTGATGAAAAACATGGTCAGCAACCTGGGCCAGCAGCTCGCAACAACACGACTGGAAGCACTGGCTTATTACGGACTGCCCCACAACAATCTACTCTGGTTACAGGGAGAAGAAGGCGTGGGAGATGAGCGGCATCAGACAGCAATTGGTACTTATCTGAATAATCGAGCCTCATCAATCTTCGGTGGCTCGAAAGAGGTTCAGAAAAATATTATCGCGAAAACTGTACTCGGACTTTAAAAATGGCAGATCTCACAGGAAAAGTAGCACTGGTTTCAGGCGCGGCAAGATACCGTGGCCTGGGTCGCGCCATGGCAATACGTCTTGCAGAAGACGGCGCAGATATTATTGTCACCGGCCGGGCGAAAGCCCCGGAAGAACTACCAGACAACGAAAAGGAAATGGGCTGGACAGGCGTCCAGTCACTCGCCGAGGAAATCGAGGGCATGGGCAGAAAGGCACTGGCCGTTGAGGGAGACGTGACCAGCCCAGAAGACGTGCAGCGAATTGTTGCGGCGGCTAAAGATAAGTTCGGTACGATCGATATCCTGGTCAACAATGCAGGGGTACCCAGTGGCGCAGGCGCCGCACCTATACTCGATATGGATAACGACCTCTGGTACGACACCGTGGATGTGAATCTGAATGGCGTCTACCTGATGACCAAGTTTGCCGGCCGGCTGATGCGCGAGAATGGCAAAGGTGGTTCCATCATCAATATTTCATCCACAGCCGGGCGCCGCGGCATCCCGGACTATGGAGCCTACTGCGCTACCAAATTTGCTGTTGTCGGCTTCACGCAACAGCTCGCCATTGAGCTGGCACCGGAAAACATACGCGTTAACTGTATCGCCCCGGGCTCACATGCTACCGATATGATGGATGGCACCATTGGCAGAACAGCGAACAAGTTCGGCATGAGCACTGACGATGTCACCGCGCGCATTCGAATGGCAGCACCTATGGGACGCCAGGGTCTGCCAAGTGAACTGGCGGCGAGCGTTTCATTTCTTGCCGGTGATGATGCCAGCTTTATGACAGGTCAGACGCTGAACGTGGATGGTGGCGCACACATGTCATGAAAGCAGGATCTTTCTTCCCCGGCACACATTACTCATCGCTTTATGCCATGGCCGGGGACGATTGTTCCCTGTTCTTTGACCTGGAAACACTGACACCGAAGCAGCAACAGGATCATCAGGACAATATTGAACTGACGGCCATGTTGCAGGTTGCGCTTTCCTGCATTGGCCACAGCCAGGATCATCTGGCCCTCTACGAAAACTATCAGGAACCGGAACTGCAGCGCGTACTCATGCGTTACCATGATTTCTTCAAACGCATGGTCGATGACGTCGTTCCCGTGGATCACTTCAGTTATCACCCGCCCCGGCAATACTATGAGTCGGTGGCCAGTATGATTTCAAACAACCCCGGTCTGACTGACGTCGCCAACCTCTATATGTCCAGCGGCTCCAATGCCGTGATCCACCGGAGTGACGATTTACTCGCCATCAACCGCAACGTCAATTCAAAGAAACATTTCGCCGAGAATGCTCCAGATTTCGGGATTCCAGTTCCGGACACACTGATCACTACCAAGGCTGAACTCCGGGGTGATCTTGTCAATGCATTCTTCAAGAAGCACAACAACCGAATCGTTGCCAAACTTCTGGGACTTGCCGGTGCTCGGAATGTCACCATGGTAGACAGCGTCGATGAGTGTGCCGAGTTTGTTACCGAGTATGAGGATAACTTTGTCATCCTGTTACAGGAGCGCCTGGATCTGGATTTCTATTCCGAGATGACGGTCGACCTGATCGTATCGAATGACGATATAAAACTTTCCAACGTCCGAAAGATCCTCTTCGCTGATGGTGTCTGGGTAGGCAACCTCATCGGGGATGCGGTGTCACTCACCGATGAACAGTGGCAGGCTCTGAAGCGGGTCGGCGAATACGCGCGCCACCACGGTTATGTGACAGAGGAAGGCAGCAATCTGGGTATCGACTACTTCGTTGGCAAAGATGGCAGCGTCATTTTGACCGAAATTAACGCGCGCTGGACTGGCGGACTCTTTCCCGCAGAGATCCTGCGTCAGACCGGTACCGATGGTCGCAATGCTGTACCGTTTTTCGACCTGGTGCTTATCGACAAGCGCGACGCCTACGTGGACTTTCTCGATCGCTACCTGATCGGAGAGTACGAAGGCGACTTCGCGATGGCGCCATTTGGTTTCGGTTGTTTTCCTATCCAGATGGACGGACAGGACTTCTTCTATACCTGGCAGGCCGTAGTTGGCGATCTTAATGCGTTCAAGGCCGTCAAACGAGCCGAACTCGGTGACGGCGCTATGGTGACCGCCGACATCATTACGCTGGACTGATATAGAGCTCAGCCAACCTAGCTGCCAGTGTAATCAGGCTGACGCTTCTCGACGAAAGCCCGCATCCCCTCTTTTGCATCGTTCGTGCGAGAGCACATCAACTGATTGCGATTCTCGATGGCCATAGCAGCTTCAAGGCCAGCCGCATCTATTGCCATGTTGAGACCTTCTTTCGTCAGCCGCAGCCCCATGGGAGACGTGGTCAGCATTTCATCAATATAAGGTTGTGCGGCCGCATCCAGCTGATCATCCGGTACCACTTCGGACACAAGATTCGTTGCCAGCGCCCGGTCAGCATGGATAAATCGGCCGGTCAGCATCAGCTCAGATGCGACAGACGTTCCTACCAATCTCGGTAAAAAATAACTCGATCCCATGTCACAGGCTGAAAGACCAATACGGATGAACGCCGCGTTCATTTTCGCAGATTCACCGGCAATACGGATGTCAGACGCCAGAACAAACGAAAAACCACCACCACATGCCGGCCCCTGGACCAGGGAGATAATGGGCTGTGGACAGCGACGCATGCGAATGTATACCTCCGCAAGATACCCCTGAAATCCCATACCACCACCATAGGGCTGCTCATGGGTACCAGCCTGTGATGCCTTGATATCGAGTCCAGCGCAGAATGCACGACCCGCGCCACGCATGACGACAATACGGGTATCGCGATCTTCCATGAGGCCGCCAAAGTAGTCGCGCAGTTCTGTGACCATGGGTGTGTTAATGGAATTCAGTGCTTCCGGCCGGTTCAGCGTCAGCCAATCAACCTGACCTCGTTTTTCGATGGAGATTGTCTCGTACATGCGTACCCCTACTTTTCAGTTAACCAGTTTACGAACTTCAGCCGCGTCAGGAGCACCCGGCAGAAACATGACCACAGCATCATCAAAGCCCATGGCCTCATAACGACTCAGCATTTCATTCAGCTCACCGAGGTCTGTTTCAGCACTCACCAGAATCGTCGATACGATGGCGCGCCCTCCCCCGGCCTGCCGGTAATCGGGAATCGTTTTCTCAAGATCTTCAGCATTTCGATGCATACCGGACGCAATCCAGAAATCAAATTCTGTCGCAGCCCGCCGAACGCCATTACCCCAGGTGCCATATCCCAGCTCAGGTCCACCCACGACTTCGGGCCATGGGCTTATGGACAGACCCGAATGCTCGCCGTCTTTGAACCATCCGCGAAGCTGTTCAAGTCGTTCGTTGAACGTCGAAAATCGATTCGTGAAATCGCCACGATGAATCTGGTGATCGACTTCGGTTGAGCCGGCGCCTACGCCAAGCAGCAGTCGGTTACCAGAGACCTGCATCAGAGAGAACGCTTTCAGGGCGACATCAACGGGCTCATAAATAGACAACTGAAGAATACCTGTACCGAGTTCAACCTTTTCTGTTGCAACGGCAGCGGCAGTCAGCGCGATCAGAGGATCCGTCATCATAAAGCCGCGCCCCATGGCCTGGGCACTCCAGAGGCTGTCGTAACCATCCGCTTCCAGTTGCTTCGCCTGATCCACCAGCGCATTCGGTTCGGCCGCATTTATTGGTCCAAGCAGTGCGCCCATTCTCATGTGGAAACTCTCATGAATTCGTCTCCATAAACTGTTTCAACAGCCGAAAGCTTCTGCTCCCGAACCAGGAATAAAACTCTCCGTCTACCAGAACACCATGAAAACCAGCTTCGGTAAGAGCATCGACATGTCGTCCAAAAGGATAGGGTTCAGATGAAAACAGATAAAAGGTTTCTGGATCGGGTGCTTCCGATTCCGACAGCTCCGGGTAGGGTTTTTCGTGATCAGGCAGGTAGGCTGCCAGCCCCGTTTTCTTCAGCATGGATCCGATAAACGTCTGACGACCAACAGCCATCCAGGGATTGCACCAGATCATATACTCGATACGTTTGAATCCCGATGTTCGGGCACCCACCCTGTCGAGAATAGCCGGCAACTCTCCCCATCCGCGAAAGTCCAGATCCGGCATGTCAGCAAGCTTCTGCCAGTCTTTCCCGAGTTTTTGCAGTGGCAGGCTGCCAAGCCGCTCACCCAGACTCAGCATTTCGCCTCCAATGCTGTCGACGGAGGTCACATGGGTTGCGTGATACGGATAAGGACAGCTTTCGGCCATGGGCAGGGTGTTTTCTTCCCTGTCCATAACAACCAGGTCTGGCTTGAGCGCCTCACACAATTCCCAGCTGACGTCTTTGGTACCACCCACCACAGGAATGTCGGCAACCACCTGTTTCGGATGGACACAGAAACGGGTCCGGCCGACAACGTCAACACCGCAATCTACCAGCGTCTCTGTGAGGCTGGGTACCAGTGAAACAACGCGCAATGCTGCCTCAGGTGTTTCTACGATACTGACCGCCTACTTCAAAGAAGGCATCCGTCAACTGACCCAGAGAGCAGTGGCGCACAGCTTCCATCAACGCCTCAAAACCGTTACCACCTTCGGTAACTACCTGCTTCAGATGTTCCAGCGCCGCTTCCGATGTGTCCGAGTGACGCGCCTGGAAGTCTGCAAGTCGGGCTATCTGACTCTGCTTTTCTTCCTCGGTCGAACGGGCCAGTTCAATGGTCGTTTCTTCCGGCTCACTTTCCGGCTGGAAGGTGTTCACACCAATAATCGGCAAGGAACCGTCGTGCTTCAGAGTCTCATATTTCATGGACTCTTCCTGGATTTTTCCTCGCTGGTAACCGGTTTCCATGGCACCAAGTACACCACCACGATCCGATATGCTCTCAAACTCACGAAGCACAGCCTCTTCCACTAGGTCTGTCAGCTCATCGATAATAAATGATCCCTGATTCGGGTTTTCGGTCTTGGTCACACCAAACTCGCGGTTGATGATCAGCTGAATCGCCAGCGCACGTCGAACAGATTCCTCCGTCGGTGTGGTAATCGCTTCATCATAGGCATTGGTATGCAGACTGTTGCAGTTATCGTTGATCGCCAGCAGCGCCTGCAGTGTCGTTCGGATATCGTTGAACTGCATTTCCTGCGCGTGCAGCGAGCGACCGGAGGTCTGGATGTGATACTTCAGCTTCTGGCTGCGTTCGTTGGCGCCGTACTTCTCACGCATGGCAACGGCCCAGATCCGGCGAGCAACCCGGCCAATAACCGTGTACTCAGGATCCATACCATTGGAGAAGAAGAATGAGAGGTTAGGTGCAAAGTCATCAATGTCCATGCCACGTGCAAGATACGCCTCAACAAAGGTAAAGCCATTGGCAAGGGTAAATGCCAGCTGAGAGATCGGGTTCGCACCAGCTTCCGCGATGTGATATCCAGAGATAGAGACCGAGTAGAAGTTACGCACCTGATTGTCGATAAAGTACTGCTGGATATCTCCCATCATGCGCAGACTGAACTCAGTCGAGAAGATACAGGTGTTCTGCCCCTGATCTTCTTTCAGAATGTCTGCCTGCACCGTGCCTCGAACATTGGACAATGCATAAGCCCTGATATCAGCCTGTTCTGCTTCTGTCGGCTCCCGGCCTTCTTTGTCACGGAAATTTTCCGTCTGCTGGTCAATGGCCGTATTCAGGAACATGGCAAGAATCGCAGGTGCCGGCCCATTGATGGTCATGGAAACCGAGGTGCGCGGATCACACAGATCGAAGCCACCATAAAGCACCTTCATATCATCCAGGGTCGCAATGGAGACACCGGAGTTACCGATTTTTCCATAGATATCCGGACGGGTTGCGGGATCAAATCCGTACAGGGTCACACTGTCAAACGCTGTCGACAGCCGTTTTGCTTCAGAGTGTTCTGAAAGTTTCTTAAAACGGCGGTTGGTTCGCGCGGGATCCCCTTCGCCGGCAAACATACGCGCAGGGTCTTCACCTTCACGCTTGAACGGGAATACACCCGCGGTGAACGGGAAATAGCCTGGCATATTCTCACGCTTCAGGAAGCTGAGAAGTTCACCATGGTCTTCGTAGGGTGGTACTGCCACCCGGGAAATCCAGTTGCCGGACAGGGACTCACTTCCAAGACGGGTTCGAATTTCTTTGCCGGAAGAAGTCGTCTCAACCCGCTCCTCACCCTGGTAGCTCTCTTTCACGGCGGGCCACTGTTCGAGAAGCTTCTGATTCTCAGAGGTGAGCGCATCTTCTTTCTGCTCAATCAGAACGCCAATCTTTTCGTTCTCCTCGCCCAACATGTCGAGGGTGCTGCGAAGCTGTTGTCTCTCGCGGGCAATTCGAGCCTGCTCTCGGGTCTCTGCATGGTAGCTGCGAAGTGCTTCTGCAATTTCTGCAAGGTAACGGACTCTCGAAGACGGCACGATCACTGAACGTTCACTGGGAACTCGAGTATCGATGAAAGGCAATTTGGATTCCCATTCCCGAAGACCCTTTTCCCGCAGAGCGCTAAGCAGACCGTGATAAGCGGCTGAAACACCGTCGTCACCAAACCTTGATGCAATAGTGCCGTAGACGGGCAGATCCTTAGGAGACTGATCCCAGGCCTCACGGTTTCGCTGCACCTGCTTCGCGACATCGCGCTGTGCATCTTCTGCGCCCTTCCTGTCAAACTTGTTGATCACGACAAGATCAGCAAAGTCCAGCATGTCGATCTTTTCCAACTGGCTCTGAGCACCAAATTCCGGCGTCATGACATACATGGAGGCATCAACATAAGGAACGATACCCGCGTCGCCCTGACCGATGCCGGGTGTCTCAACGATAATGAGGTCAAAATCAAACTTACGTGCAGCCGCGATTACCTCGGTGAGGTATCCGGGCACTTCACCGGTGGACTGCCGGGTCGCAATGGAGCGCATGAAAATGTTGTCCGCATAAATGGAGTTCATGCGAATTCGGTCACCCAGCAAGGCACCACCGGTTTTTCGACGGGTAGGGTCAATCGCGAGAATCGCTATATTCGCAGAGTCACCACTGTCGATACGAAAACGGCGAATAATCTCATCTGTCAGCGAAGACTTGCCGGCACCACCGGTACCCGTGATACCGAGTACCGGTGTGGATCGGTCTGAACCCAGCTTCAGCGCAGCAAGATCAGCCGCACCCATTTCGCCACGTTCGATGGCTGTAATCATGCTGGACAGCGCCAGATAGTTATCTTCCTGAACGGCCTGGGCACTGTGGCCTGTGGAGCCTGCCGCTCGGCACTGATCCACCATGTCCTGGATCATGCCAACGAGCCCCATGCTCATGCCATCCTGAGGCGAGTAAATCCTGGCAACCCCGTAGTCGTGCAGTTCCTGGATTTCTTCCGGGACGATCACACCGCCACCACCACCAAACACCTTGATGTGTGAAGCGTTGTTTTCCTTGAGCATATCAACGACATACTTGAAGTACTCAACGTGACCACCCTGGTAAGAACTGATAGCGATCCCCTGAACGTCTTCCTGCAATGCAGCCTGAACAACTTCGGCCACGGAGCGATTGTGAGCAAGGTGAATAACTTCCACGCCAAGCGACTGCAGAATACGCCGCATAATGTTGATAGAGGCATCATGCCCATCAAACAGGCTGGCAGCTGTCACGAATCGGAGCGGGGGCTGCTCCTGGGAAGTTTGAGTACTGCCTTCAACGGATCTGACTTTTGCTTCTGACATGGTTGGTTCCTCTTATTCTGCTGTAATCAGCAGTGTCATAGTGTTCTTGAGATTGTGGTGCAATTGCCTGGTTTCCTCCAGGTCGCTCGGGTTCGCCAGCCAGTAGTAAACAATACCAATGACTGACGCACAGAACTGGGCAGCAATCGCATCCGCCCGTAATTTCGTTTCCTGGCGAATCTGTGAATCCGCGTTTATCCAGTTCACCATATCCTGGTGACGCCGGTTGTGAATATTGCCAATAATAGCGGAAAGTTCAGAATCAGCATCGGCGTTCACCGACTCGAACCAGAGGGTATAAAACGCCCGCACCTGAACCGGCGCTTCGACACAGAACCTGTAATGCTGGTCCAGTGCATCGTGAATGGCATCCAGCCCGGTTTTCTCTTCCGTCGCATCTTTCAATTGCGACAACCAGATTTCACCGACGTGACGCAGCACAAAGGCATACAGGTTGTCCTTTGAACCAAAACGCTGACCGGCCAGGCCCCTTGAGTAACCGGCCATCAGGCCGACTTCTTTCAGACTTGTGGCAGCAGGGCCAAATTCAACGATGAGACGCACGGCAGCGTCCAGCATACGCTGGTCCGAGATCTCTGTTCGTTGCGCCTGAGTCAGGCGGCCTGTCTGCTTGATTGTCATGACTTAGAAGCACGCCTCGTTCAGCGCCACGCCGATATCTGCACCACCGATCACTGCGTCCATATAGCTGCGGTGCCTGGGTAGCAGCTGTGAAAAGTAGAACTGAACAGAAGCTAGCTTCTTCTCATAAAACTCACGGTCGTCACCGGACAGGCCGGCCACTGCTTTTTCTGCAGACTTACCCATGTACCAGGCACCCGCAACATAACCCATCATCATCAGGAAGTTGAACGCCACAGCACCAACAAATTTCTGATTCGATTGAGAGTTCTCCAGAATATAACGGGCCGCTGTCTGAAGATTCTCCGTTGCGCCACGCAGGGCGACCCCGAGCGGCTTCAGATCCGCATTGGCTTCGAGCTTCTCGGCTGTATCCAGGACCTCATCAAGATAGGAAGTCAGGGCTGCACCCTGATCGCGAAGCAGTTTTCGGCCAACCAGGTCGTTGGCCTGAATGCCGTTGGTGCCTTCGTAAATGGAAGAGATTCGTGCGTCCCGATAATGTTGTGCAACACCGGTTTCCTCAATGAAACCCATGCCGCCATGCACCTGAACGCCAAGAGACGTTACCTCGTTGACGAGTTCCGTACACCAGGCTTTAACCACCGGAGTCAACAAGGCGAAGCGTTCATTGAACTGGCGTTTTTCATCATCATCACGACCATGGATTCTGAAATCGTGTGAGTAGGCGCCGTCATAGGTGAGACCGCGCATCGCATCGGTCATGGATTTCATCTGCATCAGCATGCGCTGCACATCCGCATGTTCAATGATGCGCGCCGACGCACCGGTTTCAATATTTCGTCCCTGCACCCGTTCTTTCGCATAGGACAACGCATCCTGGTAGGCGCGTTCTGAAAGCGCGACCCCTTGCAGACCGACTTCGAGACGGGCATGGTTCATCAGCGTAAACATACAGGCAAGGCCGTCGCCGGGCTCACCGATCAGATAACCGACAGCGCCCTCGTTCTCACCAAAGCTCATGACACAGGTCGGACTTGCGTGAATACCCAGCTTGTGTTCCGTGGAAACCACGCGGACATCGTTGCGCTCACCCAGTGAACCGTCTTCGTTGACCATGAACTTCGGTACCAGGAACAGGGACAGCCCTTTGTTGCCCGGAGGTGCGTCAACCATGGGGGCCAGAACGATATGGATGATATTCTCCGTCATATCGTGCTCACCCCAGGTGATGTAAATTTTCTGACCACGCAGCCGGTAGTGATCTCCTTCAGGTTCCGCACGGGTCTTGAGCGTCGACAGGTCAGAACCTGCATGAGGTTCCGTCAGGTTCATCGTGGCGGTCCACTTGCCCGTCACCAGATTCGGAAGATACTTTTCCTTCAGTTCATTGCTGGCATGCGCACTGAGCGCATCAATTCCACCGGCTGTCAGCATCGGACAGAGCGCCATGGATGTGCAGGCACTGTTCCACATCTCGGCGGCAGCCAGATGCACAAGGAAGGGCAACCCCTGGCCACCGTACTCAGGGTCCTGAGCGAGACTGAGCCACTGATTGTCGACAAACATCTGGTAGGCATCGGCAAATCCGTCCGGCGTACGGACCGTATCGCCGTCAATCTTCACACCCTGGGTATCACCCACCCGGTTCAAAGGGCCTATCACTTCGCCGGCAAACTTGCCGGCTTCATCCAGAATCGCATCTGTTAACTCAGACGTCGCCTCAGTAAAACTGTTCAACTGGGTAAGCGCCTGATAATCGAGAAGTTCATTGACGACGAACCCTATCTCACGTGCGGGTGCTACATAATCTGCCATGGCTACAACATCTATCTAGGTATGATGGCGGGAAAGATACTTGTTTGGAGCAAGCAAGTCAATTTCAACATCACTTTAGAGGTTGCTCTTAACGCTCTGTTTTAAAAGGATTTTATTAGAACCACCTGGATTGTGCTCTCAGCTGCCCAGGTCTATACTCATGACTTATACCAAGCAGTGAATCCATTTGAGCCCTTCTGATACCCCCGACAAGGTCAGTCCCCCTGAGGGTCAGGAGGAGCCCAGTCTCTGGCAGAACGCCCAGTTTCGGGTTTATCTGGGCACCACGGCGCTGGCTGGCAACGCAACCTCCATCCAACAGTTATTGCTGTCCTGGTTGCTGGTCGGGATCCTGCTGCTTCCCGCAGATCAGGTTGGCATTATCCAGGCATTTATAGGTCTGCCGGGTATTTTTCTCATGCTCTGGGGCGGAGCGAGCGCAGACAAGCGTGACCCCCGTTCACTGCTGATTCGCGTGTATGCAATCTCATGGCTGTTTCCTCTTCTACTGTTCATTGCTGACAAGATTGATCTGCTGAACATCTGGACCGTCGCGATGTTTGGCGTCGCAATGAGCACCGCGCTCTTTTTCAGTAACCCTGCGCAGCAGGCGATTTTGAATCGTGTTGCCGGCTCCCAGGTCCAGCGAGGCGTCACAGCAGCCACGGCGATGCAGTTTCTGGTTCAGATGGTCGGCCTTGTTATTGCCGGACAGATGGAAACCGTCGGGGTTGGATTTGTTCTGCTGGTTCAGTCGACCAGTTTGGTTCTGGGTGCAATTGCGGTGACCCGAATTAAACCCCTGCCGATCAATCCCAACCCGGAACGTCGCTCTACCATGACGGTCATGCTCGAAGGTTTCAGGGCTGCGTACAACAACAAAACGGTGTTCCACACCCTGATCATCACCTTTACATCGGGCGTATTCAACGCGGGCGCGTTCATGACCGCCCTGCCCTTTATCGTGAAACGAGCCTACGATGGTGATGCCTTCGGTCTGGCTACGATCATGATTGTTTTTTACATGGGAGCGACGATCTCAAACGTAATCCAGTTCTGGGTAATGCCGCTGGCCCGGCCGGGTTTCTGGTTCCTGGTGATGCAGTTCTCCCGCATTATCATCCTGTTTTTCGTCTGGATTCAGCCAAGCTGGTTTGTCCTGATGGCGGTTCTGTTTGCCTGGGGTCTCAATATGGGAGTCACGACCAACCTGTCACGTGCGCTGGTACAGGAATCTGCAGAGCAGGCTTATCTGGCCAGAGTACTCAGCGTTTACAACCTTGGCATGATGGGCAGTATGCCCGTGGGCGCATTGATTATCGGGTTTATTATCGAAGCCTTCGGCACCATGAATGCCATGGTGCCTGCGATGTTTGTTTCAGCGATTCTGTGTGCTTACGGCTTTCTGTTTACCGGGCTAGGCAAATACCGGTCACCGGGTTTTTGACAGTACTAGCCACGGGCTCTTTACACTAGACGCCGCGGGCGCTTAACACTAGACGCCGCGGGCGCTTAACACTAGACGCCGCGGGCGCTTAACACTAGACGCCGCGGGCGCTTTTAAAATCCGGGCTGCGCTTTTCGAGGAATGCAGCAATCGCTTCCTTGTGCTCCGGTGACGAGTAACACTTCAACAGAGCTTCCATTTCACGCTTCTGCACCAGCTGAGTATCAGACTCCGCCATATTGGCCGTGATCAGATCTTTTACCATGCGCAGCGCAGCCTGGGGGTTTTCACCCATGGATTTGGCGACGCCGCGGGCTTCTTCCAGCAACTGATCAGGTGCCACAACGCGATCAACCAGCCGCAGCTCCTGTGCTTCTTCGGCCATCACTGTTTTACCGGTCAACATCAGATCACTGGCCGCACCAAAACCACAGCGAGTCACCAGAAAATGAGAACTGGCAAGTTCCGGCACAAGACCCATCTTGATAAATCGGCAGCTGAGTTTCGCGTCCGTTGATGCAACGATGTAGTCCATTGGCAGGATCTGGGTTAGACCGACGCCAATTGCAGCGCCATTAACCGCAGCAACTATCGGTTTGGACTCCCGCACCAGATTCACCCAGCTATTGGGCTCACTGGACCCCTGCCGAACCTCACCGGACTCAGCCTGAGCCTGAAACAGATCTTTCACATCGGCACCCGCACAGAAACCTCGCCCTGCCCCGGTAATCACAAACGCCTCAACACTGTTATCGGCATTGCCGGCGTTCAATGCATCAACCAGTTCTTCGTTCATCTGGTAAGTCCACGCATTAAGTCGCTCCGGGCGATTCAGGGTTATCGTAGTCACCGCATCTTCGGTATCAACAAGGATGGTTTCATAACTCATGGGCAGATCATCATTCATTGTTCTGGAACCAGACATCATAGGTAGCACCGACAATTAGTCAATTCACGAAAAAAAGAACACGCATAAAAGCCGAAGGTTTGTTAAGTTTGAAGATCTCATTGTCACCTTCACGCCTCTATATGCTGTTATTCCAAAGCCTCGCCGGTCTTGGGTGTTTGATTGCCCTCTGCTATGTATTCAGTGCGAACCGCCAGGAGGTTCACTTCCCTATTGTCATCAAGAGCCTGCTGTTACAAATCGTTCTCGCTCTACTACTGCTGAAGCTGCCAGGTTCACAAAAACTGTTCATGGTGCTGAACGATGCAATCAATGTCCTGCAGGCTGCGACCCGTGAAGGTACCACGTTTATTTTTGGTTACCTCGGCGGCGGCGCCTTACCTTTCGAAGAAACGTCACCCGGCGGTGGTTTCGTACTGGCCTTTCAGGCTATGCCCCTGGTCATCGTATTGAGTGTACTGTCCGCTATTCTGATGTACTGGAGAGTCCTGCCACTGGTGATGAAAGGATTTTCACTGATCCTTGAAAAGACGCTCGAAATCGGCGGGGCGTTGGGTCTGGGCGTCTCTGCCAACGCATTCCTTGGCATGATTGAGTCACCACTGCTGATCAAACCCTATCTGTCAAAGCTCAACCACGGCGAGATGTTCACCATCATGACCGCCGGCATGGCCACCATCGCCGGCACCATGCTGGCACTGGAGGCCGCGGTTATCAGTAGCGTGGTACCCAATGCGATAGGTCACTTAATCAGCTGCTCTCTGATCACGCTGCCGGGTGTCATCTATATTGCGCACCTGCTGGAACCAGACCGCTCTCCCGTCACCTCGGGAGATGGCGACGTCGGGCGCGGTGCCGACAATCTCATGGATGCGATCTCCACGGGCACGGCCAATGGGCTGCAGCTTTTCTTGAACATCATCGCCATGATTATTGTCATCGTCGCACTGGTTTATCTGTTGAATGCCATTCTGGGCGTGTTCCCGGATATCGCAGGAGAAGCGATTACACTGGAACGGATACTCGGTGTTGTGATGGCCCCGCTCACCATGATGATGGGCATACCCTTTTCTGAAGCCTTCATCACAGGCCAGTTGATGGGCACCAAGGTCGTTCTGACGGAATTCGTTGCCTACGTCAGATTCGGACAGATGCCTCCCGGTGAACTCACCGAACGCACCCGGATCATCATGACCTATGCACTGTGTGGCTTTGCCAACTTTGTCAGTCTCGGCATCATGATCACCGGTCTGATCACCATCGTGCCGGAGCGCAAGAACGAGATCATGGGCATGGGCTTCAAGTCTATCTTTGCCGGAACCATCGCCACCTGCACAACCGCCACAATTGTTGGAATCATCATCGCCATCTGATCAGGCACAGAACACCGTGATTACACGAAGTCTTACCCATTGGGGACTGTACGATTTTCACGTCGTCGACAACCGACTGGTCGATGTCACACCTGCGCAGTGTGACCCCGATCCCAGCGATATCGGCAGAAACCTGATTGAAGGCACCTACCGCAATCGAGTTCTAACGCCCTCTGTGAGACGTGGCTACCTGGAAGGCGACGGTGGTTCAGGACGCGGTCGAGATAAGTTCGTCGAGAAAACCTGGGATGAAGTGATTCCCATGATCGCCGATGAGCTGATGCGGGTGCGCTCTGAATTCGGCAATGAAGCCATTTACGGTGGCAGCTACGGCTGGGCCAGCGCCGGACGTTTCCACCATGCCCAGAGTCAACTGCACCGATTCCTGAACTGTATTGGCGGATACACCAGTTCCCGAAACGCCTACAGCTTTGCAGCCGCAGAGGTCATCCTGCCGCATCTCATAGGGCAGTATGAGGGGTTGCTGAAAGCACCCAGCAGCTGGTCAACCATCAAAGGCAACACTCAGTTGATGGTGTGCTTCGGCGGTATGCCACTACGAAACAGCCAGATTACCAATGGCGGTATGGCGAAACACATCCAGCACGATGCCATGAGGCAGGCGCACGATTCCGGTGTCCGATTTATCAATATCAGCCCACATCGTGGTGACGTATCTCCAACGATAGAAGCCGACTGGCTCAGCATTCGTCCTGGTACGGATACCGCACTGATGATGGCACTGTGTTTCGAGCTGACTCGCCAGGATCTCCACGACAAGGTATTTTTGAATCGTTACTGCTCAGGCTTTGAAGACGTTCGTGACATGATTGTTGGTAAGCATGATGGGGTTGCAAAAACGCCCGCATGGGCTTCAGACATTACCGGTATCGCTGAACAGGACATCAAATCGCTGGCCGTCGACATGGCCGGATCGCGAACCATGATCTCAATCAGTTGGTCGCTGACCCGCCATCAGCATGGTGAACAACCCTATTGGATGGGTATCGTACTTGCCGCCCTGCTCGGTCAGATCGGCCAGCCGGGTACAGGTATCGGACTGGGGTATGGCGTGGAGAACAAAGTCGGCAAAAGCGTCCAGCGAAAACACTTCGGCGCCTTGCCACAGTTCCCTAACCCTATAAAGCAGTTTATTCCCGTAGCGAGAATAGCCGACATGCTGTTGAACCCGGGGGAAAGCTATGAATACGACGGCTCAGAATACCGGTATCCGGATATTCGTCTGGTTTACTGGGCCGGCGGAAACCCTTTTCATCATCACCAGGACCTGAATCGCCTGCGAGATGCCTGGCAGAAACCGGAAACGATTATCTGTAATGAGCTGGTCTGGAATGCCAATGCAAAACACGCGGACATTGTGCTCCCAGCAGCCTCATTTCTGGAGCGCAATGACATTGGCGGCGCACCGAACGAGGACGTATTGGTAGCCATGAAGCAGGCACTGTTACCGCTTGGTGACAGCCGCAGCGAGTACGAAATCTTTTCAGCCATTGCGAAAGCCATGCAGGTGGGCGAGCTGTTCACCGAAGGAAGAACTGAAAGAGAGTGGCTGCAGAAGATGTACGAGGCGACGGCGCAGAGCAATCCGGGCATGCCGGATTTTGAAGACTTCTGGCAGACAGGAGAGTTTCATTTCGGTGAACCGGACGGCCATACACTCTTTGAGCAATATCGTAAGGATCCGGACCAACACCCTCTCGCGACGGCTTCAGGGCGCATCACACTGTCTGGCAAGACCATCGGGACGCCTGAATGGCATGAACCATTAGAATGGCTGGGTAGCGCCGAAGCGGATGAATTCCATCTTGTGAGTCATCAGCCGGGAACACGCCTGCACAGCCAGTACTATCCAGGTGAGACCAGCCAACAGGCACGGGTTCGCGGCTGCGAGCCTTTACAGATGCACAGGGACGACGCCGCAAGATTAGGTCTGAACGACGGCGAGAAAATCAGGGTCTACAATGACCGCGGCGCTTTTCTGGCAGGTCTCAAAGTGACAGACCAGATCAAACCGGGCGTTCTGCATATCGCCACTGGGGCATGGTGGGACCCGGACAGCGAAGGCACCTGCCGGGCTGGAAATCCCAATGCGGTAACGCCGGACATCGGCACATCGAACATCGCCCAGGGGCCTTCAGCCCTCAGTTGTCTCGTTAGAGTTTGCCGTCCGTAACATCATCGCCATAGAGCATTCTGGAAAAGCTCTCGACATTGGGGCCGCGACGCAGGTGATGGCCACCGTCCACGCTCATGACAACACCTGTCACCCAGGACGACTCGGGACCACACAGAAAGCGCACCGCATTGCTGACATCCTCGACTGTACCGTGACGGCTGATAGGCATGCACTCAAGATAATCGTTGTAGACCTCTTCACCGCCAAAAAAACCAGCAGTTGCCTCTGTCTCCACAAGCCCTGGACAGACACTGTTAACCCGAACATTGGCAACACCCAACTCGTCCGCACTGTTGCGAACCAGCATGTCGATACCCGCCTTGCTGACGCAGTAAGGACCCATAAATCGGTGAGTTCTCACACCTGCGATGGAAGATATGGCACAGATTGCGCCGCCACCGGATTTTGCCATCGCCTGACCCGCGTACTTGATGGTGTAAAAGCTGCCGTTCAGATTCGTCTGCATAATCTCATCCCAGTTGGATGTCTCTGTCGTCATAATCGGCGAAAGACCACCGATACCGGCATTGGCGACGGCGATATCAAGCGCACCACCCACCGCAGCCTTCTCAACCGCAGCCGCAACATCCGCTTCACTTGAAACAGATCCGGCAAAAGTCTGGATCTGACCGGCACCAGGGATAGACGCAAGTTCTTCTGCAGCCGCAGCCAACTTGGCTTCGTTGCGTCCCATGATTGTGACGTTGGCACCATCCAGGGCAAAAGCTCTGGCGCAGGCGAGACCAATACCACTGCCTCCACCCGTGACGATTGCGTTCCGCTCAGCAAGTACTGCCATGTTTATCTCCTGTTTTTGGATATATGCGTTGATTCGATGCTTATCGATTTCCCAGGTCCAGCACATGTTCTATGGCACCGATCCTGTCTTCCTCATGATGCGTGACATAAACAATCGTCGTTGCACCTTCCTCGCAGATACGATCTGTGAGACTCAGCACCAGTTGACGATTGGCTTCATCGAGGCCGAGACACGGTTCATCCAGCAGCAGAACCGGCGGATGTTTCACCATCGCCCGTGCGATCAGAACCACTCGCTGCTCACCATATGACAAAGACGAAAATGGTAGGGTGGCCTGATCAGATAGCCCCAGGAGTTCCAGCCAGGCATCCGCCAGTTCCCGTTGTCGATCAGTGGCTGACTGATACAAACCGATTGAATCGTGAAACCCGGAAACGATGACATTGCGCAAACCGACAGAGAGGCGATAGTCCCAGTGCAGGCCTGTCGATACAAATCCCAGGTACTGCTTGATCTGCCAGATACTCTCCCCCTGCCCACGCTGAAAACCGAACAGTCTGATGTCATTGACATAACACTGGGGATGGTCACCGGTAATCAGATTCAGCAGGCAGGTTTTGCCAGAGCCGTTAGGTCCTTTTACCTGCCAGTGAGAGCCCGGATAGATGTGCCAGTCCAGATCCTCAAACACAACATCGTCTGTATACGCGACTCGCACGCTGTTGAGTGCTACCAGGGAACCATCAGCATTAAGCGGACTATCGATCACCGTTTCCGGAGGCGGTAATTCAATATCCGATCGAATCTGACTGATCTGATCCAGCAGTCTGGCAGCCTGATGTCCGCCAGAGCATTCAAACTGCTGAGCGATCTGCCCCGATTCGAGACGCAGGGCATGCGAGGTACAGTCGGGTATTTCATCCAGGCGGTTAAGGGACATAACCAGGGTGGTTGAACCGCTGAGCTCATCCAGCAATGCCGCAATACGTGGCACGGTCGCGACGTCGAGGCCTTCAAAAGGCTCATCCAGCAAGAGCAGGTCTGGCAAGCTTGTTAAAGCTCTTATCAGTAGCACCTTGCGGGTTTCGCCAGTAGAAAGCTTACGGAACCCCCGGGTTAACAGAGACTCAAGACCCAGATCCCGGATTAAGCGCTGCTGCAGGTCGAGATCACGACAGGCTTCGTCCAGCATTTCCTGAACCGGCGTACCCTCATTGATCTCGTCGGTCAGGTCACTGTCGTCACGCTGGCGCTCACGATCAATAAGACGTGACTGTTCTTCCAGAGATACTACCGCGATAGAGAAATCACCTGAATTGCGCATGCCCGATTCAAGTTCACCCTCGCCAGCGAGCGCCGCAACCAGGGCTGACTTACCGCTGCCATTGGGTCCGGTAACGACCCAGCATTGTCCTTTATCTACCTGCCAGGAGATCTGGTTCAGCGCGAAAGATTCGCTGAACCGGATCGTCGCGTTATCAAATGCAATCACACAATTCGTTTCATGGCACCCATGTAACCGCGTAGTGTCTGACCGATAGACTCAACGCTGTGGCTGCGGATACTCGCATTCACCTCAATCAGGCGCTGGTTATCAACACCGGTATCATTCAGGCCCAGACCACGACCTATCACATCGGCATCCTGCTGCTTCATGAAATCCTGGAGCAGCGGAAAGCACGCGTGATTAAACAGATAACAGCCATATTCAGCGGTGTCAGAAATGGTTCTGTTCATCTCAAACAGTTTCTTGCGTGCTATCGTATTAGCGATAAGCGGGGTTTCATGCAGCGACTCATAGTAGGCAGACTCTTCCTTGATGCCGCTTGCCGTCATCACTTCATAGGCCAGTTCCACACCGGCCTTGACCATGGCGACCATCAGAATGCCGTGATCAAAGTATTCCTGTTCTGAGATATCCTGATCAGTATTCTCTGCGGTTTCGAACGCGGTTGAACTGGTCTCATCACGCCAGCCCAACAGTTTCTTATCGTCATCCGCCCAGTCTTCCATCATTCCGGAAGAAAATGCGCCGGTCATGATGTCGTCCATGTGCTTCTCGTAAAGCGGACGCATAAGATCCTTCAATTCTTCTGCCAGTTCAAAAGCTCGAATCTTTGCAGGATTGGACAGACGATCCATCATGTTGGTAACACCACCATGCTTCAGGGCTTCAGTGACGGTTTCCCAACCGTACTGCACCAGCTTCGAGGCATAGCCAGCATCCAGCCCCTTCTCAAGCATCTTGTTGAAACAGAGCAGCGAGCCGGTTTGCAGCATGCCGCATAAAATGGTCTGCTCACCCATCAGGTCTGATTTTACTTCTGCGACAAAGGACGACAGAAGCACTCCAGCCCGATGACCACCAGTGCCAGCCGCGTATGCCTTGGCGATCGCAAGGCCTTCACCACGGGGGTCATTATCCTCGTGTACCGCGATCAGCGTTGGCACGCCAAAACCCCTTTTGTACTCTTCACGCACTTCGGAACCCGGACACTTGGGCGCCACCATAATGACGGTGATGTCCTCTCGAACCTGCATTCCCTCTTCCACAATATTAAATCCATGAGAGTAAGCCAGGCAGGAGTCTTTCTTCATCAGCGGCATGATCTCCGTCACCACGGCTGTGTGTTGCTTGTCTGGCGTCAGGTTAAGTACAACATCTGCAGTTGGAACAAGCTCGTCATAGGTGCCAACTGTGAAACCGTTTTCCGTGGCGTTCTTCCAGGAGTCTCGTTTCTCATCAATAGCGGACTGACGCAGAGTGTAGGAAACATCCAGACCACTGTCGCGGAGGTTCAGCCCCTGATTCAGCCCCTGGGAACCACAACCAACAATGACCAGCTTCTTGCCTTTCAGATAGTTCGCTTCATCCGAAAATTCGGAAGGGTCCATGAATTCACACTTGCCGAGTTGAGCAAGCTGTTCGCGCAGGGTAAGACTATTAAAGTAGTTGGCCATATCATTTCTCTACGAATCGGTTGGTTCGATGGGGGGTGTTTTGAGGCGAGTACTCTAGTGGAAAAGATACGATGCGTACAATGAAATAAGCGAGATGTCACGTTGCGACAACAGCACTAAATGCTCTGGTAGCTTCTAGAAGCCGGTCTCACGAATGAAGATCGCCACAAATCGACGACGAATACGATTAAACAGACTCTCCGAATGCCCATCGATAATGGTGACGCCGCGCACCACCTAGTTTGCTTCGAGGCCAGCTTCAACAGGCGTCAGCTTCAATTTGTAGTGGCTCTTTACCGTCAGCAGTTCACCTTCTGACGACTCCCTGACGGCCACACCACCACCGAAGGTGGATGCCACATATAAATTATCCAGTGCCGGAGAACCCTGGAACTCAATCCCTTCAACGACAAGATCAATGACGCCGAATTCCAGGCTGTCGGGATAGAAAGTTGCCTTCATGCCTTCTTCAACACGAGCAAGCTGCTCTTCCGCCAGATAGGCGGTCACGCTCACATCTTTTGGATCCAGCAATGTTGCCAGCTTCTGTCCGCTGGGGAGCCAGTCCCGCAGTCTCGCCTCCGGGCTGATATCTACCAGGTCGCCGTCAAAAGGCGCGGTGACTTTCAAGCGCGACTGTTCCTGCACCAGGCTTCGAAGTCGCTGGTTCTGAGTCCTCAATTCCGACTCGACAATAAGCGCCTCATTTCTGAGTTCAGAATTAAAGCCCAGGGATGACCTCGCCCATTTCAGCTCTTCATAGCGGTGCTGTACCTCGTGTATCTCAAGCGACAGTTCAGGAGACTCAAACTCGAACAGCAGATCGCCAGAGCCTACCTGTGCTTCAGGTTTCGCATAGATAAGGCGGCCCGGAACCGGCAGGTAAAGATCATTAGATTTTCCCTGCAGGGTTGAAGGCGCTGCAACATCGGAGTACCAGGGAACAAACAAAAGTAACACCAGAACCGTCAAAGTACCGACGGTGCGCTTCATTGCATGGTTCCACTTCATCTGGTCCTTGAGAGCCCACCACTGTTTAAGCTCATTAAAGATCGGTCGCGCAATAAAATAGATGACTTCAGCCAGAAACAGCGCGATGCCGGCAGCCTTGAAGAAAAAGTTATACACCTAAATCATCAACCGACGTCACCGTGATCGTCGCTACCGCCGTATCCGTACCGCCATTGCCGTCACTGACTCGGTAAGTGAAGCTGTCTATACCATTAAAGTTCGCGTCCGGCGTATACGTGAACGTGCCGTTACTGCTCAGCGTCAGTAATCCATTCGAAGGACCCGATACCGGCGTCGTCTCTACCGTCAACGCATCAAGATCCGCATCACTGTCATTAAACAGAACACCATCAACACCCAACGTCGTCGTTAACGTGCCGTCTTCCGCTACCGTGTAACTGTCCCCTACCGCTACCGGCTCCGCATTACCCGAAGCATTCACCGTGATCGTTAACGTCGCCGTGTCACTCAACGCGCCATCACTCACCGTGTAAACAACACTGTATACACCACTAAAACCCGACGGCGGCGTATACGTATAACTGCCATCAACCGCTATATCGATCGAACCACCCTCGGCCGTCGCAAACGTACCCGCTACAACAGTCAGCGTGTCTCCGTCGACATCCGTATCGTTCGCGTCAAGATCAACAACACTATTCAAAACAACGTCTTCTGACGTCGAGGCATTGTCATCAACTGCAGCCGGAGCATCGTTAACCGGCGTCACCGTGACCTTCACCGTCGCCGTGCGCGTCTCCGTGCCATCCGTCACCTGGTACGTGATCGTGTCACTGCCCGTGAAGTCACCAGCCGGGTCGTAATTCAGCGTGCCATCAACATTGATCGTCACCGTGCCATTCAACGCCGACGGCGTGCCCGTCACACTCAGCGCATCACCATCGGCATCCGTGTCGTTCAACAACACATCAATATCGACCGCCGTGTCTTCCGGCGTACTCGCCGTATCATTATTCGCGACCGGAGCATCGTTCAAATTATTAACTGTCAACGTAGCGGTAGCGGCACTCGCATCCTGCCCGCCTTCATTGTCAACCGCGACATAGGTGAATGTGGATGTGCCTGCAAAATCAGTACTGGGAGCGAAGCAAAGCGTTAGGGATTCACTTGCTGCGGGGATATTCGTGTTCAGGGCAACCGGGTTTGTCAGCCCCGCATCAGTGTAAAGCACACCATCAGTTGGCAAGGCCGTAATCTGGAAATTGTCTACCATACCATCGGTGTCTGAACCGCTTAACGTAATAGATATTGTTGTTTCTTCATCGCCACTCGCAGAAACACTATCAGAGGTAGGCAAAACATTAGGCGTACGATCAATCTCGACCGTACCCGAACCCACAGCTGTATTACCCGCAGAATCGGTAACCGTTGCTGTAACCGTGTAGGTCGTTGCATCGAGAAACGCCAGTGGCGTTCCACTATCTGGCGCAAGACTCGTATCAATCGTCCAGTTACCGGACGCATCTACAACAACATCTATATAGGTGCGACCGTGCACGACTACCGTGAGTGTTTCTCCCGGAGCCAGACCAGGACCGTCACCTACCAGGTCCTGCATAGAACCAGTGATGATCGGACTGATGGCATCAGTCACCTGCGAGACTACTGTGGGAACGTCGGGATTCAACGTATCTATCGTGAGATCGACGGTACCAACATCGACCCCAGCCCCACCACTAGTAATCGTGGCAACCACGTCGTAGTCACCGTCAGTAAAAACTCCAACGCCTGGCATTGTGGTTGTGTCTATCGACCAGTTACCGCTTCCATCTGCCACGACGCCGGTAGAAGTCCCGCCATTAACCTGTATGGTCAGCGTTGCCCCGGGGGGAGCCGTGCCACTGATTGTCGGATTCGTATTGTCCGTTACCTGATAAGTAACTGTGGGTACAGATGCATCAACCGTCAGCTCCAGGTTAGAAGCATCCGTGCGTGTATTGCCAGCAGCATCTGTGACAGTAACCGTGACATCATAAGTGTTCTCTGCCAACGGTGTCGTGCCGTCAAGGTTCAGCGTCCAGATACCGCCCGCCGCGGTAAGCTCAGGGTCAACACCCAGGGTATAGGTATTTCCATCAACCTCTACTGAAAGACCACCAGCAGCGTCACCACTGGGATACGTACCTGTCACCGTCGGGGTTAGATCATTCGTTGTCAACGAATTGACAGTCGGCGTCGGGAGAGGACCGGTAAGATCGATGTTGAGGTCGGTCGTGCCGGTGTCAGTGGAAGATGCACCCAGCAGGTCTGTATGTATCGCAACGACGTTGTAAATATCCTCATTGAGCCCAGTGCCAGAAACACCACTTAAATCCAACGTCCAGACATTTCCCGCTGTTGTGAGTTCAGCATCACTCAGCGTGAATGAATAAGGGCCGACAGTGACGGACAAGTCTCCGCCTTCACTGCTGTCCCAGGTGCCGGTTATCACAGGCTTCTGGTTATTCGTAACCTGGTAGTCCACAGTCGGGTTGGCAGGACCCGACGCATCTACTGTCAGATCATTAAGCGTGACATCTACCCCGGAATTATTGCCTGCTTCGTCAGTGATAAAAGCTTCGATCTGGTAAACGGCGTCCGCAGTGGTCGGAAGATTGAGCGTCCAGGTGTTTCCACTCAATACCAGTTCATCATCCGCAGTTGTATAAGTTGCCAGCGTCGTCGCACCGGCTTCGTCTTTCACAACAATCGTCAGCTCTGCTGCATCAGCACTGTCGAACGTACCCGTAACACTGGGCGTCGTGTCAGCGGTGGTTAACTGAACCACCGTAGGGCGCGAAGGCGACTGCAGATCAACAACCATCACCTACGGTATTGTCATCAGAAATTTTCGTGGCACCGACAAAGATTTCAGCTGCAACATCGTAGGTGGTAGATGTACTCGCCGAGCCAAGCTCGTTGCCACTTGGGATCGTTAACGACCAGGTGTTGCTTGTATCGTCATATTCCAGATTGCCGTCACCATCGACGTAAGTAACACCATTGACCGTGACCCGAAGTTCCTGACTATTCGATAGATCAACATCTGCGGTACCGGTTATCGTCGGGGTCTGATTGTTCGTAACAAGCGGGTTAACCGAAGGATCAGCCGTCGCACCCAGATCTATTATCAGCTCACCGGAGGTAGCATCATCAATGGCATTGCCATACTGATCTTCAGCGGATGCGGTAACATTATATGTAGTTGGCCCCAGAGGATTCGCTCCCGGGATCGTCAGACTCCAGTTGTTACCGACGGCCGTTAAATTTGTGCCATCAGACAGTCGATATTCAATCATGTTTACGGTGACAACCAGGTCAGCACTCCCTGCCGCATCAAATGTACCGGTTATCGTTGGCGTGGTATCTGGCGTGATCTGAGATACTACCGTCGGCTGCGTTGGCGGGGTTGTGTCGACAATCAGCTCGAAAGTTGAAACGTCTGTCGTCGCGAGACCAACGTTATCCGTTGCGACAGCGGTCACCTCGTAGGTGCCATCCGGTGTCGTTACACCTGTAAGGTCCAGCGTCCAGGTATCCGTCATTGTACCCAGGGTAAGCGGGGAACCCGGCGCTCCCAGAGTATAGGTATTGCCGTTGACGGTAACCTCAAAGCCTCCTGCTGCATCGCTTTGATCAAACGTACCCGCCAGCGTCACTGCACCATCAGTGCTGATAACCGGCGTAACGGTCGGCGCCGAAGGCGGGGTAAGGTCTATCGTCAGTTCATACGTGGACGTGTCAGTGATCGTATTCCCAACACCATCCGTAATCGTTGCAAGAACCTCATAGGGGCCATCAGAGAACGTACCCAGTGTGCCTGAACTCGGCGTGACGCCGGTATCCAGCGTCCAGCTGGCCGGGGTAGCTTCCGTGCCCGCAGGACCAAGCAACACATTGTCATAGGTCGCTCCATTAACGGTGACTGATAACGACTCTCCTTCTGCCAGAACAACCTGGCCGGTCAAGGTGGGAGTGGCATCACTCGTGGTGAGCGTATCGACAGATGGTGGGATAACCGGGGCGGTGGTATCCACCGTCAATTCACCAGAGGTTAGATCTGTACCGCCAGTTACCCCGACACCATTCTTGGTAATCACCGCGTCAACATTGTAGACACCGTCCGCAAGGGAAGAACCGTTCGTAATCGCTGCATCATTCAGCAAGACAAACCAGCTACCGTCTGCATTGATTGTCACGTCGGTAAACGTGGCAACAACCGTTCCAACACTGTCACGAATCGTGACATCCAGCTGCTCACCACCACCAAGAGGAAAAGGCGCCTCACCCTCAACTGAAGGGTTAACGTTAGCGGTCGTCTGGAAGGTTACTGTCGGCGCGGCCGCTGAGACGATCGTCACTTCATTCGTGCTGGTATCCGTCGAGGTATTGCCAGCGGCATCAGAAACAACCACTGATACGTCATAGGATGTGTCCACTGTGAGCGCATCAGCACCAATCAGATTCAGAGACCAGACAGGACCAGCCACTGTGAGCTCAGGATCATCGCCCAATGCGTAGGTATTGCCATTGACGCTAACAGAGAGACCACCCGCCGCATCAGTATCATCATACGTACCGGTAATTGTCGGGCTGACGGTTCTTGTAAAAAGCGTATTGACTGTCGGCACTGGAACAGGGGACTGAGTGTCGACTGTCAGCTCGTTGGTGGTCGCATCGAGCGACGCATTGCCTGACGGGTCGGTGATCGTGACAGTGACATCATAGTCACCATCAGCAAGCGCGACAGTAGGCGTAAGCGTCCAGCCACCTGTTCCGTCAATGTCTAGTTGAGCATCCGTTCCATATGTATAGGTCGTGCCCCCTACTTCGACCGTCAGTGCTCCTTCAACATCAAGGTCAAAATCCAAGTGATCGTAGCTGCCTGTGATAGTCGGCGTAGGATTATTCGTCGTCTGCGAATTCACAGTAGGTGTTATCGGTGGCGTGGTATCTTCAACGGTGCTGTCAATCACGATGAGCGAACCGTCATCTGTCGCGGAGTTACCGACCGCATCTTCAGCGGTTACAATCACTCTGGATGCTTCTTCAGGCAGCTCTGCACCCAAACCACCAAGATTCAATGTCCAGTTATCACCGGAACTTGTCAGCTCTGGATCGGTGCCCAGCACGTATGGCCCCAAATAGATGACATCAGGTGTATTCGGGTCGTTATCGTCGTCCCAGTAGAGTGTGACCGTGAGCACTTCGGTCTCCGCGCTCTGGAAGGTGCCGACAATTACTGGTGTTGTGTCACCTGTAGCCAGATCGACCACCGTCGGCTGCAAGGGTGCGGCTGTATCAACCAACAGCTCACTGGTCGACACATCTGTCAGCACATTGCCATTGGTGTCGGTAACGGTCGCAGTAACCTCATAGATTCCATCCACCAACGGTGTAATCGGCTGAGTGAACAGATCCAGGGTCCAGGTATCTATCCCGGTGACCGGATCGGGATTACCGTCAAGTGTAAGATGACCATCACCCACCGTGTAAACGGTGCCGTCAAGTTCGACAGTAAGTGCACCATACAAATTCGTATCATAACTACCAGTCAACGTCGGCTGATTGTTGTTTGTATCTAACGTGTTTACCGTGGGGCGCTGCGTCGGCTGCAATGTTACCGTCGTGCTTACCTCATCAGACAGAGAACCATCCGATACGTAGAAGAAAACGCTGCGGTCATCAAGACTATTACCTGTGGTGTTTTCGTGCGTCACTGACTGAAGAATGGTGTTCACATTCGCCAGTGTCGCCGCCGAAACACCGTCTACTGCCTGATCAAAAGTGACCGTCAGCAGTGTTTGCGTCGCCAGTGGATCTGCAAAGGCGGTGTTTGTAACCGTACCCACTCGAACACCATCAACCAATACGTAATAGATGGTGTCCTGACCCTGAGTGGCGGTTTCGATCAAAACTGAGCCACTCGTATCAAACCAGAGCGTGTCTTCAGTTGGATCCCCACCCTCAATAAAGATACGAATACCACCGTCCAGGGCACTGTTTGGGTCTTCGAAATCACTGTCATCACTATCAGTGACATTAGCAGCGGCATCCTGGTCAATGACGACCGGGTTACCCCCCATCTGAAACTCGGCGGAGTCACCCTGAAGGTCGTTGATCTGTGGAACACCTGTGGGTGTAACTGGCGTCCCGCACGGATCAACCGGGTTAGAAAAAGTACCCGAAGCTGCATAGGTGATATCGGCACTGTTAGAACCTTCGAGACCAGCGATATCCTGGTTAAAGGAGTTACCCTGGGTTGCCGTGGCAGCGACCCAGCGGATCGCAGAAGTGTCATCGACGGCAATCGACAGTCGATCCAGCGCGGCTACCAACTGGGCGAACGGGATAGTCAACTGAACGTAATAGTCCTCATCTCCGACGCCATCCAGGTCAAAGGTATAGCCCGCATCAATAGACGTCACATTGGACTTAACGGTTTGGGTCAGGTTGCCGTCGTAATCAAAGTCACCACCAAAGGCGGTGCTATCGAGACCCGTTGTCGAGGGCGAGATATTCAGCGCCGATGGATCGTTACCCCATATGCTGATCGTGCCATTGGAATTGACGACCAGAAACACGTCCAGGTCACCATCGAGGTTCGCATCAATACCTGCGTAATAGTAGCTGTTACCAATATCACCAACCCGCCAGCGCAACGACAGATAGCCGTCTGTCGCACTATCTGATCCGGCGTCATCGAAATAGATCGAAAAAGATGACTCGCCTTCAGCGCCAACCAGGTCACCTCCATCCTGACCTGTTTGCTGATCGACCAGATAGTCATAGACCGTCGTTCCGGACGGCACAATGGGCGTCCACTCCGAGGAAGCTGCACCGAAGGGTGATACTGCGCCCTTGAAATCAGAAAAGTTGCCGAAAACATTATCATCCGAATCACGAATATCCCCGCCTGCCGCCTGGGTAAAGGAAACGGAAATCTGATCACCTAAAGTTGCGGCTGTGGTCAGGTCAAGACGGATCGTTTTCGCGGCCGCATCGAGCGTCACAGCGGTTACGTCATTAGTCGTGCCATTTACCGTGACGGTAAAGTCTGAGGCTGCAAGAGTGCCGCTTGACGCTAGATCATTGATATCTGCAAAAGATAAAAGCAGGTAAGTTCCATCCGGTGGTGTAATGGCGGACAGGAGCTCCGGTGGATCCGGATCCTGATTCAAAACATCCGCGAAGGTCTCAAAAGTGAGCGACTCGGTGTCGAGCTGTCCAATGGTGGTTTCAAGATCCCAGTCGCCACCGAGTTCCGCGGCCCCTGTCAGGTCATCTGAACCGGCGACATCCGCATCCGTGTATTCGGCAACCTTGGTAACGAACTCGATACCGACGCCATTTTCCGCAACGTTACAACCGTAGAGCAGAAGATCCCCGTCTTCGGTGAGAGAGTCCCCGATACGTGAAAGGAAATCGGCGTACTGATCAACGTTCTCTGAATTGATAACCGTCGTGCCAAGGCTAAATTCGCCTTCCGCACCATGGGAAAGGATATGGATTGATGAGATATCGTCGCGACCTTCAACGTACTCCGCCAGCTTTTCGATGCCATTCTCGTCGCCATCAATCAGCAGGATCTCGGTCCCGGGCTCGAGTTCGGCGAGGAGTTGTTCATGTCCATCAATGCTGGTGTCTACAACAACAAGCGCGGTTGTTTCTATTTCACCGAGCAATACTGCCGTAGCTTCGCGACCCTCTAGGTGAAATGGGGCCAGAGGCGAATTTTCAGATTCAGAGGAACGATCCTGAAGTTCTGGGCGCTGCGTCTTGGCGACAGCCTCCTTCAGCATCTTCTGCATCTCTTGCTGCTGATCTTGAGTCGTTTCTGCAGCCGTAACAGCGCCCGCCGCATCCAGCAGGATACAGGGTTCGAGCGGCTGAAACCGAATCTTCTTAACCATGGGTTGCCTCAACCTGTCAATCCATGGCGCGTGACACAAAACAAATCCGCTGAGCCATGACAACATCTGGCTCAGGACTTTTCCGAAGGCGCAAAGACACCACCTTCATATTCTTTATATTAACAATTTCACATGAACTGAAAGATGACTTTAAGCAACTAAAATGTAAGGACTTTTTCACGAAATCGACGAATACACGCACGCCGGAGAGCGGAATAGACGCAATTTTTCGACATAAGACCAGACGTAGACAGTCAACTAATGACAAATCCCAAATTCCCCACATTGTGTATTTTTCGTTAATTTTCACCATCTAATTCTAATGTTCCCGTATATATAGATATTTTTTTCTTTATGAATACATTTTTCCCATTTTATTAAATTTATATTGATTTCTTGTTATCAATATCCCTTTTCGTAAAATGCGAACCACATCACAAAATGGTCTCCTTTACCTAGTGAGCAAAAAACAGGCCATAGGTTCGAAAAGCGCGACTCTAGCGACAAAACATCCAAAGTGACAATTTGTCATTTATCAGGTACAACTCTGCAGGTAATTTTGTGCGCTCGCACAAATCGTCAATTTCTTACACACAGGAGTAACCCATGTCCGATGCGCAACGAAAGGACACGCCGGAACAGGCCGAGTTTCGCAAATACTGCCAGGACTGGCTGGCAGAGAACCATCCCGGTCGCCCACCGGTCAAATTACCGCAGGGCGCGCTGGAACTCAGCGACCCCGATGCCCTGGAATGGCTGCAGAAATGGCAAAAATCTGCCTACGATGCTGGTCTGATTGGCTGCGACTATCCCAAAGAAGTCGGTGGTGGCGGCAAAGAGAACTGCCAGGCCATCGCTAATTTCGAAATGCAGCGCGCCAAAACCCCTTACCTGCCCAACATCATCGGTATGGGCATGGCGGCTCCCACCATATTCTTCCACGCACAGGACGAAGTAAAAGCAGAACTACTGCCAAAACTGCTTTCTGGTGAATACATCTGGTGTCAGGGCTTCTCAGAGCCGGGTGCAGGTTCCGACCTTGCCAATGCTCAGACCTTTGCTGAACGAGATGGCGATAACTGGGTCATCAATGGCCACAAAGTGTGGACGTCACTGGCACACTTCGCCGAATGGATGATTCTTCTGGCCCGAACCAGTAAGGATGACAAGTACAACGGTCTCAGTTACTTCGTCATTCCCATCCGCGAGAATCTGGATAAAGGTCTCACCGTCAGGCCGCTGATCAAGATGACCGGGGAAACCGGCTTCAACGAAGTGATCTTCGATAATGTCGTCCTTAACGACCGATACCGACTCGACGATGTCGGCGCTGGCTGGAAAGTGGCCATGACAACGCTTGCCCACGAACGTGGCGCTGGCCCTATCGTGACGCCATCCTCAGGCGGCATGTCATTAGAAGAAGATGAAAGTGCACAGACCAACAGTGTGTATGCATTGATCGATCTGGCGCGAGAGCAGGCACGCAATGGTAAGACCGCGGCGGATGACCCTCTGATTCGTGACGAACTCATGAAAATGATGATCCGCTCTGAGTCATTCAAGCAGAATGGCCGACGCGCTGCTGTACCTCCGCTTGTTGATCACCCCATGCGCATTCCACTGCAGTTCAAACTGGTAGCAACCGAGTTTGCCCAGGACCTGCAGCAGATCGCTTATGAAATCGAAGGTGCGGCAAGTTCGCTGTATGCCAACGACGACAATGCGCCAGCGGCCGGGCGATGGCCACTCGCTTACATGAACTCGTTCGGTGTCACCATCGCTGCGGGCGCGAACGAAGTACAACGCAACATCCTGGGAGAACGTGTCCTGGGTCTGCCCAAGTCGAAGTAGGAGAACAGACATGAGTGAACAACCCAAAAACTTCGGATTTGGCGAAGACGAAACCATGCTGCGAGACTCAGCACAGAAGTTTTTTGCAGACAACTGCTCACCCGACAAGATCCACTCACAGGTGGCGCATGACTCCAACATTCATCGCCCCGTTGAGTGCATCTGGGACAAGAGCCTGTGGCAGCAGATCGTTGAACTCGGCTGGACTGCCGTCTGCATTCCTGAAGAAGCTGGAGGCATTGGCATGCCGCTGGTAGCTGCCGTGGCAATCGCGGAGGAAGCCGGCAAGGCTGCCTTCCCGTCACCACTGATCAGCACTTACTGCGCAACCTTTGCCCTGAAAGCTTGTGGCACTGACGCCGCAAACGCGGCGCTCGGTGATATCGCTGGCGGCACGGCAACGACGCTGGCCAACACCAACCAGAAAGGTTCCTGGGAATCTACCGATACGGACGTTACTGTCGAAGGCGGCAAACTGACAGGTAAGGCCTGGTTCGTACAGGACGCCTTGAAAGCTGATCGGTTTATCGTCAGCGCGAAAGGGGCCCATGGTGTCGGCCTGTATCAGGTTGAAGCTTCTGCAGAAAATCTGAATATCATCGCCGATGGCATCATCGATCTGACCCGCGACCAGGCTCACATCGAATTCAGTGGCACGGCTTGCATTGAAGTCGCACCAGAAGGTGAAGGCGACAAGGCACTTGATGCCGCCCTGCCCTCAATTCTGACCATCGTCTCTGCAGATATGGTTGGCGCCGGTGAGTGGTTGCTGCAAACCACCACGGAATACGCCAAGACCCGGGTACAGTTTGACCGCCCATTGGGATTCTTCCAGGCGGTAAAACATCCGCTGGTAAACGTTATGCTGGACATAGACCGGGCCAAGTCACTGGTTTACAACGCGGCCTGCTCCATTGACTGCGAAGAGGATAATGTTGAACTGAATGCACGTATGGCGAAAGCACAGGCCAGCGACATGGCCGTGTTCTCATCCAGCCGGGCTGTACAGTTCCATGGTGGTATTGGTTTTACCTGGGAGTGCTACGTGCACATCTTCTTCAAACGCCAGATGCATAATCATGTGCTTTACGGCGATGCGAAGTACCAGCGCACCAAGCTCGCGGATATGGTCATCGGCAAAGCTGCCTGACCCTGTCCACGTCGTGCTACAAAAAAAGGCCGGTCCTCGTTAGAGCACCGGCCTTTTTTATCGGCGAGAGTACGTAAGCGTTAACGCCCCTTAAACTCCGGCGCTTCCTTATTCACGAACGCAACCGCGGCACGCTTGTGATCTTCCGTCATAAAAGTACGCATCATGTGCATGGCTTCCAGATCAAACACATCACTTAGCGTCGCATTCTGCGCCGCATTGAGGTTCTTCTTCATATAGCCAATAGCAACCGTGGGCAGAGTCGCCAGATACTTTGCGTATGCCTTTGACTCTTCCTCAAACGTATCGGCACCTGCAATCTTCGTCATCATGCCCATGTCATAGGCTTCCTGACCGGTAATGACATCTGCCGTGAAATAGAGCTCGCGTGCTTTTGCTGCACCCACCAGTTGAGGCAGGAAGTAAGAGCCGCCGTAGTCACCGGAAGCACCGATCTTGGAGAATGCCGTGGTGATCTTGGCAGTATCCAGACAGAAGCGCATGTCACAGGCCAGCGCCAGAGAAAGACCAGCACCAGCTGCAGCACCGGGGATAATGGCTAGTGTAGGCTTGGGCATAGTGTGCAGCTGTTTTGACAGCTCCATACCCTGGCGCAAACCCTGAACACGCATCTCGAGTGTGGGTCCTTCACCGCCGCCACCTTCATTACTACCAGCATCCGAGGCAAAACCTTTTACATCACCACCAGCACAGAACGCCCCACCAGCGCCTGTCAATACCAGGCACCTGACATCCGGGTCTCCCGCCGCCCGATAAACCGCTTCCTGCATCGCTTCCATCATCGGACCGCTCATGGCGTTGCGCGCCTGCGGGCGATTCATGGTTAACGTCAGAACGCCATCTTCCGAAGTCTCTTCTAGATCTGCCATGGGTTTCTCCCTCACGAAAAACATGCACCATAACGTAAAAGGTCAAGACTCGCCTAGCATGCTTGAATACGTTATGTTGCTGGTATCTCTGCGATGAATTGGGAACATGGATGAGTATCGTTTCGCGGGGAGTCTGCATTCGGCCGGCGGCATTAGTCGCTGCTTTTGCCGCCTCCTTACTATCATTTGAACTAGCTGCAAAACCCGTCGCCTTTGTTGGTGCCACCGTAATGCCAGTTTCCGGCGAGCCGATTGAAAATGGCACCCTATTAATCGATGGCAAAGTCATCAAAGCCGTGGGCAAGAAGGTTCGTATCCCAAGGGATGCGGAAACCGTGGATGTTACTGGCAAAGTCATCATGCCAGGCCTGGTGGATACCCACAGTCACGTCGGCGAGACCAACGGCGCCGACTGGGCAGGCCCCATACAACCGGAAGCGCGGGTTCTCGATTCCATCAACGTGCGCAATGCAGGCTTTAAACGGGCTTTGGCCGGCGGCATTACAACCATTAACCTCATGTCAGGTTCCGGGCACCTGATGAGCGGCCAGACGATCTACGTGAAACTGCGTGAAGGCAACAGCATCGAAGCTATTGCTTAGAAGCGCGAGGACGGCCAGATAAACGGCGGCATGAAAATGGCCAACGGCACGAACTCGCGACGTGACCCACCGTTCCCCGGCACCCGCGCAAAATCTGCTGCACTGGTCAGGCAGAAGTACATTGCCGCCCAGGAATACCAGAAGAAGATAGAACGCGCTGATGGTGACCCTGAAAAGATGCCGGAACGTGACCTGGCGATGGAAGCACTGATTGAAGTGCTGGAAGGCAGACGTATCGTGCATCACCACACGCACAGGCATGATGACATCCTGACCGTACTCAGACTGCAGAAAGAATTTGGCTATCGGGTGGTACTACACCACGTGAGTGAAGCACACCGGGTCGCCAACGAAATCGCCGAGGCAAAAGTACCGGTTTCACTCATTATGCTGGACAGCCCGGGCGGCAAACTGGAAGCCCAGTACGTCGATATCAGCAGTGCACCGATTCTGGAAAAAGCTGGCGCCAAAGTCGCTCTGCACACAGATGACTGGATTACTGAATCCCGGCACTTCCTGCGATCTGCCGGGCTCGCCGTTCGTGCCGGTATGAGTCGGGATGTCGCCTTGCAAGCCATGACCATCAACGGGGCAGAAATGCTGGACCTGGATGACCGCATTGGCACACTGGAAAAAGGCAAAGACGCTGACTTTGTGATTCTATCCGGTGACCCCGTCAGCGTGTATACACGCGTCGAGCAAACCTGGGTAGAAGGGCAAAAGCGTTTTGACCTGAAAGATCCGGAAGATCTGGCCGTTGCAGAGGGTGGCTACGGAGTACTGACACCCACCGGTCGCGGTCACGTTCACGGTATGGAGGAAGGACACTAATGAGAATTTCAACTGCATTATTCCTCACACTGTTTTCCTGCACAGTTATGGCCGGTGACATTGCCGTTAAGGGTGAGATCATCTACACCTCAGCCGGAGATCCCATTGAAAATGGCGTGGTGCTGATTAAAGACGGCAAGATTTCCACTATCGGCACCGACCTCACCATTCCCGACGGCATGAAAACTCTGAGCGCTAAAGTTGTGACTCCAGGACTGATCGATGCGCATACCGTCGTTGGTATGGCGGGATATCTGAATCAGGAACACGACCAGGATCAACTGGAAACCTCAGCTGCGATCCAGCCCGAATTACGAGCCATTGACGCATACAATGCCAGAGCGCCATTGGTCGAGTGGCTCAGAACCTTTGGCATTACGACCATACATACTGGCCACGGTCCTGGCGAAATCATCTCAGGGCAGTCCATGATTGCCAAAACCACCGGCGATACCGTGGCAGAGGCGACGATGAACCCGACCGCGATGATTTGTAATCCCCCCGGAAATTAATCGAGGTTACGAGTAGAATTTTCCACTAAGGAGATTCTATGAAAAAGCCAAGATTCAGCGACAATCAGATCATTGCGATCCTAAAGGAGGCCGAAGGAGGTGTGCCGGTCCCGGAGTTGTGCCGGAAGCACGGGATGAGCAGCGCCAGCTTCTACAAGTGGCGGTCCAAGTTCGGAGGCATGGATGCGTCGATGGTGAAGCGTCTGAAGGAGCTTGAAGAAGAGAACAAGCGTCTCAAAAAGATGTATGCCGAAGAGAGGCTGATTGCCGAGATTCGGAAGGAAGCACTTGAGGGAAAGTGGTAAGGCCATCTCAACGCAAGGAGATGGCCAAACGACTGGTCG